>CAVUUM010000013.1:0-296605 GCA_963744665.1 uncultured delta proteobacterium | reverse complement strand
ACTTTCAATGAAAACACGATATTATACAATTTTTACAATGACCTGCGCTGTTCTTTTATCGCTGTTGATTGGCGGCATGGTAACCGGATGCGCCACAACCGGCAACACTACACAAGACACAGCAAGCTATGATGAGATGAAACGACTGAACGATCAGAGGCAAAAAGAACGTGCCGAAGATCCGGCCCTGAATGTCAAGCTTCCGGAGATGACCGCAGAAGAGCACGAGGCCCTGGGAGATCGTTACATGAACAAAAAAGACCATGCCAAGGCCTTTGTGCAGTATGAAAAGTCCCTGGCTCTTGATCCGGACAATCAGCGGGTTCAATACAAGCAGGGCATGCTTTTTCTACAAACCGGTAAGTACACGGAGGCGGCAGCAGCCTTTCAAACGGTTTTGAAAAAAGAACCGCGTCAGGCAGCCGCCCATGAAGGGTTGGGCATCGCCTTTTTCAAATTGCAAAAATATGACAAGGCCGAAAAACACTTGCTCACGGCGGCCGCCTGGGAACCGGAACGTTGGAAATCCCGCAACTATTTAGGGGCTATCTACGATCATGAAAAAAAATACGACAAGGCCATCGAGCAGTACCAGCAAGCCATTCGTTTCAGACCGGCCGATGGTGTATTGTACAACAACTTGGGGGTCTCGCTGTCACTGGCAGGCCGCTATGACGAGTCTGTCAAGACCTTGATGAAGGCCCTTGAGAATGATGGGCCCAAAGAAAAGATTTATAACAATTTAGGTATTGTATTGGCCAAAAGTGGTCGCTACCCTGCCGCACTGGATGCCTTTACGAAAGCATCCGACAGCGCAAAGGCTTACAATAATTTGGGCTGCATGTACATGGCGGACGGCAGGTACCAAAAAGCGACCGAATCATTAGAAAAGGCCATTGCGGTGAGCCCGGGGTTTTACACCCTGGCGAATGAAAACCTGAAAAAAGTTCAGTTGAAAGACGCTGTTGAACAAGCTGAAAAATGATGAGGCGATTACACTGCTGATAGAAAGCTTCACCATTTAACAACACTGAGCGGACAAACTGTTCGGTAAAGAAGGATTCAGGGTGGTCGATATGTCTAATGCCAAAGAGAAATTAGAAAGAAAACCTCAACCGGAGAATTCCAAACATGCGACGGCCGACGTCCAAACAGCGCCGGACCTGCCACCAAGCATAAGCACCAAGGCACTTCAACTATCTACCGCCATCCTCAAACGGTCTGACAGGATAGCGCTGGTGTCGATTTTGGGTTTGCTTGCCGTCTGGCTGATCGGCCGTGTAATGGAGACCCTTTATGGCAAAGTGGTATTTGACATGACCTTGACATATTGGCTCGGTCTGGTCATTTACATCCTCATTGCAATTTGGGCCATCGGTTTCGTCACCTCGGTCTCTGATGATCTGCGCACAGCACGCCAAAAGAAGCTTGCCATCCTATGCTGGCTTTTTCTTATATCCTTGAGTGCCACATTACTTCTGAGTTTCAAAGGATATCGGATCTCATCCGAAGGGTTGATCGCCACAATTGCCGGCTCGCAGGAATCGTCGGAAATGGCGATCTTTCTGCTGTATAAATATCATTACCTGAACCCCCTTCTGGCATTGAACCTGGTGGCTGCAAAAATCATGGGGCTGTCATGGGGTGTGGCGTCCTTCGCGCCCTTTGTGTGGGGTTGGAATGTCCTGCTGGGCTTCTTTATCTGGAGCGTTGCCTATGGAATCTTGCTTTTGTTGCGTAAAGACAGGCAGGGTATAAAGAGTGCCTACCTTGTGGTTTCAGCTTTTGGCCTGATTGGGTTGATCGTTCTCAAGTCGGCGTCGTCCCCGACCATACGAACAAATGATCATGATCCAGGCTGCTGCAACCATTCTCATCGTGGCTCAAGTGCTCCTGGCTTACACAACCCTTCGGGAGGTCGCTGCAGGCCCTCTTCCGATCCTGACCCAAAAACCGTCGACCCATTTAATGATCGGCTGCCAGGCAAAGACCAGGCCCTTGACAATCGATTCGCCGGCCTTCCTCCATCAGCGATAAAATTGGCTCTGGTGCTGTTTTTGGTGATTCCTTTGATTGCCGATGTGAGCAATCAGTTTCTGACGGCTTCATCCTCCAAGCGGATTTATCACAAAATAACCATGGATGCGGACAGCTCGAAAAGCGGTTTTACAGCGGTTACCGCCATGAGTATCCGCAGTGGCCCGACCCGTGGGGATGAGTTAATCGGCGTTTTACCCAAGGGTTCTCGTATACAGGTACTGGATAAGCGAAACGGTTGGGTTGAAATAGGCGAAAACAAATGGATCCAGGAAAAATTTATAAGACCGCCAAAGGTAATAACAAAAAAGAGACGATGGCATGAATATAAACTGAAAAGACTTCTTATCACGAAATCACGAAAGGTCGAAACCACGAAAAAGATCAATGTAAATATTTGTGTTTTGCGATTGCTTCTATTTTTTGCCATAAACTCGACTGCTCAAAACAAAGAGATAACGTTCAATTCAATGGCTTATGCTGAGGCCTTTTTGGATATTTGAATTTTGAATTTGTTTCGAATTTCGAATTTCGTGCTTCGGATTTAAAAGGATATCATATCATTCTCGAATGGTATGCATCGCATAAACAGGATGTCTATATTTGGGTGGTTTCTTTTCTTATATGTGTTTTTTTCACCTCTATTTTGGGTGTGCGCCCATGGCGAAGAGGTTTTGCTCAATGCAGAAATGAAACAGGCGTATGACCCTGAAATCGGTGAAGAGCGCCTTGTTCCAGACAACTACATCAAGCTATATGATCCTGAAAAAGGAATCTTCGTTCTAACACCTGCCTATCTTGTCCCCCGTTACGATCCTGAAAGCGGTTCCATGAAGCTGGTCCCTAAAGATTATGTAAGGGTGTTTGATCCCGAGATGGAGACCTACCGCTGGGTATCACCTGAAATGGGCCGTAGATATGATCCGGAAACAGGGGCTGCAGGGCTTCGCAGAAAAGACAGCCAAAAAATGGTTGACCCGGAAACGGGTACTGAAAAGCTGGTGGATAAAAAGTCAACCGTGGTGGTTGATTCCCTCGGAAACAAGGTGGGAGAGATCAACGTCATGGGGTATCAGAACACCTATGACCCTGAAAAAGGATATCCCGTGCTTTCTCTGGAAAATCAGAAAAGAATGTATGATCCGGAATTTGGTGGCTACCGTCTAACTCCTGAAAATTATAATCAAATATACGACCCGGAGTCAGGAACCTTCGTATTGAGACCCGATAATTACCGGCCTTTATACGACCCTGAATCGGGTTCCACTAAACTCATGCCTGAAAATTATGTTAAACGCTACGACGCCCAAACGGGAAAGGAAACACTCGTTCCTGATTTCTATGAGCACAAATATGATCCTGAAATCGGTGCTTACCGGCTGGTGCCAAAGGATTACAAACGGATGTATGATCCGCAAAAAGGGCACGATGTTTTGGTGAGTGGTGCCTATACGACCATTGTCGATGAACTGGGAAATGAAATTAAGCGTGTGAAAAACAGCGATCTCTTGAAATACGGCATTCCCTAGATTATCCCAATAAAATCGTAGCACGATTTTATAGAACGCGACTGTGTCGCTCCGATGCGAAAGGCTAAAATTCCTATCCCTGCAACAAGCAAGCTACAGGTTATTACGAATTTTGCCTGAAATCCTTCAGATTTCAGCATCGCACTTTCACAATAATGTAGATCTTAATCTATAACTTGAATTCACTCCCTGTCGCTGCAAGTATGCGGGGATTTCAACATCGGAGAACGCTTACGGGTTACCTTGAGACTTGCAATAGGTCTTATTCAGATGATGAGAATGACGGCGCCTCGTCTACACATTCTTTCACTTTCTCAAGGGCTTTGTTGGAGCCTCTCAGGCTGAATGATAATTTCTCCTGGTCACCTTCAACAACCAAGCGGTTGCCAAGGCGTAATTGATTAAAAATATCTTCTCGATTCCCAATCTCAATTTGCAGCCGGGCATCATCGATTGCTATGGCAATAAAACGTCCCAGATCTTTGCCATCAATCAAGAGGCTAACTTCATAGTTGCGATCTGAGGACAATTTCCAGGATTCTTTTATAATTAATAAATTTATTTCATTTTCATCGGTTAATGAAATGGCAAATACAATCCCGCCTTCATAAGCTGTCGCGACATGGCAATGTGAAAACGGGCCATTCGCCGTTCGATAAGCACCGCCTGTCCAATCGCCATATGAAAACGTATAGAGCTCTTCAAGATCATCAGAAATCGATTGTGCAGCAAAAGCGAGTAGGATGGCAAAGACGTATATCAGGATTTTCTTGCATTTCATGGGTAACACCCCTTGATGTAGGTGGTTAGTGAGAGTGCTATTATTATACTCTAAGAATAAAAAATATGTCAAAAGAAACCAACTTTTTTCATGTTACTTTATCGCTTTAATTGCCTTCGGGTCCAATTCCCCGCGGGTTCTGTCGTTCGGCAGTGCTTCGCATGCCGCGAGTTGTCATTCCGGCGAAAGTCGGGATCCAGAAATATAAACTGGATGCTCCCGTCCAACTATTTATCGGGGCAGGCTTATCGTGTCCGGCATGACAATAGATACCCCGTAGCTTGCTGCGGGGTAGTTCATTAGACATAATTTTGACTCTACGAACTCCATCGATATCTAAGTTAATAAACACCAATATAAAAAGCCTTCAAATAACTTGGATTATCAATATAACATTTTATTCTCATCCCTGCCCCCTTAGGGAAAACTATGTAATTCTTTTCATAGCCCTACATGCCTGCCCCAAGTTATTATCATTAACCATCTGTTATTATATCATATAATATTAGTCACATTCGGCATGGCTTTTGCAATTATTCTTTTTTACTATTTAGTGTCCCTCCAGAAATAGGGATTTTCGCGTTCTGACAAGGCGGGTGTCAGATTTAACCCGGAGGCGCCCGAAGGAAGTGCCCTTGGGGTGAATAGCGTGCTATTTTGAGGAGTTAAATCATGGCGCCCAACGCCGTAAGAACGTGAAAAGACCATTTATGGATGGGCACTATTTAACAGCGAGGTGAATGGAGACCGCAAATGAAGAAAACGCTATCCGATAAGAGGTTTTTCAATGACATCTTAAGGTACATTCATAAGATCATCACTTCTGATATGGAATTAGAAGCGTTGCCCAATGAATTTCTCTCCGATTGGCGTGACAGAAAAAAAATAAAAGACAGAAAAAAACAACTTCAATTCGAGATTATTCAGGCACAGGCAATGCTTAGAAAGAAAATCGATAGAATGATGATAGAAAATTAAGAAATGATGTGCTCGATATTTTTTAGATAGGAGAACGCATAAAATGGAAACAGCATATAATTTTGATGGATATAGAAGAACAAATGAAAGGAAACATTACCGTAAGGACGTGTCATTTTCCACAGAGTCGATGATTTTTCCTGCAACGATCAAAAATCTTAGCACGGGAGGTGCACTCGTTGGCACCCGAAGTATACCTAAAATAAAAACAGGGGTAAAAATAATTATTACTATTCCTTTTGCAAACAAACCAGGGTGTGTGAAAAGAAAAGCGATCGTTATGTGGGCTGAAAATGATCAATTTGGGATTCAGTTTGTTTGAAATAGGAGAAAAAAATGTTTTTCTACGCTTTTCAATGTCAACTATGTGGTTGGGACATGAATCGGTTGGTATCTCGCTATGTGATCGAGATTAAATGTCCGATATGCGGTTACATGTCACAGAAACAGATGGCAGCACACAAAGAGGAGAAGTCAACCACCTTCGGCTAAAGCCGAAGGCTTGGGGTCCAAGCGGCCATGGGGTCGAGGGTCCAAGTGAACGCTAATTGCAGGCAGCTTTTGGCTTTTGATAGCCAACAGCAAAGCGCCTATTCTCGACTCGAATCCTGGAACCCTGGAATCCTAGATGCCTATAACTGGTATTGTTAAACTGAAGTCTTCGCCTAAAGGCGAGGGATTTTCTCCATTTCCCGTATGGGACATTAAAATGCCAATATTTGATTAGTAATGTTTGTTTTTGTGACTCAAACTTTAGAAAATATGGGAAGAGACAATGATGAAGAAACATACTGCTTCAACATTTCAATTTGGAAACGATGAAGAATCATCGGAGACTATCTTACAGGACGAACTGCAGGAATTAAAGTTAGAAAAACTCAGCAACAGGGTTACGCTTCTGACTGTTCTTATCCCCTTCATGATTGGAATCATCCTATTTATTGCCTATCTTGATATCAAAAACCGGGTTACGCGAACCCATCATACAGAAGCCACCAGTATCGAGAAACTTTCAAAGGATCTCGATACTAAATTCTCTTTCCTCTCTCTTGAACAGGCGAAAATTAAGGATATCCAATCCAAAAAGATACCTTTATTTGAAAATATGATCGCTTTTTTGAAATCAGGTCGGGAAGAAATGTCACAGGCCATCGAATCTCTCAATGGAAAAAATCAAGAATTATCTGATAGCATGAGGGCCGAATCTGATCGCATGAAAGACGAAATTGAAACGCTCATAGACATCGGAAACCAGATGGCCAAAGATGTCGAGGACGTTTCCAACAATCTGTATGCACTTACAGAAACGCTGACCGAGATGAAAGGCGGCCTCCATAGGCTAAACACAGACATATCAAATCTGTCCGAAGAAAAGATCGGAAAAAAGCAACTGGATCTGGCTTTGAAACTAAAAGAAATTTCAAACCGGCAGGAACTGCTGAAAATTAAAACGACACTTGATAATAGAATCGACACCTTAAAGAGACAACCAAACACGTTTCAATCAAGCCAAGGCCAAATCGTTGCCGTTCAAACCATCAAGGGGAGCAAACAGTCAAAAGAAAAGCCTGCCCAGTCCGAAATTAGCCCTACCGCTATGCCAAGCACCGGCAATTCGGAAGAGCAAGCCACAACGCCATCCACAATCGACGGCATCGAAGAACAGAATATAGAGTAATCGAAAGGATAAAAAATGATAGATCCATTAGGCCAAAGAGTTCTGAAGAAGGGGTTGATATCAAGAAAAGAATTGGCACAGGCAATTAAAAGACAGCGATTGTCTGGTGGCAGACTCGGTTTTAACCTGATTGCTTTAAATCTGATATCGGAGTCCGATTTATCCGGCTTTTTTACCTTTACACCCCATACTCCCAACAATTTAGAGGAAACAAACCTTGAGACCGGATTTATTACGGATCTAATATTAAAACACTGTATCTTCCTTAAAAAATTCAACATAACCGATTTAAGCAACAAAATAAAATTGCCGTCATCATTGATCCTGGAAATTGTCACTGAGCTTAGGGGCGACAGGTTTATTGAGGTTGCCAGGGGTGATATTTCACTTGCCGCCTCAGACTACGCATTGACAGATGCCGGTATTAATCGCGCTATTCAATGTCTGGAAGAAAACCGATACACGGGTCCCGCTCCTGTTTCACTGGAGGAATATAGATATTCCATTGGAATCCAAACCATTAAAAGCATCGAGATTACCGAGGAACATTTGAAACGTGCTTTTTCAAAAATCGTTCTAAGTGATGATAAACTAAAAACGATTGGATCTGCCATGAATTCGGCCAGACCTATGTTCCTATATGGTTCTCCAGGAAACGGTAAGACGACCATCGCGGAATTGATCGGTGACGCGCTTCCCGATGACGTCTATATCCCGTACGCTGTATTGGCAGGCGATCAGGTAATCATTGTATATGACCAGGTCAATCATAGAGCCATTAATAAAGAGGATGATGATAATCATTTGGACCAAAGATGGATTAAAATTAAAAGGCCCGTTGTAATTGCTGGTGGGGAGCTCACACTCAAAACACTCGATTTGAATTTCAATCATGATTCAAAATATTATGAAGCCCCACTGCAAATGAAAGCCAACAATGGTCTGTTCCTTGTGGACGATTTTGGCCGGCAAATCGTAGATCCTCAAACCCTTTTAAATCGATGGATTATTCCTTTAGACCGCCAGACAGACTTTTTAACCTTGCATACGGGAATGAAATTTGAAATCCCATTTGATCAATTGGTCATTTTTGCAACCAATCTTCCTCCCAAAAAAATTGCCGACGATGCATTCTTAAGAAGATTGAGGTACAAAATCAGGGTTGATTCCCCTACAACACATGAATATCGAAACATATTCAAAAAAATATGTAATTCAAATTCAATACCATTTGATGGAGAAGCCTTTAATTATTTGATACATAAATATGAGCATTCAAAAAGGAATTTATCTTGCTGCGATCCGAGAGATTTGATCGATCAAATAATTGACTTTGCGAGTTTTGATAAAAAGCCACCCGTATTGACGAAAGCATGTTTAGATAAGGCATGGGAAAACTATTTTGTCGTTTGATCTATGTGCCAAGTCAATTATATTCGTGGTAATACAAACCCCCAACGAATCTCCTGTTTGGGGTAGTACATTTGTTTCAAAATAGCCGCATGCTTTTAGGCGTGGCAACGCTGTGTCAGATCATAATTGTCCAGCAATATGATCAGCCGAGAGTTCCAGCGAAGAAGCAGGAGACCCTATGGTCCTGTTCAATTTCTTCGAAGGGGGGCTCCTGGGTATGGCAGACCTCCTTTGCATAGAGGCAGCGTGTGTGAAACCGGCACCCTTTTGGCGGGTCGATGGGACTGGGGACATCTCCCTTGAGAATTATCCGTTTTTGTTTCATGGTGGGGTCCGGAGATGGGGAGGCAGACAGCAAGGCCTGGGTATAAGGGTGCAGGGGGCGCCGATACAGTTTTTCACTATGGGCGAGCTCCACGATTTTACCCAGGTACATGACGGCCACCCGGTCGCTGATGTGTTCTACGACGCTCAGGTCGTGGGATATGAACAGGTAGGTCAGGTTGAACTCTGCCTGCAGATCCTGAAAAAGATTGATGACCTGTGCCTGAATGGAAACATCCAGCGCCGATACGGCTTCATCACAGATGATAAGCTGGGGGTTGAGTGCCAGTGCCCGCGCAACACCGATTCGCTGACGTTGCCCGCCTGAAAACTGGTGCGGATAGCGTCGCATGTGTTCCCGTTTCAGCCCCACGACTTCCAGAAGATCCAAAACCCTGGCGTCTCTTTCTTGGCGATTTCCTACGCCATGAACCAGGAGGGGCTCTCCGATGATATAGGCGACTGTTTTCCTGGGGTTCAGTGAAGAGAATGGGTCCTGGAAAACAATTTGCATTTCTTTTCGCAGACTCCGGACCTGTGTGGGGGTGTATTCGAGAATGTTTTCATCGTTGAAGTAAACAGCGCCGGCCGTGGGTTCTTCCAGTCTCACAATGGCGCGACCCAGGGTCGACTTTCCGCACCCGGATTCACCTACAAGACCCAGGGTTTCCCCTTTGTTGATGGAGATATCCACACCGTCGACAGCTTTAACAGCTGCAATTTCTTTTAGAAACACACCGCCCAGAATTGGATAATGTTTTACCAGTCCTTCGGCTCTCAAAAGCGGTTTTGTTCCAATCATGGTATCATGCATATTTCAGACACCTCACCGCATGATTTTTCCCCACATCATATTGCCGGGGGGGTATTTTTCGACAGTCGGAAAACACGTCCGGGCAGCGGTCACTGAAGAGACAGCCTTCCGGCAGGTCAAAAAGAGACGGAACCACACCCGCAATGGTGGAAAGCCGCTTTGATTTTTTCTTTTTTCCCAGAACGGGAATCGATTCCATGAGGCCAATGGTATACGGGTGCTTTGGGGTCAAGAAAAGGGTTTCGGCACTGGCGTACTCCACAATACGACCGGCATACATCACCGCAACGTGTTGTGCCATCTCGGCAATGACCCCCAGGTCGTGGGTGATAAAAAGAATGGATGCCCCCGTGTCTTCCTTCAGTTTGTTCATCAGGTCGAGAATCTGAGCCTGTATGGTTACATCCAGCGCTGTGGTAGGCTCATCCGCAATCATCATTTTGGGGTTGCAGGCCAGGGCCATGGCGATCATGACCCGCTGCCGCATGCCACCGCTCATCTGATGAGGGTATTCATCCAGTCGCTGTTCCGCGGCCGGGATACCGACCCGGTGAAACATGTCTATCACCCGGGAATGGGTTTCTTTTGCCGATAGCTTCTCGTGTAATCGAATGACCTCTCCCACCTGATCCCCCACGGGAAAAACAGGGTTGAGGGATGTCATGGGTTCTTGAAAAATCATGGATATCTGCTTGCCCCGGATTTTTCGCATCTGTTTTTCAGAATAGGCCAGCAGATTGTTGCCATTGAAAAAGATCTCACCCCCCACGATTTTGCCGGGGGGATCTGGAATGAGCTGAATGATGGAATGGGCGGTGACACTTTTTCCGCATCCGGATTCACCCACCAGTCCCAGGGTCTTTCCCGATTCGATGGTGAGGCTGACATCGTCGACAGCCCTCGCCACCTGCCCCCGCACAAAAAAATGGGTTTTTAAATTAACGATGTCTAATAGTGCAGTCTCCGGCATTTGATTTAGTCTCTCAAGCGCGGGTCAAGTGCGTCCCTGAGACCGTCGCCAAAAAGGTTGAATCCAAGAACAGCAAATAAAATGGCGATACCCGGGAAGGTCATTACCCAGGAGGCCCTGAGAATCAGGGAGCGGCTTCGGGCGATCATGGCGCCCCATTCAGGTGTGGGGGGTTGTGCGCCCAGACCCAGAAAACTCAAGGCAGCAGCATCCAGAATGGCCGAAGCAAAGGACAGGGTCGTCTGGACAATAAGAGGACCCAGGCAGTTTGGTAAAATAGCCAGGAAAATGATACGCAGATCTCTGGCACCGATAGACCGGGCCGCCGTAACATAATCTTTTCCACACTCTTCCAGGACGCTGCCCCGGACAATACGTGCAAAACGGGGAACATAGGTGATGCCGATGGCCATCATGGCGTTCTTAAGACTGGGACCCAGATAGGCCACAACGACGATGGCCAGCAGCAGATACGGGAAAGCCAGGATGATATCCATGATGCGCATGATAATGCTGTCCAGCGTTCCTTTATAGTAACCTGCCAATGATCCGAAAAACGTTCCCAGTACAAATGCCAGACCGACACTGACCATGGAAACCATCAGGGATACCCGCGCACCGTAAATCAATCTAGAGAGAATGTCCCGCCCCAGATCGTCGGTTCCCAGGATGTTTTTTGAGGTTCCCTTGTCGTGCCACATGGGTGGTTTGAGTTGATCATACAGGGAGGTCTCGTTAGGATTATGGGGGCTTATCAGGGGTGCAAAAATGGCTGCCGTGATAAAAAGAGAAACAAGTATCAACCCGGCTACAGCGGTCTTGTTGCGCCAGAGTTGAGACATCTGTTCGAGAAATGGGTGCCGATCCTGGGGATTTTTTTTTCGTTTTGGTTTATCAGGCATGAAATTACTGGACACTTATCCTCGGGTTGATGATGGCGTAGAGAATATCCACACACAGATTTATCAATATGAAAAGGGCGGCAATAAAGAGTGTGCCCCCTTGAATGACCATATAATCGCGCTGCGTCACTGCATCGTACATCCATTTCCCCACACCCGGCCAGGCAAAAATGGATTCGGTGAGTATCGCTCCCCCCAGGGTGACACCAAACTGCAGACCAATGGTTGTCACCACCGGGATCAGGGCATTTCGAAGACCATGCTTATAGACCACCTTGAACTGCGAAAGCCCTTTTGCTTTGGCGGTTTTGATATAGTCCTGACGCAGCACATCCAGCATGGCCGAGCGGGTCATTCTGGCAATGATCGCCATGGGGATGGTGCTCAGGGTGACCGCCGGCATGATGAGGTGCCACAGAGCGTCTTTCAAGGCCACCCAGTTACGGGTCAGCAGGGCGTCCAGGGTATAGATGTTTGTAATGACCTGGAGGTCGACATCGATACTCAACCGGGCAGACAGGGGGAGCCACCCCAGATTGACAGAAAAAATGAGCATGAATACGAGACCGAGCCAGAATATGGGCATACTGACCCCTGTAAGGGCTCCCAGCATACTGACATAGTCGAAGACTGAATATTGCCTGGTGGCAGAGATAATGCCCAGGGTGACACCGAACAGACAGGCGATAAAAAGAGCGGTCACAGCCAGCTCAATGGTGGCCGGAAAGCGCTGCTTGACTTCGACCCAGACCTTTTGCCGGGTCCAGATGGTTTCACCCAGGTCGCCTTTCATCAAACGTTTGAGAAACATGCCGTATTGAACGTACAGGGGTTCATTCAAGCCCAGATGTTCACGAATCTGGTGCAGTGCTTCGTCTGTGGCCCGTTCTCCCAGCAGCAGTTCGGCGGGATCGCCCGGTGTCAGGTGAAGCATGAGAAAGACAATGATAGACACCCCCAGCAGGGTGGGTATCAAAATCAATATGCGTCTGATGGCGTAAGAAAGCATATAACTATTAGCGGTGAGCTGTAAGCCATAAGCCGTAAGCAGTTTATCGCTTACAGCTTATGGCTTGTGGGTTGATATGTTCCGGTTTATTTCAAACTGACATTTTTCATCCGCACAGATCCTGTGGGATGCAACTTGAAGTTCTGAACGCTCTTTTGGGCCGGCCAGATAACGGTGGAGTGTGCCACGGGAATGACCGGGCATTCATCAAACAGCAGCTGCAGGGCATCTTCATAGATCTTTGTACGCTTGGCCTGGTCGACCGTTTGTTTGCCCTTCAGCATCAGGTCGTGGTAGGTCTCGTTATGCCACTGGGTTCTGACGGAGGATGAGGCCAGACCGTCAAACAGTACGGCCAGAAAGTTGTCCGGATCACCATTGTCACCGGTCCATCCCAGCTGGAACAGATCCATATCATCCGGCTGCTCGCGCTGCCTTTTGAGATAGGTTCCCCAGTCATAACTGACGATTCTGGCGGTGATGCCCAATTTTTTCAGATCTGCTGCCATGGCAACACCGATTTTCTGACCTTCGGGGTTGTAGGGCCGGGGCACCGGCATGGACCACAAGGTAATTTCTCCAAGTCCCTTGCCTTCGGGGAAACCGGCATCGGCCAGATATTTTTTGGCCAGGTCAACATCATAGGCATAACCCGGAACCGACGTGTTGTAACCCCACATGGTTGGGGGAATCGGATTTTTGGCAACCTGCCCCATTCCCTGATAAATATTATCCACGATGGCTTTGCGATTGATGCCGTGGGCAATGGCCTTTCGCAGATTGACGTTACTCTTCCAGGGTTCCTTGGTGTGGTTGAAGGAAAGATACCCGACATTCATACCCGGCTGGGTCGGAAGGATCAGATTAGGATCTTTGCTCGCCATATCGATATCCGCCGGATTGGGGAACTGACAAATATGGATGTTTCCGGTTTTCAGTTCCAGAAAGCGAACGGAATTTTCAGGAATAGACCGGAAGATGAGTTTGTCGAGGTATGGGCCGCCGGATTTGTCCCAATAGTCCGTATTTTTCTCCAGAACGATACGGTCATCTTTAATCCACTGGGCAAATTTGAACGGGCCTGTTCCAACAGGGTTACGCAAGAATTCCTTGGGATTTTTCAAAAAGGCGGTGGGGCTGATGATGTCGGCGAAATCCATGCCCATGTTTGCCTAGAAAAGGCGCTTCCACGCGTTTCAGTTTAAACACCACGGTGTCATCATCCACGGCTTCGATGCTGCCGATGGTGTCGTCCATCTCCATGGATACCCAGTATTCAGGTGGGCGTTCCTGGGCAGGGATGTCCCAGCCCTTACCAAGGAATTTGACGTTGCGCTCTTTCATCATCCGGCCGATGGAAAAGACTACCGCGTTGGCATTAAAGGGCGTGCCGTCATGAAATTTAACACCTTTCTGCAGATGAAATGTATAGGTCTTGCCATCGGACGAGATATCCCATGATTTGGCCAGACCCGGCTCCAGCGCCGTGCTCTCATCGGCATACGCCACCAATGCTTCGAAGATATTGTCACAGACCATAAAGGAGTTGCCATCTGTTTCATAGGCAGGATCCAGGCCGACACTGTCCCCGCCGCGTCCAAAAACCAGCGTTTTGCTTATGGCGGATCCAGGCACGGCTGCAATGGCAAAGATTAGAATTAAACACAGCAAAAGGAATTGAACCATCGGTTTATGTTTCATTTTTATCTACCTCCCTCTAAATAGCGGTGCGTGGGTCTTGAAAACAGCACCTTGTTGTGTGTTGGTCTGGCTTGATCGGTATCAATCCGTTTATTGGTACCATAGCCATTTAAATATATTAAGCATTTGTTGTAACGTCGCGGGATGAAAATATAAATTCTACCTATCAGATCAAAATGGCTTTGTCAAAAAAAAGGCCGTTTTTTGATGGGTCTGTTTTTTTTCTTGACAATAAAAATATTTGGGAATATTATCCCAAATAAATGATAAGAACAAAAAAAGCCAAGCACGAGACTTTTGCGGGTTAGGGTACTTGGCTGGGAAACCTGAGGGCCTCTCGGCACACTCACGTTGTTCAATATATTGATACAATGAACAGGTGCCAATGGGCTCGCCACTGCAAAATGGAGAGTCTTTTTTATACCGAATACCAGAGCCTCAGGTTTGGTGGTACGCCATTGGGGAGTACGGTTTTGATCATTTATTTATTGTCCCTTCGGGGATACCAGACAAAAGGGGGCTATCATGAAACGATATGGATATCTTTTAACGACAGCTTTGGCAATTTTCCTGATTTTCAGTTTTTCTGGATGCAATAGCGGCGGAGGCGGCGGTGGTGGTGACGACGAAACCTGCCCGGAACCCACCCTTGATATTGCTGTATGTGATCCGGGTGCGGGTGGGTTCTCGACGACCATCGACAATGCGTTCTTTCCTTTGGCAGCAGGGACTGAGCTTGTGCTGGAAGGGGTAGATGATGGAGAAACCGTCCTCGTTGAGATCACGGTTGACGATCCAGCTGTTATCGAGAATGTTGCGGGTGTCGATACGCTCGTTATGGTAGAGACGGAGTATGAAGACGGCGAACTCATCGAAATCTCCCGGAACTTCATTGCCCAGGCAGCGGACGGGACCGTATGCTATTTCGGTGAAGATGTGGATATATACGAAAATGGCGTCGTTGTCGCTAACACAGGCGCATGGCGTGCCGGTGAGAATGGTGCGCTTCCCGGTATCTTGATGCCAGGGAACCCCCAGGTGGGCGACACGTTTTATCAGGAATCTGCCCCGGGCGTTGCGGAAGACATGAGCTCCATAGTTGCCTTCGGTGATCCCATCGCTGTTCCGGCGGGAGATTTTGATGATACGTTGACAGCAAAAGATTGCAATCCCCTGGAAGACGCCGAAACAGACGATAAGGTCTATGTACGTGGTATCGGCCTGTCCATTGATGACGTGGCGGAACTGACGTCATATGTTCAACCATAAATTCGTGAAACGAATTGATGCGCTATAACACACAGCGCGGATCAGAAAAAAAGGTGCTGTGAATGGCAGTGATCGCCCTGGGAAGATCTTCCATCTTCACCAGGAAGTAGAGGGCTGCCCTGGACGGGCCAAAGGAGATCATCTCCACGTTCACGCTGCAGACGGCCACGGCCGTAAAACAGCGGGCGGCCACGCCTTTCTTTTTGAGAAGGCCTTCACCCACGATACCGATCAGGGCGACGTGCTCCAGTTTTTCAATTCTGCGATAGGGTTTCGGCTTCAACCCTTTCAGCGCCAGCCTGGCCTTCTCCACATCTTTTTTTGAAAAGAGCAGGCTGATGCAGGTTTGAGATGTCACGACCGACTTGATATTGATACCCTTTTCGGTGATCTGACCGGCCACCCGGGCCAGAATACCGGGCCGGGCCCCCACGGCCGAGGCATGTACCTTCAGATATCTTTCAGTAATTGATTGTCCGGATGGGTTTGCATGGCTTCCCCAAATTTTCTCATGGCCTGGGTAATGAGGTCAGATTCACGGGTTGGGGGAATTGGCAATTGATTGGTTCCGTTACGTTCCAGTGCATTGATCACATAGCCGATGGTGATGAGATTGATATCGAGGGCCGGCTGAAAAACGGACGTCTCTCCGGTGTCCGAATCCATTTCAGAAATGACATTTGATGCCACCAGGTCAAGGAGAATCGTTTGAATCAGGCGTAAGGGGATTTCAATCGCAGCCGATATCTGATGGGCGCTAACGGGTTTTCCCGCCTGGGCAAAATTTTTCACCAGAAGGTGTACAATCTGAAGCGCCAGTTGTTTTTTTAAAGAGAAGCTGATTTTCCGGGTTATCTGTTCGAACTTGAAGGATTCGTTATTCTGGTGGGCAAATGCGATCTCGGCGCCAAACAAGACGATCAACCAGCTGGTCTGAAGCCAGATGAGAAAAAGAGGCAGGGCGGCAAAGCTTCCGTAAATGGCATTGTATTTCGAGAGCAGAAACTGAAAGGTGATGTAAAGCATTTGAATTATCTGGTAGATGGTTCCGGCTACAATACCGGCTACCAGACCGGAGCTGATCCTGACCTTTGTGTTGGGCATCATCAGGTAGGTGAAGGTAAAGAGCAGCCAGATCAGCACATAGGGGATCAATTTAAAGGAGATGTAGATCAGCGGACTGAAAAAACCCAGCACGGCAATTCTGTCCACGATCAGGGTGACCTGGGTCTTGATGAAAACCGTGGCGCTGCTTGAAAGTATGATCAGCACCGGGCAGATGAGCATGATGGTCAGGTAGTCACTGAATTTTCGCCACAAGGAGCGGGCCTTGGAGACATTCCAGATATCGTTGAAGGATTGTTCGATATGGCCCAGAACCTTGATGACGGCCCAGTAGAGAACAATGATGCCGATACCTGCAATGAGCCCTCCCCTTGTTTTTGCCAGCAGCGTCTTGGCAAACTCGATCGCTTTGACCAGGACCTCCTGCTGCCCTGGAAAGCGCGTGATCAGCTGATCCTGCAGGAGCGTGTCAAAACCAAAGCCTTTTGCAACGGCAAATATCATGGCCAGCACAGGCACGATGGCCAGCAGGGAATAGAGCGTCAGCGCGGAGGCTCTCAGTTGAAGCTGATCCTCCTTGAAACCGCGGAAGGCAAGGACAATAATCCGCAGCTGCCTGAGAAAAAAAGATTTACTCCAGGAGGCATTTTTGGACTCGATATGCCAGATGTCGGTTGTGATAAATTGGATAAATTTATGTATTATTGTCATGAGATTTCATGTCCTCAGGGGCTTTGTTGACAGGGCAGTCAAAGTAAATGCATCGTCGGCATTCGTTTTTCCGCACCGTGGACAAAAAGACAATCAGGGACAGAATGAATATGACCATGAGACCGGGTTGCTGCAACAACCAATATAAGGGAAAAACCGCCAGAATGACCGGAACGAGTAATGCGACTGCCTTGTCGAGCAGGCTGAGGGGGCCGGGACGCGACGCAAAAAATTTGGGTATGCCCCACAGGAATATGCATCGGATGGTTCGACCTTCGCGGGTATAATGAGGACAGTGGGTGCAGTAGAAACGAAGGATGACAACACCTGCTGCAAGACACAGGACAAGATAGAAGATCAGCCAGGCCATGGAATGGTTAGCGATGGCATAAAACGCCGTAAAAGCGGGAACTGCCAAAAGGGTCGTGTAATACAAAAAATCGATGAACGTATAGCGTTCCCTCAGGGGTTGTTTTTGCATATCCAGGCTCCTTCTTTTGCTATTTCTCGAAATGAGTTTTTATAGTATCGAATCAACCCGTTCGCGATATCAAGGTGAACACCAAACCTTGAGACAGTTATGTAGAAGTTATCTCAAAAATAGGATTTTGGCTCAGGGTCAAGGCGGGTTTGTGTTTCAATCCGCAGGAATACTGTTGTATTTTGATGAGTTGAAACACGAGCCCAACACAGAGATTGAGTCAAAAGACATTTTTGAGGTCACTTCTAGTTAAATACGCCTATTAGCAGCGTCAAGTCAATCCCTCCGTGAAAAAGCGGGTACGGCTTGAAGTTGTTTGGAAACCGTTTTGCGATAGCCCGGTCCTTGACGAGGATGGCAATTTGCCAGTGTCTAAAATCTTTTGCGAGTTTCTTCAGGATGTCATGATAGAAGGTTTTCGGCTTGTCGTTTGAATTCAGGCGCACACCAAACGGTGGGTTGAGAACCAGTATGCCGGGCGTTTCAGAGATGTCCTGGGGTGTGAGATGGAAAAAATCATGGGAACCCACCTGGACCATATGAAGCCATTCAAATTTGCCGGAAAGCTTTTTGAGCGCCGTGATTCGTTTCAAGTCCTGGTCTGAAGCAAAAATCAAGGGTCTTGTCATGGGCCTGAAATCACTGGTCGCTTTTTGTTTGAGATGAAGCCACTGGGGTTCACGAAAGGCCGGCCACTGCATGAATGCAAACTCCCGGTAAAATCCGGGAGGAATGTTTCCGGCGAGCATGGCTGCTTCCAGGGAAAAGGATCCGGAACCGCACATGGGGTCGAGCAGGGGTTGTGAACCGTCATAGCCGGCCAGTTTCAATATGGCTGCGGCAAGGGTTTCCCGAAGAGGTGCTTTTCCGACATCGTGTTTTAATCCTCTTTTGAAAAGAAGTTCACCACTGCTGTCCAGGGAAAGGAAAAGGCGATCGTCCACCGCCCGGACATACAGATGCTGACGATCTTTTTTTTTGGGAAGACCGGGCTTCCCGGAAGGCAGTCGCGGTATCCGTTGACGAATGCAGGTTTCTATTCGTTTTGTGATGGCGCTTGTATGAAAAAGTCTAGAGTGCCGGGTCTTCACGCTGAAATCAAGTTCTGATGACGGGGAAAGATAGAGTTCCCAGGGAAATTGCTGCACATTTTTTTCAAGTTGCCGGAAGTTGGTGGCCTTGAAGTCGGTCAGGCGCATGAGGACCCTGTTTGGAATTCTAAGATGGAGGTTGGCGGCATAACACCCGGCCAGTCGGCACTTGAATTCAACACCGCCCGGGACGATTTCAGCGTCTTTTATATGGACTGAGAGGGCGGCTATTTCCTGGGCGCAGAGGGTTTCAAGACCCGGCGGGGTTGTGGCGAAAAAGGTGTGTTCCCTGCCGATGACGTGCCGCTTGATCCGTTTTTGGGTAGGGATATTCTGGGGCATCTTGGTCCTTTTCAGGATGAGCGTTTCAGGTTTTCAGAATTTTGAAACCCCTTGGGATTGCGCTTGATATTGAAACGCAGGTTTAATATTAGAAGCTATCTCAAATTTTGTAAATCAATTTTAAGCAAACAATGGTCGGCGTATCTTTCAGACATGGCTATTATGATGACTCCTGCTTTAAAGGTTCTCGGCCTTGGAAAAGAGACTGGCTTTCTGTGGCTCACAGCCGCCATATTCGGATTGACATATGGCGCTGCAGTGATTGTTGAGGAAGCAAAAGAAGGCAATCTTTCAAAAGAAGAACTTGAACGCCTGCACATTTCCATTGGCATCAACCATTCCATGATCGAAGATCCGGTGCTGTTTCTATCCCTGGGCCTGGGCATTTTCTGGATGTGCGTGCCGAGAATTGTTGCTGCCATCATCGCCGTTCAACTGTTCATATTTTACAAGCGCTTTATAACCCTCCCAAGTTTTTCCAAGTTCTTGTTCCGCAACAATAGATGAACGGGATATCCATAGAGGCCAAGTCAATTGTTACTGATTGACAACGGCCATCGATATGGGTATACTGATCCATACTCTTTTTCTGATTCTCTATTTCCATCTCACATGAAGCGTGCAGCGTTTCTCGATACGCAGAATCGAATCCTGTTTCCCATCGAATTTTCGCACCAGTGAATAATCCATCTTTGTCCAACAAGACCTGCTAAACAAATTTTGCAGGTGGTTGGATGTGACAAATCGCATGCGTGAGAATTGTCTTTTGAACAGCACCTGAACGAAGTTCACCCGTCCTACTTATCGTATTGCATCTTGTTGATGATGAGCCATCACCATTGAGACGATCAAGTATTTGATAAAGCATCATTGATTTTGAGATAGCTTCTATATTCATTTATTACCACAACAAACACAGGAGGTAACCTCATGGAAAAACGAATAATTAATTATGAGACAATGCTTAAGGTTGCAATGGCAATTTCGCACTCTAAGGATCCAGAAGAAGTTGCGTTAATGACGGTAGAAAGCATCAAAAGTGCATTGGATGTTAAAGGTTGTTCTTTGTTTCTATTCAACCGGAAAACAAATGAACTGGAGCTGGCCACTTCATTTGGGCTGAGTGATGGGTATATAAATAAGGGGCCTGTGAGTGCATTGCGATCCATTGCTCAATCGTTAGAGGACGGACCGGTCGCGATCTATGACGTTATGGATGATCCCAGAATCCAGTATCCAAAAGAAGCACAGAAAGAAGGCATATGCTCAATACTTTCGGTGCCTATCATTGTCGGAGGGAAATTAATGGGGGCGGTGCGTGTTTATACATCTGAGCCTTGGGAGTTCAAGTTAGATGATTTAAATTTTGTTCAAGCGCTCGCCCAAATAGCAGGCGGGGCAATAAATATGGCCAGATACGTTAAAGGATTAAAAAGCAGTATTGAGGTTTTAAAAACGATGAGGGAAGTTCAGATCCAAAAATCCACGAAAAGCACTCATTAAAAGGAAAAATCGAGAATCGTGTATAGCGGTTGCATGCCTTTCAAAACAAGATTCCAACAGAGATGAAAAACTCTGTGGCGTTGCCGCTCAAGTCCTCGTCCTGATTATACCATTCTGATTCACCTGAGAACCCTAAAGCCCTCACTCCAATGGTAGTGGTAAGAATGGTTTTTCCGTTTCCAACACCAACGTTTGCACCCCCTGCTAATCCAAGACCGAATGCAGCACCTGTAAATGAAATTTCATCCCCAAGGTACTCTTTGTCTGTTTCACCGGCGTAGATCCCAATCAGAACCTGAGGTCCTCCCCAAAGACGGACCTTTTCAGAGGGGTTTCCGCCGAAAGCAAACGTGTTGTTGATTACAAGTCCGCCAAGCTCCATGGTCACGTTGTCGTCATCCTCAAATTCCCTTGCTTCGAGCCCAGCCTGAAATCTGTAACTGAAAACTTTTTTAGCGGATAGCGGGCTGGTTTCGAGTTGAAACCCGATCCCGAAGAATTTTGTATCGATGTCAAATTCATCTGCCCCTTTAAAGTCATATTCTGCTCGACCAGACCCGCCGCCAAGATCGATATACATGCCGAGGTAAGAGATTAGGTGTTTCAAAGTTGCTCCGAGACCAATCATCATGAAAATGTTATTATTAAGTCGGGCCGTCTTTCGTTCAGATCTTGGTCCAATTGTCGGGGCTATTGCGTTCATATGCCTCCCGGTGTCCGTTATCTTTTCTATAGGCCATCGGCCTGATCGTAATCACGCGATCAAGGGCGCTGATCGTATCGTCCCATATCCCTCGCATCCCCTAATTTGCATAAAGTTGAGTGATAAGGTATTATGAACAATTATAGAGCGGTTCACACGATTACCTGTTTCTTGAACCACGGGAGATCTTCTCATCTATTTCGAAGCCCATTGGTCGTTTCGTTACTCATATAATCAACCAAGGAGGACCATTTGATTGTTGTTATCGGTGAGATTCTCATCGACATTTTTCAGGATTACCAACGGATCGGAGGCGCGCCGTTCAATTTTGCATTTCACCTCAGAAAGCTGGGGTTTCCGGTGCGGTTCTTCACCCGCGTGGGGAACGATCGGCACGGGAGGCGGATTATTGACCTGTTGATAAAAAACGGCTTTAACGAAGCCGACGTCCAGGTAGACTACCGACATCCCACGGGAACGGTCAGCGTGGATCTGGATGAGCAAGGCATTCCGCATTTTGATATATGCAAGAATGTGGCCTACGACCACCTTGACCTCAACGTCGCTGGCGTGTTGGATGCGAGTGGTGCAGAGATGATTTATTTCGGCACCCTGTTGCAGCGAACCGATCCCGGTTGCAGTCAGGTGCATCGTTTTCTTTCCCGTGACACCAACAGCGCCATACGCTTTTGTGACATCAATATGCGGCCGCCCCACGTCAACGTCAAGGCCGTGGCCGGATCACTTCATCACGCAGACCTGCTTAAAGTCAACGAAGCAGAACTTGCATATATTCAACACGCGTTTGATAGCCCGGCTGATAAAGGTGACGTCACGCCTTGGCTGATGGAAACGTTCAAGATCAGCGCCGTGGCGCTCACCCGAGGCAGCCGGGGCAGCACGTTTTACAACCGCGATGGCCGAATCAGCAGTCCTGCCGTTGCAGGCCCCCCTATTGTCGATACGGTCGGTGCCGGCGACGGATATGCCGCAATTCTGGCTGCCGGCCGCTTGCGAAAGCTTCCCTGGGTAGAGACCATCCGTCAGGCATCCCGTTTCGCTGCACAAATATGCGGTATTGCCGGTGCCGTACCTGATAACGAGAATTTTTACGATGATTTTCAGCTGCTTATGAAAGGAGATGCCAATGGCCGCTAAGTGGCCATATGTCCAGCTATTCAGCCTTCACGGACTGATTCGATCGAAAAACCCGGAGATGGGAAGAGATGCGGACACCGGAGGACAGGTCAAGTATGTCATGGAGCTAGGGACGAGCCTCAGTGCCCGGGAGGATATCGGTCGCGTGGATCTATTCACCCGCCTAATTGTCGACAAGCGCGTATCTTCAGATTACAGCGAACCCATCGAGGTGATCAACGACAAGTTTCGCATCGTCCGCATTCAATGCGGGGGACGCAAATATATGCGCAAAGAGCTGCTCTGGCCCCATCTCGAAGAGTATGTGGACAAGACGATCAAGTTCATCAAGCGCAACCATTCCATGCCGGACATTGTACACGGTCATTATCCCGATGCCGGTTATGTGGCCATGCAACTGGCCAAAATGTTCGGACTGCCTTTCGTATATACCGGCCACTCCCTCGGTCGTGCCAAAATGGCCAGACTCATAGAACAGGGGATGAGCGAGGCGGAAATCATCAAGAAATTCAAAATCGACCATCGTATCGATGCTGAAGAGCAGATCATGGCCCGAGCGGACTTGGTGATTACCAGTACCCAGCATGAAATCGTGGAACAGTACGGCCTTTACCACAACAAAGATGTCCCTGAGTATCGAGTTATCCCACCCGGCATCGACATCGACACGTTTTATCCGTTTTATCATGATATGCTCGACGATGCGGAACGGTCCGAAAATGCCAGATATGCCCAGGCCTCCATGCTCAAGGAATTAAACCGTTTTTTCATGAGCCCGGAGAAACCGTTGATCTTGGCCCTGAGCCGCCCGGATAAACGCAAAAATATTTCCGGGCTGGTGCAGGCCTATGGTGAAGATCTCGAATTGCAGAGTATGGCCAATCTGGCCGTTTTCGCCGGTTTACGCAAGGATATTGATGCCATGGCGGACAACGAGCGCGAAGTTCTCACAGAAATGCTCCTGGCCATGGACAAATACGACCTTTACGGCAAGATGGCCATTCCTAAAAAACACGATTTCGAATATGAAGTACCCGCCCTGTATAGGATTGCCGCTGAGCGAAGAGGGGTGTTCATTAACCCGGCCCTGACGGAGCCGTTTGGCCTGACCCTTCTCGAAGCGTCCGCCACCGGACTGCCCATCGTGGTCACCGACGACGGAGGCCCCAATGACATCATCCACAACTGCAAGAACGGTATCCTGGTGGATGTCGCCAGCATGAAGCAGGTATCATCCGCACTGCGTAAAATTATCGCCAATAAGGATTTGTGGGAACGCTACTCGAAAAACGGGATCATGAATGTGCGCAAGCACTACACCTGGCAAAGCCATACCCTTGAATATACCAGCGCTATCCGCAAGCTGACCGCCGCCAATCAACGCTCCAATCTCGCCACCGCCAAGCCGTCAAATTCCATCGGCCGGCAGCTGATGAATCTCAACCATTTCATGATCACCGATATCGATAATACGCTAATCGGCACCGATAACACGCAGCTTGAAAAGTTGGTGCAACTGCTGAATCGAAACCGGGCTCACATGGGATTCGGGGTGGCCACCGGAAGAACCGCCGATTCGGCCAGATCAATCCTGGAAAAACACCGTATCCCCTACCCGGATGTAATCATTTGCTCGGTGGGCAGCGCCCTTTTTTATGGCAAGAGCAGCAAGCCCAGCCCGGAATGGGCCAGACACATTGCCAGCCGATGGAATCGGGATAAAATTGTTGAGCTGCTCAAAGATTTCGATTTTCTAGAATATCAGGAAGAGGAAACCCAGCGTCGTTTCAAGATCAGCTATTACATGGATCCGGCCAAAGACCGCCTGCCCACCATCCACAACCATCTGATGCAAAACCAGTGCCGATACAACCTGATCTACTCCCACGATCGTTACCTGGATATCCTGCCTTACCGGGCGTCCAAAGGAAAAGCCATTCGCTACCTGAGCTACAAATGGGAAATTCCACTGACAAATTTCCTGGTATGCGGCGATTCAGGGAACGATGAGGAGATGCTTCGCGGGGAACCCCGCGCCGTGGTGGTAGCCAACTACAGCCATGAACTGGCGGATTTAAAGAGTAGTCGAAATGTCTATTTCGCAGACAGCGAATGCGCCGGTGGAATCATTGAAGGAATGCACCATTACCGCTTCATCGATGAAGCGAGTGGAGATTAAAGGATGACACTGAAAAACGAAGTGCAACTGATTGTCTATCCGGACAGCCTGGGGGGCGACCTCGTCGAACTGCATTACGTGCTGCGCCGTTACCTCAGTCTGGCCGTCGGCGGCGTCCATCTGCTGCCGTTCTACCCCTCTTCCGCGGACCGCGGATTTGCCCCGTTGACCTATGATGAAGTGGACCCGGCCTTCGGCACCTGGAGGGATATCGACCTGATCGGACGGGAATTCGACCTGATCATCGATTTCATGGTCAACCATATTTCCAGACAATCCGTCTATTTTCAGGACTACTTCGAAAAGGGACCGGATTCCGAGTTTGCCGACATGTTCCTGAGCTTCAACAAATTCAGCCCGACCGGTGAAATCAATGAAGCGGAGTTGGCCAAGGTATACACCCGTAAACCCCGGCCGCCGTATACCATTATCCAGCGCGCCGATGGCTCCAAGGAGAAGGTCTGGTGCACGTTTGACTATGAACAGATCGATCTGGACTGGGATTCACCCAAAACCCACGAAGTGATGCGGCGCTACCTGATCCAGCTGTCGCGGACCCCGGCCAAAATGATCCGTATGGATGCCTTTGCCTATTCGACACTGAAAATCGGCACCAATTGTTTTTTTCTGGAGCCTGAAGTGTGGCAGCTGCTGCAGTGGCTTCAAAATTATATCTCACCTTTTGGGGTTGAAATTCTGCCCGAGGTTCACGAACACTACAGCTATCATCAGAAGATCTCAGCCAACGGATATTGGACTTATGATTTCTCTCTGCCAATGCTGGTCTTGTACACTCTGTACTATCACACCAGCAGGGTGCTGAAACAATGGCTGATGATCTGTCCCCGCAAACAGATTACTACCCTGGACACTCATGACGGCATCGGTGTAGTGGATGTGAAAGACCTGCTGACAGAGGAAGAAATCGAGCGGACTCTGGACGGCCTTGATGAAAAGGGCGCCAATATCCGTAAGATATTTTCCGGTCCCGAATACCAGAATCTGGACGTTTACCAGGTGAACTGCACCTATTATTCGGCGCTGGCGTGCAATGACGATTCCTATATCGCCGCACGGGCCATCCAGTTTTTCACGCCTGGCATTCCCCAAGTCTACTACGTGGGCCTGCTGGCCGGTGAAAACGACATTGAGTTGGTTCAACAGACCAAAAACGGTCGCGACATCAACCGTCACAACTATGCTCTGGACGAAATTGCTATCGAGATTCAAAAGCCAGTGGTACAGCGTTTATTAAAGCTCATGGAATTCAGAAACACCTGTCGGGCCTTTGAGGGCCAGCTGATCATCGAAGATACCCCCGACGACCACCTCAAACTGACCTGGGCCCATGGTGTCCACCGGGCCACCCTTCGGATCGATTTGGTGAGCTACGAAACCCGGATTGAGTATTTCGACGAAGGTAAACAGGCAATTGTCGAATTAGTAGTCTGAGGACATTATGGCCGGCAGCTATCGTTGGTATTTCTGTGTGGAAGCAACCGATCCGACATATTTAGAGGCATGCGGATGGGGCATGGCAAGAAAATTGAAAAAGTTGCTTGAAATAAAGCGGCCCCGCAACGCACAAACCCTTTGTACACTGCAGAGTCAAACCATGAACCATCGGCGGTGACGATTATCTTACTCAAGAGGTGATTTAGTAATGCCACGACCACGGCGAGAGTCTTCTATCAAAATAGCCCCTGCGATCATTTTTCGTTCTCCGCTCTGGTCCAATATATCCTTTTGGAGTTGTACCTAATCTTCTATCTACGTGAACTCGGCGATCTTTTACATAGCGGTTTTCGATATGCATTGCTTCCATCCTGTATGATAATTTAGCTAAATTATATATTATTATACATTATTTTAAATAATTTGTCAATTCCACCACCACGGGATAGGGTGTGCGCCCCCAAAAGCGGCGTCCCTGATTAATAAATTGCGGATTGTATGAGGCGAGAAGATGAGGACCGTGGTTTAATTTGGTGGATATGGAAAAATAATCTGTGTTTCTCGAATCAATCAGTTTAGGCCCTTTTCCAACCTTTAAATCGTTTAGGCTTACCTTCAATTGATTTTTTGAAAGATACAGGTTAGAATCTCGTTTCATATAGCAACCACGAACTTATACCGCTTGTCATAATAATGTTCCGAAAATATGATGGCGGTATAAGGGTTTGTAGCAGAAAAACGGTCCTCAATCGGAACGTTTTTCTGACAACCCCTATAGAAAAAACGTGACACACACATTATTACTAATGGGCAACCAAGGCATGTTGTGGGGTTAAACTGGAAAAAAGCAGATTTTATTCGTTCCAGATTCAGAAACATTTTATAAATGGACGTGGTTTTTTAGACGAAAAACATAAAATAGGTCGTTAGGCAACAAGGCACTGAATGTCGATTAGTTTATGAATGGACATTAACTTAGGCCCCAGGACACTAACTTTTGTCTAATGACACTAACTATTGTATTTAAACACAAGAGGGGAGGTATCAAATGGCAGGTGTTAACAAGGTAATGCTTATCGGTCGACTGGGACGGGATCCGGAGGTTCGTTATACACCGGATGGAACCGCCATCGCGAATTTCAGTATCGCCACATCCGAGGAGTGGAAAGACAAGAAAACAGGCGAAAAACAAGAGCGCACGGAATGGCACCGAATCGTCGCCTTTCGCCGACTCGGGGAAATATGTGGTGAATACCTTTCCAAGGGAAGGCAGGTCTATATTGAAGGACGTCTTCAGACCCGCGACTGGCAGGATAAAGACGGCAACAAGCGCTATACCACTGAAATTTTGGCATCACAGATGCAGATGCTCGGTTCCAGGGATATGGCTGACAATTCAGGGGGATCCGGGTTCAGGAAAAACGATATACCCCCCGGGCCGGAGTTTTCAGGCTCCCAGGATGATGATATCCCGTTCTGAGTCTGAATAGCACCAGCGAGTGTATTTCCCGTGGCGTACCGCGGGGGGGGCTTCAATTCTCTTTGAAGGACAGGCTACACTTCAAACCATTCACTTTTAAAACGGAGGCTTGACATGAAACATATGCGCAGCAGGTTGAGACCGGTCAGTGTTTTCCTGGTGATATTGATGTTGATGTTGTCACTACCGTATCAGTCAGCCCTGGCAGCCTTGATCGGCACGGAAGACCTGATGGGATCTCAGAAGGCAGCGGAAGCCCGGGCTTATATTACCAGTGTGCTGGCACGTGAAGATATCCAGAAAGCTCTCATTGCCCGCGGTATCGATCCCATTGAAGCACAGGCAAGGGTCAGTACCTTGACGGATCAGGAGGCCATCCAGTTTGCCGATACCATCGAACAACTGCCCGCAGGTGGCCTCATCGGCTATATTGTCGGTCTTGCGGTACTGGTTTTTCTGGTGCTTCTGTTAACGGACATTCTCGGATACACAGACATTTTTCCCTTTGTTAAAAAGACAGTCGAATAACAGGCCTTTGCTGGCATCAGGCACAGGGTTTTTCCTGTGCCTGGTTATAGCAATCGTCATGTGGGGTTGCGCAGGCACCCTGTCGCGGCAATGGTCGCCGCCATTCAATGGCATGCCTGTGCAGCATCAGATCTCTTCGGTTCCCTTTTTCCCCCAGACAGACTACCAGTGCGGTCCGGCTTCTCTGGCCATGACACTTGTCTGGAGCGGTGTTTTCACAGATCCGGAAAAGCTTGCCGGGGCGGTGTACACACCCTCCCTGAAAGGAAGTTTGCAACCGGCCATGATTGGCGCTGCACGGCGCCATGGAAGGGTGGCTTACGTAATTTCGAGCCCCGAAGAACTCCTGGCAGAGGTGGCTGCCGGTCACCCGGTTATCGTGCTGCAGAACCTGGGACTGTCATGGGTACCTGTTTGGCATTATGCCGTGGTCATCGGGTATGATGCCGATTCAGGTGTCGTGACCATGCATTCCGGTGAAACGAGCAGGAAAGAAACAGCCATGCGTGTTTTTGACAACACCTGGTCCCGGGGCAGCTACTGGGGATTATTAACGCTCCCGCCGGACCGGTTGCCTGCCACCGCTGCGGAAACAGCTTACACGGAAGCCGTATTGGGTCTTGAAAAAGCGAAAAAATGGCCGGAAGCCATTGCAGGGTATCGTACGGCCCTGAAAAAATGGCCTGGCAATCTTCCCGCCCATATGGGTATCGGCAATGCTTACTATGCCATGGGCGATCTGCCTGCGGCCGAACATGCATTTGCCGAGGCCGCGCGTCAATTCCCCACACAGGGCGCTGCATTCAACAATCTTGCCCAGGTTTTATTTGAACAGGGAAAAAAAGCGGCGGCGCTGGCCGCCGCTCAAAAAGCCGTCAGCATGGGTGGCCCCATGTCGGCTGTTTTCCAGGAAACAATGGAAGAGATAAAATCGAGCCTGAACCAACCCTGACAGGCCGATGCTCTTGATATTCCCCGTACAATCTTGCCAGATATCATCCGGGTGCTTAAATTAACCCTATCGTTACATAAACAACATGGCAAAGTATAGATAATGAGTTGCAACGTTAGGGTTAATCGGAACGCCTGTAATATGACCGGGATTCCCAGATCCATTGTCGAACTCTTGCAGGCTAACTCAATGAACCAAAGGACAGATAAGGTACTCGATCGTTCATGAATAAAACAACAACCGCCAAAAGAAAAACAGCCCCAACCACGCGTAATGCAAGAAGTTCACGAGAGCTGGATGCCATCATCGTCAAGGGTGCCAGAGAACATAATCTGAAGGACATCCATATCTCTCTGCCCAAAAAAAAGCTGATCGTGTTTACGGGGGTGTCGGGATCAGGAAAATCGAGTCTGGCTCTGGACACAATTTTTGCTGAAGGGCAACGACGCTATGTCGAATCCCTGTCTGCCTATGCCCGCCAATTTATCGGCCAGATGGAGAAGCCCAAGTACGATACCATCAGGGGACTATCCCCCACCATTGCCATTGAACAGAAATCCGCCAGCAAAAATCCAAGATCGACGGTTGGTACCATTACGGAAATTTATGATTATCTGCGGGTCTTGTTTGCACGGGTCGGGGATCAGTATTGCTATAAATGCGGCCGACGTGTCGGCAGGGGAGATGCCGAAAGCATGGTTTCCCAGATTCTAAGCCTGCCGGAGGCCACCAGGATTCTCATCATGGCTCCCATCATTGAGAACCGAAAAGGTGAATACCTGGAACTGTTGAGAAATATAGAAAGAGACGGCTTTGCACGGGTACGGGTCGATGGGGTTGTGAGTGACATCCAGGCGGTTCAGAGCCTCGCCCGGCACAAGAAGCATACCATCGAGGTGGTGGTGGACAGGCTGGTGGTCAAGGCGGGGGATTCTTTTCGCAAACGCTTGACCGACTCGGTGGAGACAGCCCTCAGGCTCGGGCAGGGCAAGATCATCGTGCACGTAATGGGCAAAGAAGATATGCGTATGAGTGAAGCCAGGTCCTGTTGCGGCATTGCCTATCCTGAACTGGACCCACCGTTGTTTTCCTTTAACTCGCCCATGGGGATGTGCCCGGACTGCAATGGTATCGGGTCCATGCTCTCCATGGATGTGGAAAAAATTGTTCCCGACAAGACCCAGACCATCCGGGACGGCGCGGTCATTCCCTGGCAGAACTATTTTTCCAAGCCGGAGACGGGAAATGGGTCCTGGGGGTTTATGCAGCTCAAGGCCATGGCATCCCAATGGGGTATCGATCTGGATGTTCCCTGGGCCCGGTTACCAAAAAAGCACAAAGACCTGATATTGAATGGTTCCAATGGGGTGGAGATGGTGGTCAACTGGCGATCCGAAAAAATTCAGGGGGAATTCACCACCACCCATGAAGGGCTCCTCAACAGTCTTATGCGGCGATATAAGCAGACCCGCTCCGAAAGCATGAAAAAATGGTATGCCCGCTTCATGTCTTCCAAGAACTGTCCCACCTGCAAGGGACGGCGTCTCAAGCCGGAAGTGTTGAGCGTGAAAGTCAACGGGCGTTCTATTATCGATATCACGGAAATGACCATTCAGGAGGCTGCCCGTTTTCTGGATGATCTCTCACTGTCCGGGAGCCGTAAGATAATTGCCCATGAACTGTTAAAGGAGATCGGCAGTCGTTTGGGATTTCTGGTAAATGTCGGCCTGGGGTATCTGTCTCTGAACCGCAAGGGCCCGACATTGTCCGGGGGTGAATCCCAGCGGATTCGGCTGGCGTCTCAGATAGGTTCTGAACTCACAGGTGTTCTGTATATTCTGGACGAACCTTCCATCGGTCTGCACCAGAAAGATAATGTCAAGCTGCTCAACACGCTCGGTCATCTTCGGGACATCGGCAACACCCTCATTGTGGTGGAACATGACAAGGAAACCATGGAATCGGCAGACTGGCTGGTGGATTTCGGGCCCGGTGCCGGGCATCTTGGTGGTGAAATCGTGGCCCAGGGAACCCCGGCCCGGGTCATGAAAAACCGCAAGTCCATTACGGGTAATTATCTTACCGGCAAAGAAAGCATTGACATACCACAGGCCAGGAAATCCGTTCGGAATACCGGCAATAAATGGGTGACGATCCGAAAAGCCTCGGAAAACAATCTTAAAAATATTCAGGTTCGCATACCCCTTGGTCTGCTCGTGGCCGTCACCGGTGTGTCCGGTGCGGGTAAATCCACGCTGGTCAATCAGATTCTCTATCCGGCGCTGGCCAGGGTGCTTCACGATTCTCCACTGGGGGTGGGTAAACATGGCAGCATTCAGGGATTGTCGCATCTCAACAAGGTCATCAACATCGATCAGAAGGCCATCGGCAGAACCCCCCGGAGCAACCCGGCTACCTACACAAAGGTGTTTGATCACATAAGGGATTTTTATGCCCTCTTACCGGAGTCCAAACTGCGTGGATACCCAAAAGGGCGCTATTCCTTCAATGTGAAGGGAGGCAGGTGCGAGACGTGCCAGGGAGATGGTCATATCAAGGTGGAGATGCATTTTCTGGCGGATGTATACGTGCCCTGTGAGACATGCAAGGGAAAACGGTTTAACACCTCCACCCTGGAAATCAAATACAAGGGCCATTCCATTTCAGATATCCTGAATCTTTCGGTTCATCAGGCCCGGGATCTGTTTGCCAGCCACCCGAAAATTAAATCGATTCTGGATACCCTGATGGATGTGGGGCTTTCCTATATCAAACTCGGCCAACCCGCCACGACCCTTTCGGGGGGCGAGGCCCAGCGGATCAAACTGGCCAGGGAGCTTGCAAAACGGGCCACCGGCCAAACCCTTTACATTCTGGATGAACCCACCACGGGCCTCCATTTTCAGGATATCAAGATGCTGTTGTCCGTACTGCAGCGTCTTCGAGATGCCGGCAATACCATCGTGATTATCGAACACAACCTGGATGTTATCAAGACCTGTGACTGGATCATCGACCTTGGACCGGATGGGGGGCATGAAGGCGGGAAAGTTGTGGCCCAGGGATCGCCGGAAAAGGTGGCCACGGTCAGGCAGAGCTACACAGGACAATTTTTAAAAGAAATCCTGAAATAGGCCAAAAAATCTCGATCAGAACTGAAAACTGGGGGAGCAGTGGAACATATTCGCAGATTGATGGAAGATAATTACGACCTTGGGGAATTCACACGAACGAAGGCCATTTTGGGTGGATGTTGTAATAAAAGTTATGCCGTATGGATGTCCGTCGACGAGGGTGCCCAGCGGTATTTTCTGCGACTGTATAACCCCAACGCCATGGAAAAGGAAATCCGGTTTGAGCACGCCCTGGTGAATCATTTAAGAGCAAATGGCTTTACCCTTGCGGCCGCTGTTGTGCCATGTAAAAATGGTGAAACACTGATGGTCACCCCTCCGCCGGCAGATCACCCGGGGACTCAAGCATTCTGGGCGCTATTCGAATTTCTTGAAGGAGAAAACAAGTATTCCTGGACCGACACGGACCTGACGGATAATGAATTCGTGAGTGCGGCCGGCATTCTTGCCCACCTTCACCACTGCGCCCATGGGTTCAGAAAACCACCCGGTGCCGAACGCGTCCAACCCCGGATCATGGCTTTTCTTCCCACATTCAAGAACACCTTTAGCACCTTTCTAAAACAGGCTGCTGACCGCCGGTGTGACCGGTTGTTCAGGGACAACTATACGGCAATCTGTAAGGCCCTGGATGATGCGGCAACATTTGAGGCAGGGTTTCAGGGAATGATGGAATTGCCGATTCATTGTGATTATCACCCTGGAAATCTTAAATACCGGGATGAAAAAGGTGTCGGTATTTTCGATTTTGACTGGTCAAAAATCGATTTCCGCTTATTTGATGTTGCCCTGGGTCTGGTCTATTTTACCAGTATCTGGGATGCGCATGCCGCAGGCCTGCGACCGGATAAATTTACCCTTTTCTTGAGTACTTACAATGATGCCTGCCGTCAGTCGGATCGCATCGCCCCCTTGACAAAGCAGGAACAGGGCGCCCTGGTTCCCATGCTGACCATTGCCAACCTCTATGTACTCAACTGGGACCTGGTTGATTTTTATACCACGGCCACAGCCGATGATGACATTGTATTATGGGTTCATCCACCACAATATCGATTTGATGCACTGGATAGGAACTCATAGAGGAATGCTGGAACGCTTGATAGGCCAGTTTGTGTAGGACGTCAAAGGTTTGATGAACTCATAAAAAGTCCAAGTTATACCGCTTGTCATAATAATGTTCCGAAAATATGATGGCGGTATAAGGGTTTGTAGCAGAAAAACGGTCCTCAATCGGAACGTTTTTCTGACAACCCCTATAGACGGTTTTGTAAAAGGTTCAAATTCAAGGCGTGCAAATTTTGTAATCATGAGGCGTACCTGTCGTACGTTGAATGATTAAGAAATGCAGCACAACGCAGAAGTTGGACTTTTTATGAGACCGTCAAAGGATTAATTCTCTAATAAATTCGATCAGTTGATTTAGATTTCCACAGGGTCTGACCTCATGACAGATCGTCTGGTAGGTATTCATCTCACTGTCTCCTGAATACCAGAACACCTCTGTTTCGGGGTTGAGCCAGAGCACACGCCGACATTTTTCCCGCATCTCGTCCAGGATGCCTGCTTCGGGATTGGTGTAATTCGACCGGCCGTCACCAATGATGATGAGGGTTGTCTTTTTATTCAGGATATCCATGTAGTCGGCCTTGAATTCCCGCAGTGTCTGACCGTAGTCAGTGGAAGCGTCATAGGCGATGTCTGCATCGCTCATGACCCGTTCAATGGCCTGGTCCACATCGTGGTCTTCAAAAAAATGGCTGACTTCGTCGAGACCGGAGACAAAAACAAAAGAGCGCACCTTGGTAAAACATTCCTGAAGCGAATAGAGCATGTTGAGCATGAACTTTGCCGACGACCAGACCGAGCCGGACACATCACAAAGTACAACTATTTTGCCCCGCCGGGGCGGCTTTTTCTTAAAAACAATCTCCATGGGTAGACCCTGGTACTGGGCTGCTTTGCGCAGTGTTTTTTTTACATCCAGAACACCTCTTGCACGGACGGCATATCGGAGGGTAACGGTGTCTTTCAGCTTCCGTACCAGGGCCCCTATGGCATCCCGCATTTCCTGGACTTCTTTTTTTGTCAATGATGTGAAAGCGGTTTCGCCGAGTTTTCCCAGGTGCCGGTCATAGGATTTTCGTATTCGGTGCCGGTGGTTTCCACGGGTGCGGTTTCCGGTCAAGAGCCTCAGAGCGCTGTTCAAGCGCTGTTGATAATGCGCCGCAATGTCCTGGCGGGTCTCCCAATGGATCCTGGTGCGGTTTTTGGCCAGAAACTGAGAGACGGATGTGCTTGTTCGGTTGATGGCCAGCATGATATCGAGTCGTCTGACCATGCCCCCAAAGCCGGAGCCGACACCCCGGGTCGTGCCGGTGCCTTCCGATTCAATTTGCCGGAGCCGGTTGAGATAGTCTGCCGGATCGCCATTCAAAAATTCGATGATGGGTGCCATGGCAGCGCTGTCGTTCAATTCGGCTTTAAGCTGTGTGCTGATCTCTTTTTTGATAGAGGCAATTTTTTCGGAACCGCTGAGGGTTTCATTATCCCGCAGTTCATGAAAGAAAAGATCGTACAGGTGGTTGAAACGTTGCTGGTCCCGGTGGCTTTTGGCAAAATTAGCCCGCAAAGTCCGTGAAAATTGGGATTCCTTTAATGGATCGATATGTTGAAGCTGATTCAGGCAGTCGAGTGTTTCGGATGTCGATATACGCAGACCCGCCGCTCTTGCAGAGGTGACAAATTTTAAAATGAGATTTTGCATAGGGAGATAAAAAACTTTTACCAAGAAAACGAACGCTTGTATGTTGGGGCGTTAGGATGCCAGGAAGCTGGGATGCTGATATCTGCGTTATGCTGTCAGCCCCCCTCGAACCCTTGTATCACCCTTGGCCCCTTGAAACTTTTCTCCGTAATAAATGGGTGAAGAACCATGACACGGTTCCGGTTTGTCAGGATATCCGTGTAAGATGCTCCTTGACCATATCGGCATCCGAGCGATGTTTGACGATCACGTTCAATGTGTTCAAGATCACATTGCTGGACAGGTCTTCCACCTGAAGAGCCATGAGCGCATTGGCCCAGTCAAGGGTTTCCGATATGGCCGGTTTCTTTTTCAGGTCCAGGGTCCGGATGGCCTGGATCGATTCAACAATCCGGTCGCAAAGTGTCTCCTGGATAGCGGGGATTTTCAGACGGACGATCCTGGCCTCGAGATCTTTGTTTGGATAGTCAATGTACAGATGAAGACAGCGTCGTTTGAGGGCATCGCTCATATCCCTGTAGTTGTTAGAGGTCAAGATGACAAATGGGATGTGGGCTGCCTTGCGGGTACCGATCTCGGGTATGGAGATCTGGTAATCACTCAGAATCTCCAGCAGGAATGCCTCAAATTCCGGATCGGACTTGTCCACTTCATCCACCAGGAGAACCACGGGTTCTTCTGAAGAGATGGCTTTCAACAAGGGGCGTGGCTGAATGAATTTTTCTGAAAAAAAGGCATCTTCCTGGGCTGCGATTCTATCGGCAGCTTCCGTCAGTGATACGGTGCCGGCGATGACTTCGTTGATTTTTTCTTTCATCATTTGTGTATAGAGAAGCTGTTTGGCATATTCCCACTCATAAAGCGCCTTGGCCTCATCCAGACCTTCGTAGCACTGCAGTCGTATGAGGTCCCATTCAAGGCACCTGGAAATGGCCTTGGCCAATTCAGTTTTTCCAACACCGGCGGGTCCTTCCACGAGGATCGGCTTGTTGGTTGCCGCCGACAGAAAGACGACCGTCGCAATCTCGTTGGAACAGATATAGGCGGCGTCTTTTAAACGGCGTTGTGTTTCTTCAATGCTTGTAAAGCAGTTCATAATTTATATTTCCTTGATGAACATGGCCACCCCTGGGGATTGTTCTTGACGGGGTTGATACAGCGTTGTCTTTTGTTTTTCAAATCCGAGACCACGATAGAGCTTCTGAAGCCGGGGATTATTTGTAAAAGATATAAATCGTTTATAGCCTTTGCGTGTCATGCGGTCAACAAAGGCATTTACGGTGAAATTGCCCACACGTTGACTTCGGAACCTGGCAGAGATGGCCAGCGCCCCGAGTTCAACCGTTTCAGCATCGATATCGAGCTGCTCCACACAACCCACGATAATATCATCGATCTTGGATACATAAAAACGGGACATCCTATTAAGAATATACTGCAGATTGCGTGGTTTGAGAAATCGTTCCCGCTTGTACATACTGAGGATGCCGGCAACAATCTGGGCCTCGTGCTCACTGGATACTTTTACCAGCACTTCCTCATAGTTGTTGGCAATCAGGGTGCCGGACCCTTCGATGGAAAAAAGTTCGTGTTTGATGGTATAGCGACCCGCGGGGAGAATATGCACCCTGTCAATGCTGCCATGATCGATTTTCCGGCAGATCATTTCCAGGATGGATTTGAAATTGACATTACCGATAAGATCGCCATATCCACCAATGGACTGCCGGACTCTTTGGGTTGTAATGGCATTTATTTTCAAGCCCTTCTGGTCCACAAGATATTTTCTTTCCAGAAAGATGATTTTAAAAACAGGACGCTGGTACTCCAGAACGTGATTGTAAAAATTGACCCCGGGAAGCACCTTGATGACACGTGTTTCAGGCAATCGGTCGGCAATTTCACGAAAGTGTTTCTGATTGGAGAATCGATTCGAAATGTTGTGGAACAGTGTCGTAACAACACCCTGGCGGTTTAAAAATTTTATATCCGCGATAATATCGGAGAAATGATCCCTCAATATACCTTCCCTGCAGGCGATGAAGACATGTTTCCCTGATAATGATTTGGTGTATTCGTCTACATAGAGTTTTGGCATCGGTTTTGTGGGATGAGATGGCGAACAAGATACACGATGAACCCATGCATCTGTCGTCCGCCTGTTCGTCTCCGGCTATTGCGGGCAAAAAAATGCCGATACGGATCCAAATGGGTCGTTTGTCAGTACCGGCACTGGGTGAAAAATCAGGATTCTTTATTTTCCTCGATTTTATCTGTTTCTTCTTTGTCGGATTTGGAGGTGGCGTTTCTGAAATTTCGAATGGCTTTTCCCATTCCACCGCCTATTTCAGGCAGTTTCCCGGCCCCGAAGATGATAAGAATAATAACGAGTATGATGATGAGTTCAGGCATTCCTATTCCAAACATGTTCGCCTCCTGTTACGTTAAATCGACCCGCCCTGTTTTAATTCCTGCAAAAGCCGAGTAAATTCCTTTGATTTTAAAAAGGTATCGATTGCGTGCTGATAATGGATCCATTTTTGCCAGATGTCAAGCCAGGCGTCATTATGCCAGTAATACGCAGGATTGCCATTGCCTTGCAGTCGTGCAATGTAGTCTCTGTATTCTTCAGCACAGCTCTCACAGAAATTATATGGGGTAGGCTTGTTCTGCTGTATTGCCGGTCCGTTAACCGGGCCGACACCCAGTTGTGAACCGCATTTTTCACATTTGGAAGCGCAGTGTGTACAGTGAAATACCTTCCTGACCGCCATAATTTTGTGCATCCGAATCAGTTCGGATTGCTCTTTGTCTTTAATTTTCCTTTTTTTATCTATGGCGATGATATCGGCCATGAAAGCCCCCTAACACGCATCACGAAAAACCTGAAAATATTATACCATCGGGGTCGGGGAGTGTCAATCTTTTAGCGGGGGCGCTTTTGGTCGAAGACGCCGTATTGGAGAGGTTTTCATGACGATGGGGAAACGTTCACCTAAGTTAAGCGTTTCAAATTGGGTGAAAGTTGCCTGTTGCGCTTTGTTTCGACTTTTACTATGAAAGGCCTTCTGTGGGTAACACCCGCATGGGTAAAAGAACAAAAAAGGATAAGGACCTGAATTGAGGAAGAAACCATTCAACACAGATTGCCTGCCGTTGTTTCTTGGGAGCCTCCCGGAAATGGACAACGACAAGGCCTTTGACCTGGTCATGGCGTATTCGCCGGCCATCCCGAACTGGTCCCAGATGCCCGGCAGGGATAAACAAGAGGGAATGGTCGCCCAATTTGCACCCGGACTACCCGGTCTAAAAAGGCGTAAAGGTTCCCTGTATGTGGACAATACAGATGCGGCGTTTCAGGATGAGATGCTCGGATTTTATGAAACCTACCTAAATGCCGCATCGCTTTCTACAGGTCTGGATGATGTGATGTTTGCCCTGTCAAGGGAAACTTCCCGGGGATTTTTTGCCTTTATGGAACGACTCGATCGCCTGACTGAAGCACCCAGAGCCGTCAAAGGGCAGATATCAGGGCCCTTCACCCTTGGTACAGCGATCAAAGACCCGTCAGGGGTCGCGATTTTCCATGATGACGTTTTACGGGATATGAGTGTAAAACTGCTAGCCATGAAGACCAGATGGCAGGTGGAGCAACTGGCGGCCAAAGGGTTTCCGGTGATTTTTTTCATTGACGAACCCGCGCTGGCAGGTTTCGGGACGTCCGAGTTCATCAGCGTTTCGCGGGAAGTCATCCATGATTCTCTTGCGGAAATTATTGGTACGATTCACCGTGCGGGCGGTTTGGCAGGGATACATGTCTGTGCCAATACAGACTGGTCCATGTTGATGGAGACCGGCGCAGATCTGATGAGTTTTGATGCATACACCTATTTTGACCGCTTGATTCTTTATCAGGAAGCCATCGTCGATTTTATGAACGCAGGAAAGTATCTGGCCTGGGGGATTGTTCCCACAGCTCGGACGGACGATATTGAAAAGGAGACGGTAAGCTCCTTGACCAAACAGTTCAGACGCAAAGCAGAAAACGTATTTGCCTTGGGGATTGACCCATCCATTGTTTTAAGGCAATCTTTGATCACACCCAGTTGTGGAACGGGAACCCTTACGCCTGGGCATGCTGAAAAGGTTTTAAGGTTGACCAAGGGCGTTTCGGACAACATAAGAAGAGAGGAGCGTTATGCTTGACACGGAAAAAAACAAGAAATTTATCGGAGCAACACAGTACGTGCTGGACGAGGAACTGGCGAGTATCGTGAATGTTTCCATGGCACTTGAGATGCCGCTGCTGTTAAAGGGTGAGCCCGGCACCGGGAAAACCATGCTGGCATACGCGATTGCGGAGAGCCTTCATATGCCGCTGATTGTTTTGAATGTGAAGTCGAGTATGAAACTTGTGGAGGCACTTTATCAGTACGATACACTGACACGGCTCAATGACAGTCGTTTCAGTGATTCCACAAGGGACGTCAGTAATATCGAGGACTATATCAAAATGGGCAAGATCGGCCAGGCCTTTACATCGGATGTCAGGACCGTTCTACTCATCGACGAAATCGACAAAGCCGACACTGATTTTCAGGATGACATGCTCGATGTCCTGGATCAGATGGAGTTTGATATCATCGAGATCGACAAGGTTGTAAAGACCAAACATCGGCCGGTGATTATCATTACTTCCAATGCCAAGAAAGACCTGTCGGATCCATTTCTGGGAAGATGCAATTTCCATCACATCGCATTTCCGGATCCAAAGATGATGCGCAGGATCATCAAAGTTCATTTCCCAACGCTGGGTTCCGACCTGACCGAGACTGCCATCGATACGTTTTACCGTCTCCGGGAGCTGGATGCCGTGGAAAAACGTCCGGCCACCCGGGAATTGATCAACTGGATCCGGGCCCTGGGTTCGGATCCGGACTTCAAACCGAAAAATCTCGCAAAGGGTGAGGTGCCGTTCCTTGGTGTGCTGTTCAAAAAAAGCCAGGACTATAGCAGGGCATTACAGCAGACAGAGCGTCGACGGCTTTTTTAAAAGCATGGTTTGTCAGAAATGCAGGTATTTATCCGCCGGAGCAATATCTTAGCACACCAGAAAACAGCTGGTGTGCCTTTTGCAAAGGAGCGACAACGTCGCGTTTGATAAAATCGATTTTTCGATTTTATTTGCGGAGCAATTTTATATGTTTATCAATTTTTTTTACAAACTCAAGGAAACCGGTATTCCGGTAAGCCCGACAGCCTTTTTGACACTCCACAAGGCATTGAACCGGGGGCTTGTCCGGTCGCTCGATGAATTCTATACCTCCGCCCGCACCATCCTGGTCAAGAGCGAGCGCTATTTCGATCTGTTCGATCAGGTATTTGCCCACCACTTCAAAGGGGCTGAAATGCCGGACTACGAGGGCTTCGAATTGGACGAGATGGCCAGGGCACTTCTGGATTCCTGGCTGAACAATCCTAAGGAGATTGCCGATGCTCTCGGTATCGATGAAAAAAATCTCAAGAACCTCTCACCCGAAGAATTGATCGAATACTTCAAAGACCGTCTCAACGAGCAGACCGAGGAACATCACGGGGGCAGCAAGTGGATTGGAACCGGGGGCACATCTCCCGTGGGGCATTCCGGTTTTCATCCGGGTGGGATGCGCGTGGGCGGGGTGTCACGAAACAAATCTGCCGTCAAAGTGGCCATGGACAGACGCTATAAAGATTACTCCTTGAGTGGCCCTCTCACCCAGGCCATGATGGGCGAAGCCCTGAAAAGATTACGCAATCTGGTGCCGGTGGGACCCAAAGACCAGGTCAACATCGACGAGACCATCTATCAGACCATGAAGAATGCCGGTGAAATCGACATCGTGTTTGACCGGGATCTGAGAGACAGGCTGAAGGTGATTCTGGCCATCGATAATGGTGGTTGGTCCATGGATCCATACGTAACGGTGGTTCAGACACTCTTTGATTACACGCGGGCACAGTTCAAGGACCTGAAAACCTATTTTTTTCACAACACGATTTACAGCACCTTGTGGGAAGACGCGCCCCGCTATAAAAAACCTTTCAGAATAGAGAATTGTACCCGATTCGATCCGGAAACACGCATCATTATCGTGGGCGACGCCAGCATGGCACCCTATGAGCTCATGGCTGCAGATGGTTCGATCCACCTGGAGGAACGCAGTGGCAAACGGAGTATCGACTGTCTCCAGTTTCTGGCGGACACGTTTTCGCATTGTGTCTGGCTGAACCCCATATCTAAAAACATGTGGGGTTACACCCAGACCATTATGGCCATCAACAATATTTTCCCCATGTACGAACTCTCCATCGACGGTCTGGAAAAGGCCGTTACCCAGCTGATGGCCAAATAAATACTTTCCCCTAAATTATTCTTGTGCGAATGCAAGCCAATCACTTTTATAGTGGCCATCGAATTTGATAAACTGACCTCACTCGTCCATTATAAAATCAATACCAACCAATTGATATATTGGACCGAAGATTTATGGTGTTATGTCAACTGTCTGGTATCAATAACGATTCAATCTATTGTTAATCTTCACCTGAGTGGGATCACCGGACTTGAACTAATCTTCAGTTTATGACGAAATCTGTTTTTGTAGGTTTCTTCAGTAATCTCAAATAGGGACGCCCTCTGATAAGTTTAGGGTAGCGACCTTGAAACGTTTTTCAGCCGATCGATATAGTCACCTGGAAAGATCCAGATCGGGTATTCAGGTTTTATACCGCTTGTCATAATAATGTTCCGAAAATATGATGGCGGTATAAGGGTTTGTAGCAGAAAAACGGTCCTCAATCGGAACGTTTTTCTGACAACCCCTATATCATAAATCCACGCTCGTTCGGATCCACGTCTTATATCAATGGCATCAGGATATTTTTTTGTATTTCCTAACGTTGAGGGCTTTCCATTCAAGAAGTGGCTGCTGTTGGATACGGTTTTGGAGGTTCACGTCGGCAGTTAGGATTGTTGAATCTATTTCGCCTTTATCGAGCAATAAATCCAGGAAGTTCTGTTCGGCATCCGTGAAGGGCAACACTGACGAAAGACCTTCTTGACACTCTTTTACAAGGCACCCACCGTATTTAGTTGAGGTCTATATCTACGGACAATCTAGGAAGGTCGAAAATAAACATATTCAAAGCTCGGGATGCAGAACATGATCGGGTATTGGCCTGACGTTTTTCCAAGCACTAGAGTCTTTTTCAGCATTCCATAGATCATAATTGTTCTGCAGATTGAGCCACAAATCCGGTGTCGTCCCAAAGGCGCGGGAAAGCCTCAGCGCCATTTCAGGAGAGATACCGCCATTCCCATTCAATATTTTCGATAAAGTTTTCCGGGATACTCCAAGCATTGCGGCCATGTCCGTTATCGTAATTTCCAATGGTACCAGATAATCTTCCCTCAAAATTGTGCCGGGGTGGGTGGGTTGTCTTTTCATTTTCTTCATATTATCTTACCTTTCAATGATAATCGCCATAATTGACGACATATGCGTTGCCATCTACGAATTCGAAGAATATGCGCCAGTTTCCGGACACACGAACTGAATATTGTCCATCTAAATTCCCAGATAGCTTATGGAGGTAAGCGCCTGGATAGTTCATATCAATAATGTCACTGGCAGCATTCAAACGATCAAGAATCCTTTCGATTTTTCCAGCGTGTTCCGGTCGAATTCCCTTTTTTGTCCCGTTGTAAAAAAAGGATTCGAGTCCTTTGTGTTTGAAGCTTTTTATCATAGGGTTGCATTGTAACCCATAAGGTTACAAATGTCAATGGATAGTTGTCAATAGGGAGCGAGTAAAACAGAGGCTGAATTGTGGAACTGAATCATACTTGTCATAGTAAATTTCCCAAATGCTTTTTCAAAGATTTGAAACGGCAATATTAATGTTGATAGGACCGAGGCCGATAAAGATTACAGCAAATTCTGAGAATGCGTCCCGTTTTGGACTTTATGATCGAGTCAATGATCCAGAAGAACTGACAGCGTGACCAAATCTTTACAGGACAAGCGCTCCCTGCGGCAGAAGACTCCTTCTGTTGTGAAATGCAATTCTTTTCAGATGGGGGTTTTCATAGAGGAATCAAAAGAGACCCTATCGTTAGAGGAGAAATAACCTTTGAAGTATCAGCACGTTGCTAATTTGATATATTAACGCAACGATGCGTTTGTGACGCCAAAAAGACGCCGGGCATTGTTGCATGTTAAATCGGCCAGATTCTCAGGATCCATATCACGGATCTCGGCGAGTTTGATCAGTACGGATTTAACAAAAGCCGGTTCATTCCGACGGGTTTTATTTTTCTGAGGAGCCGGTGTCAGATAAGGTGCATCGGTTTCGATCAGCAGTCTTTCCAAAGGGATATACCCCACCAGTTTTCGCAAGTCAATTCCCCGTTTTTGGAGGGTTAGAATACCGGTGATCCCGATGTAATACCCCAGATCCAGATAGGCGCCGAGTTCGGAGCGGTTGCCGCTGAAGCAGTGAACCACACCACGACGATTCTCGTTGGGATGCGCCTTCAGTATTTCCAGGAGCCGTCCATGACTGTCCCTTTCATGCAGGATCAGGGGCAGTCGTTGTTCATCGGCTGCCTGAATTTGTCGAACAAACCATGTTTCCTGGTCTTCTTTTGGAGAATACATGCGGTTGAAGTCGAGACCCGTTTCTCCCCAGGCACATACCCTGGGGTTACCTGCCAGGTCTGTCAGCCTTTTCATGACCCGGTCTGAGCAGGATGACGCCCGATGCGGGTGAACACCCACGGCTGCATATATCCCATGGAAGTTTTCAGCGATTTCGATCGAACGGATAGAGGTTTCCTGGTCAATGCCCACAGTCATCATGTTTTCGATGCCTTTCTGTCTGGCACGCTGAACCACGGTCTCAAGGTCGCTCTGGTAGGAGCGGTCGTCCAGATGGCAATGGCTGTCAAAAAGTTTCATGTTTTGGTTCCAATCGCTCAAATTAGGTTAAAGACTATAGGTTTAAATAGTGAAAACATCGTTTGCGATCAAGCAATAAATACGTCAGGCGTTTTTTAAGACGCCGACCATAAGAGTTTGACCCGTTTTTATGGTTGCTTTCATTATGAGTATATGATTAATATAACGGTTGCGTAAAACGCTCAATTATGGAAACCATGTTGGAGGATACCATGTTTAAAATTGTCAGACGAGAGGAGATGGCCGAAGGTACGGTCATACTCAATGAAATAGAAGCCCCCGCCATTGCAAAAAAAGCCAAACCCGGCCAGTTCGTCATTCTGAAAGCCAATGAAACCGGTGAACGCATACCACTCACCATGGCGGAAGCCGATCCCGAAGCAGGGACGATTACCGTCATCTATATGGTGGTTGGGAAGTCGACGGCTCTTTTCAGGGATCTTATGGTCGGCGATGGATACCAGGATGTCATCGGCCCTCTTGGGAAAGCGACCCATCTCGAAAAAGTGGGCAAGGTCATTTGTGTCGGTGGTGGAACAGGTGTTGCCGTGCTGCATCCCATTACCCGGGCACTCAAAGAGATCGGCAACCAGGTGACCTGTATTATCGGGGCCAGAACAAAGGATCTGCTTATTATGGAAGAGCAGATGAAAGCAGCGTCACATGATCTGCGCATCTGTACGGATGATGGCTCCTATGGCCACCACGGTTTTGTAACCGAAGTCATGAAAGAGATATTGGATGGGGGGGATGTCAAACTCGTGGTTGCCATTGGTCCGGTGCCCATGATGAAAGCCACGTCCAACATCACCAAAACCTACAATGTCAAGACCATGGTCAGCCTGAACCCGATCATGATAGACGGAACGGGCATGTGTGGTGGATGCCGGGTAACCGTAGGCGGCAAAACCCGATTTGCCTGTGTGGATGGGCCTGAATTCGATGGTCACGAAGTCAATTTCGATGAACTCATGCTCCGTCTCCAGGCTTACACCGAAGACGAGAAAGGCAGCTATGATCATTATTGTAATGTGAGGGGATCCTAGTATCAAATCAGGTTTGTAACGGATGAAGCACCTACTGCGGGAGTCCGCATTACATAAAATCGCCGGGCGATTTTATCGTTGGAGGAAATTATGGGAGTGACGGAAGGTAAAAAGGTTAAAAAAGAAAAAGTGCCAAGACAACCCATGCCCGAACAGGAACCGGCTATCCGGGCCAGAAACTTCGAGGAAGTCCCTCTGGGGCAAGACCCAGATGTGGCCGTTCTAGAAGCGTCTCGGTGTCTGCAGTGCAAGAAGCCGGCCTGTGTGGAGGGCTGTCCTGTGGAAGTCGATATTCCCGGGTTTATCAGTTTGGTCAAGGAAGGGGATTTTACGGGCGCCATCAAAAAGATTTGGGAAAAGAATGCCCTTCCGGCTGTTTGCGGGCGAGTCTGTCCCCAGGAAAGTCAGTGTGAAGGAAAGTGCATTGTGGGGAGAAAAGGGGATCCCGTGGCCATTGGGAACCTGGAGCGATTCGTGGCCGATTATGAACGAAAACATAGAAAGGCAGAACTGCCGGAAAAGGCTGCGCCTACGGGTAAAAGGGTTGCCGTGGTGGGTTCCGGTCCCTCGGGTTTGACGGTGGCCGGTGATTTGATCCTCAAGGGCCATGATGTCACGATATTCGAAGCATTCCACAAACCAGGCGGGGTTCTGGTCTATGGCATCCCGGAATTCAGACTGCCCAAGGAAATCGTTTTTTCAGAAGTTGCGGGACTCGAAGAACTCGGAGCCAGGTTGGACTGCAATGCGGTTGTGGGAAGATCCGTAACCGTGGAAGAACTGTTTGAAGAAGGCTATGATGCCGTCTTTCTGGGTGTCGGGGCAGGCCTGCCCCGGTTTTTGAATGTACCGGGCGAGAATCTGATCGGCATTTTCTCGGCCAACGAATACCTGACCCGCTCAAACCTCATGAAGGCCTATCTTTTCCCTAAATACGACACACCGGTTATACAGGGGAAAACAGTTGTTACCCTGGGCGCCGGAAATGTTGCCATGGACTCGGCTCGCACAGCACTCAGATTGGGCGCAGAAAGATCGATTATTGTCTACAGGCGTTCGCGTGAGGAAGTTCCTGCCCGGGCGGCCGAGGTTCATCATGCGGAACAAGAGGGTGTTGAGTTTCATTTTCTTACCGCACCGACCCGGTTTATGGGCAACGAAAAAGGACGTGTGGTGGGTATGGAAGGGTTGAAAATGGAACTCGGTGAACCTGACGCGTCGGGTAGACGCCGGCCGATTCCCATGGAAGGTTCGGAATTTGAAATGGAATGTGACCTGGTCATCATTGCCGTGGGAGCCAACGCCAACCCCTTGTTAACCCGTTCCACCGAAGGTCTGAAACTCAACCAGTGGGGATATATCGTAACGGATGAAGCCACCGGGAAGACCAGCAAAAAAAGGGTCTGGGCCGGTGGCGATATCGTGACAGGTTCGGCCACCGTTATTCTGGCCATGGGCGCCGGCAGAGCCGCAGCCAATTCGATTCATGACTACCTCACCTGGGGCTGGTAAAAAGAATTCCACTCTACTTAGAACGCAACTTTCGGGATTCAGTAAACGCGAAATGAATAATCCCCTGGCGCTTTGCGAACTCGCCGCAAGGGCTCCTAACATCAGCGCTGGCCATATGGTTAAACAGGCGTAGCGATTAACTGAGCGTGTTTTCATATTGGATTGTCGATTGTCATGCGCTGATATAAGGTGACCTAATTGGCTCAAACAGCACAAATCGCCATTGGATCACCCATTTCGTTCTATCTGTGGTGAAACCCGAAAGTTGACTTCGAATGTGTTGATCATGGCATGAAAAGGGCTTGACAGGCAAAATTGAAAGACGTTTAATAGAAAACACACAAACAAGAAACCTTTGAGAAAGAAGGCTAGTCGGGAGCTCGAGAAATCGGGCTGAGAGGGATCCTTAAAGAAAAATGGATCCGACCGTTGAACCTGATCCGGATAATGCCGGTGGAGGAAAAAAGGCCATACACACAACGCCCTCCGCTGGGGGCGTTTTTTTATTTTGCTTCCCTTTTTCCAATCGGGTCCCTGACCGTACAAACAAAAGCCCAACAGGAGGTTAACATGTGGAACCCCAGCACCCTGGTGGTGTGTATGCTGCTTGTTTTGCCCGCGGGTATCGCGGATGCAAAAGAAAAAGCACCTTTTGTGACATTGATGACGCATGACAGTTTTGCGGTGAGCCAGGCCTTGCTCGATGATTTTCAAAAACAGACCGGTGCTGAAATTAAAATTCTCAAAAGCGGGGATGCGGGTGCTGCCTTAAATCAGGCCATCCTTTCGAGAAAAAATCCCCTGGCGGACGTGTTTTTCGGTGTAGACAACACCTTTATGAGCCGTGCGCTATCCGCGGGTATTTTTGAGCCCTACGAGTCTCCCTTTCTAAAGGACATTCCGGACGCTCTTAAATTAGACCCGTCCCACAGGCTGCTTCCTGTGGATTACGGGGATGTCTGTCTGAATTATGACCAGTCATGGTTTTCAAAAAAAGGACTGGCGCCGCCGCGCGGGTTGGACGAATTAATCATGCCGGCCTATAAAGGCTTGACCATTGTTCAAAATCCAGCCACATCGTCACCGGGCCTGGCGTTTTTAATCACCACGGTGGGGAAATATGGTGAGTCAGGCTACGTGGATTTCTGGGAAAAACTACGCGCCAACGATGTTTATGTTACGGCAGGATGGTCAGAAGCCTACTATGGTAAATTTGTGCGTGCCAAAGGCGGCACACGGCCCATTGTGGTCAGTTATGCCAGCAGTCCCGCAGCCGAGGTTTATTACAGTGAAAAAAGCTTGGCAGCGTCGCCAACGGCGGGTGTTCTGAGTGTTGGATCTGCTTTTCGTCAAATTGAATTTGTCGGAATTTTGAAAAACACGGCCAAAAAAGAACTGGCGCAAAAATTAATCGATTTCATGCTGAGTCCGGCGTTTCAAAAGGATATCCCCCTGCATATGTGGGTGTTTCCCGCAAACCCGGAAACACCTTTGCCGGATGTTTTTCATAAATACGCCCAAAAGGCCGAGGCTCCCATTATGCTTTTGCCGGAAACCATCGAAAAGGGCCGGGAAAAATGGATCGAAACCTGGATGGATGTGGTTTTGAGATGAAATCCCGTCTGCGCATATGGCTGGTTTTGCCGCCCCTCCTTTTTCTGGGCATTTTTTATTTCTATCCGCTTCTCAGCATTTTTTTCCTGAGCTTTATGCCCGAGGGAGCCTTCGATGCCACAAAACTGACCAAGCTTGTCAGCACCAGTTATTACGCCGGTGTCCTCTGGTTTACCATCTGGCAGGCGGCCATATCGACCCTCTTGACGGTCATGGTCGCCCTGCCGGGGGCCTATGTTTTTGCCCGTTATGAGTTTAAAGGGAAAGCCCTGCTTCAAAATCTGGCAACCATTCCCTTTGTACTCCCGACGGTTGTCACTGCCGCTGCCTTTCACGCGCTGCTGGGGCCCAGGGGTCTGGTCAACACGATCCTCATGCGTCTTTTTTATCTGGAAGCCCCGGTGATCCATATGGATCAAACCATCTGGTTTTTTCTTTTGGCCCATGTCTTCTACAACTACACCGTGATTCTGCGGATTGTGGGAGGATTCTGGTCTCGTTTGCCAAAAAATCTTGGGGAATCAGCGCGAATGCTCGGCGCTTCCGAACCAAGGGTGTTTTTCAGCATCACCCTGCCGTTGCTCAAACCGGCTATTCTGGCGGCATCTCTCCTGGTATTTGTTTTCTGCTTTACCAGTTTCGGTGTCGTTCTGATTCTGGGGGGGCCACGTTTTGCAACGGTTGAGGTGGAGATATACCGTCAGGCACTTCATCTTTTCAACCTGCCCATGGCATCGGCGCTGGCATTGATTCAAATAGCCTTTACTTTCGGTTTGATCGCCGTGTATACCCGGCTTGAACGGAAGGTGGCTGTTTCCTTGACGCCGCCAGCATCCCAGAGCCTTGGCCAAAAGATGCAGACACCCAAAGAACGTCTTTTTGTGGGGGCCAATCTTCTATGGATGGTTGTGCTGCTGGGGGCGCCCTTAATGGCCCTTTTTCTGCAATCGGTATTTACTGAAGAGGGCCCCAGCCTTGTTTACTATGCCAGCCTGATGGAAAATAAAACCGCCTCCATACTATATGTCGCACCGATTGAAGCCATTGCCAACTCCCTGGGATATGCCCTTGGCGCCACAATGATTGCCCTGATACTGGGTTGGTCGTCGGCGGCGTTTCTGGTGGGTTCCAAAAGAGAAGGGGCGCTGGTGTTCGACCCGATATTCATGCTGCCCCTGTCGACGTCCGCCATTACCCTTGGTTTTGGTTTTGTTATCGCCCTGGACGAGCCGCCGCTTAACTTACGGTCATCCATTATTCTTCCCGCCATTGCCCATGCCATGGTGGCATTTCCTTTTGTGATTCGAAGCCTTCTTCCGGCCTGGCGAAGCATTCCCCAGAACTTGAGAGATGCTGCAGCGCTGTTGGGGGCCTCCCCGCTTCGGACCTGGTCTGTGATCGACTGGCCGATCCTCAGGCGCGCCCTCTTGGTGGGGGCGGTTTTTGCTTTTGCCATCAGTATGGGTGAGTTTGGCGCCACTGTTTTTGTCGTGCGGCCCCAGACACCCACCATGCCCTTGGCCATTTTCCGATATTTAAGTCATCCCGGATCATTGAACTATGGCCAGGCCATGGCCATGAGCTGTCTGCTGATGATCACCACCGCCATAGGCTTCCTGCTTCTTCAAAAAATGAGACCGCGCTCGGGAGGGTTTTGAAATGGAGCAACTGGCGCTGGTAAACCTGAGCAGATCCTATGGTTCGTTTGCAGTGACCAAGGTTTGCCTGACATTGAAGCGGGGACAGATTTTGTGCCTTCTGGGTCCTTCCGGATCTGGAAAAACAACCCTGCTGCGGCTTGTGGCGGGGCTGGAGAAACCGGATTCCGGCTCGGTATTGCTGGCATCTCGAGATGTGACCGGCATGCCTCCCCATAAGCGTCAGTTTGGTATGATGTTTCAGGAGCTGGCCTTGTTTCCCCATAAATCCGTTTTCGAGAATGTCGCATTTGGTCTGCGCATGTTGCGACAGCCACCGGCCCAGATCCTGGAAAGGACGGAAGACATGCTAAGGCTGGTGGGGTTGTCCAGTATGGCCCAGCGGAATGTGGGGGATCTTTCGGGTGGTGAACAACAGCGTGTGGCCCTGGCCCGGAGCCTGGCTCCCCGGCCGAAATTGTTGATGCTGGACGAACCACTGGGTGCTCTGGACCGGTCGCTTAGGGAACATCTGTTACAGGAAATCCGTTCGATCCTGAAGAAACTTGATGTTACGGCCATTTTTGTTACACATGATCAGGCAGAAGCCTTGACCATGGGAGATGTTGTGGGGGTAATGGACCAGGGGCGACTCGTGCAGGTGGATTCCCCGCAGGACTTGTACCTGAAACCGAGACATCCGTTTGTGGCCCGATTCCTGGGATTCCAAAACCTGTTTTCAGGGGTGGCCCTGCCTGGCGGCGGTGTTGACACGGAGATCGGAAAACTGGATATTCTCGATAACGATCTGAAAGCCCATGAAAGGGTTACGGTGGTGATCCGGCCCGAAATTGCCAGACAGCATGTGAGCGGGTCGGAGTTGTCCCGGTATCACAAAATCGTCGGTACGGTTCAGCAGCGGATTTTTTCAGGCCAGCAATATCGGGTCAGGTTGTTGATTGACAAAGAAAAGGTGTTGGCATTTGACCTGCCGAATACGGAGCCGCCTCAGAATATTGGTGATGAAATGGCATTGTGGATCGATGCCAAAGAGATCATTCTGATTAGAGAAGGGCAAATACCATGAGGGCTGTGATCTTTGCAAACGGTATCATGAACCAATGGCCGCTGGGCTTTGAAGTGTTCCCGGAGAGGGACCTGATCATCGCCGCGGATGGTGGTTTCAACCATTGTCAACGATGGAACGTGATGCCGCATATTATCGTGGGGGATATGGATTCCATCAACCCAACAGATATGCCGGCCCTTGGACAAGGGGGAATTGAGATCCACCGGTTTCCTGCCAGAAAGGATGAAACAGACCTGCACCTGGCACTCCAGACGGCAATCGCTCGAAATGCCCGCGAAATAGTGATTCTTGGAGCACTGGGTGCCCGTTGGGACATGACTTTTTCAACGGTTCTCATATTGCTGGCGCCGTTTTTGCGCCGTGTTCCTGTGAGGATCCTGGACAATCAATATGAATTATTGTGTCTTCACGGCTATCAGAAAATCGATCTGGAAGAGAAACCCGGGCATACCGTGTCCCTTATTCCACTGGCCGGGCCTGTGACAGGCATCAGGCTCAGGGGGTTTGTCTTCCCTCTTGATAACGAAACGCTTCCTTTGGGGACCACCCGGGGCATCAGCAATCTCTTTAAAGATGATAACGCTGAGATTGAAATCGATGAAGGGCATCTGCTGGTGATCATCGACCGAAAACAGGAAAATCCAAACCTTTTGGCAAGATCTCCCGGATCTGGAACCTGATATGAATCGTTTACAATCTGAAAAACTGCACCACACAGACCCCTACATTGTCTGTACCCGCTACAAGGGGAATCCCAAAAAGCATATTGCCGTTTGTCACAAGTGTAAGTGGCGTAAGACCTGCCAGGCATTTAAACGCTATTGGCAGCCCGAACTGCCCTTCCGGTCCGGATAAAAAAAGGCAGGTCCTGTATGGGACCTGCCTTTGCATGGGATCTGTTGATCAGGCCTGTGATCCTTCCCGGTTATTTGTTTCCACTGCCTCCTGCAGAGCCACCGGAACCGCCTCCCTTGGAGCCGCCGCCCTTTGAACCTCCCGTGCCATCAGCGCCGCCGCTTCCGGCATTGTCTGATCCGCTCCCCGAACCACCCGTGTTTTCAGAAGCGTTGCCGGATTCACCTCCCCTGCCCTGGCTGGAACCGGATTGACCGGTTTTGGCTTCATTCGAAGATTCTGACCCTCCGGGTTTTTCGCCCCGGGCTAATTTCTGGGCGAATTGATTTGCCAGTTGATTTGGAGACATCTGTTGGGACTGACTGTTGAAATTCGAACGCAACTGCTGCATTTCCCTGGCGGTAAATCGGTTTTGAAGTGCCTGACGAAGCACATCGGAAACAGTGTCCGGATCGACACCCAGGCGGGCCATGACGCTTGCGGTCAAAAACGTCTGAAGGCACAGTTCATCCGCATTGTTTTGTGACATCTGGCGGGTGCGGGTCTGTAATTGTGCCATGACAGGCTCCATGTCTTTGTCCTGGAGGCCGGCTCCCATGCCCTGGGCTATTGACAGTCCGAGGCTGTTTTGGGTTTCTTGGTCCGGCGTTAATTCCTGTGCCTTCCGATATGCATAAGCATAACGCGATTGGGTCTTTTTCATCGCCTGCACAATGAGCCCATCCGGTTTGTTTTTGGCCATTCCCTCGAACGCTTTGTTCATGACCGGCTCCACAGGGAGACCCGACTGCATTGTTTCCATGAGCATATTCTGGGCCTGGAGTAGGTGTCTTTCCTGAAAGCGATATTGCAGCATGGACCGGGTCAGCTGGGTTGCATCGTCCCGGGAGATGCCCGTCTGAATCATCTGTCGGGTGTTGTTTCTTATCCGAAGACTGGTGTTTTCCGGCAGCGCGCCGTCTACGTCATCTGCCCAGACGGGACATACCCAAAGCATCAGTGTCATCAGTATCACTAGTGTCTTTTTCATTTTTTCCTCCGTTGGTTTTTTGGCTTCTGTCACCATAACGGATGGGGCGGGAAAAGGTTACAACTCCGGTATGTAAATACAGTTTTCAAATCCAAAATCGTCTTTTTCTTTATAGGGGCAATCCGGTATAAACGGCTGATTGTCCAGGATAAAAAAATAGGTGAATTCCTGGTCTGCAGGAAGGCCTATACGCCAGGAGCTTTTGGTATGCCGGGTTAATGGGTGGCGCTGAAATCCATCCAGGGAACTTGCGAAGAACACTGTCTGACTGTTGGTATCTTTCAGGTAGAAATAAACCTGCTCCCCCTTGATTTTTTGAAAAGGCGTGGCACATCCGCCAAGGGCCCATACAGCGAGGAGCATGGAAACGACCAGCCTGTTCATACCGTGTTTCCAACCAGGAGGACCGAATTTTGACCACCGAAGTCATCCTCTTCTCTGGTCAATATGGTGGGGTCGGGAAAACTGTCCTGTCCGTCCAATATATAGCTGAAGCGGTGTTCACCTTCCGGCAGCGCCAGTATAATTTCCCAGTATCCGCTGCTTCCCACAGCGTGCATGGGAACCCTTTGCCAGTCTGTAAAACTCCCGGTAATTTCTGCACGGGTAACATCCGGTCGATAAATGACAAATCGATTTGGCTGAAGAACCTCTTGCGGTGACCACAGGAAAAGAATCAAGACAGCGACGGCGGCTGCCAGGGACGCCGTTACAAGACGTTTGGGTTGTAGCATAAAAGCCCATATTTTTTCCCATGGCGTTATGCTTGCAAAAGTGATTTTCGGGCTCTGCGTAACAACCTCTCCTCGAAGGAGCATTTCCTGTTTCAATAAATGGAGTACGTCATCCCCGATCGAGGGGATCCTTTTTAAGATGACGAACAAAAGAAATTTTTTCCTCTATCGTCATTTCGTCATCGATGAATAGACTGTTTAACTCGTCCATTTTACACCTCGTTTTTCAGGATTGATTTCAATTTAATCCGGGCACGATGAATTTTAATTTTAACATTCGCTTCACTGATGCCAACGATACCGGCAATGTCCCGGTAGGTTAAATTACTGCTGATCTTCAAGTTCAGGATATCCTGTTCCATGGGCTCAAGACCTTGCAAGGCTTTCAATACCTCACGGTAGCTTTCTCTGATCATTAAATCCTGTTCGTGATCTTGAGCACCATGGTTTTCTGTTAAGGTCTGTCTTTTTCCATCTCGAAGTTTTCGCTTTTCATCGATCATTGCGTTTCTTGCAATTCTGAAAAGCAGGGCTTTACACCAGGCACTCGATGGATAACGAGCCAAAAGGCGTGTGAAGCCCTCCTGTAGAATGTCCGATGCCAGATAGTAGTCACCGGTCATACGCATGAGATACGCGAACAAGCTATCCTTGTGTTCGATGTAAAATTGATTGAAGCGTTTCACCCTAAATCCAATAACGTTTCAAGTGCAAAAAGGTTACAAAAACAAAGAAAGAGGTCAGATTTTTTTAATACCTGACCTCTTTCTTTGTGTGATATAGCAATTGATGAAGCCATTTTGGAACGTTATCTTGGCAAACAATAAAGATAGCTCCATCTGCCGAATGTATAAAGACTGTCTATGTTTTGCGCGAAAGCAGGACTTTTTCGATGAAGGGGTCGATATCGCCATCCAGGACGGCGTTGACGTTTCCGATGTCGAGATTCACCCGATGATCCTTGACCATCTGGTACGGATGCAGCACATAAGACCGAATCTGGTTACCCCATGCAATGTCATCCTTGTTTTGGTGAAGTTGCTGCTTTTTTTCTTCCTGCTTCTGCTTTTCAGCCTGATAAAGACGGGCCATCAATACTTTCATGGCCATTTCCCTGTTCCGGTGCTGGGATTTTTCCTGCTGGCACTGGACGACAATTCCTGTGGGCATATGGGTGATACGGACAGCACTGCTGGTTTTATTGACGTGCTGTCCCCCGGCGCCGCTTGCACGGTAAACATCGATCCGCAGGTCTTTGTCTTCGATGTCAATGGAAATACTGCTGTCAAGCTCCGGGTAGACAAAGACGGATGCAAAAGATGTATGGCGCTTGCCGCTGGCGTTGAACGGCGAAATGCGAACCAGTCGATGCACACCGCTCTCGGAACGCATGTAGCCGAAGGCATAGTCTCCAGTCGCCGTAAATGTGGCGCTCTTGATCCCGGCTTCATCACCGGGCTGGTAATCGATCACATTGAGTTTATAGCCTTTTCTTTCGACCCACCGTGCGTACATCCTGAAGAGCATTTCAGCCCAGTCCTGTGCTTCCGTGCCACCGGCACCCGCATTGATGGAAACAATGGCATTCTTTTTATCATCGTCTCCATCCAGCATGAGTTTCAGGGACAGCACCCGGGCCCGGTCCTGGATATCGGTGATGGACCGGGTTACTTCGCTGACGGTATCTTCATCGGATTCTTCGATGGCGAGATCCATCAGAATATCACACTCTTCCAGGTCTGATTTCAGCCCGGCATAGATCTCTATGGTTTCCGTGAGAGAGGTGCGTTCCTTTAAAATGGCGGTGGTGCCGTCAGGGTTGTCCCAAAACCCGTTACCCGCAAAGATAGTTTCGATTTCCTTGAGACGTTTTTCTTTTGCTTCTATGTCAAAGATACTCTTTCAGGTTTTCCAACTGCAGTTCAAGATCGTTTATGGCCTGTTTTAGTTCGAGTGACATAATTATTTCCTCCTGAAAATTTTTCTGATGGATTTTACTCGGTCTGTTTTTGCCCACAGCATGATAAGCATAGCGGTGATCATACAGGCAACAGCAAATATATCTCCAAATCGGACATAGGGTGACTGTCCGCTCATTAAGGGGATATCTTCTCTTATCATGGCATCTTCAAAAAGAGGTGTTTTTGAGACAATCCTCCCAATCGGATCGATAAATCCACTGATACCGGTGTTGGCGGATCTTACGAGTGCCCGTCGTGTTTCAACACTCCTGAAAACCGCCATGGAAAAATGTTGATAGGGAGCACTCGTCTTGCCATACCAGGCATCGTTGGTGATATTGATGAGCAGCTCGGCCCCGTTTTGTACGGCAGCCCGGGACAGAAGCGGAAAAATGAGCTCGTAGCAGATCAGTGTCCCTATCTTATGTTTCCCCCAGTCGAGTGTGTCGCCAACGGATCCGGTGGAAAAATCCCCCACATGCTCGACTATTTTTCCAAGAAAGGGAAGCCACCGTTTCAAAGGAACATATTCACCAAAAGGAACCAGGTGCGCCTTGTCGTAAGTGTCGGCAACGGTCCCGTCGGAACGGACCAGAAAGGCCCGGTTGTAGTATTGAACCTGTTGCGCTTTCTGTGTATAAGCCGGGCTTCCAAGCAGGGTGTCTGTTGCACTGGACTGAATCCCCTGCATAACCATTTTTGTCAGGGTTATGTGCTTGTCAAAATAAAACGGCATGGCCGTTTCCGGCCAGACAAGGAGGTCCGGGCGCTTGGCCGGCTCTGTTTTCGACAGTTCGAGATACTTCTCTATGGTCGATATCTGATATGCCGGATCCCATTTTTTTGTCTGATCTATATTTCCCTGAACAATTGCGACCTTTTTGTGCGGTGCCCGGGATATCCTGTTTTCCATTGTGTGAATTCGCCAGGCACCGTAGCACCAGACAGCCCCAAGGACACCCCCGACCATAAGGGCAAAGGCGAATAGTTGTTTAGGGCCTGTTTTCTGCCCCTGCCAATCCTGACTGGTAACATGCTGATACAGGAAAAACAGCAGGCCATTTGACAGCAAGATCAGAAAGGATATTCCATAAACACCAACTATATCTGAAATCTGGATGATGTGCAACGCGTTATGCTGTGTGTGGCCAAGGAGTTCCCAGGGGAAGCCACTGAAAAGGAGGGATCGGATAAATTCAAGGGAAACCCATAGCGTCGGTACCAAAAAGAACCGTGTGGTAATAGACATGCCGATGCTGGTAAGAGCCATTGAAAAAAGCCCCACATAGATTGCCAAATATGAGGACAAGAGCAAAAGAACACCCATGCTGAGTATCATCGGAAACGGGCCATAGGTGTTTAAGAAGGGCACAAACCAGTACAAAAGGGTCAGATAGTGGACCATTCCGGCGAGAAAGCCCAGTTGAAAGCCATGGAAGCCAGACAGGTTTCTCAGGGCCGCCAACAAGGGTACCAGGGCAAACCAGGCCACCACACCGTTTCCCATCACGGGAAAAGAGGCCGTGAGCAACAGACCGCTCAAGCAGGCGAATGCCGGGCGGATGAGTTTGACGGGTTGTTTTGAGCGAGTCATGTTCTGTCTGCCGAAACCTCGTGTTGATTGTTTTACCGGTATTCGAAGCGACAAGGTCGTATTTCCTGAACTCGGGTAACGAATTCGGGGCGTGATCTAATTGCATATCCAGATACATTTTCTCAGGCAAATTATCAATACTTCTGATGGTATTTCTCCTATTGACCTCCTGAGTACAATAAATTAAGATATAGGTTATTTTATCCTAAGCATACGATTCTATTCTTTAAGGGGATTTCAGATGATGAATTCAGAAGAAGAATTGGAAAGGTTTCTTACCATCGGGCGTCTTGTTGAACTGATTTATAAACTGCCCGCAAGCCGTTTAAAAATACTTCTGGGACAACTGGAAAAAGAGGTGCCGGAAAAAAGTTCCAGTGAAAGTGAGCGGAAGCATGTCCGCGTAGACTGCTTTGTCAGTGTCGATTACACCGATTCGGAAAGGGTTTTTAAAGACTATATTGAAGACATCAGCACGAGTGGTGTTTTCATAAAAACCCGGGAAGCTTTCTCCGTTGGGGAAGAAATCGTCCTTTCCATGTCACTTTCCAGGGAAGGGAGTGCGTTCAAGATACCGGCCACCGTTGTCCGTGCGGCGTCGGATGGCATTGGTGTCAGGTTTAAAATCACAAGCCAGGTGCAGGAAGCCATTATTGAATCATTGATAGAGAGCGTCAACGCACAAAAAGAGCAGAGATCCAAACAGTCATTCAATCCATCCTCATGAGAAGACGTCATTATGCCAAATAAAAAAAAATCCCAGATAGATATCGACTGGGAGAACAGAACCTTGTGTATCGATGAGAGTTGTATCGGCGTGATCGGTCCGGATGGCCGATGCAAGGAATGTGGCAAACCATATGAAGGCTTTGAATATCGGGCAAGTGATACCGTGGAGGCGGATGTTCCCCATGAGAGCGATCTTGAGGTGCACGATCCGGAAGAAGCCGAATTTGATACGGATTGGGAGCATCGAACCTTGTGTGTCGATGAAAGCTGCATTGGTGTGATCGGTCCGGATGGCCGATGTAAAGAGTGTGGCAGACCTTACGAGGAAAACGGATAGACCCCGATAAAGATACCTTGCTGAAGGAAAGGGAGGTGTTTGAAATGCTCAGACTGGGATCCAAACCAGAAAATATGAGAGAAATGGAACTGGACGATATTTTTATCTCGAGGCTTCAGCTTCTTGTCATCATGACCAAGTCATATCTGAACAAATATCCCCTGGGCAGCTATCGTGAACGCAGTATCCTGGAGAACGCCGAGTTTGTAAAAGTCGACGCTGAAGGATTGGCCGAGGATATCGTGTTTTTTGGATGGGATGAAAATTCCCATAACAGGTTGAATTTTGAACCTGTTTTTTATCAACGGGTTAAACTGCTGGCGGTCATGGCTGAAGCTTTTGCCAAAGGGCATTCTCTTGAAGCGCACAAGCAGGAGGCCCTGGAGAAAAACCTGAATACGATTTGTGAGGCCATCACTTTCAGTAAAACCATCAGCGATATGCAGTTTCTAAGAGTTGCGTGAGGCTACCATCATAGCAAACGTGAAAATAGCCGTTATCGACGAAGACGTCATCGTCAGAGATTTTATTGTCAGCACGTTAATGTACAGTGTCAACAGAGAGATTCTGACCTTTGACAACGGGTTCGATGCTTGGGTTTCTTTTGAGGAGTCAGGTTTTCCCGATTTGATCCTTGCGGATGTCAACCTGCAGGAAATTGACGGTCTTGCGCTAACGTCCAAGGTCAAAGAAACCAGCCCGGGAACGGTTGTTGTGCTTTTCTCAGATGTGCCGGGAAATGAAACAAAGGCAAAGGAACAGGGCTCTGATGCATTTTTAGCAAAGCCATTCGGCGTCAATGAACTTTTCAACCTGGTCCAGACCTTTGTGATCGGGCAGGACCCTGCCGACGACCCTTCCACGCCCGCTTAACCTGAACCGCAATAGCAATCGTATTCCCCTTAGCTAGCTGCGGGGTTCTTTAATATTTCATGTTTTAAGAAATCAAAGATTTTTTAAGGCCATTCATGCCTGTTTTACAGCTCGAAGACCCAAAAATTGCCGACTTGGTTCACAAGGAAGCGCGGCGTTTGGAAGAAACGCTCGACCTCATTGCGGCGGAGAATCACTCTCCTCCGGCCATTATGGAAGCCCTCGGATCCGTATTCAATACCAAAACCATCGAAGGGTATCCAGGCCGGCGATACCATGCCGGTTGTGTTCATGCAGATGCCGTGGAGCGTCTGGCAATTTCAAGGGCCAAAGCGCTTTTCAATGCGGAGCATGCAAACGTGCAACCCCATAGCGGGACATCCGCCAATCTTGGGGTTTATTTTTCGGTTCTCGATATTGGGGACAAAGTTCTGTCCATGACGCTTTCACACGGTGGCCACCTTTCCCACGGTCATCCTGTTTCGATTGCCGGTAAGTGCTTTGAGATTCAACACTATGGTGTGAATCGAAAATCGGGATTGATCGATTATAGCGCACTGACATCTCTGGCAAAATCATTTGTTCCCAAGATGATTGTCGCAGGCGCCAGTTCATACCCGCGGTTGATAGACTATAAAAAAATAGCTGAGGTGGCAGCATCGATCCAGGCATATTTTATGGTGGATATGGCCCATATCGGAGGTCTGGTGGCTGCCGGGGTGATTCCAAGCCCGGTCCCATGTGCGGATTTTGTCACCTTGACATGCTACAAAACAATGATGGGGGGAAGAGGTGGTATTATCCTTTGCAGAGAGGTGTTTGCAAAGCAAATCGACAAAGCCGTATTTCCCGGTTGTCAGGGAACCAGCGCTGTCAACAGTATTGCAGCCAAGGCAGTGATTTTGAAGATGGCCATGGGAAAACCCTTTGTGGCCCTTCAAGAAAAAACCATCGATACCGCCCGGGCCCTTTCGGAACGGTTCATCGAAAAAGGGTATCGTGTTTTAACCAATGGAACCGACACCCACCAGGTTATCATCGATGTCGCAGCAAGGGGGGCTGATGCGGGTCTGGTGGAAAAAGCACTGGAAAGAGCAAATATCATTCTCAACAGGAATGTTCTGCCAAAGGACGAGCAGAAACCGGGTGCGATCAGTGGTATACGCATGGGCACGGCTGCCATGGTTGCCCGGGGCATGGGAAGGGCGGAAGCGGATATTGTCGCCGATCTTGTGGACAGGGTGATTACCCATGTTACACAGCCCGATGTGATTCTGGCGGTCAAAAAGGAGATCGTTTCGTTGTGTCACCGGTTTCCCGTCTATCAGACCCCGGTATAAGGGAAAACATCAGGCCGGTTGACGAATTGTCTTTTCTCACATAATGAAAATTTAGTATAGGTCGATCGTTTTAAATTTCAATAAGGAAAATCAGCCAATGACAGCGCTTGTTGAAGCCCTGAAAGTTGAAAGCCTGCACAAAAGTTTTGGACAGACAGCCGTCTTGAAGGGAATTTCTTTCGAGGCCAACGAACAGGATGTCATCTCGATACTCGGAAGCAGCGGTTCCGGGAAGAGTACCCTTCTGCGGTGCATCAACCTACTGGAGACACCGACGTCTGGAAACGTTTATGTCCATGGTGAACTGATCAGCATGCGGGAAACGACCTCGGGTGAGAGAAGACCCGTGGATCGAAAGCAAGTGGAGCGTATTCGATCGAAACTGGCAATGGTTTTCCAGCAGTTCAATCTATGGGCTCACATGACGGTGATGCAAAATGTAATCGAGGCGCCAATACATGTGTTGAAGCTGCCCAAACAGGAAGCCAGGGAACGGGCAGAACGTCTTTTGAACCGGGTCGGGATGTACGAACACAGGAACTATTACCCAGCGCATCTTTCCGGGGGTCAGATGCAGCGGACAGCCATCGCTAGAGCGCTGGCCATGGAACCGGAAATGTTGCTTTTTGATGAACCGACGTCAGCTCTGGATCCGGAGCTGGTGGGAGAAGTGCTTAAGGTTATGCGAAGCCTGGCAGAGGAAGGTCGTACCATGCTGGTTGTCACGCATGAAATGGGTTTTGCGCGGGAAGTTTCCAGCCGGGTGATCTTTTTGGACGAGGGGCTGGTGGAGGAGGACGGTTCTCCGGACAGGGTGTTTGACAATCCCCGGTCTGATCGTTTTCGCCAGTTTCTTACCGGAACCTTGAAATAGCTGGGTTCAGGTTAATGCACCTTGTGATGTTTTTGTAGGGGAAAAATTATGTCGGATATCATCGCTTACTTCCCGCTTATTCTGAAAGGCATGTTGCTGACCGTGGAAGTCGCGCTTCTTTCGCTATTGATATCGGTGTTTCTGGGGATGCTGGGTGCTGTTGCCAAACTTTCCAAATCCAGAATAGCTGCAGGGCTTGCCGGTCTATACACCACAATTATTCGTGGTATTCCGGATTTGGTTCTGATGACCCTTCTTTTTTTCGGGGGCCAGATTCTGCTCAACAACATCGGAGAGAAAATGGGCTGGGAATATATCGATGTCAGCCCTTTTGTGGCCGGGGTCCTTACCATCGGCTTTATTTTTGGCGCTTACATGGCAGAGTCTTTCCGCGGGGGGATCCTGGCGGTATCCCACGGTGAAATAGAGGCCGGGTACGCGTTCGGCATGAATCCCAAGCAGGTATTTTTACGCATAACGCTACCGGCCATGGTCCGGCACGCATTGCCCAGTTTTGGCAACAACTGGCTGGTTTTGACAAAGACAACGGCCCTTATATCCGTTATCGGTTTGCAGGACATGGTATACAATGCCGGGCTGGCCGGGGGGTCTACCCGTAAGCCGTTTACATTTTTCTGTGTGGTGGCATTTTTGTTTCTCATTATAACGGGTGTTTCCGACGTTGGTTTGCGCCGACTAAACAAACGATACAGTGTGGGGGTCCGAAAAGCATAGCCCGGGATAGGAGTCAGATGGACATACAGGTCATCATAGACAATTTACCGCTCTATTTTAGAGGTCTCTGGACAACGATTATTTTGGTTGTTTCCTCTCTGAGCATCGGACTCTGCCTCGCCATACCCATTGCGCTTCTGGCAACGGCGAAAAAAAAATGGATCAGCTTTCTACCCAAGGCTTATATCTATTTTTTTCGGGGAACCCCGTTACTGGTACAGATGTTTATGATCTATCATGGCATGGGTCAGTTTGAACTCGTTCATGAGAGTTTTTTGTGGACTATTTTCAAAGAAGCCTATGCTTGTGCGCTGATCGCTTTTGCCCTCAATACTGCCGGCTACACCGCTGAAATATTACGGGGAACCATCGAGCAGACCCTTTTTGGTGAAATAGAAGCTGCAAAAGCATGCGGTATGTCCCTGCCAATGATTTATCGACGTATTATCCTGCCGAGTACTTTCAGGCGGGCATTGCCGGCTTACGGCAATGAGGTTATTTTTATGCTTCACGGCAGCGCGTTGGCGGGTGTCATTACTATCGTGGATTTATTTGGCGCCGCAAAAATCGTCAATTCGCGAAGCTTTGTGCCCTTTGAATCCTTTGTCACGGCGGGTCTTTTTTACCTGTGTCTCACTTTTTTGATTGTCTGGGGATTTAAACGAGCCGAACGCCATTTTCATGCCTACTTGCGTCCGCGCGAAAACTAGAAACCCTCTCAAAAATCTCTTTTGGCACCAATATCTGTGTTGGACTCGCGTTTCAACTCCTCAAAATACAATAGTATTCCTGCGGGTTAAAACGCTCGTCCGCCTTGATCTTGAACCAAAATCCTATTTTTGAGAGGGTTTCTATTTATCTTGTTTCAAGTAGCTTGGATGCTTAATCTTAACTGCTTTACGCTCAAGCTTCAGTCACCCTCAACCCTTGTATCGTTGAATGGTTGAGTGCTGGAAACTGGACCTTGAAGCTAGAAAACTGCTGTAGCTAAAGCGTCCCACCTCAACCCTTGTATCCCCCTCGAACCCTTTTGTACTAGGGTCGCCGCTTGTCTTTGAGTATATGGTTTGAAATCACCACACGTTGAATTTCCGATGTTCCCTCGTAGATGGTAAAGACCCGGGCGTCCCGGTAAAATCGTTCCACCGGGTAATCTTTGACAAACCCGTAACCCCCATGCATCTGAAGTGCTTTGGCTGTTACTCTGTTCACCATTTCGCTGGCAAACAGTTTGGCCATGGAGGCCTGGACCGTGTAATTTTCACCCCGGTCTTTCATGGCAGCGGCTGAAAACATGAATTGTCGGGCAGCCTCTATTTCAGTTGCCATGTCCGCAATCATCCAGCGCAGACCCTGAAACTTTGAAATTTTCCGACCGAACTGTTCCCGGCCTTTGGCATGTTTTACAGCGGCATCGAAGGCAGCCTGGGCAACGCCTACCGATTGGGCCGATATCCCTATCCGGCCGCCGTCGAGAGCCCGCATGGCGATTTTGAATCCATCTCCCTCATTTCCGAGCATGTCTGCAGCCGGTACCCGACAATTTTCAAATATCAGGTCCGCTGTATCGGATGCGCACAATCCCATCTTGTCTTCGAGCCGTCCGACGATAAAACCCGGGCTATCTTTTTTGACCAGGAAGGCGCTGATACCTTGATGCTTCTGGGATGGATCGGTTTTTGCGGTAACAATGACAAGTCCTGCGTTTTTTCCGCTCGTGATAAACCGTTTGGTGCCATTGAGGATGTAGTCGTTTCCATCCCGTTCCGCCAGGGTCGACTGACTGACGGGATCTGAGCCGGCATGGGGTTCCGTCAAGGCGAAGGCACCGATATAATCCCCTCTGGCAAGTGGTTTCAGATAGGTTTGTTTTTGCTCTTCGGTACCATGGCGAAGAATGCTTTCACATACAATGGAATTATGAACGGACATGACCACAGCGGTGGATGCACAGGAGTAGGCAATTTCCGAAAGGGCCAGAACATAGCTGACGGTGTCTGCCTGGGAGCCCTCATACTCAAGGGGCACCATCATGCCTAGAAGACCCAGCTCTCCCATCTTTTCAAGATTTTCAGCCGGAAATTCCTTGGTTCGGTCGCGTTCCATGGCCGTTGCAGCGACAACTTTTCTCGAAAACTCCCTCACCATGGATTGAATCATGCGCTGTTCATCGTTCAGTTTGAAGGTCATATATTCTCCTTACTTTGATCGAGAAAAGGGGTGGCCTAACATGCCGATATGTTCGGTTCTACTTCCATTCGTTGCGAAACAGGGTCCGAGGATCCAAGGGTTCAAGGGTTCAAGTGTCTGTTGTGTGAAGAATAGTTTGTCGCCGTGTAATGCACAGATAGCCATAAGCTGTAAGCAGCTCACAGCTTATGGCTTATACCCTCCGCCCCTCGAACCCTAACATCACGGCCCATACACCACCACCAGGAGTTTTGCTTCATCTTTCCCTGTATTTCTCAGCTTGTGCTGTATTCCCGAGTTGAAGTGTAGAGAATCCCCTGTTTTCAATTTGTTGACATGATCTCCTACGATGATTTCTATCTGGCCCGACAGAACATAGGTGAATTCCTCTCCCTCATGATGATAGCCAACACCCTGGTGGTCGGTCAGTGGATCGATGCTCACCAGAAACGCTTTTAAATGCTTGTTTTCTGCTCCGGGCGTCAGGGTGGTATAGGCATAGTGGTCGGTTCGTTTGGTATAGGCCTTGATCCGACGCTTCATCTTGGATTCATCCTCTTTCAGCAACGCTCCGCTATCGATCTTGAGCGCCCTGGCGATCTGGAGAAGTGTTCCGACGGGTGGCGTTACCTTGCCTTTCTCGATGTCCTTTAGATAGTCAATGGTAAAACCGGTCTCATTGGCCAACAGGTCAAAGGTGATTTTGTTGGATGTCCGGGCCTTTTTTATCTTCTGGCCAATGGATACAGACGTGTCTTTTTTTTTGGGCATGCCATCTCCTTCCTATCGTCACGACCGGAAATTTTCCCGGCCATGGAAAATGAAAAATCTTGCCGCTTCGAAAAACCGGTATCTTTGCTTTGTTCCACCAAGCGGTGAGGGATCTTGGACGCTACTTGTAGACGTAAAACCCGCGCCCGGTTTTTCTGCCAAGCCATCCCGCTTCCACGTATTTCCGCAGCAGCGGGCAGGGACGGTACTTGGAGTCGTTAAACCCGTTGTAAAGCGTTTCCATGACGGCCAGGCACGTATCGAGACCGATTAGGTCTGCCAGTTCCAGGGGGCCCATGGGGTGATTCATCCCGAGTTTCATGACGGTATCAATGTCTTCCTTTTTGCCGACACCATGATAAAGGCAGTATACGGCTTCATTGATCATGGGCAGTAAAATTCTGTTGGCGACAAAGCCCGGGAAATCATTGGCCTCGGCAGGGGTTTTTCCAAATTTAAGCGACAGGTCCCAAGTTGACTTGAATGTTTCATCAGACGTGGCAAGACCCCGGATGATTTCCACCAGTTTCATCACCGGCACGGGATTCATGAAGTGCATTCCGATAATCTTCTCCGGTCTTTGGGTTTGTGAAGCAATCCGCCCGATGGGGATAGAAGAGGTATTGGTGGCAAGGATGGTCGAAGGCGGGCAGATCTTGTCCAGATCTTTGAATATCTTGAATTTCAAGGTTTCGTTCTCGGTGGCGGCCTCTACCACAAAGTCAGCCGCAGCCATGTCCTTCAGGTCCGTGCTGGTTGAAATTCTACCCAGGATCGATTCTTTTTCGGTTTCAGTCATTTTACCTTTACCGACGCTTCGTGTGAGGATCTTGGTGATAGTAGCCAAGCCTTTTTGCACAAATTCTTCAGAAATATCGTTCATGATCACATGCATCCCGCTCATCGCTGCCACTTGCGCAATACCGTTGCCCATTTGACCTGCCCCGATGACACCCAGCGTGTTGATATCCATTTTTTCCTCCTATGGTAGTTATTCAGGTTGTTCAGGTTGTTAGACGGTTAGATCGGAAATTATGATTATCACAATCGAATTGATTTCAACGTCTTCAATCGGTTTCAAGGTCAAGGCGAGGCACGGAGTTCAACCGCAGGCATACCTTGAGTATGTTGAGGATTGAACGCCCTGCCTCAACGCAGAAATTGAGACCGAGGGGAGGCTTTGAAACCAATTCTATCGTTTAACGATCATGGCCACCGCCTCCCCCCCGCCAAGACACAGACTGGCAAGCCCCGTTTTTTTGTCTTCCCGGATCATTTCGTGCAAAAGTGTCACCAGTACACGGCAGCCGCTTGCACCGATGGGATGCCCCAGGGAGGTGCTTCCGCCGTTAACGTTGGTTTTGTCCGGATCCAACCCGAGTTCCCGAAGTACCGCGACGGTTGATCCGCTGAAGGCTTCATTGATTTCATAGAGATCGATGTCTTCCTTATGGATGCCTTCTTTGGCGAGGCATTTCGGAATTGCCCATATGGGCGCCACCAGGACATATTGCATGTCGATACCGTAAGACGCTTGTGCGCCGATTGACGCCATTATCCGGCACCCGAAAGCATCGGCTTTCTCTCTTGACATGACCACCACGGCAGCCGCACCGTCACTGATAATCGATGCATTGCCGGCGGTTCCGACACCATCTTTCTTAAATGCGGGTTTCATCCTGGACAAGGCGTCATAACCCGTCTCCCTTGCGCATTCATCTGTACTGAAAGTCGTCGTCGCGCCTTTGCGCTGGGGTATGTCAACCGGAACAATTTCATTTTTGAACCGACCGCTTTTTATGGAAGCGCAGGACCGGCGGTATGATTCGGCGGCATAGCGATCCTGATCTTCCCTGCTGACACCATATTTCTGGGAGCAGAGTTCATTCGACATTCCCATGTGAAAATCATTGACCCTGTCCCACAACCCATCCTGGATCATATGATCCTGCAGCTGGCCCGGACCCATGCGATAGCCAAAGCGTGCCTTTTCAAGGTAGTAAGGGGCCATGCTCATGCTTTCCATGCCACCGGCGACGACAACATCGGCATCGCCGACCTGTATGGCCTGAGCAGCCAGCATGACCGATTTCAAAGCGGAGCCGCAGACTTTGTTGACGGTGATGCATTCGGCTTCCCATGGCATCCCGGCCTTGACGGCCGCCTGCTTGGCTGGATTCTGGCCATATCCGCATGGCAGCACCTGTCCCATGATGACTTCGTTCACATCGGTTTTGTCGATCCCGGCTCTCTGAACGGCTTCATCGATGACGATGGCACCCAAATCGGTGGCCCCCATGGTGGCCAGAGAGCCATTAAAGCTTCCCAGGGGGGTTCTTACCGCACTGACGATGACAGCTTCTTTCATAAAAACCTCTTTGACTGGTGTTTTGTGTTTTGTGTTTCGTGTTTGTGTTTTGTTTGGTGTTTCGTATATCGTGTTTTGTTTTTTTTACCGGATGCGTCTTGTTATTGAAGCAGCTACCTTGGCTGTTTTTCTCAATCCAGCATCACAAGACTATTGATAAATTAACATGTAATATATTTCCGTTTCAGAAATGAGAACGTTTTTCCATGAGCAAGGCCGCACAAGCGGTTTTTTCCTGAGTCGTACATGGGTACGTCGAAGAAAAAACCGCGCGGAGAACGCCGCTCATGGGGAAAATAGTCATTTCTGAAACGGAAATATTACATGTTGCGCCGATACTGGCCCCCCACATCATAAAGCGCCTGTGTAATCTGCCCCAGGCTGCATACCCTGACGGTGTTCATGAGTTCTTCAAATATATTATCGCCTGCCAGGACAACTTTCTGGAGTTTTTCCAAGGCTTCCGGGGCTGTTTTCTCATTTCGCTTTTTGAAATCCGCAAGACGTTTCAGCTGCGATTCTTTTTCTTCCATGGTGGCCCTGGCCAGTTCAACACTTTCGCTCAATTCATCAAATACGTGATCAGGATCCCGAAAGGTGTTGACGCCGACGATGGGCAGACTGCCTGAATGTTTCAAGCCTTCATAGTAGATGGATTCTTCCTGGATCTTGCTGCGCTGGTACCCTGTTTCCATGGCGCCCAGAACCCCTCCCCGCTCGCTGATTCTTTCAAACTCAGCCAGAACAGCCTCTTCCACAAGCCGGGTCAGATCGTCTACGATATAACTTCCCTGAATCATGTTTTCATTTTTTGCCAGTCCCCACTCCCGATTGATAATGAGCTGAATGGCAAGTGCCCGACGGACAGATTCGTGACTGGGGGTCGTAATGGCCTCGTCAAAGGCATTGGTGTGAAGGCTGTTGCAGTTGTCGTAGACAGCACACAATGCCTGCAGGGTCGTTCGGATGTCGTTGAACTGGATGTCCTGGCTGTGGAGCGATCTGCCCGATGTCTGAATGTGGTATTTCAACTTTTGTGATCGGGTTGATCCCCCATACAGTTCCCGCATGGCAATGGCCCAGATTCTCCGGGCAACCCGTCCAATGACCGTATACTCAGGATCCATCCCATTGGAAAAGAAAAAGGACAGATTGGGGGCAAAGGCATCGATGGGCATTCCCCGTGAAAGGTAATATTCGATATAGGTAAAACCGTTTGCAAGGGTGAGAGCGAGTTGGGTGATGGGGTTGGCGCCGGCTTCGGCTATATGATAGCCCGAGATCGATACCGAATAAAAGTTGCGGACATGATGATCGATGAAATAGGCTTGGATATCTCCCATCATCTTCAATGCAAATTCAATCGAAAAAATGCAGGTGTTCTGCCCCTGATCCTCTTTTAGAATATCCGCCTGAACAGTTCCCCGGACATTTGAAAGAACGTCCGCTCTGATTTTCTGGTATGATTCGGGAGATGGGTCCTTACCGGTTTCCTTGCGATGCCTGTCCAATTGCTGATCGACAGCGGTATTTAAAAACATCGCCAGAATAATCGGCGCAGGTCCATTGATTGTCATGGAGACGGAGGTGTTGGGTGCACAGAGTTCAAATCCGTTATAAAGTGTTTTGACATCGTCCAGGGTACAGATACTGACGCCGGATGTGCCCACCTTACCATAGATATCAGGACGTCGGTCCGGATCATACCCATACAGGGTCACCGAATCAAAAGCTGTCGAAAGCCGCTTGGCTTCATAGTTTTCAGAAAGAAGCTTGAAGCGGCTGTTGGTGCGGTGGGGATCCCCCTCACCGGCAAACATCCTTGTGGGATCTTCATCGACCCGCTTTAACGGAAATACGCCGGCCGTAAATGGAAAACGACCTGACACATTTTCTTCCCGCATCCAGCGATAGATTTCTCCGGGATCCGTAATTTCCGGAAGGGAAATTTTGGGTATTTTCTGATGGGAAAGTGATTCCGTGAAGAGGGGTGTCCTAATTTCCCGGTTCCGTACGTTATAAATGAGCTCGTCCTGGCTGTATATGGACTTGACCTCTGCCCATTCCCGGGTCAATGCACGGGTTTCTTTGTTGATACGGACGTTGATTTCCTGGACTTTGGTTTTCAACTCTGTCAGCAGGTCAACGCCGGTTCTATCTGAAAAATGCTTCGCTGTTTCTTCCAGGTGCCATGCGTTGCGGAGCAGCTCTGACTGAGCGTTGGTCTCCTTGTGATACTGGCTGACGCAAGCGGCAATATCCGAAAGGTAGCGCGTTCTTTCCGGTGGAATGATAATGGTTTTGGATGTCGATGTTTTTCCGGGGATTGGCTCTCTTTCTGACTTGAGTGTGACACCTGTTTTTTTCTGAATGGCTTCAATTAGTGCAAGATAGAGGGATGTGACGCCGTCATCGTTGAATTTGGAGGCGATGGTGCCAAATACGGGCATTTCTTCTGGTGATGATTCCCACATCTGCCGATTTCGCTGGACCTGTTTGCGGACATCCCGGACAGCATCTTCGCCTCCTCTTTTTTCAAACTTGTTGACGACCACCAGGTCCGCATAATCGAGCATGTCGATTTTCTCAAGTTGGGATGCAGCACCAAATTCGCTGGTCATAACGTATATGGAAATATCCGTCAGATTCACGATGCTCGAATCCCCCTGCCCGATACCGGCTGTTTCCGCGATGATCAGATCAAACCCCGCAGCCTTGACCACATGGATGACATCGGTCAGTGCTTCCGGAATTTCCGTTAAGGACTGCCGGGTTGCCAGGGAACGCATATATATTCTGGCGCTCTTGATGGAATTCATACGAATCCGGTCTCCCAGAAGGGCGCCACCTGTTTTTCGTCTTGAAGGATCGCTGCTGATGACCGCAATTCTGATATCTTTCATGTCCATGAGAAATCGCAGGATGATTTCGTCCGTCAGGGAAGATTTCCCTGCGCCGCCGGTTCCGGTGATACCGATGACAGGTATGGGACGCTGGGTTGATTTTTCGAGCAGTTCAGCTTGTAAACGGGTCATGTCTTCATCAGCATCGTCGCCGACCTGTTCCACCGCGGTTATCATTTTGGCAACCAGGGGGCTGTTCTCAGGAGAAAGCCGGGTGATATCGAGTTCGGTCTGATCGAGGGTCGAAAAATCAAGCATCTCGACCATATGGTTTATAATTCCCTGCAGACCCATACGGGCACCGTCTTCAGGGGTATAGATTTTTGAAACGCCATAGGCTTCGAGTTCTCTGATTTCATCCGGAACAATGACGCCCCCTCCCCCGCCAAAAACTTTGACATGGGAGGCGCCATGCTGTCTTAGGAGGTCCAGCATAAATTTAAAAAATTCCACATGACCGCCCTGGTAACTGGATATGGCAATTCCCTGGACATCTTCCTCTAAGGCCGCCTTTACAATTTCTTCAACGGATCGGTTATGCGCCAGGTGAATGACTTCCACACCGGTTCCCTGGAGTATCCGGCGCATGATGTTGATGGCGGCGTCATGGCCGTCAAAAAGTGCTGTTGCCGTGACGATTCTGATGGGGTGCTTGGGTTGATATACAGCGACTTCGTTCATTATCCCTCCTCAAAACATGGGGCTGACCAAGCTGTCATCCAAACGATATCGGTTGTCCTTTTATTCTTTTCTGCGATGACATTGTCTTGATGATAAACTTGGTTTGAATGTCGATATATTCGTCAATGCTGTAATGGCTCGACAAAAACCACCTTCGAAATGTCCACATATGACCCAGAACGGAGATATTATGGGCCATAATTTCGATGGTTCTTTCATCGAGACCCGATAATTCTCCGGAATCCACAAGATCTGCCAGAACGCGGACGAGAATTCCGGTGATTCGAAGTTCGTTCTCCAGGACACGCTTGCGCCAGATGGTTGGCAGAGAACGCGTTTCCTGATATATCAGCAGGATCAAATCACTCATTCTGTGACATACCAGAAAATATTCACGAATAACTTCAGCCAGCACTTCTCTACCGCCGGTGGTGCGCTTCATGGCGTTTGCCACGCCTTTTTCCACCTCCGCGTGAATGGATTCACAGACCAGATACAATACATCTTCTTTGGATGTTACATACTCATAGAGTGATCCGATTGAAAAACCAGCGGCTCTGGCGATCTGCCGTGTGGTTGTTTTATGAAAACCCTGGGCAATGAATAGTTTTGCCGCGGCGTCAACAATTTGCCGTCGTCGTCGTTCAACCAGGTCAGGGTTTTTGATTTGGGTTGGAACATCTTGTATTCGGATTAAATGCTGGTTCATAGGAATTGTCCTGATTGTCATTCCTTTTATTTGTCGAGCGAGCGCTCGCTCGACAAACAGTATCACGGCATGTTTTTTGTTGTCAAGTGATTCTGATGGCTTTTTAGGTGCCTGTAACAGGCATGCATCTGTGCCGGATGGCGCCTTCTGGCACAGGCACACATCAACTTTTAATATTAATAAAAACAAATAGATATAATATACATGGCACAATTTATGTGTGTCCGGAGATAGGCTCAACTACCGCATAAACCTGTTGACAAAACAGCTCGAATAATAATAGGGTAATCCGACCGAGCGCTCGTTCAATATTGACCATCTATATTTGTTGATAAAGGAGGACCGGGTGGATTTTGACCTAAGCATTGAACAAGAAATGATTCGCAAGGAAGTTCGCACGTTTGCCAGAAAAGAAATTGCACCGATTGCCGCTGAGTTAGATGAAAATGAAGAATTCTCATCGAGTATCACACGGAAAATGGGAGAAATCGGTCTTTTCGGAATGATTGTTTCTGAGGCCTATGACGGACAGGGCTTGGATTATCTTTCCTATATCATTGCCGTCGAAGAGATCGCCAGGGTCGACGGATCTCAGGCAGCCACCATTGCAGCCGGCAATTCCCTGGGTATCGGTCCCCTTTACTACTTCGGCAATGAGGAACAAAAGAAACGATACCTCCCCAGACTCTGTTCCGGAGAGGCGCTGTGGGGATTCGGTTTGACCGAGCCAACCGCCGGTTCCGATGCCGGGGGGAGTAAAACCACTGCTGTGTTGGAAGGGAATGAATGGATTCTGAACGGATCGAAGATTTTTATTACCAATGCAGCCTGTGATCTTTCCCTGGGTGTCACGGTGCAGGCGATAACCGGTACGAGACCCAATGGAAAACCGGAGTATACCTGTTTTTTAGTGGAGCATGGAACGCCAGGGTTCAAAGCGGTTCCCATGCACAGGAAACTGATGTGGCGAGCTTCCAGTACGGCAGAACTATATTTTGATGACGTTCGAATACCCAAGAAGAACATACTGGGAAACAAGGGAGACGGTTTCCACCAGATGCTGCAAACCCTTGATGGGGGGCGGCTTTCCATTGCTGCCATGGGACTTGGTGGTGCCCAGGGTGCTTATGAGGCTGGTTTGAAGTATGCCAAAGAGCGCCGGCAGTTTGGCCAACCCATCTCAAAATTCCAGGCTATCGCTTTCAAACTGGCAGACTGTGCCATGGAGATAGAGTGTGCCAGAAATCTTTTGTACAAAGCCTGCTGGCTGAGGGACCGCAAAAGACCGTTTGAAAAGGAAGCTGCCATGGCCAAGCTATACTGTTCGGAGGTTATGGGAAGAGTCGCCGATCATGCCGTCCAGATTCACGGCGGGTACGGGCTGATGAAGGAGTATGACGTGGAAAGATTTTATCGGGACCAGAAACTTCTGGAGATCGGGGAAGGTACTTCGGAGGTGCAGCGGATTGTTATTTCACGGTATATCGGATGTTAACGAATAGCTTTAAGCTGTAACTCAACTTTCGGGGTTCAGCGAACGCGAAATGAATAATCCCCTGGCGCTTTGCGAACTCGCCGCAAGGGCACCTAACATCAGCGCTGGTCATATGGTTAAATAGGAATGGGTGCTAAACGACCATGTTTTCATATTGGATTGTTGATTGTCATGCGCTGATATAACGTGGCCTAATTGGCTCAAACAGCGCAAATCGCCATTGAATCACCCATTTCGCTTGATCCAGGGTGAAACCCGCAAGTTGAGCGCTAAGCCATAAGCGATAAACTGCTTATAGCTCACAGCTTACCGCTTAAAGCTCAAAGAACAAGGAGTGACCATGGAAAATGATGTATTGTTGACAGAGGAAAAAAACGGCATATTGATCCTGACGCTGAATCGACCGGAGATCATGAATTCCCTCAATTTCAAGATGTTGCATGCCTTGAAGGCCGAGATCGAGGCCGTGCGTTTCAACACCGATATCCGGGTGGTTATTATTTCAGGTACCGGAGCGAAGGCTTTTTGTGCCGGGGCGGATTTAAAGGAGCGGGTGACATTGTCACCCATTCAGGTCAAAGAATTCATCACCACTATCCGGAATCTGTTCACTGCCATAGAGGAATTGAACAAGCCGGTCATTGCAGCCATAAATGGGGTTGCACTGGGGGGCGGGACCGAACTGGCGCTTGCCTGTGATATTCGTATTGCCGCCTCGACCGCAAGCATGGGGCTCACAGAGACGCGACTTGCCATTATACCCGGGGCCGGCGGTACACAGAGACTTCCAAGACTGGTTGGAAAAGGAAAGGCCAAAGAACTCATTTTCATGGGGCAGCGTATCGATGCCGCAGAAGCCTTGAAAATCGGACTCGTCAATCGTACCTGTCAACCGGAAGGGCTGTTGAATGAAGCCATTGCAATGGCGGAGACGATATGCGAAGCCGGCCCCATTGCCATCGAGCAGGCCAAATATGCCATCAACTGCGGTCTGGAAACAGACCTGCACACGGGTCTGGCCATTGAATCCAATGCATACTGGATCACCATCCCCACGGAAGATCGCCTGGAAGGGCTGGCCGCCTTTCGTGAAAAGCGGAAACCCGTTTATAAGGGGAAATAAAATCAAAATGAGTTGATGAATATCGCTGAACCATACAACATCGATCGTGAAAACACGAAAATAATCACAATTTGGTAACCTTGAACCGCAGTTAAGCATCCATTTTTTAGTGGTTTCGTGATAAAAATTTTTATCTGAAAGCAGAAAGGAGCAAAAAAATGACGGAATATGATTACTGGAAAATATTTCCACGGATGCCCAGGAAAGTCACCATAGGCGACATCACCGTTCGGGACGGCTTTCAACATCTGGAAAAGTTTATTTCCACCCAGGCGAAGATATTTTATGCTGAAGAGCTGATTTTTGCAGGATGCCGCAACATTGAAGTTACCAACCTGGGAAATGCCTATCTGATGCCCCAGTTCAGTGATGCCGAAGAGGTGCTGGCGCACCTCAGGAGTGATCGATTCAAGAAACGGTGCGACAGGAAAGGTATTCCCTATGAGGATATCTGTATCACTGCCGTAACGATCCGCGAAAAAGCTGTGGATCGGGCCATTGAGTTGAAACAGAAAGGTATCGGTCCGGACCGCATATTGATGATGGTATCCACCGAGGAAGAACATCACTTTGCCAACTCGGGAACAACCTTGCCGGCCTACTGGGCCGAGGCTGAACGTTGTATCAAGAAATGTACGGATGCCGGGATTAAAATGTGTGGCACGGTCAGTACCATCTGGGGCAGTCCCATAGCAGGGGCTACGGACATGAAGGATGCCGTCGAATTTACCAAGCGCTGGTTGGAGATCGGTGCATCCGATATCGAACACGCGGACCATGACGGCAGTGCATCCGCACCGGATGTGTACCGGTACTTTTCGATGATACTGGATGAAATACCAAATACAGATCTGCACATTGCCCATTTCCATGAGACCAAGCGTGTTGCGTCGGCCTCTGTGCTGGCAACGCTTCAGGCAGGTATCACCCATTTTGAGGGAACGCTGGGCGGAATGGGGGGGCAGCCTGCCAACTTTATGGATGACCGACCGGTACCTGGAACCGGAGAGTACTATTATAAAGACCCGCGTTATGTGGGGCTTACCTGTCTTGAAGACATGCTGGTACAGGTGGATGAAATGGGAATCGAACACGGCTACGATGTGGATCGTGTACTATGGCTGGGCAGGCAGATCGAGCGAACAGTGGGTCATCGTTTGCGCTCGGAAGCGGTCATTAACGGCCGGACTCTGAAGGAAGGCCATATGGAATTTTCAAGACCGGGTTTGAAAAAACTCAAAGAAAAATTTGGGGAGAAGCCTGGCCAGGCATTTCCTGAAGGATGGGCTTCGCAGGCAACACTTCCTGAATGAAGACCTATTGAATCCTGTGTTTCCATCAAGGACAAGAAATTAACGCTTGATGGGTTGCCATAATGGGTGTATTATGAGCATAAGTTCATAATAAACACGAGACAGGCAACACGTTTACCGTCTCAAATATCACCACGGCAAGGAATTTCCATATGACCACCATTCTGTGCTATTCGCGAAATCGATCCACCATTGTTGAACAACGCGATGATGAAACCTTGGTGTCCACATGCACGCTTCAAGACACCCTTACTGAAGCATTTGTTCGGATTCATATACGGTTTCCTGAACTGAAGATTTTGCAGGCCGAAGGAAAATTCAACCGTTCAGGCCGGGATGAATGTGTTCATGTCGCAGAGGCACTCCAAAAAATTAAGGGTGTGCGAATTGGGGCGGGCATGAAAAAGATCATTCGGGGTCTTACGGGCGAGGTGACCACATGTCAGGAATTGCCGCTCCTGATTGAAGAGGCCTGTCATGGCGTTATACTGGCTTTTACAAAAGACGCCCTGGCCCTCGCTCCCAAAGGGGTCACGCCATCAACCCAATTTTTCAAAAAAATGGTGCAGGAAAATATCCGGCTTTACAATCGATGTGCGGCATTTGCGCCGCCGAGTCCCCTGGTGGAGGGGCTTGATCTATAAAATAGGGTTTAAGGGTCTGAGGGTGATACAAGGGTTCAAGGGTAGCTAAAGGCTATTAGCGGACAGCAACATCCTAGCGTCCCAGTATACAAGGGTTCGAATGAAGATCTAAATAAAACCGGACAGATTGGCAGGAAATATCCTATGCTCAAGTTTCAGAGAAACAAACTGGTCAGCATTTTTCAGGACAACCCAAAAGAACTGCGGGTACACGGCTTACTGGATGATCATATTTTTGGGCTTGAAATCGATGTGATGGTCCGGATGGACGATTTAACCATCCAATTCATCGATGGAAAATGGAATCGGGAAGAGACACCCGAGTGTTCAAGGGCCATACCGTTTCTGCAGGAAGCCATGGGTTTTAGAATTGACAGCCAAGAACTCCCCCAGCAGATCAACAAGGTCATCAGCCGGAAAGCGTGTCCTCATTTCGCCAATCTGCTGTTGGAGTGCTGCACGGCTGCACAAGAGGCGGTTCAAATCTTAACGTGGCAGGCAGCCAGGTCTCACCAACCGGATCTCACGTTTGACGCCTATGTCACGGGAGCTGAAACCGAGGCAGCTAAAAAGCAACCCCCGCCACCGGAAACCACAGAACGTCGTGAGATCAAACCGCCTTCCAAAGACAGGGAAAGACGCCCGCAGAACATAAAAGGCGGGTTTGTCATTGATCTGCATACCCATTCTTTTCCGGCTTCCCAGTGCAGTTCCGTCAGTGTAGACGAGCTGATTCAGGAAGCCAAACGGATTCGACTGGATGCCATCTGTCTGACCGATCATAACCATGTGTGGGATGGGAAAACCATCGAAGAGCTCCAGCAAAAACATGGTTTCCCTGTTTTTGGGGGGAATGAAGTCACCACCGATCAGGGAGATATGCTTGTCTTTGGCATGCAGACCCATGTGAAAGGGATCATCAAGCTTAACGATCTCTATAAGATGGTGTGCGATGTTGGTGGGTTTTTGATAGCGGCCCATCCGTTCAGAGGCTTTTTGGTATTCAACGCCAGCCACATTGGATTGACGGTTGAAAAAGCCATGCAACGATCCGCCTATAACCATGTGCACGCGCTGGAGATTATGAACGGAAAAGTGACCGAGAAAGAGAATCATTTTGCCGGAAAGGTTGCTGCAGGGCTGGGTCTTCCGGCCACCGGGGGCAGTGATGCCCATGAAATTACGGGCGTGGGGAAGTATGCCACCCGTTTTAGGCAGCCCATTGGAAACGAAAGGGAGCTTGTCCAGGCACTTAAGGGTGGCGAATACACACCCTGCGCATTTCGAAAGGAAAGCGGTTTTAAATAGGATACGAGGGGTTTATCGGGAGATATAAGGATGACAGAGAATACAGACTGGGAAAAAGTGGTGCGAAGAATGGAGCAGTTGCTGCGGCTGAAATCCTTTCCTGTGGCTTTCAAGATGCTGGCCAGAAAAGAGGAACTGGAGAAGATTCCGTTTCTTCGCCGTACCCAGCATAAATCAACCCTCTGCCAATTGATCACGCTGGTGAGAAATTTCGACTGGACAGTCGGGGCCGATCTGGATGATTTTCTATTTGACGCGTGTCCTTCCATTCTGGGGCTTTGTGATAACCCCGAGATCTGCAAGGACGGCACCTTCAGGAGCATTGTCTGGGTCAAGACCAAAAAGGACGGTCGAAAATATGAGGCTTCCATACCCAGGCTTCCTTTGGGGAAATACGAAGCCGTGGCTATGGCGCCCCTGGTCTACAAACCTTTTGAGCCGGACATTGTTCTCATTTACGCCAACCCCGCCCAGATGATTCTGTTGATCAATGCTCTCCAGTTCGAAGATTACGAGGTCATGACGTTCTTCTGTGTCGGGGAGTCCTCCTGTTCGGATGCCATTGTCCGCTGCTACGAATCGGGTAAGCCCTCCCTGACGATACCCTGCTATGGAGAGCGTCGCTATGGTCATGCCCAGGACGAAGATCTGGTGATGGCCATACCCACGGCCATGATGACCAAAGCGCTGGCCGGTCTGGAGACCCTTTACCGCAGGGGTGTCCGTTATCCCATCAGTTTTGCCGGCGCCGAGGGGGATGTGGGCCCCATGTTTCCGGCCAGTTATGCAGGTTTGAAAGAGGTTTCGGAAAAACTGAAAGGCAATGGCGACCCTATGCTCCTGGGGGTTACGGGTGGTATTGCCAGCGGCAAGTCATCGGTTTCCGACATGCTGTCGGCCATGGGTGCGCCCCTCATCGATTTTGATCTCCTGGCTCGACAGGTTGTGGAGCCCGGAACCCAGGGCTATAAAGATATCGTGGACTATTTTGGGAAACAGGTCCTTCAGGAAAACGGCGAACTGGACCGCAAAAAGCTTTCCGATGTCGTGTTCAGCGATATGGAGAAACGCAAAAAACTGGAGAGCTTTACCCACCCCTATATTTATGACGAATTTTTCAAGGGCATAGAGCGGATCACCCAAAAGCAGCCCGATGCCATAATCCAGGTGTCGGTGCCGCTTCTCATCGAACTGAACCTGCAGTTCCTCTTTGACAAACTGCTGGTGGTACATGTAACGCCGCAAACCCAGGCGAAAAGACTTGCCACCCGTGACGGGATCACCAAAGCTGACGCTGAAAATATTATGAAATCCCAGCTTCCCATTGATGAAAAAGCGGGTTATGCTGATTTTGTGATAGACAATGAAGGGACATTGGAGGATACAAAGAAGCAGGTTGAAAAAATCTGGAAATCCATCAATAAAAAACGGGAAAAATAATTCCATGAACAATGTTTCTTGTATCGGGATGTTCCCGCCCTCGGGCCCAGGGTGTTTAGACTTGGACTGGCTACCAATTATGGTGTTGAGGGAGCAGATTTAGAATGGGCACTTGAACAGGGTGTAAACTATGTCTTTTGGACCCCCAAGGCACAACAGGTAACCCCTTCTCTCAAATCAGCCCTAAAGCGTGATCGGGAATCCCTCATTCTGGCTTGCGGGCCAACCACCGGATACTTTGGAGGGGGTGTCAGGCGTGCCTGTGAGCGATTGCTCAAGAAGCTTGGCACGGACTATCTCGATATTTTTCAGCTTTTCTGGTTGGGTCGCACGAGTGCCTGGACGCCGTCCACAGTTGAAGCGCTGGTATCCCTTCGGGAATCAGGCAAGGTCCGAGCCATCGGGGTGAGCATTCACGACCGGAAAAGAGCTGGAAAGCTTGCCCAGGATTCTCCCTTGGACATGCTGATGGTTCGATATAATGCAGCGCATACAGGTGCCGAACAGGACATTTTTCCCCACATCGCTGAACGTAAACCAACCATTGTCGCCTATACAGCCACGCGATGGCGCGGTCTGCTTAAACGTCCAAAGGGGTGGAGCGGCCCTGTCATGACGGCATCTGACTGTTATCGTTTCTGCCTCTCCAATTCCCATGTCGACGTCGTGCTCACGGGCCCAAAAAACCGTCAGCAACTCCGGGAGAATATAGCGTGTCTTCGTGAAAAAGGCCCTTTAACAGAAAAAGAAAGCAGCTGGATCAGAGATTTCGGGCAGCGTGTTCACAGGGACAGTTCGCGATTTACCTTCCGGTTTTAGCGGTCAGACATATCGCAATCCAATGCAGTCTCATCCTTCCAACAACCAACCACATCGCTGAGCAAATTTGTTTAACATTGACAAATCTTAAACGCATCACTAACTTGGATTATAATGCCACATTGTGGGATACTTTTACTTGACATGATTGAGGAATAAAATGCCAAAGTTAAACTGGCTCACGACATTATTACTTGTTGTTTTTATTTTGAACGCGGCACCCATTGAGTCTGTTTCATCACAGAACCTGGTTGAATGGAAATCATACGTCATGGGAATGGACTTGGCAAAAGATAATAATAAACTGGTATTTCTACATTTTTATGCAAAATGGTGCAGCTACTGTACAAAAATGGAAAAAGAATCATTTCAAGATGATTCAATCGCTGAATACCTCAATGACAATTTTATTTCAATCAGAGTAGATGTAGATGAAGAAAAGAGTATCGCTGAAATATATAATGTGTTTGCTTTACCCACTACTTATTTTTTTACATCAAGTGGTGAAAAACTTGGACCAGTCCCAGGATATATTTCAAAAGATCGTCTGATGACAATGCTGAAAAAGGTATAGGCAATGCAAATCTCATATTTTTGCAGGATAGCGATTTTCGGATCGCTGACTTTCGTTTTCGCCGTTTTATTGTCTCTAACTGTCAACGCTTCTGAACTCTCCATAATCTCCACAAACCAGCTCAAGCTCATACTGGACAAGCCTGAGATTGCTGTAATCGATGTTCGTGAGAGTAAAGACTGGCAATCCAGTGGCGTTAAAATTAAAGGTGCCATTAGAGGCTCCCCGAAAAATTTTGAATCCTGGGCCCATGATTTTTCAAAGGACAAAATACTAATTTTGTACTGAGCATGACCTAAAGAACAAACAAGTGTCAGTTTAAAAAACGAAAACAGACACAGCAATTGCATGAAAGAGTATGGCGGGGAAAAGGCTATGACTTCTTTCCCTGACAACACCATTGGCAAGTCCAAAGACAAACGCCGCAAATGCCGTTTCCGGAATGGACGCCATTTGAAATGCGCCATTGAAGATCGTTGGAAGGAATACGAGGCAAATGACAAAAAATGTGTACAAAATTGCCGAAGCAACCGCCGGATAGGAAAAAAACCATCGGCTGTTGCAGCCTTTCGTTGGGGTGCCCTCTGCTAAAATGCCGTAGGCCAAACCACGGAAGAGTAACTCTGATGCCAGAGGAATGGCGATAAAAATGTAAACGATGGTTTCGTTGAAATTCAACAGATGAAAGGCTGAATTTGGAAAATAAACACCGTTTCCCATCGCGGACAGAACAATAAGCGGTAAAAGAATCCACCAGTCTTTACCCGTCGGAACCCTGATGCCAAATTGCCACAATCGAACGCGTGATATCAAAATAAGGCATGTCGCTGAAAAAACTATCAATGCGGTGAAAAATGAGATGTAGGTTTTGGAGAACAGGCCAATGGTGGTCGTATTGCTGAGCCAGGTACTGGAAGAAATAAATAAATGGCTGATAAAAGCCGCCCCTGTTATGGCGCACACCACGGCCATGGCATAGAAGAAATGGAATGCATAAACGGCTGCACTCGGATTCTGAAAGGCATCACGGCAGGCGTGTGCAATTTCGAGAGGCGTTAGTTTGGTAGAAATTCCTCGCGGAGATCCTCCAATGTCGCCGGAACCACCCCATTGATTGCCGTTATTTCGGTATCTGACGGCGGGGTCCATGTAGTTTAATATCCGATAAACATCGCTTAAATCACCTGGCATGAACGGGTCCAAACGGCGCAGTGTATAGAGGTCTTCTCCTTTTTTAAGAATTACCAGTCCTAGCCTTTCACCATAGACCCTTTGCAGGGATGGCTCAAGCTCGTATATTCCCAGATCGGCTTCGATGACGATGGCAATTCGGTTGCATGCCAGTTCAACCCGAGCCAATTCTTTTAATTCCTTAAAATCAAGAAAGTCTTCAGATCTGTAAATGATGCTGTCAATTTTTTGCAATATTAACGCCGTGTATTCAAGACTATCTTTTTTTTCCCATTTAGCGTTCTTTTTTAAATCAATCTCCTCTATTCGTAAGTAATCAATCACTTCCATCGCTTTTTTATACAGCCCCGGTGGTAACCCGCTAAACTCGGTCATCTCCAAACCGTGAGAATCAATGATGCCTTCGAGACGAACCAATGCATATAAAAAGCGCAGACGAGCGGAGTCTTTATTGCGAACCCGTAAATGATTTAAAATAAGCCAGACCGCCAGAATGGTGTCCAAATCAGGTTCGTTTGCAAATACGCTCCATTTTCGGCCACGCAAATCCATGCCCTTTAATATCATAACCAAAACCTGTTCACAGGTTGAAAGTGTAAATGGCCGTATACAACCTTCATGGTGATCAAAATTATAGATCTGCTTTTCATTGTCCATGAAAGGTTCACTCTGAGCGGCACCGTCGAGATATATTGTGCCCGGAGAAGATCTGCGGGCCGCCGATGCGGAGATTGTAGACCCGGTCTCAACATGAACTGAAATATTAGGCGCTTCGAGGCAGTTCAACGCCCTGCCGGCGCTTGAATCATTAATGACATAGCGATTCGGCAGATGCGTGATACCGGTCTCTCTATGCATGCGCTTTTTTTCTGCCGAGGCGCCCGAAAGCAGATTATCCTTTATTTCCGCTTGAGCACCTATTTTATCTTTCATAAAAGCCATAGACATTTTTCTATCCATGCAGTTGGATTTCAACCCAATGGAAACCATAGCAGAATATCACCCGGTCTTGCAATGAATAACATCTCGGCATCCATCATGGTTGTACAGAACTGATATTGTTAATGATAAGGTCTATCAGGTTCTTGCCAATGAGACCCCATTCGCTAAAAGACATGCCTCGGATAGCGTTTTTGGGCCGAAACGGCTCTCGCGAACACGGCGATAGGCCATGAGAATGCGCTTGCTGTTGCGGTTCAAATTGACAAAGTTGATAAAAAGACCTTACACACTTGGTTCCGGCCAGGATTCATCGGATTTCGTTTGACTCTTCCCAATAATAATACTATCCGTCCAATTTGTATCCGCATCACCTATGTCCTGACCTGGCTGGTTCATGATAAATACAACCAGCTTATGCAGATTATTTCATGAAATGCTTGGGTTCGTTTCGGCGGGCGCAATAGAGGACGCTATGTTTCAACGATACAATATTGTCGCCCAAAAGGTATCGACCCACAATTCCCTATCGCTACCGGCGTCTGTCCTGGCCATTTTTCTGTGTGTCCTTTTCGGGGCCAATGCGGTGGCCATAAAATTCACATTGACGGGTCTGGGTGCGTTTACAGCGGCTGCCGTTCGTTTCAACGTCGCCGTCGTGGCCATATTTTTATGGGCGCATTTCACGCATCAATCCATTCGCGTCAGAAAAGGTCAAGCCCATCCGCTTTTGATTCTATCGATTCTGTTTGTGGCCCAAATTGGCCTGTTCTATGTGGGTCTCAGTAAAACATTTGCTTCACGGGGTGTCCTTATCGTCAATCTGGTTCCCTTTCTGGTACTGCTGTTGAGTCATTTCTTTACGCGAGATGATCGGATTACCCCTGGCAAACTGTTGGGTATTTTGATGGGATTTTCAGGGCTACTTTTCTTGTTTCTACAGAAACGTGATATTTCGAATGAGCTCAAAACCGGTGACATGCTCATTTTCTGCGCCACCTTACTGTGGGCCTGCGGAGGGGTGTATACCAAAAGAATCAATCAAAATTACAACCCTTTTCAGATTACTTTTTATCCCATATTGTTTGCCGTCCCGTTTCTGTATGCCTGTGCCTTTTTATTTGACGAACCCATGATGAATGCGCCGGGTGGACGTGTTCTGGCAGCTATCTTGTATCAGGGATTGATCACCGGCAGCCTTGGTTTTGTGGCCTGGAATGCACTTTTGCAACGCTACGGGGCTGTATGCCTACATACCTTTATCTTTATCATGCCGGTGGTTGGCGTCCTACTAGGTGGGCTGATGCTAAAAGAGCCGATAACAGGTAACATCCTTATGGCCCTGGCGTTGATCGGAACAGGGATTTTTGTTTCTCAATTGGATCATTTCCAAAAGCGTTGATCCAAATTAAGATTCAAGGATTTCAGGTGTCAAGGTTTCAAGTGAGATGAAGTGAGGCATCAGCTAACTGCTTGAGAATTATAAAAAGTTAAAATTCTGTGAAATGCTATCAAAACGCTATATTTTTTCCTTGACTCACATGGGTGCTTCTCTATACTGTTTGCCTGGAAAAGCAGGTTCTTATCAATTTATTTTTATTCCATGGGAATCAAAGATACTGTTTCGGAGAGATTCAGTCGGCATATTTTTTTGTATAACTCATTAAAATGGAGATTGGAAAATGACTATAAGCGACACAACAGCAAAAAAACCTCTCTGGTTGTCAATCGAGGAGCAGATCCTTGGCTTTGGTTCGCAGGGCTTCTCAGGGGAAAACTTTGAAGCATCGGTGCAACGGATTGCGGGTGAACTTGACAATGCCGGTTTCAACGTTTCGCATCATGGGGGCAATCTGCTTCAATTGAGATGGGCGATGAACGAAGCACGCAAAGTTGGAAGGCCCCTTATGGAGGACATCAATACTGCCATAGATGCACTTACATTGGAGGATGTGAAAGACCCTTATTTTGCAACGAATCAGATCATAAACGACATCGGAAAGACGTGGCCGGAACTCAAAAGATCCGAACGCAGACCGGATATGATAAGGATGGTCGAAACAACAAAACTCGATCTGTTCATTGCCAAAGCAAAGGCCATGACGGGTGATGAAGGTATCCGATTACTCATTGAAGATAAGGTGGCTCCTGAAGTGATTACCAGCGCAATGGACATTACCGTGGAGAAGTTGGAGCAAGTGAACACCGAAATGAAAAAGGAACGCGCAGAGAGGGCGAGAGTTGCAACGCTGCTCGGGGCGGTAGAGGGCAAGTCCAACGAAGAAAAAGTGAAGCACCTCATTGATAATAATGTTTCCGAAGCGTTGATCATCGAAATGGGCGACGTTGACCAGGGTGTGATCGATGCTGTCAAACAGGCCATGGAAGAGGAACTGAAGGAAAAACAAAGACTGGCAGAAGAGGAGGCCGCACGAAAGAAGGAAGCGGCTGCAGGGCCTGCGCTGGAAGATATACCCTCGGATGAGATGCTTGATTACATCGAGTCCATTCGCGAAATTTTGGAGTTCAGCGATCAGGAGAAAGAAATCAGGGTGATGTGTGAGCAGAGTTCCATCCCCAAGAGTCTGGTGGACATGGCCGTTTCGGAACCTGAAAAACTGGATGAGCTTGAAAAAAAGGCCGAGGGATAGATCCATATCCCGTTTCATGAAATTTTCGGGTTAATTTATTTGCGCTACCATGAGTGTTCGCATGCGATTCATGGCTGCAACCAGTTCCAACGGCCTGAAGCGGGCGATGTCTCCGGTCACATAGGGGGTGAGGATGTCGAGGCTCCTGTCGTTGACATCGGCTGTCACCCGGTCCACGACTTTCTTCAAGGTTCGCTTTCCATCCATGTAGCGAATGGCATAGTGTAGGGCGTGAGCAATGCCCCGGGTTTGGGATATGTGGACGATCTGCTCCACATCTCCTATATCGATGAGGGTTTTTCCGAACAGGATTTCATCTCTTCTGGGGGCTGAAATCTTTATGCGGTGTTTTCCGTGATAGGGATTGAAACTTTCAGGAATGGGCATGCGCTTTTTAAGTTCCCCAAACACATCCCCCCCTTCTGTTGTGCGTCCGCTTGCATGCGCTTCTGCGATGTGATGTGCCTTCTGGGTGACATCTTCGGGCACGTAAGCCGTCATTTGAATCACCTGGTGGGCCACGGAAAAATAATCACCGGAACCGCCCATCACCAGCACCGTGGAAACGCCTTTTTCATCATACAATTGTCGAACCTTATCGATGAAAGGTGTGATGGGTTCCTTGTCTTTGGTAACCAGTTTCTGCATGCGATGATCACGAATCATGAAATTGGTGGCCGAGGTATCCTCATCCAACATAAGAACCCGGGCGCCGGCTTCCAGAGCCTCGGAGATGTTGGCGGCCTGGGAGGTGCTGCCACTGGCGTTTTTCGTTGAAAAGGAAGTCGTGTCTCTTTCAAAGGGCAGGTTGTTGATAAAAGGCGATATGTCCGTCTTTACCACACCGCGACCGTCAGCTGCCCTGATTTTAACGGCATCGGGAACCGCCACTACCATTTCCCTGCCGTCTTTGGGAATATGATTGTAAATTCCCAGTTCCAGCGCATTGAGCAGGGTGGATTTTCCGTGATAACCGCCGCCCACGATCAGGGTCACCCCTTTGGGTATGCCCATTCCCGTGATACAACCCCTGTTTGGAAGCATGATGTCTGTCTGCAAGGTGTCGGGTGATTGAAAGCGAACGGTCCGGTCTTTTGTCAGGGGCGCCGGATCGATACCACTGGTGCGCGGAAGAAGGGCGCCGTTGGCCACGAAACCCACCAGACCCAGATCATCGAGCCCATCTCTCAATGCATCTGCATCCTCTGCCGTTTCGATATGTGTCTTGAGACCCGTGGGATTCAAACGATTAAAGAAAAGGGATGTCTGTACAATTTCAGGCAGTTCTTTCAAAAACATGAGGGCCGCATCTCTGCCTGTAATTCGTCGGCCTTTTGCCGGCAGACCCATGAAAAAACGCACTTCAACCCATTGACCGGTGAGCACCATAGCGGTGGATTCGAGAATCTCCTGACCCGGCCGGTCCACGACGATCAGCCCGCTTTTGCCGGTTCCGCGATTACCCTTCGAATAGTTGAGACAGTTGTTGTAAAAGGTGCGGGTCAAATAATCACACAGAGCGATTTTTCGACTCTGGTTTGCCGAAAGTGCCCGGGGCAAACCGGACGTTTTTCTGTCGACCCGAACCCGAATTCTGGAGGGGGTGGCAAATGGGTCGCCCTGCACGTGATCGATGAGGAGTGTATAACCGGGGAATTGGTATTCACCCGTGATTTCCTTGTAAGCTTTGTAACCGCGTCCGTCGATGCGGTGTAATTTTTCATCTAGTGTCTGTTCTGTGTTCATAGGTGTAAAATTGAAGCGTGAACCCGGCTATTTCATGTATTGAATTTTCTGTCCCATTCAAACTCACGGGCTGTTACCATGTCTTCCATGCGCTGTATGCGGTGATCCAGGTTATGAAAGCGGCGTTTCAGCCGACTGGCCGCTCTTTGTCTGGAGCTTGTATAGCTGTCGTAAAATTCCTGCTCCGCTTCGGACTCAATGGGTCTTACGGGCGCTGGTTTCATCAGCAGAGATGCAACAAAATAGAGGGCCAGTATCGGCCATACACCACTGGCGAAAAAAAATACCAGAACAATGACCCGTATCCAGAAGGCTTTTAAATCGAAATAATTTGCCAGGCCCTGGCAAACACCGAGAATGATTCCATTTCGGGATCGGTAAAGACCCCGACCATGGGCGTATTTGAATCTGTTCATGAAGATGTTTCCTTTCCCTGGCTTTCCATGAGAATGGTTTCCAGGCTTTCCACCCGCTTTTCCATTTGCGTCAAGCCATGATAGATTTCCTGTATCATGCGGGTTTCTTCTTCGTAATGCTGCCGGCTTTTTCGTGACACACCGCCATGTCTCATTTTGATGGTCATAAGAATGGTGCCTGCTATCATACCGATAACAATGACAATGCCGCTAAAAACAATGGCCACGATGATAATTGCATTCATAGTTGCTTACTCCAAAATCAGGCTGTCACATCTGCTTCCATAGGATATTTCTAACATTGCCCATCACTCAGGACGCATTCAGGTTTGTGGACGATTTTTTTCGTGAAGATTTGAGTGCTGCAAGTTCTTTTTCTATATCATCATCCAGGACCAGGTTGTCAAATTCTTCTTCAACCGTCGGCTTTTTCCCGAAATTCACCAAATCCGCCTCTGCTTCCATGCGTTCGATGCGGTTTTCAAGGTCGTCGAATCTGGCAATGGTTTCGAAATTGTCCACCCGGCGAATACCTTCCTGGGCACGTCGTTTTCGCCTGGCATGAATATGGCGCTGAATGAGTAAACGCTGCTTTTCTCTGGCTGTGTGCAGTTTCTCTTCCAGCAGGGAAATGTCTTCCTGGTACCGATGGATCATGTCATCGTGTTCGATCAGTTCCTGTTTCAGTGTGTCCGACATATCTGCAAAACGGCGATATTCGTTGAGCGCCTCCCGCGCCAGATCATCCCGACCTCTGTCAACCGCCAGACCTGCCCGGGCATGCCACTGTTCCTGGCGTGCCACGATACCATCACTTTGGCGTTCAAGTTTTTTTCGGCCCGCAATGACGCCGGCACAGGACGCTTTCATTTCGATCAGGGTGTCTTCCATTTCCCGTATCATGAGCTTGATCAGTTTTTCGGGGTCTTCGGCCTTGTCCAACATGGCATTGATATTGGAGCTGACAATATCTCGGAATCGTGTAAAAATACCCATGGTGCAACCTCCATTTTGATACAAGTCATTAGCCATACCTGTGGTGGCGTAAAGATGAATACCTGGACACCATCGGCAGCAGGGCTTGGATTCTTTGCAATTGTTTATAGCATATTGTGTGCCAAGCCATAAATTTTTAATAACCATTTGATAATAAAGGAAAATATATAATTGACAGCATGAGGGTTGTGTGGTAAATATTACCAATAAAAAGTAATATAAACCAATTATAGGGTATATTAGCCAACATGGGCATGTCGTCACTGAAATTTACGACACCAACCCCAAAGGGCGAGGCCATCGGGCAATCTGAAACATTTCTGATGTTCCAGGAATCGCTTTCAAAGGTGGCCATTGTCAATCGTCCGGTGCTTCTTATGGGTGAAAGAGGAACCGGCAAAGAACTTGCGGCCATGCGTCTGCATTTCCTGTCACAACGCTGGCAGGAACCGCTGGTTGCTCTCAATTGTTCTGCCTTGAGCCCCTCTTTGATTGAAACGGAATTGTTCGGACACGAAAAAGGGGCTTTTACCGGTGCATTTCAATCACGCAAGGGGCGGTTCGAGGCCGCTGAAAGCGGCACCCTTTTTCTGGACGAAATCGGCAGCATCCCTTTGGAGGTCCAAGAAAAAATATTGCGGATTGTGGAATACGGTTCCTTTGAAAGGGTGGGTGGGTCATTACCGGTCGAAGTGGACGTACGCCTGGTGGGGGCCACCAATGCAGATCTGCTGGATTTGACAGCCAGGGGCCTTTTCAAACGGGACCTTCTGGATCGTCTTTCCTTCGAAGTTTTGTTCTTGCCGCCCTTGAGAGAGCGGGAGGGGGATATTCTGCTGCTGGCAGACCATTTTGCCCGTAGAATGGCTTTTGAACTCGGGCGCGAGGAGACCCCTGTTTTCAGCAGGGAGGCCATTACAATGATCGAGCAATATGCCTGGCCGGGTAATGTGCGCGAGTTGAAAAACGTCGTGGAGCGAGCAGTTTACAGATCCGATTCTGCACGTATCACGGCAATCGACTTCAATCCCTTTAATTCACCTTATAAAATGCCCTTGGATGGTGCACCCTTAAGGGAAATAACCTTGACTACCCAAGAACAGCCGGACCTGACATCGCTGTGTCTAAAAGATGCCGTGAAAAGCCTGGAGCTTCAGATGCTGAAGATGGCGCTGGAGGCATCCAAATACAACCAGAAGAAAACGGCTGAAAAGCTGGGTTTGACTTATGATCAGTTGCGGGGCCTGCTGAAAAAGCATGCAAAAGCACTGCAAGACCCATCAGGTTGATGCATCAACAATTTTTTTGGCGATGGCTTTTTTTAACGCGGCATCATGGATGTGACCGGCAAAATGCACTGGACTCTTCCCGTAAATCGGGTCCCATCCGGCAGGGTCTGCGCTGCAAAAAAACTGAACTTCCAAGCCGAATCGTGTTGGCGCTTCGGTTATTTCATGTCCGATAATACGTGATGCCGCTTCCCATGTGGCACCACAGGGTGCACCTCTTTTGACTAAAACCTTTTGGATTTTACCCCCTGAAATCTCCACATCCAGTTCAGGCGCACCGAATTGATCGCCATATGCTCCCAGGCAGTCCTGCCGGGAAAGACCGCATCAGGTGGGCGGGGTGATAACTTGGGTGTGGTGATGCTTTTTCCCGGAAGCGACCAGGGGAATTTCCAATTCGGAACAGATTTGAGCCAGATCATAAGACAGATCGGGATGCTGCAGAAAATCCAACACCAGGTCCGCTTCAATTTTTTTTGGCAGGAATTGCCTGGCATCGTCAATGACCGGCGGAAAGTCATCGTCAATAGAGATAATGTCTATATGGAATCGATTGCCACCATATTTTCGGATACCGGCAATCTTGGTTTCACCTTTCTGGTTTTGTTGGAAAACGAGAATCTTCATAGATAGTCTATCCATTTCCAGCGGTATTGCCCATCTGCTCTATCCTTTGTCAAATAACCTTTTGCAGTGGCGAATTGAAGTGTTTTACGGATCTGTTCCGGTGTGTGGGGAATGGTTCCGTCCACGAGATCCACCAGATGCGCCAGTTCGTTTTTGTCCGAAGCGTCTGTATTGTTAAAAGGAATCCATTCGATTGTTTCAAGCACCTGTTTCATCATCAGATCGTAAATCAAGACGATATGTTCCAGGTTGGTGAGAGGCCAGGCTTCTTCCTCGGTGGTCTCACCGTTGTCACGGCGCTGTTTGATGTCATCGAGCCAGGTGTCGAAATTTTTCTGCCAGTCTGTGACGATACTGTCCAGAGTCTGTTGATCAACGGCCGACGTCCTGACAATGGCCCGATTGGCATGGTAGTCATCCCAGTCATCACTCATGATCTGGATGTCGTAGTCCTGGCTGTTTTCCCTGACATCCGTACCCGGGAAGGGCGCCAGGAGATGGTAGCCGTGCAGAACGCCCATACCTTTGAGCTGTTCGGCAAAGGCAACGGTTTGTTGCAGTGTTTGTGATGTTTCGCCAGGCAGGCCTAGAATAAAAGATGCCTGTGGGGTGACACCCACGTCATTACACATGGTTACAGCCTGGACAACCTGGTCCAGAGTGATTCCTTTTTTGATGGTGGTGAGGATTTCGGGGCTTCCTGTCTCGACACCGAAACTCACGGCGGTACACCCGGCTTGCTTCATTCGCTCCAATACCGGGCGTGAAACCGTGTCTACCCTGGCAAAGGACGTCCATTGAATCATGAGCTGTCGCTGGATAATTTCATCACAGACGGCCAGGCAGTGTTTTTTGGACGCGGTAAAGAGATCATCGGCAATATTGATCTGGTGAAAACCAAGGGTGCTCAGATACGCCAGTTCATCCACGACTTTCTGGGGGTTTCTGTATCGGACCCTGGCGCCGACCATTTTTCTGCCCACGCAGAAAATGCATGGAAAAGGGCATCCCCGGCTGGTAGTCATGCTGATGGGCAAGCCCAGGGCCCGATATCTACCCAGCGGGAGCAGGTGTCTGGCGGGTTCGGGGAGACTGTCGATATTCTGGATGGGCGCTTTTGGCTCGGTCAGGACTATCCGGCCCTGATCTTGATAAGCGAGTCCTTTGATGTTGCCCAAGGGGCCGTTGTTCTGGTGGGCCTTAACCAGTTCGACGAGGGTTTCTTCTCCTTCTCCCAAGACAATGAAATCGATTTCCGGACAGGCTTCCAGGGTTTCACGAGCACAAAACGTGACATGGGGTCCACCCATCACCGTAAGAATGTCGGGCGTGAGAGTCTTGACATCCCTGATGACGCCGGCGGCATGTTTGAAATTCATGGTCACGGCCGTTGCACCTACAAACTGGGGGTCGAATGTTTTCAGGGTCTTGGCAAGGTGTTCTTTGGTGTAAGGGTAAACAACCAGGTCAAGTATCTGGACTTCGTGGCCGGCATTTTCCAGCGCCGCCGCCAGAAATGCAAGTCCTAAAGGGGGTGACGGGGTTTCGGAAATGGGATAATACGGGTTGATCAGCAGTACGCGCATGGTTTTTAAGGAGGCCTCTATAGAAGCGTACCCTGCAGCAAGCTGCAGGGAATCTTCTCGGTAAAGAAAAATAGGGTCCGGAAAAATTCCCGGACCCTATGGTTGTGCATAATATGGTTAAAGGATTAAAACAGTCCGCTGACCTGTCCCGTGTTAACATCCACATCCACACGCCTGAAGGCGGGGTTGGAACCGGTTCCCGGCATCAGGCTGATGGTACCTGCGCAAGGACACAGAAACTTTGCACCGGAATAAATCAGCACGTCACGCACAGGCAAGGTCCAGCCTTTGGGCGCACCCTTGAGTGTCGGGTCGGCACTCAGGCTGAGATGGGTTTTGACCATCATGGTGGCAAAGTCGTCGTACTTGGGATCATTTTCGAGCATCTTGGCCTTGGCTTCGGCTTCCGGTGTCCAGGTTACACCATCGGCACCGTAGACTTCCCTGGCGATGATGTCGACGCGGTCGCGCAGTTTCATTTCCAGGGGATAGAGGAATTTGAATTCGTTTTCTTCCTCACAGGCCTCGACAACGGCATCGGCAAATTCCAGGGCACCTTCGCCGCCCAGTTCCCAGTGCTTGGATTCGGCACAGCGGGCACCGGCTGCTTCGGCAGCCTTGCGAACAACGTTACATTCCTCATCCGTATCCGTGTAGAACCGGTTGATACAGACCACCGGGTTGATACCGGCTTTGCGAATGGTGTTGATGTGATGCACCATGTTTACGCAGCCTTTTTCAACCATGCCTACATTCTCCTGGGTGTACTCATCCGGCATGGCAATACCCGGAGTCACTTTGGGTCCGCCGCCGTGGCTTTTCAGCGCACGGATGGTGGTGGTCAGAACCGATACATGGGGTTTCAATCCGCTGAAGCGGGATTTGACATTCCAGAATTTTTCAAAGCCGATATCGGCACCAAAACCCGACTCGGTGACATGATAGTCGAACAGTTTCAGACCAACCCGGTCGGCAATAATGGAGGACTGGCCAACGGCTATGTTGGCAAACGGTCCGGCATGCACCATACAGGGGTTGTATTCGGCGGTGCACATCATGGTGGGGTTGATGGTGTTGCGCATAAAAGCGGTCATGGCGTTGCCGACTTCGAGGTCGCCGGTGGTCACTGGCTTGCCGTTCTTATCGAATGCCACCGTGATGTTGTTCAGCCGCTCTTTCAGATCGGCCAGGTCACGGATAACCGACAGGATGGCCATACACTCGGAGCCCACGGCAATTCCGAATTTAGACTGCATGGTGAAGCCGTCGAAACGCCCGCCGATACCGATAATGATGTTGCGCAAGGCCTGGGCACAAAAGTCGATGATCCAGCCCATCTCCACACGGGTGGGATCGATGTTCAGGCGTGGCATGCCCGTCAGGCGTTCCAGCTGCTCGTCGCTGTAGTTTCGTTCGTGCTGCATACGCGATGTCATGGCAACCATGGCCAGGTTGTGAGCGTTCATGATGTCGTTGATGTCACCGGTCAGACCCAGGGAAAACTCCGTCATGGGGATCAGCAGCGAATTGCCGCCGCCCGCAGCAGTCCCTTTCACGTTCATGGTCGGGCCGCCTGAGGGTTGTCTCAGGGCGCCACCCACATTTTTACCGCGCATACCTAGACCTTCCATGAGACCACAGGAGGTGGTGCTCTTGCCTTCTCCCAAGGGGGTGGGTGTGATGGCGGTCACTTCGATGTACTTCCCATCGGGTTTGTCTTTCAGGCGATCAATGATTTTCAGAAAATCGAGTTTTGCCAACCGGCCCATGGGAAGAATTTCATCGGGTTTAAGACCGAGTTTGTCACGCCATTCGTCCGGTGAGGGCATGTTTTTTTCTGCCGCCTCGGAAATCTGCCAGTCAGCCATTTCTACTGCGTTGTATGCCATTTGCTAAACCTCCTTTATATGAATGAGTTTAAAGGGATACGCGAAAACAAAGAATTCTATTCCCTAGGTGCCGTGGTATTTTTTGAACAAGTCGTATAACCCTGACTGGGTATCATCGAGGATTGAAGTCCGGTCAGAATTGACTGGCCTAATGGCTATCATGGGAAGATGGATTTGGCAAGCAATAACTGTCATTTCGGTACGGACTAACAGGACTCTCCCAGACAATGCTGTAGATGATTCATTCGGAAATAAGAACCCTTTTGTTCCATGAGGGTGTCATGATTGCCCATTTCCAGGATACCGCCTTTGTCGATGACGACGATTTTATGGGCATGTCTCACCGTGGAAAGTCTGTGAGCGATTACCAGGCCGGTTCTGCCCGCCATCAGCTTTGAAAGCGCATCCTGAATGACATCTTCCGTCAGTGAATCGATATAGGATGTGGCCTCGTCCAGAATAATCAACTCCGGACTCCGCGCGAATGCCCGGGCAATTGATATCAGTTGTCGTTCGCCACTCGACAAAGAAGCCCCCCCCCTGGTTAAAACGGTCTGGATACCCTGCGATTGTTCCGCGATCAATTGACTGCAGTTTGCCGCTGTTAGGACATGGGTGATTTCTTTTTCGGAAACATCCTGTCGGTCCCGCCAGATATTGGCGAAAATGGTGTCAGTGAACAAAAAGGGATCCTGAGTAACCAGTGCAATTTTGGATCGGTATCGTAAGGCAGGAATGTTTTTGATATTCTGTCCGTTTAAAAGAATGCGACCGGAACTGGGATCGTAAAATTTCATGATGAGGTTGGCAATGGATGTTTTACCGGCACCTGTCGCACCGATGATTGCCGTGGTTTCACCTGCCCGGAGGCTTAAGGAAATATTCTTTAAAACCGGTTCCGACGATATGTAGGAAAATGATACGTTTTCCAGGTCAAGGGTTCTTATCTTTTCTGCAACACTCAGGTTGGCAGACGGCTGCATGCAGTCTGATTTGTTTTCCAGGCCGTCAATGGCATTGTCTGTATCGAGAATCAGAAAGATTCGTTCTGCCGACGCCAGGGCGTTCTGGAGAATGTTGTATTTTTCCGCCAGATCCCGGATAGGTCTGAAAAACATGCGCATGTAGGAAATAAATGCCACCAGGACACCGAGACTGATTTCCCCTGCCAGGACATTTTTGCCGCCATAAAAAATGATAACCGAAACAGTGGCAATCCCGAACACTTCGATAAGCGGCATAAACACGGCCAGGACATTGATTTGTCGCATGCCGGCCAGATAGTTTTCATGATTCAGTCGGGAAAAATTGTCAGCGGCCACGCCCTCCTTGCCAAAGGACTGTATGACGCTGATGCCGTCAATCATTTCCGAAAACGTGGTATTGATTTCGGCAACCTTTATTCTCAGCTCCCTGAAGGCATCCCGGATGCGGTCTGAAAAAGCGAAACTTGTATAGCCAACCAGGGGCAGGACCAGAAAAGACACCAGCGCCAGTTTCCAGTTCATCACAACCAGGACAACGGCGATACCCGCCAGCAGGAACAGATCTTTAAACACAAGGGATATGACCGAGGTAAACAATTCATGCATGTTCTGGATATCATTCGTAATCCGGGTGACGAGGCGACCCACCGGGTTTTGGGTGAAAAATGACATGGACAGGTGCTGAATGTGGTCGAAGAGATTCAGCCTGAGGTCGTTCATCATTCTGAAACCCGTGTATTCCATGATGATTTTCTGCAGGAAATTGAGGCCGAAACTGAGGATGATGATCAACAGGAAGATACCGGCGATCCGACTGACCCCGGCGATATCGTATTTTCTCAAAACAGCGATATCCTCGGGTTCGAGTCTGGATAGATGCTGGTATGGAATGATGAAGAAACGACCGTCTTTTTTAAATAGCCCGGGATGGCGGTCAATGACGGTCCGGACGCCGGGGTCTCCCGGTGCCACGCTCAGGTAGCGGGTTGGCGGTATGGCCGTTCCCGCGTCTGATTTAAGGACCTCGGAACCTATTTTGGGAACGATGTATTGATCGATAGCGATCTTGGTAACATAGGGGATCGCCAGATCGAGAAGTGTAATCAGCATCACCAGAAAAATTGATGCCAGAATCATGAAATGGTATGCTTTCAAAAAGGGAAAAAGCCGTTTGAGAAGTTTGATGTCATATGACTTTCCCAGTTTCTTTTCTTCAAAGTATCCCGTGTCATGTCGCATAATGGATCTCCTGCAGTCGAAACGTACGGGCATAGTAGTTGTTGTTGGCCATCAGTTCTTCATGGGTGCCGTATTCGATGATGCGCCCCTTGCTCATGGACATTATCCGGTCTGTAAATCCCAAGGCCGAAATACGATGAGAGACGATCAGAATCGTTTTTTGACCTGCCAGGGATCGGATGATATCGATAATTCTGGTTCCGGTATCGGTATCGACCTGGCTGATGGGGTCATCCAGAAGCAAAAACGGCCTTTGACTCAGCAGTGCTCGTGCAAGGGCGATACGCTGCTTTTGTCCACCAGAGAGAATGATGCCTCGTTCACCCACAACGGTCTCGAAACCAAGGGGGAAAGATTGAATGGTGGTATAAATAGAGGCCAGGTCGGCCGCTTGTTCCACCTTGTCTCGGGTATAAGCCCTGTCGCCTAAGGTGAGATTTTCGAAAATAGTGCCGGCGAACATGAAGGGCTCCTGGGGCACATAGGCGATCTGGGATCTCAGATCGGAAAGACGCATGGAACGGATATCCACGCCGTCCATGAGAATGTGGCCTTCGGTTGCATCATAAAAGCGCAGGACCAGATTCAACAGAGATGTTTTGCCGCTTCCCGGCGGCCCGATGATACCCAATGTTTTTCCGGGATCAAGATCCATCTGGATGTTGGAGAGGACCGGCGGTTCGGTTTTATTAAAAGACAAGCCCACATGATTGAGTCGAAGCCTGCCAATGGCATGTTCGACAGGGACAGCATTCTTTGCATCGGTGATTTCCGACGTTGTCTGCAGCACAGCATGGATCCGGTCCAGTGAAGCCCGCCCGCGCTGGATCAGGTTGGTCACCCACCCCAGGGCCATCATGGGCCATGTCAGAAGGCCTAGGTAGCTGATAAAGGCTACAAAGTCACCGGCTGTAATCTCCTGCAGAATGGTTTGTCTACCCCCCAGATATAAGACAATGGCCATGCTGGTGTTCGAAAAAAGAAGCATCAAGGGGAAAAAAGACCCGGTAATCTTCACAAGATTTAAATTTTTTTGAATATACGCCCCGGACAATTGTTCAATTTGTTGCTGTTCTGTTGTTTGTGTGCCGTACGCTTTGACAATTCGAATACCGGTCAACCGCTCCCGGACCCCTTCGGTCAGGTCTGCGAAAGATCCCTGGACGTCCTGGTATCGCCGATGCATCTGTCTGCCGAAAAACCGCGTCCCAAAGACGATGAACGGCATGGGTATCAGAACAAAAAGCGTCAGGCGAACATTGATATAGGCCATGAAACCGATGGCGGCAGCACCCAAGACAATGGCATCGTTCAGCGCGACCATGCCCATCCCGGTTGCCATGCGTACCTGCTGGATGTCATTGGTTGCCCGTGCCATAAGATCACCGGTCTGGGTTTTGTCGAAATAGCTGGCCGAGAGAGTTTCTATATGAGTAAACAGCTGGTTGCGAAGGCCCTCCTCGATGCGTCGGGATGTTCCCAGAAGACAGCGCCGCCAGAGGTAGCGGAAAAAACCAATGGTGATACCGATGCCGCAAATATAAACGGCATACATCGCCAGACCGTTTATGCCGATTTGAAATGCCGTCAGATCATCGACGGCCCACTTGATGATTCGTGGCACAAAGAGCTGCAACAGATCAACCAGGATCAGGCATAAAAAACCGATGACGATAAGACGACGGTTTTCCGCAAAATAGGGTTTTATCAATTGCACGGGTGTCATGAGCGGTATTTACAAACCTAAACATTTTTACGGAACTATAAACAATAAAGAAGGGAATATTGCGACGGCTGGATAATCCCTGCTCGACTGTGAAAAACTCAGACAGTTTCACCATCGTTCAGGGATCACCCCTCAGTCTTAGAGCTTTACCTTAGTTTGATTTATAGGTCCGTATTTTATTATACAAGCGATGACCCGTAGCGGGTCATCGCTTGTATAACATGATTCTTTAAAAAGGTGCAATCACACTTGTTTTGAAGCGTGAAATACAATTGACCAAGCACTTGAGGACATTGACTTTCATACCGTTGCTTGTTAATGTGCTTTGTTATGGAATTAGGAAATGTTGTGGAATTTATTGACCGCCAAAAGATGGTGTGTGCGGTCATTTTAGAGATAAAAAAACTGAGGTTGCGCCTTTTGACCGAAGCCAATAGTGAAGTCAGGCTTTCGGCTGATCGCTTGTCACACCGATGCAACCACCATCTGGATCTTTCCCTGAGCAGGGAGACGTTGGTGGCTATTCTCAGAGAAGTCTCCAGCCGGCGGAAAGCATTGATCGATCATGTGGATGTCAAGGAATTGTGGGAAGTTCTGAACACTGAGCAGGAATGGATTGACCTTGAGACCATGACCGAATTCTGTTTTCCCGAGAACCCTTCTGCCGATCATGAATCCGCAGTGGTCAGGGCTTTTTTTAACAACCGGCATTATTTTAAATTTAACGGCAGTCGTTTTTTTCCCCATTCCGAGGAAAAAGTCATCCAGCTGGACAATCAGGAAAAAGAAAATGCACGTATCGAGCGGATGGTTACCGACGGCAGCCGCTGGATAAAGCATCTCGTCCATAATGAGACGTCCCCCTCCCTGGATCTTTCAGCACAAGAGCAGAAAGAGATCATGGAAATACTGAAGTCGGTCTACCTGAATCAAAAGGAAAGTCGATACTACTCATTGGGAAAAAGGATTCTCAGGAGGGCGGAAATCGGCATAGACGACAGCAGGCTCCTGCAGGTTTTTATCAACGCCGGTGCATGGGACAAGGACGAAAATCTGGATCTCATACGATTTGGTATATCGGCTAATTTTTCTGAGGATGTCAAGAAAAGCGCGGAGAAGCTGGTAAAAGACGCTTATTACTCAAATGCCGAAACAACCTACGGTACCAAACGGGTCAATTTGACGGATCTGCCCCTGATAACCATAGATGGACAGGCAACCCTGGATTATGACGATGCCCTGAGCATCGAGAAGTCGAATGACTATTATCGACTGGGTATTCATATCTCGGATGTGGGGCATTTTATAAAAAAGGACAGCCCGGTTGACCAGGAAGCTGTCCACAGGGCCAGTTCCATCTATATGCCGGATAGAAAAATACCCATGATTCCTCCCGGTCTTGCCGAAGGTCTCTGCAGTTTGAAGGCAGGTGAGCTTCGACCGGCCATCAGCACCTTTGTAAAGATCGGCAGTTATGGCAATATTGTCGATGTCGAGGTGGTACCGAGTCTGATTACCGTGCAACGGCAGCTATCCTATTATGATGTCAATACCGTCACCGAGGAAGACGAAGAGATCCGGATGCTCTATGATATCGCTAAACAATTCCGACAGAAACGGCTTGCACAGGGAGCGCTTCAGATCACCCTTCCTGAAATCAACATATGGGTGGACCAGGAGGGAAATCCTGCTGTCAGCAAAATCAACCGGGAAAGCCCCGGCAGAATGCTGGTGGCGGAATTGATGATAATGGCCAACTGGCTTATGGCCAGATTTTTAACCGATCGAAAGATACCGGCGATTTTCAGGTCTCAGCCGGAGCCGCGGGGCCGTCTTTTTAAAAACAATGAGGGCACTCTGTATCAGAACTGGGCCCAGCGAAAATTGCTCAATCGATTTTCACTGGGACATGAGGCCGATCATCATGCGGGTCTGGGTTTGGAGGCCTATGTGACGGCAACGTCACCCATCAGGAAATATTTCGACCTGGTGACGCAACGACAGCTAAGAGCTGTTCTGGGTCTTGACAAAGCTTACACAAAAGAAGAAATTAATCATTTGATCCAGACACTTGGCGTGACCATGAGCGTTGTTTCACGGATTCAGTACAACCGCAACCGGTACTGGCTTCTCAAGCATCTCGAAAAGCTGGTTGGCGAAAGGACGGAAGCCATCGTCATCAGCAAAAAGCGACGAGCCTATTCAATTCTTCTCAAGGATTTTATGATAGAGTGCGATCTCCCGTTATCCGGCGGTATTGATTTGAAGCCCGAAGACCTGGTGCAGGTCAAAATTCAGCAAGTCAACGCCAGAAACGATATCATCTCCGTTTTTATCGGTTAAGGGATGGAAAATGTCCCGGCGCAGACAAACAGGAGTCCAACGAATGAAAAAAAATGCGTGTCTTTGCTGGTTGCTGGTCGGGTTGTTTTTTCTTCATCCGGTGCCCGTGGTTATGGCTGAAGCATCTGCGCTGGGCCAGGTTAAAGAGGTAACAGGCCTCATGGAGATTCAAAGGGCCAAGCAGACAACCTGGCTGACAGCCCAACGTGATACGGAGGTGTTTTTCGGAGATACCATCACCACGGGAGATGAGAGCGTGGGGATTATCAAGCTGGTTGACGACAGCATCATTCGTGTCCACGCCAACAGCAAGATTGTTTTGAACACCATGGTATCACCGGTGGAAAAGAAACATTCGGTGCTGCTTTTTTTTGGTAAGTTGTGGAACACAGTCAGCAAGAAAGCCCTGCAAAAAAAAGTTTTTGAAGTTCAGACACCCACGGCTGTTTGTGGTGTCAGGGGGACGGATTTCGAAACAGCATCTTATGAAGACGGAATCATGCTGGTACGGGTGAATTCAGGCGAGGTCGAAGTGGACAATGAGGTGGTCCAGGAGACACTCACCGCCAACCAGGGCACGCAGGTTTCTTTTGACCAAAAAAAGATTCTCATCGAACCTGACTTTCAGCCTGATTGGGACCGGGATCAGGCAAGATCGAGAGAAAATCTTTTGGGAAATGGTGAGAAATACGGCGGTTACGTGCATGATGAAATCTACAAGAGAAGGGACCATTTGAAGACGCTTGTGGATCATGCGTCAGATTTGAAGGCCACAAACGAACAGCTGAAGCATAAAGCTGCCCAATCAAAAGAAAACGGGGATACGGCAGCATATGAATCCTATTTGACAGAGATTGAAAAAATAAACCATGAACAGAGAGAACTGAACCGTAAGATCGCCTATTATGGACGAAGACTGGCGTGTCATTTTGGACTTTTTTCACGCTACGGTGATCTTGCAAAAGACCCGGACATCTCAAAGCGCTTCAAAGGGCGTGAGTACATCTTGAGCCAACTGGATGATGTTGAAATGATTTATGCTGAATTCAACGTCATGATCGAAGAAGGAATGAAAATGTCTATGGAAGACATGGAGGATCTCATGGATGAGATGCGGGATAAAATGAAAACATTCAAGGAAAAGAAAAATACGGGCAGTCTATTCGAAGAAATGAATTAGCGCCGCCAAAGGCGGCTTCCCGTAAAATGCAGCGCATTTTACGGATATGAGGGGTTGAAATCAGGATATGGGTATACAGGAGAGAAAAGAAAGGGAAAAGGAAAGAAGACGTCAGCAGATCATTGTTGCCGCAAAACGCATATTTTCACAAAAGGGTTTGAACAGAACAACCATGGACGATATTGCCAAAGAATCCGAGTTGAGCCCTGGCACGCTTTATCTTTATTTCAAGAACAAAGAAGAACTCTATGCATCCCTTTCCTTGAGGATTCTACAGTTTCTGAGTATCCGCGTTGCACAGGTGGTCAAGGAAAATGGTGAGGGACCGTCTGAAAAACTGGACAAACTTATCGATGCCATGTACGAGGTCTACGCGTTCGATCCCATGGTTATTATCAATATGTTTCATCTTCAATCCAGCGAAACCCTGAAAAACCTTTCGCCGGAACTGTTGACGGAGATAAAGACCTTGTCCAAAAAGACACTGGGCCACATGGCCGGTATTTTTGAGGAGGGCATCGCGCAGGGTGTCTTTATCGATCGCCATCCAACAGCCCTGGCCGATATTTTTTGGGCCCTGTTTTCAGGGGTTATTTTATGGGAAGCCAGTAAAAATGTCATCAACCAGGACAAGGACTACTTAATGGCAACACTTGCAGTTGCTTTCGATCTGTTTTGCCGGGGGATAAAAACATGAGGTGTTTCCCTCAATCGTTTATGCTTGACTCAAAATCGCCTGTTCCCTATAGTTTGTAGAACCATAAATCAGACCTTATTGCTATGATGAAATTTCTGTCAAACATCGCCAGAGGAATCGATATCCTCAATGAGTGGGTCGGCCGGGGTGTTTCCTGGGTCACCCTGGGTCTTGTCCTGACGGTCTTTGTCGATGTGGTCATGCGCTATCTCCTTAACACCAGCTATGTTTTCACGCAGGAACTGGAGTGGCACCTGTTTGCCTTCATTTTTCTAATAGGGGCTGGGTACACACTCCTGCACGACGGCCACGTTCGGGTGGACATCATCTACCAGCGCCTGGGGTTCAAGGGCAAGGCCTGGCTGAACCTGCTCGGTGTCATTGTGTTTCTCATCCCTGGTTGTCTGATGGTCATTTCAACATCTTTCAAATTTGCTTACAATTCCTTTTTAATGATGGATGGGTCACCGGATCCCGGCGGGATCCCCTTCAGGTTTATCCTCAAAGGATGCATTGCAACAGGCTTTTTTCTGCTTTTGCTGCAGGGTCTTTCACTGGGAATCCATAGTTTGCTGCAGTTACTGGGATTCGAAAAAACAGAGGAGGGCAGCGACTGATGGATTATTTGGCAGCCTGGATGTTTCTGGCACTGACGATCCTGCTGTTGGCCGGATTTCCGGTAACCTTCACTCTCCTGGGCACGGCGCTGACCTTTGGCATGATCGGTTTCGGTTGGGATTTTTTCAATCTGCTGCCTTTGCGTATCTGGGGACGCATGCAAAACGTTACCCTAGCGGCAGTACCGCTTTTTGTTTTTATGGGGGTCATGCTGGAGCGCTCCGGATTGGCCGAAGAACTGCTGGACACCATGGGGCTTCTTTTCGGCAGGATCAGGGGGGGGCTGGCTATTTCAGTCGTGATTGTCGGTGCTCTTTTAGGGGCATCCACCGGAATTGTTGGCGCCACGGTTGTGACCATGGGATTGCTGGCCGTACCGACCATGCTCAAAAGGGGATATCAGAAAGAGCTGGCCACAGGGACGGTATCCGCTTCGGGGACACTGGGCCAGATAATCCCACCCAGTATCGTGCTGGTACTCATCGGGGATATCGTTGGGGTTTCCGTGGGCGATCTGTTTATGGGGGCCGTGCTTCCGGGTCTGCTGCTGGTGGGCTTGTTCGTCGCCTACATCCTGATTGTCGCTTTTTTTCGTCCGGGGATTGCTCCCGCCATTTCCAAAGAAGAGCTGGCTCTGATTTCACCCAAACAGCTGGCCGTGAGAGTGGGTAAAGCCCTGATCCCGCCCCTGTTTCTCATTGTGGCGGTCCTGGGCTCCATTTTTGCGGGTATTGCCTCGCCAACCGAAGCCGCTGCTGTCGGGGCGGTCGGGGCCACACTTCTGACAGTACTGAACAAAAAATTTTCAATTGCTATTCTGCGGGAAGTCATGCAGGCCACGACCAAGCTGACCTGTATGGTCTTTATCATTCTCTGTGGTGCTGCCGCTTTTGGACTGGTTTTTCGGGGTCTCGGGGGTGATCAGCTCGTCAGGGATTTCCTGGGCGGTATTGCCCATTCCTACAGTCACGGGGCGGTTCTGGCCATCGTGATGGCCCTGATTTTTTTCATCGGTTTTTTTCTGGATTTTATAGAAATAACCTTTATTCATGTACCGGTGCTGGCGCCCATCATGATTGAATTCGGCTATGATCCAATCTGGTTTTGTATCCTGCTGGCGGTGAACCTGCAGACCTCGTTTTTAACGCCGCCATTCGGTTTTTCGCTGTTCTATCTGAAGGCCGTCACCCCACCGGAAGTTAAAACCGGTCATATCTACCGGGGGATTATACCGTTTGTCCTGGTTCAGATAATCGGGCTGGCGATTGTCGTGTTTTTTCCAAAACTCGCCACCTGGTTGCCTAGGGTTGTTTATGGTCCTTGATGCGGATCCGGATTTTTATTGCATGAAGTAATACATTGTATTATATTCGAACCAATTGATACTTTTCTCAAGGCGGTTCTCTTTGGTATGACTGATGGGGTATTCATTCTGGGAAAGCTGGAATAATCACATGCGAGTTGATTTACCCATTAATAAAAGGAGGTAGTTGATGAAGAGGCGAGAATTTTTAAAGAAAGCTGGTGTGGGGGCTGCTGCTGTTGCAGCGGCAGCAGTGAATGCGCCTGCGGTGTTGGCACAGCAGACCTACCGTTGGAAAATGGTCACCACGTGGCCCCCTAAGCTGCCTGTTCTCCAGGACGGTTGTGAGCGTCTGGCCAAGAGAATTGCAGAGGTGTCTGACGGGAGACTGCAGATTCAGGTCTTTGCCGCCGGTGAACTGGTTCCGCCGTTTGAAAGTTTTCAGGCGGTGTCCGATGGAACGGTCGAAGTGGGCAGCGGGGCGTCTTATTACTGGGCCGGTAAGGAGCCGGCAACCCAGTGGTTTGCGGCGGTGCCTTTTGGCATGAACGCACAGGGTATGTCGGCCTGGTTCCACGGGGGCGACGGACTCAAACTGTGGGAAGAGGTTTACGCACCCTATAACCTGATCCCCAGACCGGGCGGATCCACCGGTGTCCAGATGGGGGGCTGGTTTAACAAAAAGATCAATACCATCGACGACTACAAGGGTCTTAAGATGAGAATACCCGGATTGGGCGGAAAGGTTATCGCCAAGGCCGGCGGTACGGTGGTGCTGCTGCCCGGCGGCGAGATCTTCACCTCCCTGGAACGGGGCGTCATCGACGCCACCGAGTGGGTTGGGCCCTTGCATGATCTGCGTATGGGATTCTGGCAGGCCGCCAAATACTATTATTATCCTGGCTGGCATGAGCCTGGAACCTATTTGGAGTATTTTTTCAACAAGAAAGCCTATGAATCGCTGCCCAAGGACCTTCAGCACATCGTGGATGCCGTGTGTATGGAAAACGAGCACTGGGTCTTGGCCCAGTTCGACGCCCAGAACGGTGCCGCCCTGCAGACCTTGATCAATGAGAAAAAAGTTCAGATGGTCCAGTTCCCGGACAACGTTATGGCGTCTCTTAAGAAACTGGCGGAAGAGGTTCTTGAGGAGGAAGCCGCCAAGACACCCGCGGCCACGAAGGTGAACGAATCCTTTAAAAAATTCCAGAAGATTGCCGGCACATGGGCTTCGGTATCGGAAATGTCGTATTACAATACGATTCAACCAAATTTTCCGCTTAAAGGATAGCCCGCTTAAAACACAATACTGAGTTTATTTTTCTGAGGTGAACAAGGAAACCAAACAAACCGGCCGGCCTGAGTAAGGTCGGCCGGTTTTGTTGGTGCTGTTTATTCGAGACTGGGGCAATTTAGAGATGGTCACTCTTTGGGATGGCATTCGGAACAAGCGGTGGGACCGCTGCTCTGGATGGATGCCCCGGAACGGTATGAGTTTTCAATGGCTTTGTTCTGTTGTTTGATTTCTTTATGGCATCCGATACAGGCGCTGTGATAAGCGGATTTGTAATACCGGCTGGACAGCTCGGGATCCGTCTTTTTTCCCTCTGCATTTTTGGGGATTGACGTGACATCGTGGCAGTTTGCGGTCATGCAGGAAAGAACCGGTGTTTCCTTGTCCCATTTGTGATGGCACGTATTACACGTGTAGCTGAAATGGGTTGCATGGGGAAACGTGACAGCAGCCCTTTTTGACTCAATCTGATCGGGTGGCTCAATGACAATGTCGCCCATGGGAATGCACATGCTTTCTTCGGATTCCCCGGCCACGACCAGACCGAAACTGAATATCGCAAGTATCGCAACGCCTACCACCAACAGATTACATTTATGCATCCATATCCCCCTTGAGCTTCCGGAAAAATCTTGTTTGCTATAATACGTCTTTAAAGAACTTTCAATGAAAAAATAAAATTGAAACACATTTGTCATGGTCGACTTGGGCCTGTCTTTCGTTCCCATAACGCCTTTCTATTGACATCGGCACCAGATTGGCATAAAAATCCAGATCTTTGATAGGAAAACCTTGGATGGGCGAAATGGCGCTGAACGCCGATAAAAAAATTCGTCCGGCAAGGATCTGTTTGTTCAGTATCCTGTGTCTGTTCCTGTGGACGGGCTGCGAGGATCCTGCCGGCCAAAAAACGGTAACACGTGAAAATCAGGCGCATTCTGAGAAATCACCGGACCGAATTATTGTCCATCTCTATTTTTCAGACAGTGACAATGCTTTCCTGGTTTCAGAGGAAAGATCTCTTTCAGCCCGTATCCGCCCTGAAGCACAGGGTTTTCAAATAATAAACGCCTTGCTGGAGGGACCCAAGCAGGCCCTGGAACGGACGATTCCAGAGGGGACACTTCTGAGAGGCTTCTACATTTTACAGAACCACACCGCTTATGTGGACCTGTCTCGTGAGCTTCGGGAGGGCCATCCGGGGGGTGCCAGATCCGAGTTGATGACAATCTATTCCATGGTGAATTCGTTGATTTTAAATATTCCTGAGATTGAAACCGTGAAAATTCTGGTGGAAGGAAAAGAAGAGACAACACTCGCAGGACATGTCGATCTTCGCTTTCCCTTTCGAGCCAACATGCTGTTTATAAGATGAAAAAGACAAACAAAATAGACAAAATACGAAATATCGGTATTGTTGCCCATATCGATGCTGGCAAGACCACGGTTACCGAAAGGGTTTTGTACTACACCGGCAGCTCACATAAAATGGGTGAAGTTCACGATGGTGAAGCCACCATGGACTGGATGCCCGATGAGCAGGAAAGAGGCATTACCATTACGTCAGCCGTGACAACCTGCCAATGGAGAGGCTTTGAAATTGGTATTATCGACACGCCCGGGCATGTCGATTTCACGATCGAGGTCGAACGTTCTTTGCGGGTGTTGGACGGTGCGGTGGGTGTCTTCTGTGCCGTAGGTGGTGTCGAACCTCAATCCGAAACGGTATGGCGGCAGGCTGACAAATATGTCGTTCCCAAGATAGCCTTTGTCAATAAACTCGACAGAATCGGTGCCGATTATTTTGGTACCATTGATATGATGAGAGAAAGACTCGGGGCGAATCCGCTGATCATACAGATTCCCATGGGGTGTGAGGACAGGTTCAGAGGTGTCATCGACCTGATTCAGATGAAACAGATCGTGTGGGATGATGAAACGCTGGGAGAGTCCTTCAATTCTGAACCCATTTCATCCGACTGGATGGAAGCGGCGCAAACGCATCGCGAAAAGATGATGGAGACGCTTGCGGAGGCCGATGATGAGATCATGGAGGCTTATCTTTCAGAAGAGGTCATCGATGAATCCATGCTAAAGGGTGCTATTCGGAGCGCGACCATCGATTTGAAGATTGTACCGGTATTATGCGGCGCGGCGCTCAAGAACAAAGGCATTCAACCGCTGATTGATGCGATTGTCGATTTTTTACCCAGCCCGGCGGATATCCCGCCCATGAAGGGAACAGACCCGGAAACCGGTGAGCACAGGGAATGTGTGGCCCTGGATTCCAAACCGCTGGCGGCAATCATCTTCAAGGTTTCCATGATTGAGGGCCGTAAACTTTCATTTGTCCGGGTCTACAGTGGAAAGTTGATTGCCGGGGGGGAAGTCTACAATCCCAGCCGAAAGATAACTGAAAAACTGAGCAGGATCCTGCGGATGCATGCCAATAAGCGGGAGCGGGTCAATGCCGCCGGAGCCGGCAGTATCGTTGGTGTCGTCGGTTTGAAAGATTCTTCAACAGGGGAAACCCTTTGTACAAAAGAGAACCCCATTCTGTTAGAAAATATCGAGTTTTATGAGCCGGTTATTTCGGTAGCGGTGGAGCCAAAGACCCACGCGGACCAGGAAAAAATAGATGAGGTTCTTAAAAAATTCGTAGCAGAGGATCCGACCCTAAATGTCAAAGAGGATCAGGATACCGGCCAGACAATTTTATCGGGCATGGGTGAACTGCACCTGGAAATCATCATCAGCCGGATGCTACGGGAGTTTAAAACCAGCGTGAGTGTTGGAAAACCCCAGGTTGTCTACAGGGAAACCATCGAAAAGACGGCAGAAGGTGCGGCTGTTTTTGATAAGGAAGTGGCAGGTCAGCGGCATTTCGGTGAGGTCAAATTGAAGATCAGCCCTGTGCCCCGTGGGACCGGAAACCGTTTTGCCGCCAAACTCCGTAATGAAGAAATCCCGGAGCTTTTCATTCCAGCCATTGAAGCGGGCGTCATGGAGTCTCTGGAAAGCGGTGTCCTCATGGGGTATCCCGTTGTCGATGTGGACGTGGTTCTCATGGGCGGTTCCTTTAAAGAGTCTGTTGGATCGGACCTGGCATTCAGGGTGAGCGCATCCATGGCCTGTAAGACGGCACTGACCAGTGGTGGTTCCTTTCTTCTCGATCCGATCATGGGGGTGGAACTGTTTGTTCCCGAAGCCTTTATGGGGGATGTCATTGGTGATTTGAACGCGCGTGGGGGAAAGATCGAATCGATCGCTTCCAAAACCGGTTTTCAAGTGATCAGAGCCATTGTCCCACTGGCCCAGATGTTCGGCTATTCAACCTCATTAAGATCGGCCACCCAGGGCAGGGGAACATTTTCCATGCAGTTTTCTCACTTTGACCGCAGTGACTCCAGGCAATAGTTCGTGTTCTGTCAGATCCAGGCCGATGTTATCCGCGTATCTACTCCGCTTCCTTTTCCAATGACTCACGCCGGGCTGTTTTTGTGGCCCGCTTGAGCATGGTTTCGATCTCTTCTTTTTGTTTCGGATCGGTAATGAGGGGCAGGGCTTTTTCAAGGTGCACGACCGATGTCTTCCAAGATCCTTTCAATTGGTAGTATTTGCCGAGATAATAGTGGGCTTCTCCCATATTCCCCTGCATGCCGTAGATGTTGCCAAGAAAAAGATATATGTCTGGTTGCGTTGGATCTCTTTCCAGAATCGTGTTGAAACCCTCGGCGGCTTTGTCCAGCTCTCCGAGTTCCATGTGGGTCCGGGAAAGGTAGAAAAGGCTTTCGCCGTCTTCGGGTGCCAGCCCCACCGATCCCTTAAGTGCCTGAAGTGCTTTGGGGTATTGACCTTCTAAAAAATAGATGCGTCCCAATTCCTTGAGCATAACCGGATTGAGGGCATCTTTTTCCAGGGCTTTTTTCAAATAAATGACCGAATTTGGATAATCACCCATCTGTGCCAACGCCAGTCCCTTGCCATAGAGTGCGATGGTATCCCCGGGAAGGGTTTTCAACTGGGAATCAAACGCCGCCAGTGCGGCTTCCGCATCGCTGTATTTTCCTGAGAGGGTTGCCTGCACAAAACGAAAAACATTTTTATCGATAGCCCTTCGGTTTTTTTCCGGCAGTGGATTGTTTGCTACATGGGTGTCGATATTTCCCATACGTTCTTCAGAGGCAGGGTGGGTCATGAGATATGCTGGGACCTGATTTGATCCAAACCACTGTTTACTCCGCAATTTTTCCAGCGATGTGAGGAGGCCCATGCTGCTATAGCCGGCGTTGTCGAGATAATCAAATGCAAGTTGATCCGCCTGTAGTTCATCCTCACGACTGAAGGCAAGGGCCGCCGACTGTCCGGCCGCCATGGATCCAACCATAACAGCGTTTCCAAGAGCGGCAGAGCCGCCACTGCCGATAAGTATTCCCGCCGCGATACCCGCCAGCGTCGCCAGGTTGATTTTAGGGGAACGGTCTAGATTCTGGGAGATGTGCCGGCTGACCACGTGGGCGATTTCATGGGCCAGGATTCCAGCAAGTTCTTCTTCGTTCTCGAGCGCTGCCAAAAGACCGCTGTTGATAAAAATATGGCCTGCCGGCGTAGCAAAGGCATTGTAAACATGTTGTTTTACAATGTAAAAACGATATTTAAACGGCTGGGGCGGCATGGTTGAAAGGATGTTACTGCCGATTTTGTTCACGTACCCCACCACAAAGGGATCCTGGATGAGATCAAACTGTCTTTTAATAGCACGCATAACCTCTCTGGATAGTTCCTCTTCTTGCTGTATGGTAATTGAATGGGCTGTAGGTGGCACGTTCAGATGAACGAGGAGAAAGACGATGACCAATGGCACTATTGTTTTGCAGAATTTTTTCATAGTTGAAATTTTATCAAAGATTGAAACAGCTATCAACCTTTCCCTTTTTCCGGACGATCAAGGAACCTCGCAGCAAGTTGTGACGAATTTGCTGCCGCACGGCAGAACCCGCAATGATTGCACTCGCTTTTTCGGTTCAAACGGCTCTTTCCTTTTCAAAGCCGTATTTTTGTGATAGACGCACTGTCATGACTCAAACGTTTTGTATAGTAAACCAGAAAGGTGGGGTTGGCAAGACGACCACGGCTGTTAACCTGGCAGCCTCGATGGCTGTCGCCGATAAAAAGACACTACTGGTGGACTGCGATCCCCAGGCAAATGCCACCACCGGGCTGGGTATCGATAAAAGCAGTCTGGAACAAACCTTATACCACGGCCTGATCGGACAGGCAGCGATTGACAGCATTGTCATCGACAGTGAAATAGCGCTGCTCAAGATCATACCTTCTCGTGTGGAATTGATCGGGTTTGACATTGAGATGCTGAACACGAAAGAGCGGGAAATGACCTTGAAAAAACTGCTGTCCCAGTTGAACGACGGTTTCGATTATGTCATCATTGATTGTCCACCCTCCCTGAGTCTGTTGACGGTGAATGCCATGGCGGCTGCGGATGCGTTGCTGATTCCCCTGCAATGTGAGTTTTATGCCCTGGAAGGCTTGAGCCAGCTTCTGCAGACCATCAAGCACATTAAGCACAGTTTAAACCCCGGCCTGAACATTGCAGGCATCTTATTGACCATGTTTGACCAGCGAACCAATCTGTCCCATCAGGTGGCGGAGAATGCCAGGAAATATTTCAAACACCTTGTGTTCAAGACAATTATACCCAGAAATGTACGACTCGGTGAAGCCCCAAGCTTTGGCAAACCGATTCTTCTTTACGATGCTGCCTCGAATGGAGCCAGAAGCTATCGCCAGCTGGCCGAGGAAGTTATGGAAATAAAGCCCGCCACAAAACCAGCGGTTTAACCTTATGCCAAGGAGCGATAAGGTCGCGTTCCATAAAATGGTTTCCGCGATTTTATTAAAGAATATAAAATATGGCGAAAGAACAGATAAAAAAGAGAAAAAAATTAGCTCTCGGTAAAGGACTGGGCGCGCTTATCCCGGATATCGGTGCGGCAGGGGATATGGAAGGGGATTATTTTTACTGTCAGATCAGCCGTATTCGTCCCAATCGCTATCAACCGAGGAAAAATTTTAATGAAGAAGAACTGGCGGCACTCAGTGCTTCCATCAAAGAGCAGGGAATTATTCAGCCATTACTGATACGGAAACTCGAGGATGGCTACGAACTCGTCGCCGGTGAGAGACGGCTCCGGGCCGCAAAACTGGCAGGCTATCGCGATGTCCCCTGTGTGATAAAAGAGCTTACTGAAAAACAATTGCTTGAAATGTCTCTTGTAGAGAATATTCAACGGGAAAATTTGAACCCCATGGAAGAGGCGGATGCCTACCATCGCCTGATCACCGAGTTTGAACTGACCCAGGAGGAAACGGCGATACAGGTCGGGAAAAGCAGATCGGCGGTGGCCAATTTTCTGCGATTGAGACAATTGCCTGAACCGATTCAGGATAGCATCGTCGATGGTGTCTTAAGCATGGGACATGCACGGGCTTTGCTTGGTATTTCCAACAAAGCGCAGCAGTCGGCTGTATGGCGTACGGTGATTTCAAAGGGACTGTCCGTGCGGGAGACAGAAGCGCTTGTTAACCGCATCAAGAAAAAATCCGGTGATGTCAGAAAACGCAAAGAGGGATCTGACGAGATTTATTTTACAAATATTTCTGAAGAACTTTCCCGAAATTTTGGTACCAAAGTACAGATTCGACGCAGGGGCCAAAAGGGAAAAGTTGAGATAGAATTTTACAGCAATGAGGATCTTGACAGGTTATTGCATCTGTTGAACCGGCAATAGCGAGTACGTGCCATCCAGCTTGCTGTGGGCAAGGCTTCAATCAGACACCGATAATCTTCACAGACATGTCACTTCATATCATCGTAGATGGCTACAATGTCATTCGTCAATCAAAACAGTTGCGTATTCTGGATCTGCGGGATATGCAGGAGGGAAGAGAAACCCTTCAAGACATGTTGGTGGAATACCGAAAAAGAAAAGGCCACCGTATCACCATTGTTTTTGACGGCACCAATGCCATCTCTCCTGACACACAGCGCCAGCGTTTTTGTGGAATCGACATTCTGTTTTCGCGCCATGGCGAGACGGCTGACACGGTTATCAAACGCATGGCGGCCAGAGAAAGGGAAAGGGCTCTGGTGGTCAGCTCGGACAGAGATATTGTTTCGTTTGTAACATCCGTGGGATCGACAACCATCGGTTCCAGGGCCTTTGAAAATAAAATATTCCAGGCGCTTTATTCTGGTGAAAATGGTGGTGTGGAGGATTCCCCTGACACAGGATGGGTTCCCACGACACGCAAGAAGGGGCCCAGCCGGCGGCTATCGAAGAAAAAGCGTCGGAACAGGGGTAAGACGGTTAAGCTTTAAGCTCAACTTTCGGGATTCAGGAAACGCGAAATGAATCATCCCCTGGCGCTTTGCGAACTCGCCGCAAGGGCTCCTAACATCAGCGCTGGCCATATGGTTAAACAGGCGTAGCAATTAACTGACCGTGTTTTCATATTGGATTGTTCATTGTCATGCGCTGATGGTAGGTGCCCTAATTGGCTCAAACAGCGCAAATCGCCATTGAATCACCCATTTCGCTCGAGCCTATGGGTGAAACCCGAAAAGTGAGCGATAAGCTGATAGCCGCTTACAGCTTATCGCTTATTGCTTAAAGTATGCTTAAATAGAGGCCACAGTATGAAGACCATTGTCGTCATCGATGGGCAGGGCGGGGGTATCGGCAGTATCATCATCAAAAAACTCAAGGAAGGTTACGCGGAGCGGATCGAGATCATCGCCCTGGGGACCAATGCCGTTGCCACCGCCAATATGTTAAAGGCGGGGGCAAACCGGGGCGCCTCCGGCCAGAATGCCATTGTTCAAACCTCACGCTATGCCGATATTATTATCGGGCCGATCAGTATCGTGATAGCCAATGCCATGCTGGGTGAATTGACACCCGGTATGGCCGAAGCGGTCGCTACGAGTAAGGCTAGAAAAATTTTAATACCCCTGTCCCAGGAGAATATTGCCGTGGTGGGTGTCTCTTCCGACCGTCTTCCCAAGCTGATAGATACCATGCTGGCGGAGGACCTGTTGGATTTGGCAACCGGCAAGAAATAAGATACAATTACCACCGTTGCAGAAAAAGGAATCCCATTATGTGTGAAGCAAATGCCTACCTTATCGAAGGCCAGGAAACCAGATTGATTATGGAAGCCGTGGACACGGTGGAGCCGGAAGGTGATAAAATCAAACTTATCAGCATTTTCGGGGACCAGAAAATTATCGAGGCCCGGATCCATTCACTGTCGCTTGTGGACAACAAGATCTATCTCGAGGGATAAAACAACATTAGTCAACGACTTTCGTGAAAGTAATCATTGCCAAAACTGCTGGATTCTGTATGGGTGTTCGCAGGGCGGTGGAGATCGTCCTCGATACGGCCCATCAGCAAGATGCCCCCGTCCGAACCTATGGTCCTCTGATTCATAACCCACAAGTTCTCAAGACGTTTGAAGAAAAAGGGATAAAAGTCGAGAATTCCGTTCCAGAAAGTGGAACAGGCATCATTCTCATCAGGGCACATGGCGTGCCGCCGGATATCAAGGCATCCCTGGCATCCGCCGGGTTCACCGTGATAGACGCCACGTGTCCACGGGTTATCAAGGTTCAAACCATTATTCGAAAGCATGCCCGGAAAGGCTATGCATCCATCATTATCGGGGACAAGGATCACCCGGAAGTTGCGGGACTGTTAGGCTATGCTGGAGACCAGGGATACGTAGCGGATAATCTTCAAGCCTTGAACGAACTTCCAGAATTTGAAAACGCCATCATTGTTGCCCAGACTACCCAGAATGTTCGTTTTTTTGATGATGTCAGAAAGTGGGCGTCTGAACAATATCCCCACTATAAATTTTTCAACACCATTTGTGATTCCACAGAAAGACGACAGGCGGAGGTTCTCCGCATCACCGATCTGGTGGATGCAATTATCGTTGTTGGCGGGCACAACAGCGGCAATACCCGGCGATTGTCCGAAATCGCCGAACAGGCCGGAAAACAGGTATTTCAAATCGAAACCGAATCCGAACTTGACCTGGAGGCACTGTCTTCCATCGCTTGTGTGGGCATCACCGCCGGTGCCAGCACGCCGAACTGGATCATTAAACGGGTCTACCGAAAACTTGAAACGCTGCCGGCCAAAGGTGCTTTTACCTGGCGAAAACCGGTCTATCTTCTCCAGCGATCCCTTTTGTTGACAAATATTATGGTCGCCATGGGAGCCGGGTCTCTCTGTTTTGCCTGTGCCAGACTACAGGGAATCGAATTCTTTTACCCGCAGGTGCTCATTGCCGCACTTTACGTTCAATCCATGCACATCCTGAACCATTTGATGGGAAGACAATCGGATCGCTTCAATGACCCGGAGCGTTCTGCCTTTTACATCCGCTACCGCTTGCTGTTGTCTCTTCTGGCCATAGCCGCCGGTAGTGCCGGCTTATTGACGGCATTCGGTATGGGATGGATACCGTTTCTTATTCTTCTGGTCATGAGTATGCTCGGTTTTTCCTATAACTTGAAATTGATACCCGATTGGTTCCCGTGGCAGCCGAAATACAAGCGGATAAAGGATATACCAGGATCAAAAACCATTCTGATTGCGGTGGCATGGGGCATCGTCAGTGCCATCTTTCCATCATTTGAAAAAATGGGCGGTCTTGATCTATCCGTCTTGTTGACGTTTTTCTGGGCAACGCTTTTAGTGTTTGTGAGAACGGCGTTTTTCGATGTTCTGGATATGCAGGGGGACCGAATTGTCGGCAAAGAAACGATTCCCATCCTCATGGGTGAAAAACGAACATTGCGGGTCTTGAAACGATTCCTTCTGATTTCGGCGGCGATCCTGGTTCTGGCGAGTGCAACCGGTATTTTCAACGCGCTTGGTTTTGCCCTGGCTATCTGTCCCGTCCTGATGTTGTGTGTTATTCTGGCCAATGAAAAAGAACGGATGCTGCCCGGTATTCATCTGGAATTCTTGATTGAGTCCCATTTTGTTTTGGCAGGCATTGTCGCGCTTGCCTGGTCGATACTGGCTTAGGGCTTATTCCCCCAGATGGTGGATTCGGTTCCGCGTGCCAGTCGCATGATATTATCCCTGTGCCGATAGACAATCAGCGTGGTGACGATAGCGGCACAAAGGGTAAACGAGACTGAATGGGTCGTGTACCCAATTAATATTGGCAGAACAGCCGCCCCCGACAAGGATGCAATGGAAGCCCTGTTTGAGACACAGGCCATCATGACAAAGACCAACAGTGTAATAAGAGCGGAAGCGGGGGAGAGTATCAGAAAGCACCCCCATGCCGTTGCCACACCTTTTCCACCACCTTGCAGGCCAAGGTAGAGGGGATAAAGATGCCCTATAAATGCGGCGATCGCAATCAGGGATAGATATGCCTGACCCCAATGATTTTCAGGGTTTTCCATCAGGTGAACGGCAATGAATACCGGTAGAATGCCCTTGAACACATCCAGAAAAAGTGTCAGCAGACCCAGCCGGGTTCCGGCAACACGCAGGACATTGGTTGCCCCGATATTCCCGCTACCCTTATGACGGATGTCCTGATTGCTGAAAAGAGATGATAAAACAAGACCAAATGGGATAGAACCGAGCAGATAAGCAAGGAAAGTCAACCCGACATATTTAAAGACGTCGATCATCGCACAAGAAAAAGGATGCTTTCGACGGCATTGCCATCCGCTGTAAGGATTTCTACCATCCAGTCTCCTGTGTCGTCGGGTGTAATCTTTTTTGAACTCCATGTGCGCCACGATGCTGAGTTGACCGGAAGTGTCACCGAGGCTTTCAGTTTGCCGTTCAAGTACCAGTGATGAATGATTGTCGTATCTGTTTTGGCACCGACAACCTTTGTAAAGCAGTAGAGGCGTTCGGTGTCTGTATGGAAAACAGACCCCCTGCCAATGGGCGCCCTATCCACAATATTTCGACAAATAGCCGCTTCTTCCAGCATAAATTCCGTGTCTGACGTGTCCTGTGCCTGCAGGGTTGTCGAAAAAAGGAACGGTAGCAGGGTCATGCTTGTGCACATCAAAATGAAAAAAAAACAGTTGCTCTGTCGCATTTTTTCCTCCAACAGTTTTTTTCCCCAATCCTCATGGACCAGGGTCGTCAGTTCAGGTTTCTCAGTACGGCGGAAGCCGTTTTTTTATCCATTCTTACCAGAACGTAGTGGTAACGAGGTGGGCCATAGTCACCGCACGGATCATACCAGCGTTCGATAACTTCCGTATAGTTGAGTTCCGTGTCGGACAGAATATCGATAAGCTGGCTTGAATACTGACCCCGGGTTGTGTTGATAATCGTGTCCTGGCTCGATACATGTGAAAAGATGATACGACCGAGTTCGGCCCGCCCCCGGTTTCCTGCTTGAATCCAGGCATCATTGACATTCCTGGTTTGTCCTGAAATGCCGATGGCATAAAAGTAGGTATCGTCATGGGGGGTGGCGCTTAACCAGGCTGGCACCTCCCTGGAGTCACATGTTTGTGTTGATGCACAACCAAATGGTAGCAGAAGCGCGATAATGCAACCTCCGATTTGAAATATCCATCTGATCTGGCTGCTCATGTGTTCCTCGCGGGTTTAAACATAAAAGATTCGTTGAAAAAAGCAGGTTTTTCTGTGCGGATTAGATGATGAAAACCATAGTATAAATGACTTGGTTTATCAAGACCGCTTTTGACATTCATTGCAATCGTTCTTAGCGTAAGGTTCAGCGGTTCTATGTAGGTGAAAAGGATATCAGATGCCCTTCATTACCCTCCCAACTATCAAAGGCAAACTCTATGTGCCGGAACAGGATGCCCTGTCTCTCAAAAAGCATTCCTGCGGCAGTTGTTTCTCCTGTCAGATGTGCAGCGAGGATCGATGCAGCATCTGTCTTTCCACAGCGGTTGATGAAAAGTCGGATTCAGAATAATCTCAGTGTACGAGCATTCATTATGCTTGACATGTGTGTTTGTTAATCGTATATCGTCGTTAAACGATTATAAGATCGTGTTACGATTTCATTTCCGATCAAGAAGGCATGGCGGTTTTCGATGGAAACGGAACAATTTTCAAAAATATGCAAAGCCCTGGGCCATCCGGCCCGGGTTCGAATCGTTGAATATCTGCAAGAATCAGACCAGTGCATCTGCGGAGAGATCGTCGATATTTTGCCCCTGGCGCAGTCCACCGTGAGTCAGCACCTAAAGATCTTGAAGGAATCCGGACTGGTCAAAGGTGAAATCGAAGGTCCCCGAACCTGTTACTGTCTGGACAGGACCGTGATGGATCTATTCAAGAACAAGGCGAATGCGTTATGATGTCAGGCAAAACCCAGAACAACAACGAATGCTGTGCCCCTGCAAGATCCCATTTCGAGAATGAAACGCTGACAGAGATGTTGCCCATTTACAGGGAAACATTGGCGGACGAACCCTGCTGCGGCCCGCCCCCAGGTCCCGCCAGCAGTCCATTTGAAAAGCCGGGCTATCGTCTGTGCGGTTTTGTTGAGGGGTTTACGGACACCCCGGCGGGGTCTGTCCCAAGAACCAAAACAAAACTTGAGATATCGGATCTTCTCGGTACCATCAAGGTTCGTCTGGGGATCAACAGAAGTCAGTATAAGGTGGCCCCGGGGCTTTACAGTATCGGTGATGTTACACCCATGTCGCCAGTCCTGGTAACGGCAAACTATAAGCTCACATTTGACAGGCTTCGCAAGGACCTGGAGGGGGTGCAGGCCTGGGTTCTGGTGTTGGATACCAGAGGTGTCAATGTCTGGTGTGCGGCCGGGAAAAAGACGTTTTCCACTGTTGAGGTGATTCACAGGGTCAAACAGACCCGTCTGCAGGAGGTCGTGAGCCACCGAAGACTGATTTTACCCCAGCTGTCCGCAACGGGTGTTTCAGGTAAACAGGTAAAAAAAGGCTGTGGTTTTAAGGTGACCTGGGGTCCCGTTCGGACAAGTGATATCAAGTCATACTTAGGGGCAGGCCTAAAGGCTGATAACGTCATGCGCCGGGTGACATTTTCCTTTCTGGAGCGGCTGATACTCGTGCCGATCGAGCTGTCATTTCTGCGCAAATACCTGTTATGGATTTTCTTGACGGGTTTTATCCTTTCGGGTATCGGGCCGGGTGTTTTTTCCATCGGTCCGGCCTGGAGCCGCGGGCTTCTCATGATCGCAGCATGTGTTGTGGGGATACTTTCGGGTGCCGTGGTCGTGCCGGTACTGCTGCCCTGGATACCCGGGAGAGCTTTTGCAATCAAAGGTGTCATCACCGGGTTGCTAATGGGTGCCGGTTTGGTACTGGTGGCGGGGATGGCGATCAGTTTTATGGAGGCGCTATCCCTGATTCTTTTTATAACTGTCATCAGCTCATATCTGGCCATGAATTTTACCGGATCGACGCCTTATACCTCCCCTTCGGGGGTGGAAAAGGAGATGCGGAAGGCCATACCCTTTCAGGTGTTGGCGGTAATCCTGTCTATAGCAGCCTGGGTTGGCGCCATGTTTGTTTAGGAGAAGAGATGGAAAAATTTAGATATCTTTCAAATGTCACCACCCTGAATCTCAATCAAGAGGCCTGTACCGGATGCGGAACCTGTGAAATCATCTGCCCGCACGGTGTCTTTGAAATAAAAGTGCATAAGGCCGGCATCGTGGACAGGGACGGATGTATGGAATGCGGGGCCTGCGCCAACAATTGTCCCGAGGGGGCCATCACTGTCGATCCAGGCGTCGGATGTGCAGCCTATATTATCCAGACATGGATCAAAGGCAAAGGTGCGGCTTCTTGTGGGGGCCCCGATTGCTGTTAGATCACACCCATCTCAGATTAAACAGTGACGTTACCGCCATCGGCGGGGCGTATGCTTTTTTAAAGGAAGGAACTGTCCGGCTTCAAGAAAAGACCATCCTCTATTATGTCGGTTGTGCCGTGCTGAACAGGTCCTGTTGTGGTAACGGTGGTGTCTGTTTTGCCCGGGTGCCCGGTGTTGTTTATGCGTTGAAGTATAAAACAGATGAGTCCGGGGTTCCCATCTCCCGCGTCGAACCCATTACCGACAAAACGTTTCAAAAAAAAATCCGCAAGATTCTTCAAGACACAGAAATGGTTCATCAGGTGGAATTCTAAGGGACCATAGCTTCGAATCGGCTCCAGCAACACCAAGCGCCGTTGGATCTTCCGTTTTGCTCTATCTATTGAATTTCATGCAAAATTCAGGTATCAAACAAAGATGGAAATTAAACGACGTCTTATCTACATCCTGTTTGCAATTTTCTATGTCATCTGGGCGGGGAGCTTCGGGTACTACTTTATTTTTAAAGCACAATACGATTTCATGACCTGTCTTTATATGACTGTCATCTCCCTGACAACGGTGGGGTACGGCGAGGTCATCCAGGTCTCGGGAAATCTTCCAGCCGAGCTTTTTACCATGATCCTCATTACCTTTGGGATGGGGATTATTCTATACGGGATCAGTACCTTGACCGCGATTATCATCGAAGGTGAGCTTTCCGGAATATTGAGGAAAAAAAGAATGGAGAAAAAAATTCAGAAGCTAAAGGATCATTATATTGTCTGTGGTGGCGGGCAGACCGGTCGACCGGTACTGGCTGAACTGATTCTCAGCGGGGAATCCGTGGTTCTCATCGAACAAAGCCAGGAGGTCATCGAACGTTGTAAGGCACTCTGGGACGATCTGCTCTATGTTCTGGGAGACGCCGCGGATGATGCGAATTTAAAAGCTGCCGGGATTGAAAATGCCAAAGGCATCATTGTCAGCCTGGCATCGGACAAGGACAATCTGTTTACCACCATGAGCGCCCGGATGCTAAACAGCCGGATCCGGATTATCAGCCGGACCACCGACACCGCACTCGAAGCCAAGATGCGACGGGCCGGCGCCAACGGTATTGTTTCACCCAATTACATCGGGGCCCTGCGAATGGCATCCGAGATGATCCGGCCTGCCGCCGTCGATTTTCTGGACAGTATGCTGCGTAGCAGCCGTGGCAGTTTACGGATTCATGAGATCAGCATTGCCGAGAACTCCCCTCTGATGGAAAAAAATATTATTGATGCAGGGTTTAAACAGAAATTTGATCTTCTGGTGCTGGGTGTAAGAAACAACAACAAGGAAATCGAGTTTAATCCGGACCCGACACGGATACTGGTATCCGGGGAAACACTCATCGTGATGGGAGAGGTGGAGAATATTACCCGAGTCAGGCACAAATATTAATCCAAATTTTTCATGAAAAATTTGGATGAAGGTAGGTATGTCCGGAAAAGACTTGATACTGGCCATCGACAACGGCACCCAGAGCCTGAAGGCGATTGTTTTTGATGGGGCAGGCACCCTGCTAGCCAAAGAGCAGGTGGGGTTCGAGCCCTATTTTTCAAAACAGCCCGGCTGGGCAGAGCAAGATCCCGAGGTGTTCTGGGATGCGCTCTGCCAGGCATGCCAGGCACTCTGGAAGCAGAAGGGCCAGTTCAAGGAACGGATAGCAGGCGTAACCCTGACCACTCAGAGGGGTACGGTCATCAATGTCGATCAAAAGGGCAATCCCTTACGACCGGCCATTCTGTGGCTCGATCAGCGAAAGACCCATGGCTTGCCGTTCATGGGCGGTCCCTGGGGACTTTTGTTCAGGCTGGCCCGGCTCAACGAGACGATTGCTTATTTTCAGGCAGAGGCTGAAGCCAACTGGATCCATGCTTACCAACCGGATCTCTGGGGAAACACCCATAAATATCTGCTTCTTTCCGGATTTCTCACCCACAGACTTACCGGAAAATTTGTCGATTCCATTGGGTGCCAGGTCGGGTATGTTCCTTTTGATTACCGGCACATGCGCTGGGCATCTTCCTGGGACTGGAAATGGCGGTGTCTTCCCATCAAAAAAGAAATGTTGCCGGAACTGGTGCCGCCGGGCCAGGTGCTGGGCACCATCACCAGCGCAGCTTCTTTGGAATCCGGGATTCCCAAAGATCTTCCCCTGATTGCCTCCGCCGCCGACAAAGCCTGTGAGGTGATCGGGTCAGGGAGTCTTGATTCTTCCGTGGGATGTCTCAGTTATGGTACCACGGCAACCATCAACGTCACCCATAAAAAATATATCGAGCCCATACCGCTTTTACCGGCATATCCATCAGCCGTCCCCGGGTATTACACCGTGGAAGTCCAGGTTTTCAGGGGCTATTGGATGGTCAACTGGTTTAAAGAGGAATTCGGTCATCCCGAGCGACGAGAAGCCAGGAAAAAAGGCCTGACGCCGGAGACCTTGTTTGAAAACCTGCTGGAAGATATCCCACCCTGCTCCATGGGGCTGGTTCTTCAACCCTACTGGACACCGGGACTGAAATCTCCGGGACCGGAAGCCAAGGGGGCCATTATCGGGTTTGGGGACATTCACACACGGGCCCACCTCTATCGCGCCATCATCGAGGGGTTGGCCTATGCCATGCGGGAGGGGAAGGAACGGATCGAGAAACGCAGCCGGACATCTGTCAATAGTCTGCGTGTATCCGGGGGCGGCTCCCAGAGCCACAACGCCCTGCAGCTAACTGCGGATATTTTTGGCCTGCCTACCGGAAAACCGCATGTCTATGAAACTTCCGGTCTTGGCGCCGCCATCGACGCGGCCGTGGGTCTTGGGTTTCATGACAGCTTTGTCTCTGCCGTCAAAGCCATGACACGCGTGGGGGAAGTGTTTGAGCCCGATCCCAAGACGCACCAGATGTACAACGCACTCTACCACGAAGTCTATAAGAAGATGTACAAGCACCTGAAGCCGCTTTACCAGCGTATTCGCAAGATTACCGGTTATCCAAGATAAACCGAACCTTGTTTTATTGACAACAAACAAGGGATTTGAAATAAATTTTTCGCTATGTTGCAAGAACTCTCCATTCGCCAATTTGCCATCATCGACGATATCCGTATCGTTTTCGAAGACGGTCTCACCATCTTGAGCGGTGAGACCGGTGCCGGCAAATCCATCATTATCAATGCCGTCAATCTCCTTCTAGGGAGCCGGGCCTCGGAAAAAATGATCCGGACCGGTGCCGAAACTGCGGAGATCGAGGCCCTGTTTCGGGTGGAGACGGACAGCCCTGTGGCCCGGTCCATGGAAACCTACGGATTTTCAGTGTCCGAGGGTCTGCTGATACGGCGTATCATTTCCAGGAATGACCGTCACCGGGTGTACATCAACGATCGTCTGTCGACCATGCAGGTACTCAAGACCTTAACGCAGCACATAGCCAGCATTTCGGGTCAGCATGCGCACCAGGGTTTGTTGAGGGAAGATCAACAGCTTCTGATTCTGGATCAGATCGGTGGGCTTTCGCCCCTTAGAAAAAAGGTTCAAGAAGCTTACCACCGTCTGCTGTCATCGATTCAGTCGTATCGTCAGTTGATTCAATTAAAGGACCGTCAGCAGGACCAGCTGGAATTGCTGCGGTTTCAGCATCAGGAGATCCAGGCGGCGCGCATTTCCATTGGCGAGGATGTGGAACTGGAACAGGAGATCGCACGGCTGAAAAATGCCGAGGTACTTCTGGAGGTTATTCACAGCAGCATTGATTCACTCTACAGCGCTTCGGGCGCGGTGGTGGAGCGCATCATGGAAGTGGGAAAACGCTTGGCCCAGGCCTCCCGGATCGATGCGGCGCTTGAGCCGCCTTCGGACGCTTTGTCGGAAAGTGCCTACAAGATCGAAGATGTGGTGGCATCCCTCAGGACCCAAATGGAAGGGATTCAGGTGGATGAGGGCCGACTGGAAGCGGCTGAGGCACGTATGGATTTTCTCATCAAGCTGAAGCGCAAATATGGCAAGACCCTTCAGGATGTTGTGGAGAAAAAAAGCGTCATCGAGCAGTCCTTGACACAGGTTGAAAACCTTTCCGGGAAAATATCAGAGAGCCATAAAGCCCTGGTGGATCTCCAGACGCAAACGGGAGCCCTTTGCGAGGCGTTGTCCGAAAAGCGGCAGGCGGCGGCCTGTCATCTGTCGCGTGTCGCAGAGATGGAACTTGCCACCTTGAAGATGAATCAGACGCGTTTTCAGGTTTCCCTGATACCTGTTGTTTCAAATTCAGCACCGGATTCATTTCTGCTTTTGGGTGACAGGCTCATGACGGAAGCCGGCTTTGAAACAGCCCGCTTTTTAATTGCACCCAATATCGGAGAAGAACTGAAACCCATGTCCGAAATCGCCTCCGGGGGCGAGCTTTCCAGGATCGTACTGGCCTTAAAGGCCATCCTGGCTCAGACCGATGCTGTGGAAACCATTATCTTTGACGAGGTGGATGCGGGTATCGGCGGGACGGTTGCAGAAATGGTGGGAAACAAGCTTGCCACACTCTCCCGGTTTCACCAGGTGATCTGCATCACCCATCTGCCTCAAATCGCCCGCTTTGGCGATCATCAGTTCAAAATTGCCAAACAGATCATGAACCAGAGGACGGCCACCACCATCCATAAATTGACCCATGAAGACCGCGTCAATGAAATCGCCAGAATGATGGCCGGCGAAAACGTGACCGCAAAAACCCTGGCACATGCTTCTGAAATGATGACAAATACCACCTAAATCACATCCGCAATATATACCTTGTTTGTCCGGATTGACCCACCTTTAATTTGCGAATAATCCTTCTTACACAATGAATGATCTGATGCGTTAGGGAATAAACTGCAGCATTCCCTTGTCAGAATGTTGAAGAGCGACATCGTCGCGTTCAATTAAATCGTAAAACGATTTAATTTATAGGTGAAACCATGACCCTTTACAGTATTCCCCCGCTGTTGTCCCTTGTCTGTTTTGCATTTCTGGCCATCGTTGTGCTGGCCCGCAAGAAAATGACGCTTGTCAACACCCTCTTTTTTCTGTTGTGTCTAAGCGGCCTGCTTCTGCACACGGACATCCTGATTCTGTTTACCGTCGAAAACCGTGAGATCGCTCTTTGGACCAGCCGCATCGACCACATCTTTGCCGTATACGCCATCCCGCTATATATTCATTTTTTTCACGCCTATCTGAATATCAACCATCGAAAGTGGATGGTCTACACAGCCTATGCCGGGGCATTTGTACTCATGTGGTTTTCCCTGACCCCCCTGTGCATCGAGAAGATGAATTTATATGAATTCGGGTATTTCGGAAGCGGCGGTCGACTGTACCCTGTCATTGGTGTCGGTGCGGCGGTGGCTTCCCTTTACAGTCTCGCCATTATTTGCCTGGCCATAAGACGGGAGCAGAACAGTGTTCAGAAGAACAAGCTGAAGTATATCCTGACCGGATTCGGTGTCATGGGGTTTCTCAATGGGCTCAATGTGCTGCCGCTGCTGGGATACCCCTTCTATCCTCCGGGTACCTTCAGCTTCATTCCTTTGGCCATTTTTGCCGTGGGTTTGTTCAGATACGATCTGCTGGATATGGGTATCATCATTCAAAGAAGTCTCTTGTATTCCATTCTGACTCTGTTTCTGACCTGCCTTTATGCGACGGTCGTAACGTTTTCGAATCAATTTTTTCATAGAAATGTTTTTGCGGACACCTTTTATTTCCAGGTGATCTTTTTCCTGGTGGTGGTCATTGTTTTTGGTCCGATTCAGACGCGGGTGCAGAATGTCGTCATTCCCTATTTTCAACGGGAAACGACAGCCCTGAAAAAAGCCATGAACCCTGTCAGTCGTCGCCTGTCCGCTGCTTTGGATGACAGTAGCATTGCCCGGATACTGTTGGCGGCATTGATAGACAATCTTAAGGTGTGTCACTGCACAATCTATCTGGAAGATGTTTCTCAAAGTGGCTTCAGACGGTTTGCATCAGAAAGTCTCGTTTCTCAGACCTTTCCCCAGGCATATGTGCCAAGGACCGATTCTCTGGTGAAGCTGCTCCAACGTCAGCCTGGACCCGTGAGCCGAAACCTGTTGATGGAAAGGCCGCAGGCGCAGGATCATGGGCAATGCCTCTATGATATGGACAAGTTGTGGGCGGAAATTGTCTTTCCCATGAAAATAAAGGAACACCTCGCAGGCTTCATTGTTCTGGGGCAGAAAAAATCGAGAAATCTCTTTGGCCGGGAAGAATGCGCTCTGGTGATGATGCTCGCCGTTCAGGCTTCCCTGGCCATTGAAAATGCCCGGGCATACAAACACATGGACCGGATGAACAAGAACCTAGAGGCAACGGTTCAGGAGAGAACCATCGCTCTGGAAAAGGCCCTGTCAGAGATAAAGAAATCTCAGGAGCTTCTGATTCGCTCCGAAAGTCTGGCCGCCATTGGTCAGCTGGTGGCAGGTGTTGCCCATGAACTCAACAATCCCATTTCAGCGGCCATGAGTTTGATACAATCGATTCAGGCTGATATTGAAGTCTGTGGCAGTCCTGACAAGGAGATCATCAGGAATGATATCGCCTACAGTCTGAAAGCCCTCAGCCGGACAAAGGAAATTGTTTCAAGTCTTTTATGTCTGTCCCGCCAAACCGATTCCTATTCTGAATTCGTCGATGTCAACGAGGTCACCCAGGACGCATTGCGTGTTTTGGATAGTCAGATCAGACGCGGCCATATTCAAATAGAGAAAGATTTTCAATGCCCGATTCCTTCCATTCAGGGAAATTTTGCTCATTTAGGACAGGTCGCCATCAATATTATTCAGAATGCCTGCCAATCCATGGAGGGTCAGCACGGCAGCGTTGTGTTGTCAACGCGGTATCAAAAAGATATGAATCAGGTTGTTTTCTCCTGTCGGGATCGTGGTCCCGGTATCAATCCTTCCATTCAACAAGATATTTTCAAGCCTTTCTTTACTACCAAGCCGGTGGGGCAGGGAACAGGTCTGGGGCTCTATATCAGCCATGAGATCGTTCGAAAACACCAGGGCAGAATTGTCCAGGATAATCCCAGCCAAGGTGGTGCCCTGTTCGAGGTATATCTTCCAGTAAGTTAACCCTACCGTTGCATAAACAACATGGCAACGTCAGGGTATCGTTCACTCATCCCTTGACAAACTTTACCCGATCGTATTAAAAATACTATTTGCTCTATGGTAGCACTTGTAATGACGGACGGTTGGGAGACCCGGGTTGTCCGGTGATGAAAATCTCCAGGAACCGGTATCCTTAGATGAGATATTTAAGATAAACAATACAAATAGCTATGGGATTTTGCGATGCCGATATACGAATTTAAATGCCTCAAGTGTGAAAAATTTTTTGAAATTCTTGTCATGAACAAAAGTGAGTCAGTGGAGATGGTATGTCCGGAATGCGACGCTGAGGAAATCGAGCGCGTTATCAGCACCACCAGTCACACGATCAACACAGCTTCCGGAAAAAAGCAGGGTGCCACGAGCCAGACACGAAACTGTTCGAGCGGGTCATGTACGACTTACACGATTCCAGGTCCAAACGGCTGATACATAAACGTGAACTGCTACAGCGAAGGCATTCTCCGTGGGTTCTGTCGTGCGGCAGGGCCTCGCATGCCGTGGGCGTAGCGGAGGAACCTTAATTCAATGGTCAGGGTCATGTGATGCATTCTATCCATCTTCAGGAAAAAGAACAATTCAAGAAACTCTTTGAGCAGGAAGGCATTGACTGTCTGGAAGACCGCATGAAGGTTCTGGAGGCTTTTTTCCAGACAGAGCAGCACCTTTCAGAAATAGAACTATTCGAAATTATAAAAGAAAAAGACTTCGGTCTGACATCCGCCTTTATTTCCGATACCCTGGACCTCATGTGCCGGTATGGGTTTGCCCACAAGCACCGTTTTAACAAAGGGGTCATTCGATATGAACACCGGCATATCGGCCAGCATCATGACCACATGATCTGTACCAAATGCAACAAGATCATCGAGTTTAAAAATAATCAGCTTGAAAATCTTCAATTGCAGGTTGCTGCAACGCATGGGTTCCATATGCTGCAGCATAAAATGGAAATTTACGGCATCTGTACCCATTGTCTCAAACGACGATTGTCACTGATGCCCTTGATGGCGGCCAAACAGGGTGAGATATTGATTGTCAAGAGTTTTAGAGGAGGGACGCGATCCCGGATGCGTTTGATGAGCATGGGCTTGCGGGTGGGGGATCGAATCGATGTCATTTCAAATTTGAACCAGGGGCAGATGGTTATCGCTCTGGACTATAAACGGCTGGTTTTAGGGCGGGGGCTTGCGGAAAAAATAATGGTTCAACCCCTGGATCTGGAAAAGGGTACGGTATGAGATATATTGCATTTTTGACCGTTGTTATCATTCTTTTCACCGGTGGCTTTGCCATGGCGGAACGACTCTCGGTATCATCAACAATCGCCAATATTCGATCAGGACCTGGAACCAATTATGAAATTCTCTGGAAGGTAGAAAGCTACTATCCGATAACGGTCCTCAGACGATCGGGTTCATGGATCAACTTTCGTGATTTCGAAGGTGATGAGGGCTGGATTCATACATCCCTGGTAGATAAGAGACCGACGGTCATTACGATCAAGAATACATGCAATGTTCGCAAGGGACCCGGTACGAACCACGATATTCTTTTTACGGTGGAAAAAGGCATTCCCTTTCTGATTATGGAGCGACAGAAAAACTGGATTGAAATCAAGCATGCGGACGGGGACAGGGGCTGGATACACAAGTCCCTGGTCTGGTGATATCATGGTGATGCCTGTACGTTTTGAAAAATCAAAGGATGTCATTGTGGGTATCGGCAACGCTCTTGTGGACATTCTGGCGCATGAAGACGATGTCTTTGTCGAGGAGACTGGTTTTGGAAAAGGCGGGATGAATTATGTAGACAGTGACGTTATCGACAAGATGATTTCCCTGACGTCCGGAACACCCGTTGTCGTTCCGGGTGGTTCAGCGTGCAATACGATTATCGGCGTGGGAAAGCTTGGCGGAAAAGCCCGCTTCATAGGAAAATGCGCTCAAGACAACATGGGAGATCTGTTTAAAAAAGAGCTGCAAAACAGTCATGTGGATCCTTTGTTGATGACGTCCGCATCACCCACGGGCAGGGTTCTTTCCATCGTGACACCCGATGCACAGCGTTCCATGTTTACATTTTTAGGCGCGGCATCTGAATTGGTGCCGGGCGAAATCGCCGAATGCAGCTTCCTGGATGCAGCTGTGGTTCATATCGAAGGATACCTTCTTTTCAACAATGAACTGATGATAAAGGCCTTGAGTCGGGCAAAAGAGGATGGCGCCATGGTTTCCCTGGACTTGGCGAGTTATACGGTGGTTGAATCGGAAAAGGCGCTACTGGAGACCCTTGTTACCGAGTATGTCGACATTCTCATGGCCAACGAAGATGAGGCCGCGGCGTTTACCGGGCATATAGATGAACGAAAAGCGATTGAAGCCCTGGCTGAAAAAGCCAGGATTGCGGTATTAAAAATCGGGGAGCGTGGAAGCTATATTGCACATGATGGCACCATCGTGAAAATCGATAGCATGGGAAAAGGTTCTGCCAGGGATACCACCGGCGCCGGCGATTTATGGGCGTCCGGGTTTTTATTTGGTCTTACCCAAGGTTATGGGATCGAAATGTGCGGCAGAATCGCGTCAGCTTGTGGATATGAGGTGTGTCAGGTTGTCGGTGCGGCCATTCCTGATGAGGGCTGGACAAGGATAAAACGGATAACGGAGGAATAATGGCAAAACAAAAACGGGTTACACGAAAGCAGCTGCTCAAGGAGCCGGATGAATTTATCACCACCACGGGCAGGATAATTCGCTGGGGGCGGCAGTATACCAGGCAGGTGGCATATGCTGTAGGGGCCTTTTTGCTTTTCTTGGTGGTCATTACCGGTTATCGGTATTATGCAAACAGTTCTGAAAACAGGGCTTTTTCGTTGCTGGATCAGGCTGTGGGCAACTATGAAAGTAAAAAGACGGGCATGGATGCCCTTGCCGCCTATGAAGGTGTCAGAGAAGATTTTGAAACCATCATCAGAAAATATGACAATACCGAAGGTGGGAAGCTGGCGACGGTGGTTTTTGCTGGGATAAGTTATGATGTGGACGATGCGGAAAGGGCTATCCAACTTTACGAAGCCGCCCTGACTTATTTTGAAAAGGATCCGACCTATCAAAATTTTTTGTGGAGTGGTCTCGGGTATGCCTATGAGAAAAAACAGGATGTCCGTATGGCGATATCCTGTTTTGAAAAAATCGCCGGCGGAGAGAACCCGATTGTCAAGGATGTGGCGTTGTTCAATATGGGCCGGCTTTATCACGAACTAGGGGATACGGCTAAAAGCATGCAGGCGTACGAACGACTGACGAAAGAGCATACAGACTCCATCTACTATCAGCTGGCCATGGAAAAAGTTGCCGGATGAAAATGAAATGGCTAATCCTTTTATTCGGATTAGCCATTTAGGAGGAGAATAGATGAAATATTTATTGGCAAACTGGTATATGAACACTGCAATTCCTTTGCCAAGACGAATTTTTTTTTAACAATAATTTATATTAATTTTTTATCTTGTTTTTTCAAGATGTTATTATTTTTTTGTCTGTCACCAGAATTTAATGGTCAGCGCCAATACCACGGTCATGTTTCCAGATGGAAACATGACCGTTTCCATCTGGAAATAATCAATCACTGGCAATACCATATTTCTTCAATTTCTTATTGAATCCGCTCCGTCCGATACCCAGTAACTGTGCGGCGTCGGATTGGACATTGTTGCATTTCGCCAAGGCCCGTAAAAGCATTTTTTTTTCGATATCGGCAAGTGTTTGGAACAATTTTGCATCCACGGGAATATTCTCAAGCTGGGATTCTCCCATGAGGTTGTCTCTGAAATTTCTGGGTAAGTCGGAAACCCGGATCGTGTCATCCGGGCACAACACCATGGCGCGCTCAATCGTGTTTTCAAGCTCTCTGACATTGCCGGGCCAGTCATACTGATAGAAAATCTGCTCCACTTCCCGTTCAATACCCTTGACAGGTACACCCATTCTTCTTTCGGCCGCATACTTGCCGATGAAGTGGTCCACCAGGAGTCTCAGATCTTCCGACCGCTGGCGCAAGGGCGGCAGATCGATGTAGACAACATTTAATCGATAATAGAGATCCTCTCTGAACCGCCCTTTTTTAACCTCTTCCCTCAAGCGTTTGTTCGTGGCCGTAATCAATCGGAAATTAACCGTAACCTGTCGCAAGCCCCCGACCCTTTCAAGAATTTTATCCTGCAGAACCCGCAGCAGTTTCACCTGAAGAGAAGGGGATAATTCGCCAATTTCGTCCAGAAAAAGCGTTCCGCCTTCGGCCAGCTCGAAGCGCCCTTTTTTTGTTGCGACAGCACCGGTGAACGCACCTTTTTCATGCCCGAAAAGTTCGCTTTCGAGAAGACTTTCCGCAAGGGCCGAGCAGTTGACCGCGATAAAAGGATGATCGCGACGGGGGCTGTTGTAGTGAATTGATTTGGCAACCAGATCTTTTCCTGTGCCGCTTTCGCCCTCGATCAGGATAGAGGCCGTGGCCGGGGCAATCTTGTAGATGAGTTCAAAAATATTCTGCATTTTTGAACTCTTACCGATAATATTTCCAAAGCTGTACTGGGATTCGACGGTTTCACGCAAGCGGCGGTTTTCTTTGATGACCCGATACATCTGAACGGCTTTGTTGACATATATGACCAGACGCTCGTTATCAAAGGGCTTTAAAATATAATTGTAGGCCCCTTTTTGCATGGCTTCCACGGCCTTTTCAACCGTTCCATGCGCCGTCATCATAATGACAGGAAGTCCCGGATCTTTTTCCTTGATTCTCTCAAGAAGCTCGATACCGTCCAGGGAGGGCATTTTCATGTCTGTCAGTACCAGGTCGACATCTGAATTTTTCAAGACGGACAAGGCTTCTTCGCCGCTGAAGGCCGTGAGTGTTTCAAACCCTTCCTCTTCAAGAACCGCACTGAGTATTGGCGGGTAGTTTTTTTCGTCATCAACAATGAGTACCGTTTCCATTGAATTATCCTTATCTTGCCGGTAGTTCCACTGTTACCACGACGCCCCTGCTGGAGCGATTTCCTATATGAACAACACCATTGTGAGCCTGGATGATGTTTTTAACAATACCCAGGCCAAGACCGGTTCCCTTTTCTTTGGTGGTAAAAAACGGGTCCCATATTTTTGCGTTGATCTCTTCGCCGATGCCTTGCCCTTCATCCAGAAATTGAATTTTCACCCGATCGTCTTCGGTGGTGATACCGATCTGGAGATCGCCGCCATTCGGCATAGATTGCATGGCATTGATCAATATGTTCAAAAATGCCTGGTAAAGCATGTCTTTGTCCGCCATGATCTCCGGAAGATCAGGTGCATAATGGGTATCGAGTCTATACCCCTTGTTCTTGGCTTCCGCTTCAATAAATTTGAGGTTTTTTTCCAAAATCTCTTCTACCCGACAGGCTACAAAGTTCGGTTGCCGCGGCCGGGCAAAATTCAGAAAGTCGGTAATGATATTGTTCAGACGTCCACTTTCTTCAATAATGATATCGGGAATCGTGCTGGCTGCATCGTATGATATCATTTTCTTTTTTAAGAGTTCCGCGGAGCTTCTGATAATGCCCAGAGGGTTGCGTATCTCATGGGAAACCGCGGCCACCATTTCGCCGATGGATGACAAATGCTCTGCACGGTCGAGTTGTTCCTTGAGTCTTAGCTGCTCTTTTGCCCGCTGCTCCATGATGGCCTCTCCTCTTTTGACAACAAAAAGAAGAATGAGAAAAAGAAAGATCATGACGGCCATTATGGTGATGATAACCAGAATCTGAAAATTAAAAATGGTCCGGTAACTGTCGGTGATATCCTGTGTGATTTCAATGACACCGATAATCGGACCGGTAATGGAGGCCAGGGACTTTTCCGCCCGAAGCGGGGCAAATGTGGTCACTTTGATGGTTTTAGGGATTCCAAGGGTGATTTCCCAGAAACCACCGTTCTGTTCAATTTCGGATGTTGAAACACCCATGAGCGCTTTCTGATAAGAATGCCCGCCGATATCTTTGATGCCCATAAGTTCTTCGTCAAAACTATAGGCAATGAGGTCACTCAAATCGTACAAGTTGACCATTTCGACGTTATAGCCGTGAAGGGTTCCCCTTATGATGGTATCCATGCGCTCGTATTGGTTTTTATTCCTGAGTTGAATTTTACCATATCGCAGGGACGTGGGGATGATGAACTGTCTGAAAATCTGGTGGTTCAGGTTGGACACCAATAATTGAGCATATTCGTCATTTTTTTTGAGTTGCAATTGACGTGCCCAATGGGTGTTCAGATAAACCAGAACAATGGTGCCCATAAATATGAAGATAAAACTGGTAATGGAGAAGTATTTGTAAAGCTTGAAGGCCTTTGTTTTCTTGTGTTGGTTGGTTACCATATGCGCATCTTAAAATTTAAATATCCCGTTGCTGTTATCGTGGCATAAATTGAATCGATTTTATTAGGGCAGGGGAACACTGGAAAGAATCGTTTTGATGTCATTATCCGAAAAATTCAAACCCGCACCGAAAAAAAACGATTCATTGTTGTCTTCGCTGATAAAATCGTCAAATCCTGCGGTCAGATAGAGGTGTGGAAAGGGAAAAACGTCAACCCTTGTTTTTAGATGCGGGTTTTCTTCCAGATCAAAATCAAAGGCTTCGAATGTTAGAATCATCTGGTCATCGAACAGATAGTAGTCGAGTGCAAGCCCGCCTGTCGACTCGAAAAGGCCGCCCCTCAGCCCGATGTCATAATACCGTTTTGCAACCTGTGCTGAAAATTTTAATGTGTCATAGTCTGTTTTTTCTTTTCGCTTTTTGGTGGTTGAGCCGTCTTTGGTTTTCTTGGTTTCGGTGGTGGTCTTGGTTCCGGTTGGATCATCCACGATCTGAAACAGGTAATACTTGTCTTCTTTGGGTTGAACGCGAAGGGATAGATACGATTTCAGGGCTTCTTCCTCGGTCAGGTATTCGCCCCTGTAGTCCAGATAGGTTTGAAAGGTTTCCTGTTTTTCCATATACGTGTTCAGATGGGTCAGCGTCTCATTAAGGGTCTCCACGGTTTCTTCCTCGTGGACAAGTCTACCGATAGTGCCTTCACCACGATTGATGGTGTCCGTGATATCGCTGAGAGATGCCAGGGTCTTGTTGAGATTCTGAATCGAATCATCTTTGGCGATGAGCTGGCCCAGCGTGCCTTCTCCATTTTTAATCCTATCGGTAATTTCCCTAAGGGATGCCAGGGCCTGATTCAGATTCTCTGCGGCCTCATCATCATTGATAAGCCGGCCGATACTTCCCTGGCCTTGATTGATTTTATTTGTAATTTCAGACAGGTTTGCAACAAGGGGTTCCATGGCTCCCGTTACGTTTTTAGCGCTCCTGATGATCGTGGCGATATCCTCCTTGTTGCTGTCGCCAAGCTCCTTTAGTGTTCCGCTAAAGGTCACCATATTGTCGACGACTTTATCAATATCATCCTTGTTGCTCTGGACTGTCTGGTTCAATGCGGTCACCACCTCTTTGATATTGTCAATGATCGCATTGAGTGAGGCTTCTCCTTTCTTGGTGCCGAGAACATTCGAGAGTGAATTGGTGAGGGCCTTGATGTCTTCGGCAACCTCACCCAGGGTGTTCATGAGCACATCCATGTCGGTAACGGGAGCTGTGAGGGTAATGCGTTCACCCGGCGAGATGGGTGGCGCCGTCACCGAACCAGGCATAATCTCGACGTATTTATCTCCCAGGATACCCCGGGTTCGAATGATAGCGGTGTCATCTTTGCGGATGACCAGGCCCGGATTCATTCTCAGAACAACCAGCGCTTTCATGTTTTTCAGGGATATCTTCTTCACCTGTCCGACTTCGACACCGGCTATCTCAACGGTGACGTCTTTGGCCAGTCCCGTGGCGGAATCGAACAATACCTCGACATCATACCCTTTTTCCGTGGAAAAGGTCAGGTTTCCCACCTTCATGGACATATAGCCAAAAACCATGAGCCCGATGATGACGAAAACGCCCACTTTTGCTTCAGCACTGAAATTCGACATGATTTCCTAAACGTCCTCAGCTATAAATTTACATTCGACAAACTGTCTGAGCGCCGGATTATCCGATGATCGTATCTCTTCCGGGGAACCGTAAGCAATGATCTTGCCATTATACAACATTGCAACCCTGTGGGCAATTTTAAAGGTCGAGTCGATGTCGTGGCTGATAACCACACAGGTTGAACCGGTATTTTTCTGGGTCTCGACGATGAGCTGATCGATGGCATCACACATAATGGGATCGAGACCGGTGGTGGGTTCATCGAATAATATAATTTTGGGGTCGAGCGCCAGGGCTCTGGCGAGTCCCACCCGTTTGCGCATGCCGCCGGATAATTCCGATGGCATTTTCTGTGATACACCTGTCAGTCCCACCTGCAACAGCTTTTCCGTGACAATCCGCTCCACTTCCTTTTTCGGGAGTCGTCGATGTTCATTGAGGGGAAAGGCCACGTTTTCTCCAACAGTCATGGAATCAAAGAGGGCCGCATCCTGAAATAGCATACCGAAATTTTTACGAATTTCGTTCATCTCGGATTCATTCAAGCTGGAAATATCAATGTCGTCCACAAGGACTCGGCCTGAGTCCGGTTTGACGAGACCGATAATATGTTTTAACAGAACACTCTTTCCGCCGCCGCTCTGACCGATGATAAAGGTAATTTTCTTTGATTCAAGGGTCAGGTCGAGCCCATCCAGAACCTTCTGTTGGCCAAAGGTTTTTGTAATATTTTCGAGTGTAATTTTCAAAACATAGCCGTGGTCAGAAAGTAATCGCTGACTAATATGGATACGGATGCGTAGACAACGGCCTGGGTGGTAGCTCTCCCCACGCCGGCTGCACCGCCTTTCGTGTTAAAGCCCATGTAACAGCCGACCAGTGTCAAAATCAAACCAAAAACAGCAGATTTTATCAATCCACTGAAAATATCGTAGATAGTGACGAATTCTATGATCCTGGCGACAAAGATGCCGGAGTTGATATTCAGCAGGTGAACACCCACAAAATATCCCCCCAATATGCCGATGAAATCAGATGTGACCGTCAATATGGGCAGCATGACGATTCCAGCTAACACACGGGGCATAATGAGGTACTGAACCGGGTTTACAGACATGGTGTAAAGCGCATCGATCTGTTCTGTCACACGCATGGTTCCGATTTCGGCAGCCATGGAAGAACCCGTCCGTCCGGTAACCATCAAGGCGGTGATTGCGGGGCCCAATTCTCTGGTCATGGACAGCGCCACCGTTGCACCCACAAGGCTTTCCCCCCCAAACATTCTAAAACCATAGTAGGTCTGTACAGCAAGAACCATTCCGGTGAAGGTGCCTGTGATTAGAACCACGGGCAAGGAGCCGACCCCCACAAATGCCATTTGCTTGAAGATTACATGAAATCGGAAAGGTGGTCGAAAAAGCCATGAAACTATTGATAAAAACAGGAATAAAATTTTACCGAATTCTTCTGTAATAACAATGAGGGGTCTTCCGGTAAACTCGAGAATTTTTATCATAAAGACCTGTCGCGAACGTCCTGATCCCGTCCGATGAAATGTGTCGATCACATGGCCCATGGTTCGTTATCAGAACATATAGGGAAGGAAGCGATTAATGTCAAGAACATGCGGTATCCAAAAAAAATTCTCATGAAATTTCTGCCCAAAAAGATCGAATTATCGACTTGAGGCAATACCATATATAGCAATTTCGTCTAACAAGACACAATATATGGCAATTGAGTAAAATTATATATAATTTATATATAATTTTACTTGACATTGCTAAATTTTCATTTAATTATAGAGCCCAAATATAATACGCGGACAGCTTTTTGCTTTTAAAGGGCAGCATTCTTACCAATAATTATTAAACCAATGTATCGATTATGACAAAAAATTCATTGAAAAAAATTAGAGAATCGCTTTTAATGAGCAAATCCGAGCTTGCTCGTGAGGCTAATGTTTCCCCCATTACAATTACGCGTATCGAGCAAGGCATGCCATGCCGGATGGAAACCAAGCGAAAGATACTGCTGGCGCTTGGCTTTAAGCTTTCTGACAAAAATAAAATATTCGGTGATTAAGAGCTTATTATGGTTTTCAGAAGAAAAGACCATCTCGTTGGTTTGGATATTGGGTCTCGAACCATCAAAGCATGCGAGATAATCGAAACAAAAAAAGGTCGAACCCTCGAGAAATTCGGAATGATCGACATCGAATCGGGGCTTATTGAAGATGGTTCCATAAAGAACCCCGATGTCGTTGCCGGCGCTATTCGGCAGCTCTACCAGACCCATCACATCCGGGAAAATAACGTTGCCATATCCATCGGCGGTTATTCCGTTATTGTGAAGAAGATCAATGTTCAGACGATGTCGGAGGACCAGCTGCAGGAAAGCATTCAGTTCGAGGCAGAGCAGTATATTCCTTTTGACATCAGTGATGTGAATCTTGACTTTCAGATCCTGGGGGAAAATGAACAGAATCCCAACCAGATGAGCGTTTTGCTGGTTGCAGCCAAGAAAGACATGGTAAGCGATTATGTAAATCTTGCCCAACTGGCCGGTCTGAATCCCTGTATTATCGATGTGGATGCCTTTGCCCTCCAAAATATATTCGAAGTCAACTACGATTCAAAAGATAAAAATATTGCGTTGATCGATATCGGCGCCAGCAAGACATCTTTGAACATTCTTAAAGACGATGCCTCTGTATTCATGCGGGATGTCTCTCTTGGATGCGGGCAGATCAACCAGAGAATTGCTTCCATCACCGATTCGAGCCTGGAGGAGGCAGAAAAACTAAAATTTGGCGATCAGAGCGACAAGCTTTCCAATGAAGACCTGGCCGATATCGTGTCCGCCGTTGTAACGGACTGGTGTACGGAAATTCGCCGTGCGCTTGATTTTTTCTATTCAACCTATCCGGACGAACAGATCAAGAAGATCGTACTTAGCGGTGGCGGTGGCGGTATCAAGGAGTTCCGGCAGTTGTTGGCAGTGGAAACGTCGGCAGAAGTCCAGACGATCAACCCCTTTGAAAATATTTCCGCCGACGAAAGCCGTTTTGATCCATCCTATATCGAAAGCATCGCACCCCAGGCCGCTATTTGTATGGGACTTGCAATCAGAAGAGTGGATGACAAATGATACGAATCAACCTACTGCCTTTCAGGGCTGCCCGTAAAAAAGAGAATGTCAGGAGACAGGTATCGGTCTTTTTACTTTCTTTTGCACTTATTATTATTGCAGTGGTCTACTACAATATATGGTTGAGCAACAGAATAGATAAATTGAAGATCCGAAACAAGGATACCGTCGCTCAAATCGCAAAATATGAAAAAATCAATCAAGAAATTGCTCAGATCAAAAAGACTCTCAGTAATTTAGAACAGAAAATCAAAGTGATAGAGACCCTTGAAGGTGGACGCAAGGATGCAGTAAATCTTCTGGAATCCATGACCGAATTGATTGTCAAGGAACGGATGTGGTTCACCAGTCTCAATGTTCAGGGGGGTACCATTGCGATCCATGGGATTGCACTGGATGAGAGAACCATTGCCGATTTCATGAGAAATCTGGAGGGGAACGGAACCGGGCCTTACGCAAACGTGACACTGAAGTCGATACAACAGGAGCAAATCAAAGGTAAGGACCTGAATTTAAAAAGTTTTAACGTTACTATGACCAAGGCTGCCCCGAAAAAGACCACAAAACCAGATAACGCAGGAAAAACGAAAAAATCATGAAAAAATCAATCCTTTCCATGCAAATATTTGCACCTGCTATCGAATGGGTAGAAGCCAGGACCAAATTGCAGCGCGTACTGATTTATGCGTCGGCCATTGTTCTTCTTGTGGGGAGTTTTGCATATTTCGCTTATCTGCCGAAACACAAGGAAATCGTCAGACTGGAATCAGAATACAAGAAACTTTCACAAAAACTTGACAAGGCAAGAAAGACGGCAAAGCAGCTCAATTTTTACCGCACCAAGATGAAGGCGGCCGAGGCCCAGTTCAAAATTGTCATGAAAGCACTGCCGGAGAAAGAAGAGATTCCAGCTTTGCTGAACGGTATCTCACAGGCGGCCAGAGATGCGGGTCTTGATATCACAAAGTTTCAGCCCAACCCGGAAATTGCGAGAGAGTTCTATGCAGAAGTACCCATTACCATCAATGTTTCGGGGAATTATCATAACGTGGCGATGTTTTTTGACAGGATATCCAATTTGCCCAGGATTGTAACCATTGGAGCCGTCAAGCTGCTACCGGAAAAGGAGGGGCTTAAACTTTCCACATCCTGTACGGCTGTCACATACAAATTTATTGAACCCGTTGCCAAGAAACCATCAGACAAAACAAAGACAAAGAAAAAGAAAAAATAATTGCAGGGAATGATAGCTACCATTATGTCTAAGCATACCTTTTTCATACGTATCGCCATCTGTTTGCTGGGTCTTCTGGTTCTGCTCGCCGGGTGTCAGGATAAAGCGGGTGAGGTCGAAAAGACATCGACGGTCGTCAGTCAGAAAATATCAACTGAGATGCAGAAGGTCGCGCCGCAGACGCCTGAAGCAACAGAGGCTTCCCCTGTAACGGCGCCTTCAAAGGCACTTTCGGAAGAGACCCAGAAGGGTTCGGTGGGGACGAAAACGATGACCACGTCTCCTGCTGAAACGTTCGACACCCAAAAACTGATTCCTGACCTGGCATTTGGATATGATGCCAAGGGGAAAATCGACCCGTTTGTTCCCCTGGTCAAGGAAGAACCGGTCAAGGTCGAAAAAAAGGAATTGATTGATGCAAAGGGTGAAGTTCGTGAAAAGCGCACCAAAACACCCCTGGAAAAGATCGAGCTCAGCCAGCTGCAACTAAAGGCGATTATCATAGCCCCAAGCGGTAACAAGGCACTTGTGGAAGAAACGAACGGAAAAGGCTATATTATAAGGAGGGGCACCTATATCGGAAGGAACGATGGTAAGGTCATAAAAATATCGAAAGATACGGTTGTTGTCGAAGAACTGACAGAAGATCACGAAGGCAAAATGATAGCAAGGGAAAAAGAAATCAAACTTCCGAAACATCCCGGAGAAGAATAACATGGCAGACTCAAGGAAAAATTTATTTACTCAAACAGCAATTATCTTGACCCTGATTGCATGGATGATGGTATTGGGGGCTTGTTCCGCAACACAGCCGTCAGATTCACCGGATGTTGTCAAGCCGCCTGAACTCAAGGCAATCCAATCCATTTCTACGGTGCAGGAAACCGATCAATTCAAAGTGGCAGTTGGAAGCAATCGGCTGCTGACCTACACCTCTGTCAAAAAACCATCTCCCCTGAGTGTTGTGCTCTATTTTCCCGAAACGGTGATAGACGGTGCCGTGACAGATATGGTCATCGACAGTGACGTGGTGAGCTTTATATCGGCATCGGCCATTTCGACGGAGGGGCAGGCCTCCAGAATTGAGATCGGTCTTAAGCAGGATGTTCCCTATGAAGTCATTCGTGGAGAAAGCGGACTGAGCATTGTGTTCAATACGCTTGCAGGCCAAAAAGCACTTGAAACCACAATGAGCACAGGCGCTGAGACAGCGCCAACTGCATTGGTAGAGAGCCAGCCGGTCATCGTCGCAGCCGGCGAGACCACAACTGAGGAAATGCCGGCTGTTGTGCAAGCGAGCCAGGAATCATCTGCTACCGAGGTTGGTCAGGACGCCATGACGAGTGCGGCGGACAGCCCTTCGACTGAGAAAGATTCAGGCCTGGCCTGGGTCAACAGAATCGATTTTGCCAGCGAAGAAGCAGGAAAATCGACGGTTATCATTGGAACGACACACCCGGTAACCTACACCATCAAGAAAAAATCCGACACATGGATTCAACTGCAATTGAACGACACCAATCTGCCCGATTACCGAAAGCATCCTTTGGTAACCACGCGGTTTGAAAGCGCAGTCAACCGGATCCTGCCGGTTCAAAAACCTGAAATGAAAACGGAAACACTCTTTTCTTTTGAGCTGCGTGAATCCGTGCCTTTCTTTGTGGAGCAGAACGAAAATTTCATCATGGTTCACTTTGAGGCGTCGTCCATTCCACCCAAACCCCTGGCGGAAGCGGATCTGCCTCCGTGGAAAACCATTGTGGCTGAGCTGGCCTTAGAGGATCAGGCCGAAGCAACTGGTACCAGTGCTCAGGGGATGACGCAGACCACTGGAGAGAAACCTGTTGAGGTTGCTGCAGAAACGGGTGATGTTGCCATGGCCTCATTGTCCTCTCCGCAGCCAAGAAAATACAGTGGCGAAAAGATCGCTCTCGACTTTTTTGAAACAGATATCAAGAATGTATTTCGTATCTTGAGAGAAATCAGCGGCAAAAACTTTGCCATCGACAAAGATGTCTCAGGCCGGGTGACGCTTACGTTAGACAAACCGGTCCCCTGGGATCAGGTTCTGGATTTGGTTCTACGGATGAACCAGCTGGGGAAGGTCTATGAGGATAACATTATCCGCATTGCCACACTGAGCACGCTTAAAGACGAAGAAGAACTCAGGGCCGCTAAAATTGCGGCAGCCCAGGATGTAATAAAACAAGAAAAAGCGCTGGAAGCGTTGGTTACCGAGTATATCGCCGTCAATTACAGCAATGCCACGACGGAAATCCTGCCCCACGTCATAAATATCCTGACACCGGAGAGAGGGACGGTCAGTGTCGACACCCGCAACAACCAGATTGTCCTGACCGATACCCCCGATAAGATCTGGCAAGTAAAGGAAATCGTCAACCGCATCGACAAGGTGACTCCCCAGGTTATCATCGAGGCACGTATTGCAGAGGTGAATACCGACGTTTCAAGCGAATTTGGTTTTGACTGGGATTTGAGTGTCGGGCCCGCCAACAACGACTTTCTCAATGGGGATCTGGCCGGCGATATGGCGATGAATTTTCCGGCGCCGGCCGCTTCGTCCAGCATCGGTTTTAACTTTGCTAAACTTACTGGAACACCTGTTATCTTGAACGCGCGTCTCAATGCGTTGGAAGTCAATGGTGAAGGCAAGATTATTTCATCACCCAAGATCGTGACCCTTGACAACAAGAAAGCCAGAATAAAGCAGGGTATTGAATATCCGTATCTCGAAAGAGACGATACGGGTGGGTCTTCCGTTTCTTTTAAGGACATCGATCTGCTTCTGGAAGTCACGCCGCATGTCACTCCGGATAATCGTGTCTCCATGGAAATCATGATAACCAAAAACGACATCGACAGCATCACCAATGGTGTGCCGGCCATATCCACCAACGAAGCAGAGACGGAACTTCTGGTAAACGATGGTGACACCATCGTTATCGGCGGCATCATGAAGACCCGCAAAATCAATGGCTCCCGGGGGTTCCCCTGGCTGTCCAAAATTCCTGTGCTGGGCTGGTTTTTTAAAACAGAGAGCGATTCAAAAGAGAGCTCCGAACTCCTGATATTCCTTACACCCAAGATTGTAAAACTGGAACAGCGCCAGACGTTGTAACAGACACTGGCATTCTCCCCTCCCTGAAAAAGCCCGCCATCGCAATGGGTGCGATGAGCGGGCTTTTTTTTAGCTGAACGATAAATAAAATGAAGATTCCCCGAAAGCTTGCTGCAGGGAATCTTCATTTTATTTTCGGCTTTCGATTTTCAAAATCTCTATTTGCGCTGTTTCTGAAACGGGTGTGTTGGGTGACAGGGATATGACTTTCTGATAGGCGAGCAAAGCCATCTGGGTATCCCCTGACATGTGATAGGCGTTGCCCAGATCCAGATAGGTGTTTGCTGACTCGGGCGCGTGTTTAACCGCTTTTTCAAGTGTTGCCACAGCCTGGGGGAGCTTGTTCATGGCGATATAGGTTATACCCAGGTTCCGGAGAGCTATAACAAAATTGGGCTCCAGTTCGAGGGCCTCCAGATAGTATTTTTCCGCATTGATATAATCCTGCTTGTTGTAGTAGGCAATACCCATATTCGCGAGGGGAAAGTGGGGCGTTCCGTACAGGAGGTCACCGGCGACGGTTTTGAATTGTTCAATGGCGGCATCCCACTCCTGCTTTGCCATGTATACCGTGCCCAGGTTGTTTTTTGCCGGCGCATATTCAGGACGGATGCTGATAGCCTTTTTAAAGTGGAATTCAGCTTCGTCGTAGTGCTGCTTTGCCATATAAGCCAGACCCAGATCATTGTGCAGCAGATGATCGTTGGAATAGAGCTTTTCAGCCTTTAAAAACTCTTTGAGTGACTCCGTATAATTTCCCTGCTGTAGATAGGCCTCTCCAAGCGTACGTGTCACACGGGCCTGATTCTTGCGTTTTTCCATGCTTCCGGCACAGGCGATCAGACTGACAAGCCATAGGATCGTAAGCAAGCATACCTGTATTTTATTTCGTGTCATATGATCTCCCAGTATTGTTTTTACTGCAGCAGCAAATCTCGGTTATGAACCTGACGGACCCCATGATCACTTTATTTGATCGAGCCGGCTAAAACCACTTTGACATTATCTTCGTTGAAAAACTGAAGTACCCGATTGTGCAAAGGAATTGCAGAGATCAGCACCTTTGAACGGTCTGTTTTCGTAACCAGAAATCCCTTTATTTTGATTTTTGTATTGAAGTCAGCCGGTCTTTTTGCACCATAGAATACGGGATCGATGACATACGGCTCGCCAATGGCATCCAGGATACGCGAAACCAGGGTGTACATATTGTCATTTTGCTTTAACTGGACGACGTTGAGACCTGTTTTCTCTATTTCTGTGACGGCATCGCCATAAAGATCACCAAAGTCAATCAAAAATTCCCTGCCGCTGCTGGTGGATACAAGATTCGATACCGCCTGCACCTGAATCCCGGCATAGGGGAAGGTAACTGCAATGTCCTTGGTATACTGATTTCCCAGGGCCTCGATCAGGTCTCTGGCAAAGGCCTTCCGGGATATGGGTGTCAGTGTGACCACGTCCGGCAGGACAAAAGGTGTCGACGAGGCGGTGCTGCTTTCAGACGCTTGGATCCCGGCCTCATTTTCAAGGATGTCTTTTATGACAATATGGTGCTGATCCAGATAGCGTGCAATGGCATCCGATGTTTTTTGCGTTGAATTTTCTATCAATGAAATACAGGTTTGACGGGTGGTACCATCTTCCTCGGGCGGACTGGGTTTGATCCATTTTGCCGTCACAACAACGTCCATGCCATTATCTGAAAAGGATATCTCGCTTGGCGTGATCTCCTCTTGGGCGGTGTCCTTAAACACGGCACCCAAAATATCGTCAACGGGCGTGTCTTTTTCGACTTCGACAATATTGACATTCTCCCACAAGGAGCGGAGCAGACTCCGGTCAGCAGTCGACGCATCTGTTTTGTTTACAAAAACAATACGGGAACCATCCTTCAATTCGATGACCGGAAATCGTGACAGGTCCAACGCAAAGTCTTCTTTGCCTTTGCTGGGAAAAAAATAAGTGCCCTTGTTGAGCAGTTTGCCGTTCAGTACGGCAGCGGCTTCGGATATGGGATCTCCGGGTGATTTTTCGATACTGCTTGTTACGGCCGGTGTTGAAGCCGGGGAGCTCAGGGTTGTTCCCGCCAGCTCTTTTTTAATCTGTCCTGCTTTGTCAAATAAGGACTGATACCAGGCCTGATTTCGGAGGGCTACATCAGGAAGTTTTATTTCCTGACCGACATAGATAAAGTTGATATTGTCCACCTGAGGATTGATGGTTTTGAAGAGCTGGATCCCCTCCTGGTAGGCCTTGGTACCAAAGGATCCGAATCTGTCAGCTATCAGTTCGGAAATGGTATTCCCTTTACGGACTTTATATGAACTGGCATAGGAGCCGAGAAGCTCGGAGAGCTTGGATATGGTGACAAACGGAATGGATACGACCCCAGAGGATTGATTTGGAAAGGTGCCGGGTTCGATTTTTTTTAAGGGGATGATGATGTTCTGTCCGGGTCTTATTTGGTCGATGTTATGAATGTGCGGATTGAGTCGTTTGAAAATATTGATAAATTCACGAAAGTCCTTGGCAGAAAGTTCTCCTTTTTGTCGAAATATTTTATACACCCAGTCGTTATTTTGGACCACGTAGGGATCACAAAGGATATCCCAGCCATGATCGTACTTGACCAGATAACTTTTGTACAACACGGCGCCGTTGGCGGGGATCACAATGACACTAAGCATCCAGATCCACAGGATACCAAAGAGGGAGACAATACGTTTAAAAAATGAACCTTCAGCTTGTTTCATCTATTTTCCTAAGCGCCAATACCGATGCAATTTCATCTGAAATTCGTTTGACAAACTGTTTCAACGCTTTTTCATTCAATGGCTGACCCGGGCCAGGAACATCCTTAAGATCCCGGGGATGTATATAAACCGGTGCATTGACAAGTTCCGGGGCAGGTTTTATTTCAAATTCCTTAGGAAAACGGTCATTGAAATACATCTCCTGAAAACCGGAAAATTTTAGTGCATGGGCAGTTGAATCAACAATCGCCACTTCATCCGGGTTGACAAATTGCTTGTTGATCGCCTTTACAAGACCGGCAAGAGATTCACCGCCATGGGTGCATGCGATGTGACCATTTCTGTTTGCCAGAAGCTCCCAGTCCATGATCGACTGTTCATCCACTTCCACAAAAAAAACATTTTGCCCACCACTCAAGAGGTTGTATTGATTCACCAGGTGGATGACACGCGGCATGGAGACCGGATTGCCGATCATGGCCGCCTGGGCAACGCTGGGAGTGACGTGGACGGGCTCGAATTTGCGTTTGTTACTATCCGGTTCCAGATAATACCGGAAAACCGGGTTGGCGTGCTCGGATTGAACGCCCACAATTTTTGGAAGGTCCGTGATAACACCTGTCTGGTAGAATTTGATGAATCCGTTTAAGACAGCCGTAATGTTACCGGCGTTTCCGATGGGCAGCACGATGACTTTTTGTTGCATATCATAATCAAAATCCTGCGAGATTTCATATGAATACGATTCCTGACCCAGGATCCTCCAGGCATTTTTCGAATTTAACAGGGCCACATGATACTGTTCTGATAAGGTCTCGACCACTTTCATGCAATCATCGAAAACACCGGGGATCTCAAAAACAGTCGCACCACTTCCCAGGGGCTGCGATAGCTGCTGAGGCGTCACTTTTTTGTGTGGTAAAAGGACCGCTGACTTGATATGCGGCTGGAGGTAGGCGGCATAAAGCGCGGCAGCCGCAGACGTGTCACCGGTTGAGGCACAGATAGCCAGCACATCAGAAACAAACCCCTGTTGAACCAGAAAATGGATATAGCTCAAAGCGCTTGCCATACCGCGATCTTTAAAGGATGCGCTGGGGTTCTGTCCATCGTTCTTGAAATAGAACTTGATTCCCACCCGTTGTGATAAGACGGAATTGGCTTCTACCAGGGGCGTATGTCCTTCACCGAGATAGACAATAGAATCAAGGGGGATGGTAGGTCCCAGGAATTCATGGTAGCGGTAGATGCCTTTCAGTGCAGGAATGTTCAACATCCGACGGTAATCAAAGATTTTACGCCACATCTCGCCGGGGATGGATTTCAAACGATTGAACGTCCTGTCAAAGAGCAAAAGAACATGGCCGCAGTTGGGACAGGTATAGAGCAGTGTTTCAATGGGGTGTTCACGGCCGCATCCCAAACATCGATATTGAAGGACACCTGCCAATTTTGGAATCAGAAACGGTTGAATATCGTTGGGAAAATCCTTGATTTTCATGGTTCGATTATTTTCATGTTGCCCATATACGGTTGAAGTGCTTTTGGAATGAGAATCGTGCCATCGGCCTGTTGACAGTTTTCCAGAATGGCCGCGACGGTTCGACCGACGGCCAATCCCGAACCATTGAGGGTGTGAACCAGTTCAGTGCCTTTTTTTCCTTTTCTGCGAAATCGAATATTGGCGCGTCTGGCCTGAAAATCTTCATAATTGCTGCACGAAGAAATTTCCCGATATACATTCTGAGATGGCAACCAGACTTCGATATCATATGTTTTTGCAGATGAAAAACCGAGATCACCGGTACAGAGGGTGATAATTTGATAGGGTAGCTCAAGGACACTTAAAATTTTTTCTGCATGTTGCAATAGTTTCTCGAGTTCTGTATAGGAATTTTCAGGCATCGTAAATTTAACCAGCTCAACTTTGTTGAACTGGTGCTGGCGTATGAGTCCACGTGTGTCTTTGCCATAGGAACCCGCTTCCGAACGAAAACAGGGCGTGTGGGCTGCGTACAGGATTGGCAGGTCCGACTCGTCCAGGACTTCTCCCTGGTGGATATTGGTCACCGGGACTTCGGCGGTGGGTACGAGGTAATATGGCCATCCGTCAATCTTAAACAGGTCTTCCTTGAATTTGGGTAGCTGGCCGGTATTCGTCATGCTGTTGGCATTGACGATGAATGGCGGCAGGACTTCCTTATATCCGTGTTCATGGGTGTGGATATCGAGCATGAAATTGATCAGTGCCCGTTCAAGTCTTGCGCCGGCCCCATAGCAGAGGGGAAACCGGGTTCCGGCTATCTTGGCTGCTCGCTCAAAGTCAAGGATACCCAGTTGTTCACCGAGTGTCCAGTGGGGTTTGGGTTCGAATTGAAACGCTGGAAGGTCGCCAACGGTTTTGATGATCGGGTTATCGGTCTCATCGTTTCCCACGGGTACCGATGCATGCGGCCGGTTGGGTATCTGCATCAAGATTTCCCGCGTTTGCTCCTCATTTTCTGATAGGGGTATTTCAAGCGCCTTTATTTTTTTGGAAACATCACGCATGTCAGTGACCAGTGCGTCTGTATTTTCACCTTTTTTTTTCATTGTGGCAATCTGGTCTGAAACAATGTTTCGACGGTGTCTTAAGTCTTCAATTTCAAACAGAATCTCTCTTCTTTTCTCATCAGTCGCTTTGAATTGTGATAAGTCTGCGACGCTGCCACGATTTAACAACATCTCTTCGATATCATCCAGGTGATCTCTTACGAATTTGATTTCCAGCATAGCAATCTCATCTTGGGTCGTGTCGAGCCATATCAGGTTGTTTCATCTTGACGATATTCGTGGTTTGAAACGAATCAGGAAGACAATTTCTTGGTTCTTTCGGGCTTTCGAATTATCCGTCCGTCTAACACGCCCGTTCAATTTAGTCAATGATTATTGAAAGTTGACTTTTCTTTAATTATTTATTATATTACTATGTTGATACAAATACAGTGTACATGTTTTAATTCTGATTTCCGGAGAATACCATGGAAGAAGTCCAAGAATCAAAAAGTGATATTCGCAATCGTGTTGTAACGGCCATCCAGGCCCTTTCTGAGAAGGAATTGGCAGCAAAGACCGCTCAAATTGAAAACCGGCTCTTTGGATTTGCAAATTTTTTGGAGGCAAACATATCCCTGCTTTACATGCCACAAAAATTCGTGGTTGATACGAAAAAAATCATCCAGCGGTGCTTGAATTATCGTAAGATCGTTACCCTTCCGGCGTTTAATACGGAAAAACACGAGATGCAACCCTACAAGGTTGATGCGTTTGACACAGACATGACACTCGGGCCACGCAATATCCTGGAACCGGACCCGGAACGGTGTAAAATCATACCCATAGAACGAATTGATATCGCCATTATCCCTGGCGTGGCACTGGATGAAAAAGGGGGCAGGATCGGTTCCGGCGAGGGCTATTACGACAGATTTATCGGGAAATTGCCCATTACGACCCGAAAAGTTGCCTTATCCCTGGAATGCCAGATCGTCCAGCAGGTCCCCATGGAGTCGCATGACAGGTTCATGGATATCATTATCACGGAAGATCGGGTTATCTATAAAATATAATCCGGCAGGTTTCATGAAATATCCGGGCCAAACCAATTCTCAGGAAGGATTCAATACCTTTTCGAGATTCTGCAGATTTTTGCTTTCCCCCACCGCAATGACCGTATCACCTGACGTGATTCTGGCCTCAAACGATGGGTTGAAAATCATGCCGCCGTCGGGTTTTTTGATAGCAATAATGATCAGATTGAAGTTTTGGCGTATCCCCGAATCTTTGAGTATGACGTCATTTAAAGGCGAACCGGGGTTAACGGGTATTTCTTCCATTTGAATATCGCTTGTACTGGATTCGAGTGCAAGATCCAAAAACGTCGTGACGGTTGGGCGTGTGATGCGCTGGGCCATCCGCATGGCACCCTTCTCGTAGGGGGATTCGACGATGTCGGCGCCGGCTGCTCGAAGCTTGTTTTTGACTTCCGTGTCGGAAGCCCTTGCCGTAATGAAAAGATTGGGTGCAAGTTGTCTGGCCGTCAACACCAGGAAGACATTTTCCGCATCTGTTCCCAAAGCGGCCACCAGGCCTTTGGCGCGTTGAATACCGGCTTTTAGCAGCAGGTCTTCACTGGATGCATCTCCCCATAAATAAAGAATATTGTCTGTGTTAATTTCCGGGACAAGCTTTTCGTTGTTTTCTATTACCACCAGATCGATGGGTGATCTTTTTAATGTTTCACATATTACCCTGCCGATCCGCCCATATCCACAAACAATATAATGGTTTTTCAAGTGATGGATTTGTCTATCCAATTTTCTCCTCCCTAGCACGGTCCGAATTTTTCCCTCAACCATGAACTGTATGACGGCACCCGCTACATATAGAAAAAAACCGACACCCAGAAAGATTAAAAATACGGTGTACAGACGTCCGATTTCGCTGATGTTGTGCACTTCGCTGTAACCAACGGTAGAATAGGTGATAACCGTCATGTAGAGGGCGTCTAAAAGACTCCAGCCTTCGATCAGCATATAGCCGGCGGTACCGATTACCACAATGACGATGGAAAAAAGAATCGCCATTACAAGATGTTTTGTGCTATTCATAGACCCTCTTGGCCAAAAAATGTGTTGGCCTATTCTGGACAAATATTACATAAAACTCAAGTCGTTTTTCTATGTCCATCCCTTTTTGAAGAATCTCACAGCGAGCGACGAGGAATGTTTTGCCGCACGGCATAACCCACGGGGTTAGCGCTTGCCGTTGCGGTTCAACACCGCTGTGTTTCAGAAATTTTAAAAACGAATTTATTGGGATAAGACCTGCAATATCCAATGCTGGTATGTTGACGGGAAATCATTGTTCTGATAGAGATCTGCCCATGAAAATGGAACCGAAAAAATTTGAGCGCCAGCGGATGGAGATGGTGGATAAGCAGATTGAAGCACGTGGTATTCACGATCCGAATGTACTCCTTGCCATGGGCAGCGTTCCCAGACACCTCTTTGTCAGTGAAGCCTTGATGGACCAGGCCTATGGTGATTTCCCGCTGCCCATCGGAGACCAACAGACCATATCGCAACCCTATATGGTTGCTGAAATGACCCAGGCACTTGAACTGGGGCACCAGGACAGGGTGTTGGAAATCGGCACCGGTTCCGGCTACCAGGCAGCGGTTTTAGCCGAGATTGTGTTTCGGGTCTACACCATCGAAAGACTCCACTCGCTATTTCTCAAAACCCGTCGTCTTTTTGATTCATTGCGCTATTACAATATTGTCACACGATATTCCGATGGAACAACAGGGTGGAAAGATGAAAGCCCTTTTGATGCGATTATCGTGACGGCCGGGGCGCCAAGTGTACCAAAAATACTGATAGAACAGCTTGCCCCGGGAGGCCGGATGGTGGTTCCGGTGGGAGACCGTCATTCACAGGATTTAATCAAGATAACCAAAGACGGGAAGAACGTGCGTGAGACAAACCTTGGTGGATGCAGATTTGTCAAGCTTGTGGGCGAGCACGGATGGAAAGCATAACCCGATGCTAAAAAATCTCTACAAGTGGGTGCTCAAATGGGCGGATACACCTTACGGTGGTTGGGCTCTGTTCATATTTGCCTTCAGTGAATCATCGTTTTTCCCGATACCTCCGGATGTGCTTCTGATTGCCCTGGCGGTGGGCAAACCGAAAAAAGCGTTGAAGTTTGCCCTGATCTGCTCTATCGGGTCGGTTCTGGGTGGCATCCTAGGTTATTTGATCGGTTGGCAGTTTATGGCGGTGGTGGGCCATAAGATCATCGCTTTTTATGGGTTAACGGAAAAAGTTGCCACCATAGCGTCCTTGTACAATCAATATAATGCCTGGGCTGTCGGAATCGCCGGTTTCACGCCGATTCCGTATAAGGTTTTCACCATAACAGCCGGTGCATTCAAAATCAATTTTCTCATATTTGTCCTCGCATCAACGGTTTCCCGATCAGCAAGATTTTTTCTGGTGGGTGGGCTTATCTTTATGTTTGGACCCCGAATCCAGGTTTTTATCGATAAGTATTTTAATATACTGGCCATTGCCTTTACCGTGTTGCTCATCGCCAGTTTTTTTCTGATCAAGATAATTTTTTAGCCTGGGTCTTAAGGCGAAATACAAGTTAAGGTTTTTTCCCAAATACCAAAAGCCTGATCGGCTCTGGGGCAAGGCATTTCAGCCTGAAGTCGTAGCGTGCTACTCCGAAGGCTGAATAACACAGCAGCAGAGCTGATCAGGTTAGCTGCATTTGGAGAAGCCGCACGCATGACAGTTGAGGCATCCCTCCTCGTGTGACAGCACACCACCACATTCCGGGCATCCACCCATGAATACGGTGCTTTCGGTTACGTCGGAATTGGTCAAATTTTTCAAGACCCTGGCCATTGCGTCAGGACAGGATAAAACCATTTTTCCATTCTGCCACGCCGGGGACGGACAGCGGATACCGGTGAGCTGTCTGATGATGGCATCCACATTCACACCGGAGCGCAGTGCCAACGATGCCAGACGACCGGCTGCTTCAATCTGAGATGAGGCGCATCCACCGGTTTTTCCCATCTGGGCAAATACTTCACACATACCTTTGGCGTCTGAGTTGATGGTGACATAGAGTTTTCCGCATCCAGTCTGAATCCGCTCGGTCATGCCGTGTGTTCGCAGTGGTCTTGGTCTCGGTGCGATGGTGGGCTTGTCTTTTGCATCCTTCGAGCCTGTTCCAATCGTCAAAACTTGTTTGTCACGGCTACCGTCCCGGTAAATAGTGACGCCTTTGCATCCGAGCCTGTAAGCTGAAAGATATATTTCTTCCACGTCTTTTTCGGTCGCTTCGGTGGGAAGGTTGACGGTTTTTGAAACGGCATTGTCCGTGTGTTTCTGAAAGGCGGCCTGAATTCTGACATGCCATTCCGGTGAAATATCGTGTGATGTTTTAAACAGTTTTTTAATATGCTCCGGGATCTCGTCAATGTTTGCGAGTGTGCCGCCGCCGGCAATTTTTTCGATCAGGCTCTTGTGGAAAAATTTTTCAACTTTCGCCTTTTTTACAAACAGCGGATGCACGTCGTGAAGTGCCTCACCATCCAGTACACGACGTGTTTGCACGATTGAAAATACCGGCTCTATGCCGCTCGAGACGCCGGCGATGATGCTGATGGTGCCGGTGGGTGCGATGGTGGTGGTGGCCGCGTTTCGCATATAAGGCGTTTCAGGGGTGTCATAGATGCTGCCGGGATAGTTTTTAAAATTACCCCGCTTTTCAGCCAGTGAAGCAGAGGCATTTTTAGATTCGTGGGAAATAAATTCCATCAGGGACTCACCTTGGGACACCGCCTCCTCTGAATCATAGGAAATTCCCAGTTTCAATAATAAATCGGCAAAACCCATGACACCCAGTCCGATTTTTCGGTTGGCTTTGCTCATGGTTTCGATTTGAGGCAGGGGATACCTGTTCATCTCGATGACGTTGTCCAGAAAGTGTACGGCATCATGGACTGCGCTTTTCAGCCGTTTCATGTTGAGGTTGTTTTTCGTCACCATTTGGGAAAGATTGATGGACCCCAGTGTACAGGATTCATAGGGCAGCAGGGGCTGCTCACCACAGGGATTTGTCGCCTCGATGTCCCCAACCTGTTTTGTGGGGTTGTCTTCATTGATTTTATCAATAAAAATAATGCCCGGTTCCCCGGTTTTCCAGGCGGAGCGAACGATCATATCAAAGATTTTCCTTGCGGAAACACGCTGGACCGTCTTGTTGGTGCGTGGATTGATCAGGTCGAAGTCGGATGTGGTGTCCAGGGCGTCCATGAATTGTTTTGTCAGGCCGACCGATATATTGAAATTGTTCAAGCGGGTCAAATCATTCTTGGTTTCGATAAAGGCTTCAATATCCGGGTGATCGACGCGCAGGACGCCCATATTGGCACCCCGTCGGGTGCCGCCCTGTTTGACGGTTTCTGTGGCGATATCGAAAACAGTCATAAAAGAGAGGGGACCGCTCGAAATACCTGCCGTAGAAAGAACCACGTCCTTGGCGGGTCTTATTTTTGAAAAGGAGAAACCGGTACCCCCACCACTTTTATGAATCATGGCTGTGTGTTTGACGGTTTCAAAAATAGATTCCATGGAGTCTTCTATGGGAAGCACGAAACACGCCGCCAGTTGTCCCAGACGCCTGCCTGCATTCATCATGGTGGGTGAGTTGGGTAAAAACCACAGGTTTGCAAGGAGTTTTTGAAATTTTATTTCCGTTTTTTTGACATCAGCATCAGGGTCGAACAGCCGGTCTGCTTCGGCCACGCTCCTGGCGACCCGTTGGAACATGTTTTCCGGCGATTCAATGGGATTACCGCTATCGTCTTTTTTCAGATAGCGCTTTTCCAGAACCACCCGTGCATTTTTTGATATGGATATTTTCATGTTATTTCCTTAGACGGTTTTTTTGCTATATTTTCTTTTAAGTTTCTTATTGACGATGGGCGGTACCATGTCGTTGATGTCACCGCCGAATTGAGCAGCCTCCTTGATAATCGATGAGCTTGTGAATATCCAGCGTAGGCCGGTCATCAGGAAGACGGTTTGAATCTCGCGTCTCAGACGCCGGTTCATCAAGGCCATCTGGAACTCATATTCAAAGTCGGAAACAGCCCGCATACCCCGTAAAATGGCATGGGCTTTTCTGTGGTGGGCATAGTCCACCAGCAGTCCATCGAAAACGTCGAATTCGACGTTGGCAAATTTATTCATACTGACCTGTAGCATTTCCATACGTTCTTCCACGGAAAAAAAAGATTCCTTTGATGGGTTCAACAAAATAGCCACGATGATTTTATCGAAAATGGAAAGTCCTCTTTCAACGATATCGAGGTGACCGTTGGTAATTGGATCGAAAGAGCCTGGATAGATTGCAATTTTCCCCATTTGTTTTCAGCCCCCGTTAAAAATCAGCTATAATAACAGATTGTTAGATAATATATCCCTTTCGCCGGTGAAAAATTTCATACCATATAACGTAAAAAAGAGACAAGGGTTTTTCCATACCTTCTCTGGTCCAGGAGCACAAACTCGGCTATGGGAAGGGGAAGCTCATCCACATCGCCATGCTCCAGAACGAGGCATGCGCTAGGTGTCAGGGTCTTATTTTTTTTCAGGTGTTTTAAAGCCGGCAATAACATGCCTTTGTGGTAGGGCGGATCCAGGAAGACGAGCGTGTACGGGTAGTCGTGAGATTGCAGACAGTTTAGATTACGTTCGATATTCCATGAAATAATTCGGGCCCGATCTTCCAGACAGCACGAACGCAGATTTTTTTCCAGCAGCGAAACAGCGGCAGGGGCCATGTCGATAAAGGTGGCCATATCGGCACCCCTGCTGAGCGCCTCTATTCCCAGAGCACCGCTGCCAGCAAACAGATCCAGAACAACCGCACCGGGGACACGATCAGACAGAATGTTGAAGATGGCCTCTCTTGTTCGATCGGAGGTGGGGCGAATACCTTTCCCCTGAAAGGGGTGGAGTTTTTTTCCTCTTAAGGTACCACTGATGATTCTCAAGATGTTTCCTGGTGTGATTAAAGAACCTCGCAGCAAACGACGAGGAATGCACTCGCTGTTTCGGTTCAGTAAATAAAGTCGATGATATACCAATCGGTGTCAAAATCCCACAACGCAACAAAAAACAGAACATAGTGTAGATAGAATGGAAGCGTCAGTTCGCTCAATTTTGCTTTGGTTCGAATTTGATACTGGCACCCTTTTTCAAGGCGAGTGAGCGCCACGATCTTTAAGCTGTCGATTTCGGCCATTAATTCCTTGGCTTCATCAAACGATTTGAGCGTGTTTTGATGATTTCCCTCCCAGGAGCGTTCAACAATATATTCGGTTTTCAGGTTATCGTATTTAATTGTGTGCAATATTTTCAATTCGGAGATATTTTTATCAAACCAGAAACTGCGTGTTCGATAAAGGTTCACAAAGAAGGAGAATGTAGCGGGGACACCGCTTGAAATTGCGGTTTCCATATTTTCTCGAAAAGCGCCTTCAACTCTCAGATAGATCAACAGGTCGTCCCTGGTGTTTGTGACGACAATATTTGTTAGTGTTGCATCATGGGCGACCACCATTGACGGCTGAATCATGAGGACAATGCACAGCAGTATGCCCATGGTTTTTTTTGGGGTGAGTGATTTCATATTACCGGATTTAGTGCAGTGATTGACAGGCGCAGTATGCAATTATATACCAACATATTAAATTATCAAGTTATTTTGTAATATCCCGCAAGCCGCCGGACAACAGACACATAAACAATTCACAAAGGAACAGTGACAACGTGTCTCAGGAAATCGGTCCTACGATTTTATTGATATGTTACCCCATATAAGATACAATACCCGTATTGAGCGATTGTTGACGTTGTCGTAGCCAATCCAAGAGGAAATGTCCTGATTGAGGAGGTCGGGTGCTTGCCAGGGTATTCAGTAGTGCCGTCATCGGAATCGATGCATATCTGGTAGAAGTCGAGGTTGACATTACCAGAGGGTTGCCAACCTTCACGACTGTTGGATTACCGGAAGCCGCGGTAAAGGAAAGCAAAGAACGTGTCAAATCCGCCATCAATAACTCGGGTTATACCTTTCCTGACGATAGAATAACCGTCAATTTAGCCCCTGCAAACATCAAGAAAGAAGGTACGGGTTTTGATTTGCCCATCGCCCTGGGCATTCTGGCCGCTGAAAAGCTGATTCCCCAAGAGCGTGTCAGTAACTATACCATCATGGGTGAGCTTTCCCTGGATGGGCGTATCAAACCGGTGAACGGGACGCTTCCCATGGCAATTGCCGCCAGAAAGGCGGGGTGTCAGGGTATTATTGTTCCTTATGAAAACAGGCGTGAAGCGTCTGTTGTCAATGCGATTGATGTTTATCCGGTCAAAACACTTTCACAGGTGGTGGGTTTTCTGCGTGGTTTTGATCGGATCGAGGGTGTAACGGCAAATCTGAAGGAATTGTTTGGCACCCAAAACCGTCATGATAAAGATTTTGCCGATGTCATGGGGCAGGAACACGTAAAAAGAGCCATGGAAGTCGCTGCGTCCGGCGGGCATAATCTCATCATGATCGGTGCCCCTGGTTCGGGAAAAACCATGATAGCCAAACGTCTTCCGACAATTTTACCTCCTTTGACGTTTGAGGAAGCCATCGAGACAACCAAGATCTTCAGTGTTATTGGGCGACTTGAAAAAGGCCAGGCCCTGATAACCAAAAGACCTTTTCGATCCCCTCACCACACGATTTCAGATGCCGGCCTGATAGGCGGTGGTCACATTCCAAGACCCGGTGAAGTAAGCCTGGCGCATAACGGGGTTCTTTTTCTGGATGAACTGTCTGAATATAAAAAACATGTTCTGGAAGTCCTCAGGCAGCCGCTCGAGGATTTAAACGTTACCATTTCACGCGCAGCTTCGACCATCACCTATCCATCCAGCTTTATGCTGGTGGCGGCCATGAACCCTTGTCCCTGCGGTTATTTTTCCGACCCAAAGCATGAATGCCGCTGCACCTTGCACCAGATTCATCGATATCGCGCAAAAATTTCAGGGCCGCTGCTGGACCGGATCGATATTCATATTGAGGTGCCGGCTGTGCCTTACAATGCCCTGAAAGGAAACGGAAAATCAGAATCTTCCGCGCATATCAGAGACCGGGTAGCCACTGCCCGGAAAGTTCAATCACAGCGATTCAGCCGCACGAAAATTCATTGCAATGCACAAATGAACAGCCGACAGATTAAGCGTTACTGCAACATCGATGAGGCGAGCCACCGCTTGCTTGAAACCGCTGTCGACAAGCTGGGACTTTCAGCGCGGGCCCATAACCGGATTTTAAAGATTGCCCGAACCATCGCAGATATCGAAGCCAGACCGGAATTGTCGGCGCATCATATCGCAGAAGCGGTTCAATACCGAAACCTGGATCGGGGGAACTATGGTCGCTGACCTGGAAATATTTTGATATCGGAAGGAATTTGACGAATGCATTTTACCCCCATGACCCCATCCCATCTCAGGGATCTCACCCGGATCGTTTCGTCCGACCGCATCTCCACCGGTGCATCCGTTCTGAACCTGCATGCCAAAGATCAGTCTCAGCATGCCCCTGTCCGCCCCGAGGTGGTTATCTGGCCGGAGAGCCGGGATGAGGTGGCGGCTGTCGTGACATATGCCAACCAGCATCATATTCCCATCGTTGGCTGGGGATCCGGTTCAAGCCTTGAGGGGAACCCGATCCCGGTTCAGAAAGGCATTGTACTTGATTTTTCTCATATGAATAAAATTCTGGCCGTAAAAACGGAAGATTTTCAAGTGGATGTGGAACCGGGTCTTGTTTATCAGGACCTGAATGAGCATCTAAGGTATTCAGGACTCTTTTTCCCGCCGGATCCCGGAGCCAGAGCCACTGTCGGCGGTATGATTGCCAACAACGCCAGTGGTACCCGGACGGTTCACTATGGTTCAACCAGGGATTACGTGCTTAAACTAACCGTGGTGTTGGCCAACGGTGAAATCATCGAGATCGGCTCACGGTCTGCCAAATCCTCATCGGGATATGATCTTCTGCACCTTTTCGTGGGCTCCGAGGGGACTCTCGGTCTTGTGGTAGAGGCCACCCTTCGCCTGGTTGGTTTGCCGGAAGAATACGCTGCCGCGATTGTTACCTTTCCCTCTGTAAAAACAGCCAGTGAAGCGGTAGTGGAAATCGTCCGCTCCGGGCTTGACCCGGCATCATTGGAGCTTCTGGACGCCGCCTGTATCAGGCTCTTCAACCAGGAAAAGGCACTTGGATTAGAGGAAACCCCCACACTGTTCACCGAGTTTCACGGGCCTTCCATGTCGTATCTTGTGGAGATTCTGGACATGGTGGAAGAGATCTGCAGGGATGCCGGTCATCTTGGTTTTCAAAGGGGCTTGGGCAGAGAAGAACGCAACCGATTTTTTGAGGCTCGGCATGAACTGGGAGAAATGGTGATCAGGGCGCATCCGGATTGTGGTACCCAGGTCATCGATGTGGCGGTTCCGATGACGGCCTATTCGGATATCATTGCCAGTGCCAGCCTGGCTGCTGACAAAGCAGGTATCCCAGGGTACGCCTTCAGCCATGCCGGCGATGGAAACCTGCATCTGAATCTGGCTGGCAGAAAAAATAATCCGGATGACTGGAAACTGATCGAAAAAATCAGCCAGGATCTGGTTTTAAAAGCGCTTTCTTATGGCGGCACCGCTACCGGTGAACATGGTGTCGGCATGGGCAAGAAAGGCTATATGGCGGCGGAACACGGAAAAAGCCTCCATTGGATGAAACAGGTCAAAGCACTGTTCGACCCCAAGGGTATTCTCAATCCGGGTAAAATTTTCCCAGAATTTTAAATTTGTCGCGCTTTCATTGCGACAAATTTAAAATAGATAAAGATCGTTCACCGGAATGAACCATATTCGTTATTGTAAAGTAAGATAATCACGTTATCAAACATTGACCCACCGCTGTTGAAGGATCTCCGCAGACCTCGCCTGTGTTGACATTCTATTAAAGGCACTTACTTTATTCCGAGTTTATCCTCGAATAAACGTCTGACTCGACGTTATTCTGAAACAGGTCAATCAATTCGCCTGAAGCTGGAAGGCAGATTGCAAAAATAGCGACAACGTCGCGTAATATAAATTCGTGCAACGAATTTATTGGGGGACAAAGATGATATTAGAAACCAAAGAGCAGGTACTGGAAAAAATAATGGCACAGGACAAGCCGGTATGCCCCAAATGTGGAGAAACCATGAATTTGTGGGAAGTGCCGCCCATTAATTTTAGCGACGGTCTTGGATGGGGTACACCGTATCTTTATATTTGTTTCAATGATGATTGCCCGGTTTATTGTCAAGGCTGGGACAACCTGAAAGAAAACTACAATCAGGCTGCATCGTACCGGCAAATTAATTATCCAGGAACGGACCAGTTTGAGTTTATGCCGGTTTTCAGCCCCATGGGCGGTCAGGGCCAGATCATCGACGACCAGGTGTTGCTCCAGGAAGAAATGCTCAAAGAGGCCATCAAAAAGGGGTTTTCAATCCTGGCACAGTGTTATGTGGACAAAGACACACCTGCGGTGTTGCGTATACTTCTCGATCCCACAGAACCGGCGCGGGTACGATTAAAAGCCGCTGAAATGATTGGGGATATTGGAGATTTGGAGGCCATAGATCCCTTGAGGAACCTGAAGGTGGGCAACGATTTGGTGGAAAAACAATTAGAGGAATCGTTGAAACAGATCCATGAGCGGTTTTTTACATGGGAGTGTCCTTTCTGTGCCGAGATCATCAAAAAGCAAGCAAAGGTGTGCAAGCATTGTGGGAAGGAAGTGGCGGGGCTATAGACTCTAAGCTTTAAGCGATAAGCCGTAAGCCATAAGCTGCTTACCGCTTACCGCTTATGGCTTACGGCTAATCAACGAAGTACCCGTCATCTCCACCGGCTGAGCCAGACCCATGATTTCCAGGATGGTGGGGGCAATGTCACACAAGGCACCATCTTTTAGTGCTGGGTGGGGGCGTGTATCATCCACCAGGATACATCTTACCCGACCCACCGTGTGGGCGGTATAAGGCTTGCCGTCTTCATCCATCATCTTTTCCGCATTTCCGTGATCCGCCGTAACAATGGCCGTCCATTCTTTTTCAAGCAGGGTACCCATTATTTGTTCAACACATTTATCGATGGTTTCACAAGCCTTCACGGCAGCCGGCATAATGCCGGAGTGACCCACCATATCCATATTGGCAAAATTGAGCACGATCAAATCGTAGGTGTCCGAGGCAATTCGATGGATGACCTCCTGTGTCACTTCAAGAGCACTCATTTCGGGTTTTTGATCATAGGTCGAAACATCTCGAGGTGAGGGGATGAGACAGCGATCCTCCCCTTCAAAGGGCTCTTCCCGGCCACCATTGAAAAAATAAGTGACATGGGCGTATTTCTCTGTCTCCGCAATTCTGAGCTGTCGCAGGTTATTTTTGCTGATGATTTCACCCAGGATATGTGTCATTTGAACCGGTTCAAACGCGATGGGTAGTGAAAACTCCTCATCAAAGCAGGTCATGCACGTGTAACCGCAGAGGTCCGGTCTGGGATTGCGCTCAAATTCATTGAAAACCGTATTTGTGAATGCGCTTGTAATTTCTCTGGCGCGATCTGCGCGAAAATTGAAAAAGAAGATGCCATCGCCATCTTCCACCACCCCCCGGGGTGTACCGTCTTCTTTGACCATCACGATGGGATTGACAAATTCATCGGTTTCCTTTTTTTTGTAGGCCTTTTTTATGGCGGTAATGGGGTCAGTTTCCGGCACACCCTCCCCACGGGTATAGAGTTGAAAGGCCTTTTCAATACGGTCCCAACGCTTGTCTCTGTCCATGGCATAAAACCGGCCGCAGATGGACGCGATGGCCCCGGAACCGGATGCTTCCATATGGGACTGTAGTGTGGAAATGTATTTGACACCGTTGGTGGGCGGGGTATCTCTTCCATCAAGGATAACGTGAACCACCACCTGTTCCAACTGTCTGTGCCTGGCCATGTCCAGAAGAGCCAAAAGATGGGTCAATTGGCTATGGACACCACCGTCGGAAACAAGCCCCATGAGATGTAGTTTTGAATGCTTTTTTTTGACCTGATCCATGAGCCGGATGATGGCATGGTTCTCAAAAAAACTGCCGTCTTCAATACTCTTGTCGATTCGCAGAAGATCCTGATGGACGATCCGGCCGGCACCGATATTCAAATGGCCCACTTCGGAATTTCCCATGATATTGTCGGGCAGTCCTACGGCGTTTCCAAATGTTACCAGTTGCGAACAGGGGTATTGTTTCTGGATTTTATCCAAGAAGGGCGTATTCGCTTGTGCGACGGCATTTCCCCGTCTGTCTTCCCGTACACCCCACCCATCCAGAATGATCAGCATGCAGCGCTTGCGATGTTTCACCATGTTTCCTTTCCAGAAAATTGTTACATGAGTTTATGTTTCTGCTTCCGGTAAGGGCTCCGGCGAAAGCCGTCTGGCATCGATCCAAAGGCCTTCCAGGTCATAGAAGTTTCGTAAAGACTCATAAAAGATATGGATAATGACGTCGCCGTAATCCATTAGAACCCAATGCCCTTCCTTCTTCCCTTCGACATTGATTGGCTTTTTCCCTTTTTTTTTCAAATCCCGTTGAACAAAGTCGGCAATGGCGGTCACCTGGCGGTTGGACCTTCCCGAACAGATAATAAATGCATCCGCAACGGACGTCAGTTTCCGGACGTCCAGAATGACGACCTGGATGGCTTTTCTACTCAAGACTGCATTGACAAAAGGTTTGATGGTTGGATTCAAGGACATGTTCTCCATGTCTTTCATGTGTAGATTCCTCGTTCATAGATATAATTTTCAACGCTTTTGGGAACCAGAAACCGAATCGATTGGCCTTGTTGAACCTGTTTCCGAATCTTTGTGCCGGAAATATCCAGCATGCTGATATTGAATCGATACACGGGGTGATATTGATGGTGGCGATAACAGCCATCTTTGACCGAGAATTGATAGGATCTTGAAATCTTTTCCTGAATAAACACGGTCATGTTTTCCCACGTAAGGCTGTGAGGTCGGCCATCCGGATGCGGTCGCGTCATGATGATCATTGGCAGCATCCGGAACAATTGCGTAAACGATTTCCACGTATCGATTTCGATAAACGCATCGACCCCCATCACGAGAAAAAGATCCACGTCGGTTTTCAAGCTTTTCTTGAAGTGCTTGACGGTATCGATGGTATAAGAAAGACCGGACCGTTTCAACTCGACACCGGACAGAATGAATTCCGGGTTGCCTGCTATGGCAAGCCGTGTCATTTCAAGGCGGTCTACAGCCGAGACCACCTCTTGGGTGTTCTTGTGGGGTGGCAGTGCCGACGGTATGAAGTACAGTTTTTCCAGATCAAAGCCTTGGCACACTTCCTTTGCAGCACGCAAGTGGCCATAGTGTACGGGGTTAAATGTTCCGCCAAACAACCCGATCCGCATGGGTCAGCTCCTTTCCAGTCGACTCAGGATGCGTGATAGCAGGGTATCGAGGTCCTTGCCCGTCAGTGCAGATATTGACACGACTTCGATGTTTCCAACCGCTTCCATGAAAAGCCTGGCCTTTTCTTCGGATCCCTCCGTGTCCATCTTGTTCAGCACCAGCAACTGTTCCCTTCTGGAAAGTTCCTGGCTGTGTTTTTCGAGCTCATGATTGACTGTGACGTATGATGAGAGGATATTTTCCGGTTCCAGTATGGTCACATCGATCAGGTGTACCAGTATCCGTGTTCGTTCGATATGACGCAAAAACTGGGTTCCCAGACCGGCCCCTTCGTGAGCCCCTTCTATGAGGCCGGGGATATCCGCCACCACAAAAGGTTCACCCCAATCCGTGTACACAACGCCGAGGTTGGGTATCAGGGTCGTGAAGGGATAGGCTCCAATTTTTGGTTTTGCTGCTGATATCTTGCTGATAAGAGTGGATTTTCCGGCATTGGGGAGGCCGATGAGACCGACATCGGCGATAAGCTTGAGCTCCAGTTTTAACTGAATTGTCTGACCGGGTTCGCCGGGTTGGGCAAAACGAGGGATCCGACGGGTGGCTGTTTTGAAGTGGTAGTTTCCCTGTCCCCCCCGCCCGCCGATTGCGGCAACAAACGTTTCTCCGGGGGTAACAAAATCTTTCAGGGTTGCCCCTGTTTCGCTGTCAATGACGACGGTTCCGGCGGGAACTTCTATGACAATGTCGTCCCCTTTTTTCCCGGCTTTTCTTTTTCCCTGACCGCTGGCGCCATTTTTCGCTTTCAGGTGACGTTTGTAGCGGAAATCGTAAAGTGTTCGCTTTCTGGGCGATGATCTCAGAATGACATCACCGCCTTTACCACCATCTCCACCGTCAGGTCCGCCGCGGGGGATGAATTTTTCCCGCCTGAAACTAACGCATCCGCTGCCGCCGTCTCCGGACTGGATGGTTATCTTGGCTTCATCGATGAATTTCACACGGCATAAACACTAACTTTTTTTCGTGATCGGCCCAATCGTTCATACGAAACAATACCGTCTATTTTGGCGAACAGCGTGTAGTCTCTACCCAAACCGACATTTTCGCCGGGATGTATCTTGGTGCCCACCTGGCGAACGAGAATGTTTCCCGCGCTGACCATCTGTCCGCCATAACGCTTGACACCCCGCCGCTGGCCATTACTGTCGCGACCGTTTTTTGAGCTTCCGCCCGCTTTTTTATGTGCCATTGTTACAACTCCCTTTTCAACAACCCCAAAGGCTGCTGTTTCTTTTTATTTCAATGTATCCAGGCCGGTATCAGGCTGATATGTCATCGATTCTGACGGCCGTAAACTGTTGGCGGTGCCCCTGTTTTCTGCGATAGCGCTTGCGTCTCTTATACTTGAACACCAGAATTTTTTTATGTTTTCCCTGCTCCACGATACGACCGTGAACAACCGCATTTTCCACCAGCGGCTGGCCGATTTCAACACGATCGCCATCGGAAACCATCAGGATCTGATCAAAATCGACCTGGGTTCCAATATCCCCGGAGATCTTCTCGATCTTCAGTGTTTCCCCTTTTTTTACTCTATATTGCTTCCCGCCCGTTGTTACGACAGCGTACATGCTCGATGCCTCCTGTTTGGTGCCTGACTATTTGCGTCTTGAATGAATTGTATCAATTCGGAAAATAATTAATATGATAATTTATTTAAAAAATGTCAAGAAAAATATTGTATGGAACCGGACTTACGTTTGGAACAAAGGGAAGGATATACGATCATCATTTACAATACACTTTATTGCATGACAGCCGACATATTCATCTTTTGACCTGTTATAGTGTAACATCCGTAGGCCACCATGATCTCGAACATTTCCGAGGATAGGTTTCGGAACATTATTATAAGGCCCTGAAAAATTGATATTCGCTTTAAAAGATGATACGGGATATTATTAAGTAATGACGTGCTTCAATGATATGGTATTTCCGGAACGAACCGTGTCTGGACAACGCTTGTCAGGAAGGAATTTATTTATGAAATCGAGAAGGTCGGTTCTGTCTGTGCCGGGCCACATGGAAAAAATGCACCCAAAAGCCAGGGACAGCGCTGTGGACATCGTGATGTTTGATCTTGAAGACAGCGTGCCCGTGGATCAGAAGGAGACTGCCAGGACTCAGGTGATTCAATCTCTTCTTTCCCTCGACTGGCGAGATAAAACCGTAACCGTCCGTTGCAATGCCCTTGACACCCCGTTTGCATACAGGGATCTTCTTGATGTCGTGGAGAACGCCGGCCAGGTGCTGGATGCCGTGGTGGTTCCAAAAGTGAATCATCCAGGAGACATTCATTTTGTACACCGGCTGCTGGAAGGTATCGAGATGAACACACAGTGTTCGAACCGGATCGGGATCGAGGCTTCCATCGAAAGTGCCGCGGGTCTGGAAAATGTGTCTCTAACAGCCAAGGCAAGTGATCGCATGATTTCATTGGTATTCGGGATTGCCGACTATTCAGCTTCCATTGGCGCGAGACTGGTATCTGTTTCAGGTCATGGTGAAGCAGAGGCGGAGATCTATCCCGGCCATCGCTGGCACTTCCCTTTGAGCCGGATCATTATGGCGGCCAAGGCCAATGGCTTGCTGGTGATGGATGCGCCGTATGGCAATTTTAAGGATCTCGATGGGCTGCGCCGATCCGCTAGCATGGCAAACGCTCTGGGGTGTGATGGTAAATGGGTCATTCATCCGGGCCAGATAGAAATTGTCAACGCGGTTTTCTCACCGTCTCCTGAAGAAATCGAACGTGCGCGGATGGTTATCGCGGCATACGATGCCGCTGCGAAATCGGGGCGTGGTGCCGTATCTTTGGGTGGCAGCGTGGTGGACAGCGCGACGATTCGCATGGCCCGACAGCTTTGGGAACAGGCCGTACACTTGAAGTTGGTAAGCATTAAGCATTAAGCCGCTTATAGCTTATAGCTTACAGCTTAATGCTTATCGCTGAATTGCTTACGAAGCACTTTTTTATCCAGTTTACCCACACTGGTTTTGGCGATACTTTCGACAAATTCGTATCGATCCGGAACACCATATTTGGGCAATTTGCCCTGTTTTGCAGATTCCAGCATGTAGGCCTTGAAATCTGCCGCCGATATTTTACCCTTGTATTCAGGTGTCAGGGTGACAATCATCATGGGGCGCTCCCCCCATTTTTTGTCAGGGACACCGATGGCTGCAGATTCCAGAACAGCCTCGTGCTGGCTCATGATATTTTCCAGGTCAAGGGATGAGACCCATTCTCCACCACTTTTGATGACATCTTTTATCCTGTCGGTTATCTGAAGGTAGCCATTTTCATCCATATGTCCCACGTCACCGCTATGGAGCCAACCCTTTCGCCATAATTCCTTTGTTTTGTCGGGTTCTTTGAAATAGCTCTGGGTAAGCCAGGGAGACCGCATAACCACCTCTCCCGTTGTTTCACCGTCGTGCGGGAGCCCCTGAACGTCTGCATCCACCACGTCCACTTCCGCCAGGGGCAGGGGTTTTCCGGTTTTGGTGATGACATTCAAGTACCTGTCACCTTCCCAGTTCAGCATGGATTCGTTGGGTGTTGCCGTGGTCATGACGGGTCCGGTCTCTGACATCCCATAGCCGGCATGAATTTCAATGCCGAGTTGCATGGCCTGCCTGGCCAGGCCTTTGGGGAGCTGCGAACCACCCATGACCACTTTCCAGTTTGACAGATCAAGCTCTTTTGCCAGGGGATTTGTGATGATCATCTGCAGGATCGTGGGGACGCAATGAGAAAAGGTGATCTTTTCGGTTTCGATGAGTCTGAGTATTTTTTCCGGCTCATAAGGACCGGGATAGACCTGCTTGGCACCCAGCAGTGTTGCGACAAAGGGAAAACCCCAGGCGTGGACATGAAACATGGGGGTCAGGGGCATGTAAACATCGTTTGAGCGGAAACGGGAAATGGTATGGTAGGCACTGGATACAATACCGACGGAGAGCGTGTGTAGAACCAGTTGGCGGTGCGAATAATAAACACCTTTGGGATCACCCGTGGTCCCGGTGGTATAAAACGTCGTGGCTTTTGTGTTTTCATCCAGATCTGGAAACTCATAGGACGGTGTAGCCGAAGATAGCATGTCTTCGTAGTCGGCATCGATCAAAACGTTTGCGGTTATGGCAGTGTCATCCTCGTTTATGAGGATAAGGGTTTTTAAATGACTCAGTTGATTGCGAACAGCCTTGATAAGGGGCAGAAAATCGGCATGGGTGATAATGGTTTTGGCTTCGGCATGAGTGATGGTATAAACGATCTGTTCGGAGGATAGCCGCCAGTTGACGGTCTGCAGAACGGCTCCCATCATGGGAATGGCAAAAAAGCACTCCAGGTACCGTGGGCAGTCATAATCGAGTACAGCGACCACGTCACCGCGTTGAACACCCAGTCTGTCGAGTCCACCGGCAAGACAGTCAACGCGATCGTTCAGATCCTTGTAGGTATAACGTGATCTGTCACGGTAAACGATCTCTTTTTCAGGTGCATAGATGAGAGGGGTCTTGAGCAGTTTCTTGAGGATCAGAGGATAGACGTAGTTTTCACCCGGTGCGTAGATTCTTTCATTCATGTGGGATCTCCCGTCTTTGACAGTGTTGTAAGTGCATGCTATTTTAAGAAGCTGTCTTATAATACTATTTTTAGATAATTTTTACAGAAACGTGTTATTCGATTTCGGAACCATATCATATTCAAAATAAATATCCAAAGGCGGAGACACCATGCGAGACCCATTTCAGGATATCGTGATGCAGATCAGTGCTATCGTTCTCGGGAAAGAGGATCAGATCCGTATGGCGCTGACATGTCTTTTTGCCAGGGGGCATCTGTTGATAGAGGACATTCCAGGCATCGGGAAAACAACCCTGGCAAAGGCGCTTTCAAAATGTCTTGGGCTCCAGTTTCGGCGGGTCCAGTTCACGAGCGATATGCTGCCGGGTGATATCCTGGGGACGTCTATCTTTGATCAAAAACAGAGTGTGTTTCTTTTTCATCCCGGCCCCATTTTCACGCAGGTGCTTCTGGCAGACGAAATAAACCGTGCCACCCCTAAAACCCAGAGCGCTTTGTTGGAAGCCATGGAAGAACAGCAGGTTACCATCGAAGGGGAAACGCGTGGTCTCGAGAGCCCTTTTTTTGTCATTGCCACCCAGAACCCTCTGGAACAGTATGGCACGTTCCCCCTGCCTGAATCCCAGCTGGATCGTTTTCTGATGCGCATCGACCTGGGATATCCGGACAGGATGGCCGAGAAAAAATTGCTCAAAAGTGAGAATGTCAGGGATCTTCTGACAGATATGTCGGCCTGTATTGTGTCTGAAGATGTCCTGGAAATTCAGCAACGCATCGTTGGTGTGCACGTTTCCGATGCATTGCTGAATTATATTCAGGACATATTGGCATTTACCCGGACATCCGCCCATTTTCACATGGGTCTTTCGCCGCGGGCCGGCATGGCGATAACACAGGCAGCGCGATCCTGGTCATACATCAGTGGCCGCGACTATGTTCTCCCCGAAGACGTTCAAAAAACGATGCCCTGGGTGGTGGGGCACCGTCTGAGGTCTAAGGAAGACCTAGAGGAAATACCCCGGCAACGGCTCACAACGATTCTTTCAGAAGTCCCCATACCTTAATTTTATTCTATTAGAAATGCCAACCCATTCTACCGTCAAAACAGTAAGTAATTTCATCCGCCCCAATAAAAATGGTCGGATCCGGTGGTTCCCCACGCGCTACGGCTGGCTCTTTGTCCTTGTTCTTCTGGGCATGTTGATGGGATCTATCAATTACAACAACAACCTGGGGTTTCTCTTTACCTTCCTGCTTGGAAGCATGCTTCTGGTATCTCTCGTTCACAGTTATAAAAACATTCGGGGGATAGTGGTTGATGAGATTCAGGCCCTGCCTGTGTTCGAGGGACAGGACGCCATTTTTGAACTGAAACTGCACGTCTTGCCAAGACAGCGTATGGCTGTTCGCTTCAGACTGGATGGCAGTCAGGAGACCCTGGTCGACACCGCGCCGGGTTCTTGGGTGCGGGTTTCGGTTGTCCTGCCGGCCAGGAAAAGGGGGCGCGTCTCACCACGGGAATTGCACATGACTTCGGAATACCCACTGGGGCTGTTTTGCTTCCACGCATGCTATCAGCTTTTTACCGATTGTCTCGTATATCCCAAGCCGGTGCCTTTGCAAAAATTATTCCTGCAGGATCTTTTACAGGCCCATTCCGCCGAAGGTGTCGCGCAGGAAAGCGTCGAAGACTTCAAAGGCCTGCGAACGTTTCAAAATGGGGATGCCACCCAGCATATCTTCTGGAAGGCTTTTTCAAAAGGGCAGGGCCTGATGGTCAAGGAGTTTATGGGCAGCGGGTCTCCCTGCCTGTGCTTCAGCTGGGAAAAAATCAAACTGGAAAATGTGGAGAAGAAGCTGTCAATGCTGTGTGGCATGGTTCTCAAGGCTCACGGGATGAAGCTGGAATACGGCATTCGACTTCCAGGCCGTCTGATCACCCCGGCCAAGGGGGAACAACACAAACACGCATGTCTGCGCGGCCTGGCCTTATTCTGATGAAAACGGAAAACCACCCACCCATGTTGATCGTAGCTGTCTTGGGCATCGCCATTGGACCGCTTTTCCTGAACCTGCCGGTGTGGGTGGCTGGATGGTGTCTGACTTTCTGGGGCTACGCGCTCCTGGCTTATAAAAAGAGATGGCCATGGCCGAATCGAACAATTCGTTTGGCCCTGGCATGTGTTGGATTCGTGATCGTGTGGATTTTCCTGGGAGGGGGCTCTCTGGGCGGCCAGGTGTTTATTGGTTTGTTGAGTGTCATGGCGGGTTTGAAACCCCTGGAAACAAAGAGCCATCGGGACAGGGTTGTGACGCTGTTCATGACGTATTTCATTATCATCAGCAGTCTTTTTATCATAGAGAATCTCCTCATAACCCTGTACCTGTTCGTGTCTGTGCTGGCAACAACGGCATGTCTCGTTCACTTCAATTTCCCAGAAAGACACTTGAAGACCAACCTTCGTCTGGCAGCGGTCATCATGGTCCAGGCAATTCCCCTGATGATCCTGTTCTTCATCCTGTTTCCCAGAGCAGAAGGAACCTTTTTTACCCTGCCGGGAAAGTATCAAGGTCGCACAGGGTTTTCAGATTCCATGCAGCCGGGTTCCATATCGAGACTCGTCCGGGAAGACAGGACCGCATTCAGGGTTCAGTTCCAGGGGGCGTTTCCAGATGCATCATCTCTTTACTGGCGGGGCCTGGTCCTGTGGCACTTCGATGGGAAATCCTGGACCCGGGGATCTGTTCCAGAGGGGTATCAAAGACGTGTTCGGGGACAAAAAGTATTTCAATACGATATTATTCTCGAACCCCACCGCAAAAAATACCTCTTTGCCCTGGACCTGCCCCTTTCAACGCCACCCCTCACGCGTCTAACGGAGGATTTTACACTGATGACGCGGTGGCCCCTGAGAAATACCCATCGATACCAGGTTCAGTCCTCTCCGGATGCCAGGAACCATGTCATGGGCAGTCAGGAACAAATTGCCCGCCAGCTTCCCGAGAATGGAAACCCCAAAGCGAGGCTGCTGGCAGAGGCGTGGCTGTCGCGCCTGGGTTCACCGGAAGCGGTTCTGGATCAGGCCATTGCGTTTTTCAGTCAAAACAGTTTTTCCTACACCCTCAATCCACCGCCTCTGGGTGAGAATCCTGTGGATGACTTCGTATTTGGTTCAAGAAGCGGGTATTGTGAACACTTTGCATCGGCTTTTGCTTATTTAATGCGTGCGGCGGGTATCCCGGCACGGATTGTGGTCGGGTATCTGGGTGGTGAACACAATTCTTATGGAAACTATCTGGTCGTCAAACAATACCATGCCCATGCCTGGGTCGAGGTATTTATGGAGAAACAGGGTTGGATTCGTGTGGATCCGACGGCCATTGTGGCCCCGAAAAGGGTGTCCCTGGGACTGGCAGACTCCCTGTTGTCAGAGAACCTGCCGGATTTTCTCGTACAGACGGGAATCGGGCGCATGCAGGCCTTCTTTAGAAAAACAGGCGACATGTGGGATGCCATCAATCTGCAGTGGGATACCTGGTTTATGGAATATTCCCGTCTTGAGCAGGTGCGTTTAGTGGCGGGTGTCTTTTCGAAGGTTGCCTGGCGCGGGGTGCTATGGATGGCGGGACTGGGGGGCATCTTGGCGTGTATGGCCGTGATGGGCCGGCTTTGGTTTAAGGATGGTCATAAAGCCGGGGATAAGGATCTTGTCAAAGAAGCCTATGATCTGTTCTGCGCTAAACTGGAAGGTGTGGGTATTGTCAGGAAACCTTCCCAGGGACCTGTTGATTTCGCCAGGATGGCTTCTTTGAACCGTAGCGATTTAAAAGAAGCGATCGAAGCCATCTCTTATCGATACATTGCCTTGCGATATATGGAACACAAGGACAGATTTTCTCATCAATCTTTTCTAAAAATGGTCCAGCGTTTTGATTCCAAATAACATCGCCGGGAAGTGTTTTAATTGGCTCAAACAGCGCAAATCGCCATTGGATCAACCATACTGACTCGTTTTGGTGAAACAGCGAATCTTAACGTTGTTAAGGCTTCAAACCAGGTGATATTCGGGACAGGGGGTCAGACAACCTTGGACGAAAGTTTCTGGGACATGGCAAGGGCTTCGTTGAAATCCGGTACGGCATCCCGGCCGCCATACGCCCGGCAGGAAAGAGATGCCACGGCAACCGAAAATCGGACAGCTTTGTGGAGATCAAACCCCCGGCTGATGGCCAGGGCAAATGCGCCGTGAAAATTGTCTCCGGCACCGGTTGTGTCAAGTACGGCTACAGCGGGTGCGGGGACATGATACAGCCTGTTTCCCAAAGGATAGTAGGCGCCTGCGTCACCGTGGGTCACGATCAGTTGTCCCTGGATCATTTTTTTGAGTTTGAAAATGTTATCGAATAATTGCTGCGGCTCGAATTTGTCCGTGCTGGAATCGAAAAATGCGGATGACGGGATGAAATAATCGGCTGCAGCCATCATCTCTTCCATGTGGTCCTTCCAGCGTTCACAGTCATAGATGAGCCTGGCATCCGGTCGGATGCGCGTTTTGAGCGTTTTGCCGAGGGTCGTTGTCTGTGGGTCGAGGGAGAGGGTTTTTGCGCTTTGTAACAGGTGATCCAGTCCTTCTGGAATATCGATGTCCGGTAAACGGCTGGGTTCGTAAATAATGGTCCGTTTGCCATTGGATTGGTTGACAAAAAGATAGGCAATCGGTGTCTGGGCGTTTTTCAGTATCTGGACATAGCGGGTGTCAACGTTGAAATCACGCAGACGCCCAAGACAGAATTCACCTTCCTTGTCATCTCCGATATTGCCGATCACGGCGGTTTCCCCACCCAGTCGCGAAACACAACAGGCAGAGGTCCCCCCCTGACCGCCGCCTTCCACCAGCCGGTAATTCAGGGACACTTTTTCATCTTCCTGAGGGAATCGGTCGACAACCGAGATATAGTCGATGCAGTTCCGTCCTATGACCAATACGTCCAAGTCTTTCATAGTCGCTTGCCAATAGCACAATTCCGGTCAAATGAAAATAACCCAATGTTATAGCGTTTGCCAGAATAACGTTCCGAAGCTGCTTCGGCAAATAAGGTCAAACACCCGCCGAAGCGTCAGTCAAAAGCTAAACGAAACATACTTATGACAATGGCTAAAAAGAGATCTGATTGTCAAGATGCCGCTGAGATGTTATTGAAACACACGTGATGTTTGAACGGTATGAGCACAATTTACAGACAGGCGGATAAGCCATTCGCCAGAATAGCGACAAAGTCGCGTTTTATAAAATCGTGCAACGATTTTATTTTGGGAGACACAAGCATGAAAGGAAAACCTGTTGTACCACCGGTATATCAGACGGCAACCTACTATTTTGACACATCAGACGACATGATCGATGTGGTTCAGAACCGGAGTGGATACATCTATTCCCGTTGGGACAATCCTTCTGTAAGACATGTGGAGGATATGCTGGCCGAGCTCGAGGCCTACGACCATGCCCTGGGTTTCAGCTCGGGTATGGCGGCCATCACAACGGCCCTCATGTCTCATGTGAAAACGGGAGACCGCGTCGTCTCCATACGGGAATCGTACGGCGGGACCTTTGAATTGCTGAACAAACTGCTGCCGGGCTATGGTGTCCAGACGGTCTTTGTGAACTGTTGGGACCTGGAAGGGCTCTTTAGGGAAATCGACCAGGGTCTGTCCCTTCTTTATCTGGAAACACCCACCAACCCGCTGCTGCGTGTGATTGACGTAAAGTCATTGGCCGAGGCAGCACACGCCAAAGGAGCCGTTGTTCTGCTCGATTCCACTTTTGCAACCCCTGTCAATCAACATCCGGCTGACTGGGATGTCGACGTCGTCATTCACAGTGCAACCAAGTACCTGGGAGGCCATCATGATATCACGGCCGGGTTTGCATGCTGCAATAAACCCTGTTTTGAAAAAATCTGGGACTATCGTAAAATCCTGGGTGGCGTCATGGACCCCATGACGGCTTTTTTGATCGTCAGGGGGCTTCGGACGCTGACGCTTCGGGTGCGTCAGCACAATGAAAATGCCATGCGGGTTGCTGAATTTCTGGAAGGTGAGGAAAAGGTCCGCCGGGTTTATTACCCGGGTCTGTCGTCTCATCCCGACCACGTTATTGCCCGAAAGCAGATGCTGGGATTCGGGGGCATGCTCAGCTTCGAGTTGGATGCCGATTTTGACAGAACCAAGCAATTCATGGATCAGCTGCAGTGCATTAAGCTGGCCACCAGTCTGGGCGGTGTCACCAGCCTGGCAAACCAACCGATTACAAATACCCATGTGGCATTGAATCCGGATGAAAGAAAAAAGGCGGGTGTCATGGAGAGTCTTGTCCGACTTTCCGTCGGGATCGAGGACACCGGGGTGCTGATTGAGGATCTGCGGCAGGCGCTGGCAAGGATATAAGACGCCATCCCTAATTGGCCCAAACAGCGCAAATCGCCATTGGATCACCCATTTCGCTCTATCTGTGGTGAAACCCGAAGGTTGAGTTACTAAGTTATTTCAGGTTAAAATGGCCAGAAGCTGTTATCATTCCAAAGCGCCTCTGTCACCTCCTTGTCAATGGCTGCCAGGTACTCGAGGTGTTGTGTTTCCCATTCGGCAAGCCACTTATAGAGGGCTTTTTCCTGGGGATCTGTGGATACCTCCGCCCGTTGGGAGTAGAGTTTGATGGCGCGCTCTTCCATGCCCATGGCTGCAGAAATAGCGGCCGATTCAAACCCGGCACCCGCGATACGCTCTTTCAGGGCATCGGTCAATACAGCGTTGGCAACGCTTTCATTTGAAGAATTCCGGTCTGTTTCAACAAATGTGCCGTTCTTTTTGTAGGACCTGTACTGTTCCGACAATATCTGGACATGGCTGATTTCGTCTTCAGCCAATTTGACGAAGAATTCTTTTACGGTCTGATCTTCGGCGCTGTCGGCGGCCTTTTCATAAAACGATTTTCCGCGCAGTTCCAGCAGCAGGGCGCTTTTCAATATTTCCAGAGCTGTGGGTGTTGACATTCTGCCTCCTCATTTATCGTATATTTAATGACATCATTCTACAACGGTGTTATAGAATGCGCAAGTCTGATATTGGAACAAAGGACATTTTTGATGATGAAAGCAGCGGTGTATAGAGTTAATAAAGGACTTGTTGTCGAAGCGGTTCCCATACCCCGGATCGAAGCGGACCAGGTGCTGGTGAAGGTTTCTCATACCGGGTTTTGTGGATCGGATCATTCCATGATTGCCAGCGGCGGATTAGCGGACGGCACGATTCTCGGGCATGAGACCTGTGGCATGGTTGTTGAAACCGGAAAGACTGCAAAGGGGCTGTCGGAGGGGACCCGTGTCATTGTTCGCCCGACCGCCTGCGGTGACTGCCCGGAGTGTAACTCCGGCAGGCCCTATTTTTGTCAGATCAAACGCCGGTCCATCGGTATCGGCGACTTGCCGGGTGCTTTTGCGGAATATATCGTGGTCTATCCGGAAATGCTCATACCGGTACCAACCGGGGTTGACCCGCAGAATGCAGCCCTGGCCGAGGCGTTTGCCGCCTCCCTGCATGCCATTACATGCATCCATAGACAGGGTTGCTCAGCTCTGGTTGTCGGCGGCGGTCCCATCGGTCTGGCCCTGGTGAGACTCTTGAAAATTCTCGAATTTCATCCGATCCTGCTTTCCGAGCCTGTCGCCGAAAAGCGGGAGATTGGACTGGCCTTTGGTGCCGACCTTGTGATGGACCCCCTAACAGAGGACCTGAACCAGAAGATTTTTTTGAGCACGGATGGCAGGGGCTGCGAAGCCGTTTTTGAGTGTTCGGGTGTTCCCGCCCTGATTCAATCCTCTATGGATGCTGCCGCCCGGGGTGGTACGGTCTGTGTGGTGAGTGTCATGGTTAAAGCGGCACAGATCACCCCCATCACCTTGAACTTCAAAGAAATCTGGCTCACGGGTTCCTACTCGAATACGCATGCAGAGAATATCCAATGCCTGGACTGGATGGCCGAGGGCAAACTCGATGGTAAGCCCTTGATTACCGATCTGATTTCGCTGGAGGCGCTTCCCGAGGTGTATGAGAAACGGATTGATACCGGTCTGGCCGTGAAGGTGATGGTGGATATGCAGCTGTGAGCGATAAGCGATAAGCATTAAACAGCTTACAGCCTGCAGTTAGATTTTCGGGATTCAGGAAACGCGAAATGAATAATCCCCTGTCGCTTTGCGAACTCGCCGCAAGGGCTCCTAACATCAGCGCCAGCCATATGGTTAAACAGGCATGGCTTCCAAATGACTGTTTTCTCATATTGGATTGTTTGTTGTCATGCGCTGATATAAGGTGCCCTAATTGGCTCAAACAGCGCAAATCGCCATTGGATCACCCATTTCGCGCTATCTGTGGTGAAACCCGAAAGTTAGTTACTGCTTACAGCTTATCGCTTACGGCTTATTGCTTATTGCTTAAAGCTCTTCTGTACCAATCCTCGAGTTCAAATAGTCGCTGGGTCATCTGATAACGCCCGTCGGCAAAGACACCATAATCGCCGCCGCCACCCATGGCCGATGCAAACCGAACGGTATTGGCGTAAAAGAGCCATTGGTCACACCAGAGTCTTTCCGGGTATTCATCGAAGGGGTTTTCCGCTTCTGCCAGCCCGGCCGCCCAGACATCCGAGATGATGTGGGTGGCGGTGAGGGTGATGGCATTGGTTTCCTGAACCGTGTTTTCAAAGCGTTGCCAGAATCCATTGACCCAGCTTGACCCGTGGCAGTTAAGACAGACCTGTTTCAATTGTACGGTGCGCTCTTTTTGCTCTGCCTCCGTAATAAGAAAATCTTCGGCTGGATCACCGTTCATATCCGTAGGCAAGGGCTGCCCGGCAGTGTTCCGGATGATGGACGTGTCTGGGTTCCGGGGATAAGGATGGGCGTAGATGAGTCCGAACAGACGCCAGGGAAGCCGGTCATTAAACCGGTGCGAACGCTGAGAAACGACATCGCCTTCGGTGTTGACCAGCAGGCTGATATGGCAGCCTGCGCAGGTGGGGGCGGTGAAATCCTTGCCGATGGTCCAGGGCACCGGTTTGAAATTCCATTCGTCCTTATGGGTTTCGAATAGATTGCCGTGTTTACTGGAGGAATACACTTTATAGACCGGCACGTCGGGTCCCACGTGGCATTCCTTGCAGGTATAGGGCTTTCTGGCCATCTCAATGGAAAATGTGTGACGGGTGTGGCACGGGGTACAGGCTCCCAGGCTGCCGTCAAGGTTGATGCGACCCACGCCCTGGTTGGGCCAGCCTTTGATGATGGGAAAATCCAGTTCGCCGGCGGCGTCCGTGTCACGTGTTTCCGTACCCGCAACCTCGAGAACAGTGCCGTGGCAATAGTAACAACCCTCGGCTTTTGTCATATCGCTTTCAGGCTCAAGACGCACCCTGCCATGACGCCAGGTGGTTTTACCAAGGATGCTGCGTTGAAGTTTCCCATAGAGAGCGTTGCCGGCCAGGTTCTGATAGGCATGCGCCATGAGGTTTCCGGAATACTGATCAGCCTCGACACTATGGCAGGTGCTGCAATCTTTGGGGCTCACAACGATATGGATGTCGTATCCATTGTGCTCGAAGGTATCGGCATGCTCAGCGGGCCGCAGCATGTGGCATTCGGCACACCCCACCACCGTACCCCGGAGATTTTCGGGCACGTTCTTGCTTGAAACCTTGAGGGCCAGGGCATCTGCCTGCATGGCCCGGTCCGGTGTCGTCATGGCATGCCGGCTTTTCTGCCAGTCAGCCACGACACCGGGCTGAAAGGTGGCGTGGCAGTCGATACACTCACTCGTGGCCTCACTGACCGGAATTTCCTCAGCGAAGGAAAGACAGGGAATCAGAAAGCAGATCCATAACGCACAGACAATGGGTTTCATGAAGGTTTCCTCCATCAAGATCTCGGCACATCTCTTCGGGAAAAATCGTTCGGTTCAGGTAAAATTTCAGAATACGTTAAACCACCCGCACGGGGAAAGTCAAGAAGGGGATAAATTCAACGCTGAATATTGCAGAAATGACACAGCCAGCAGGCTTGTTTGCTGCTGGGAATCGTAAATATCGGTTGACACCGGAACATGTTCGGGGCACAAATGCCAAGTTCATTCATATGCGCTGATGCAAGACGCCTTATTTGGCTCAAACAGCGCCAATCGTCATTGGATCACCCATTTCGCTCTATATAGGGTGAAAGCCGAAAGTTGCGTTATCCGTTTTAAATGAAAGGAGTGACACCATGAAACAGATTCTGTCAGCTGTTTTGATACTTGTGTTGATGACGGGGATATCCATGGGACAGGAGAACCAGGTTTCCAGTCCGCAGGTCGTTATGGAAACATCCAAAGGGGAGATTGTTCTGGCGCTGTACCCTGAAAAAGCGCCCCTGACCGTGAAAAACTTTTTGAATTATGTTGATGCCGGGTTTTACAATGGCACTATTTTTCACAGGGTGATACCGGGGTTCATGCTTCAGGGAGGTGGCTTTTCGCCGGACATGCAGAAAAAACCGACCACGGCGCCTGTAAAGAATGAGGCGGATAACGGTCTTAAAAATGACCGTGGCACCATTGCCATGGCGCGTACACAGGATCCGCACAGCGCATCGTCTCAATTCTTTATCAACACGGTGGACAACGCCTTTTTGAATTACAAGGGGCAAACAACGGCCGGCTGGGGTTATGCCGTTTTTGGTAAGGTCATCAAAGGCATGGAGGTGGTGGATGCCATTTCCAGGGTGGAGACCGGCACCCAAGGGAGATTCCGCGATGTACCCAAAACGCCCGTCATGATCATCAAGGTGCGCCAAACAACTCCCTGATGATCCCGGGATTGCAGAACAGGGTTTATCTGCCTGTTTGCGAAGATCATAAACCCTATTGTTTCAGAAACAACATGGCAACGTTAGGGTAACATTATCGATTTCCTTCCGTAAGGAAACGCAGCGCCGTGGCAATGATGTTGGCTGTTTTGACGGCATTTGCTTGTGTATCGCGAAACCCTTTTTCTCTGATTTCAAGATGCATGGATTCGACCCTGTCAAACCCGAAACCCAGCTGGTTGAACCATTGGTTGAGCCGCTTGGTATCGCGACCCCGGTAGTTGGACCCGGCCGGATGGGTCAGAAGGGTGGTGAGCCCTCCGGCACACAGCCGGTTCCGGAATGTTTCCACCGTCTCATTGCGGGCTGAATAACGGCTTTGTGTCTCACCGGTTTTGGGATCCCCGCCCTGTCCATAACCAATCAGCGCGTGCAACGTTTCAGGTGTTTCGTGGAACAGTCCGAGAGATATATGCTCCTGTCCCTGGGCCATGGCAACATCATCGGTGATCCCATGAATCCAGACAACCGTTGTTTTGGCTCCTTTTTTAACAATCGTTTCGATACGGCTGAGGTAACCGGGGACCTTTTTTGAATGGTCGATCCGGTAAAGGTCCAGCAAGTAGTTTTCGAGACTTTTGGTGATGGGGCCCTTTGGCTTGAAAAAAAGGTCATTGATAATGGCATGACAGTCAAGTGCTTGCTGTATATTTTCGGCAATGATACCGGTGCGTATATCGTTTTCAAAGACACCCTTGATGACCGGGCTGTGGGGGGAAACGATCAGAAGGTCGTGTCTGCCGGGGAAGTATCGGATACCGCTGGATTTCCGGGTCAAATTTCGCTCCTTACGCTTAAAATTGTGTTTATTGCGCCTGCGGGATTTCTATACTTTTTGATGCATACCCTGTAAGTCTTTTCTGATACCATTCTTTTTGACAAAAGCAGTCAAGAAAATATTATTCCAGGATTCCTGGGTGTTTCAATGAGAAATGGGGGCTAAGACGTACGGATCAACCTGTCTCAATTGCTTCGACAACACTCTCCAGTTCTTTCAGGTGGGATATCGTATAGTCGGGAATCATCAGGCGGCGCACCTGCTCCGGGGAGTGCTCTTTTGAAAAAAAAGGATGTTTTGTTGTAAGAAGTTGATAGGCCTCGAAAGCTTCATCGAGGGCTTCATCGGCGTGGCCACCCTGGTTCACCTTTACCGTGGTCATGCCGAGCCGTTTGGCACCAAAAATATCCTGCAGGTATCGATCGCCCACCATGATCGCCTGGGAAAAGTCAAAGCCCATATCTTTTTGTGCCTGTAGCCACAAGTGGGGGTAGGGTTTCCGCTTCTTGCTTTCATCCGAAGCATAGAAACAATGCCTGCGGAGGTTCATCTTATCGTCATAGCGGGAAAAAAAATGGTTTAAATTCAGGCGGATGATTTTACCCGCCTGTTTGATGGGGGGACCGTTGGTAATAATGGTCAACGGGTATTTTGAATACAAAAAGTTGAGAATCGGGTTTGTTTCCGGTGCGCTGGTCATCAGACTGATTTTGCAGTCCCAGTATTTCTCAACACCTGCCGCAATGATGATGGGATCGAACGTGTTGTTAAAATGAAAACAGAGTTGATTAAAATGATCCTTGGCATTGGAATCCAGGGAACGAATTTTCAATAACCTGCTCAAAGCCGTCTTTTGTTCAGCTCTCAAGCCAGCTTGGATCATGGCATTGACAGACATTTGAAGCGCCGTTTCAAGGAAATCCGCTGGAACATACAAAACGGAATCCAGGTCAAAATGAATGCAAGCAATCTTGTTTTTCATAAAAATTTTGGGGACGTTCCTTGGTTAGTTGATTACGTTAACCTTGAAGGTTGACTCCACAGTCTTCTGTGATGCATACGTTTGACCATGGGGGACGGGCAGGAAGTCCCCCTGGTCGGTTGCGCTCGCCTGTTACTTCAAATTGTAGCTTTTCTGTAAGCACCAAGTCAATTATTTCCTGAAAATTATTTGAATTTAACCTTAGCTGAGCGATTTTTTTCCGGAGAGATGTGCCGAGATCTTGATTGAGAAAGGTTCGCAAAAAACATAGGCATACCAGTGGATCTGTCGAGGCTTTTTGCGAACCCCTGATCCGCAAGAGATTGGTGCAGATCGAGATAAAAATCGCTCAGCTAAGGTTTCAGTAGAATATACGTATCATACGTGATAAATATTGACATACTCATAATCTTGAGAGGATGATATCCAAATAAGAGGAGGTGACTCATGCAATCTTATGATCCCGAACAGGCTCTATTGAACGTACGCAGAGAGTTTGGCGAGCATGGTGGCGTGACGCCCTCTGTTTCACGTTCGGCTACCTTTACCGTTATGCATCCAGGAACCATGCCGGAAATATTTGAGGGTCGGAAAGGACCGGAAGAAGGGGGGTGCTTTCTATACAGCCGTCATTTCAACCCGACGGTAGATGTTCTCTCACGCTACCTGGCAGCCATGGAAGGAACGCAAGCAGCCGTTTGTACGGCCAGCGGCATGTCCGCCATCTCCTGTGCGCTTTTGCAGGTTTGTCAAAGCGGTGATCATATCGTTGCCAGCGAAACCATATATGGGGGTACGCATGCGCTGCTTGAATCTCTTTTTCCCCAGATGAACATTGCGACAACCTTTGTGGACATCACCGATCTCGAGGCGGTCAAAAGCGCCATTACCCGGGACACGCGTGCCATCTTTACAGAAACCATGGGAAATCCAACCCTGAATATCGCTGATATCCCAGTTCTTTCCACTACAGCGCATGATAGGAATATAACGCTCATTGTCGACAATACCTTTTCCCCGATGATTTTTTCACCCAATTTACTGGGTGCTGACGTGGTTGTTTACTCGTTGACAAAATATATTAATGGGGCCAGCGATTTGATTGGTGGTGCGATTTGCGCAAAGCGTCAATTTATCCAGGAATTGATGAATCTGCATACCGGTCGTGTCATGCTCTTGGGACCCACAATGGATCCCCGTGTGGCCTTTGACGTCATCCAACGTCTGCCTCACCTGGCAATTCGCATATGTGAACATGGTCGCAGGGCCGTTGCCATGGCTCAGATGTTGAAAAAAATGACTGTAAAAGTGATCTATCCAGGCCTGCAGGACCATCCCCAGCATGATCTGGCCGAACATTTAGGTAACAGGGGCTACGGACTGGGCGGTATTTTGGCCATCGACTGCGGCAGCCGTGAAAGAGCGGAGGCGTTGATGGAGATCCTGCAAAATGAAGAAAAATTCGGTTTTATTGCTGTGTCCCTGGGTTATTTTGATACGTTGATAAGCTGTTCCGGTTCTTCTACATCATCCGAAATCGATATTGAAGACCAGCGAAGAATGGGATTGTCATCCGGCTTGCTGCGTATCGCCTTAGGGTATACCGGCAGTCTTGATGTTCGTCTGGAACAAATGAAAAGGGCTGTGGAAAGGGTGTTGTTTTCCGGTAAATAGAAACCCTCCGCGGATCCGATATATTACATCAACCGTCATTTCTAACGCCGGTGTCTATGATCTTTCTCTGATGCACAAACGTCTGGTTGACTTCATGGTATTTCCGGAGCAAAGGGTCCTGACTCGAAGAGCCATTGGTGGGCTTCATGCAGATTGCGGAATACCATGATAGCGTAGGGCGCTTCTTGAATACCGCTTTGAATTTCAAACATCCTCGATAGTCCAAAGAGAACATCTTTCTGCGCTACAAAAGCTGTTTTGCCTGATTTTCTTTTGCCTTGATATCGCGGCTTGAAACGGACGATTTCTAAAACTTCTTCGGATGTAAACTGTATGTCTGTTGTGTCAATCAAATCCCATAGGACATGGCTGGTGGGATTGTCATTGTAAAAAGCCTCGACCACGGGGAATGCCATATCAAAGGAAAGAACACCTGTGACCTTGAAAATGGTCAAATCCTTGGTCCTGTCTATGTGGGATGTGATGGGCATGTTCCTATCTGGTGACATTTAAAGTTTGTCAGAACTATCATACCCTGTTGCAAAATGCAAATTTTGGAAGATTACATTCTGATGTCGAAATCATTTCGAATGAGTTGATCGATTCTTTTGTCTATCTTAGGATATGGGTCACGTTGCAATATCTTTCGTGCCATTTCCCGCGCCCGCTCACGCGTATCCAGGCTGCCATCTGCCGTCCATATGTCACGGAACCGGCCGTCGGTAATGCCGTTTCCGGCAAAAAACTCGCTGCGCATATGCTCAAGTGTATGGGGAGACATGAGATAATTGCCACCAGGCCCCACGTCGGCAATGGCTTCTATCGCCAGATGCGCATCGTCAACAATGATACCCTCCAGGACTCTGGTGCACATGCCAATGATTTCGTCATCGATGATGTATTGTTCGTAAGCCACAGCCAGCATCGACTCCAGCATTCCCGCTGCATGATGAACATAATTGGACCCACCCATGGCAGCCAGGAGAGAAGAAAAGGCTTTTTCCCAACCCGCCTGGGCATCGGGGATCTTGGCATCGGTCAGACCAGATGAGTTATAATTGGGTACGTTGATGTGGGCTGCGAGCTGGTGGATGGCTGCATTCATCATTCCAAACTCCACGGCCCCGCCCTGGTATCCCATGGTACGCATGTTGGCTGAGCCTGGAATTCCACCGTATAACATAGGGGCGCCAGGGTGGGTCAGTTGCCCGATCGTTAAACCGACGAGTTCCTCGGCATGCAGTTGCGCAAGGGTTCCGGCCATGGTCATGGGCGAAGTGGATCCGGCCATGGGGGCGGAAGAGAGTGCCACCGGTATTTGATGCCTGCAAGCTTCCTGCATGTTGAGGGTCGACTGGGTGCAGAGTTTCAAGGGGCTGATGGCAAAGCATGTGATCACCGAGAATATGGGTTTTTCAGCCAGTTTCTCTTTGTTTCCGGCCACAGTGGATGCCAGTGCCACCATATCCCTGAAGGATTGAATGTCAATGGCACCTGACATGTAGTGTTTGGTGGTAGCCTGCATAGCGGCATACATACAATTGACATCATAAACTGACGTGGGAACATCATGCGCCGTGCATGGACGAAGATAGAAATGAATATTGTCGAGTCGATCCACGATTCGACCGATATTGTAGACATCCTGTAAACAACTTTCCCGGGCCTGCCCTGTTTCAATATCGACAACCGTCACTGCCATTCCCCCGGTGCCCATATAAACCCGGTCACCCCAAAGGTCGATGTCATGTTGCCCATCGCGACTGTAGAGTATGACTTGCCGGGGTGTTTTTGCAATCTGTGACAGAATCAGATCCGAAGGGAAATAGATTCGTGAATGTTCCGGCTCTATTTTTGCTCCGGCATCTTTGAGCATTGCCAGGGTGTCGTCTAAACCCTGCTCATAGGTGAAACCGATATTTTCGAGGATGGAGAGGGCAGCCTCATGAATCCGATCGATCTGGTCCGGGCTCAATGGCCGGTATTGTCCGCCGCTGTGTCCACCGCTGGTTTCATTTGCCATGTCATTCCCCCTTGTAAATAATTCGTGCGATGGTTTCATACCTGCACGAAAACGACGAGTTCCCTGGGACCATGGGCGCCGTGGACCAGGGTGGCCTCGATATCGGCGGTTTTGCTGGGGCCGCTGATAAAGGTCATGCTGTGGGTGAGACCCTCGGCTTTTTGTCCGGGATCCCATTTGAGGAGGGTGTAGAGCTCCTTGAGGTTGGAGAGAATCTGCTCCAGATGAATCACGGCGATGTGAATGGAGGGTAAAAGGGAAACGTGCAGGGGTTGGCCAGGACGGGTTTTCATGGTCAGGGTAGCGGTTTCCGCCAGACCAAAGTCAGCCGAGGTGACACCGATCAAGGCGGTCTCGGCCTGTCTGCGAAAGGTCTCCGCTTTGGCACGGTTAAAATCGTCTTCCGGAGAATAGACCGGAATACCCAGGGGCTCCATGGTAATGGGAAGATCCAGACGATTTACCAGGGGATGATCCCAGGCCACGATGGATTTTTTATTGCCCCATTCCGCATTTGAACCGGCCGCGATTTGGGCAATGGCACCCGCGATTTGGGCCCCGGTTTCCAGTGCCACAACTTTCGTGTTGATGGTTTTGGCGACTTCCGTGAGTCTGTCCAGCAGGGTAAGACGCATTTCACGGCTGCGGTCCTGGATGGTTTCCATCAATGCAAGATCGTCGGCATCGGGGCTGGTTTGAATGAGATCTTCAAATGGGCGGTGGTCGGAAGCGGTCCGTCCGAGGGCTTTTTTAATGTTTCCAATGAATCGGGTTTGCTCGATATCTGTCATCATTTTATACGATCCATAAAACGTTTTTTGGCAAATTTCTTGAAATCCCGGCTGTGGGTCCAACCACTACCGGCAAAGGGGAGTCTGTTGATCATCTGTTTTTTCCCGGGTAAAAATTTCTGACCCACAAAAGCGGATTTGAGAAACAAATCATACAGACGCGGGTAACGAATCAGGACCGACCACATGGCAAAGGAGGCTTGTTCCAGCCGACTGTCTACCGTGACATTCCAGGATGGGTCGCCTTCAGCCAGTTTTTGGCGAAGCAACAGCAACATGCGAGGGATATCGATGTTCACTGGACAGGCATCCATACAGGCGCCGCAGAGAGATTCTCCCTGACAGAGGTCGGCGTGACGGTTGATTCCATTCAAGAGTGGTGTGACAACCGCTCCCACGGGTCCTGAATAGGCAGAGCTGTAGGCATGTCCACCGATTTCTCCGTATACCGGACAGATGTTGAGACAGCCCCCGCATCGGATACAGCAGAGCATCTCTCTGAAATCGGGGTCTGCCAGGATCTTGCTGCGGCCATTATCAACAATGATGAGGTGAAATTCCTGGGGTCCGGCCATTTGCCCTCTGGCTCCCAGGCCGCCACGGTAACTGACATAGCCGGCCATGGTCTGGGCGACGCCACTCATGGAAAGGAGGCGAAAGAGGATTTCGTGATCCTTGAGATCCGCAACCACCCGTTCCATGCCCATGAAGGCGACGTGCACCTTGGGCAGGGTCGTTGACATGCGGATATTGCCTTCATTGGACACCGTTGTGATGTGACCGGTTTCCGCACATGCCAGATTGCATCCCGAGATACCCATGTCGGCTTTTAAAAAATTTTCACGGAGAGCTTTTCTGGCGGCCAGGGTCAGGGTGGGGGGGTCTTCGGAATAAGGGATGCCCAGCTTTTCTTGAAAGAGACGGCCTACCTGTTGTCGGGTTTTATGGATGGCGGGTGCGATAATATGGGAAGGCGTTTCGCCAGCCAGCTGGATGATATATTCACCCAGATCGGTTTCAACCGCTTTGATACCAGCGGCAGCAAAGGCGTTGTTGAGCCCGATTTCTTCTGACAGCATGGATTTGCCCTTAACCGCCATGGTGACCTCATGTTTCCGGGCGATGTCAAGACAATGGTCCACAGCCGACTGGGCATCCAGGGCAAAATGAACATGACCCCCGCTGTTGCGGATGTTGTTGGCCAGGGTTTCTAATATAACATCGAGGTTTGCGATGGTCTCCATACGGATATCATGGGCCTTCAGACGTAGATCCGGCCCTTCCGGAAAGTCCATGTAACCCCGCGCTGCCCCCTTTCCTAAGCGTTCCTGCAGGTTCACCAGGGCTGCGTGGAGTACGGGATCTGCAATGGCGGTGCGGGACAGACTGTTGTAGCTTGATGTGTTCATTTATCCTTTGCCTTTCAGGTGTCATTTATCCTTCGGATGGCATTTGCACGATGTGCGTCATTTGCGCTGCGCGCGTAATTTATTGTTGCTTGTAGCCGGTAGCTTGGGGCTACGATGAATTAGACGAAGTAAATAACTATAAATATCGCGAAGCAAATGACAATATTATACCCCGGCCAATAACTGGGCAATATGCAATACTTTGATGGATGATTCCATGCGGCTCAGTCTTCCCTGGATGTTCATGAGACAGCTGATGTCGCAGCCGGTAACGGTATCGGCCCCTGAAGCGATGATGTTGTGTATCTTGTCGTCCACCATGGCTGTGGAGATGTCCGGGTATTTTACCGAAAAGGTTCCCCCGAACCCGCAACACCGTTCCGGGTCCTTCATTTCGACCAACTCAGCACCTTTCAGATGCTGTATCAGCCGCCGTGGCTGTTCCCCGACACCCAACCCCCTGAGCAGGTGGCAGGAGTCATGGTAGGTGATTTTTCCATCATAGGCGGCGCCCATGTCCTCGATGCCGAGAATATCGACGAGAAACTGGCTCAATTCAAAGGTTCGTTGCCCCACCTGCTTTGCCCGTGCGGCCCATGCGGTATCGTCTTTAAACAGTTCAGGATAATGGTTTTTCACCATGTTGACACAGGACCCCGAAGGGCAGACGATCCACTCCGCATCCTGGAAAACTTCAATAAACCTTTTGGCAGCAACCCTGGCGGCTTTCCGATGGCCGGCGTTAAAGGCGGGCTGACCGCAACAGGTCTGGTCCATAGGGCAGTCCACCTGGATACCGAGCCGCTCGAAGATGGTCAGCATGGCGTCTCCCACTTCAGGGTAGAGACCATCCACCAGAGCATTGTACGAACAGGGTGATTTTTTTTATGGGGGTCATAGATGAATACGGTGTTAGGTTTTAAGTGTTAAGTTTTGGGTTGTTTGTCCTCAATTTTATTGGACGAGAATACTCGGTGTTTGAGCGCTTGTCAATCGGTAGACGGCATCCTGTTTGGAAATTGGGAACGGGTATGGGATAATTATTTTTGGTAACTCATGTGGACTGATTGCTCAATTATTGGTCCGTCAATATTTTATTTTTGCCATTTGAATCGTCATGTCTTACATTCTGTATCACCATTGATTTGTTTCAGCGGAGATGTCGGCACGGGTACAGCAATCGTGCTATGAAAGCATGGCCTGACACCGAAAGGATCGACCCACACCATACCGGTCCTGACGACATGACCCGATGAAGAAAGGATGTTCTGATGAAAATAAAACATTGCCTGATATTGTTGGTTGTCTGGCTGGCCGCGGTTTCCATGGCCCAGGCCGAAGTGGACGCCCGGGTGGTACGTACCCTCCAGCTCAAAACAAGCCCCGTTGATCTGGTTATTCCCGCTAATGGGCACTATATCTATGTACTTACTGCGGATGCCAAGCTACAGATTTACAAGAACAACGGTGAGCTGCGGGATACCTTGGCGGTGGATCCCGGTGTGGACCGCATTCAAGCGGGTCCGGGAGAGGACCGTCTCTATCTGATCAACTCCGCCGACAATAAAATCCAGGAACTCAACCTGGCTTTTATCCAAAAGCTCCCCGTTGACGGATCTCCCACCAAGGGCTCTTTAGACGCGGCCGTGGCGGTGGTGGTTTTTACCGATTTTCAATGACCTTACTGTGCCCGGCTCGCGCCGGTACTCGAGCAGTTGCTTGAGAAATATCCCCAGAAGGTCAAACTTGTTTTCAAGAACTTTCCTCTGAACAGTCACAAATATGCCAGAAAAGCGGCCGCCGCCGCCCTGGCAGCACATGCCCAGGGTCGTTTCTGGGACTTTCATGATGCTCTTTTTGCCAGCTATAACAAGCTCAATGACGTCAGGGTCGAAGAGATCCGGGTCCGTCTCGAGCTGGACAAGAACGCTTTCGACACCCAGCGCAAGGCTCCCCAGGTGACGGATCAGATAAAAAGAGACATTCAGTGGGCCAGAGAAGCCGGAGTCAGGGGAACTCCCTCGGTTTTTATCAATGGGCGGTTGCAGCGCAGCCGCAGTCTGGAGAGTTTTTCGGCTGCCGTGGAAGCGGAGCTGCGACGGCTGGGCAAGTGATGACTGATCGTCATGCCTGAACTGCCTGAAGTGCAGACCGTGGTGGACAACCTGAACAAACTGAAGATCGTCGGGGACATCGTCATGCAGCGCAAAGGTGTTCTGGCCCAGAACCATTGCCGGTATGGCCCCTGCCGTGTTCTGTAAAAAAATCAAGGGGCATACCATCCGGCAGATCACACGCCGGGGTAAGTATATTGTCGTGGCCTTGTCCCAGGACCTGACCCTGTTGATTCACCTGCGGATGACCGGACACCTGAACTGGGAGCCCAGGGGCAAACCACGCAACAAGCACGAACATGTGATCCTGGAGCTGGGTGGAAACATGGGACTGCGTTTCCATGATACGCGCAAGTTCGGGCGCCTCTTTCTGACCATGAACCCCCAGGCTGTTCTGGAAACATAGGACCCGAACCCCTGGCAAACGACTTTACCATGGCACGTTTCCACAAGATGCTGCACGCCTGCAGACGCCAGATCAAACCGCTGCTGCTGGATCAGAAATTTATTGCCGGGCTGGGCAATATCTACGTGGATGAAGCCCTCTGGAAAGCCGGAATTCACCCCCTGCGCATCAGTTGTTTGCTTTCAAAAAAAGAAATCACCGCCCTGCACCGGGCCATACCGTATGTGCTGCGTACAGGACTTCGGAACATGGGTACAACCCTGGGTGGCTGGCGCGGGCAATTTCTACTCGGTCGCCGGTCATCGGGGTCGCAACGCCGACCAGCTCAAGGTGTTCCGTCGCGGCGGGATGGATTGTCCGCGTTGTGGCTCCGTTATTCAACGCATCGTGGTGGGTCAGCGCAGCAGCCACATATGTCCCAAGTGTCAGAGAAAACCCTTATGACTTTCTTTATCACGTGCCTGAAGTTCTTTGTCTGCCAGCGCTTTTGCGGTTGATGTAAAAAACCAGTTGTCTATCTTTTTGAACAGAAAGGCGTGTCTATCCGCATGGGTGGTGGCCTGTCTTTGCAACTCGTACCAGTATCCGATCTTTGAAAACCGCCAGAGTCTATCCGCATCTTTAACCAGTTTCTCTTCCGTGGTATCAGGATTTTTTCCGGAATCGTGGCGCTCAATGATCTTTACAACTTGGCGGATGGTTGCCGTGTCATAGCCCTGTTTCGCCAGAATCTCTTTGGCAATCCTGGCCCCCTGGACTTCATGAATACGATTCAGTGCCCGCGCTTTGGCACCGGTGGCCCGCGCACCATAGGCATGGGTGATGTCCCCGGGCTTGAGGGCTGACCACCCGACATCGTGGAGAATGATGGCCGGTTCGACGGTGTTGCGGTCACCGCCCTCTTTTTCGAGCAGCAGCAATGCATAGCCATGGGCAACCCGGGTGTGGATAAAATCATTCCTCATTTTCAGAAAAGGCTCGGCCAGTTGAAAGAGATCTTGCATCAAGGGATTTTTTACCGTGTTCATGTTTGTGATGCCCCATCAAGGACCTGCTGCAGTTTTTTTGTGGCGTTCAGGGTCTCTTTTACAATCTGCGGTATGACAGTGTCGTTCATGGACTCCGCAAGGCCAACCACCCAGATTGCCAGTGGAAGTCCCCGGTGATTGTCAAGGCCAACGGCGACGGCTCGCACACCCGGAAGATATTCTTCGTCATCGAGTGCATATCCCTGTTCTCGAACCCGGGAAAGTTCATTTAAATAAGCGTTTTTGGTTACAATCGAACAGGCTGTAAATTTTGGCAGTTCTTTTTTTTTCAGGAGCCGGGCGACATGGGTATCATCATATCGAGCCAGAAAGACCTTGCCCACCGCACCGGCCAGGAGCGGAATGGTTGTTCCCGGCGGCGACGTAATCTTCAAGGGTTTTGCTGCTTCTGCCGTGGCCATGATCAGACCCCGCCAATGGCTGAGCGCCCCTAAAAAGATGGTTTCATTGATACGGTCCCGCAAGTTATCCAATATAGGTTGTGACTGCTCCACAACCCTGAAGTGATTCCAGTTTCTGAAAGCTAATTCAACGACGGCCGGGCCAAGGAAAAACTTTTTTCCCTGCCGGCCCTGATCAAGGGCTCCTACCCCCAAAAGGGCCTGGACAAGACCATGGATCGTGCTTTTGCTGAGACCGAGATGCCTGGCAAGATCACTGATTCCCATTTCACTGTGTGATTCCGCGACAACTCTCAAGATGTCAAAGGCTCTATGGACCGCAGGAGCGTGGTAACCGGTAGCGGATAGTTTGTTTTTCATTAAAGCAACCTTTGTTGAACCGCGACAGCGAATGCATTACCCGTGGCTCACCGCGGGGTCAGCGAGCAAATCTGAATTAGACGGAACTCATTACGGTCAAAGATACCTTGCAGCTTGTTGTGAGGTATCTTCAGGTGCAGAATGTTCACTATAATGAACACTCTGCATTTATATATAAAGCAGGCAGTATTTTGTCAAGACGAATTTTTTCTATAGATATATTTGTAATAGTTAAATTAATTAAACAGTTGTTGGTATAAACGAATCGTTTGGACATAAAAATTATTGACATATACGGTTATGATGATAGCATAGAAAAAATAATTTTGTTCATTTAGGTGAACATCGATGTTGAACAGGAAAACCAACATGATCATTGAAGAAACATCCCTCATAAATCCTTGTGCAAACGATCAGGAGAGAAAACATGTTATTGCCAAAATTCAAATTTCACGAGCCAAAAACCGAACAGGAAGCGTGCCAGATCCTAGCGGAATATGGTGACAAGGCCAGACCCATCGCCGGTGGAACAGATCTCGTGGTCAATATGAAAAAAAAGCTGATGTCTCCGGAGCATGTGGTATCCCTTTCAAGAATTGCTTCACTGAAAGGCCTTCAAAAAGAAAACGGATTCGTAAAGATCGGCGCCTGTTTTACGGTGGCTGACATGATTGAAGCAAAAGACATCAGGGAAAATGTCAACGCATTGAGTGCCGGTGCCGCCGCTCTGGGGTCTCCCCTGGTTAGAAATCTGGCAACGATTGGCGGTAATCTCGGTTCCGCCCGCCCGGCAGCCGACCTGCCGCCGTCGCTTATGGCCTATGGTGCTACGCTGATTCTAAAAAGTGGAAACGGGAAAAGAAACGTTGCCATCGATGATTTTTTCAAAAGCCCCGGCACCACCGAATGTCGACCCGACGAATTTATTGCTGAGATCCAGGTTCAAACACCTCCTGCCGGCGCAGGCGCCGGGTATCTCAACCTGGGCGCTCGTAAGGCACAGGACTGCAACATTGTGAATGTGGCTTCTTTTATCTGCCTGAATAAAAGTGGTGTAATCGAAACGGCCCGGGTCGTATTGGGTTGTGTGGGACCGATCCATCTAAGGGCCCCGGCTGCTGAAAAAATACTTGTGGGAGAAAAACCGGATAAAGCACTGTTTAAAAAAGCCGCTGAAGCCGCCCGATCAGACTGTCTGCCCATCACCGATTTTAGAGGCACTGGTGAGTATAAACGGGCCATGGTGGACGTGCTGACCCAAAGAACCCTCGAAATCGCTTTGGATGAAGCAAAAAAGAACAATTGAGAGGAGATGATTCATGAAGGAACTGATTAATCTGACGATTAACGATCAAGCATATGAGGTGGCGGTGGCGCCAAACCAGACCCTGCTGGATGTGCTCCGATACCAGCTCGAATTGACCGGCACCAAAAAGGGGTGCGAACTGGGAGACTGTGGTTCCTGTACTGTGCTCATGGACGGAAAACCCGTCAATTCCTGCCTGGTACTGGCCATGCAGGCTAGGGGCAAAGAGATTAAAACCATAGAAGGTCTGGAAACAGAACAAGGGCTTCATCCGGTTCAAAAAGCGTTTGTGGAAAAACAGGGCGTTCAGTGCGGATTTTGCACGTCCGGTATGATCCTTTCGGCAAAGAGCCTTCTGGATAATAATGCAAGTCCCACGGAACATGAAATAAGAAAAGCCCTTTCCGGCAATCTATGCAGGTGCACCGGTTATCAAAAGATCATCGAATCGGTTCAAGCGGCCAGCAAAGAGATTTCCAAATGAGCCTGTTGTTTAACAACTTAATTTAGCATTCTATAACAATAAATAAAACAGGTATTGGAGAAATAAAATGAGTGAATATGATGTCATCAACTCCCGAGCAGCAAGACTCGATGCACCGGATAAGGTGACCGGTCGGGCCGTATTTGTCGACGACATGAGTATGCCGGGCATGTTGTACGGCGCCATGCTGCAAAGTCCTGTGGCACATGCCAAGATACTGAATGTTGATATTTCCGAAGCACTCAAATTGCCGGGTGTCAAGTCGGTTGTCACCGCTAAAGAGGCTGGCCTGATCAATTATGGCGTCAGCCCGGCCAGGTATGATGAGACCCTTTTTTGCAGTGACAAAGTGCGATACGTAGGTGACGAAATAGCAGCTGTGGCGGCTGTTGACCTGGAAACCGCCATGGAGGCAGTTTCTTTGATCAAAGTGACCTATGAAGAGCTTCCGATATTGTTGACTGTTGAAGAAGCCATGGCCGAAGGTGCGCCGCAATTGCATGAGAAGTATCCCGGCAACATCTGTGCCGAGGTGCATCAGGAATTCGGTGATGTGGCAGCTGCATTCAAGGAATGCGACATCATTAAAACCACCACATTTACAAATAAGCGTCAGGATGCCGCTTTTATCGAACCCCAGGGTGTTCTGGCAAACTATGACTTGTCCGGTCATCTGACCCTTTACTCTTCCACCCAGGTGCCCCACTACGTGCAGCGCATCGTGTCCATGGTGCTGGGTCTTCCCATGGGAAAAGTTCGGGTGGTAAAGCCCTATGTGGGTGGGGGGTTCGGTATCAAGGCGGCCACCAACCCCATGGAACTGGCAGCATGCCTGTTGTCCATGAAAACCCGAAAACCAGTAAAAATGAATTACAGCCGTGAACAGGTGTTTCTGTTCAGCCGGGCCCGGCATCAATTTGTGCATAAAATGACCACCGGTGTTAAAAAAGACGGTACCATCGTGGCCCTTGAACACGAATGCCATCTGGATGGGGGAGCTTATTCCAGTTTTGGTATTGCCACGGTTTACTATGCTGGCTCTCTATTGGGGGGTCCTTACAAGCTGCAGAACATGAAATATGACGGATACCGGATTTACACCAACAAACCGGCCTGTGGGGCCCATCGGGGCCATGGTGGCGTGGCCGCAAGGGCCTGCTGGGAGCAACAGCTCGATATGATTGCAGAAGAACTGAATATGGATCCCCTTGACTTTCGCTTGATGAATATGATGGAAACCGGTGATGTGTCCTGCAACGATCTGAGTATGAGCAGTTTCGGCATGCGAGAATGTATCGAGGCCATCAAAGAGGGCTCGGATTGGAAATCCAAAAAAGGCAAGCTTCCCAAAGGAAAAGGCATTGGCATGGCATGCGGATTTTTTGTGTCCGGTGCCGGGTATCCCATCTACCGCTCCGATACCCCACACAGTACCATGGTCATCAAATTGACCGAGGACGGCGGCTCTGCGATTCTTTACTCGGGTTCTGCCGAAATCGGCCAGGGCTCGGATACCGCCTTTGCCATGATTGCCGCCGAAACTATCGGTATTCCACTTGAAAATGTCCGTATCGAGTCGGGGGATACTGACTTCGGGGTTGATTTGGGAGCATACAGCAGCCGCCAGACCCTCATGACCGGGCACGCCACCAAGGAAGCTGCTGAAGATGTGAAACAACAGGTTTTGGACGTGCTGTCAAAAGAGCTCAATGTTGCCGTTGAAGAGATGGACATCAAACAGGGCCGCATCATATTTAAAAATGAAGTGCCCGATTACAGCGCAATGAAAACCAGCTATATAAAGGAGCACCGGGGCTGGACGGATCAACCCGAAGAGGCGTATCTCACGTTTAACGAGGCTGCCCGCATTGCCTTTCTTGTGAAAGGGCCCATTGTGGGTACGGGCAAATACAGTCCACCCATTCTGGGGGGCAGATTCAAAGGTGCCGCCGTGGGCACATCTCCTGCCTATGGTTGTTCCGCCATGATCGCCGAGGTTTCCGTGGATATGGACACCGGTCATATCACGGTGGACAAAGTCACCGATGCCCATGATTGTGGAAAAGCCATCAACCGAACTTCTGTGGAAGCCCAGATGCAGGGCTCTATCTCCATGGGGCTCGGTGAAGCCCTGTTTGAAGAGGTGAAATTCGATGATAAAGGAAACATTATCAACAGCGATTTAGCCGAGTATAAGATACCGACCATTCTGGACATGCCGCCCGTGGATGCCATTGTGGTCGAAACCAACGAACCCAACGGCCCGTTCGGTGCCAAGGAAGTCGGCGAGGGTGGCATCATGCCGGTCATACCGGCAATTCTGAACGCAGTATACGATGCCATTGGTGAGCGGATTTACGAGCTTCCCATGTCATCCGAAAGAATTTATATGGCGCTAAATAAAAAAGACAAGAAATAGTCATTGTGTGAAGGCCGGCAGACCCGGTTCAATGTCATTGTATTCTGCGAAGTGCACTTTATGGAAACAGATCAATTGTCTTCCCAGGAGGCCATCCGTTACAAGCGCCAGATTGTGATACCGGCGTTTGGCGGAAAAGGTCAGAAACAACTTAAGCGTGCCAGTATTTTTATTGCCGGTCTTGGCGGGCTGGGTGCCGTATCAGCCTATTATCTGGTTGCGGCAGGTGTGGGCCGGCTTAAAATTGTGGACAAAGATCATGTTGAACTTGAAAACTTGAACCGGCAGATTCTTTACAGTACCCGGGATGTCGGGCGATCCAAGACCGAATCCGCTTTTGAAAAACTGCACGCTTTAAATCCTTTGTGCCGTATTGATGCGCTAAAAGCGGAAATTCGAAAAGACAATGCCTTGGAGTTGATCGGTGACTGCCACATCATTGTGGATGCCACCGACAATTTAGAAACCCGAAAATGCCTGAATTCTGTGTCCGTTGCCAGGCAGATCCCCTTTATATACGGCGGGATAGACGGTTTTACCGGTATGGTTACCACCTTTGTTCCCGGTGATACACCATGTCTGGAATGCCTATTTCCCGAAACCACCGCCACCACAAAGAAAGTGGGTGCCATGGGCCCGATCCCCGGTATGATCGGCGCCATTCAGAGTCTGGAGGCCATAAAAATCTGTCTGGGCATGAACGATCTATTGAAGAATACCTTGTTGTGTATTGACGGAATGGACATGGGTGTCAAAAAACTGAATCTAAGAAAAGATCCTGATTGCCACTGTTGTGGCAACTTGACCAATGTGAGAACCCATGGATAAAACAATAAACGTGGTTATTAACGGCCTTAAAGAAACAATATCGGAAAATACGACCATCTCCCAGCTCATCGTTGGTTACAAAGAGGGGGATGTTGATCTCATCGTCGAACACAATGGTCGTTTTGTGTACCCCAGAAAATATGAACAAGTTGTCCTTTTGGATGACGATCAAATCGAATTTATCAATCCAAATTTTGGTGGGTAATTGTTTTGCTTTTTAAAACAATTCCAACGCGGTTTTAACAATCGCCTGGGCAAACCTTAACTCTTCCATATTCGCCTGGACTTCCACGATGTCGATGTCCGGGCGCAGGTTTTTTTGCAGTACCTCAACGAACATGCGATCTTCCTGTGGGTCGTGGGTCGCATTGCCGGGTTGGTCCACAGAAGACCACCCGTTCTGCGGTATCAGGACTTTTACCGGGCCGGTGGCTTTGTTTAATTTTACGGCAAAAACCTGGGCGACTTTTTGCAGTTCCTCCGGCGACAATCGTATCCAGGTGCGAAATTTGTCCAGGTCATATTTGCGGCGTTGGTGGTATTCGGGCTGGTATCTGGACTTTGAGGGTGTCATGTGGTTGACGCTGCAGGTGGAAACGATCAGTGGGATACCCAGCCTGCCGGCATTTTCCAGTCGCAAAGGACCTGCATCCCTCATAAAACCGAAAAGATGTTCTCCAACCCCACCCGGCGCCAGGTCGATAACACCCTGGAAAAACCCCTCGGCGATCATTTGTTCCATGGCCCGATCACCGACACCGGCTGCGGAGAAGCCGATGACCTGGTATCCTTCTTTTTCAAGCGTTTTGCGGACAAAACTGGCACATTTTTCACAGGGGCCCAGCATGGTCAGGGCGAGGGCTTTTCCGTCTCCGGAAACCAGGGGAGTGATTGTTTCATGAACCATGGCAGTGATGGCGTGCGCCCCTCTGTCCATCACGTTTTTCAGCAAATTAGAAAGACCGGAGATTTCGATCACCGAGTGAAATAGCACGATATCTCCGGTTCCGATGTACCTGGTGGAAAGACCGGGAAGTGCTGCCGTAGAAGAAATAACGACCTTGGGAACACCAAAAGGGAGGGACCGCATCACCTCGGATGCCATCAGGGTGCCGGTGGATCCGCCCACTGCAATGACACCGTCAATTCTGCCCTCACCGTAATACTGCCTTGCCAGCTTGGAAGCCCCGGAGGTCATGATCCGCGTGATTTTGGATCGTTCACGGGATTGCCCGATTTCTTCGATGCTACTTCCGCCTGCTTCGGCCACCTGGGCATTGGTGATTTCAGACGGCAGCTTAACTTCGGCACGCATGGACAGATCCATGAGGATGGCCGAGAATCCCAGGGCCTCGATTTTCTCCTTCAAGTAAAACGTTTCTACCCCTTTGGTGTCCAGGGTGGATATGATCAGGATCTGCTTTTTTGGCATATTATTGACGTCCTGGCGCAGCTATAAGCCATATGCTGCTTATCGCCTACAGCTTACTGCTCTTTCTCAACCAAGGCCTTGATCTGTTTCTTCAGGGTCTCCTTGTTCACTTTGCCCGAATCCCCCACGGCCGGGAATTCCGTTACCACCTCCAGTCTTTCCGGAAGTTTGAACATGGCTATCTTTTTTTCTTTGAGAAAAGAAACCATTTCATCAAAGGAAAAATCCTCACCGGGTCTGGGGATGACGTAGGCACAGCACCGCTCACCCATCTCCCGGTCCGGATACCCCACAACCGCCACAGAAGACACTTTTGGATGGTCGTTGAGCAGTCCCTCGACTTCTGCAGGATAGATATTCTGCCCGCCCCGGATGATCATATCCTTGGCGCGACCCAGAATCCACAGACAGCCCTGATCGAATTTGACGATATCTTCCGTGGTGGTCCATCCGTCTTTGTCGAATACCGTGGCGGTCAGTTCTTCGTCCCGAAAGTATCCTGCCGGGGCGTGAGGGCCCCTGAACCAGAGGACACCGGGTTCGCCTTCGGGCACTTTTTCCCCGGTATCCTTATCCAGCAGTTTCACTTTGTTGCCCGGAAGCATGCGACCGACGGTTCTTCGGCGAAGATCTTTTGAATCCTCTACACTGCATCCGGACACCGACCCTTTGTCCTGGGTTCCCAGATCACTGGTAATGGAGGCACCGAAAACCGTTTCTGCCTCTTCGGCCACCTGAGGTGACAAATACCCGCCGGCTGAGCGGATAAACCGCAGAGAACTCAGATCGTATTTGGAAGCGTCGGCTTCCAGCATCCGTATGAGGTGGGTAGGAACCACGCCGATGGCGGTGGCTTTCTCCTTTTCGATGAGCGCCAGCGCACCATCACCGGAGAACTCCTCCAGCATCACCGTTTTGGCCCCTGCTATGGGGGCGGCAAAATAGGTCAGGGTTCCAGCCGCCCCTCCGGCATGGGGAGCAATCGCCATGGTGATGTCATCGCTCTTGAGGTTCCAGATGTCGCATCTGCCTTTGGAGGTGCAGACACGGGGCGCGGTGGGCCACTCCACCAGTTTGGGGATGCCGGTGGTGCCAGATGTCGTGGTAAGCAGGGCAATATTCCAGAAGGGGTCCAATTTGCGTTCCGCCAGGACAGATTCGTCCACCGGCTTTTCCGCCCGTGCTTGGGTTATCTGGGGCAGCGAATAGGTACCTGGGGGTGCATTTTCCGGTACATCATCATCGAAAAGAAAAAAGTGCTCCAGATGGGAAAACTGTTTTTGGAGCTCCGTGTACATCTCCAGATAATTGAATTTGTTGTAGATGTTCAGAATAACGACTGCCTTGGCCTCTGTTTTCTCCAGCATATACTCCAACTCCCTCTGACGAAGGTATGGATAGACGGTAAGAGAAATGAGTCCGGCTCTTTCGCAGGCGATTCGTGCAAGAAATCCGTACACGCTGTTGGGTGATTGAATGATGACCCGGGAATGCTTGGGGATTCCCATCTCAACCCACGAAATAGCCATGGCGTCCACCAGTTTTTTGGCTTCTGCCCACGTCAAACGATATTTCGAGTCCACCAGCGCTTCCTGGCTGCCTATTTCCCGGGCATTTCTATCCCAGAAATCGTAGAAAAGCTCATGGGTCCAGTAGCCGTCATTCAAAAACTCATTGACCATCTCTTCTTTATAGCGAATCGGTTTCAATTCAAACCTCCCTCTTCTTGCTATCGCGTGTTTTGATGCTTTCTCTGAATTTGTTCCAGAAATCTCTGTCCGAATTTTTCCAGGCCGCTCCCCATCTTTTTTCAAAATAGGATGAAGGCAGTCTTTCTTCCCATACCTGCCAGGGATTTTCCCCTTTCTTCTTGGCGATCAACGCATCTGAAAGAAACTCGGTGATGCGGCTGATCTCTTCCTTGGGAACATAGGCATAAGCACCTTCTTTGATGGTCTTCACCAGGTTGTCGGCAGAGAAGGCATGCGCCGTAAGCATAATGGCTGGTATCTTTTTTTTGTTGGCAATTTCCAGCAGGCTATATCCGTCTACCCCCATGATATCGAGAACTGCGATGTCAAAGGTCTGGGTTTCCAACAGGGTTTTTGCCTGATCGAAGGTCGATGCCGTTGTCACATGACACATATCCAGCAGTTCTTCCAGAACCTCCAGAATGTCCTGTTCATCATCAACCACCAGAACATCGATGCCTTTGATCATGTTGGTATCGGACATAGCCTGTTTCCTCCCACGATACTATTATTAAGTTTTTCTCCAAAATAGTTGAAGAAAAGGATTCGAGGATCCGAGGGGTGTAAGATCCAAGTGCTTGTTTTCCTTCCATACCTTTCGACTCACTTGACCCCTTGGCGCCCTCGAATCCTATTTTTATAATCCCAATTCAGTCCAGCGTGACTTGACTTTTTTCACCATTTCCGGATCCAGTTCAATGGGTATGGGTTTGTCTTTCCAGTCATAGGGTATGGTGGCGTCCAGCAAAAGTCTACCGGTAATTTCCCGCGCATTGATGGGCAGAGACGGATCCAGGGGTGTGGACCGCCCTCTTTTTATTACCTGGCTGCGGTTGGGCTGGAACCTGAAACTCAATGCATACATGACCCTGGGGATATCCCAGGGATCGATATCTTCGTCTACGACGATGACCGTTTTCAGACCGTAAGCACCCATCTCCGTGGAAATGGCAGCCGTGAGCACCTGATCCGCATGACCGGGGTACATCTGTTTTAGGGAGATGATGGCCAAAAACCGTCCGGATCCTTCCGGCGGGCAATAAACCGCTTTCAATCCTGGAATCTTCATGGCCAACAATTGTTGCCAAAGCGTAGCCCCATAGGACAGTGCCATGGTCATGTGCGTGTCTGTCACGGCGCGACCGACGGTGGTTCCCCAGAGAATCGGATTGTTACGATGGGTGACACATTGGACATCCATGAAATTGCGTGGATCCGTACCGACGCCGGAATAATACCCGGTATATTCACCGAAGGGTCCTTCTTCCATGAATTTGTCGGCATCCACCTCTCCTTCGAGCACGATCTCCGCATGTGCCGGAATGGGCAGGTCGACGATTTCTCCTTTGACGACTTCCACAGGCTCACCGCGCAGGGCGCCTGCCACATCGTATTCCGAAGTAAAGGCGGAAACGCGTGCTGCGCCGAGGATAAAAAGCAGCGGATCACACCCGATCACGGATGCCACCGGCATGGGTTTCCCCATGGCCTGATATTTCTTCAGCATGATGTCGGCATGTTTGCCCTTGATAAACTGGGTGCCTATCTTGTCTTTTCCCAAAAGCTGAGCCCTGTACGTCCCCAGGTTTACCCAGCCGGTTTCAGGATCCTTGCTGATAAAGAAATGAGCGGTTCCGATATAACGGCCTCCGTCCAGTGGATACCACTGCGGTACGGGAAACTTGAAAAGATCGATATCATCCCCGGTGATGATATTCTCTTTACACGGCGCATCCGCTTTTTCCACATATTTGGGCTCCAGCAGGTTGTCCCCCAGTTTGGCCCAGTGCCCGTAGAGATCCACAAGCGTGGAATCCAGTGGCTGGCCTAAAATAAATGCCAGTCTTTCAGGTGTGGTACAGACACTGGTAATCACCGGGGTGTCATAGTCCTTTACATTTTCAAATAGCAGTGCAGGGCCCTTTGCCTCTTCATTGAGTTTGGCGATATGCGACAACTCCAGATTCCAATCGACCTCAGCTGAAATTCGTTTACACAGTCCCTTTTTCTCACCCTCTGTAATGAAATCTCTCATGTTCTTCATAGAGCAACAATCCTCCTTTAATTGTTTAGAATTATTTAGTTTTTTAGCAGTTTAGACTGTAGGCGGCTAGGTGTCTTTGGCTATTAGTGGTCTGCACCCCTCCAACCCTTGTATCCCCCTCGAACCCTCAACCCCTTCTTTTAACTGGGTATCTTGATTCTTTTCATGGCCTGTTCCATCAAAAGTTGATAACCGCTTTTACCGCCAATCACCGATTGAGTCTTGCGCTGGCTCCAGACCGTTTCCGGCCGCGCCTGCACGATAAAAATGTTTTCAGGAAAATCAAGGTCTTTATCGATGGCCCATTCGATGTCCATGGGACGCTTGTAGTGTTTTTCGATCAACTTGCCCATACTCACCAGTGCCTTGACTTCCATATCTTCCAGACAGCACTTGCACTGCATTTCTTCGACGACATCTGCGTCGACAACTTTTCCTGCTTCAGGGTCATAAACACATTCAATATGCTTGGCGGAAACCTTTTTGTCAGTGGTTTCCATAACCACCTTGTCCACCACAAACTTGTCCGGGTTTACGGAGCCGGAGACAACGGTTTCTCCAAGTCCCCAACTGCCTTCGATGACAACCTTGGACAGGTCGCCGTTTGTGGGGTTCAAAGTAAACATAACCCCGGCTGCCCGGGAGTTCACCATTTTCTGAACACCCACGCTTATCAGAATTTTTTCATGCGGAAATTTGTTTTTGATGCGGTAATCGATGGCCCGTGCCGTCCAGAGGCTGGCCCAGCACTGCTGGACCTTTTCCACCACCGGATCGGTTTCCTGAATCCAGAGATAGGTGTCCTGCTGTCCTGCGAAACTGGCCGTGGGAAGATCTTCCGCTGTGGCACTGGAACGAACCGCCACAGGGAGCGCATCCACATGGCACATGGTACAAAGCTCCCCATAAGCACTGTCGATGGTGGTGCGTATCTCCGCGGGTAGTTTGACACTTCGAATCAGTTGCCGAATTTTGTCACTGGTGTCATTGAGCGAGTTCATGTCCCCGGTTATCAATTCCGACACGATGTGCAATATCTCCTCCTTGATTCCCGTATCGGTAATGAAACGGAGGTAACTTTCCGTGGTTACTGCAAAACCTGGAGGCACTGGAATACCGGCGTTGATCAGTTCACCCAGACTGGAATTCTTGCCTCCAACCAGTGGCAGGGAGCTTTTATTGAGGTCTTTGAAATTTAAGATATACGCCATTTGACTCCCCCTTGGGATAAACCATCCCCATATCCTTTTCCAAGGGTCTATGAGAAAGGGATAAAAGGCTGCCAATTTGTTTTGGGCCCCTCGAAACGAGGCCTCGTTTCGAGCCCCGGTTTTCACATCCATTCCGGTGGCGGAATGGATGCTCGGAAATGAGGCAGGCCGGAGCGATTGTTTGTTAACGGTTCAGCGATGCTGGAGCCGGACTTTTTACATCCGGCTGCCAGCCTGCCCGAGTACAGATGATTAGCCCGCTTTTTCTACGATGGTGACCACACCGGTCTCACCATCCACCTTGATGATGTCACCTGTCTTGATGACCTGGGTGGCAAGACCCGTTCCGGTAACCGACGGGATGCCGTATTCCCTGCACACGATGGCTGCATGGCTTGTGAGACCACCGATATCCGTTACTGCAGCTTTGATGTTGGTAAACACCGGTGCCCAGGATGGGTTGGTGGTGGGGCAGACAAGAATTTCGCCCGGCTGAAGGTCAACTATTTCCTTGAGCATTTTAAGTACCCGTGCGGGTCCTTCCGCCACACCTGCGGAGGAGGCGAATCCTTTGATCTCGGAGACATCTCCCGCCGACGAGGCGTCTACGCCCTTGAGCCATTCTTTGACCCTGTCCGTGGTGACGCCCCACAGCATGATGGTAAATGGCTCGGCCACTTCTTCGGGCGGTACACCCAAAGCCGGTGTCGGATTCCACTCCCTTGCGGCCTCAAGGATTTTCTTGCGCTTGGTGGCTTTGGCTTTATAGTAGGAGCCCCTCACGGGAATATTCACACCCAGGGCCCAGGCGGTGGACACTTCTGTGAGAAGTTCTGGAATTTCGTAGCGATTGAACATAAAGATGTCATCCACCTCATCGATCATTCCGGCATCCATCGCAACTTTGCCGAGCTCTCTGATTTTGCCGAACCAGATCGTGTGGAACCAGTGCTCAACCCAGAAAAGATGGTCTTCGGCATAACGGTAAATGGTGCGGATGGTTTTATAAGCACCATCGAAAGCTTCTCGGTCCTCGTCTGTCTGAATCAACGCCTTGTATTTGGCAATGATTTCATCCCGCTCTTTTTCGATATCAGCGAGGCTGCGTTCAATGGTTTCGCCCCTGTCAAGACGTTCCAGGTAGCTTTTAATGTAACCGTAGGGTATCTCCGGTACCGTCAACCAACTTCCCTCATGATGGTACCAACCACTGCCGCATGAAACGTAGAACCAAGGATCTTTAGCCTTTTCGTACTCAGCCAGCCAGGCTTTTCCTTCGGGCGTGTTTTCCAGTGCGGTCATCTTATCCTCGGCGGATGCACTACCTTTCAGGGTCTCAGCCACCCCAGGATTGGCGTGAGCCAGCCTTGAGAGCCGGCATAGTTCCTCCTCGGGTTTGAACATGGAAACATAGGCTCCGGCCACCATCTTTCCTATGGAACTTTCGCTGATACCCGGAAAGAGCTTTCTGGCCACATCGGCAAACATCAGGTAAGCCAGATAGGTCAGGTTCAGCATTTCAAAATGGTATTGCCAGCCCTTGATCATTTTGCTGGCCAGCTTGTCGAAGGATTCCATTAGGTAATATGAATCATACACACCGGTGGGTGCCGGCAGAACCTGGTCATCGGGTACATATTTGGGCAACCCGGCGGGGACTCTAACGGCTTTCATTTCTTCACCCAAGACCTTGAATTTGGTTAGCCATTTGTCCCACAGTTCATCATAGTGTTCAAATACGTAAAACACCCGTTTTTCAAAATGGGCCGCTTTTTCTCCGATGATTTCATCCGGCGGCGGGGCGATGGCACAGATGTACATGTAGGGTCCTACCATGCGTTGGGCGATGCCCTGAGCAGGCGGAATACAGAAGACACGGGTCGTATACTGGGAAAGTGATATCTGCCAAGCCTCCTGAAAGATCTGATCCAAAGGTGGCATGGGTTCCGGGGCATGGATTTTGTCCAGGTACCAGAATTGGTTTTTTTCCCAATCAGATCTGTCCTGTGAGAACAAGTAGTGAGACGGGTACATCTCCTCCCATCCTTCAAGTTCCGGGGGAACCTGATACTCGTGTGGATCTGGAAATCTTCCTTTTTCGTCCGGCATGTGTATCCTCCTTTTGTTGTGGGGTTAATTGGAATAGTGCCGAACCCTGAAAGTTCCAGGGTAAATTAAGACATAGATGGCGGAAGATTAGCGTTCAGATTCAGATGACGTGCCACAATTAGCTGAAAGCATTACAAGGAGCTTAATGAATACCTTTATGCATTGGAGCAATTAAAGTGTCAATTCAATTAAATTTATGCTATGTATAAATTTTTCTTATGTATCAATATTAATCATAAATAAAATTATGATATGGGCCAGCGACGATGTTGAACTTTAATCAGCTCAGAACCTTTCATTATGCTGCAAAACACCTCAGTTTTACCGAGGCTGCAAACCGCTTGTTTGTGACTCAGCCAGCGGTGACTGCTCAGATAAAGGCTTTGGAAGAGGGATGCAACCTGAAGTTGTTTCGAAAAAAAGGACGCCAGGTACATCTGACAGAAGAAGGTAACACATTGTTTAACTATACCCAGAAAATTTTCCGCTATGAAAAAGAAATCGAGAATGTCATCGATGATATGAAGGAACTGAAGCGCGGTGTTCTGCGTATTGGTTCTACAAAAACCTATGCACGTTATTTCATGCCCTCACTTCTTACCAGTTTTCATAAAGACTATCCCCATATTAAAATCCATTTGCATGAAGGCAGCTCTTTGGATATGACCAACAGCCTATTGGAATTTAAAAATGATGTCGCTGTCATTGCCAAGGCAGAGGAAAATCAGGACATTCAATTTATTCCTTTTAGTCAGGAAGAACTGGTCATTGTCGTTCCACCCGATCATCCACTGACCACCAAAAAAAGAATCTCGCCGCAAGATCTCGCCAAAGAACCGTTGATCATGAAGGAAAGGGGTTCAGGAACCCAAAAGCGTGTGAACAAGCTTTTTGAACAGCACCAGTGTACACCCAATACGCTTATGGAAACCAGTAACAATGAATTTATCAAACAACTGATTCAAAGGAGGGAGGGCGTTTCCATTCTCGTGAGGGCATGTGTGGCCGCAGAAATAAAAGAAGGGAAATTGGCATTGCTCCGACTGTATGGGCAGCGGATATACCTTGATGTCAGTTTTGCATATTTAAAAAATCAACCCTTGTCCGCGCCTGCCAGGGCTTTTGAAAAGATCTTGAAAAAATTGCGGTCCGAAGATATGCGACCACAGGACATCGGGGCCTTGATGTTGAAGATACTGGCCCAACAAAGGTAATAACGGAAGGGTTCGAGGGTTCGAGGAAACAACTGTCATTTGCTTTGCGTCTTTAATAAAGGAGTTGTCAGAATGATCCGAGCGTGGGAAATATTGAATCGAAAAACCCTGCATGATTTCAAACTCATGCAAATAGAGACAAAAGAGGTGCGTTCGCCCAGAACCGGTAACACGGCCGATGTGCTGGCCATGCATTTCCCGGCCTGGGTTGTGGTTCTGGCAGTTACCACCGCCCAAGAAGTGGTCATGGTGCGGCAGTACCGACATGGTTCCGAGAAAATTCATCTTGAACTACCGGGCGGTCTCGTGGACCCGGAGGACCCTTCCCCCATAGCGGCCGCCCGGAGGGAGCTTCTGGAGGAGACCGGTTATGGATCCAGGGATTTTCGCATCATGGGTGAATGCTTATCCACAGCCGGCCATATTGAGCAACAAATGTTTTTTTTGCCTGGCCATGGGGGCTGAATGTCAACAGGCATTGGCGTTGGATGAAGGGGAAGATCTGGAAGTCGTCAAAATGCCCATGACCCGTGTTCTTTCCGAGATTAATGGCGACAGCATCGACAATGGCATGACCTTGCTGGCCTTTTACTACTTCTGGATGCACCAAAAAACCAAAAAGGATACCTGATTGAACAAGATGAAAATAAAAGTGGATGCTGTTCATGTTTGATCTCGATGGGACGATTTTGGACTCCATTCACATATACTACCAGATCATTGAAACGGTGTTCAGACGACTCGAGTTCTCGCTGCCGTCTAAAGATAAACTTCGGGACGCGGCTAAAAACGGTGATTTTGAATGGGGACGGGTATTTCCAAAAAGGACGCCAAAAGAGCGTGACCGTCTGATCGAAAAAACCCGGGAGATCATTGCCGAGATATACCCGAATCTTTTCAAAACCCAGGCAAAACTGATTCCAGATGCGAAAAGGACCTTAGAAATTATTTTGCAAAAAGAAATCAAGGTGGGCATGGTTACATCCACCCCCCGGCAAAGCATGGCGGTCAAGTTGCCTGTGCTGGTGGATGCAGGCATCGACAAACTTCTGGAAGTCATCATTCATGCAGACGATGCGCCCCGTAAAAAACCGGCACCGGACCCTTTACTTGAGGGCAGCAAAAAACTTGGTATCCCGCCGAAACACTGCATGTATGTTGGCGATGCGTGTACAGATATTCAAGCGGGTAAGGCAGCAGGAATGAAGACAGTCGGCGTACTCACCGGGTTTGACGACCACAAAGCGTTAAGCAGGGAAACCCCTGATGCCGTCATTGATAGCATAGCGGATTTAAAGGATATACTCGTCTATAAAAGATTGTAAGATCACTTTTCAGTGGACCCGGAAGGAATATTTTAGCAAGTCGTTGAGCCATAGAAGTAAATACTCACAACCTCCTGAGGCATGCGTTAGGATAAAAGCTCTTGAAGCCTTTCAATCACAGCTTCAGAAAATTCGGAATCATTGATATGGCAGGGCAGGGTGTATATCCGTGAGGTATCGGACAATTGCGCCTGCAGGCTTTTGACGAATCGTGCCGGTGCTTGGGGGTCATGAAGCGGACCCTCTTTTGCGTCAAAGGCTGAAAATCCCTTCATGGGAATGACCAGGGTATAGCGACCAGGGGCGGCATTGCACAAATCCCCGACTTGTCGGGCAAGGCTTTCAATCTCTTCAGGGGTTGTTCTTACAACTGTAATGGCTGAGTTGTGAACATGGTACGGCCGGCCTGGGAAGTCTTTCAGGGACTGCTCGAGAGGTCCTGACACGAGAAAATCGATATTTCCGGGTACCAGGACAACCGGGATTCCTTTTTTCAATGCCACGGAACCTCTATCAGGCCCTGCATCGTAATCCCCCCCGAAACGATGATCCGCCATTTCGTGCAGGGAGAGGTCCACCACCGCCTCGATGGATTCAGATTCCATCAATTCTTCCATGGCTCTGCCACCGGAACCCACGGTGTGAAAGACCACGACTTCCTTGCCCTGCTTTTCGAGGGAGGCGCGTAGCTCCTGTACACATTTCTCGGTGGTTCCCAGGGTGGAAATAAAGATCATGGATTTGTCGGATGAAATGTCTTTCCGGTTTTGGGATGTCATGCCCGCCAGAGCCATGGCCCCGTTGTAAAGTATTTTTTTTGAAAATCGGTTGAGACCCGAAAGATCACAGACGGCATGCAGCATAAGAATATCTTTTGTGCCCACAAACGCGCGGGTATCCCGGGATGCCATGGTGGAGATCATCACCTTTGGAACCCCAATGGGAAATTGGCGCATGACACCGGTGCCGAGTGTGGTTCCCATGGATCCGCCCAGGCTGATGACGCCCCTGATGAGGCCGTTACCGATCATCGTGCTTGCAATGTTACAGGCGCCCTCGAGCATCATCTTCAGGGATTTGCCCTCGTGACCCATGGATTGAACTTCCGATAATGTATTACCGCCGGCCCGGGCAACTTCCTGTCTTGTAATCGTGACCGGTACGGGGCTATCCCCACGAATCCCGGCATCCATAACCTGGACCGCACAGCCCGCTTCTGTGAGACAGGATTCAATAAAGCTGGCTTCCCTGAACTTGGTATCCATTGTGGCTACAAGAAGTACGTTTGGTTTCTGCATGAGTCCCTCCGTTCATGTGCGTTGGGAATTAATACCCGGTGTCATTTATCCTTCGGATGTCATTAGCACTTCGTGCGTTATTTGTCCTATCGGACGACATTTGCGCTGCGCGCGACATTTCGCCTTCGGCTGTCATTTATTGTTGCCCATAGCTGATAGCTCGCAGCTACGATGAATGGCACGAAGTAAATGACCACCAATGACGCGAAGCAAATGACAGTTATTTCTCTCGAATCCTGCAAACTTAGTTGCTGTGTTCATTGTGTTCTTTGGATTTGTTGTGTTGTTTTTGGCCGTCAGTAAAGTCTACCCGTTATGTAATATCGGTCGCTGCAATCCCACACCAAAAAACGTTGCATAGGGCTGACATTTTGACAGCAGCAAATACGATATCTTGTTTTTGCACTTTTCCGGGAGCTCATCCAGGGTGTCAAAATTGCCACCGCCTTTGGAGATGATAAGATCCGACTCTTGAAAAAGGCCCTTCACCTCCCTTGAGCATCGATCTAACAGGGTGCCGGGGACAGGGCCGCCGATACCGTTCTCTATCACACGCACCAGGTTGACCACCCCTGTCTGTTCCGCATCTTTCAGGGTTGCATCGTTCAAGGTTGGTATACTTCTGACGACAAAGATAATCTCTGTATCATGCTGCGCTTTGATCGTTTCGATGAACAGCCTGTCCAGGACGATTTCCCCGGCATTGTCGCCAAAGTAAAGAATGCAGTTACTGTTTAGGATCCTTTTTTCAAGTATCTCAAATGTATTTTTCTGCAAAGGGTAGGCGAGTTGTTCTTCAATGATTTTCTGAATGTCTGCGGCACCGCCCTTCATCATGACATCGATGGCGTTTCCAAGGCTGGCCAATTGAGCCGATGTTCTCAAGGGATGCTCAGCTGTTTTTACCATTCGTTGCAGTTCCGGATACAGCGACAGCATCTTTTGGTTCTGTTTTTCCTTTTCAGCGGCAAAGGGATCGTTGTTACCGACAGCTGCCATAATCTTCTTCATAATCGGCTCGATGACTTCCGGGCTGGTGATATCCCATATTTCTCCCCTGAGTGGTCTCAAGGACAGGATGTCTGAATAAATCTTGTTGACCTGTTCCTCAGGAATAGACAGTTTTCGAAGGTAATTTAAAGACATGTTTAAAATACACGGGATGCAATCGGGTTTGAGAAACATTGTTGAAAATTCTCCGCTTATTAAATCCGGAACACGAAATTCGAAATCCTAATTCGGATTTACTGGTGCCAGGACCTTAGGCTCTGGGGTGCTTACTCCCGGTCTCTAACCATTTGATCCATTATATTCGCCGCTGTTTGAGCAAAGGCGGGATCGTTGATGTGCATGTCGATCTCATCGAGTTGAATGCGTTTGTCCAGCTTTTCTTTGAAGATTTTGATGAGATATGCATTTGTTTCGGGGTCATATAGGGGTCCGTCTTCCTTGTCTGCTTCAGACCAGCCCCGGGTCGGGACCAGGACACGCACATTGGATCTATCCTGGTTCAGCTTGTCAGAGAGCTGCTCTGCCAGTATCCGGCTCTCATCAGGCGTGAGGCGGATGGCGGATCTGAAGTCATAAAAGAAAATCTTGCGGTCTCTGTATTCTTCCGGAATATGCCGGCGCGTAAACTCGAGTACGGCACAGTCAAGACCTCCCGGCGTCACCAGCCGGGGAATATGTTTCCCCGGGGAGGGTTCGAAACGGCCCGGCCCGATGCCGCCGCAATAGCCATCCATCAAGGCATCGGCCAGCTCGTGGGTTGCCAGATCGAGAATACCATGAAAATATCCTTCGGAGGCCAGTTCCTCCATGGCCATTCCACCGGTACCATTGGCATGAAAGGGAATCACTTCATAGTCCAATAGCTCCAATGCTTTTTTAACCGCTTCTGCCGATTTTGTGATGAAACCGAAAAATGAAAGTGCAATGCGTCTTTTGTCTGTATCGGGTCGCCATTGGCTCAGGGTCATTCCGCAAACGGCTGCTGCGGCCTTGTCCAGAACAATTCCGGAGATGCTGTTCACTCCCAGAAGATCCACCACGCTGTGTATCATGGTGATGTCTTTGGTGCCGACCGTGTGCTGCATGTCTCGAGAGGCAACGGTGGAAACCATCACCTTTGGAACTCCCAGCGGAAGTTCGCGCATGATGCTGGAACAGAGGTGCGTCCCACTCCCACCGCCGGCGGATATCATGGCGTGGATTTTACCCTCACGATACAGTTGTTTTATTAGCTCCGTGGCTTCATGGATCATGCCCTGAATGGCTTTGTCTCTGTTGTGGTCATCCAGATTTCCATTCTTTTTCATCCATGCATACAAGTCATGGGATACGTCGAAGGAAATGGGTTTTTTGGTGCCGACGTTGACGGTCAGTGTCTGGAGCCCCAGGTCTTCAATACGATCTTTGAGGAACAGATGTTCCTCTCCTTTTGAATCAAATGTGCCGACGATGGCTACTGCAGGCAGGTTGTTCATGGAAGCACCTCATAATCTACGACTTAACTCGTTGCTACGATTATTTTTTCAAAAGATCGGCCAGACCGGCAAAAGGCTTGTGATCGAATGCTGACGATTGCTCGTCAGCCGGATCGGTCTGTTCGTACCACTCCGCCACCTGGTCCCGGGAGTGCTCGTTGTCGTGGCAGTAAATGCAGAGCAGCTCCCAGTTGCTTCCGTCCGGCGGATTGTTGTCGTGATCGTGATCCTTGTGATGTACGGTCAGCTCTCGGACGCGCTGCCCGGTGAATTCCCGGCTGCAACGGCCGCAGATCCAAGGAAACATCTTGAGAGCCTTTTCCCGATAGCCCTTTTCTCGACGCGCCTGGTCGCGACGTGCCTCCGCGACAATCCGATCACGCTTGTCAGCTGCTGTGGGTGTCTTTTTCAATGGCATGGGGTACTCCCGTTTTTATGCAAGAGGGGTATTCAGCAACTTTATCGCTTATATTTCCCAAGAAACCAATAGCGGCAAAAGCCCCCGATAATAACATCGCGCAGCGAGTTTATTATTTGTACTCTTTTCTCTGACGGTCCAGATCCCGTTTTTCATCACGGCGTCGGATGGTTTCCCGTTTGTCGAACTTGCGTTTGCCTTTTGCCAGGGCCAGGGTCATTTTGGCCTTGCCGCCTTTGAAATAGATGCTCAAGGGTATCAGAGAATAGCCCTTCTCGTTGACTTTTGCATGGAGCCGTTTGATTTCATGCGTTTTCAAAAGGAGTTTTCTTACCCGCAACGGGTCGTGGTTGTCGTAATATGCAAAGGGATAAACGCCGATGTGAATCTGGTGTGCGAACACCTCTCCATTGGTGACCTTTGCGTAAGAATCCTTCAGGTTGGCACGGCCGGTTCGGAGCGATTTAACTTCGGTACCGAGCAGGACAATTCCGGCCTCATAGGTATCTACGATATGGTAATCGTGTCGCGCTTTTCGGTTTTCTGCGACCTTTTTAATACGATCCTGATTCATTTTTAGCCTTCGGCTGACATTGATAGTTGTTAGCCCTGCGGGCGTCATTTGTCCTGCGGACGACATTTGCGCTTCGCGCGTAATTGATTGTAGTTAAAGGTTTTTTAGCGGTTAAGGCTATTAGACTGTTAGGTGTTAATCGCTTATTGCTTACAGCTAATTGCTACCCTCAAACCCTTGTATCACCCTCGGCCCCTCGAACCCTTTTATTTTGCTATTTCGGTGATGTTGCCTGGGTTATGATATCTCCGTATGCGCCACGGACGAGATTCTCAACGTTTGCGGCGGTGGTCTGCTTGAGCGCGGACTCTAAAAACGGCCGGGTTTCCGCGGCGGAGAGGGATCGTATGACATTTTTGGCCATGGGAATGCTCTGGGGGTTCATGCTCAACTCATCCATACCCAGACCCATTAAAATGGGAAGATTGAATGGATCCCCGGCCATCTCACCGCACATGAAAAGTTGGATGTTGTGCTCCTTGGCGGCGTCGGACACGAATTTCAGCATCCGCAAAATGGCAGGATGGAGCGGGTTGTAGAGATGCGCCACATCCTTGTTGGCCCTGTCCACAGCCATGGAATACTGGATGAGATCGTTGGTGCCGATGCTGAAAAAATTAACCTCCGGGGCGATCATGTCCGCCATGATCGCCAGGGACGGTACTTCGATCATTACACCAACCGAAATATCGCGGTTGAATTCAACACCTGATTTGTCGAGGGTCTCCATGGCCTGCCCCAGCATTTTTTTAGATGCTATGAGCTCGTCATAGGTCGATATCATGGGAAAGAGGACCCTGACATCTCCAAAGGCAGAAGCCCGCAGGATGGCTCTCAACTGGGTTTGGAAAATCTCCGGGCGTTGCAGGCAATACCGGATGGCCCGCAGTCCCAGTACGGGGTTGGACTCCACCAGGGTTGCATTGCTGACGGCCTTGTCGCCGTTAATGTCAAGGGTCCGGATGGTCACAGGTGCCGAAGGCATGACCTCCACGACACTCCGGTACTTTTCAAAAAGAGCATCTTCGTTGGGAAACTGTGAGCGCGAGAGGTATTGGAATTCGGTTCGGTATAAACCAATACCCTCACCACCGTTATCCAATACCGAGACAACCTGCTCGGGTTGTTCGATGTTGCCCATTACCCGGATTCGAAGCCCGTCTGTGGTCTCAGCCGGTCGATCGCTGATTCTGGCAATGCTGGCCCGAAAAGATTCAAATCGTTCCTGGCGTTCTTCGTAGGCAAACAGTGCCTGCTCGGAAGGGTTGATAACAACACGTCCCGCCGATCCGTCCACGATGATGATATCATCCGTATGTATCTGGATCGTTGCGTTTGCAACCCCCTGGACGGCAGGAATTCCCAGTGTTCTGGCAATGATACTTGTGTGGGAAGTGATACCGCCCCGAACCGTCACAAACCCCTTGATACGCTCGAGATTGATTTGGCTGGTCTGCGCAGGGGAAAGGTCATGCGCCACAAGGATGACACGTTTGTCGATATCGGCGATGTTGACCGAGTTGACCCCTGCCAGGTGCAGCATGATCCTTTCCGAGACATGCACGACATCGATGGCCCTGTCTTTCAGATATGGGTCGGAAATATTCTGGAACATGGACATGACCTTGGATACGGCCTTCTTGAGAGCCCATTCCGCGTTCACCCGTTCCTCATCGATGGTATCGAGGGTCCGGTTAAAAAGCATCTTGTCTTGCAGGAGCAGCATATGGGATTTGAGAATATCTGAATGCTGACGCAGGCCCTCGGGTGTATTGGCGATGATATCATTTAATTCGGACTTGGCCTGTTTAACCGCTTGTTTAAAACGGTTCTTTTCGTTCTGAAGTCCGGATTTCGGGATTTGATAGCGCTTGATGATGTCCACGCCTTCTCGATCCACCAGGTATGCCTTACCGATACAAATCCCGGGGGAGGCGCTGATTCCGGTTAATACAATCTCTATAGGTTCCTTGTTGTCCAACATCCGGTTCTATTCTCCAAATCCATTTATTACGAGGGCGACAATGCGGTCAAGGGTCTCCATATCCGATCTGTCATCAATGATGATGGTCAGTTTTGATCCCTTTTCACATGCCAGTGTCAGGATATCCAGAATGCTCCTGGCGTCGGCTCTCTCCTCGTTTTTCTGCACCCAGACATTCGAGGTCGCCTCCCTGGCAAGTTCGGCAATTTTTGCTGCAGACCTTGCATGTAGCCCCAGTTCGTTGACCACAGTGACATCTTTTGAAAATGCCTGTCCGGTATTGTGCATACTCTTTAGTCTTTTAGGTTGTAGCTTTTTAGGCTGTTAGGTTTAGACCGTGAACAACCTGTCAGTCTAACATCCTACACGCTAAAATGCTACTCAATTGGCGCCCGATTTAATCAATTCGTCGCGCAATTGTCAATCCGCAATCGTTGACATTCACCGGATTTGCTGCTAATAAAATTAACTCTATGATAATTATCTGAGTTTACAGGATATTCATACCTATTTTGAGTGCTTGCTATAGGTTGCAATTTTTATTCAGGAAGGAGGCCCCATGTCAGAGAAGGTCATTATTTTCGGGAAAAATACCTGACCCTACACCACTGAAGCTCGGGAAGCTTTTAAAAATGAGGGTCGAAATGTCGTGTATCATGACGTATTGTCGGACAAGACACAGATGAAAAGCATGCTGGTGTATTCAAAGGGTGATCGAAAGGTCCCGGTGATCGTTGATCAGGGAAAGGTTGTCATCGGTTATAACGGGAAGGGGTGAAAAATTTAGACCATCCGGCGGTCTGCCGGGAAACAAACCGTTTTAAGTTTTAGGTATTAGGTTTTAGGGACAGCTGTCAGCTATAAGCAGTGAGTGACGAGTAGCTGAAAGCTAATAGCTATTTGCAACCTAACAGCCTACAGCCTAAACACCTAAACAGCTAAAATAGGAAATAGATAATGGAAAAACAATTTGTTATCGATGATTTTAAACTGGGGGAATCGTGGCGTCTTTTCAAAATTATGGGAGAATTTGTGGATGGTGTTGAAGCTCTCCACGACCTGGGGCCGGCGGTGAGTATTTTCGGGTCGGCCAGGATTCCCCCGGAGGATCCTATTTATCAGAAAACAGAAAAAATAGCCGGTCTTTTTGCGGAAAACAATTTTGCCGTCATCACGGGCGGCGGCGGCGGGGTTATGGAGGCGGCCAACAAGGGTGCCACGGAAGCTGGTGGTACATCGGCAGGTCTCAACATTCACCTCCCCTTTGAGCAGAAACCGAACAGCTATGCAAATGTATGTCTCGAATTCAAGTATTTTTTCATTCGAAAGGTCATGTTCATTAAATATGCCACCGCCTTTATCGCCATGCCCGGAGGGTTTGGGACCCTCGATGAATTGTTTGAGGTCGTGACGCTGGTTCAGACCCACCGAATCCGGCCGCTTCCCATTATCCTTGTGGACAGTCATTACTGGGGTGGCATGAAGGAATGGATCGAAAACCGTCTCCTGGCGGACGAACGGGTGTCACCCCAGGACATGAATATTCTACACTTTATGGACGACCCTGAAGAGATCGTCAATTATGTCAAAAAAGTGGTTATTTTTTAAAATCGTGTAGTGAATTTATTTTTGTTTGACAAAACTTGGAATATAGCTATAAAGTAGTCACAATTATTACGTGAATCGACACCATGACAGATTCAATAAAAGTAATTTAATTACTTGACCTTATACGCGGTATCGACTATATGTCTACGTTATGAAATGAATTTTATTCATATTATAAATACGAGAATACAATAAGGTCACAAAAGAGGATCTGAAACAGATCACACCTCTTATGCCTGCTTTCGGATCTTTTTTTATTTTAGTGCAATCCTATTAACTTTCAAACACGACTCTACTATGGTCAAATTAAAAATTGAAAATGTTACACTCACCTTTGGGGGCTTGGCCGCACTTTCCAATGTGGGTATGGACATCGAACCTGGTCTGATCACCTCCATCATCGGGCCCAACGGTGCCGGAAAAACCAGTCTGCTCAATTGTATTTCCGGGTTTTACCATCCGACTTCCGGCGAGATTTATTATGATAAAAATCGCTTGACACACGCCTCCCCCCACCAGGTCTCGAGCCTGGGCATCGCCCGTGCGTTTCAAAACCTCGAATTGTTCAGTGGTATGACAGTGCTGGATAACTTGATGCTGGCGAGGCATCAAAAACTGAAATACAACCTTCTGCAGGCCGTGGTCTTTATGGGGAAAGCCTCCAGGGAAGAGTCAAAAAACCGTGAGTATGTAGAAGAGGTTATCGATTTTATGGAACTGGAGCCCTACCGTAAGCACACAGTGGGGAACCTCAGTTACGGGATTCAAAAGCGGGTCGAAGTCGCCCGAGCCCTCACGCTGGCTCCGAAACTGCTTTTGCTCGACGAACCCATGGCGGGCATGAACATCGAAGAAAAAGAGGATATGGTGCGATTCATCATCGACATTCAGAAGGAGCGTGACGCTACCGTGGTCCTGGTGGAACATGATCTGGGAGTGGTCATGGATATATCAGACCGTATCTATGTGCTCGATTTTGGTGAGTTGATCGGTTTTGGAACACCTGCAGAGGTGGTAAAAATACCACAGGTTATCGAAGCCTATATTGGAGAAGATTAGATCGGCATGAAAGACACATCCCATCTTTTGAATTTTACGATTCCGCAACTGTTGCGCTGGCGGGTCAAAGAGACCGGGGCGAAAGTTGCGCTGCGCGAAAAAGACTTTGGTTACTGGAACAACTACACCTGGAACGACTATTATGACACTGTAAGAAAACTCGCCCTGGGGCTCGAGAAGTTAGGGGTTAAAAAGGGCGACAAACTGGCCTTGATCGGGGACAACATTCCGGAAATGCTGTTCATGGCCATCGGCGCCCAATCCATCGGAGCGGTTTCGGCCGGGATATACCAAACCACCCTGCCGGATGAAATTGCCGATTTGATCAACTATATGGAGGTCACGGCCGTTTTTTGCGACGATCAGGAACAGGTGGACAAACTGGTTGAGGTTCGTGACCGCATCCCCGCGGTGCGAAATGTCATCTACGAGGACCCGCGTGGCATGCGCAGCTACCGGTCCGATGACTGGTATCTTTTCATAAAAGATCTCTACAAAATCGGCGCAGAGATCCATGCTGAACATCCCACAAGATATGACACCTTGATCGACCAGGGAAGCCCTGAAGACGTGTGTCACTTCTGCTTGACATCCGGCACCACCGGGCTGCCCAAGGCTTCCATGATGACCCACAAAAACTATATCAACATGGGGATTCAACTTTCCAAGGTCGATCGTCTGGAGGACACCGACGAGTACCTCTCTTTTCTGCCCTTTGCCTGGATCGGTGAACAGATGAATTCTTTTGGCGTGGCCATGGCCACCGGTATCACCATCAACTTTCCCGAGTCGGTGGAGACCAGCATGGAGGACCTCAAGGAGATCGGGCCCCATTTTATGTTCGGCGCACCCCGGATCTACGAAACCATCCGTTCGCAGATCTGGCTGAAAATCGACGAATCCTACTGGCTGAACCGCTTGGCCTACAACAAGTTCATCAAAATAGGGGAACGGGCCGCCCGGTACCGGATGAGCGGGGAAAAAATGCCCGCATCCTTGCGTTTCATGGCCTGGCTGGGAAAGACGCTGGTGATGGACCCCTTGATCAACCAGATCGGTCTGCGTAGGTTGCGGCGTGCCTACACCGGTGGTGCGGCGCTGGGTCCCGAGTTGTTCACTTTTTACCAGGCCATCGGCGTCAATCTGAAACAGATATACGGCCAGACCGAAATTGTCGGCATTGCCTACATGCACCGGGACGGCGATGTGCGCCCCGACACGGTGGGCAAACCCCTGCCGGAGACCGAGTGTAAAATCAGCGAAGAAGGGGAGATCCTGTCCCGCTCGCCTTCGGTGTGTTCAGGCTATTTCAAGCGGGACGAGCAGACAGAAGAGTTGCTGGCGGGGGGCTGGATGCACTCCGGAGATGCCGGCTATCTGGATGAAAACGGACATCTGGTGGTGATTGACCGGGTATCCGACGTGATGCACAACAGTGAAGGCGAGATGTTCAGCCCCATGTTTCTGGAAAACAAACTCAAATTCAGCCCCTATATCAAAGAGGCGGTCATTTTTGGCGACAAACGGGAGTTCGTGTCCGCCCTGATCAATATCGACCCCATCGTGGTGGGCAAATGGGCCGAAGACCGGGGGATATCCTTTACCACTTACATGGATCTTTCCGGCAACCAGGAGGTCGCGGAACTGCTCAAGGGGGCGGTGGCCGACGTCAACGCGCGTGCTGAAAAAGATCATTTTAAAATCATTCGCTTTGCCGTGTTGTACAAACTGCTGGATATGGATGACGGTGAATTGACCAAGACGGGCAAACTGCGTAGAAAATTTGTCATGGAAAAATACAAGGACCTATACGAGGCCTTGTATGACGAGAGCGTCAGTAAAAAAAAGGTCGAGGCGTTTTTTCAGTACCAGGACGGCCAGTCAACTACCGTGGAGGCCGAGATGAAGTTTTACACAATGGAAGGTGTTGCATGAGCTATTTTCTCCAACTTGTCATTAGCGGCATGGTGGTGGGCTCCATTTATGCGCTGTCGGCACTGGGATTCGTGCTGATCTATAAATCCAGCCGTGTGCTGAATATCGCCCACGGCCAGATCATCGCTGCAGGGGCCTTTATTACCTATGCCTTGACCGTGTTTGCGGGCATCCACATTGTGATCTCCTTTATCTTGAGCATGATCATCACCTTTTTCCTGGCCATGAGCGTGGAGCGGGTGTTTCTGCGCCGGCTGATCGGCGAACCCATCATCTCGGTGATAATGGTGACCATCGGGTTGATGTCCATTATCGACGGGCTTATTTACCTGACTCCTTTTGGTTCGGAAAATTTTTCATTCCCGTCGTTTCTGCCTAAAACCCCCATCACTTTTTTGGGGGCCTCCATCTCCTGGACCCAGATGGTGGGGGTGATCATCACCTTTATCATGATCGGTGGATTTACCTGGTTCTTTAAAGCCTCCACGGTAGGCATCTCCATGCGGGCGGTCTCGGACGACCAGTTCGCTTCCATGTCCATCGGTATTTCGGTTCCCAAGGTGTTCGGTCTGGCTTGGGCCACGGCCGGTTTGAGTGCCGCCGCCGCCGGGGGTATTATCGGCAACATCACCGGCCTGAATTTCAACGTGCTGCACTCATTCGGCATCATCGTGTTTCCGGTGGTCATCGTGGGCGGCCTGGATTCCATTTTCGGAGCCATTGTGGCCGGTATCATCATGGGACTGATCCAGCAGTTTGCGGCCGGCTACCTGGACGGGCACTGGGGATTGAACGGTACCGCTGACGTCTTGCCCTATGTCATCCTTTTGATCATTCTTTTGTTTAAGCCGCATGGTCTTTTTGGTATTCATGAAATAGAGCGGGTGTAGTCTATGTCTGAAAGCAGATGGTTAGCTACGGGTAATTTTTTCACCTCTTATAAGGCCGAACAGCGTATATTTCTGACGCACATCGACCGGCTAGTATTTTTGTGCTTCCTAACGGCCGCATTTGTGTGGCCCCTTTTCTTCGAAGTTAGCAACAAGAACATGCTGGTGATTGATGGTATTCTCATCGCTGTCATCGCTGTTTACGGTTTGAACCTTTTAACCGGGTTTGCCGGCCTGATCTCCATCGGCCACGCTGCTTTTGTGGGGGTGGGCGCCTACACCCTGGCAGCCTTTGCCCGTGTTCTGGGCGGCAATCATGTGCTGTTGACCCATTACTGGCCGCTAATGATTGTTGTGGCCGGATGCGTGGGTGCGGCCATCGGCGCCATCGTGGGGTTGCCGTCGTTGCGCCTGAAGCACCTTTACCTGGTGATTGCCACCCTTTCCTTTCAGATGATCTTCCAGTGGACGATCAATTTCATGCAGTTCTTTAACCAGGGGCAAACTATTGCTATCGGCAGGGTGTTCTGGTTTACGGGCAAAGTGATGCGCAAGCAGCACTATTTTTTCTGGTACTATGTCATCCTGGTCATCGCAGTGATTTTGGGCTTTGCCGTACGCAATCTGCTACGCACCAAGTATGGACGCTGCCTTGTGGCCGTGCGTGACAACGACCGGGCTGCCGATGCCATGGGAATGCATCCGGGATTCACCAAGGTGTATGCCTTTGCCCTGGCCGGCTTTTTTGCCGGCGTGGCAGGCGCCCTACATGCCTATTTGTGGCGTGGTGTGGGTTTCGAGTCTTTTACCCTGCATCACTCCATCTCCTACCTGGCCATGGCTATTGTGGGCGGTCTGGGCACCCTGGTGGGCTCCATTGTCGGGCCGGCCGCCATCCTGATGCTGGAGTTGCAGGTTGAGCACTTCGCCGAGTGGGCTGGACACTTCTTTAAAGCCATCGGCGATGTGGCCACGGCTTTCAGGCCGCTGTCCTTTGGTCTGGTCATTGTATTATTCTTAATGTTTGAACCGCGGGGGATCGCTAACTGGTGGCGCATCTTGCGATCGTATTTCAAGTTGTGGCCGTTCCGTTATTGATTTGCCATGTTATATTGCTGGGGGTGGATTTTTTTCTATCTCCATTGAACTTGTATGCTTTAGTTAACCAAAACAAAAGGGAGGAAGAAATGAAAAACAAACAACTCATTATTCTGGTTACATTATCTTTTCTACTGATATTCGGATTTTCCGTTCAGGCTGGGGCAGGTACTACCTACAATATGGGTCTTTCTCTAGCTATAACCGGTCCCACCTCCGACGCTGGTAACCCCTATTCCAAGGGAGTTGAAGACTACATAAAGTTTGCAAATGAAACCAAGATTCTGGGAGACGACAAAATAAGCTGCCCGATTAAAGACGACCAGTATCAAACCGCCAATGCCAAACGCAACTTCGAGGAGTTCCTGGATCAGGAGATCGTGCTTTTTCTCAGCTATGCCACCGGTTCCAACCAGGCCCTGGCCAAGGATTACACCGAAGAGGAGATTCCCGTTATTCCGGCATCCTTTGACAAATCACTGATATCCGAAGGGACCGGTTCCAAGTACATCTTTCTCTCTATTCCGTCCTACTCCCACCAGTTTGTCGGCTTGGGAGAGTATGTGGCCAATAATCATGTAGGCGGGGGTACTCCTAAGGTGGCCCTTTTCATACATCCCTCGGCTTTTGGGCGTGCTCCGGTGGGCGATTTAAAATCAGCATTGGCCTCCGGGCTGAAACTCGATGTAGTCGAAGTTGTGGAGCATGGTAAGGATCTGGACAATAGCGCTCTGCTGCAACGGCTCCAAAGTAAAGGTGTTCAATACGTTCTTTGCCAGACAGTCCAATCACCTGTGGCCACCCTGCTCAAGGATGCCAATCGGCTGGGTATAACAGCTAAAAGCTTCGGTGAGAAAGGCAAGATCACCTTTCTGGGGGCCCATTACACCGGCGGTGCGGATTTGATCGCCCTGGCCGGTTCGGCGGCAGAAGGTTTCTTCTGGGATACCGGTTATCGGTTGACTTCGGATGAGGGCCCCTGGGTGAAATGGCAGCTCGATTTCGCAAAAAAATATGGCCGTGACGACAAAACCGCCAATTCGCACAATTATGCCAACGGCATCATGGCTGCCCAGGTGGCAGTCGAGGCTATGCGGCGAGTCAAGGAAAGCGGCAAGGAGATAACGCGCGAATCGCTGGTGGCCGCGCTCAACAGCATGAATGGCGACAATGTCTATGAAACACTAACCACTGTGGGACCAGTTTCTTACTCAGAAACCGACCGCATGGGCGTCGATTATTTACAGCTCTATATTGTCAAGGGTGGCGTTTTCAAATCCGTAGGAGAACCATTTCAGCCGGAGTTTCTGAAATAGACTGATTTCTGTAAAAGGGGGCAGCGTAAGGGCTGCCCCCAAATAACAACCTTAGACGGGTGTCCATCCAGAAATGCCTGATGCGAATAAATTTTTATGTTTGGAATATTCAGATAGTTTTTTTGGCAGAACTTCTCTGGTTGGATACTTTTTATTCAGATGTGAGACCATATGAATGAGAAAGCGACAACGCCCCCCTTACTTGAAGTCAACAACATCGAAGTTGTTTACAATGACATCATACAGGTTCTTCGCGGTGTGAGTCTCCAAGTATCCGGGGGAAGCATTGTGTCTCTCCTTGGTACCAACGGTGCCGGCAAAACCACCACCCTCAGGGCTATCAGCGGTCTGCTGAAACCGGAGAACGGCTTTATCAAGGATGGCTTTGTCAAATTCGAGGGAAAGGACATCACCAATATCCTGGGAACGCAGGTCGTAAAACTGGGTGCGGTTATGGTGCCGGAAGGACGCCGTGTGTTCAAGCATCTGACGGTGGACGAGAACATCCGGGTGGGGTCCATTACCCGCAAGGATGGTTCTCAGCGTATCCGCAAAGACCAGGAGCTTATGTACGATCACTTCCCACGGTTGTCCAGGGTCACCAACCGTCTGGCAGGTTACTGCTCCGGTGGTGAACAGCAGATGATTGCCATCGCCAGGGCATTGATGTCTTCTCCTAAAATGCTCATGCTCGACGAACCGTCTCTTGGATTGGCCCCTATGCTGGTCAAGGAAATTTTCGAGAATGTCGAGAAGATCAACCAGGAGATGCAAACGACCCTGCTGATTGTTGAGCAGAATGCCAAGATCGCGTTGGAAATATCGGCCTATGCCTATATTATGGAAACCGGAAAGATTGTTCTGGAAGGCCCTTCAGATGAATTGAAAAACAACCCCGATGTCAAGGAATTTTATATGGGTGTCACCCAGGGTGGTGGACGGAAATCATTCAAGGATGTCAAATCCTACAAGCGGCGTAAACGCTGGATGTAGGAAGCTGGTTAAAGGAGGTCTTGATGAAAATACTGGTGGCGTACAAAGATACCAAAGAGTCGCAGCTTGCACTGGAGCTTGCCAAGACGCATTCACGGTATTTCGATGCCGAGATCCTGCTTGTATCTTCCAGCGAAGGGGGCAAGGGAGAAGATCCGGAAGAGATCAACAAGATGACCATCCGGTTGGAGGAGATTAAAACAAAATTGAAACAGGAAGGCATTTCCTGCGAGGTAACCCAGTTGGCCCGCGGTCTCTCGCCCGGAGAGGATATTGTCTTTTTTGCCGATGAGAACAATGTTGACATGATTTATGTGGGTATCCAGAAAAAATCACGTACCAGCAAGCTGCTGCTGGGATCCACAGCGCAATACATTATCCTGAAGGCGTCTTGCCCCGTTATTTCGGTGAAATAATAACATCGCTGCGCGATGTTATGAGACGCGGCTGCGCCGCTATTTAGATGGATTTGTACACACGCCTCAAAACTGCCGGTATAACCCAACCACCTCGACACACCTGACGATGATAAAGGAGAAATTTCCGATTATGGGATTTACGATGTTACGTTTTATGACCTGATTTCACAGAATGCCGTCGTGTTTGGCGAGTGCCCGGCCTGGTATGAGGCTGACGACGAAAGGGCCGTCACATTCAGCCGGTTCAAGGATACGGTGGATTGCCTGGCTGCGGGGTTGCAGAAAAAGGGTGTTAAAAAGGGCGACCGGATCGGCGTGCTGGGACAGAACAGCCTGGAGTATTTTACCCTTTATGGTGCGGCGGCAGCCCTCGGTGCCGTGATGCTGCCCGTCAACTGGCGATTGTCTGCCGAGGAGGTGGTCTTCAATCTCAACGACTGCGGGCCGGTGATGCTTTTTGTGGATCCGGAATTTCAGGAGATGATTTCCGGGGTCAGGGATCAGCTCTCTTCTGTTGAACGTGTTTACAGTCTTGGTGTTGACAAGGGGCGCTTTGAGGATATGACATTCCTGCTCGAGAATGAAGGCCTGTTCGAACCGGTGGATGTGGCCGGGACCGACGGTTTTGTCATTATTCATACCGCAGCCGTTGCCGGCAGACCCCGGGGGGCGCTGCTGAGTCACGGTAATCTGCTGTGTGCAAACCTGGTGCTGAATTACGGTTTCAATCTGGGGTCAGACGATGTCCATCTCAATCTGTTGCCTCTGTTTCATGTGGGGGGCCTGTTCATGGCCACCAACAGTTTTCAGGCCGGTGTCCAAAATATCAACATGCGGAAGTTCGATGCCACAACGGCCGTTGACCTGATCGAGAAATTCAAGGTTTCCATCCTGTTTGACTTTTCACCGATCCTGTCCTCTATTCTTGATGCCGGAGAAAAAACCGGTAAGAATATCGGATCCTTAAGGGCGGTCATGGGTCTTGATACACCTGACATTATCGAAGCTTATCAGAAGCGGACCGGCGGTACGTTTTACAGTCTGTTCGGGCAGACGGAGACGTCGTGTGTTGTGACCATGGGCCCTTACAGCGACAGACCCGGCTCTGCGGGACGACCGATATCCCTTGCCATGCTGCAGCTTCTGAACGATAACGATGTGCCCGTCCCCCGGGGAGAGGTCGGTGAGATTGCCGTCAAAGGACCCATGGTGTTTCAAGGGTACTGGAACCTGCCTGAAGATACGGAAGCGACCTTTCGTAATGGCTGGCACCACACCGGTGATCTGGGTCGTCTTGACGCGGATGGATATCTCTGGTATTCCGGGCGTAAACCCGAGAAAGAACTGATCAAACCGGGGGGGAAAACGTCTACCCGGCCGAAGTCGAGAAAGTGATTCTGGAGCATCCGGTTGTGGAAAAAACCGTCGTGATCGGTATCCCGGATCCCAAATGGAAAGAAGCCATCAAGGCGGTTTGCCAGCTCAAATCCGGCCAGGATCTGACCTCCGAGGCATTGATCCAGTTCGTGGGAGAACGGATTGCCCGGTTTAAAAAGCCGCAGTATGTGGAATTTGTTACCGAGATGCCTGTGACGGCCACGGGTGAAATCGACCGGCAGAAGGTTAAGGAATTATACGGATAGCACTAAGCTGTAAGCCGTAAGCGGTAAGCAGCTTAGTGCTTAAAGCTTATCGCTTAAAACAAGGAGTCATCCATGGTACGAACAGAGATATCGTTATTCATGAAAAACGAGCCCGGTGAGTTGGGCAAGCTGGCAACCGCTTTTGGGGAAGAAAATATCAATATCGATGCCATGACCATTCAGGATGCGTCGAGCTATGTACAGTCGCTTTTCAAAGCCAGGGGGAAATCACTGAAGCGGATCGCTTCTGCCGCCAGCTACAACTCCATGCGCAAGGATTCGGCCGAATACGCGCTGCTGCGTCTCCTGGTGGATAAAACGGACAGGGCCATGGATCTGCTGACCGAAAAAGCCTATGTTTACGATATCATGCCGGTAATTGCTCTGGAGCTGGACAACCGGCCCGGTGAGCTTGCCAGCATCACGAGAAAATTCGGCGAAGAAGGGGTCAATATCAACTATGTTTATGGATCCGTGTCTTCGCCGGACGCAAAATGCCTTTTCGTCTTCTGTCCGGAGGATATCGATTTGGCCCGTAAGATCTTCACATAGTAACCGGTATTTTGAAGCGATCTCACCGCATCCGCTGTGTTGCGGACCATTTGCGGTAGCAAACGACAGCTTCATGGCCCGACGCCTTGCGGTTGCAGTCAACCTCACTTCAAAATACGCCTGGCTAATTAGCAATCTCTTGGGTCATTTGCACTTCATGCGTCATTTGTCCTATCGGACGACATTAGCGCTACGCGCGACATTTCACCTTCGGCTGTTATTTATTGTTTGCCCATAGCTGAAAGCCCACAGCTACGATTAATGACACGAAGTAAATGACCACAAATGACGCTAAGCAATTGACATTTCCTTCACCCTCAAACCCTCTTTCTCAATGCATTGCAGGATAATTTGAAATCCTCAATCTGAGCTACCAGAGAATAGATTATAGCGTCAGCAAATTCTCCCCCTTGCCGGTCAAGGGTTCTTTTCCTGCGATTTTGGCCAATAGACGGCCGGGTCTGGCAAAGCGATCGACATTCACCGAAATGAGAATGCCATCGATATTGCTTTTTGCATGGGTGACGCGGTTGGCCTGTCCGTCTGCCAGAGGATTCACAATTTCAGCAATGACATCTCCCTTTTTGATCTTGTCCCCGGGTTTCTTGAAATAAACAACCACACCCGGTGCTGTTGCCTTGATATGCGCAACGCCCCGCAGCGGTGTTGCTGGGTTTGTTAACGGCGGCAGTTCCGCGGCCTTACCGGGGAGCAGACCCCGTCTCTGCAAAAAAAGAAAGATATTTTTTGCATCGCGGGATGCAAGCGCGTGGGAGACATCTGAAATTCCCCTGAGTTCGACGGTGGCGGCCATGCAGGCCAGGGGTATGGGGAAGGCGGGAAACGTTTCAGCCAGTTCCCACCAGATCCTGCTGCAGGCTTCGTCATAGGGGTTGTCACCGGAGACCTTTGCCAGCAGTGTTGCCTCAGACCCGATCTGGGCGGACAGGTCCGAGGCCTCCGGCCAAAGAGGGCTGCCCATGTAGACATGGGTTACGGCCTGATAGTCACAATGGAGATCGAGAACAATATCCGCATCAAAGGAAAGAGACAGAAGCAGGTGTTTGAGCTGGGCCGATTCGTCAAGGGGTGACAACCCGTCGAGAATGTCGGCCATGGCCTGGCGAATGATGGCCTTGTTCTGATCCGGGGAATCGGACAGCGTGTCCTGGATTTTTTCGGATACCTTCTCGGTAATGTCCAGATGCTTTCGGTTAAAATTTGTGTTGTCAAAATAATCGAAGCGACCTCTCAGAACTTCATCCCGCCACTGGCCTGCTCCGATGGGGTTGGCCACGGGAACCAGCAGGATTTCTCCCGGGATGTTCCCGGCAGCATCTGCTGTATCGAGCAGGTTGATGAGGTGATGCATGACCAGATATCCGGGCGCTTCATCCGCATGGAGCCCTGCCTGGAGATAGGCTTTTTTCCCGATAGAGCCACTGCCGTAACGGATAATTGTCAGGGCCCGTTCGTTGCCCATGCTGGAAACCGGGAGGATGCGCTTTTCAACGGTTTTGGTGGTCATTTTTCCTAACCCTCATTGAGCAGCTCATAGCTCATAGGTGGTGCTTGGATGCTGGGAAGCTATGAAGCCGGGATGCTGCTATTGAGCTGTAAGCTGTAAGCGATAAGCATTAAGCCGCTTATAGCTTATCGCTTACAGCTTTTCCTATGTAGATTGCACATGCAAAAAGGGGGAGAAACTCTCCCCCTTTTTGCCAAAATAGCGACGAAGTCGCGTCACATAAATTCGTTTCACGAATTTATTCGCCGTAAACATTGAAATCGAAATACTTATCCTGGATTTTTTTGTAGGTGCCATCCTGGCGAATTGTTTCGATGGCTTTGTTGAACATCTCCACCAGGTCCGTGTCTTCCTTGCGGATGGCGATTCCGGCACCTTCACCGAAGTATTCTACCTCGGACAGATCCGGTCCGATAAACTGGAAATCCTGTCCTTCGGGTTTCTTTAAAAAACCGTCATCGATGGCGACACTGTCTGCCAGGAGCATGTCCACACGGCCGGCCACCAGATCCAGATAGGCGTCGTCCTGGGTGCCGTAGCGTTTGACTTTAACACCTTCGCCGCCCTGCTCCGTGACAAAGCGGTCATGGATGGTGGCGCGCTGAACCGCAATACTCTTGCCCGCGGTGGCCTGGGCAACCTCTGCCCGGGTAAAGTCCTTCATGGTGCCCTTTTTGCAAACGAACTTGCCCGGCGTGTTATAATATTTGTTGGTGAAAGCGACTTTTTTCTTACGCTCCTCGGTAATGGACATGGAGGCAATAATGGCATCGTATTTTCTTGCCAGCAGGGCCGGAATGATGCCATCCCAGTCCTGGGGTACCAACTTGACCTCGGCACCCATGGCGGCCACGAGGGCCTTGGCGATATCGATGTCAAAACCTTTCAGTTCCCCATCGGGTGTCACCCAGCTGAACGGGGGATAGGCGCCTTCCACACCGATACGTACAACCTTCCAGTCCTTGGCCTGAACAGCACCTGCGGCCACTACCAGCGTCAAAACAATCAAAAGAATCCATACTTTTTTCATAATACCTCCTCCTGTTAGTGTGAGTAAACAGTGTACCCTTCAATTCGAATGTAATAGGTATATACTATAATAGGTATATGTCAATAAAATAGGGGGTTGCCGTACAATTATTGAACTAAAACAGCGAGCAACTCAAAAAGATATACATATTTACCGGGGGAATTCGCCGCAGGGCACGTTTCAATTTATTTTGACAGCCTGGATGGATTTTCCTATATTCAATTTTAGATTCATCCAATACTGGATGAATCTAAAATTTGGGTAAGGAATGTGATATGTCAAAACGGATTACAATTCTGGGTGCCGGGCCGGGTGGGTATGTGGCCGCCTTGAGGGGGGCGGAACTGGGTGCCCGGGTGACGGTTATCGAGAATGACAACCTCGGGGGAACCTGTCTGAACTGGGGCTGTATTCCCACCAAAACCTTGAAGAGTTCGGCGGAAGCGGCCAGAAAAGCGGAACGTCTCAAGACCTACGGCATCGATTTTAGCGGTGAGATCCATCCGGATTTTCCAGCCATCATGGCCCGTAAGGATAAGGTGGTGTCGACCCTGGTGAGCGGTATCGACAAGGCCTTCAAATCCGGAGAGGTGACCCTGATCAAGGGAACCGGTGAGGTGGTGAACCCGCACCTTGTCCGGGTAGTGGATCCACAAGGCGTTTCCCACGAAGTGGCGGGGGATAAACTCATCCTGGCCACGGGTTCCCGTCCCCAGGCTCTGCCGAATCTTTCTTTTGACGGGAAGCACATCCTTTCCTCGGATGATGTTTTGAAACTGGAAAGCATCCCAGGGAAAATAATTATTCTGGGTGGGGGGGTTATCGGTGCCGAGTTCGCCTTTATTTTCAAGCAATTTGGCTCAGAAGTGATTGTTGTGGAAGCCATGGACCGCTTGATTCCCCTGCCGAACGTAGATGTGGATATGAGCAAGACCCTGCTCAGGGAAATGAAAAAAAACAAGATCGCCGTTCATGTGAAGACGACCATTAGCGGTATTCAGACCACAGCAGGCGGACAGGTAATCGCCAGTCTCGGTCCATCGCCGTTTTTTGAAAAGGCATCCCATGCACCGGCTCAAGATCGTCAAGTCCAGGCAGATGCGATTTTTCTCACAGTTGGTCGCGCACCCAATTCCAACGGCATCGGGTTTGAACAGATGGGGATTGAACTGGACAAGAAGGGCTGGGTTCCTGCCAACGAGAAGATGGAGACCCCGGTTGCGGATGTATATGCCATTGGGGATATCCTGGGGCCCAGGAAAATCATGCTGGCACATGTGGCCTCCATGGAAGGCCTCGTGGCCGTGGAAAACTGTCTGGGCAGTCAACGACAGATGGACTACGGGGCTGTGCCGTCCGGCATTTATACGTTTCCAGAGGTGGCTGACGTGGGTCTCACCGAGAGTGAAACAAAAGCCGCGGGAATCGATTACACGGCAGACACCTTTCTCTTCAGGGAGCTGGGAATGTCCCAGGCCAAAGGTGAATTGTCCGGTCAGGTCAAGATGATAACCGAGAAACCCTCCGGTCGCGTTCTGGGTGTGCATATCATCGGAGAGCATGCCACAGAATTGATTGCGGAGGCCGTTCTGGCAATCAAAATGGGTGCCACTGCCCGGGATCTGGCTGAGACGATCCATGCGCATCCGACCCTGGCCGAGGGACTTTGGGAAGTCGCCCGCAAGAGCTTTTCGCATTCAAAAACAGAGACGCATCCATAAGGGAGACGGCATGGGATTCAAGCAGATACGCTATGAAAAAGATCCTGAAACCGGTATCGTTCAGATAATTACGCGCTGGCAGCGATTGCCTGGAACTTTTTTGTGATCATATTAAATTCGTCATCCAGTTTATTGAGGACCTGGGGCGTAAGTTCGCTAGCCATGTCCACTTTCATGTCCGACCATCTGGATTTGAATGATTCGATTTTGGCTTTCACTTCAGCGATTCCGTTCTTATCCGCTTGCTTAGAGAGTTCAGCGTATTCATCGACCGCCTGGCTGTATTCCGTTATGAAGCCCGACATCTGTTGTTTTTCTTTGGAAGGTCCGCAGCCGATGAGTGCCACAATGACGAAACTCACTGAAATTAGTAGCATGGTTTTAGAGAGTGATGGGGTTTTTGACATGTCCAGCCTCCTAAACTAGAAAATGAATGATATTCAGTAAATATAAATGAATAAAAAATTTTAGCTGGTTGAAATATATAAATAACTTATTTTGCAAAATCAAGCAAAATATGACCTGGATTGATTTTTTTTTGATGAACCGGGTTGCCCGCACAAACATATCGGTGTTTTAAGATTCCACGGTATCGGGTGCCAACTGCCCACAGCCTTTGGCTGTGACGGGGAATAACATTAATCAGGGGAGATAATCCATGACACATCCTGTTGATATCGTTCGGGCAGACTACACCAATTCAAGACATCGGTCGGCCATACCCTATTTATTAAATGCCTATGCAAAGGGCTTGCTGGGCTTTCGAAAGAACATCAACGCGCATGTTCTGGATGCACTGGTGCCTGGTCTGGAGCGGACGCAAAATGACCTTGTCCTGCTGGCGAAGACAGATGGGGGATATGTGGGCATGGCCATCTGTTTTCTCGGTTTTTCCACATTTCATGCCCGGTCATTGATAAACATCCATGATTTTATGGTGCTGGAAGATTTCAGGGGGCAGGGGATTGGCAGGGCGCTCCTGGATGAAATCGAAATCATTGCACGTGATATGGGTTGCTGCAAGATAACCCTGGAAGTGCAGGAGAACAATACCCCAGCACGCAGACTCTATCGCAGCGGTGGCTTCAAAGATTCCTTCCTGGATCAAGAAGCGGGGAGTCAATTGTCCATGACCAAAAAATTCACCTGAGTTGCGTGTTTCAAAATCTTCAAATTTGCTGATTTCCCGCTGCCTGCAGCCCCGCAGACGGGATTTTCGCTTCGCTACCACAAGCCGACGGGTACGCTTCAATAAGCTGTTGACGCACAAGTATCGTTTTGGCATACTCTATTCGGGAAAAAAGCAAGTTCTTCTCTTTAGTATCATCTCTCTACCGTGGGAAAATCAGTGGCTTGTGACCGCAGGGCGCGGTAGCTTGCGTCACGATTTTTTCACTTTTTTCTACATAAAACACACTGCTCTAAACAATCCCTCTCTGAGAGGGAGAACAAAAAAATAATTTGATAACGAGTGATTTGTCGTCTCTCTCGGTTGACCCATGGTCGGGTCATCAGTGTCGGTCGAAATTGGCGCTGTTGGGACACAACGCTTGTTTTTAGGTGCTCTTCAGATCTTGGAGGGGTTTTTATTATTTTTTTCAAAAGGAGATGCTAAATGAAAAAACTATTTTTTGTGGGATTGTTGATCGTCAGTTTTGTATTTGTTGGTGCCGGCAGTGCTTTTGCCGCCTCGGTTCTGGATGAGATCATGGCGGCCGGGGTGATAAAAGTCTCCACAGATGCCAATTATGCTCCCCAGAGTTTTCTCAACGACCAAGGAGAACTGGAAGGTTTTGATATCAGCGTGGCCAAGGAAGTTGCCAAACGTCTGGGTGTAAAAGTTGAATTCGTCACACCGGACTGGGATCTTATCACTTCCGGCAACTGGGGTAAACGCTGGGATATCTCCATCGGCTCCATGACCCCCACGAAGGAACGCACGCAAGCACTTCATTTCACCATGCCTTACTACAGCACACCCGCCCAGTTTGCTGTACACAAGGACAACACCAGCATCAAAAGCATCAAGGATCTGGCCGGCAAGCGCATCGGTGTAGGAACTGAAACCACCTATGACCGATATCTTAATAAAGATCTCGAGCTTGTGGGGGTCAAGATTAGGTATCTGGATTGGAAGGCGAGTAAAGTCACTACCTATCCCACAGACGCCAACGCCATAGAGGATATAGCCCTGGGCGATGGTGTCCGGCTTGACGCAGTGCTTACTGCCAAACCGACCATTTTTGAAGCCTCAAAAGCCGGCTGCGGCGGCGGTTGCCCCGTTAAGATGCTGGGTGAGCCTGTCTTTTATGAGCACCTGAGCGTTGCCCTTGACAAGAGCCGGCCCAATAGTGAGTCTTTGCTGAAAAAACTCAACGAGATTATCGATTCCATGTACAAAGACGGAACCCTCGTGGATCTTTCCATGCAGTTTTACGGCACGAACCTCATTCCCAAGCTGTAGTATTTTTTAATCTCCGGTTTCCCTCTGTGGCTTTTTGCATGGAGGGGAATCGGAATGTTTATTCTGTAAACAGCAAATAGTTTGGAGACGAAATGAACCAAACAGATAGTATTACGAGGAGAGGTATTCCCCCGGAAGCGCTTGAGACAATGAGGCGTATAGATGCCAGACGCAGTAACTTCAATCGAAATATAAAAATTTCCCTTGCGGTTATGGTGGCACTAATGGTTTTGGGCCTGGTTGTGCTGGGTCTCGACTTTAAATTTATGGCCAAGTGGCTCGGATTTATTCTCACAGGTCTCGGATTTACCTTGCTGGTCTCTGTCCTGGCAATCAGTCTGGCATGTGTTTTATCCGTCATCGGTGCCCTGGGCAGACTTTCCCGAAATCCAATCTTCAACGCCATGGCCACCCTATATGTGTCGTTGATCCGGGGCACGCCCCTTCTGGTACAGGTTTACATGTGGTATCTGGCCCTTCCCCAGATCGGTGGCGCCCTTCAGGAGCTCGGGTTTGTGGGAGTCCAGAAATATTTGACCCTGCCTGCCATACCGGCCGGTATCATGGCCCTTGCCGTGTGCTACGGCGCCTATATGACCGAAACCGTCCGGGCCGGAATTCAATCCATAAAGATCGGCCAGAACGAAGCGGCCAAAGCATTAGGTATGACCGGCGCCCAGACCATGCGCAGGGTCGTCTTTCCCCAGGCCCTGCGGGTCATCATTCCTCCGGTTTCCAATGAATTTATCGCCATGGTCAAGGACTCTTCACTGGTTTCTCTGATGGGTGTCTGGGAACTCAGCTTCCGGGCCATAAAGATCGGGAGGCGTTATTTTCAGTCCCTGGAGATGCTGATCCTGGTGGCGGTGATCTACTGGGTGATGTGTATCATCCTACAGACCGTACAGGAGAAAATCGAAAAACATATGGCCCGGGGAGAGAGAGGGGAAAACGGATGAACGACAAAAAAGTAATGGTTAAGATTCGAAATCTTCACAAGGTCTTTGGCCGGGATCTGCATGTGCTGGACGGCATCGATCTGGATGTGAGCGTGGGTGAGGTGGTATCCATTTTGGGTCCTTCCGGATCGGGTAAAAGCACCCTGCTGCGGTGTATCAATTTTCTGGAAGAGCCTACGGCCGGGACCATTGAGGTGGATGGTGTGGTTATTAAAGCCGGTGAAAAGTCAAAGGATCATGCCGCAAAGATTCTGGATATTCGCAAAAAGACCGGGATGTGCTTTCAGGCCTTTAACCTGTTCCCCCACATGACCGCCATCGGAAATGTCATCGAAGGGCCCGTTACGGTATTGGGCCAGTCCAAAAAAGAGGCCACCCCCTATGCCGAGGAGTTGCTTGACTGGGTGGGTCTTTCTGATAAACGGGATGAATTTCCGGCGCGTCTCTCGGGTGGTCAGCAGCAGCGTGTTGCCATTGCCCGGAGTCTGGCGATGAAACCCAAGATAATGCTTTTTGATGAACCGACATCGGCCCTTGATCCTGAACTGGTGGGTGAGGTTGTGGATGTAATGGAGCGCCTGGCCAATGAGGGCATGACCATTATTGCCGTGACCCACGAGATGCATTTTGCCCGTGATGTTTCCACACGGGTGTTTATCATGGACGGCGGCAACTGGATAGAAGAGGGGTCGCCTGAAGAGATGTTCACCAATCCCAAGGAAGAGCGCAGCAAGCAGTTCCTGGCCCATATTCTTTAAAACGGAAGAGATGATTGTAGAAAAATTGATAAAAATTTTACAGAAGGAAAAAAGAATATGGCCTTAGATTTGGAATTTATTCGCTCCCAGTATCCTGTTTTCAGCAATCCCGAAACTGCACGTTGGGCCATGTTCGAAAACGCAGGCGGCTCCTATGTCCCGCACCAGGTCATCGAACATTTGCACACCTTTGTCCAATTTACCACGGTCCAGCCTTATGGCCCCTTCCAGTCTTCTATTGCCGCCGGCGAGAGCATGGATGCCGGTTACCAGGCCATAGCCGGTCTGCTTAACTGTCATCCGGACGAGCTGACCCTGGGCCCTTCAACTTCCATGAATACTTACGTGCTGGCCCAGGCTATTCGGCCAACACTAAAGCCGGGGGACGAGATCATTGTCACCAACCAGGACCACGAAGCCAATATCGGCTGCTGGCGCCGATTGGAGGAATTCGGGGCGGTTGTGAAAGAGTGGCGCATGGATCCGCAGACCGGTGAGCTTTCCCTGAAAAATCTCGAGCGCCTGATCAGCAGCAACACCCGCCTGGTTTGTTTTTCCCTCTGCTCCAACATCGTGGGAACCATGAACGATTTTGAAACCATCTCCAGCATGGCCCATGATGCAGGCGCGATAGCCATTGGTGACGGGGTGTCGTTTGCCCCTCACCGCGTGCTGGACGTAAATACCAGCGGACTGGATTTCTACCTGTTCAGCACATACAAGACGTTCGGAACGCATTTGGGGGCCATGTGGGGGCGTCCTGAGATTCTGGATACTATTGAGCCTCAGGGACACTATTTCAACAGGGATATCCCCCACTACAATTTCAATCCCGCCGGCCCCCTGTTTGCTCAAATCGGCGCTCTGGCCGGTCTCCGGGAGTACATCGAGACCTTGTACGGGCACCATTTCGATGAAGCTCTATCTGGTTTTCACGCCAGAGCCGCAAGGGTATTCGAGCTTTTCGCCGAACATGAGACCACTCAGGCCAATCGGATTTTAGAGGCCGTCAAGGCCATCCGCGGTTCGAGAATCATCGGACAGAATCAGGCCCTGTCAGGATCGCGCGCGGCAACCATTTCCATTACCCTAGAAGGCATGTCTTCAGGTGATGCAGTCAAAAAGCTTGTAAAAAGGGATATCGCGGTCCGCAACGGGAACTTTTATGCACGTCGCTGCATTGAGGCTCTGGGCATCCAGGACCCGGAGGATGGGGTCATCAGGATAAGTCTTGTACATTACAACACCGAGGACGATGTCAGCAGGCTGGTTGATGCCTTGGGAGAATTGGCTTGAACCAGTGAACCGAAATAGAGAGCGCATTCCCCGTAGCTTGCTGCGGGGTTAGCGAGCGAATCTAAATTAGACAGAATTCCTTACGGTCGAAGATTCCTCGTAGCTTGCTGCGAGGTTCTTCAATTGCGCGATAAAAACGACATGCCCATAACCAATAAAAATACATTTTCGTAAGAAATCTGGATTTATGTTTCCGTTGCCATACGATCATAGGCATCGAGGATTTCCTGGATCTGATCGGCATTGTCCAGGGGGGCGGGGACGTGGTTCTTTAATATTTTCCGGGCCTCTTCTGCCGCCATGGCGTCAGAATTAGAGACACCCGGGTATGTGTTTGCGTCATCAGCGCGGCGTCCCTTGACCGTAGGTTGCCAAATTTCATGCATGTGCTTCAGGGTGTGATCGCTTAGCATGTAGTGGTTCTTCGGTCCCATGTGGTGGATGTCGTCAAGGGCCAGCGTCTCGGGAGTAACGGTCATACCTTGACTGACAAGCCTGAGCATGTCGTAAATTTCGCAGTCTTTGATCAACTGTTCAAAAGAGAAAAGAGTCGCCCCTTCCAAGAGACCCGCCCCACAAAGCATATCTCCTCTGGCAAACAGATTCACGGCCCCGGAGATGGCATTTTCTACGCCACTGCGCCAGCCGTCGCTCTGGGCACCTGTCCCAAAGGTTCCGATGGTGATGGGCAGTTTGTAATGCTGTGCCAATTGAATTGCCGCCGCTTGTAGAAGAAAATCTTCGGGATTGCCACCGGTCATGCCCCCGGTCTTGAGATCCATCATGGTGGCATATGATCCATAGAAACAGGGCGTGCCCGGATAAAACAATTGGACAAAAGTGATAGCGGCAAGGGTTTCTGCATTTCCCAGGGCAATATTTCCGGCAATGGTAGCGGGTGCTGTGGCGCAACCGATTTGCATGGTGACAAAGCCAACAGGAACCCCTGCCTCTGCAAAAACCAGGGCCGCTTCCATACCCTTGGCGCTGCAGGTAAGAGGGCTGATGGTGGATTGAAAATTAGATATAATGGGTCTTTTCTTCAAAGCGGCTTTGCCACCGGCAACCGCAGCCGCCATTTCCACCGTTCCTTTTGCAGTCAAGGGGTTTACGGCGGTCATGGCCTGGATATGTTTGCTGGAGTTATTCAACATGGCCTGCAACTCGTAAAGGGCTTGGATTGCGGTCGGACGATCCTGGGCGGCGACACAGGGCCATAAAAAGGAAATTTGCGGAAGAAAATCAGCGACCCGTGTTGCATCGGCCAGATCTTGGTAGGTGGAATTGCGAACACAGCCGGAATCCAGGTCCTTTACCTTGAGACCGGTGCCATCCAGGCAAAGATATCCCTGCTTGCCATCTAGAGCAAAGCTGTTTTCCGGATTTCTGGCATGCAAGATGTAAGAATCGGGTGTTTGTCGGATGGCATTTTCAACGATATCTCGTGGGAAGCGGACGATATGGGTATTGTGATCCACCTGCAATCCAAAATCCGAAAGATCATTCAGGCGGTTTTTTTCCAGGGGCATGAGCATGCCGGTATGTTCCAAAATGTGCAGGCTGGCTTCATGAAGGTGGATGAGGTCTTCCTCGGGCAATAACTGGAGACGTGTTTTCCATTTGACAGGTAGTATCATAATGCATTCCTTTCAACATCGGATTGCCAGCAAGCTTATACTTAAAAAAAATTATTCGTGACTGACCGTCACGTAAGGGTTAGTTGGCTCAGGAGAACCCGCTGGAGGTGTTAGGGGAACAGGATCCAAGACCACTGGAACCACTCAAAAAACGGGTGGCGCTTAACACTTTCTTTGTTTTTTTGCTGCAGCAACAAGGGCAGACGATATCCTCGGCATCGCCCTTGAAGGTCAACTTTTCGAACACGCTCTCACAGGATTCACATTGATATTCATAAATTGGCATGTTGCTTTCTCCTCAAATAGAAAATCAAGAATTATTCTGAAGTCACGCCCTTTGTCAAGCGGTTCTCAAACTAAAATCAGGTACCGGTTTTGGTTTAGGTTCTTTTGGATGGTATCGGCAGGTGTTTGGCTTGCATGTTTTTTCCTTTTCATGGGTGATGTGGTGTTCAATAATGCCCACACTTCATGCAGGTATCACAGAAAAGAGAATTGTTGATAACATAGCGATTAATAATTTTAACAATTTGATATAATTAGATTAATATAAATACAGTGTTTAAGTGAACATTATGATAAATGATTTGACAAACGGTTTGTTTGACGTTAGGTTAGTGGCGTAACGTTAGGTAACGTTACTAAGCGTTTTTGTAATTATTCCATATAAGCTGGTGAACATGACAAAACCAAAACAGGACACACTCGACCCCCGGTTTGCCAGGTATCTCCTGGAATCCATGGCTGATGGTGTTTTTACCCTTAACCGGGCAGGTGAAATCACCTCCTGGAATGCGTCCATGGAAAAGATCAGCGGCTACAGCGCCCAGGAGGCCCTGGGTCGAACCTGCACCATGCTCAGCTTCAACCTGTGCCTCAAAAAGAGTTGCCCCAGCGGCATCAAGGAATGTGGTATCTATGAGAAAGGTGCTGTAGATGCCAAAGAGTGTGCCCTGCGCCACAAGGATGGTCACGATGTGCCGGTTCTCAAGAGTGCGCGGCTTGTAAGAAATGGTCATGACAGTGTGATCGGGATTGTCGAAACGGTTACAGACCTGACAGAGTTGAAAAAGGCACGCCAGCAGATCGAAGAAATCTCGCGCAAACTAGGGGAGGTTCACAGACTCGACAACATTATTGGCAAAAGCCGGGCCATGCAGGATGTGTTTTCTGCTGTCCGGGCGGCCTCGGCCAGTGAGGCCACGGTTTTGATTCAGGGTGAGAGCGGTACGGGCAAGGAATTGGTGGCCGGTGCGATTCATTACAACAGCGACAGGGCATTGAAACCCCTGGTTACTGTCAACTGCAGCGCCTTGACCGAATCCTTACTGGAGAGCGAACTGTTCGGGCACGCAAAAGGTGCCTTTACAGGTGCTATTCGGGATCGCAAGGGCCGTTTCGAGGAAGCCGAAGGAGGAGCTGTTTTTCTGGATGAAATCGGGGAAATCAGCCCCTTTATCCAGGTCAAGCTTCTGCGGGTGCTCCAGGAGAGAGAAATCGAGCGTGTGGGAGAGTCCAGAAGACGAAAAATCGATCTCCGAGTTATGGCCGCCACCAACAGGGATCTATTTCAGCTCGTACGGACCGGGGAATTTCGGCAGGATCTGTATTACCGTTTGAAGGTTTTTCCCATAAACGTACCACCCCTCAGACATAGAAAAGAGGACATTCCCCTCCTGGCAAGTCATTTTATCGCCCAGCAGAACAAGAAAACAGACAAAAAAATTCAGGGTCTCTCCCAGACCGCCCTGCGGCTCTTCATGGATCATGCTTGGCCTGGAAATGTGCGTGAACTGGAGAATGCCATCGAACATGCCTTTGTGCTGTGCGACGAAAAAGAAATCGACATTTTCGATCTGCCCGTTGAACTGCGAAGGGCGAAGTATCAACCAGAGTCGACGGCCCGATCTTGTGAATCCCACGTTCGATCCGGGCATCGCGATCATCTCACCAAAGAAAACCTTGAATCACTTCTTTTGGAATGTAACTGGAACAAGGCCGAGGTTGCCAGACGTGTGGGTCTGAGCCGAACAGCCATATGGAAGTATATGAAAAAGTGGGATATTCCCCTGAAACCAGGACCTTAAGGAGTCATTAAAAAAAATATCGCTGCTGGGCCGTCAAAACCGCGGTTGTTTTTTAATTTTGGCATTTAATTTGCTATGTGGGTCTCCGTGTTTATGAAAATAACCAAACAAGGAGGTCCATCATGAATATCGATAAAATTATATTTGCATTTGCAGGTTCAATGATTCTTTTGAGTGTGGTGCTGGCATGGCTGCAAAGTACCTACTGGCTGATTCTGGCGGCTTTTGTGGGAGCCAATTTATTGCAATCCTCTTTAACGGGATTCTGTCCCGCTGCCACTATTTTAAAGAAACTGGGTGCCCACTCGGGGAATGCGTTTTAATAGAGCCGTAAGCCGTAAGCTTTAAGCTAAAAAAGGAGAGACACATGACGGAAGGGATACTGCAACGGGCCAGTCGCTATCTTCTGGGCACCACACTGATTTTAGGGATGGTTTTCAGTCTGCCTATGTCGAGTCACGCTGTGACACTTGAGACATGTATCAAAACCGCTCTTGAGAACAACCCGGATATTCAGGCGGGCATCACCCGGATAAACGAGGCCAAATACATGATCAAGCAGGCGGAATCAGCCTATTACCCGCATCTGTACCTGTCAGGTGCCTATTCTGTGACCGATAATCCTCCCCAGGCATTCATGATGTCCCTCAACCAGAAAGATCTTGATATAGCGGATCCAGGATTTGATCCGAATGATCCGGATCAAACCGATAATATGCGGCTTTCCATTGGTTTGAAGTACCGGATTTATGATGGCGGCGTCAAGGGCATCCATGTTCAGATGGCGAAAGAGAGTAAACAACTGCGGGAGCTGGGTCTGCGGGCCGTCCAAAACGAACTGATCCACCAGGTGACCCGGGGATATTACGCTGTGTTGCAGGCTCAGTCCTTTGTGGTCGTACAGGAGGAGTCGGTGAAAAGCCTGGAGGAAAGCCTCAGGATCGCGATGGCGCGTTTCAACGCGGGGTCTGCGGTCAAGACCGATGTGTTGAACCTGGAGGTGAAACTGGCACAGGCGCGGGAGGACACCATCCGGGCCAAGAATGGGGTTCGGCTCGCCATTGCGTCCTTGAACACGGCCATTGGATCGGATTTGATTTTGTCCAACGAGCTACCGGTTCCGGCCCGGGAAGAAATCCGGAAAAAACCCGAAAGTCTTGATTTCAGCCTTATCGAGAACCGTCCCGAGCTGAAAGCGACACATACCCTGTCCTCCATCAAGGAACAGTCCTGGGAAAAGGTTTCCCGTGAACATCGTCCCACCATGAGTGCTTTTGGATCTTATGATTTTGACAGTGGCGATTTTTCAGAATTTGAAAACAGCTATCTCATGGGTGTCATGGCGGAATGGGAGTTTTTTGATGGATACCAGCGACAGAATAAAGCAAGGGCCGCCAAAGCCCAATGGCAGACAGCTAAAAAAAAGACCCTTAAGGCCCGCAATGACCTTCGATTGGATCTCCACCAGGCATATCTCAAAGCGATGGATGCCTGGGAACGCTTGGAAGTGAGTGAAAAGAGTATCGAGAGTGCTGACGAAGCGCTTCGCATTACCTCTGAGCTGTACAAGCAGGGTGTGGCGGAGATTTCAGTCCTGTTGACCGCTCAGGTTGGATTGACAACCCAGAAAACCAGGAGTGTTGCCGCCTATTACGATTACCTGACAGCGCTTTCAAATTATGACAGGGCTAGGGGGTTGGGGGTGGAGAGATATATGAAGTAGGGTTCGAGGGTCCGAGGGGAAACAAATCGTGTTAAGTATTAGGTGTTAAGTTTTAGGTTTTCAGCAAATAGCTAACGGCCATCGGCAACAATAAATGACGCGCGCAGCGCCAATGTCGTCCGTAGGACAAATGACGCACGAAGTGCAAATGACAGCCGAAGGCGAAATGTCGCGCGCAGCGCTAATGACAGCCGAAGGCGTTAAATGGGGGAAAATATGTCTGAAAAGAAAAAGGGCAAGGGAAGCAGGGTGATACGCTTTTTGAAATGGCCGGTCTCTATCGTGGGTCTGGTGCTGTTGATCGCATGGACCGGGGGTGCGTTCCACGCAAAAACGGCAGCAGGCAAGCTCGACGTTGAGATCGGGAAACCCTTACCCGAAAATGCCAGGACCTACACCGTCAAATTAGAGCCGGTTGCAGCAAAAATCGATGTGGTGGGAACGGTTGCTTCGGAAGAAAGCGTCCATTTAAGCGCGCGGATCAGTGCCTATGTCAGCAGTATTTCTGCATCGGCAGGTCAATCGGTCAAAAAAGGGCAGGTGCTTATCGACCTGGACAGTCGCGAAATGCGGGAAAAGCTGGCAGCAGCCAACATCCAGCTCAAACAGTCCCGCACGGAATACAACAGAACCCTGTCTCTCTATAAGCAGAAGGCCGCCACGGAACAGTCCCTGACCGCTGCGGAGTCCATGTACAACGCTGCCCAGAGCCAAGTGGCGGAAATCAAGGTCATGCTCACCTACACCCAGATTAAATCCCCCATCAACGGTACCGTCACGGACAGGCAGGTGGAGAAGGGTGATCTGGCCAACCCGGGCCAGATGCTTTTAAGCGTGTATGATCCGCTCAATATGCGCATGGAGGTACCCGTCCCGATTCGCCTGATCGACAAGCTGTCCTTGGGACAGTCGGTGGATATCCGTCTTGACCGGCCAAACCGGCCTTTCAAGGGCCGGGTGTCTGAAATCGTGAGCGCTGTGGATCCATTAAGCCGCACCCAGGAGATCAAGGTCCATATCGACAATGAAAAAGGGGATATCCTGCCGGGTACATTCGGACGTATATGGGTTTTCGAAGACCCCCATCCTGCCGTTCTGGTGCCGTCAAGTGCCATCACCCTGTCGGGTCAGCTGGAAATGGTTCATCTGGTCCAGGATAACCGGGTTGTCCGACGGATGGTGAAATCGGGTCCCTCTTTCGGGAAAATGATCGAAATTCTGTCCGGGCTGTCACAGGGAGACGTCATCCTGATATTCCCCTTGAAGGAGGATTCGTAAATGGAAAGCAAACCATCGGCCATATCCAGTATCATCGAGTCTTTTCTAAAGGGAAACCTCGCCATTCTGCTGATTATCATCAGTCTCCTGGCCGGTGTGGTGGCCTTGGCCGTTACATCCCGTGAAGAAGAGCCCCAGATTGTCGTGCCCTTGGCCGATGTGATGATTGCCTATCCGGGCGGCAGTGCCGAAGAGGTCGAAAAATTGGTCTCCGCCCGCCTCGAACGGCTTCTCTATCAAATCGACGGTGTCGAATATGTTTATTCCATGTCGCGTCCGGGCATGGCTGTCGTTACCGTCCGATTCCATGTGGGGCAGGATCGTGAAGAAAGTCTCATCAAGCTCTACAGCAAGATCAGCCAGAACATGGATCATGTGACGCCCGGGATTGCCGGCTGGGTTATCAAGCCCATTGAGATTGACGATGTTCCCATTGTCAATGTAACCCTCTACAGCGATGAGGTGGACGATCACAACCTGTACCGTATTGCCGAAGAGGTCGTCGGTAAACTGCAGCACATTCCCAACAGTGCCAGAATCAGTGTGCACGGTGGCAGAAAACACGTGGCCTATGTGTATCTGGATCCGGAACGCCTGGCAGCATACGGTCTTTCCGCCATGGAGGTTGCCGGGGCTGTTCAGGTGTCAAATGTTCAGATGCAAAGCGGCGAATATGAAAAAGCCAATGAAGTGATTCGGGTCGAGGCAGGACCTTTTGTCAAGGATGTCCGGGAGATCAAAAACCTGCTCGTCACCCTTTACCAGGGTAGACCTGTCTACCTGCGGGATGTGGCGGAGGTGCACGACGGTCCCGAGGAGGTTCTTTCCTACAGCCGTATCGGTTTTGGGCCGGCCAGCGTAAAAGACGGCCAGAAGGTATCGGATAACAGCACGTTTCCGGCCGTAACCATTGCAGTGGCAAAGAAAAAGGGCAGCAATGCGGTCTGGGTTGCCAGGGAAATCGAAAAAAGCATGCAGGATCTGAAGCAGACCGTGCTGCCTCATAATGTAAGCTACGAGATAACGAGAAATTACGGAGAAACTGCCAATGAAAAAGTCAACAGCCTGGTCAAAAGCCTTGGCGAAGCGATTATCACCGTGATTGCGTTGATTACCTTTTACATGGGATGGCGTACCGGTACCATTGTGGCGATTGCCGTACCCATCACCTATTCCCTGGCCCTTATCTTCAACTACCTGTTCGGTTACACCATCAACCGGGTGACGCTTTTCGCCCTCATTCTGGCCCTGGGGCTCGTGGTGGACGATCCCATCGTGAGTGTGGAAAATATCTACCGGCACCTGACCATGGGGGGCCGCAAAAAACTGGAAGCCATCTCCATTGCCATCAATGAGGTCATGCCGCCGGTTATCCTGGCTACCCTGGCCATTATTGTCTCTTTTCTGCCCTTGTTTTTTATCACCGGTATGATGGGTCCCTACATGCGCCCCATGGCCTTGAATGTGCCCCTGGCCATGCTTATGTCCATGGTCGTTTCCTTTGCCATCACCCCCTGGGTTTCCGCCAGGCTGTTGAAAGAGGAGACCGGCGACCAGGAGCCCTATGATCTCACCAAGACCACCAGTTACCGAATATATCGCCGGAGCATTCTTCCTTTTGTCAACTCAAGGGCCAAGAGCTTTCTGTTCATTTTCGTGATCGCCATTCTGTTTTTCATATCCATTGCGCTGACACTCACGGGACATGTGCCGCTGAAGATGCTGCCCTTTGACAACAAGAACGAGTTTCAGGTGCTCATCGATTCACCGGAGGGAACCACCTTGGAAGCCACTGAGGCCGTGACCCGGAAGGTGGAGAATGTCCTCATGGCCATGCCGGAAGTCACCAACTATACCACCACGGTCGGTGCAGCCTCTCCCATGGATTTTAACGGGTTGGTGCGTCATTACTACCTTCGGGAAGGTGCCAACGTGGCCGATATCCGGGTGAACCTGCTGCACCGGAATGAACGCGAGATGTCGAGCCATGCCATGGTCCTGAGGATTCGCAAAGACATGCAAGCGATTGCCCGGGCGACCGGTGTGAGCATCAAGCTGGTGGAGGCGCCACCCGGCCCACCGGTTCTTTCCACCCTCGTGGCCGAGATTTACGGACAGCCGCATCACACCTATGATGATTTGATTCGGGCCGCCCAAAAGGTCAAGGATCGCATGGCTGAGACAGACGGAGTCGTGGACATCGACGACATGGTGGAGGCAGACCAGCGCAAGTTTTTCTTTCGGGTGGATCGTGAAAAGGCCGGACTCAATGGCATTTCCACCGAAGACATCGTGAAGACGCTTAAGATCGCCCTGGATGGAATGCCGGCCGGAATCGTGCACCTGGAAACGGAACAGAATGAACTGCCCATTGTTCTGCGTCTTTCCAGGGCGGCCAGATCGGACATCGCACGCCTAAAGACCATTGCCGTAATGGGGCGCACGGGGAACAGGGTTCAACTGGGAGAGTTGGGCCGCTTCGAAGAAACACTTCAAGACAAATCGATTTACCACAAAAACCAGGAACGTGTTGTTTATGTGACAGCGGAAATGGCCGGCAGGGGGCCTGCCTATGCCGTGCTTGAACTCCAGAAACACTTCAAGGAAAACCCACTTCCGCCAGGTATACGATTGGATTGGAGCGGAGAGGGCGAGTGGAAGATTACCCTGGATGTTTTCCGGGATCTGGGTCTTGCCTTTTCAGCAGCTCTGGTGGGCATTTATGTGCTGCTGGTCTATGAAACCGCATCCTACCTGATACCGGTGGTGATCATGCTTTCGATTCCTTTGACCATGATCGGGATCATGCCGGGGTTTGCGCTTCTCAATATCATTGTAAACCATCCTGTGGGAGGGTTTGCAAACCCGGTTTTCTTTACCGCCACAGCCATGATCGGCATGATCGCTCTGAGCGGCATCGTGGTTCGGAACGCCATCATCCTCATCGACTTTATCCGGAACCAGGTCAAACAGGGAAGCGCTCTCGTGGATGCCATTGTGGAGTCCGGTGCCGTTCGTTTCCGGCCGATCTTTCTGACGGCCGGAACCACGACACTGGGTGCATGGCCCATTACCCTGGATCCCATTTTCAGCGGGTTGGCGTGGTCCATCATCTTCGGCATGATTGTTTCCACGGCCTTTACCCTGCTCTTGATACCGGTCGTCTATTATCTGCTTTACGGTAAAAAAGAGACAGTTGTGAAGGCGGGGGGTGAACCAGGATTCGAGGGGGATACAAGGGTTTGAGCAATAAGCTGTAAGCAGTGAGCTATAAGCGGCTTATGGCTTACCGCTTAATGCTTTCAGTCTTTCCATATAATTCGCAAAAAGACAACTGGCAGGCTTCCAGCCTGCAATATTTTTCCAGACCCGTGGAAACGCTATGATGATCCTGCTTGAGATGAAAATTCAGCCAGGAAGATGTCTGGTTGAGTTCCCACATCCTGGGGGGCACGCATCCTGAAAGCAAGTCATGGCAGAGCGCCGCTGGTCGTCATTCGTCGGTAAACTTTCACCCAGACGCAGTTTTTATCCGGATTCACCTCACACATGCCGTCCCGGCTGCCGCCGCAGGCACCATTCCGAATATGTTTGGGGCACTGGGATTCAGGGCATAGAAAGGCCAGGTGCTGAATCCCGCAATCCCCACAGTGCTGGCAATTCAATAGAATTTTTTTGGAGGCGTTTTCAAAAAACGTCAGGAGTTTTTCAGCTGGTGAGTGGTGTCTGATCCATTGGCAGGCTTTTGATAGTGTCCGGGCATGCTTCGCATCAAAACTGAAGAAACGATCATGCATGGACTTCATCAGCGCATAGTGTGTTTTCTCACCTAGCGGGCTGGATGTCAGTCGATGCTTAAAACCGTTCATTGACAAATTTCCGGAAGCGGTATCCGGGAAAATGTAAAAACCACCGGGAACAAGGTCATTGAATTCGGGTATAAAATCCTCCCACCGATCCTGGATAGCTTCCATGTGACTCAGAATTTCGCCCACGTCATCAAAATTTTTATGGATGCCTCCCAGATGCATACCCTTATAACCGAGCCCTTTAAGTATGGCACCCAGCTTAGCGGCACGTTCGATGGCTTTGATGCGACCTGTTTTGGGATCTTGCCACTCGTTCTGAATTCTTGTCAGTAATTTGTTCGTTACGACAGCCCCGGGCACCATCCCCTTGTTAATGATTCTGGCTGATCGAGGTGTCAGCAAGTAGATGGAGCCAAGGACCGGCAGATTCACGTCAAGCTGCCTTAATACGGTTATCAATTCAGCGAACTTGCGGGCGTCATATCCCAGCTGGGTGATGATGAAGCTGGCGCCGGCGGAGATTTTGCGGCAGAGCTTGGCGTATTGGACAAAACATTCGGCCTCGCTGTACTTGAAGGGTGATACGGCACACCCCGAGAAAAAGCCGTCCGGGTCACCGGCCTCGTATAACCGGTCGTTGAGCTGTTCCAGCATCATCAAAAGACTCACAGCATCCAGATCAAAAACCGGTGCTCCCTGCCCGCCAAAACCTTTGCCGGTGTAGTCTCCGGTCAAGGCCAGCAGGTTCTTCATGCCCATCATGGCCAGCTGGAGGGCCCGGCTTTCCATTCCGACCCGGTTCATATCCCGGCAGGTAAAGTGAACGATGACATCCATGCCGACCTTGAAAATATCATGTCCGAGAACATCCGGGCTCAGGGAAGGGTTTCCACCGGGGTTGTCGGTGATGGATACAGCCAAAAGTCTTCCATCGACAAATGAGTCCCGGGCGATGCCCATGACGATGTCCACGGATCGACCCATAGATTCTTTGCCCGGGACCAGTTCCAGGGTAGTAATGAACTCTTCCGGTAGAAACAAGTCGTTTTGAAATACGCGCAGCATGATTGATGAGCCTACACTATTTATGGCGAATGATAAAGTACTAAGCGATAAGCAGTTAGCGGCTTATCGCTTAAAGCTTATTTAATCTTGACAAAAGAACCCATATCAAATTAGTTAGCATACGAAGGATTTGAATATGGATAAATTTAAAGACTGTGTCATATTTTTACTGGCCAAGGCGTACCAGAAAGCGCATGGAACCTTTAAAAAGCGTTTGACCGGATACGGCCTGACACCCATACAACACCTTATCCTCGAGGTGCTCTGGGACGAAGACGGTCTGTCGGCCAGAACCATCGGCGAGCGACTGGTACTGGATCCGGCTACGCTGTCGGGTGTTCTGGAAAGAATGGTTTCAGGGGGATGGATTTTCAAGCATCCCGATCCAGAAGACAAGCGTACCCTGCGCATTTGTCTGTCCCACAAGGGTGTTTCATTGAAGCCCAGACTCACTACCGAGCGGGATCAGGCCAATCAGGAGTGCCTGGACGGGTTGACCATGGAAGAGAAGGTTTTGTTGAAGCGTTTGTTGAGGGATGTTTCGTATACCAAATAAATTTCCTATGCGGATTTATTTGACGCGGCGATGCCGCTTTTTTAAGGAGGGTGGAAACTCATGAAGGATCCGTTATTTAATCCAATCAAGATCGGTGGGTTGGAGGTCAAGAATCGAATCTATATGCCGGCCATGCATATGAACATGGCGGAAGATTACAAGGTCACGGAGCAGCTGGTTGAATTTTATGCTGAACGGGCTCGCGGGGGTGTGGGCATGATCAGTGTTGGCTATGCCACCGTGGACGAACTTTCGGGCTCCACAATGAACATCGGTGCTCACAAGGATGAATTCATTCCCGGGCTCCAGAAACTGGCTGACGGGATCAAGGACCATGGCGCCCGAAGTGCTGTACAGTTGAACCATGCCGGTCGCTACAATTTTTCCTTTTTTACCGGTGGGAAAAAGCCTGTGGCGCCGTCAGCGGTCCCGTCACGCATGACCAAAGAAACCCCCCGGGAATTGAATATCGAAGAAATCGGGGAAATTGTCGAAAACTTTGCCCAGGCGGCGCGGCGTGTTCAGGAAGCCGGTTTTGATGCCGTGGAGGTCCTGAGCGGTACCGGGTATCTCATCTCTGAGTTTTTGTCACCTCTCACCAATCTTCGCACGGATGCATATGGTGGGTCCTATGAAAACCGCATGCGTTTCGGCCTGGAGGTCATGCAGCGCATAAAGGCGGTTACGGGCAGCGATTATCCCCTGATTGTACGTATGAACGGCAACGACTTCATGCCCGGAGGGCAGGGTCGCCAAGAACTGACCGTGTATGCCCAGGCGCTGGCGGAGGCCGGTGTGGACGGATTGTGCATCAATGTGGGCTGGCACGAGGCGCGGGTGCCCCAGATCACCACCTCGGTTCCCAGAGGTGTGTTCGGGTATCTGGCAAAAGGGATTAAAAACCTCGTGAACGTGCCTGTCATTGCCAGCCACCGCATCAACGATCCTGCCACAGCCAGGGAAATGATTGCCGACGGCATGTGTGACATGGTTGCCATGGGGCGGCCCTTGATCGCGGATCCCTATCTCCCGGAAAAGGCATCCACGGGACGTGAGAATGAAATCGTTCATTGCATCGCATGTGCCCAGGGCTGTTTTGATCACCTTTTCAAGTTGAAGCAGGTGGAGTGCCTCTGTAACCCCAAGGCGGGCCACGAAAAAGAATGTCGTCTACAATCATCCGATACACCAGCAACGGTGATGGTGGTGGGGGGTGGACCTGCTGGTATGAGCGCAGCCCTTGCAGCAGCCGAATGTGGGCACGATGTAGTGATCTACGAAAAGGAAAACCGTCTTGGTGGGCAGCTCTACCTGGCATCTGCTCCTCCTGGGAGGGCAGAATTTGCAGAACTGGCCAAAGATCTTGCCACACAGGTAGCCGTCCAGAAGATCCGAGTGGTTCTCAATACAGCCGTCGATGAGAAAATCCTGGAAGATGAAAAGCCGGGGACGGTTATACTGGCCACAGGTGCGAAACCCATTACACCGCCGATTCCCGGGGTGGAGCTGGCACATGTGGTTCAATCCTGGGACGTCTTGCTAAACAGGGTTGCCACTGGCAGGCAGGTGGTGGTGATCGGCGGTGGGGCCGTAGGGGTGGAGACCGCCCTGTTTCTGGGTGAAAAGGGAACCCTTTCCGGAGAGGCTGTAAAGTTCCTCCTGGTGAACAAAGCGGAAACACCTGAAGACCTATACGAACTGGCAACCCAGGGCACCAAGAATGTCGTACTCATCGAGATGGTTAAAAAGATCGGTAAAGATATCGGTCTCACAACGCGCTGGGGCATGCTCCAGGACATGTCGCGTATCGGGGTGAAGACAAATGTTTCCACTAAAGCCCTGGAGATTACGCCCACAGGTGTCACCGTTGAAATGGACGGACAGACAGAGACCATTCCGGCGGATACCGTGGTTCTGGCGGTGGGATCCGAGTCTTACAACCCCTTGCAGGGAGTAATGGAAAATAAGGACATACCGTATCAGGTGGTGGGGGATGCGCAGGGTGTTGCCCTGGCCTTCGATGCCATGCATAACGGGTTTGCTGCAGGGAGGAACATCTGACGATGTTCACTAACAGAAAAGAGGATCAGAAATGGAAAATGCATCAGCATGTGGTATCTGGGAAAAAACAAAAGGGTGTCTGGTGCCGTTAGACAGGCTGGTGATGCTGTCTCTGTACCACCGCGAAACCATTCCGGAATCCTATCTGGATGCCATGGGGCACATGAATGTCCGCTGGTACATGGCTCTCTTTGATACCTCGGTCTGGAATTTTTTCATATCTCAGGGTCTGGATCAGAAGTATTTTATCCAGAAACACATGGGTGTGTTTGCCTTAAAGCACTTCATACAATATTTTGCCGAAGTCAAAGTGGGTGAAACCGTGGCCATGCGTATCCGCATGCTGGGGCGAACAGAGAAACGATTTCATTTCATGAATTTCATGATCAATGAAACCACCGGCAACTTGTCCGCTATTCTGGAAGTGCTGGGAACCCATGCGGATCTGAAATTGCGCAAAGCGGTGGCCATGCCCCAGGACATCGCACAGAAATTCGATGACCAGATCAAGACAGATCAGCAGCTTGACTGGGATCCCCCGGTGAGCGGGGTGATTGATATATAGGGTTCAGGATTTAAGCTATAAGCGATAAGCAGGGTATGGCTTACAGCTTATGACTTGTCGCCAGCAACGAGAGGAAAAACAATGTTACGAACCCGAATTACCGACTTTTTTGGTATCGCTCGCCCCATTGTCCAGGGGGGACTCATGTGGATTGCCAGGTCCGAGCTGGCCTCGGCGGTGGGAAATGCAGGCGGTATTGGATTTGTGAAAGACATCCCCACATGCCAAGAGTTGCTGGATCGTATCATGACAGAGGCTAAACAGATCATCCAAGAGAAATTTTCACAGGTGATCATAGATAACCCGCATGTTTCATAAAATGTTCGGGATAAGGAGATGTAAGATGGCAGATCTTTTTGAGACAACCAGAATAAATGGTATGACGCTGGCAAACCGTTTTGTCCGCTCAGCAACCTGGGAAGGCATGGCTGATGACGATGGTGCTGTCACACCCGGCCTGATCGGCCTTATGACCGATCTCGCCCAAGGGGGTGTCGGTCTGATCATCAGCAGTCACGCCTATGTCAGCAGGGAAGGCCAGGCCGGGCCATGGCAGTTGGGTGTATACGCGGATGCGCTCGTTCCCGGACTGAGCCGGATGACCGGGGCTGTTCATGACAAAGGTGGCAAGATCGTGATGCAGCTGGCGCATGCCGGCTATCATGCCAATGGAAAATTGAGCGGTTTAATGCCGGTGGCGCCTTCGGCTGTGGAGGGGATGGCCAAAGCTCCGCGCAAAGCGTTGACTGCAGAGGGCCTTCAAGCCATTGTAACGGCATTTGCGGAAGCAGCTCGGCGGGCCAAACAGGCAGGTTTCGACGGGGTGCAGATCCATGCCGCACACGGATATTTGTTGAGCCAGTTTCTTTCACCCATTTACAACCAGCGAACCGATGCATACGGCGGCGACATTCAAAACAGGTCAAAGCCGCTGATGTTGGTATTGAAAGCCATACGCGAATCCGTTGGTCATGCGTTTCCCATATTGATAAAAATGAACTGCGGTGATTTTTTTGAGAACGGTCTGGTGCTGGAAGATGCCATACAGGTAGGAAAGATGCTGGCGGAAGGGGGCATCGACGCCATCGAGTTGAGCGGGGGCCTGCTTACCGGGGGAAAAATGAGTCCCAGTCGTATGGGTATTCATTCACCGGAAAAAGAGGCCTATTTTCAAAAAGAGGCCAGGGCATTCAAGACAGAAGTTCAGGTGCCGCTGATTCTGGTGGGGGGAAATCGATCCTATGAAACAGCACAGCAGATTGTCGATAATGGCATTGCAGATTATATTTCCTTGTGCCGTCCTTTCATCCGGGAACCGGGCCTGATCAATCGATGGCGATCCGGAGAGCTCACACAGTCGGCTTGTCTTTCCGACAACAAGTGCTTTGGACCCATTATGGCGGGCAAAGGCTTGTTTTGTGTTATGGATCAAAAGAACAGTAATGTAAATTGAGGATTCGAGGGTTCCAGGGGTCAAGTGAAATGATAGAGAACGATCGAGACGTTCTGGGAAAACTAACGGCCGGGGTCTATACCCTTGATGGGGACAGGATCTGTTATGTCAACAAGGCCCTGCTACAGATGTTGGGTTACAGGGAGCCTGGGGAGATCCGCGAAAAAAAAATATGGGACGTGGTTCATCCGGAGGACAGGCCCATACTCGAGCACGTCGCCATGGCTTCGAACCAGGATGTCGGAAACAGGGAACCACTGATATTCCGAATGCTCAAAAAGGATGGATCCTTTGTTTGGGTCAGCGGTTATCATCCTGGTGGGGAAATGCAAGCGGGTTCAAAGGGCGTTGGATGCCTGATCGATATCACGGCCCTCAAGAACAGGGAGGCCGCCCTGAGTGAAACAGAGGAGAACTATCGGATTGTCCTCAATGACATTGAGGATGGTTACGTGGAAAATGATCTGTCCGGCAACACCATTTTCTGCAACGATGCTGTTTGCAAAATTTTCGGTGTTTCCCGGGAATGGCTCATGGGCCGAAATTATCGCGAGGCCACCGACGAAGAAACAGCCAATGCCTGTTACCAGGCGTTTAACCGGGTCTATCTGACCGGCATTCCCAGCAAGTCCTTTATATTTGAGACATTCACCAGGGGCGGTCTTCGAAAAATACTCGAGTATTCCATATCATTGAAAAAAGATTCCAGGGGAGAGCCAGCAGGATTTCGCAGCATTGTTCGAGACATCACAGACCGGAAGCAGGCCAAGGCCGATGTCATGGAGCACCGCAATCGGCTCAGGGCCATTTTTCGAAGCGTGAAAGATGCCATTGTTACCGTGGATACGGATTTGAGGGTGATCGAGGCCAACCAGGCGGCACAAACCATCTGTGGGTTGGATACAAGGCAAATCATCGGCAAAGTATTTACGGATGTTTCCAACCGGTGTGACAATGCTTGTCACGAGGTCTTGCTGGAGACGCTCAAACAAAAGTCGAGCATCATGGGCTACCAGGTGGAGTGTGGCAATCCGCAGCGTCCGTCTCAGAAATCGGACCTTTCCTGTTCTCCCCTCATGGACAAGAATGGCAAATTCATGGGTGCCGTTCTCGTTATCAGGGATATTACGAGATTGAACGAACTGGAAAGAGAGCTTGCAGAGCGAAGCCAATTTCAGAAAATCATCGGCAAGAGCAGGTCGATGCGGGAGATTTACAAGCTGATGGAGGATCTCGCCGACCTGGAGACGACAGTTTTGATTACGGGTGACAGTGGAACCGGTAAAGAACTGGTGGCCAAGGCCCTTCACAATATCGGTAACCGGACATTCAAGCCTTTTGTGACGGTAAATTGCTCGGCTCTGGCTGAAAACCTGCTTGAAAGCGAGCTCTTCGGACATATAAAAGGTGCTTTTACCGGCGCGGTCAAAGATGCCCGGGGCAGATTTGAGACAGCAGACGGGGGCACCATACACCTGGATGAAATTGGTGATATCTCATCGAAAATTCAGTTGAAACTTCTAAGGGTGTTGCAGGAAAAAGAATTTGAGCGGGTAGGGGATTCCGCTACCATGAGAGCCGATGTCCGTATCGTAGCCAGTACGAACAAGAACTTGAAGCAGAAGGTCATGAATGGTGAATTCCGGGAAGATCTTTATTACCGGCTCAAGGTTGTCGAAATCCAACTTCCTCCCTTACGTGACCGCCTGGAGGATGTTCCCTTGCTGGTAGATCATTTTATTCAGAAATTTAACAAGGCCTTCAATAAGCATGTCGAGAAGCTCAGCGATGAGGTTCTGGATGTTTTTATGGGGTACCACTGGCCCGGGAATATCCGGGAACTGGAGCACACCATTGAACATGCTTTTGTGCTTTGTCATGACAACACCATTCACCGGCGGCACATCCCGAACGATATTCATGAATTGCCGGTTTCCGGGAAGGTTTTAGCCAGAAGAGCGCCTGAAAAGGATCGCGGTGACATAGAGGCGATACTGAAACAGACCGACTGGAATGTCGCCAAGTCAGCTCGTCTACTGGGTATCGGCCGCAGAACACTTTACAGAAGAATTTCACAATACAACCTTGTCCGGCCGTCACCTTAGCGGACGACCCCCCCCCCAATAACCCATGGAAACTGGCTTTTTAAGGAGCGTCCCCTAAATAAGGGACGCTCCTTTATTTATAAGATACTTTTGTAGACATGAAGAAACTAATAAACAAAAGAGCGTCCCCTTATTTTTTATGATGAAGAACCTGGTGCTTATGGGTATTCTTGTTGAGAGTGAAAGGTTGGGCTATGATCGGTCCAGTGCTGCAAGTTCCTGATACATCTCGATTTCCGCCGGTGCCGCCAGCAGGGGCTGAATGGTTGCGAAAAGCGCCTTGAAATGAGGTGTGGCGCTGTGTTGTTTCAGCGCATCGGCATTTTTGTATTTTTCGTAGAACATGAACAGTGCCGGATCCTTGCTGGATTTGTGGAGCGTGTACGCCTCTGTCCCGTCCTCGGATGCCACCTTTTTTACCATGTCCCGCAATGCTGCTTCCAGTGTTGCTTCTTTTTCTTCCTGAGCTTTCAGTTTGGCGACAACGATCATTTTGGAGCCTCCTGTTTGATAGATGCGGTTTTTCAGTAGGTGTTCTTTGAAACCCGGGTTCAGGTTTTTTACTCAACTTTCGCGTTCGCTGAACCCAGAAAGTTGAGGTTAGACTAACCTTGTCCTGTCATGTTGTCAACAGGCCTTGATAGGCAAGCGTATGTCTATTCCTTATGGCGACTCGACCCGTGTTGGCTGACAAATCCTGTTGAATGGGTTTTCAAATCAAAGGTGTGCGTTATGGCACACTTGTGTGTTGACTCACATGTGTGCTATGGCGCACATACTGAGAGGCATCGGGTGCACAGGGAAAAAATGTTTTAAAATAGGAATATTATATCAAATGGTTGTACATATGCTGCTATCTGGTTGAATTGGCATGATACTTGAACCTTTAGCTGGCAAAACCAACACCAACACACATGACCCAAGTCTCAGGTTCCATGGTTACCTTTATCAACAACAAAAATTATACCACAGAGATCGACAGAGCTGGAAAGCCTGTCCTGTTGTTATGTATGCCCAAGGGTCCTGATTTTTCAAACCAATCCATTCTATTACACCAACTATCTGAAAAATATAAAGATACTGTAAAGGTCTGTTTGCTTGAAGAAGAAATGATCAATGGGTTCAGACAGATGCTGCATATCAAGGGGACACCGGTATATCTGCTGTTTATCGGGGGAAGGGAAAAGGGGCGGTTGCTCGGAATGGCAGGAGAGGAACAGTTGACAACATTTTTATTCCGGCACTTCCCAGGTTCTGAACGGGATGTTGAGGAGGCAGCCTCATGGGAATGAAGCCTCTGGACCCTAAAAGGAGACGTTCTAATGAGTGAACTCTACATGATCCGCCATGGCCAGGCATCGTTTGGCGAGGAAAACTATGATCGTCTGTCCCCCTTGGGTGTCATGCAGGCAGAAATTATCGCCAGGCATTGGGTCAGGATCGGCAGAAAGATTGACGCCATCTATGTGGGCGGCATGAAGCGGCAGATCGATACGGCAGGGGCGCTGGTATCGGTTTATAAGGAGACTCAGATGCCTGTTCCGGAAATCATTTCGGACGAAGCCTTCGATGAATATGACTCTGCATCGGTTTTTGAAACCCAGCTTCCCGGGATGATCGAAGAAAACCCATCCATTTCCGAAAAACTTGCGGATATTTACACGGATAAAAGGACATTCCAGCTTCTGTTTGAGGAAGCCATGAACCGCTGGGTTTCCGGTACCTGCGATATGCCGGGAGTTGTCACATGGCGTGGTTTCAATCGTCGGGTGATAAAGGGTGTTCGTCAGGTCATGCAGGACCAGGGGGCTAAAAAGAGATTGGCCGTCTTTACTTCCGGCGGACCCATTACCGTGGTGGTTCAGGAAGCCCTGGATCTGGCGGACACATCGGCCATGGCTTTGTCCTGGCAGATCATGAACGCGTCCATCACACGGTTCAAATACAATGCCCGGGGTCTGGCACTGGCCGGTTTTAATGATATCTCGCACTTGGAGATCGAGAATGATGAGCGCTTGCTGACATACCGCTAATCCGAACACATGGATAACGATGCGTCAGGCAGGAATCATTCGGCTATGCAGGTGGCATTTGAAAAAAATCGAATTGAGGATTTTTTACAATAACAGCTTAATTCCTGTAAAAAAAAGGAGGCACAATGGATTTTAACATATCGGAAAAAATGCAGACCATACTCGGTATGATGAAGGAGTTTGTTGAAAAAGAGCTCATTCCTCTGGAACCCGAGTTTTTGGGCAATGACACCCGGCGTCTGTTGCCGGTTATTGCGGAGAAACAGAAAATGGTCAAGCAGATGGAACTGTGGGCACCCAATCACCCCAAAGAATACGGGGGCATGGGGCTCAACCTGGTGGAACACGGTCTCGTTTCAGAGATTCTGGGCGGAACCATGCTGGGCTTCCTTGTTTTCGGTTGCCAGGCGCCGGATGCCGGAAATATCGAGATACTCGACCAGTACGGTACGGATGAGCAGAAAGAAACCTGGCTCAGACCGCTGGTGGATGGCCGGATCCGGTCCTGTTTTTCCATGACCGAAGTCGACCTGCCCGGTTCGAACCCGGTCATGATGGATACTACCGCTGTAAAAGACGGGGATGATTACGTGATCAACGGTCACAAGTGGTATACATCCTCTGCTGACGGCGCTAAATTTGCCATTGTCATGGCCAATACCAATCCGGATGCATCACCCTATATGCGTGCCAGTATGATCATCGTGCCCACGGACACACCGGGTTTCAATCACGTCAGAAACATTCCGGTGATGGGACATGCCGGAGAAGGCTATTTCAGCCATGCGGAAATCCTGTATCAATCGTGCAGGGTACCGCAGAAAAATCTCCTGGGCAGCGAGGGGCACGGGTTTATCATTGCACAAGACAGACTCGGGCCGGGTCGGATTCATCACTGCATGCGCTGGATCGGTATCTGCAACCGGGTCTTTGATCTGATGTGCCACCGGGCAATGACTCGAGTGATCGCCCCCGGAAAAACACTGGCCAGCAAACAGATCATTCAATCTTGGATCGCGGAGTGTGCAGCGGAAATCCGGGCGGCCCGGCTGATGGTCCTCCACACGGCCTGGACGATAGAAAACCTGGGCATCAAGGAAGCCCGCCAGGACATTTCCTTGATCAAATTCATGGTGGCCAACACCATGCAGAAAGTGATCGACCGGGCTCTTCAGGTGCACGGCGGACTGGGCATGACGGATGACACGATCATCTCCTTTTTCTACCGTCACGAGAGGGCGGCCAGGATTTACGACGGGGCCGACGAGGTTCACAAGGTATCCGTGGCCCGCAGAATTTTAAAAGAGTATGAAGGTAAAACCGTAAAATAGGCCCTTGGTTTTGATACATTAATTTAATTTCGTGTTTTATGAGTTTCGTGCTTTCGTGATTGACTTAAACCTATTTCACAGCAAGACAAACCTTATGGACGAAGCAACCAACGTAAGAAAAGGTGAAGCGCTTGATGCCAGAAAAGTGGAAGCGTTTCTGCGGGATGTGATCCCCGGGCTTGAAGGAGAAATGGCGATCCAGCAGTTTCCCAGCGGTGCCTCCAATCTGACCTATCTGGTGACAGTGGGTGAACGGGAAATGGTATTGCGGCGGCCGCCCTTCGGGACCAAGGCTAAAACCGCTCATGATATGGGCAGGGAATACAAGGTGTTGAAAGCACTTGGACCGGTATACCCTTACTGCCCACAGCCACTGGCCTACACCGAAGATCCTGATGTGATGGGGTGTTCATTTTATGTCATGGAACGGATCAGGGGTACTATCTTGCGAAAGGATATCCCGGCATCACTGGGGCTGGGCCCCGGGGAGATGACGCGGCTGTGTGAAAACCTGTTCAAGGTTCTGTATGAACTGCACCGTGTGGACTACCGGGAAATTGGCCTGGGAGCGCTGGGTAAACCCCAAGGATACGTCGAACGCCAGGTGACAGGCTGGAGCAGGCGATACCGGGCAGCCCGCACGCCAGATGTTCCGGAAGCCGAGGTGGTCATGCGCTGGCTCAAAGAAAAAATGCCACCGGATACCGACCGGCCCTGTCTGATCCACAACGATTTTAAATTCGACAATGTGGTGCTGGACCCTGAAAACCCATTGAATATCATCGGGGTTCTGGACTGGGAAATGACCACGGTGGGGGACCCCCTGATGGATCTGGGCGGTACCCTGGCATATTGGGTCGAAGCCGGAGACCCCCAGGAAATGCAGCTTTTGCGAACGGTCCCCACCAACGCAGAAGGAGCGCTGAAACGAAGAGAACTGGTGGCATTCTATGAGCGCCTGTCCGGCCGCGTCATTCTTCATTACGATTTTTATTTCTGTTTCGGCTTATTTAAGCTGGCCGGGATCGTACAGCAGATCTACTACCGCTATTATCATGGCCAGACACAGGACACACGATTCCAGAAGATGGGTTATGTGGTCGGTATATTGGAAAAAGCGGCCATGAATATTATCGAACGGTCCAAGCTCTAGTTCACGATGGAAAACCTGGTTCTGGGGCCGGATGAAAGCGCAATGGCTTTGCCGTCAAATAAAGTTGACGGTCTCGTAAAAAGTCCAACTTCTGCGTTGTGCTGCATTCCGTAATCATTCAACGTACGGTAAGTACGCCTCATGATTACAAAATTTGCACGCCTTGAATTTGAACTTTTTACAAAACCATCTAACTCGGACTTTTTACGAGTTCATCAACGTTGTGTCCGTGAAATATCGAATATCGAACAAGGAACCGCAGAATATTGAAGTAAATTAACGTGTCAAGTGACCTATAAGAAGGAATAAAGAATGGAGCAGCAAAACGTTTTGGTCATCGGGGCAGGATTTATGGGTGCCGGGATCGCCCAGGTGTGTGCCCAGAGCGGATACAGGGTCCACCTGAACGATGTGAAGCCGGAGGCCTTGGGTAAGGCGGAAAAGGGTTTGCAATGGTCGGTCAACAAACTGGCAGAAAAGGGGTTTCTCAAAGAAGTTCCCGATAAAATTCTCAATCGTCTCAGCTATGAAACCGATCTGTCGTGTGCGGCAGACGCAGACTGGATCATCGAGGCGGTCCTGGAGGTAGAGGCGCTCAAGATCGACCTTTTTAAAGCACTGGAAGGAAAAATCCCCGCTACAACCCCCCTGGCAACCAACACCTCTTCCATACCCATTACCCGTATTGCCGGCCATCTCAACCGGCCCGAGCGTATGCTGGGTCTTCATTTTTTTGGACCGGTACCGTTTATGGGGCTCGTGGAAGTCGTAAAAGGGGAGCAGACAGCCGACAATGTGTTTGAAGCAGGGGTGGACTTTATCACCTCTCTTGGAAAAACACCGGTGCGTGTGAACCGTGACATCCCCGGTTTTGTGATGAACCGCATATTTTCGGCGGCTTTCCGGGAAGCCATGGATCTGGTATCGGACGGCATTGTCAGTCCGGAAGATGTGGATGCCGGCATGCGACTGGGGTATGGCTGGAATGTGGGTCCCTTTGAAGTCGCCGACAATGCCGGCCTGGACACCTTTGCCCTGGTGGGTCAGTCCATGGCGGATCTGGGGGAGGAGCATCTGGTAACGAAATCGGATCTCCTGCTGAAAATGATTGCCCAGGGGCGCCTGGGGAAAAAGGCTGGAAAGGGATTTTATCGCTATACCAAAGACGGCAAACGGATACCTTATGGGGAAGAAGTGGATCATTCGCTTTCTGTAGTGAAAATGAATGTTTAGGTTTTAGGTTTTAGGTTCGGCCGGGAATAGGCTATCAGCAACAATGAATGACGCCGCAGCAAATGACGCGTACGGCGCATAGCGCTAATGTCGTCCGAAGGACAAATCACGCCCGCAGGGCAAATGACATGGGCAACGCGGCTTATGATAGATGCTATTTCCCGGTATGTCGGCGTTTGAGATAGAGGAGAGGTAAATACGGATATGTCTTTTGAAAAAGAACTGCAGGATCTGGAGAAAAGAAGAGCCCGGGCACTGGAAATGGGTGGCAGGGAAAAGATCGACAAGCAGCATGCCAAGGGGCGGCTCAGTGCCAGAGAACGCATCCATGCCCTTCTGGACCCCGGTTCTTTTCTTGAGGTGGGCATGTTCAATCACTCCGATGTGCCGGGAATGGAGGATAGAACCCCGGCGGACAGCAAAATAGGCGGATATGGCACCATCGATGGTCGTACGGTGGGCATCCTGTCCAATGATTTTTCCGTTCTGGCCGCCACCTCGAGCCGTGTTGCAGGCCGCAAGGAAGGTGAATTAAAACAGCTGTCGGCGAGATACGGGTATCCGGTGATTTATCTCGGGGAAGCCGGCGGTGCCAGAATGCCCGATATCATGGGCTCCCGGGGTCTTGCATCTTTCGGGGGCGGGGGGTTTGACACGTACCTTCAAATCATGAGCCGGGTTCGGGAAACACCCATGATTACGGCCGTCATGGGAGAGTGTTATGGCATGCCCACCTGGATGGCATGTCTGTCCGATGTTGTGGTGCAGGTCAAAGGGAGCGCGATGGGGGTTTCAGGACCAAGAATCCTGGAATTGGCTCTGGGCGAGTCCATTACCGATGAAGAACTGGGGGGTTGCGAGGTCCATGGAAAAATAACCGGTATGGCAGATCGGATTGCCGAAACAGAAGACGATTGTTTCAGAATCATCCGGCAGTTTTTGGGCTATATGCCGCAGCACAACGGGGAAGCACCGCCGTGCCGGGAGAATTTCGATGCATCCGAAGCGTTGGACAGCCTTTTGGACATCCTGCCTAAAAAACGAAACCGTGCGTATGACATGCACCGGATTTTGAATGCTGTTTTTGACCGGGAAAGTCTTTTTCCCATCAAACCCGATTTTGGCAAAAATGTCATTACCTCCCTGGCCAGGATCAAGGGACATGTGGTGGGTGTTGTCGCCAATCAACCCTTTGTCAATGCCGGTGCCATGGATACGGATGGCATCGACAAAGTCATCAGCTTTCTATGTCTGTGTGATTCGTTTAATATCCCCCTGGTGTTTTTTCATGACACGCCAGGCTTTCTGGTGGGAAAAGCAGCCGAAAGAAACCGCGTGGCAGCCAGGGTGATGAACTACATGAACGCCCTGGGCTTGATATCGGTTCCCAAGATTTCCGTTATCGTCAGGAAAACATATGGTATGGCTTTCTGGAATATGGCCGGTTCGGGTTGTGGTGTCAATTTTATCGTGGCGTGGCCCACGGCGGAAATGAGTTTCGTGAGCCCGGAAATAGCTGCCAACGTGGTCTTTGGTGGTAAAATTCCTGCCACGGAGCGGGACAAGAAGGCCTGGGAGAAACTGGTTAAGCAGATGGTGGACGATGCGTCTCCCTACGGGGCTGCCGGCATGCATTACATTCACGATGTGATCGATCCCCGGGAAACGCGAAATTATATCGGTCGAGCTCTGAAAATCAGCCGGGGTGAACGGAATAACGGTATTGGCGAGCATCGACTGGCCAATTGGCCGACCAAATTTTGATATAACGAAACCGTGTTAAGTTTTAGGTTTTATGTTTTAGGAAGGAACTGTCCGCCATAAGCCACAATAAATGACGCGCGCAGCGCTAATGTCGGCCGTAGGGCAAATGACGTTCGGTAGAACAAATGACGCGCGTAGCGCTAATGTCGCCCGAAGGGCTAGTGACCATAAATGACAGCAACAGGTTTAGGTGTTCTCGAACATTGTTTAATCCAATCATATATAAAGAAGAACATCAGAAGTTTTAATTGAATGAAAGGAGATAAAAAAAATGGCACAGGTAATTGCAGATCGTCGAGATATGGATTTTGTCCTATACGAACAGATGAAGATTGAGGATTTGTTGGATTATGAAAGATACGATGGTCTCAACAAGAAAGTCTTTGACATGATTATTTCAGAGGCGCGAACCTTTGCACTCAAGGAGCTTGTGCCCACGTACGCAGAAGGAGACAAGGTTGGATTGCGCTTTGAAAAAGGCCAGGTAATGGTTCCCGAGTGTTTTCACAGACCTCACAAACTTCTCATCGAGGGGGAGTGGACCGCGTTAAATGAAGATCCGGAGCTTGGCGGACAGGGCTTGCCGAGCAGTATCGGCATGGCTGTGGCTGAGTATATTGTAGGGGGAAACTATCCGCTGGTCAATTATGCGCGGATGGGCCATGGCACCGGCAAGATGGTGGAGTTGTTTGGCACGGAATTACAGAAAACCATGTTTCTCAAAAAGCTTTATACCGGTGTATGGGGCGGAACCATGCTCCTGACGGAGTCCAATGCCGGATCGGATGTGGGGGCCTTGACCACGTCGGCTGTAAAGAATGCCGACGGCACCTACACCATTAAAGGGGATAAAATATTTATCACCAACGGTGAACACGACCTCCAGGAAAATATTATTCACCCGGTGCTTGCTCGCATAGAGGGTGCGCCTGCCGGTACCAAAGGGATCTCCATATTTCTGGTGCCCAAGATATGGGTCAATGAAGACGGCAGTCTGGGTGAGCCCAACGATGTGGTCTGCACCGGTATCGAAGAAAAGATGGGTATTCACGCCTCTGCCACCTGCAGCATGTCTCTGGGGAGTAAAGGCAACTGCCGGGGGCTGTTGCTGGGTGAGGAAAATCACGGCATGCGCATCATGTTTCACATGATGAACGAAGCCCGGCTGGGGGTGGGTTTTCAGGCCTTTATTCATGCCACCACGGCCTATCTGTATGCCCTGAACTATGCCCGTGAACGACTTCAGGGCCGGGATCTGGAAAAGTTTGCCGAACGGGATGCCCCCCCGGTGGCGATCATCAATCATCCGGACGTGCGGCGTATGCTCCTCTGGATGAAGGCTCATGTGGAGGGTATGCGCAGCTTTGCCTACTACACGGTGCGGTGTTTTGACAAGCTGGCCAACACGGAAAAGGCAGAAGAAATAGAGCATTATCAGGGCATGACGGACCTCTTGACGCCACTGGTTAAAGCCTACTGTGCCCAGAGAGGCTATGATGTCTGTATCGAGGCGATCCAGGTGTACGGCGGATATGGATATACCCAGGAGTATCCGGTGGAACAGATTGCCAGAGACTGCAAGATAGCTTCTATCTACGAGGGTACGGATGGTATTCAGGCCATGGATCTTTTGGCCCGCAAGCTGGGCATGAAAAAAGGAAAAGTTTTCATGGAATTTCTGGAAAAGATTCAAAAAACCATCGCGTATGCCAGGAAACACGAAGACCTGATACCCCTGGCCGACAAACTGGAAAAAGCCATGAACAGCCTGGGAGAATCTGCCCTGCATCTTGGCCAGAAAGCCATGACGCCCGAGTTTAAAAAGGCCTTTGCCCACGCATTTCCGTTTCTGGAAGTCATGGGGGATGTCACCATGGGATGGATGCTGCTATGGCGCGCCGCTGTCGCCGCTGAAAAGCTTCAGGGCAAGGTCAAGAAGAAGGATATCAGCTTCTATGAAGGCCAGATCCAGACGGCGAAGTTTTTTATTAATACGGTTCTTCCCGTTACCCATGGTAAGATGGTTTCGATCAAGGATTTTGACGGAGCGGCCGTCGAGATGGACGATGTGGGGTTTGGGGGGTTATAAAAAAGAGGGTCTGAGGGTTGGAGGGGGATTACATCGCGTGTTAGGTTTCAAGCTTTTAGGTTTTAGGTTTGGCCAGGAGCTATCAGCAACCATAAATGACGCGCGCAGCGCTAATGTCGCCCGCAGGGCTAATGACAGCCGAAGGCGAAATGACAATATATTTCGCCCGCAGGGCTAATGACAGCCGAAGGCGAAATGACAATATCTTTTGCCCGAAGGGCTAATGACAGCCGCAGGCTAAATAAAGGAGTCATGTATGAAAACCGAATTTAATACCATCCAGGTGGAAGTGAAAGAGGGTGTGGCTGTGTTCAGTATGAACAACCCGCCCGTGAACCAGCTTTCGGAACATTTTGTGGAGGATCTTGCCCAGGCGCTCAAGGCGGCTTACGAAGATGGGGATATCAAGGCCCTGGTTCTCACCGGCACCGGCAGAAATTTTGTTGCCGGTGCGGACATCACTCAGATTCAGGGCGTAAAGGATCGTGGAACTGTCGTGGAGCGGTCACTGGCATTTACACAATTTATGAGCAGTCTGGAAACAGGGCCCAAGCCCGTCGTGGCAGCCATCAATGGCAACTGTCTTGGCGGGGGTCTGGAAATTGCCATGGCCTGTCATTACCGAGTGGCTGCCGGGGGGGTCAATCTGGGTCAGCCCGAGGTGCAGATCGGCCTGATTCCAGGTGCAGGCGGCACCCAGCGATTGCCCCGCTTGATCGGACTGCGGTACGCGCTGGAGATGATTACCATGGGAAAGCCCATCAAATCCGAGATGGCCCACAAAAGGGGACTGGTGGATGAGTTGGCGGATGCCGAAGGACTGATCGATAAAGCGGTTGCGGCTGCCCAACGGTTTATCAGCGGTCAGCTCAACATCAAGGCGCGCATGACACGTAATCAGCACCACTGGATTCCGAGTGCTGCAGAAAAAAAGGCCATGATGGATTTTACAAAAGCCATGGTGGCGGCACAATCCAAGGGCTACATAGCACCCATGAAAGCGGTGGAGGCCATCGATAAGGGGCTGAGCTATGATATGGATAAGGATCTCGAAAGGGAAGTGGCGCTGTTTGCCGATTGCGTCGTGTCGGACGTTGCTGAAAATCTTATCGGGATCTTTTTAAATACGCGTGCTGCAGGGAGACTCGAACGCATCGAAGGAATCGAACCTGCCGGCATCAGGAAGGTGGCCATGCTGGGCGGGGGCGTCATGGGTTCCGGTATCGTCAATCTCCTGCTGAAAAGTGGATGTGAAACCATTCTCTGGGATATCAACGAGGCAGCCCTTGAAAAGGGGGTTGCTTCCGTCCGCAAGACCTTTGCCTTTCCCATCAAGAAACGCAAGATGAAGCAGGAAGACCTGGAAAACATGCTGGAGAAACAGTTCAAGACCACCACCGAACTCAAGGATCTGGACGGGGTGGACCTGGTCATCGAGGCCGTGGTGGAAGACATGACCATCAAACAGAATATATGGAAGGCGTTAGAAGGGATCTGCCCCTCCCACACCGTGTTTGCAACCAACACGTCCGCCCTGCCCATAACGGAAATGGCTTCGGCCCTGTCCGAGCCGGGCCGAATGATCGGGCTTCATTTTTTCAACCCGGCCCATCGCATGATGCTTCTGGAGATCATCTGCGCCGGGCAGACATCCAATCAAACCCTTGCCACCAGCGTGGCCTTTGGGCGGCAGATCAAAAAGATTCCCATCGTGGTCAATGACGGCCCTGGATTTTATGTTTCCCGGCAGTTGGGTGGGTTGATGGGTGGTGCTGTCTATCTCACCGCAGACGGTGTTGACGGTTCCGCTGTGGAACAGGCCATGCTCAACTTTGGCATGCCCATGGGACCGGCGACCCTTTCCGACCTCACGGGTATCGATATCAATTACCATGTCAATAAAACCTTCGAAAAAAGGTTGGGTGAGCGTTACAAGGTTCACCCCCTGACGGAACTGGTCTATAATACCGGGTGTTATGGTCGAAAGACCGGGGCCGGCTACATGGATTACAGTGGTGACGCACCCGTGCCGAACCCGAAGGTTGTAACTGTTGTGAAAAAATACCTTGCGGACAACGGTGTCGCGCCCAAGACGGTTGCGGAACAGGATATCATAGACCTGATGCTGGCAAACGCCATCAACGAGGCAGCTTACATGATGCAGGAAGGGATTTGTGACCGGCCCCAGGATATGGACCTGGCCATGATTTACGGCACAGGCTTTCCACCCTACCGTGGCGGCATACTGCGTTATGCAGACACCTGGGGTCTTTCCAACGTTCTCGAGAAACTCGTTGAACTGGAGACAAGATACGGAATCCATTTCAAGCCGGCCGCTCTGATCCGGGAGATGGTGGAGAAGGGAAGGACGTTTTATTAAGAAGTGTTTTGTGTTTGGTATTTAGTAGTTAGGTGTTTAACGGTCGATGACGATGCAATTTTTACAACACACCAAACACAAAATACAAAACACATACCGGGTTTATCGACATGTAAATTGTTTAACGTACTGAACACATGCAATAGCAAACAACGAATTAATATGATGAACAGGAGGTAAGAACATGAAAGAAGTCGTCATCGCAGGATATTTGAGAACCGCGCAAACCAGATCCCGCCCCAACGACCCTGCAAGGGACTGGTTCTGCAAAATGCGTTCGGACGAGTTGCTGGGAAAACTTCTGCCGGAGGCCATTAAAAAAACCGGGATTGACCCAAAAGAGATCGATGATTTTATTGTGGGATGCGCCACGGGTGTTTCAGAGCAATTTACCTTTGGTGGCCGTTTCCCCCTTTTTCTGGCCAATCTACCGGAAACCATCCCTGCAAAATTTGTTGACCAGCAGTGCGGCTCGGCCATGGCCGGTATTCATATCGGTTTCATGGAGATTGCCATGGATTTTGCGGATATCGTCATGGTGGGGGGCATGGAACACATGACACGCGTACCCATGGGCGGTCCTCTAATCGATCGAGGCGCCATCGTTCCCAACATGGGATTGTTTATGGATCCCTCCTATCAGCACTGGGACATGATGACCAGCATGAACATGGGGTTGACGGCGGAGAAACTTTTTGCACAGTGTGACTTCACCAAGGAAGACATGGACAAATGGGGCGCTCGTTCTCATCACCTGGCCGCAAAAGCCCAGGCAGACGGCTTCTTTGCAGGCGAAATTCTGCCCATCGATGCAGAACAGGCAGACGGTTCCGTCATGACCGTTGACAAAGACCAGGCTGTTAGGGCAGAAACGACACTGGAAGGTCTTTCCCAATTGAGACCGGCATTCAAAAAAGACGGTGTGATAACGGCCGGTATTTCTTCGCCCCTGAATGCTGCGGCTACGTCCATGATTCTCATGTCAAAAGAGACAGCGAAAAAAAAGGGTATCAAACCACTGGCCACCATCCGTTCCATAGGCTTTGCCGGTGTGGATCCCACCATCATGGGGGATGGCCCGGTTCCCGCTTCCAAAAAAGCCCTGGAAAAGGCCGGCTTGAAAGCTTCGGACATCGATTTCTGGGAGATCAACGAGGCCTTCTGCATCGTGGCCTTGAACTGTATCAAGGCATTGGGTCTCGATCCTGACAAGGTCAATATCATGGGCGGTGGTACCGCCATCGGTCATCCCCTGGGAGCAACCGGTGTGCGTCTGACAGGCACGCTGGCACGCATCCTCGAGGCAAAAGGCGGGCGTTACGGCTGTGCCAACGCTTGTGTGGGCGGCGGCCAGGGGGTTGCGACGATCATCGAAAGAGAAGACTACTAAAAGAAGCGATAAGCAGTAAGCAGTAAGCTATAAGCCGCTTACAGCTTACTGCTTAAGGCTTACAGCTATGAAATTACTCGTCTGTGTCAAACAGGTTCCTGAATCCGAAGCCGTCGTCACCATCGATAAAGACGCCGGATGGGTAACGATCCATGATACCTCGGCATTCAGGATGAACCACTTCGATGAATGTGCTGTGGAAGCGGCGGTTCAAATCAAAGAGGCCTTTCCTGGAACGACGATAGATGTTCTTTCCGTTGGCCCGGAGCGATCAGAGACGGTCATTCGACGGGCCATTGGCATGGGGGCTGACCATGGGACGCATATGGTCACTCCCGGAGATGACTTTGTGGACCCGTCTATCCTGGCCGGATGGATGGCGTCCTTATCCGAAACCTCCGACGCTGACCTGATTTTGTGCGGCGCCATGTCGGAAGATATGATGCAGGGGCAGGTGGGACCCCTCATGGCCGAGGTCCTGTCACTGCCGTGTGCAACAGCCGTCGTTCACGTGAAGCTCATGCCGACCGGTGAGGGCGTGCATGTGGAACGGGAGATAGAAGGGGGTTACAGGGAGGTGGTTACATTACAGCTCCCCGCCCTCTTGACGATTCAGACCGGCATCAACCAGCCACGTTACCCATCCCTGTCAAACCTGCTGCGGGCAAACAAGCTGGCGTTGAATACCCTGTACGTGGATGCGAAAGATGAACCTGCACCGCTGCAGGCAGTGAGACAGGTGACCCTGCCCAGAAAATTGCGGGAGGGTGTTTTTCTGGAAGGGTCCACATCCCAGAAAGCGGAACAGTTGTTAACCATTTTGTCCGACAGGTCATTTTTGTCATGAAAAACATGCGGACATCCGGATCCATCGTGGTCATCGCTGAACATTTTCAAGGAGAAATCCGGCCGGTCACCTATGAACTGGTGCATTTTGCCGAGGCGCTTCAGCAACTCAGACCGCTGCCGATCCAGATACTGGTTCTCGGAGAAAAGGTGGAAACGCTTGCAAAAAGCCTGGCCGGAACAACGGGAAAGGATGTCCTGGGTATACGCTCACCCCAAATGGCACAGTACAATGGACAGGCTTACAAATCGGTCCTGCATGAGACCCTGGGGGAACACCCCCCTGCATATGTCTGCATTGCCCATTCCTCCCGGGGATCGGATTTTGCCCCAGGACTTGCCATGCGTTTGAAGGCTGCCTGTATTACCGGTGTGAATACACTTTCTGTTCAGGAGGACGCCATCTGTTTTTCCAGGGATGTCTACGGGGGCAAAATCAACGCAGACATGGTATCTGATACGGAAACAACGGTTCTCACCGTTCAACCGGGGTCGTATGGGGCAAAACCGAAAAAGAATCAGACAAGGGGAGCGGTATCTCTCAAATCGGTGACGCTTGCCCCCCAGGCATCTGCCACGCTTTCCACCACCCCTTTTCAGACGAGTGACCTGGACCTGTCAGCAGCCAGGGTTATTGTATCCGCCGGCCGGGGCATTGGTGAAGAAGAGAATCTTCAGCTTATCCGGAACCTGGCTTCAGCGATTCCACGATCGGTGGTGTGTGGATCCCGCCCGGTCATCGACCTGGGATGGTTGGCCTATGACCGGCAGGTAGGGGTAACAGGTGCCACCGTAACACCCGACCTTTATCTGGCCTGCGGCATATCCGGCGCAGCCCAGCACGTCAGCGGCATGAAAGGGTCCGGGTTCATCGTGGCCATCAACACCGATCCCATGGCGGCTATTTTCAATCTGTCCGATATCTGTATCGTGGAAGACCTGACAACCTTCATCCCGGTGCTGCTGGAGAAAATAGCGGAACGAAAAAATCTTCCCAAATTAAAATAGGGGTCAAGGTCATAATTTTTAAAGATGAACGTCCAACATCGAACATCGAACGTTGAACTTCGAATAAAAAGAGGATTGAAGATTCTCGCGGCCAAAAATAGTATGATCTTTGAAAAGACTTTCGGCGAGACCATGTCGAGTTGCCATGTTAAATGAGCTTGCTATTTCTTCTAAACACCGATTTCTTTTTCTTTATCTTTCAAATTCAACATTCGATGTTGGGCGTTCGATGTTCGACGTTCATCTGTCTCTTAGAAAAAAGGACAGTCCCAGGCAAACAGCGATAAGCACGACACACACGGAAAAGGCATCGGTAAATCCTGACATGGGGTAAAGGCCATTCATACGCTCGGTGCGGTTCAATATGGCGCCGGTGACCACCTGGAAGACGGCTACACCCAAAAAGGGTGCGGGGTTGAGCAGTCCCGACACCATGCCCAGGGTTTTTTCCTGGGTTGTTTCCCGGATAACTCCCCAGAAAACACTGATGAAGCCACCCGCTACAAAACCCATCCCCATGAGCATTATCGATAGACCTGCAGCACCGAGCCATGCGTGACAGTAGGTTATCCCAAGCCAGGTTATAATATAAATGCTTATAATAACCCGCAGGGTTGTTATCTTGGGCCACAAAAGCCGTTCAGTGAGCCAGCCGATCAAGGGCGAGCCGACGATGAATCCCATGGGTATCAGCATATTCAGCTTGCTGGCATAGATTCGTTCAATGCCGAGGGCCGACATGAGAAAAGGTGTTGCCCAGAGACCCTGGAGGGTTAGAGCCGTTCCATAAACACCTAAAAAGATGGTGGCAATGAGCCACAAACGACCCGAAACAAGAATTTGAAAGACTGTCTTCTCCGGAGATGCTTCCACAGCAAGTGACTTTGCCGGGGGCGCGGGCGCCTCGATATCTTTTTTATCTCGTGTGAAAACCAGGGCCACGAAGGCCAGTATCAGCGTGATCCCACCGATGACAAAAAATGTGATTCGCCAGCCCCATAAATCCACAGACCAGGCCAGGGGTGTGGTGGCAATGACGGCCCCGGAATTTCCAACAGACATGAGCAGCCCGATCATGAATGAAAATTCCTTTTTCCTGAACCACTGGGAAAACGCCTTGATGGCCGGGACATAGACCCCCCCGACACCAAATCCGATCATTGCTCTTGCCACAGAAGCCCAGAAGATATTCGGGGCCATACCGAACATGAAACACCCCGCGGCGGCCACCAGAGACCACACACCGATTACCCTGACGGGACCCCACCGGTCTGTCAGGTATCCCACCAGGGGCTGCTCCAGGGCATAGATGTAAAAATACATGGAAGACATGAGACCCAGTGCCGTAGCATGGGTGTCAAAGGCTTTCAACAGGTCCGGCACGATGACGGAAGTGGAGACCCGGTGAAAATAGACAAAGAAATAGACAACACTGATGACGGAAAAGATCATCCAGCGGTGAGGGTCGCGATGGGGTTCATGAGATGATTTGGGCATATGCGTAGCATGTTACACGGTTTGTCGGACGAAAAAGAAAAAGCGCTGCACCCATATCATGCTGGGACTATTGATATCAATCTGTATTTTTCAGATGCTGTCGGTTTCAATATGGTACGTTGATAACATACCGACATACCATGCTGAAATTGATTTTGGTTGACTTTTTACTCCTCTTAACTCAGGTTAAGGAGAGGAGCCACATAAAAGAGGAGGTCATATGATGAATCCAGAAATAAGGGACCTGCATAATCAATACCTGCAAAAACGTATCGGTCGTCGGGAATTTCTCAAAAAATTATCTGTTTTGGCGGGGGGTTCACTGGCCGCGAACACGCTGCTGCCATTGATAGAGAGAAACCATGCTGCCGCCGCAATCGTTTCAACAGACGATGCCCGCCTTTTTACGGACAATATGACCTATTCCGGTGCAACCGGTGAGGTCAGCGCCTACCTGGCAAGACCCAAAGGCAGTGCCAAACTGCCGGGTGTGATCGTCATTCACGAGAACAAAGGACTTAATCCCCATATTGAAGATGTCAACAGGCGGATTGCTCTGGAGGGTTTTTTAGCGATGGCACCGGACGCGCTGTCTCCCCTCGGGGGAACGCCCAAGGATCCGAATGAAGGGCGGGCGTTGATCGGCAAGCTGGACAAGCAATCAACACTCAATAACTATGTTGCGGCCGTAACGTATTTAAAGACCCATGCCATGTCTACGGGAAAGGTCGGCGTGGTCGGATTTTGCTGGGGGGGCGCCATGGCCAACCAGCTGGCAGTCAATGCACCTGATTTGAACGCGGCCGTCCCTTACTACGGGCGGCAGCCCGAATCTGAAGATGTTTCCAGAATCAAGGCGTCTTTGCTTCTGCATTATGGCGGACTTGATGAGCGGATCAATAAGGGGATTCCCTCCTTCGAGGCAGCCCTAAAAAAAGAAGCTATAGAATACACCCTGTATATATATCCGGGGGCCCAGCATGCGTTCAACAATGACACCAATCCTGAACGGTATAACAAAGAAGCAGCCCAGCTGGCCTGGAAACGCACCATTGCATTTTTGAGCAAGAAGCTGAAAGAATAGGATCTTCTCCCAATTTGGATCGACTCTTTTGAAGATGATCCAAAGAATATAACATCCTGCTCATTTCCCCAGGCAGCATTTTTTATACTTCCGTCCACTGCCGCATGGGCAAGGCGCATTGCGACCTGTTTTGGGAGGTTGCCCGGTCACCTTGGACGGTGAGAGCGGTGATTGCGGGGGCTGATTCCGGGTTCGTGAGAGGTTTGACAATTCTTCAATGAACGGCCTGCAGTGGACAAAGAAGCGTTTATAGCCCGCACACAGATAGTTAAGACCGGCTTGATTATCGGGTGTTTGAACAAAGCGATCTTTGGGGCAACCCCCATTGCACATCTCCAGAACCTCGCAGGATAGACAATAGCGGGGCAGGGTGTCTGATTTAAGCTGCCCGAATGCTTTTTGTTGCGGGCTTTCCAAAAGTTCCACCAGCCGGGTTTCCCGGATATTGCCCAGGCGATGTTCAGGGGTGACAAAGTGGTCGCATGAATAGACGTCACCGTTATGTTCCAGAACAGGGATGTCGCCACATGTTTTTCGAAAAATGCAGAGTGTGTGCTCCTGATCAAAGGCGGTTCTGGCAGCCTCCTCGAATATCTGTATCTTAACCTTCCCGATATCCTGATGGACCCACTCGTCAAAGATTGTGCAAAGAAACGTGCCCCAATCGTCAGGACTGACCGAATGTCGGTGGGCAAGCTTGTCAGCAGCAGGATGCTGCTGGACCAGAGGCAAAAAAGTTAGATATTGCGCCCCGATTTGTTTGAAGAATGTGTAAACCTCTTTAGGGAACTGAACGTTATAAGAATGTACCACACAAAGGATATCCATGGGAACAGCGTGCTGTCGCAACAGGTGATACCCGCGTAGAACCCGTTCGTGTGTGGGCGCCTGGTGTCTGGTCAAGCGGTAGTGATCATGCAGGTCCTGGGGTCCGTCCATACTTAAACCAATGCCAAATCCTTCCTCAGCCAAAAACCGACACCAGTTTTCATCCAGGAGGGTGCCATTGGTCTGGATGCCATTGGTGATGTGTCGACCGGGGGGCTGATGCCTGCGCTGTAGCGAAACAATTTTTCGAAAGGTGTCCAGACCCATTAAGGTCGGTTCGCCACCATGCCAGGAAAAATTGATCGTCGATCCGGGAAAGGCGTCCATATGTTGGACGATGTAGGTCTCCAGGACTTCCTCGGGCATGCGAAAGGACGTGGTTTTTTCGTAGAGCTGTTTTTTCTCGAGATAGTAGCAATAGTGGCAGCCCAGATTGCATATGGGGCCAATCGGTTTGACAAATACCTGAAATTCGCGGGAAGCTTTAATCATTATCCTCTATTTTTTGCTTGATCCTTTATCAAAAAGCAAATAATTATCGATGTCATGAAAAAAATAATTCTGATAGGTATTCTTTTGATGGGTGTGTCTTTTTTAAGCTGGCAGATCTATCAACGCGTAAGCGCTCATGAAAAAGACGTCAAACGCGAGCGAAAAAAGATACCTGTTGCCGTAGAAGTCGCACCGGTTCAACAGGCCACGGTTCAGAATATTGGCTGGTACAGCGGCTCGTTGTATCCCAGTGCGGCATTTGTTATCGCCCCAAAAATCGGCGGGCGGCTTGAAAAGATATGGGTCAATATCGGCGACGAACTTCAAGGCAGTCAGCTGATCGCTGTCCTGGATGACGCGGAATACAAACAGCAGGTCAGCCAGGCCAAGGCCGAACTCGAGGTGGCGCGGGCCAATCTTCTGGAGCAGGAAAATGCGCTGGAAAACGCCAAACGGGAGTATGAGCGGGCCGTTGCCCTGAGAGAAAAAAAGATTGCTTCTGAATCACAGCTGGACGCATCCTTGTCCGACTTGAAAGCCCAGGAGGCAAAATTGAAGGTGACCGTTGCCAGGGTAGCCCAGAGTGAGGCTGCCATGAGGGTTGCCAAGGTACGTCTCGAATACACCCAAATTCATGTGCCCAGCAACAACAGCGCCGGATATCGGGTGGTGGGGGAGCGATTTGTGGATGAGGGCGCCATGCTGGCGGCCAATACACCGATCGTTTCCATCATAGATATTGGAACGCTTATCGCCGTCATTCATGTCATCGAGCAGGACTATCCCAAAATAAGCATTGGCCAGGAGGCCGCTATCTCAACCGATGCCTTTCCGGATCGATCGTTTTCCGGAAGGGTGCTTCGCATTGCACCCATCCTGAAAGAAAAATCCAGAGAAGCCAGAATCGAAATAGAAATACCCAATCCACAGAAGCGTTTGAAACCGGGCATGTTTGTCCGGGCACAAATTCAGTTCGAAAAACATGAAAATGCCACCGTGGTTCCCACCGCCGCCGTAATCAAGCGCAACAATTCACAAGGTGTTTTTGTTGTCGACCCGGAAGGAAAAGCCGCAAGCTTTGTTCCGGTTACCCTCGGCATCGTGGACAGCAAAAGCGCTGAAATACGGGCACCCGTCATAACCGGTTCGGTGGTTGTTTTGGGGCAGCACCTTCTGGAAGACGGCGCTTCCATCATCATTCCAGGCAGCCAGGTGACAGGTAAACAGCCCGCAAAAGACACAAAAACAGATCTGTAAAAAGGCAAACGAGCCACACGGAAGCATCCATCATGAACGTCTCCAGTTTTTCCGTTAAACGTCCAGTTCTGACCATCATGGCCTCTCTGATCGTAATTATCATCGGCGCCATTTCCCTGACACGACTCGCCGTTGATCTGATGCCGGACATCACCTATCCCACATTGAGCATCTCCACTGGATACGAGGACGCCAGCCCCGAGGAGGTTGAAGAGCTTATCACCATCCCTATCGAGGAGGCCATGAGTGCCGTTCCCGGTGTCGATGAAGTCACATCGGTTTCAGCCGAAGGGCAAAGCAGCGTGCGGGTCTCTTTTGCCTGGGGAAGCGATTTGAACGAAGCTGCCAATGATGTCAGGGACCGTCTCGACCGGGTTTTACCCCGTCTTCCTGAAGATGTAGACCGCCCACAGTTGCGGAAGTTCGATCTGGCTGCCTTCCCCATACTCATTCTGGGGGTATCCAGTAATCTGGACCCCATCCATGTCAGGCAGCTCATCGATGACCAGGTAAAAAACCGCATCGAAAAAATACCCGGTGTCGCATCTCTGGATATCCGCGGTGGCCTGGACCGTGAGATTCATGTAAATCTGGATTCGGAAAAGATGAAGGCTCTGGGACTGCCCATCGACCAGATCCTGAAGCGTCTCAAAGAAGAAAATATCAACCTGCCTGCCGGCACTATTGAGCAGGGGTTGCAGGATGTTACCATCCGGACTCCTGGTGTCTACAACAATCTGGATGAGCTCAAGAACACAGTGGTGGCCATCAGGGATGGTGTTCCCATCCAGTTGAAAGAGATTGCCGGTGTGGAGGATGCGTGGGAAAAAGTGACCCGGATCGTCCGTGTAAACAACAAACCCGGTATTCGCATGTCCGTCAGCAAGCAATCCGGAAAAAATACCGTGGAAGTGGCCACGCGTGTGCTGCAGGAGATCGAGCGGATCAACCGTGATCAACCCCAGATTCAGATTGTCACGATTATCGACTCATCCGACTATATCAAGCGTTCCATCACCAATGTGGGCTCCATCATTCTTTATGGCGGTGTCCTGGCCATTTGTGTGCTGCTGTTTTTTCTCAGAAATATTCCCAGTACGGCCATCATCGCCACAACCATCCCTGTTTCGATTGTGGCTACCTTTGCCCTGATGTACTTTAACGGTTTTACCTTGAACCTGATGACCCTCGGCGGTCTCGCTCTTGGTGTCGGCATGCTGGTGGACAATGCCATCGTGGTACTGGAAAATATTTATCGGCTTCGGGAAGCGGGTGAAGATCGAATTTCAGCGGCCATAAAAGGCAGCCAGGAAGTGACCGCCGCCGTCATCGCCAGCACACTGACGACACTGGCCGTGTTTTTGCCGCTTATTTTTATCCGCGGGATGTCGGGGATCATGTTTGAACAGCTCTCGTATGTGATCGGGTTTTCTCTGATTTGCTCCCTGGCAGCGGCACTGACCCTCGTTCCCATGCTTGCAGCCCGTGTCCAATTACCCATATCTTCGGGGAGTGAATCAGGAAATAGGACCGGCGGATGGCTTTTTCAAATAACCGCAAGATTTTTCAAACAGATGGAAGATGCCTATACGCACATCCTTGGAATGGCCCTCAACCATCGCATTTTGGTCGTTGGCAGTGCATTTTTGCTGCTCGGCGCAAGTCTTTTTCTGATCCCCTATGTCGGCGTCGAACTGATGCCGGCATCCGATGAGGGGGAAGTGAGGGTCAATGCGGAAATGGCCGTGGGGACGCGGCTCGAATTGATGGACCGCGCATTTCAAAAAATCGAAACGATCGTCTATGAAACTGTCCCTGAAATCGACAACACGGTATCATTTCTGGGCGGTTCCAGCTGGCGTGCCAGAGGTTCTAACACCGGATCCATGCGCATCGCCTTGAAACCACTCAAGGAGCGCAAACGATCCAGCGAAGAAATCGCAGCCGATCTTCGCAAAAAACTCAACTTGATTCCCGGGACCAAGGTTCGTACCCGTGCGGGTGGGGGGCTTTTTATTCTTCGCATCGGCACCGGCGGTACCGAACGGGTTCAGATAGAAGTGCACGGATACGACCTCGAAACGTCCAATGAGCTGGCACTGCGTGTGGAAGAGGTCGTCTCGGACATACCCGGTATCACCGATACAAGAATCAGCAGGGAAACCGGAACACCCGAGGAACTGATTATCGTCGACCGCCAAAAGGCTGCCGACATGAAACTGACCATATCCAGCATCGCCAACATGCTGCAGACCGTTCTATCCGGAACTTCGGCAGGCAATTACCGGGAAGGCGGAAGCGAATATCGCATACGTGTCAAGCTTGCGGACAAGGGCAAAGGTGAATTAAGAGACATCCTTGACCTCCCTGTTACCAACGCCGACGGGGAGCAGGTGGTTCTCAGAAACGTGGTACAGGTTCGCCCGAGACGGGGGCCGGTTTTGATCGAACGAAAAAGCCAGGAGCGGGTGACCTATGTAACCGCCAATACCAGTGACCGGGACATGGGTTCCATTTTGGGGGATATCCGAGAGGGCTTGCAGTCCGTACCCATACCAAGGGATTTCAACATCATTTTTGGCGGCGACTACCAGGAACAGCAGAAAGCCTTTCAAGAGTTGTTGATCAGTTTTATACTGGCCCTCATTCTGGTCTATATGGTGATGGCATCTCTTTATGAATCCCTGCGCTATCCTTTTGCTGTGATGTTTTCCGTGCCCATGGCTGCCATCGGTGTCATTCTCATGCTTCTCTTTACCCATACGACCTTCAATATTCAGTCCTACATCGGTTGTATCATGCTGGGTGGTATCGTTGTGAACAATGCCATCTTGCTGGTGGATCACATCAACCTGCTTCGCCGTCGTGATGGCTTTCCTCTCAGAGAGGCCATTGAAGAGGCCGGCAGAAGACGTCTGCGGCCCGTTCTCATGACCGCCTCCACAACGATACTGGCCATGACACCATTGGCAATGGGTTTGGGTGAAGGGGGAGACGCCCAGGCACCCATGGCCAGGGCAATTATCGGCGGGCTCATCAGCTCGAATCTGATAACGCTGATCATACTTCCCGCCATCTACACCTTGATTGAAGGAAAAAAACTGAAAACAGTGCAGGCGTTGGCATCTGAACGACCCGGAAATGTGTCCAAAGACATACGCCTCGAGGAATCCATGTGAAAAAGATGAACAAGTTTAAGAAAAGAAGCGTTTATTTTCTTGTTTTAGCGGTTGTCACACTCCCCTTGTCCTGCGTGTTCACGGGGTATGAAAAAAAAGCTGAAGATAGGAATCGTTCCAAATACCTTGATGACATGGATGCTTTTTTATCCGGGGAACCTGCCATTGAAAAAGACAGGCAGGCATCGATTCCCACCAGTGGGCCCCTTAAGATTTCTTTGAATGACGCCATTTTGAGCACCATGGAAAACAACCCCTCCCTTGTTGTGGAGCGGTTCAACCCCTGGATCCAGAATACCTTTACGGATGAAGAACGGGCCGTGTTTGATCCGGTTTTAGGCGGGGAAATCGCTTTTGAACGAAACGACGTTGCGAACCCGGGCATCACGGGCCGCGGCACCATAGATACGACTACGGATGTCTACGGGGGTGGTATCTCTCTCAAAGAATACTTTCCCACGGGTACATTTATGGAACTGGGATTCTCCGGCAGCGTCACAGATGTAGATCAATCAGACGATCCTTATGCAAAAGCCCGTGTGGGGTTGTCGGTTACTCAGTCTCTGCTGCGCGGGTATGGCACCGAAGTAAATATGGCGAGGATTCAACAGTCGAGACTGGAGACAGCCATCAGCATCTACGAGTTGAGGGGGTTTAGTGAAACCCTGGTTGCTCAGGTCGAAAATGCCTACTGGGATTATGCCCTGGCCCAGCGACAAATCGAGATTGTCGAGGAGTCCCTGAAACTTGCCAACCAGCAACTTGCCGAGACCGAGGAGATGATTCGCGTGGGCGTCATGGCAGAGTCTGAACTTGCTGCGGTTCAGGCTGAGGTGGCTGCCCAGAAACAGGCCTTAATCAATGCAAAAAGCACCCGTGATTCGAACCGGATTCTTCTGCTGCGTTTGTTAAATCCACCGGGGGAATCTTTCTGGAACAGAGAGATAACGATTGTACGTCCCCCGGCCCTGCCGGAAGCTGAACTCGGCGATATTGAGGAGCATGTAGCCGTTGCCAAACGCATGCGACCGGAGATAAATCAGGCCAAATTGGATATCCAGAGACAAGAGCTCGAAGTTGTTCGCACCAAGAACGGCATGCTCCCTGTAATGGATCTGTTCATCAATCTGGGGAAAACCGGATATGCGGATTCTTTTTCAGGCGCCGTGGACGATTTGCCGGGGGATAATTATGATGTGCTTGTGGGTCTCAACTTAGAACAACCCGTAAGAAACCGCAGCGCCAAGGCACAGCGCAGAAGATCCCTACTCGAGAAGAACCAGGCGGAAAAAATATTGGAAAACCTGTCCCAACTGGTGGAACTGGACATACGCAACGCATACATCGAGGTCAATCGCACCAGGGAACAGATAGCTGCCAGTGCGGCCACAAGAAAATTTCAGGAAGAAAAAGTGCGTATTGAAACCGAAAAATTCCGCGTGGGCCGTTCGACAAATTTGCTTGTGGCACAGACCCAAAGGGACCTTCTGATCAACCGTATCAGTGAAGTCAATGCGATTGTCAACTACCTCAAAGCCCTTACCAACTTTTACCGGCTGGAGGGATCCCTTCTCGAACGCAGAGGGGTAGCGGCCCCCGGCAGGGAACCCGTCAATGATCCCAGGTAACACACTTCGATAGCTGTCATATTCCTATGAATCCTGCGGCAAATTTATCAGTAAATAGGCAGAGGTCCTTTGGGAGAAAATCTAATGAGTCAAAAATTTAACAAACTGAAAACAAAAATAAATCTTCGTAAAGCTGTGCCCGACTATGTTTTATTGACGATCGGTTCAATTATTCTGGCAGTTGATTTTGATGTTTTTCTGGCACCTTTTAATATCGCACCGGGGGGCACATCAGGGGCGGCTATTATTATCAACAAGTTCACCGGCTGGTTGCCGGGATTAACAATGCTGGTTTTGACGATACCTATGTTGATTCTTGGGTTTTACTATCTGGGACGTTTCCGCTTTTTGATACGCTCTTCCTATGTTACTGTTTTATATAGCCTGGGCATTGATTTGATGGCAAAATACCTTCCTCCTGGAATTACAGATGATCTTTTATTAAACGCATTGTATGGTGGTGTTTTGGGAGGGATCGGCATCGGATTTATTTATAGGGGCGGCACCTCTCCTGCCGGGTCTTCCGTCATCAGCCGCGTGATAAACCTGAAAACCGGTATACCAAACAGCCAAGTCTACATGTTGATTGATGGCGGTGTCATTCTGATTGCCGGGTTGGTTTTCGGATGGGAGATGGCCCTTTATGCTTTTGTAACGCTGTTTATATGGGGTTTGGTGGCTGATTATGTGCTGGAAGGTCCTAGTGTGGTGCGAACGGCCTTTATTGTTACCGACGAACCTGAAAACGTTTCTAAGTCCTTGTTAAACCGTATGGGGATTGGGGTGACTTCATGGACAGGAAAAGGAATGTATACGCATACGGAACATACCACACTATTCTGTGCTCTAAAACGGCCGGATGTAAAGATTTTAACCTCAATTGTCAAGGAGGTCGACCCCAGATCCTTTGTCGTTATTATGCAAGGCCATCAAGCAATGGGAGGCAGGTTACGATAAGCTGCCCTGGCAAGGACACTTTTTTAAGATTGATCGAACCCCGCAGCAAGCCACGGGGTTAGCGACACCCTGTTTTAAGGTTCAGGTGACGTTTCCACATCTTGCTGTAAAACACGGTAAGTCTTAATGGGATAGTGGAATCCTTTAACCTCAATGGTGCCGACTTCCTCACAAGGTATCTCGTCGTTAACCAGGGCCCACGAAGTATGCGATAGATATATCTCACCGGGTTGACAGGCCTGTTCCAAGCGAGAAGCAAGATTGGTGTTCAGGCCGATGGCTGAATATTCCATAAATCCTTCGGAACCATAATTGCCCACGTCGGCCATACCCGTATGAATGCCACATCGGATTTCAAAGGGAAATTGGATACCCTCGTTCCACCATTTCTCTCGAAGATTTTTCATCTTCATTTGCATCTCCAACGCCATACGTAAACACGCCAACGCATCTCCTCGACTCCCCTTTGAATCCGGTGCCCCAAAGATTGCATAAATACTGTCCCCGGTAAACTGAGGGATGGTTCCACCCCATGTCCGGACGATCTGAGCCATCTCCCCCAGGTATTCATTGAGCAACCTTGCCACATCTTCAGGATCAGACGCATCGGTAAATTGAGTAAAATCCTTGATATCGGAAAAAAACATCGTCAACTTTGTCCGTTTGTGAGACAGCTCCGCTGTAAATTCACCCTTGAATATTTTTTCAGTTACATTCGGATCGAGGTATTTGGAGATTTGTTCCTGGGCTTTTTGGAGTCTCTTGTTGGTTTCTTCCAACGTGTTCGACTTTACCGTGAGTTCCTCCTCGTGCTGTTTCAGATCCGTAATGTCGGAGTAAATGGCAACTGTTCCGCCATCCCCGGTCTTGCGTTCAGTGATCAAAAGCCACTGACCACCCTTACGTTGCTGAATCCGTGGTTCACCTGGGTCATGATGAAACGCCAAACGGTCTGCAACCCACTCGTCTATACGGCCCTCTGCGTCAACAATGTGTCCATTCTTGGCGGCACTCCTGATGATATCTTCAAACGCCGTTCCCGGTTGAATATCAATGTCCGTATTTGGGTCAAGCAATTCCCTGTATCGGGTGTTGCAAAGCACCAGACGGTCTTCAGGATCGAAGAACGCAAATCCTTCGGATGAATTTTCGATGGCATCGACCAGCCTTCGACGCGCCGTTTCAATGTCGCGCAGATTGTTTTCTGCAACTTCAATTGCCGTATCACGAAAAACGACCAGGGACTCTGCCATGCGGCCGATCTCGTCACCACCGCCGGGTTCCGGCAAAGGCGCTCTGAGGTTACCTCCGGCAATCGCGAGCATACTGTCGCTGAGTGCAGTCAGTCTGGCAATCAGATTACGTCCAACATAGAGCCACACGATGAGGAAGGAGCTCACGAGACTCAGAGCGGCGATGCCGATCAAAATATTACGGTTGAGTGCCTGTATCGTTAACGCCTGGAGGTTCGCTTTCTCAATATCCGAACTCGCGCTTTTTACCAAAAACTCTACTCTGCGGGTCAGAAATTTTGACAGTCGCACGTTGACAGCCAGCAACTCTTCGCCCTGGGCGATGACGGCCAATTCATTTTCTCTGATCAGCGAAAGACTTGTGGGGCCCACAGTCAGACCCTCAAGTACTGCAATTTGTTTTGCAAGACGTCTTTTTGCGCGTTTTGAAACGACCAGGGAAACCTCATACAGTTCTTCAAGATATTTTTTCAGAGGAAAGATCAAGACATCGATACGTTCAGTGCTATCAGCATCTGTGATTTTCAGGAGGCTATTGTGAATGGAGTCCACCAGTAGTGCAGCCCGTTGTTGAGGGATCAAGTCAATGATCGAATCTACAAGATCCGACTTTTCATTTGACGATTGATTTGCTTCGGCGGTTTCCTTGCGTCTGCTCCAATCCATCATCTGGGCATTGAGTATGCGCTCACCAGGCGCCAGCATTCTCTTGGCTACACTATTGGCTATTGACAGGTCGCGAATCCGTTTATTTTGGATCGCGACAATGGAAAGCCTTTTTTTCACGAGTTCATCCAGGCGCTCGAGATTATCGGTCATGGCAGCGACCAGTCTCAGGATTGCGGCCATCGATTCTTTTTCCTCTATTATCTCAAAGCGTCTGTTGCGCTGCAGAAACGGCTCAAGCTGTACGATTTGCGAGACGATATCGTTCGAGACTTCGACCCGTGCGTTATCGGTGTCTACTACCAACAAGGCGGGTGCCGCGCGCACGAGACTTTCCACGCGCTTTGACAGCTCCAGCCATGACAAAGCTTCGGGCACACGCTGATCAGTGATCTTGTTGAGTGCGCCGCCAACCTGCGACAGGGAATACAAACCAGAGACCGCTGCGATGAGTGAGAACATGGATATGCCCAGAAACGCAAGCAGCAATCGCCCACGAACACCCATTCTTGTCTCTTTGGTTGACCGATTCATTTATCGTCAATTTCCGTGGTCTGCATCTTGAAGCGCTAGGGCGTCTGTATGAAACCGGTTGAGACTTTCGTCAATCCGATCATTTTACTGGTGAGTAGTCTTCCTTGCCGAAGACATACCAGACAAAGGTGCTCATACCGGTAATGTCACCCTTCTCATCAAAGCCAATCTTACCGAGCACGGTGTCAAAGCTACCGGTCCTCAAGGCATCGATGACAGCCTTCGGTTTCAAGGAACCCGCTTGTTCAACGGCCTGCGCCCAGGCTTGAACAGCGCCATAGCTGTACAAGGTATAACCGTCTGGCTCGTAAGCATCCTCTTCGCGAATAGCGGCAGCGACGTCTTGGGCCTCCGGCATTAAGCGCATATCCGGGCCAAAGGTAAAATAGGTGCCTTCGCCTGCGTCACCCGCAACGTACAGAAACTGGACATCCACCAGAGCGTCGCCGGAAAACAAACGAAGATTGGGCAGCTCTTTTTTGGCCTGACGAATAATAATTCCAATATCCAATAGATAGCCGCCGGCATAGAGAACATCTATTTTATTGTTGACGAGTTTGTTTATAATCGACTTATAGTCCTTTTGATCCGCGGTGTAACTATCGAACAGAACCTCGGTAACACCGCGTTTGTTCAGCTGCTGTTTTGTAAACTCTGCCAGGCCCAAGCCATAGGCCTGACCGTCGTGGATGATGGCAATTTTGCTGTTGCCGTGATGGTCGGCCAGGTAGTCGCCGGCGATGGTGCCTTGCTGATCGTCGCGGCCTATCGCCCGAAATACATTGGGACCCCCTTCCTCGGTCACCTTGGGATTGGTCGAAGCCGGTGAGATCATGATAATCCCGGCCTCTTCATAAATCTTGCTGACGGCAAGGGAACAGGCGGAACAAAGGTGCCCGAGAACAAAAACAACGCCCTCGCTCACCAGCTGCCGCGCCACCGCCTTGGCTTGTCTGGGCTCGCACGCATCGTCCACTGAAATGACAACAATTTCTTTGCCAAGCAGGCCGCCTTTGTTATTCAGATGCTCGAACGCCTTTTGAGCGCCGATTTCCTGCTGTTCACCCGCAGTGAGTGAGCTGCCGGACAAAGGCCCGGCAATACCAACCTTGATCTCGGTCTGAGCCGCCGCAATGCCGAAACCTATCGATATGAGTGCGCTTATTAGACTTAGAATAATCGTGGTTTTCATAATTGCCTCCGCTTTTTCATTTCTTGAATGGTTGAACAATGCCCCATTTATGGAAGGGTGCTTACAGGTCGAGAAGGAGGTCAGCTATGTGTGTTTTTGGGGCTCAGCATCAGATTCAGTGTGATTCAGGTGTGTTATAAAATCAATACATGATTTGTTTTAAAGGGTCAAGCAATAAGCTGTCTCAAGGTTGTTGCATGTCGATACGCTGAAAAAGACCCTTTTCTTTTTCGACTGGCTGTTCAATTTTTTGCTTGACATACAAAAAAATTATCATTAGTATGGCCATAATTTACGCAGTCAAAACAGAGGGAGGTCTAAAGATATGAAAAAGATTCGAATGGGTTGTGGCTCTGCTTCGTGGGGAGACATGCTTGATCCGGCAGTCGAACTGATGGAAAAGGGTGAATTGGATTACATGGGATTCGATCATTTGGCGGAGTTAACCATGTCCATCCTTCAGCGGATGAAAGACAAAAATCCTAAACGTGGCTACATCCCGGATCTGCTTCCATGGATGCGGGCACTGTTGCCAATAGCAAAGGAGAAGGGCGTCAGGATGCTCACCAATGCCGGCGGTGCCAATCCAGAGCAGGCGGGTAATGATGTGTTGGCGCTTTCCAAGGAACTGGGCATCGATGGGATGAAAATCGGTGTTGTGAGCGGCGACGATGTTGGTTCTCGCCTGGATGACTTCAGGAAGCAGGGACTTAAATTTGTAAACCTGGATACGGGTGAAGAGGACATTGACCGGATTAGTGATAAAATTGTTGCGGCGCATGTTTATGTTGGTTCCGAGTCTCTGGTTGAGGGGCTGGAAAAAGGAGCGGATCTTATTATTACAGGGCGTGCTTCCGACAATGCCATGTATGTCGCACCCATGGTTCACGAACTTGGTTGGAAGATGGATGACTGGCATAAGATGGGAACGGCTGTGACTGTCGGTCACATTATTGAGTGCAGTGCTGGTTGTGCCGGGGGTATGTCTAATTTCTGGAAAGAAATCAAGGAGCCCTGGCGAGTGGCTTTTCCGATTGCCGAGGTTTATGAGGACGGACGCACGATTATCACCAAAGCCAAGGGTGCCGGGCGCATGGTCAATGAGTGGACGGTTAAGGAGCATCTCGTTTATGAGGTCCATGATCCTGAGAACTATTTTATGCCGGACGCCATCGGTGATTTTTCAAAGATTCGTGTCAAGGATATCGGAAAGGATATGGTCGAAGTAACCGGTATCGGTGGTAAGAAACGCCCTGACATGTTGAAAATGACTATTGGATATGAAGATGGGTGGATCGGTGAAAGTGAAATCAGTGTTTGCTGGCCCGATGCTTACGAGAAAGCCAAATTCTGTGAAGCGTTCCTACGCGGACGTTTCAAAGCACGGAACCTGACCATTGATGACGTCCGGTTTGACTTCATCGGGATGAACTCCATTCACGGGCCTTTGTCCAAAATGACAGAGAATCTGGAAGATATCAATGAAATCCGCGTAAGGGTGGCTGCCAAGACACGGACGCGTGAGGATGCCAATCAGGTACGCCGGGAAGTGACCCATCTTTGGACGCACGGACCGGTGGGAACGACGGCTGTCATCTCGCCACCACCGCCGCGTAAGGTGATTGGGTTGTGGCCGACGTTGGTTCCCAGGGAATTGGTTCCCACTAAAGTTGAGATGATGGAGGGTTAATCACTATGACAACGTATAAACTCAAAGATCTGGCATATGCCCGTTCCGGTGATAAAGGCGATATCGTCGATATCGGTGTGATGGCCAAGGATGACGAAGCTTACCGGATTCTAAAAAAATATCTTACTGCCGACAAAGTGAAAGGTTTTTTCAGTCCCATCGTCAAGGGCAAGGTGCTCCGTTATGATATCGACACCCTGAATTCCCTTGAGTTTGTCATGCATAATGCGCTGGGAGGCGGCGCGACCCGAACGTTATGTATGGATCAAACCGGTAAGGCATACGGACCGAACATGCTGCGAATGGAGTTTGAGGCCGACGAATAGGCTTCATCACAATCTACCTTATATCACCAGGATATTGTTATGGGCAAAATGATGGATAAGCTCCTTGCAGAAATGGAGCAAAGCAAGGCCAAGATTCTCGAGATGGGTGGCCCGGAAAGAGTGGCCAAACAGCATGGTCGCGGCAAGATGACGGCCCGGGAGCGAATAGACTATCTTTTTGATCCAGGTTCTTTTTCAGAGCTGGGAATGTTTGTTCGTTCCCAGATCAAAGACTTTGAAATGAAGGATCGTGAGACACCGGCAGATGGTGTCATTATCGGCACAGGTAAGATCAATGGGCGGAAGGTATGCGTATATTCCACTGATTTTACCGTGCTGGCAGGCTCAGCCGGTGAAAGTCACTCGAAGAAAATCGCCGATATCATCGGGCTGGCAGGCAAGATGATGGTGCCCATCATCGGTCTGCTGGACTCGGCCGGCGCGCGTCTGCACGAAGGTACTGCGCTGTCAAGACCCTTCAATGAAATATTTCAGAACCAGTCGAGGTTTTCTGGTGTTATTCCCCAGATACAGGTACTGATGGGGCCTTGCGCCGCTGGTCAGGGCTATAGCCCGATGTTATCCGATTTTTTAATCATGGTTCAAAATACATCCTGGATGTGGCTGGGCGGACCCCGTCTAACCCAATCGATTGTCAAGGAAGATCTTGATGCCGATATCGGCAGCCCGGATTTTTGCATGCGCCATTCCGGGCAATGTGATTTCATCGCTGATGACGACAAAGATGCTCTGAAAATTGCTAAAACATTATTGAGCTATCTTCCGCAAAACTGGAAAGAGCGGGCGCCCCGGCTTCTGTGTGATGATCCCGTAGATAGGCGCGAAGAGTCGTTATTGGATATTTTGCCGGATGACCGGCGTTTTACCTACGATATGCATGAGGTGATTGAAAAAATCATAGACAAAGACAGCTTTTTTGAGGTCAAAGATGAATTCGCCCCGAATATTATCACGGGTTTTTGCCGTCTGGATGGCCATCCTGTTGGCCTGATAGCCAACAATCCAGACGAGTTGGGCGGTGTAATGGAGAATAATTCTTCGGACAAGTATTATCGCTTCATGGTTTTTTGTGATGCTTTTAACATTCCGATTCTGACCATGATGGACACCCCGGCCTTTGTGGTTGGGCATGAATGGGAAAAAGAGGGTATTCTGCGGCACGGAGCAAAGCTACTGTATGCCTATGCCTGTGCCACCGTGCCCAAAATTTCGCTGATTGTTCGACGTGCCTACGGCGGAGGGAATGTTGTTATGGGTTCAAAAACCCTGGGTGCAGATTTCAGTTTTGCATGGCCTACCGCTGAAATCAGTATTATGGGACCAGAATCAGCCGCATCGATCATTTGGGCGCAAGACCTCAAAAAGGCCGAAAAATCTCCTGAGTATGCCAAGGTGCTGGAAGAAAAACGAAAAGAATATCACGAACAATATATCAATCCCTTTCGGTTGGCGGAAAATTACCGATACGATTTCATCGACGATATCATCGACCCTAGAGATACCAGACAGGTTTTGATACGTGCCTTTGAAATGGCTTGGGATAAGAATGTTGAACTACCGGATCGGAAACATGGAAACCCGCCGGTTTAATACTTTGTTAGATGAGGTGATCAATGTCTGAAAATTTGATTTCCGTGATGTCGCCCCTATCGGGTGTTTTATATCGAAATCCGGCTCCTGATCAACCGCCCTTTGTCGAAGAGGGCAGCCAGGTGAAAAAAGGAGCAACACTTTGTCTGTTGGAGACCATGAAAGTTTTTACCAAGGTGAAGTCTCCGGTTGATGGCACGGTAACCGAGATTTCCATTGGTGATGAAGAGACCGTTGGGAAAAATCAAGTTATCATGAAGATTCAATCCTAGGGAGTCCACGCATGTCGTTTTCCAAGGTGCTGGTTGCCAATCGTGGTGAAATTGCGCTGCGGATCATTCGCAGCCTCAACGAGTTAGGTGTCCCCTCGGCTGCCATATATTCTGAGGCAGACTCGGATTGTCTCCACAAAGAACGGGCGGATGAAGCGCATCTTATCGGACCCCCGCCTGCCGCCAAAAGTTATTTGAACGCCGCCCGGATTGTAGCGGTCGCCAAGGAGATTGGCGCTGACGCCATTCACCCGGGATATGGTTTCCTGGCCGAAAATGGCGAGTTTGCTGAACTGTGTGAAAAGTCAGGGCTGACTTTCATCGGTCCGACACCGGAAAACATGCGGCTGGCCGGAGACAAACTGATGGCCCGGCAGACGGTTGCGGCTGCGGGTGTGCCTGTTGTGCCCGGCAGTGACCAGGGATTTTCATCTCTTGAAGAGGCCATCGAAACCTGTGCCGCTATTGGTTATCCGCTGATGCTGAAGGCTTCTGCCGGCGGTGGCGGGCGCGGCATGCGGATTCTGAACGATGAGCAGGATCTGAAGGAAGACTTTGCCATGGCTGCAGCCGAAGCCCGGGCAGCTTTTGGTGATCCGACGCTGTATGTGGAGAAATATATCCTGCGGCCCCGGCACATCGAAGTACAGATTCTTGCCGATGGAAAAGGTGATGCCGTCCACCTATTTGAACGTAATTGCTCTGTTCAGCGGCGACACCAGAAATTGATTGAGGAGGCGCCATCCCCGAATCTGTTACCCGAAGTAAGACAAGCCATCCACGCAAGTGCTGTAAAGATTGCCAAAGCCATCGGGTATAGAAATGCAGGAACCATTGAATTTTTACTCGATGAGGACAATCAGTTTTACTTCATGGAGCTCAATGCGCGTATTCAGGTGGAGCATCCCGTAACGGAAATGATCACAGGACGGGATCTCGTCAAGGCTCAGCTATCCATCGCCATGGGCAATGGGATCGGATTCCAGCAGGCAGATATTCAGCAGTTGGGTCATGCCATTGAATGCCGCATCAATGCCGAAGACCCCTCCATGGATTTTGTCCCGTCTCCGGGGACTATCGAAACGTATCGGTCACCGGGGGGCTTTGGTGTAAGACTGGATACGCACCTATATTCAGGGTATGAAATTCCGATTTACTACGACTCGTTGTTGGGTAAACTGATTGCATGGGGCGGCACGCGGCGAGAAGCCATTCGTATCATGCAGCGGGCACTGCTGGAATTAACCATCGAACCGGTCAAAACAACAAAACCATTCCTGCTGCAGGTTATTCAGCATGATGAATTTGTGAGTGGTAAATACGACCTCGATCTGGTTCAACAAATCCTGGATCTTTTGGAAAATCAGGAGGACGGTTTCTGAAAAACGACAGCCTGCAATCATTGGTTGAGTGGTTCGGTCTTGAAAATAAAACAGCTCTGGTGGTGGGAGCCAGCCAGGGATTGGGGCGAGAGGTCGCTCTCAGTCTTGCCAGAGCAGGTGCAGATGTCGCATGTGCCGCCAGAAATTTCTTGAAATTGCAAGAAACTGTCGACGCCGTCAAGGACTTGGGTAGACGATCCATCGGGATCTCAACCGATGTTACCCAGGAGCGACAGGTGATTGCTCTCATCGATAAAACTGTCGAGATATTTGACCGTATCGACATTCTTTTTTACTGTTCCGGGATGATGCGCACCGGATCTTCCCTCAACATATCATTAGCGGATTGGGAGCTGGTCCTAAAGACCAATCTTACGGGTGCGTATGTGACCTGCCGCGAAGTTGCCAAAAAAATGAAGCAGAATGGCGGTGGTCGTATGATTCTGATCGGTTCAGCGTTTGCTGAGCGTGTGCTGCCTTATTGTTTGGCTTATGTTGTCAGTAAGGCCGGTCTTTCACAGATGATTCGAAACCTGGCTTTTGAATGGGCCGGAGATGGTATTCGTGTCAATGGAATAGCGCCGGGTTATTTTGACACCGACATGCCGGCAGCTGTTTTGGGAAATCCCGATATGCGCAAACGGGTTCTGAAGCGGATACCCATAGGGCGTGTTGGGGATCCACCGGAAATAGGTCCCCTATCTGTTTATCTCGCGAGTGACGCTTGCGACTACATGACCGGTGAAATCATTTGTATGGATGGCGGGCAGGTAAATAACACATCCTAACCATGAATTTGTCAACAGGCCATTTTCCTGCAATCATAACGTTCGTTTTTCCCTTTTTAATAGACCGGATATGGAAGCCATAGATGAACGTGGTTTTGCTGAAATAAACCATCAGCCTGGAGAATGTCATGCTTGAAGTATATCGACAGGATGCGGTAGCCACCATTACCCTGAACAACCCAGACAAGCGTAATCGCCTGAGTATCCAGGCCATGGCAGATCTGGCATCTTTATTCAAAGAACTCAATGCCAGCACGGAAACTCGTGTGATTGTTATTACCGGGAGCGGGCAGAAAGCTTTTTGTGCCGGGGCCGATCTTGGAGAATTCGATCGGCCAGGCATTGTTAACCAGCGGAAGCAGAACGCTGCCTACCGGGATCTTTGCATGGCGTTGTACGAGACACAGAAGCCGGTGGTAGCAAAAGTCAATGGCGCTGCTGTGGCAGGTGGTATGGCCCTGGTGACCTTGTCACATCTGGCCGTGGCTTCTACCACGGCCCGTTTCGGGACCCCGGAAATCAATGTGGGTGCTTTTCCCAACATGGTCATGGCGGGTATTTTACGCGCAATTCCCAAAAAGGCGGCCATGAAAATGATTCTCCTGGGAGAGATCCTCGATGCGCAGGAAGCGCTGGAAATGGGTCTGGTCAATACCGTTGTTGCACCGGAGGCCCTGGATGAGACCGTTACCAATATAACGGCTGCATTGTCTGAGAAAAGTAGTTCTGTTTTTGGCCTGGGGCTTGATTCCATCCGGGTATCCAGTGACTTGCCATACCCCCAGGCTCTGGAGTATCTTTGCGAAATGGCCACGATCATCCGCAATACAGATGACTGTCAGGAAGGTGCCAGGGCCTTTTTGGAAAAACGCAAACCCAATTGGAAAGGACGGTAATATATGGGCAATCAGAAAAATATGGCTGTGATCGTCGATGGTGTACGCACACCGATCGGCAGAATGGGGGGGAGCCTGGCGACCTTTCGGCCGGAGGAGCTGGGTGCATTTGCCATCAAAGCATTAATCGATAAGACGAAAGTTGATCCAGAGAAAATCGACGACGTGTTGATGGGTCTCTCAAATTCATGGCATACGGCCTACCATCCTGCCCGATGGGCAGCACTCAAGGCTGGTCTGCCTTATAGTGTTCCAGCGGTAACGGTGGAGAGGGCTTGTGCATCCGGACTTCAGGCCCTGAATTTTGCCGCTATTCAAATAATGGCTGGTTTTGGCGACATATATGTTGTCGGTGGGATGGAATGCTGGAGCCAGACGCCATGGATGATTGCACGTTCGGATGGTGCCTACTCGTTTAAGCCGCCTCAAATCATTTCCCGCGAAACAGCACCCCCTCCGGATCATGTGCTTATGGGACTCACGGCCGAGTCCCTGGCCGAAATGTATGACATCACGCGTCAGGAACAGGATGCTTTTGGATTTCAAAGCCAGACAAGATATGCTCGGGCGATGCAGGCAGGGGTTTTCGAAGAGGAAATCGTTGTGGTCAAAAGCCCTCAACGAAAAGGACCACCCGTTGACTTTATGGTCGATGAACACCCGCGGAATACCACCCTGGAAAAGTTGTCGAATTTAAAACCAGCCTTTAAGAAAGACGGTACCGTAACAGCGGGAACCGCCACGGGTCGAAATGACGGCGCTGCAGCTCTTTTGGTTATGTCTCTTCAAAAGGCTGAAGAACTGGGCTACAAACCTAAGGCCCGTTTTGTAACCTGTGCAACAGTGGGTGTGGACCCCAAGTTGATGGGCATTGGCCCGGCCTATGCCGTACCAAAAGCCCTGGATCAAGCCGGTCTGAAAATGGACGACATGAGTGTGGTTGAAATTAACGAGGCTTTTGCTGCCCAGGTTTTGGCGGATATTCGTGAATTGGACAGACAGAAGCATCATATTGCCCCGGATGATGAACGGCTGAACCCGAACGGCGGAGCGATTGCATTGGGGCATCCCAACGGCATGACCGGTGCCCGGCTGGCGCTTACAATCATCAACCAACTCGAGCGCTGCAAGGGGACATACGGTCTGGCCACGTTGTGCATCGGTGGTGGACAGGGGCTGGCGACTATTCTTGAACGGATGACATGATTTCTCTCATGTAGACTGCCGGCACACAAGGTGTGCCGGTAGTATTGCAAGCCCACAAGCACCCTTCAGATCATACCAGACAATGAAGACCAATCGGTGGCTTATATTTAGTGTGTGTTCGCTATTGTTCGTGATGTCCATGCTATACCGGGCGTCCATTGTTCTCATCGCACCTGAAATCAGCCATGATTTAAACCTCAGCCCCCAGGACCTGGGACTGCTGGGCGCCATCTTTTTTTATGTGTTTGGGTTGGCCCAGCTGCCATTGGGTTTTTTTCTCGACCAGATGCGGCCCAAACGTATCATGCTTTTCCTGAATATGACTGCGGTGCTGGGTGCGCTTATTTTTGCGGCGGCACAGGGACGTGGCGCAGGCTTGTTGGGGAGGTCCCTGCTGGGTCTGGGTATGTCCGCTAATATTGTCGGCTCTCTGACCTTATATGTTGCCTGGTTCAAGCCATCTGAATTTGCCAGCGTAGCCGGGTTGACCTTTGGTATTGGTGCTTTGGGGGGGCTTCTGGCTACGAGCCCACTTCACATCCTTGTAGCAGTCATAGGCTGGCGGATGGTTTTTGTTGTATTGGCACTGATTACGTTTATTCTTACCGTGGCATTTTACTATATTGTCCAGGACGATCCCAGCCAGGGAACCCGCGCGAGATTGGCCCCAGGCAGTCAAAACCGCCTGTCGATTATGGAAACCTGCCGAACCTTGTTGACTGATTTTTCCTATGTGTGCATCTCCGTAATGGCTGGTTTGCGATACGGGGTCTATGCTGCGGTTCAATCACTGTGGGCCGGACCATTTTTGATTCTGTATTTAGGGGTTCCGATTGTATTGGCAGCCCACTTACTGCTGTTACTCAATATCGGCTTCATCCTGGGCGGACCGCTGTCGGGTTTTTTAAATGATCGTATTTTAGGACGTCCCAAGCGTATCATGCTGGCCGGTCTCATTTTTATGGTGTTGTGTCTTGTGGGTCTTGCAATTGAAGATGGTCCGGACCGGATCATCCTGCTGGCCGGATTTCTATTTTTTTTCGGTCTGTTCGGCGGATTCGGCCATATTGCCTTCGCCCATATCAAGACCTTGATAAAACCGGAGTTGTCCGGCCGGGCTTTTGCCATCACCAATTTCTTTTCCATGATGGGTGGCGGCATTTTCATGCATGGACTGGGGGGCTTTATCGGACAGGGAACTGCCGGCAGTCTATCTGCGGCTAAAAATTATCCCCTGGCCTTCTGGCTATGTGCTGGCACCCTGATCGTTTCGGCAGGGTTTTACGCTTTCACTCGCGATAACCTGACTGCTGACACCTAAGCCGATGCTCCGAGCTTGACCGGTAATGACAAACGCAGTCCCCGACGGTTGTTGTGGGGGTTAACATGCAAATCAAATAGCTAAAATCTTGTAACTGGGAGATTTCCTGTGGTTATCAGCAGGGACCTTTTCAAGTGAAGCATGAATGATATAAGAACGGCAAAAGCAAGTCGCTGGCTAATGGTTGTCAATTGTTCTCTGCTTTTTATGATGGCCATGTTGTTTCGCGCATCCACGGTGATCATCTCTCCGGATTTGATGGGTGATCTCCATCTGAGTATTGAAAACCTGGGCCTCCTGGGGTCCGTTTTTTTTTATGCCTTTGCGGCTGCGCAACTACCCATGGGATTGCTGCTGGATAAATTCGGATCACGGCGGGTGCTGATCTGCATGAATCTAGTGGGCACGCTGGGGGCCTTGTTGTTTGCCAGGTCTCATGGGATCAATGACGCGTTGATGGCCAGGGTTCTTTTGGGTCTGGGCATGTCCGTTAATATGATGGGATCCCTGAAGCTTTATACGGTCTGGTTCAAACCGCATCAATTTGCAAGCATAACAGGTGTGACGATTTCTATCGCTTCTCTCGGTGGTCTGTTGGCCACGAGCCCCTTTCGATTGCTGGTGGATGAAATCGGCTGGCGAAGCGGTTTCATGGTTTTGGCCGCAATCAACTTTATACTGGTGATCTGCTTTTTCTTGTGGGTGCATGATACACCAAGGGATGAGATTTCTCCTCCCTGCGTCCATACTGAAAAACAGGATGCTTTCCAGTGGCAAGGATTGCTAAAGCTTTTCGGGAATTTGAATTTCTGGATCATCGCGCTGACAATGGGATTACGGGATGGGGTATTTACCGCAATCCAGGCGCTGTGGGCTGGGCCCTACCTGATATTTCATCTGGGTCTTCCGGTGCTCAAAGCCGGCAATCTGCTGCTTTTTTTGAATATCGGTGCTATTGTTGGTGCACCCATAGGCGGTTTGCTGGCGGATCGCGTTCTGAGGTCTGCCCGGCGAACCGGCCTCATCAGCTTGTGTTTCCTGGCGTCCTCCATTCTTCTGCTGGTGCTCTGGCCGGGGCCTGTTCATCTGTTGCTGCTGGCCATGGTTCTATTTATTCTGGGTTTTTTTGCCCCGTTTGCCAGTCTTCTTTTCGCCCATATCAAGACCATGATGCCGCCGGAAATGACCGGTGTCTCATTTACCGGTATCAATCTGTTTTCAGCTATTGGCGGTGGCATTTTTCTGCATGCCCTGGGGTATATCCTGGATCATGGCAGACCTGCCGATACCATTTCAGGGGGAGATTACCAGATGGGTTTCAGTGTCTGCTTTTTTGCTATTCTGGTTGCCTTGATCCTGTATTGGTTCAGCCGGGAGCCAAAAACTGCCGTTACATCAATTAAAGACTCATAAAATAATAGGGGAGGAAGCTATGCGAACGATATCAAAAAATCTATCTAATCTAACACGCTCCGGTATCCGTATGATTTTGGACAAAGCTGTTCTACTGGAGGAATCGTACCACCTGGAAATCGGTGATCCCGGGTTTGATACGCCAGAGCACATCCAGGATGCAGCTATTTCTGCCATCAGAGAGGGCAAGACGCATTACACCACCCACGCTGGCATGCCGTCTTTGCGTGAGGCCATCCTGGAAAAGGTGACCAAAGAAAACAATATTGGTGCTAAGTTTGAACAAATCGGCGTGACCCCCGGTGGTGTTTTTGCTGTGGCAGCTGCCATGATGGCCATCAGTGAAAAAGGGGATGAAATCCTGATTCCTGATCCAGGCTGGCCGAACTATCATACCCAATCGGTGGTTATCGGTCTGAAGCCCGTATATTATCATCTCTCCCTGGATTCAAATTTTCAGCCTGATATTTAGGGCATCGAATCCATGATATCCCCAAGAACACGGGGTATCGTCATTAATTCGCCGGGGAATCCCACAGGGGCAGTTTTTTCCCGTCAGGTCATGCAAGACCTGCTGGAAATGTGTGAGAAACATGACATCTATCTTATTTCCGATGAGGTCTATGAATGTATCCTCTACGAAGGGGAGCACTTTTCACCGGCATCATTGGATCCGGATGGTCGGGTTATCTCCATTTTTGCAACATCTAAAACCTACGCCATGACAGGATGGCGAATTGGTTACTACGTGGCACCGCAGCCTGTTGCCAAGGCCATGGGAAGAGCCATCGAGAGCTACCTGTCCTGTGCGTCTTCGGTTTCACAGATTGCTGCCCAGGCAGCCCTGACAGGGCCTCAAGACTGTATTGCGGAGATGGTGAGGTCTTATACGGAACGCAAAGACATCTGTGTGGATGCCCTGGAAAAGGCTGGTATTGGTTATTCAACGCCCCAAGGCGCTTTTTACCTGATGCTTGGTATCTCCGATACCGGTCTTGGCTCCTACGATTTTTCTACCCAATTGCTTGATGCCACGGGGGTTGCCATCGCGCCCGGTCTGACGTTTGGTCCCAAATCTGATCAAATCGTCCGTATTTCATATTGCGCAAACAAGGAGGATGTCGAGGAAGGAATTCAGCGGATGTGCCGCTTTTATAAGGCGTGTACCGATGTTTGAACGGAGATAGTGAACGCTGACCCCGTAGCTTGCTGCGGGGTGTTCAATATGGCAGTCTTTATACGACCAGATAATGGAATTATCTTGACAGGAATATCGGTTTTGATTATAACTTAGAATATTGGTTCAAAAAAAAACTAAAGGTTTAAAAATATAACAATGCGTCTTTTTCCAGGCGTGGTAAGGTAAAGGAGTTGGTGTTGAATCTAAAGCAAATAAGCGTGGTGGGTGCAGGTACCATGGGCGCCGGTATTGCCCAGGTTTGCGCCGTTGCCCGATACCGTGTAACGCTCGTTGATCTTGACCCGAAACAATTGGATCGGGCCAAAGAAAGTATCGATAATTCACTGGGTCGTTTTGACCATAAAAAAAAGTTGTCCGAGTCAGTGTCGACCATAATGGCGCGCATAGAATACCGCCAGGAACTGGCGGCTTGCGGTAATGCCGATATGGCCATAGAGGCTGTCTATGAGGATATTGAGGTCAAAACGGGTATTATCAGGAATTATCCCAGGTCATTGATCCCGCCGCCATCATCGGAACCAATACCTCGGCCATTCCCATTACAGCGCTCGCCGCTGCAGCCATCAAGCCCGAACGTGTCATCGGGATTCACTTTTTCAATCCTGTACCGATGCTGAAAGCCGTTGAGGTTGTGCGGGGTATGGAAACGAGTGATGATACCATGCATGTGACAACGCAGTTTATCGTGTCGCTTGAGAAACAACCCATCGTGGTCAATCATGATATTCCGGGGTTTCTTTTAAACCGTATTAATCTGCCATCAAATCTGGAAGCCATACGCATGGTGGAACAGGGGGTTGCGACCATCGAAGACGTGGATCAGGGCGTCAAACTGGCCTTTGGTCGCCCCATGGGTATTTTTGAACTGAGTGATCTGGTGGGTCTGGATGTGACCTTGAACGCCTGCGACGCCATTTATGCTGAAACCAAGGACCCCAAATATCTGCCGCCTGTTCTTTTGCGTCGCATGGTCAAAGCCGGCAGGCTGGGAAGAAAGACGGGCACTGGCTGGTATGCGTATAATGCAGATGGATCCAAAAAGGCCCCAGCCCCTTCCCCCGCAAAAAAGGATCGATCATGAGTGCTTTATCCGACAGGGTTGCCCTGGTGACCGGAGGCGGTCAAGGTATTGGCGCTGCCATATGCAGACGTCTGGCAACCGACGGTGCCCAGGTAATTGTTGCCGACATTCAAGCAGAAACAGCCGATGCATGTGCCCAAAGCATTTGTGCTGCCAATGGTATGGCCACCCCCATGACATGCGATATTTCAAAGACGGCTGATGTTTCGAAACTGGCTGAAGAACTTCGATCCAGATTTGGGAAGATCGATATTCTGGTTAACAATGCCGGTATTCTTTCGGCTTCAAAATGGGCGGATATGGATGAAGCTGATTTTGATCGGAATGTGGCCGTCAACCTAAAAGGTCCTTACCTGATGACCAAAATGCTGCTGCCTTTAATCCGGCCCACCGGTCAGGGAGCCATTGTAAATATGAGCTCCACGTTCGCTTTCGATCATGTCTCCAGTTTCGGTCTTTACAGCGCCATAAAATCGGCCATTGCTTCGTTTACGGTCTCATTGGCAAAGGAGGAAGCCCGTTACGGCATCAGGGTTAATGCCGTGGCCCCGGGTTCCATCGATACAGAAATGAACCAGTCGCTCAAAGACAACAGTAAAATGATGGATCGTGTGATGGCACTGACACCCCTCAGGCGACTGGGCCTGCCGGATGAAATTGCAGCTGCCGTTGCTTTTTTGTCGTCGGATGAGTCTTCTTACATCACGGGTCAGATTGTGCGGGTGTCCGGGGGCTACATCAATCCATACTAGACTGCTCAATCGTTAGGGCGCTGGAGGTAGAACCATGATCGTTGATTGTCACACCCACATTTTTCCTGATAAAATTGCACCCAAAGTTATGCAGATGAACCGGCGGAACCTCGGTCTGGAACCATACGGAGCCGGTACGACCAGCGACTTGTTGGCCTATATGGACGATGCCGATGTTGATTATGCCATCGCCTTTGGTGTTGCGCCGGACGGTGGGTTTGTACGGTCCACAAATGACTGGTTGATTTCTCAGGCACATGACAGGTTGCTGCTGTTTGGGACCATCACGCCCGATTTTGAACGATGGGAGTCTGAAATTGACCGCATCAAAGCGGCCGGTATCCTGGGAATAAAATTCAACCCCCTTTTTCAGGATATTCGTCCGGATGATCGCAACATGTACCCCATATATGAGAAGTTGACCCATGAGGGCTTGTTTGTATTCTACCATGCGGGCATGGGCAGCGGTCATGAAGACAAAGAGGATATCGATCCACACCGTTCGGCCTGCGTCGTCTGCACGATGATCACCCCGATCTGAAGTTGATTTGTGCCCATTTTGGCGGCTCCGGCATGTTTGCGGAGGTTATGGCGCATCTGGCTGGTACCGGTGTATATATAGACACCTCCCAGACACCCACCTGCAGAGACCTGGATATTGCCTCCCTAAAGAAACTGATCAGCCGGCACGGAACCGATCGCATGTTATATGCCACCGATTATCCCTGGGCTGGTTAGGGCGGTGATACGGCTGGGAATATGAATTGCTGAACATGTTAGATCTTTCTGAAGCGGATCGGGGGCTGATTCTGGGTGGCAACGCCCAACGTCTTTTCAGTCTCCAGCCGCGCAACTGAGATTTGAACCGTAACAGCGAGCGCATTCGCCGTAGGTTCTGCCGCTCGGCAGTGCTTCGCATGCTGCGAGGTTCTTCAATACGAATTATCTAATCAGCAATAAGGAGAATTTATGGATTTTTTATTTAAAGAAGCGCAGAGAGAGTTAAAAGAGAAGGTGATTTCGCTTTGCAAGGAAAAGCTGGCACCCCTTGAGGAAAAGGTCGGCGAGAGCAAGGTGATGTCGCGTGAGATTGCTGACGTTCTGGCTGAATCGGGTTTGTTCAAGCTATTTGTTCCTGCCAAGTACGGCAATACAACACACATGCCTTCGCTGGTTTCGGTTTGTCTGGT
>CAVUUM010000012.1:0-24783 GCA_963744665.1 uncultured delta proteobacterium | reverse complement strand
GCTGCTTACCGCTTACTGCTTACCGCTTATTGCTCACAGCTACCCCTTGTATCACCCTTGGACCCTCGAACCCTTATTCTTGTCTATTGTGTTCATTAAGTTCGTTGTGTTTATTGAGTTGTTCATGATTACAAAGGCATGATGGCTATCAACCCTTTCCTGTTTCATCAACCCAATGAACCCAAGAAACTCAATGAACCCTACTCCCCTCGAACCCTTTTTAGTCTTTTAGGGGTTTAGGCTAAAGGCTGTTAGGTGCGCTTGGCGTAGCGCTGTCAGCTACCCTCCAACCCTTGTATCCCCCTCGAACCCTCGGACCCTTTTTTATTTATACTTCACCAGATCGTTCGCTTTGAAACCTGCGCCTGATTTGATGATAGCCACAGATCCGTCACTGCCGAAAAAACCGGTTACCATGAGCTCGCCCTTGAGCGGTCCCGGAGCCCTGCCAAGGGATACGTTTGTCTGGGGATCGATAATCTCCTCTCCCAGTTCCTGTACCATCAGGAGATCGCCCACTTTCAAACCGGTTTTCTGCCCGGCGTTCAGGTAGACGGTCCGACCTTTGATGCTGGCGATTCGACCGCTCCACTCCTGACGTTCAAACTGCGGCAGCATATTGACCATGGCTTTGGTCAATGCATCCCGCAAAGCACCGTCCCGAAGATCGGCATCGTAGCTCGACTTGGAGCCTAATCCAAGAGCGCCACCGGTCTTCTTTTCATAAACGCCCTGCCCCGAGTCGGCTACCATCTGGATTCCTGTGGTGGTATCGACAATCCGGTAATCCACGGTGACCCGGGCGATCTGTTTTTTCTTTTTGTAAACCAGATAGTCCGAACCTTCTTCAGCCTCTGAATAAGCAGTAATCGCACCGGTGACCATTGCATTCAATCCCAGAACCTTGCCCATTTTTGCAGCGGTAGCCGGGTTGATGGCTCCTGAAGCGCCCATAGCCTGCTGATCCAGTATTGAAGCGACATCCTGCTGTGGAATAATGATAAACCGGCCGGTCTTTTGCAGAATTGTTCCCAAAATATCAGCCGCTGCCTCACCAATACCCATATGCTTGGAGGGTGTTCTGTTCTGAAAATTCACCACCCCCACCCGAAGTTTCGGGCCGGTATAATCTCCGGAGAGAGCCAGCTCGTCGGAAATACCCGTAAGTGAGGAATCGTCACGCACCTCTCCGGATGTCTTTACAGCACATCCATTGAAAATCAATACGGCTGCCATGAGAAGTAGCGACCCCAGCAGATAAATGTTTTTAGCCTTCACCATGTTTTGCCTCCTAAATTAGATTGAAATGTTATTCCATGACTATTTCTAAAAAATTACTGGTTTCCGTGTAATCACCCGGCACTTCAAAGAGATCTGCCGGCGGTGCCCCCATGACGATACCCGTTAACGTGGATGTCATTTTGACAGTCTCGTTTTCGATTTCGCTGCGGATCGTCATGTCATCCAGGTCCGTTGCATCCCAGATAAAGCCCTCCTGTTTTTCCTGTCCCTGGTAGCTGATCGTAATCCGGTATTTCTTGGTGGGATGGCCATCGATGGTCTCGTTGGCCACAAAGGTTTTGGTAACATCCGGCTCCTCATAGTAGCCTTCGTCCGTTTCATCACTGACCATATATTTTTTCTTGTTTGTGTAAAGAGAATAGGTACGTTTTTCATCACCCCGGTGGATCATCACCACGCTGCTCATGGCCGGTGGCATGCCCTGGGCCCCTGACATCTTGGTGTAATCCATTTCCATACGGAATTTTTCACCGGCCTTGGCAATAGGCATTTCAAAAGAAAATTCCCGCCCCTGTGACTTGTCAAAGGTTGACGAAACCATGACGGCCTTGAAATCCCGATCGCCATAGTTCATGTGCCCAATGGCGGGTGGCGGCGGCATCTGAATATTGGGCATACCAACGGGCATGGCCGTTGCTGCCGTCAGAATGGGGCCCACGGCATTCCCGGCACCCCATGGCAGGTTTTGTACGAGCCGCCATATCATTTCGTTGGTTTCATGGGCCAGATGCATACCCACTGCTTTTGAGACAAGCTTCTTGGTCAGTCCCATGGCAAATCCTTCCAGAACACTCTGGTTGCTCGATGTACTCTCGATGACAACCCATGGAACCTCTTTATCAGCACTGCCGGCCACCGCAACTGCGCCCGCAACAGATCCTACGGTACCACCGGAAGTGTCCTGACTTTTGATCCCGATGCCATTTTCCCAGAAAACCGACAGGGTGTTCGTATCGATGATATGGAACTTGCCCCGAACTTTGCGCACGTTGACAATACCCGTGGTGATCTCTTCAAAATTCATGAGGGTACCATAGAGAAGCCCTTCCACCTGGAGTGCCTCGCGAAGCTGGGCCGTTGTTGCCATACCCAGCTGTCCCCCTAAAGTGATTCCCAGCTGATCTCTTAAAATGCGATCCGTCTCCTCCAAGGGCTGCACATTGTAAAATCGTTTCTGCATTGCCTCAGCCAGTTTTTCACGCACAAAATTAGGTGCCTCGACATCCGTCGTGTCGTTTCTTAAGGGCAGCATTGCCAGGCGTTTGATGGGGTTGGTGGGATCGGGTTGGGGTCCCAGGGCTGGCATGCCACCACAACCCGCCAGAAATACCAGCACCAGAAAGAGCATCATCAACACGTGGGATCGTCTCATAAATTACCTCCGGACAAATGATGTGTAAAATCTGTATTAGAGCGACCGCGTCGCGTCGTATAAATTCATTGTATGGATTTATTTTTATTTCATTTTCAAGTTGACACTGTTTTGGGTGATGTTGGTGATGTCAATTACAAATTCGCCGTAATCGATCACCATCAGCTCATCGGCCAGTTTCTGGGATGTCGTCGGAACACTCACATCCAATGTTGCCGTCCCCGTGTTGAAATCACGCTGGTATACACCACTGACGCCCCTCACCCGCTTCTGAATCATTTCCTTGAATTTCACAAGGTGGCTGTACGATGGGATATCAGAGACCACCAAGCGAATCAAGCTACCGCTGTCGACGTCCTGTGACCATTGGTTTACAATCTGTGTGAGAAGCTGGTCGGCAATGGCATCCGTTGCGATCTTGAGCGCCTCCGCCCCGGCCGTAACCTCGTTTGGATGCACCGCCGCCGCATGATGTGTGGACGATGCAATGACCCGGCCGGTATCGGTATTGACAACACGTAAAGAAACATCGGCCTGGGCGGATTTCATGGAAGATCCCAGCACAGAACCTGCCAGTTTGGAAAGTGCTTTGCCATAGATCACGACTTCGGCGTCATAGACCTTGCCGATGTCTCGAACGGCATCATTGCTGAGAGACTCGATCTTGTAGGGGGCTTTGATCTTGAGGGTCTTTGACGTCATGGCATGATCGACGACATGAAACCCTTTCCGGGCAAGCTTTTGCATGAGCACATTTTCGGCAATGCTGAGGTCGGCGGTGCCTGCCTTGACACCCCACCAATAGCTGTAGTAATGCATCCCGACATTCTGTTCAGCCACCATGATCATGACCCGGGGCATATTCTTCCTGCCCATGAGCAGCCCCAGGGCCTGGATGTCATTTTTCAAGTTCCCCGCGGCCACGGTAGCCTGAATCGTCACCTTGTACAGATTACCCTGGGTTGACTCGTCTGTCACTTCGTATCGCCGGACATAGCCCTGGCTCTGGGAATATATCTGATCCCGCAACACTTCATAATTCTGAACCAGTGTTTCGGACGACACCATGGTGCCGGCAGCCTGCTCCACAACCAGTCGGAGTGCGTCCTGGATCGCCTGGTCTCTTGCCGAGGCCGTATTGTCATCGATAATCACCCCTACACCTTCTGCCGACGCGTTGATGGGTGCCGTCGACAAATCGGCAGATTCCGATGCGGCAAAAGAAGGGAGGTGGGAAACACATGAGATACAAAGAATTGACAGAAATAAATAGACAAACGTCTTCATGATCTGCTCCGGGTTTTCTTGATGGTCCTGGCACTGTGTTATTCAGCCTTCGCAGTAAACTTCTACGGCTTCAGGCTCAAATGCCTTGTGCCAAGGCCGATCAGGTTCGTGAAATTTCCGGGTTAGGTGTGCTGGAAAACCAATAAACGATGGCACAATTCCTATATTGTGTCAAGCACAGAACTCTTGTCATCACACGGTTTTAGCGTCGTTGCCATACGTATGTTCTGTTTAATTTTTGATAAATTATAGAACCGCGGCAGGTCATGGGGGATGCGCTCGCTTTTGCGCTTCAAGGGTCCGTAGGGGAACGTGTCTTTTTTACCCAGGCTTTGACCGTATGGGGCGGGGCCTTCTTGTTTATTCCGGGGCACATGGATGCCATGAGGTTCCAGTTGTCAAAATCGATCAGAATACTCTCGAGATAGGGCCACTTCCGGCACATCTGGGGTTTTACCGGGTGAATCGTACATACCTTGTCCCAGAACACGCAATGGCCGTCATCCTGCTGAGCCAGAACCGGTCTGCCTCCCGACAGACAACAAAACGTTTCAACAAACCCATGCGGATCGACACCGATATAGCTTGAGATTCTCTCGATATCCTGGTGGGTGACAAAGGTACCGCCATAGCCGATACAGCACTCTCCGCATTGTGTGCAGGAAAAAGGCGGGGCGTCCGCATCTTTTTCCACCTCTTCATCAAAGGGCATGCCGTGTCTCCATGGCCCGCCGCAGGGTTACCTGATCCACGTACTTGAGGTCTCCTCCGATGGGAACACCGGAAGCGATGCGGGTCACCTTGACGGGAAGTAAACGCAGCCGTTCTGCGATAAAACCGGCCGTGGACTCCCCTTCAACGCTGGTGCTGGTGGCCAGAACCACCTCCGTAACCTTGCCTGAGGCAATACGCGTCAGCAATTCCTTGATGTGAATATCATCCGGTCCGATATTGTTCATGGGGGAAAGAACCCCCTGCAAAATGTGGTAGAGTCCCCGGTAGGCACCTGATTTTTCGATGGAAGCCATATCCCCCGGCTGCTCCACCACACACACCAGAGAGGTCTCTCTGGATGGGTCGCCGCAAATTTTACATGTCTCTGTATCGCTCAAGGCAAAGCACATGGAACATATCTGGATGGTTTCCTTCAAGGCCAGGATACTTTGGGACAATTGCTCGGCATCTCTGCGAGACATTTTCAGAATGTGCATGGCCAGTCGCTCGGCCGTTTTTTCCCCAATACCCGGAAGCCTGGAAAGGTGTTTAATCAGATTCAAAACCGAAGGCGGATAGTGATACATGGTTCCTCTTTTTCCTTATTATTGCGATAGTTGTGCCTGTTTCTAAAAATATAGGCATAGAAAGACAGGGTATTATTCAGGGTCCGAGGGTGATACAAGGGTGATACAAGGGTTCGAGGGTAGCGAATAGCTATCGGTGGAAAGCGGCATCCCAGCTTCCAAGGATCCTAGCGTCCCGGCATACAAGGAGTCGCGTGAACATATGGCTCTTGGCTTTTGGCTGTTAGCGGTTCACAAATTCTCCTGAATCCTGGTAGGCCTTTAGCATTTCAAATCGTAGGTTGTTTTAACTGATTGCCCATGGCTGTTAGCCACCCTCGAACCCTTGTATCACCCTCGGACCCTCGAACCCTATTTTTAAACAAGCCCCGGTATATTCATCCCACCGGTCAGCTTGTTCATCTCTCCCGACATCATTTCCTGGGATCGTGTCAACGCATCATTGACAGCCGTAAGAACCAGGTCCTGAAGCATATCGACATCTTCCGGATCCACGACTTCCTGTTTAATTTCAAGGGAGACGACATGCTGTCTGCCGTTGGCCACAACCCGGACCATGCCGCCACCGGCGCTGGCTTCCACGGTTTTGTCTGCGAGTTCTTCCTGCATTCTCAGCATTTTTGACTGAAGCTGCTGAGCCTGTTTCATCATTTTACCCATACCCTTCATCTTTAAACCTCCCGACCCGGATAAACCGGAAAAAAAGATCTTTTATCACGAAATATTGTAGAACTAACTTGTTTTTAAATCCACCAGCTTGCCGTCGAAAATCTCGATAGCATCAGCCACCAGAGGATGCTGAAGAAGATCTTTTTTCAACCGGTTGGCTGCATCGATTTTTTCTCTTTTGGGCTGACCGTTCATGTTGACTCCGGGATGAATGACGACACGTATCTGTCGCCCGAAAAAAGACCCGGAAATCTGCTCTAAAATTTTGATATTTTCTTTTCGTCGCATACGTTTGTAATTAAAGTCGCTTCCGTTAACCTCGATTTCAAGCGTATTTCCGGACAGCTCCACCAGCCGGGAATGGGTTAGATTGGGCGCCAGAGATGGATAGCGTTCCGAAATAACATCCAGGATTGCCTGCCATGGGTCTGATTCTTCACCCGCATCCGATAAAACCGGTTCCGACAAGGATGGCTCCACAGGAGATGTGTGCTCCTGCCGGTCTGCCAACGGTTTTATGACCGATGATTCACCAAGCGCTTCAAACTCTTTTTGCGTTTCAGACAGGGAAAGATCCTGTCCCGATGAAAATTGTTTCTGAATGTCATCGAGCTTTTCAATCAGGTCATGGATGGGCAGTGCCGGTCTGATATTGAGCAATTTGATCATCACCACCTCAAAGGCCATCTGAGGTCTTGAAGACCACTTAATGGTTCGTTCTTCTCTGAAAAGCACCTCCAGGACTTGATTCAAATGCAAGGGGGAAACCCCCTGCGCCTGATCCTTCAGGATATCCATCTCGTGGGAAGGCAGATCCATGAGCGTATGCGCATCAGGGCTCAATTTGGTCACCAGCAGGTTTCGGAAATGTTCCATCAAACGGGTATACAGGTCAACGATGCTATGGCCGTGCCGATAGACCGTATCAATAATTTTCAGAATCCGCGTGGCGTCCCCCTTGAAGGTCGCCTGGGCAAGCTCGTGGACAACCGCCCCATCGACCACCCCCAGGACATTCATAACCTCGTCGTGCGTCACGGTTTTGCCGGCACCGGTCGTCACCTGATCGAGGAGACTCAGGGCATCCCGCATGCTGCCGTCGGCTTCCCTGGCGATGAGATCAAAACTCTCGTCGGCAATATCGATACCTTCTTTCCCGCAGATGGATATCAGATGCCTGGTGATGTCGGAAGCTTGGATCCGTTTCAGGTCATACCGCTGACATCGAGACAGAATGGTAATGGGAATTTTTCTCGGTTCCGTTGTTGCAAACAGGAAAATGACATGGGCGGGCGGTTCTTCCAGGGTTTTCAACAAGGCGTTGAAAGCGGCGGTGCTCAACATGTGAACTTCATCAATAATATATAATTTGTAGGAACTGTGCGCCGGCATGTACTTGATGTTTTCCCGGATGTCTCTGACCTGTTCCACGCCATTGTTCGACGCACCATCGATCTCAAAAACATCCGTTGCGCTGCCGGAAGTAATCTCAGAACATGAACGGCAGGTATTGCAGGGTACCGGTACCGGGCCTGTTTCACAGTTCATTGCCTTGGCCAGTATCCGTGCGATAGTCGTTTTACCGGTACCCCTGGGCCCGGTAAACAAAATGGCGTGCGCCAGTCGGTTGGATGAAATGGCATTTTTCAGCGTCTGGGTGATATGGCTTTGGGCCACGACCTCATCAAATGTTTGGGGGCGGTATTTTCTTGCAAGAACCAAATAAGACATGGATGGGAAACCCTCGGGAAAAATGCTGAGACCCCTGAAAAATTGCGTCTGTTTGTCGGCAGATGAGTTATGGCGGAGAGAGAGGGATTCGAACCCTCGGTGCCGCTATTAACAGCACACACGATTTCCAGTCGTGCTCCTTCAGCCAGCTCGGACATCTCTCCGTATTTTTTGTGGGTCATCAACCTGTACAGGGATGGCGTTATAATGCTTTTATGCGGTTTGATCAATGAATATGTTGCGTTTTTTTTCACGGCAACACATCCACCAGCCATAGCAATTAATTTAATATGTATTTACAATACATTATGTCTTCCATCTCTTTGATGACTTCCCTTGATATATCCACCGGCTTGCTTTTCAAACTGTCATAACCTGAAAAAAATGTCAAGATTGGGTCCGCCGGTCTTGACAATCCTGGGACCTGCCTAATGTTGCCCGAACTGATCATATGGAGAGAATATTCATGAATGCAGATAAAAGCAAATCCACCCGAAGGGTCCATCTTGCCATCGATATCATTCGGAATCTTATTTTGATCGGCCTTGGCAACACCCTGATTGCCATAGCCGTCAACGGCATCGTTATACCGCACGCGTTTCTGAGCGGCGGGGTCACCGGTACGGCCCTGGTAATTCATTACCTGTTTCCTTTTCTGCCGGTGGCAGTGCTCTATTTCGTGCTGAACATACCCCTTTTTGCAGTTGGTTGGGCCTTTGTGGGCCGACGTTTCTTTTTTTACAGCATTGTGGGCATGCTGTCTTTGACCGGCACCCTCGAATGGGTACATGTAAGTGTCCCTTTAGACCACAAACTCCTTGCCGCTCTTTTTGCCGGCATCCTTACCGGTATTGGTGGCGGGTTGACCCTCCGTTCCCACGGTTCTGCCGGGGGATTGGATATTCTCTCGGTAATTCTTTTAAAACGATTTTCCATATCGATTGGAAAAACGTTTCTGTCCATCAACGCCGTGATCCTGATGGTAACAACCTTTTTATTTTCCCTAGAAACCGCTCTCTATTCATTCATCTATATATATATAACCACACGCATGATGGAGCTTGTCATTACGGGCATCAGCAAGCGCAAGGCCGTACTTATCATCTCGCATGAGTGGGAAAAAATTTCAGAAGACATCCTGTACCGGTTGGGTCGGGGAGTCACACAACTCCACGGTCAGGGTGGGTATAGCGGCAAGGCTGAAAGAATTCTCTATACCGTGGTAAGCATGCGGGAGCTGCACCGCATCAAGCGCATCGTGCAGGCGTTTGACCCCGGGGCTTTTGTGGTGATCCAGGACACCCTCGAGGTGATGGGCAACAGGATCGGGAACCAACCGCACTGGTCATAAAATCGTCACACGATTTTATCAATTTAGGGACGTCAATTTAGGGACGTACCTTTGTAAGTTAACTTATCTTTCGGTTTTCACCGTAGATGGAGCGAAATGGGTGATCCCATGGCGGGTTGCGCTGTTTGAGCCAATTAGGGCGCCTTACATCAGCGGAGTGGCCGAAGGGGTGGGATTTGAACCCACGGAACGCTTGCGCGTTCACCGGTTTTCGAGACCGGCTCCTTAAGCCGCTCGGACACCCTTCGGCATTTGTCATTTTTTTTACCCCTACAATTGATACGCCTGAGATGTCAATATGAAAAGGGGTTATTCGGCCGGCGATGATGTGAAGAGCCCTTGCAGCGAGTTCGCAAAGCACCAGGGGATTCTCCATTTCGCGTTTGCTGAACCCGAAAAGCTCCGTATCTAAGTTGGTAGGAACATGGCTTCTACTTCTTCCGTATACGTGCCATCGTCTTTGTAAATGACGAGGGGTGGCCCCACTTTCAACCCCGGTCTCCCCTGCTTGACACCCTCCATCAGCATGAGTTTTGATTCACTCTTCTTCCTGGAATGGATAAAGCGCATATTTTTCGGTTCAATGCTGCAGGATCTCATATGCTGGACCAATTCCGGTAAGCGCTCGGAGGTATAAACAAGCACAAACAATCCGGCTCTTTTCAAAATGTCACCGGCAGCCTTTACGACATCAAGAAGGGTTACCCTGATTTCATGTCTTGCCACAGCCCGCTGCCGGTTTGGATTGATCCGTCCGGAAGCCGCCTTGTGAAAAGGCGGGTTGCTGGTAACTATATCGACAGGCCCCTGGAACATGGCAGGTTGGACGGTCCGCATATCCCGGCAGAATATCCGGATGTTCTCTCCCATTTCATTCTGCCTGATATTGATATTCGCAATGTCCGCCAGCGCCTTTTGAATCTCTATACCGAACACCTGGGTCTCAGGATGGCGAAAACCGACAATCAACGGCACAATACCGCAACCCGTTCCCAGGTCCACAACCCGCTCACCCGGTTTCGGTCTGACACGGTGCGCCAGGATAACGGCATCGATGGAGAAACGATATCCCACCCGCTCCTGTTTGACCGTCACCATGCCGTTAAAAAACGTATCTTGCGTGAGTCTGTCCTGCATCAGTCCACCGGGCCGATTTTAAATTTGATATCCTTTACCGGAACCTCCCCCAGGGCATGGTTGATCTTCTGAATAATCTCAGGCTTTAAAAATCTGAGCTGCTGTAGCCAACTGGAACTCGTTGCATTCACAATCAACAGATCTCCCTTGAATGCTGCCGGACGCGTGTTGGTCGCAATCACTTCTCCCACGGCCTCTTCCCAGACATCCCAGACCCGGATCAGGGATGTGTCCGTTTCCAGGCGATGATTCTTCAGCATGTCCCGGATCACATTGCCTATATGTACAAAGGATCGTTTTTCTTTGACTGGTCTGGTCATGTATGCAACAATTTTGTGTTTGGTGTTTTGTGTTTGGTGTTTTGTGTTTGGTGTTTTGTGTTTGGTGTTTTGTGTTTGGTGTTTGGTGTTTGGTGTTTGGTGTTTTGTGTTTTGTGTTTGGTGTTTGGTGTTTTGTGTTTGGTGTTTGGTGTTTGGTGTTTGGTGTTTGGTGTTTGGTGTTTGGTGTTTTTGTGTTTGGTGTTTTTGTCTCTTTTACATATTCTCGGTCATGTTCGTCAATAAAAACCCCTGTCCATACCTGTGGGGAGCTCATTTTTTTCCTTTTTCCTTGACTTGGAGACCTTTGGACTTTAAATTAGTATGTTATGTTTCAAATCGAATTCGTCTATAGGCGTCGAATAATTTAAAAAACCATCTATCACCCTACTACAAGGTAATTATCATGAATTGGGATTGGGAAAAGTTAAAAGAGCAGCAACAGGATGGCAAAGGCATTCCACCGCAGGTCGACGAACTGTTTAAGCAGTTCAAGAAATTCAAACTCCCGGGAGGCCTGTTGATGATTCTGATCCTCGCGGTATTGTTTTTTGGCTCCTCGGTGGTTTTCACGGTGAAACAGGATGAGGTCGGGGTGGTACAGCGCTTCGGTAAATACGTACGCACCGAAGAACCCGGTCTGAATTTCAAGTTGCCGGCCGGTATCGAAAAGGTGACCAAGGTCAATGTCAAACGCGTGAACACCGAAGAGTTTGGGGTTACGACCGTCAGCGGGGCTCAAAACTCCCGCTACGCCTCCGCCAGCGAAAACATGAACGTGGCCCTGATGCTGACTGGTGACCTGAACGTGGGTCTGGTTCCATGGATCGTCCAGTATCGGATTAAAAACCCTTTTGATTATCTCTTCAAGGTAAAGGAACCCCGTACCCTGTTGATCGACATGTCAGAAGCAGCCATGAGACTGGTTGTGGGGGACCGAAGCATCAATGAGGTCATCAGCAAACGTGATGAAATTGCCGTGGAAGCCAAAAGAGTCTTGCAAAAAGAAATGGACGATGCCGAATCAGGGGTCGACATCGTAACCATAGAGATGAAAAAAACCAACGTTCCCGGACCGGTCCAGCCTTCCTTTAACGAGGTCAACCAGGCCACTCAGGAGAAGGAGCAGACGATCTACCAGGCCAAGGAGGATTACAACAAGGCCATACCTGCTGCCAGGGGTGAAGCGGATCGTACCATCAAGGCGGCTGAAGGGTATGCCCTGGACAGAATCAACCGGGCCCAGGGAGACTCCACCCGATTTATTGCCTTCTACAACGAATACGCCAAAGCCAAGGATGTGACCAAACGCAGGCTATACTTAGAGACCCTGAAGGACCTGTTTCCCAAGCTTGGCAAAAAATACATTATCGACTCGGACCAGAAAAATTTATTACCTTTACTTAATATAGGCTCAAAAGAAGGTGTTACCAAATGAAATCAAAAGGTATTCTCATAGTCATTGCGGCAATCATCGTGATCATCGTCTATAATGGGGCCTATGTTGTGGATGAAACCGAACAGGTAATCATTACCCAGTTCGGAAGGATTGTCGGCAGCCCAAAAATGAACCCCGGTTTGAAGTTCAAGCTGCCATTCATCCAAAAGGCCAATTTCTTTCCCAAGAATCTTCTCGGATGGGATGGTGATCCGGGCCAGATCCCCACCCTCGACAAAACCTTCATCTGGGTCGACACGTTTGCCAGATGGAAAATCGTCGAGCCGGTTGCCTTTTTCCAGACGGTCAACAACCGCTTTAACGCCATTGGAAAACTCAATGACATTATCGACCCGGCCGTCCGTAACTTTATCACCTCTCACAGTCTTATCGAGGCGGTTCGAAACACCAACCGCGAAATGGACACCATTGAAATCGGCCTGGATGCGAGGGAACAGCAAACCACCTACGCCATTGACGTCGGCAGGGCAAATATCACCAGGGGCATTCTGGATCAGGCTCAGCCCAAGTTGACGCCATTCGGCATTGAACTGGTGGATGTCAAAATCAAACGTATCAACTACGTGGAGCAGGTCAGAAACTCGGTTTATGGACGGATGATTGCCGAACGTAAACAGATTGCCGAAAAATTCCGATCAGAAGGAAAAGGTGAGGCCAGAAAAATACTGGGTGAGAAGGAAAGAGACCTGAAACAGATCACATCCGAAGCATATAAAACAGCCCAGGAAATCAAAGGTACGGCCGATGCGGAGTCCACCAGGATCTTTGCCGAAGCGTTTGGACGTGATCCGGAATTTTACTCGTTTTCCAAAACCCTCGAACTTTACGGCGAGGCACTGGGCAAAGACAGCGAGCTGGTTCTTTCAACGGATTCAGCGTTCTTCAAATATCTCAAAGGATATTCGGACCTCCCTTAACTTTATTGCACAGCTTAGCATCCTGATAAACAATTAGAAGACCTTTCAAAATAGAAAAGCACCGGAAACCATATTGGTAGCGGTGCTTTTTTATTTATAAGCCATCGCAAAAATATCTTTTGGCCCAATCCCTGTGTTGGGATAGCATTTCAATTCCCACAAGTACTACAGAAGGCCTTCGGGTTGAACCACGTTTCAACTTTGACTTGATAAAGAGCCCACGCTCTTTGCGGGAAACCAAAACCCGATTTTTGAAATAGCTTTTAGAGGCTTAAATCCTTATTTGCCCTTTCTTCGCTGATGACGCGTTTTCGCTAACAGCTTTCGGTGCTTGTGCTTGCGCATTTTTTTACGACGTTTTTTGATAACACTGCCCAATTGACCACCTCCAATCTAAACTGATTCTGTGAATGTAACTTTACTTTATAACAGTTCTATAACGAACATGTCCATACTTTTTCACGCGCTTTTGATTTTTTTTTAAATTATCGCTTCAAAGGATCCTGTTGATCCCGTTAGACAGTCATGTTAATAATACCCAACCCAAGCTCAGGTTTTCATTTTTTATAGCGTAAAATGGGTGATTCGATGGCGATTTGTGCTGTTTGAGGCGCTTAAGACTTCTCTCATAAGCAAATGACGATGACAACCCACTGAGCCTCCACCCGCGGAGCGGGCGGGCTCAAGAAGCCCCCTCGAAGGGGGCTGGAATATCCAATATCGAATATCGAAACCATGAATTTCGAAGTGATGCTTCCCAGTTTTTAAAATAAAGGAAGATAGAGCGCAGCGATACAACACTTCATTATTCTACATTCCTTGTTCGATATTCGATATTTTCCTTTTTAATTTTCACCGGATTGGTAGAAGCTTTCCGGGTCCTCCACCAGAGGTGGCGGTTTTAGATCAGAATAAGGCCTCCTAATTGAGAAAGAGACAAATTTTTTCAAAAAACCACCTCCATGTGGTCAACGAGTCGGTTGCCATGGCAGAAGAGCTTGTCAGCGAATATTATAAAATGTCTGCTTCTGAGTGGCTCCGCCCAAAATTTGATGTCAAAACCCGCATCGACCTTTCAAGCGATGAGATCGTTCCCGGTCCATTTGCTCAGGTTGTTCGTTATGAAGGCCGTCTTAAGGACGCCCCATTGGGATCTTCCTCGTATGATTATTATAAAATCTGTCTGCAGGATCATGAAATTCTGGCAGCAATAGATAAATTCCAGCGACTGGAACTTCTCCCGTTTACACTCTACATCCTCACCCATGAGCTCATTCACATCGTTCGATTCAGCAAGTTTCTGCAGAATTTCAATGCAGCGCACGAGGAAAAAATGGCTGAAGAAGCCAGAGTTCATGAACTGACCCACAAAATTCTCCAACCAGTCCGTATTGACGGTCTCACAGAGGTTCTCGATTTTTACATCCAATGGCGCGAGCCCATTGATGGGCTTGAAAGTATTTAGACGCTATCTAAAAATGTCTTTGGGCTCAATCTCTTCGGGAAAAATCATTCAGTTCAGGCAAAATGCTCCTATTGGATTTCACTCTCTTGACAACGCAAAAACACTCACTATATTAGATCATAATTTGTTCTAAGTAACTGTTTACAACCCCTTTTTCAGGAGGATCCACATGCCCATTTACGAGTATCAATGTAAAAAATGCGGCACCATCGAAGAAGCCCTTCAAAAATTTTCCGACAAACCCCTGACCCGATGCAGACAGTGTTCCGGGAAGCTTCACAAACTTGTTTCCCGAAGCAGCTTCCACCTGAAAGGTACGGGATGGTACGTGACCGATTATGCAAATCGGTCCAAAGATTCGGCCGTCGTCCCCGAGGAAAAAAACGAGAGCGTCGATTCAGCCAAGCCCGAAAAAACGGCATCATCTGCCAAGAAGACTTCGGCATCACCTGAGAAGAAAAGTGCCGAAAATAAAGGAGCCGACAGTACCAAAAAACCTTAAAAACAACCCTTTACAAACATGAATGTGTGCTTACTTTTGATTTACCAATTTGCAGCAGGAATTTTAAACAGTTATTTCAATCATTCGTTTTTGCTTACTAACGAAAACTAAGAAAAGGAGAGAAGAAAGAATGAAACTGAAACCATTACAGGACCGAATTCTGGTACAACGTGTTGCAGAAGAAACAACCACCAAGGGAGGCATCATCATTCCTGATACCGCCAAAGAAAAGCCCGCAGAGGGTAAAGTCACGGCCGTTGGAAATGGAAAAGTCGGTGACGATGGGAAACGGATTCCCCTTGAAATTAAAAAGGGCGACCGGATCCTGTTCGGCAAATATTCAGGCACCGAGGTTAAAATCGAAGGCGACGAATACCTGATCATGCGTGAAGACGATGTTCTTGGCATAATTGAATAATTTAATTTACTGATACATGGAGGATATTAACGATGGCTGGAAAAGTAATTAAGTATGATATGAAAGCCCGCGAAGCAATGCTAAACGGTGTTAGAGCATTGGCGGATGCAGTTGTTGTAACGCTTGGACCCAAAGGTCGGAATGTCGTCTTGGATAAATCCTGGGGTTCACCCACCGTTACCAAAGATGGTGTGACCGTTGCCAAAGAGATTGAACTCGAAGACAAATTCGAAAATATGGGCGCCCAGATGGTTAAAGAAGTGGCCAGCAAAACCAGTGACATGGCTGGTGATGGTACCACCACCGCCACTGTCTTGGCCCGGGCCATTTATGAAGAAGGTCAGAAACTCGTTGCGGCCGGCAATAATCCCATGGCCATCAAGCGTGGCATCGACGCGGCAGTGGACGTTGCCGTTAAAACACTTCACGATATGAGCAAACCCACCAAAGACCAACGCGAAATCGCCCAGGTCGGAACCATTTCTGCAAATAACGATTCAACTATCGGAAACATCATTGCAGAGGCCATGAACAAGGTCGGCAAAGAAGGCGTCATCACCGTGGAAGAGGCCAAAAGCATGGAAACCACTTTGGAAGTTGTGGAAGGTATGCAGTTTGACCGCGGCTACCTCTCACCCTATTTTGTCACCGATGCAGAAAAAATGGTTGCCTCCCTGGAAGATCCCTATCTTCTGATCAACGAGAAAAAGATCAGCAACATGAAAGATCTTCTACCGGTGCTCGAGCAGGTGGCCAAAATGGGCAAACCCCTCATGATCATTGCCGAAGACGTGGATGGTGAAGCACTGGCAACTCTCGTTGTCAACAAGCTGCGAGGCACGCTGCAGGTTGCTGCCGTCAAGGCGCCTGGTTTCGGCGACAGACGTAAAGCCATGCTGGAAGACATCGCCATTCTCACCGGCGGCCAGGTCGTATCCGAAGATCTGGGAATCAAACTCGAAAACCTGACTGTCAAGGATCTGGGTAGGGCCAAACGGATCTCCATCGACAAAGACAACACCACCATCGTCGACGGTGCCGGCTCCCGGGCGGGTCTGGAAGGCCGCGTCAAACAGATTCGCGCACAGATCGATGAGACCTCTTCCGACTATGATCGTGAAAAACTTCAGGAGCGTCTTGCCAAACTGATCGGTGGTGTGGCTGTCATCAATGTTGGCGCAGCCACTGAAACGGAGATGAAAGAAAAGAAGGCACGCGTTGAAGATGCCTTGAATGCAACCCGGGCAGCAGTTGAAGAGGGTATCGTTCCCGGCGGCGGTGTCGCTCTGGTGCGTTGCCTCGATGCTCTGGGAAAAATCAAGATCAAGGCCGACCAGAAACTGGGTGTAAAGGTCGTGATGCGCGCCATCGAAGAGCCGCTCCGCCAGATCGCCAACAACGCTGGTTTTGAAGGCTCCGTCGTTATCGACAAAGTCAAGAACCTGGAAGGTTCTTTCGGTTACAATGCTGAAACCGACAAATACGAAGACCTGATTGCAGCGGGTGTTATCGACCCCACCAAGGTCTGTCGATTTGCCCTGCAGAACGCTGCCAGCGTTGCCGGGCTGATGCTCATGACCGAAGCCATGATCGCTGAAAAACCAGAGGAAAAAGAACCTGCCATGCCAGGCGGTGCCCCGGGTATGGGCGGTATGGGTGGTATGGGTGGTATGGGCGGTATGATGTAAGCGCTTATCTACCCATCTGTTACAAACAATACGACAAAGCCCTTATGCAGTTACGCATAAGGGCTTTTTTATTGAAATGCTTGACAAAACAACTAAAAATGAGGTATTTAAGTGGACTGTCGACTGCAAATGCCAACCGATAACATAAATGGAGATGTGTGATGAACGGCAAACGTATTATGCAGGTATTCAAGTGCTTGACCGTGTCCATTGCAATAACCCTCACCTTCTCACCCAGCGTGACAGCAGGTAACGCCGAAGAAACCATTGAGCACGAAGCTGGGTTCTATTACACGATTCAACGCGGGGATACGCTCTGGGACTTGTCGGACAAATTTTTTGACTCGCCGTGGTACTGGCCTGAATTGTGGCAGGAAAACGAACAGATACCCAATCCCCACTGGATCTACCCCGGTGAACGGATTCGGCTTTTTCAAAAACAGGGCAAAGACACCTTCACCTTCAATGTGCCGGAGCCTGAAACAATCGTTCAGGAAAGTGCCGTCGAAGTCGTCCAGGAACCCGTGCCTGAAGAAAAAACCGTCTATTATTCGTACCCGCCCATGGATGCCGTCGGTTTCATCCGCAAAGAACCCGTCTATCCCCTTGGGTTCATCTTCAAAGTCAAGGATGACAATGTTCTGATCCATGAGGGAAACACGGTCTATATCAGCTATGCAGACAAAGATGCCCGTCCCATTATGCAGGGGGGCAAGTACACGATTTATCGAAAACTGGATCCCACGTCAGACCGCAATCGGAACCGGCAGTTGGGAGGCCAGTATTACATCGTCGGTATTGTTGAAGTCGCCAAACTGGAAGCGGATTTTGTCGTTGCAAAAGTCGTCAAATCCTTCCGAGCCCTTGCCATCGACGATTTCATTCTACCCTACGAACGACGGTCACCCAAATTACCCATTACAAAAGGTGTTCCCGATCTAATCGGAAAAATCATCGTCTCGGAAGAACATGCTCAAATCATCGGTGACATGTCGGTGGCTTTCATCGACAAGGGCAAAACAGACAATGTTCAGGAAGGCCAGATTTACAATATTTACTACCAGGAAAAAGAAAAGGTGAAAATGCAGGGGAAGGAATCGGTAATCCTCACGCCGGTCGAATTTGGCCAGCTCGTCGTTCTGCACACCGAGCAGGAAACCGCCACCGTGTTGATTACCCAGACTGACAAATCCGCCTATCCGGGCGCCCTGGTTCACACACCACCGGACGAATAACCAGACGCTTGGTCCTGGTGAAAACTCTGACTAAAAAAAGCTCACACTCCGCAAAGAAGTGTGAGCTTTTTTTGATTGAGTCACAAAGAGCTATTAAACCTATACAATAGTTAACCTTGTAACAATTATCATTATTCTTTGAAACTTTTTATTCTTATTCTCCCAATACTACTCTATAGGGGTTGTCAGAAAAACGTTCCGATTGAGGACCGTTTTTCTGCTACAAACCCTTATGCCGCCATCATATTTTCGGAACATTATTATGACAAGCGGTATAAAAACGTGTAATAATTTGACAAAAAATGGCATTAATTTGACAAATATTGTCAATTACGTTTAATAAGCAAACTTCTGGTTTTAATTAACTATTTGTATTCATAGCGTTTTATTGTTTTTCAAAATGGTATCAACTATTGCATGATTTTTGCAGTAATTGATATACTATTTTTTTATTCACAATTGGATAAATCTACTTTGTGAAAGGGCATACCCACTGAAAAGTGGGGACGCAAAGCCACGGGTCTAAGGCTTAATAGCTACGACAGCCGGGTTGCCAAATACGTGTAGAACTCCTCTGGTTCGAGACAATGGACATTTTGATAGTCCATTAAATGGCACCTTTCTCTTTAAGAAGTTATCCAATGAAAAGAGAAAGGGATGCCTGTGATGTTTAGAAATATAAGAAAATATCGATTCAACTATTCATTTCTTTTCTGGTTTATTCTCCTTACACTAAACTTCCCATTTTTCTTTATACTTGATGCTTCAGCCGCAACCCAGGCTTCGTTCAGATGGGAATCAAACACGGAACCGGACCTGGCCGGGTACAGAATTTTCCACCGTGAACAAAGCCAATCCTACGATTACACCCATCCATCATGGGAAGGGACAGACACCTATTGCACAATTTACGATCTGGATGAAAGCCAAACGTATTTTTTCGTGGCAAGAGCATTCGATAACGAAGGCTATGAGAGTGAAAATTCCATAGAGGCTTGTCTTGAACCAGGGACGATCATTAATCATCCACCGACCGCCAATGCCGGTCCGGATCAGACCGTAAATGAAAAGCAGTCTGTCTTGCTAAACGGCTTGAACTCGACAGACCCAGACGATGGCATCGCATCCTATCACTGGGTTCAAATGGGTGGACCTGTGGTGAATATATCCGATTCTGATGCAGAGCAACCGACTTTTACAGCACCTGATGTTGAGTTTGAAGGTGCCGCTCTAATCTTTGAACTTACCGTTGAAGATCACGATGGAAATCAAGGAAAAGATGTGTGTGTCGTGAATGTAACCTGGCAGAATGAGCCACCCCGTGCCATTGCCGGAACCGATCAAACAGTAAATGAAGGTGTTGTTGTTACGCTAGATGGATCTTTGTCTTTGGATATTGATGATGGGATTGCCACTTATCTGTGGACCCAAATCGGGGTGCCAACGGTCACCCTTTCAAATCCAGTGTCATCGACGCCGACATTTATCGCACCGGATGTCGGATCTGAAGGTGTTTCCCTTACCTTTGTTCTTACCGTAGCGGATGTTGGCGGACTGCAAAGCACCGACGCATGTATTGTTAATGTCAGCTGGCAGAACGAACCACCAGCTGCAGTTGTTACCCCAGATTATCTGGAGACGACACAGGAGACTTTGGTCACATTGGATGGTTCAGCCTCAACGGATTCTGATGATGGGATTGCCTCATATCTTTGGACCCAGGTCGAAGGAGACCCTGTCTCTTTGTCAAACCCCACATCGGTCGTAACGACGTTTAGAACACCAAAAACAGAATCGTTTGATAAAAACATCGAATTGAAATTAGCGGTCACAGACCGTGGAGGTCTTAAGGGTACGACAGGTATTTCTGTTTACGTCATGCAAAACGAACCGCCAACATTGAATTCTGTTACCATAACCGGCCCCTCCCATGTCAATGAAGGTTCTGGCGCACAGTATATCCTTACAGCTAACTACAGTGACGGCAATAGCAGCGAGGTGACCGGCGTTGCCGGCTGGAGCGATAGTTCCAGTTATGCGGGTATCGACAGCAACGGATATTTAACTACCAGTCCGGTGGTTTCGGATCAGTCATGCACGATAGCGGCAAGTTATGAGGGCGAGTCCGACACACATAATGTAACAATCCAAAACATTCCTTCAAACAATTCACCTGAAGCTGATTTCAGCTATACCGCAAAGAGAAAAAAAGTTACTTTTCACGATCGCAGTAACGATAGCGATGGAACGATTGTGTCATGGTTTTGGGATTTTGGAGACGGCACTTATAACATTATGCAAAATCCAGAGCACAGATATATCAAGTATAGAAATTACTCAGTTACCCTCACTGTTACCGATAATGAAGGAGTAATCAATTCTATATCAAAAACGGTATCTATCACCAAATAGAAAATAGAGGAATACCAATCTATGAACCCAAAATGAGTGTACCCAAATGAAAGAGACTGATTATTTATTAGGAAATGAGAACATAATCGATGATCTAAAAAAGATGCCTATTTTTGAACCTTTTACTCAGAGCGATCTCCAAACATTGCTCAATATGAGCAAGCTAAGAACATACAGATCAGGAGAAGCTATCATACAAGAAGGCAACATAGATCCATGGGTATATTTTCTTATCTATGGCAAAGTAAAGATTGTTAAGAAAGATAAAGAGGTTACCATTCTACAGCGTAAAGGTGATATTTTTGGCGAAATGAGGTTTATAGACAGTTCACCTCGATCGGCTTCTGCATACGCAGATGGGGATGTTGCATGTATAGCAGTTGACACTGAGTATGTCGATAAGCTTACAGGAAATGATAAAGTGGCATTCGGGTATATCATGTATCGGGTATTTTCAGAGATACTTGCTGACCGATTAAGAGCATTAACAAAAGAGTTAATAGCTATCAAAGGAAAGGATGCATTAAAGATTTGGAAGAAATGATGTTTCAAAACAAGAATAGAGCTGTTAAGTTTATTTGGAAAGCCTAATCCTACGATACCTCAGGTTAAAATAGGGAACACGGAAATAAATGCCGTACTCAGAAAGGTTGATAATTCTGCAGACGCTTATATGGTACTTCGTCTTGGGGAAATGTCAGGAAAACCAATAGAGGACGTTATCACGAAATACAAATCCGGCAAGGGTAAAGGATGGGGCTCACTTGCAAAAAGTTTGGGTATTATACCGCTTGTCATAATAATGTTCCGAAAATATGATGGCGGTATAAGGGTTTGTAGCAGAAAAACGGTCCTCAATCGGAACGTTTTTCTGACAACCCCTATAAGCCTGGATCGGCGGAGTTTCATTCCCTGAAGCGTGGTGAAGACCTCTACGATCCAAAACCTAAAGCTGATAACAAGGGGAAAGATAAAAGCAAGGGCAAGAGTAAAAAATAATTTTAAAAAGCTCAGAGGAGAACGCAGAGGCGACGTATTTGGCGAGATCATATTTATTGACAATTCGCCTCATTTTGAATCAGCATCTAGTCTTGTTCCCAGGTCACCCGCATAACCTCCTGATACGTGGTAACCCCTGCCAGAAACTTATTGATGGCGTTTTCCCGCAGGCTCACCATTCCCTCTTGCATGGCTTTTTCACGGATGGCGGATATATCGGTGGTCTCTGTGGTCAGATTCCGGATGGAATCGGTGAAGGGCAGGACTTCATGAATACCTACGCGCCCTTTGTAACCGGTACCCCGGCAGTGCTGACACCCCTTACCGCGGTATACCGTGACTGTTTCAGAGTTCCCGAGACGCAGCCCCATCTGTTTCAATTCAGCCGTATCGATCTGAATCGCTTCCTTGCAGCGGTCACAGATCTTGCGCACCAATCGCTGGGAAACGATTCCCCTCAGGGTCGCCTGGATCAAAAAGGGCGGCACACCGATATCGATGAGCCGGGTGATGGAAGCCGGCGCGTCGTTGGTGTGGAGTGTCGAAAGGACCAGATGCCCGGTCAAGGCCGCCTGTATGGCATTCTCGGCCGTCTCCAGGTCACGCATCTCCCCCACCATGATCACATCCGGATCCTGACGCAGAATATTTCTTAAAATCGAACCAAAGGTGACACCCACGACCGGATTCACCGATATCTGGTTAAAGTCCTCATGAACCATTTCGATGGGGTCCTCAATGGTCGTAATGTTAATTTCAGGGGTATAGATACTACGCAACGTGGAGTACAGTGTCGTAGACTTGCCGCTCCCGGTAGGTCCGCACACCAGCACGATACCATTGGGCATGCTGACGAACTGGTTGTAGCGGATCAGGTCCGTGGGGGTAAAGCCCAGTTCATCCAGATCCTGAAACAGGATGTCCGGATCCATGATCCGCATGACCACTTTTTCTCCGAAAGCCGTGGGGATCATGGACACACGAATCTCCACCTCGACGCCCTCTTTTTCGGTCTTGATGCGCCCGTCCTGGGGCCGCCGCTTTTCGGCCATATCGATTCGCGAGAGATTTTTAATGCGGCTGACAATGGCCGGATGCACTTTTTTCGGTATTTTGTGGACCGTGTGCAAGACACCATCGATACGCATCCTGACCATGCTGGTATCCCGTTTCGGTTCGATATGAATATCACTGGCCCGCTGATCAAATGCATAGGTAAAGAGGTGGCTCACGGCATTGACAATATGCGAATCATTGGATGGAAGTTCATCCACGGATTTTAGGCGCACGTACTGTTCCAGATTCCCCAGGTCCACAATCGGCGTATTGAACTGGTTTTCGGCAGCAGCGATGGAACGCTTGAAACCGAAGAATTCATGGATGAGTTTCAGAATGTCGGTCCGTGTGCTGACCACCGTATCGACTTCCAGTTTACTGGCCCTGGCGATATCCTCCAGGACTTCTGTATTGAAGGGGTTGGCAGTGGCCACGGTCAGGCGCCCCTCATTGATGGCGATGGGAAGCACCAGATGCTTTATGGCAAAGTTCCGGGGAATGGTGGTTGTGACCACATTGAGGTCCAGCTTTACAGGATCGACTTTTTTAAAGGGAATTTTCCATTCCTCAGCCAGGGCAAGGTAGATGGCTTCTTCGTCAAGGGCAACGTCCGGACGAGTTTCCTGCTTCAAATTCAGCGCATCGATTATATCAATCATGGTGACAAGCGTTTCAATGCGTGACGATGGAAGATCCGGATCGAGGCTCTTTTCTCGTTGCTTGGAAAGTCTTTTCTTTAACGAGGTCTTTCTCTTGAGAATTTCATCTGCTTTGGGTGCCGAAATCAGTTGCTGCCTGACAAGAACCTTACAGATACTTTCATCCGAGAGGGGGTGGTTGACGTCGAGGGGCATAGGGCTTCTGTTTTCCTTCTTTTGTATATCTGAAATCCGGTATCATGGATTGAATTGTACTCATGTTCCTGCAACTGAGGGTTCGAGGGTCCCAGGGTTCAAGGGTTCGAGGGTAGCTGTAAGCTTTAAGCCATAAGCGGTAAGCTGCTTATGCCTTATGGCTTATTGCTTACAGATTTCCGCTTACAGCTGATGAATCAATTCTCGGAAGAGGCTTTATTGTATTCCTCCACCTTTGCCCGAAACGCTTTCTGCTTGACTTCATATATTTGCAAGCGCGCATTGTAATCCCTAACCTTTTTTTCATGAGCGGCAATCTCTTCCGGTGTGCCGGTCTGGGGTGCCGCTTCAAGGCTTTTGCGCATCTCCGTCAGCTGGTTGTATTCAATGTCAAGAGCCCCTTTTTCATCGAGAAGTGCTTTTTCCGTTGCATGGGGATCCTGACCGGTCGCCTGCTCACTAGCATTATCGGGTGCCGGCTCAGTCACATCTTCCCTGGTTTTGATCTCCTGGTATTCATCGACGCTTTCCCGTTGTGCAAGGGGCACCTCCGCGAGATTGTCCGTAAAACGGAGAATGCCGTTTTGATCCCGGTATTTGTAGATCTCTGCCGAAGCAAGTGCCGGAAGCGTCAGTAGAATCATCAGCATGAGTATGATTCGATTTATCACGGTGGTTCCTCCTCTATACATGCTATGTTGCAGTTTCTATTGTTTGGTGGGTGCAGACCATGCGGTCCTGGCGCCACTCAAGGGACCCTTGTAGACAACCCGCCATACAAAAGGATTGTTGAGTCTGCCCGGTTCATAGTGCAGCCTTGCCGTACAGGGAACCGGCATCTTTGCCAGTTCCATTACGTTGCCCTTTCTGTCCACCACTTCGGTTGACTCCGTCACCACAAAGTTCATATATTGGGTCTGGATCATCTCCGGGGTCTTACCGATGATCTTGAGATTGATACTCTTGGTGCGCACATCGTCAGGACTTGCAGCCGGGCGCCTGCGCAGTTCGGTTTTCTCCTGGGCAACAACAGTTCCCAGGAAAATCATCTGGCACACCAGGGCAAGGATCAGAATTCCCGCCAGTTTATTTGGCCATCTTTTAAATATCTTCATGATGCCACCTTTTCTGTCATGTTTATGGCTGGTTATTAATATCATATTTTCATTATGTATCGAAAATTTATCCGCGCTTAAGCGGATCTTTCACGCCTTGATGGGCTCATTTACAAGGCATTCAGGAATGCAGCTGTAGTATTCTACTGCAATTTCCTGATAACGCGGTAAATGGGCCCATCAGAGAGCGCCCGAA
>CAVUUM010000011.1:0-20647 GCA_963744665.1 uncultured delta proteobacterium | reverse complement strand
GGATCCATGTCCGGTCCATTAAAAACAAGCCTGTCTACAAAAAAAAGAGGGCGGATAACGTTTCTCTATCCGCCCTCTTTTCACTATGATTTCAGGGAAATCGATTATTCGTGTTCTCTTGGATGTTTCCGCCTGTCCATACCAAGCCGCCGATCCGCTGTCACTCTTCTTTCAGGGATATGGACGGCATAGGAAAAAACACGTCTGTCTACCCCGGAACGTCGACCACCGTTATCTATAAAACCTTCTTTCATTGGTATATTCAACCCCTTCGGATGCAATGACATGTCGGAACAGGCCAGTTCTTCTGCTTGTTCGGTAAAATATGATGCAAAAACCATGCGAAATTGTCTATTTTTTTTCTAACTAAATGATTTCAGGTAGTTATAAATAATAATTTTTCCTGTCCACTTAAAATAGGTAATGAATTCCCCATGGAATGTGGTTATGATTTCATAATATAAACAGTGGCATATTGCGCAATAGTTTTCAACCGAAAACTAACTCGTTCCTAACTTGTTTCTAACAATACCAAATTAAAATCCCCTCAATCGATGCTTCCGGCAAGGTTTTTGGAAGCGATACAAACAGGTCCCGAACAGTCGATGAAATTGTCATCACAATATCAACCAATTGCAAAGATGTGAGTGGACCGGATCTTAAAATTGTTGTAAACTCCCGTGACACGTCTTCGGGAACCTATGAAACATGGGAAGACAACTGAGTCTCCATAAGCAAAGAGGGCTGAAATATCCAATATTATTTACCAATGACTGAGATCCCTTGAGAAAGCGTGTGAAACCCGACATCTCCATTATCATACCGGTTTTGAACGAAGCAGAAACCATCCAGGCCGCACTTGAATGCCTTGAGAATCAATCCACTAAAATACCCATCGAAATTATCGTTGTGGATGCCCATCCCGAGGTCACGACCCTCGAAGCCATCCGTATTAAGCGTTCGTCACGTCTGCAAATAAGAACCGATACATCCGAAAAGGGCCGCGGCACCCAGATGAACAGGGGGGCTGAGCTGGCTTCGGGACCCATTCTGCTGTTCCTGCATGTGGACACCCTGTTGCCTGCGGGGGCATTCCAGGCGATTTCAGAAACATTGCAGAATACGCATATCGTCGGGGGCGCCTTTGATCTCGGTATCCGTTCCAGCAAATGGGGCTACCGTATCATCGAAAATGTCGCCACCGTCCGTTCCCGGATCACCCGGGTGCCCTATGGAGACCAGGCCATCTTTTTGCGTGGAGACTATTTCCATATGATCGGTGGTTTCAGCAGGATACCCATCATGGAAGACGTGGAACTCATGCGGCGCATAAAAAAGCGTGGCGATACCATCGAAATAATCGGCAAGCGGGTTCAAACAGACCCCCGCCGCTGGGAAAAAAAGGGTCTGCTCTACAGCACGCTTAGAAACTGGATGCTGATGATGCTCTACCTGATGGGTGTTTCACCCCATACGCTGGTGAGGTATTATAGATAAGGGTTGGAGGGTGATACAAGGGTGATACAAGGGTGATACGAGGGTCCGAGGGTGGCTGACAGCGATAACCAACAATAAATGACGCGCGCAGCGCTAATGGCGTCCGAAGGACTAATGACGCACGAAGTGCAAATGACGGCAGAATGCTATGTGTCGCACGAAGTGCAAATGACAGCCGCAGGCTAAATCTCATCGGGTTTCAGGACAATTTTCTCTGTCGCATTAATTCCCATGAAGTCGCTTAAAAATAATGTCGCCATAGAATGCTGTCGCCGCCTCTCCGGTATTGTCGGTGTCCGTCATGATGGCCACGCCCGATATCATGGGCGGATCCGTATGAAAGGCATTGCGGTAATCTTCAAGAAGATTCCTTTTTTGAGTGATCCACTGGTTGGTTTTTTCATCACCCGATTCAACGGCAATCATCATGGCACGGTCGGTATAGGGATTGGGGACTATCGTGCCAATGGCTGCATGGTTTCCCCAGATATAGTTGATGGCACCTGTGGGGGGATATTCGCCATACAGCAGTTTTGCGGTCTTGTACTTGAGCCGGTTGCCAAAGGAAAGCCTGGATGGATCATACGCAAAGGTAATGTAGATACGGGCCGGATAGTCATCCCCCTTTTTTTGCGTGACATCGCCCTTTTGAAGGGTATTGCTCACCTTCCATCGCCATTCAACCAGGGGGTATTCCATGGGGTCGATCTGGATCTTTCGAATCAACCCCGATGCAGCGGCAGTGCTGACGGCCTTTACCACCACAACACCGTCATCCATCGCCAGTTCATAGCGGGTGTGCCGGTCAATTTTCTTGAACACCAGGGGTTCCCAGCCAGGTGGTGGATCCATACCTGGCTGTAGAGAAGAAAAAAAACCGACAACCAGGTCTTTTTTTAAGTCTTCAGCATTGCTTTGGCCCGGATAAACCATAAAGAGAAAGGTCAAAACCGCCAGCAAGACCAGGGTTGTTTTAAAATAGCAAGGCTTCATTGAAATCCTTTCAGGTTGAGCCGTTCCAGAAGTTTCATGGTTTTCAGGTGGGTGAGCCCGCTGGCTTTGCTTCGGTGATAAAAGGCTACCAGATCGTCATGGGTGTCGATGTCCTGCCAGGACGGGAGGACATGGCAGCTTAGACCCGCCTCATGAATTTGCCCCATGGTTTGTCGGAATACAGATGCCGTTCCCCAGTCGATACCCGAAAATACGCCATTGTTAAACACATTCTTACTGAACCCGATCAGGTTGTAGCCACCGTCTTCCGCCGGTCCGATGACCACGTCCTTCTTTTGCAGAAAGGCAAAAGCCTCATCGACGATACGGATGTCGATATCCGGGAAATCACTCCCCATCAATACGGCCTGGTTCACGTCCCTGGCGAAGATATCTGAAAAGGCATTTCGCATCTTCACCCCCAAACGCCTGCCTGTCTGTGCCTGGATATGCGTCGCGCATCCGAGCCATTCCTGAACGATGGATTCCTTGTGGGAAGGGGTAAAATAGGCGGTGATGGTATATCCGCCGGTGGTCAGAGTTTCTATGATGTCCTGGACAAAACATTGGTAGAGCATAAGGACCGTGGCGGCATCCATTTTTTTCTCCAGACGCGTTTTGACCCGGCCCAGTTCCGGTGCACGGATAAACAACAACACACGTCTCTGTATCCGGCCGGATTGCAAGGATGACTTGCTCTTTTGCATTTCAGTGAACCTCATGAAATGTTCGAGGGAAAAACTTTGACATGCGGGTATCATTTGCGTTAGGAGACCCCTGGAATGTCAACACAGGATTTTTACCATTGAACACCATCGCTTTCATCATACTCGCCGCCATCGTCCTGGATGTTGTTGTCAACATCGTTGCCGACACACTCAATTTGAGAATGCTGCAGGCAGAACTGCCCAAACCGTTCCAGGGTGTGTACGATGCCCACCAGTATCGAAAATCACAGGACTACCTGCGTGTCAACACCCGATTCGGATGGGTAAGCGCCATGGTCAATCTGGCGGCCATACTACTTTTCTGGTTTCAGGGCGGCTTTCCTGCCATTGACAACTGGGTTCAGTCCTTTGGAAAAGGCCCGGTACTGACCGGTTTGATGTATATGGGGACATTGATGTTTTTCTACGCATTGCTGTCACAGCCCTTCTCGATTTACGCAACCTTCGTCATCGAGGAACGATTTGGATTCAACAGGACTACCTGGCGTACCTATCTACTCGATCTGCTCAAGGGGCTGGCGCTTGCAATTCTGCTGGGTGCTCCCCTCCTGGCAGGTATCCTGGCGTTTTTTGAATATGCCGGCAAGCATGCCTGGCTGTACTGCTGGGTCGTGGTCGTTCTCTACATGCTGGTGGTACAGTATATTGCACCGACCTGGATTATGCCCCTCTTCAACAAGTTCAAGCTGTTAGAGGAGGGGGAACTCAAATCGGCCATTCTGTCCTGTGCCGAGTCCATACAATTCCCCCTGAAAAATGTCTATACCATGGACGGATCCAAACGTTCCCGCAAATCAAATGCCTTTTTTACCGGGTTCGGCAAAAACAAACGGATCGTCCTCTTTGACACACTCATCCAGCAGCATACGATCCAGGAACTGGTGGCGGTTCTGGCCCACGAAATGGGGCATTATAAAAAGAAACACATCCTCCAGGGGATGCTGTTGGGGATTCTTCAAACCGGTCTCATGTTTTTCCTGCTCTCTTTTATGATATCTTACCAGGGCCTGTTTGACGCTTTCTATATGAATCACATGTCTGTCTATGCAGGATTTATCTTTTTTGGGATGCTCTTCGCGCCCCTTGACTTTTTTGTGGGCATTCTGATGCAGATCCGTTCCCGGTCCAATGAATACCAGGCCGACAGATTTGCGGTAGCAGCAACCCGAAACCCCCGGGCCATGGTTGACGCCCTCAAAAAACTGTCCGTCCACAACCTGTCCAATCTCCTTCCCCATCCTTTCTATGTCTTTCTCAATTACTCCCACCCGCCGGTATTGAAACGGATTGAGGCCATCGAAAAGATCGAACTCAATTGAAAGGTGCTATAGGGGCTGTCAGAAAAACGTTCCGATTGAGGACCGTTTTTCTGCTACAAACCCTTATACCGCCATCATATTTTCGGAACATTATTATGACAAGCGGTATAAATAGGCAACCAAGGTCTTGGCATCAATCGTATATCACAACATGGCAGCAACCGATTATCCGACCATCTTTGATTCAATATCGATATCGCAAACGAACCTTATGGAAATAGCTAATATCTTGACCCTCCCATCCAATTCATGTATTAATCTTATAACACGCCTAAATCACGCCTGATTTGATGCTGGTTCAAACAATTCGCGCCTGATCTGACTTCATTCTCGAACGAATAGTATCTTTCAAATTTGTATCAGCCCATCTAACGCCATTATTACTATAACGAATTATAGGTAGAAACCTTCAAAGCCTTAACATGCATGTAGAATGAATCTATCCGGCAAAAGGAGGGACTATGAACCGCAGAACATTTTTAAAGGGTCTCGGTATCAGTGCTGCCATAGCTGGCGCAGGGGCTTTTCAAAAAAAAGGTGTAAACGCTCAAAATGGTGACCATATTTGGCGGATGGTAACATCATGGTCTAGCATACTTCCCATTATTCAAAACGGTGCCGAACAGTTTGCAAAAAATTTAGACGTTATGAGCGGAGGCCGTTTGAAAATTCAGGTGTATGCGGGTGGGGAATTGGTAGGACCGCTTGAAGTATTCGATGCCGTTTCGTCCGGTACGGTGGAATGCGGCCACTCCGCCTCGTATTACTGGCCCGAAAAAGTACCGGCTGCCCAGTGGTTTACGACAGTACCATTCGGTCTCAAGGCATCGGAGTTGAATACCTGGCTGCACCAAGGCGGTGGTCTGGAACTCTGGCGCGAGGTATATGCACCACATAACGTAATCCCCATGCCTGCAGGAAATACCGGCATTCAAATGGGTGGATGGTTTAACAAAGCGATTACAACACCTGAAGATTTCAAAGACTTGAAAATCAGAATGCCCGGTTTGGGCGGCAGGGTTTTGTCAAAGCTGGGTGCAGAGGTAATTCTCCTACCGGCGTCTGAAATATACCCTGCATTGGAATCTGGAAAAATTAATGCCACAGAATGGATCGGCCCCTATGATGACATGCGAATGGGATTTCACCGTATCGCAAAGTATTATTATGCGCCCGGTTGGCATGAACCCGGTACCGGATTCGAGTACATCGTCAACCGGAATGCCTATGAAGCGCTAGAACCAGACTTAAAATTGATTTTAAAAGCAGCGACGGCCGATCTCGCCACCCAGGTTTTCACGGCGTATGAATACTATAATACCGGTGCCATGCTTAAAATTGTCAAGGAGAGGAAAGTCCAGCTTCGCCTGTTTCCCCAGGCAGTTCTCAAGGAACTAGAATTGATATCTGCCAAGGTTCTTGAAGAAGAAGCCTCCCGGGATGAAATGTCTCGTAAAGTGCATGAAGCGTATATCAAGTTTAAAAAAGATATTAGAAAGTTCGCACTGCTTAAAGGAGCTAAAATGAGAATTTAACAATCCATAAAACAACCGGTAGATTCTAATAGCATCCATGAAATTACCAATAAAAAATACGATTATTTTACCCATTATTGCTCTTTTTGTATGCGTATCGGTTAGTATTGCGATTATTGCATACAAGGTCAATGTCAGATCGCTTGAACGAATTCAAACTGAAAAGGAAAAAGAGAAATCAGATAGTATCAAATTTACGATTAATGCGATAATCGAAAACCATGTTAAGGCACTTCAGGCGCTTGCTAAAACGCTTCAAGAGAACAAAGACTTATCAGAAAGTTTAGCATACTATAGTGCATCCGGATATTCAGATCCAGTTAATGAGATTGTTGCCAGCCTTTTTTCAACCCTCAATGTTGATATATTCCTTATAACCGATATCGATGGAAATATCGTCAAAACGAATACGGCTGATGTAGAGGGCTATTATTCAGTACCCGGTGTACAGAAAGCACTCAACGGTCGATTGTCAATAAGAGCAGAGGATGGACCCGAAGGCTGGGGGATCCGTGCAATAGCACCAATTTACTGGCCTCTGTTTGCAGATCTTTATGGAACGGTTATCGTTGGCATTAAAATTGGTGACAAATTTGCAAGCCACATTGCAAACTCTGTTGGTGCACATCTTTCATTTTCACATGTAAACGGCGATCTTCTCGCCAGTTCAGCAACCAAGGACTATAAAGAACTAATCAATTCAAATTCAGTATTGCAGAACATTCATAAAGGACAACCCATCTATCATCATTCTGAATTACGCCCAATTTCAACAAGTTACTCTCGATTAATAATCGCAGACAAAACATTCTGTCTCATTATTCAGCAGGATATAAGTAAAAGTTATGCACAATTGCAAAAAGAACGCAGAAATCTATGGTGGATGCTACTGACCATTGTCGGCTTGGTTTTCTTATGTGTCTTCTGGTTGATCTATTTTGTTGTAAGACCGCTCAGAAGATTGGAGTCAAAAACACATGTAATGATAAATGACTTCTCCGGTCATTATGCATATGCTGGGCGTGGTAACGAAATTGACCGCCTAACCAAATCATTTGATTTTATGATGGCAACCCTAAATGAAAGTGTTGATGCTTTGCGTAAAAGCGAAGAAAAGTATCGCACAATACTTGATAGTGTCGAGGCTGGCTACTATGAGCTTGATTTGGCCGGCAATGTTATTTGGTGTACGGAAATAAGCGCAAAAATTCTGGGTATTACCGTAAAAGAAATAATTGGGAAAAATTATACGGATTTTTGTGAAAAAGAAAACGCACGCAGCTTAAAGGACGCATATAAAAAGGTGCATGATACAGGCAAGCCCGCAACAGAATTGGAGTGGGTAGTCGATAATCCAAATGGCTACATCATATCTGTGGAAGCCTCGGCAGCTTTGATGAGCAATGACAATAATACGCCCATTGGTTTTCGGGGACTTGTCCGTGATATTACCGAACGTAAGAAGGCCGAAGAGGCACTCGAAAATTCAAGACGACGCCTGGAAGAAATTATCGATTTCTTGCCTGATCCAACCTGGGTTGTTGATACTTCCGGGTGTGTTGTAGCCTGGAACCGCGCCACCGAAAAACTTACCGGCATTAAAGCTGAGGGAATTCTCGGCAAAGGCGATTACGAATATTCTATACCCTTCTACGGTGAGAGACGACCCATTCTGATTGATCTAGTACAAAACTGGGATGATAATTATAAAAACAAATATACCTCATTGAAAAAATCTGGAGATGATCTCATATCCGAAGAAGTCTATATACCCCTGCTCGGGGAATCAGGTATATATTTAGCGTCTTCCGCACGGGCTCTTTACGATGCCGATGGAAATCCAGCCGGAGCCATAGAAACTGTTCGTGATATTACAGAAAGCAAGAAAGCCGAATCCGCTTTACGCAAGGAGCAAAGCAAGGTGGAAAAAGCTTATAGCTTGCTCTCTAAATATGTAGCACCTCAATTGGTAGATACAATTTCAGACGGTAAAATCGATCAAATTTGGAAACACAATAGGAAAAAGCTAACCCTGTTTTTTTCTGACATTAAAGATTTTACAAGCATCACGGATACTCTGGAACCAGAAGATATGGCCAATGTGCTCAATGAATATCTAACGGAAATGAACACGATCATAAACAAATACATGGGCACTCTCGCCCAGGTGATTGGTGATGGTTTGTATATCATTTTTGGCGCGCCTGAAAGCACCAGCGACAAAGATCATGCCCTTAGATGCGTAAAAATGGCCATCGATATGCAACGAAAAATGAATTATCTGAATAAGAAATGGTTTAAACAGGGCATTGATGAAGTGTTACAAATAAGATGTGGGATAAATACTGGCATGGCAACCGTCGGTGGGTATGGTTCATCCGAGAGAAAAGAATACACGGCTATGGGCATGCAAACCAATATTGCTGCGAGGTTGGAACAGACCTGCACACCGGGCGGAATTCTTATCAGCCATACCACTTGGGCTCTTGTTAATGATGAAATTCCTTGTTCAGAACACGGAAACATTAATGTGAAAGGACTTAATAGACCAATAAGAGCCTATAGGGTTGATGCACTCTCAGATCAAACTTAAATTCTTAAAGAAATACTCTACTATTTTTTCAGTAATCCTTTTACCTTCTCGCCGAGATCTTTTGCTTTTTCGGAAGCACCCTCGACTTGCTTCATCGCCGTTTTGCTCAAGGAATCGAGATTGGCGCCATAGGCTTTAAGTTCCTGGTTTATTGCATTGGTGACAGCATTGGAAGTAATTTTTTCGTATAATGCTGCAAATATTTGTTTAGAAACTTCAGCCGCGGACGCGCCATTCTTTTCTTTCCCAATATCTTTAAGGTGAATGTCCGGTAAAGAAACGGTAATTTCTTTTTGCCCAAGGCCGTAAATTGCCAGGGCAACATTAACTTTTCCATCTGTAATTGTGAAATCGCGAATAATCAGCTTTTTTTCTGGTTTCTTGTCTTGGGATGAGGTTGTGGAACGCTTCTCGGAGGCCGAGGCTTTATTCACATTATTTATAATGGAATGGAAATTATCGATTTTGCCTTTTTTTTCATAAGAAATCTCGGGGCTTTTCACTTTGATTTGGTCAATAATAATCGGATTGCCGGTCAGCGTTTTTTCGTTAACATTTACAAAGATCGTACCGACCTGCACAGCACTGGGGGTTTTAAACCCTTTTGGGTTACCGAGAAAAAAATCCTTGATTTTAGCTTCAGCGGATAAAATTGAAACATCCACATCGGCGACATGCAACTCGGTTTTGGTAATTTCCGGACCATAGGTGTTGACCGCTTTTTTTATAATGGGTCCGAGGTTTGAAAGCCCTACAAATACAACAACAGCGACAATAACAACGACGGCACCCAATCCGATGAAAATCCACTTTTTCATAATTCGTTCTCCTCTATCAACACCCGATGGTTCAAAATATTTTTATTTTACGAACCACTTGATATTATAACTATATGAAATAAATGCCGATCAAATATAACCTTTTTACTGGTGTCTGGACCGGCTCAAAATGGACCATTTTTTTATGCTGAACCGGGTACCGGCGGGCAGAAACCCAAGGTGCATGTTATTGAATCTCAGGTTTTCGCCCTTGTCAATTGCCCCGTAATTCGAACCAGAGACATGGGTACTGTTTACGATTGTCACCATCCCCGATCCTATCACCGTAAAATGGAGGTTGGGATGAATCATGATACCGGTATCTTCATCCAGACCGATTCCTTTTCTGCAATGACCGCTGACCAATAATTGACAGAGTCTTGATAGTCTCCTGCGGGCTGAAAAATGCGTGTCGATGGCAACCCCATCGATAAAAGCGAATCCTTCCGAAAATTTAATCGAGCCTTTTTTTAAACCCCTTCGGTCTCCATTGTAAAAGATGGGATTTCCAGCTGCGGCTGCACCGGCACTGGTGCCGGCGATATGCAGATCGCCCCTTTCGAAGCGATCACTAATTCGATCAAAAAGTCTGGTTCGGTTCAGGGTAGCCACCAGTTTAACCTGGTCCCCACCACCAAAGTAGACCAGATCCGTCCGCTCGATGGCCTCTATATTTTTCTCCCGATCCACCTCGTCTCTATAGCGGATATCCAGACATTCTATCGCTTTAATCCCAAGATCTCTAAAGGCATCGGTATAGCTCCTGTAAACATCTTGTGGATAATCAGAAGCTGTTGGAATAACCATGATATTAGAAGGTTGTGTCTGATCGACGAGATGTTTCAGGACACGTTTATCTCCTTTTCGATCTTCTGCCCCACCGATCAGGAATAGGCGACCTCTTTTCATAACAACTGGTACCTATTGTATTTTTTCACATTCATTTAATAATCAGCTCAATACCCATCTGAAACGATGACGGTGTTTGCGTTGAAAAAACCATCCGTTTAATCTGTTTTGTAAATATCTTCCTTATCCTGAAACACATGTAAACGTTCAATCACCTGCTCTATCCTGCCGGACATGATGCAAACCAGGTCATCTTTTTTCGCGATGGACAATGCACGTTCGATAGCCTCCCCCTCATCGGCAATCTTTTCGAAGGCCTTGGCCTCAAACCCGATGTCGAAGAAGGCTTTCTCCACGATGTTCATTAATTCCCCCGGTTGCCTTCCCCGAAGTTGTTTGTCTTCGTAAACGATGGCATATTGACACCCGGAGGCGATCAGTTGACACATCTCGCGAAGGTCCTCATCGCGTCGATCGCCCACAACATCAAAAACAAACAGACGGTTTTTATGACCCAAACGTGAGACAAGGTCAATGATGTTTTTATAGGCCGGTGGATTATGTGCGTAATCCAGCATCACTTCAAAGTCTTTAATGGAAAAAAAGTTGGTCCGCCCGGGAGTTTGTGACGGTGATGGGAAAAAGGATATCAATCCATGACGGATCTCTTCGATCTTCATCCCCATGGCATGCCCCACTGCTGCAGAAGCAAGAACATTTTGGACATTGAACAGGGCACGGCCCTCCAACGTGATGGGCATGTCCACCGCCCTGGCCACCGGTGTGGCGGATTCACCTGTAATGATGGTTATATAACCGCGATCATAGACAAGGGCTGTATGATCGTTGTCCAGATGGGTCTGAATTACCGGGTTGGACGGACGCAATGAGAAATAGATAATTTTCTCCCGGCAATATTGCGCCATGTTAACACAGTGTTCATCATCGGCGTTTAGTACCGTTACCCCCCCTTTGCGTACCATTTCGGCCACAACGGCTTTGACTTTTGCCAGGTCTTCGATGGTGTGGATCCCCTTCAGACCCAGATGATCCGGCTGCACATTGAGAACAACACCCACATCCGCCATTTTGTATCCAAGACCTTCCCGCAGAATACCGCCGCGAGCCGTCTCGAGTACGGCGCAATCGACCATGGGGTCCTTTAGAACGACCTTGGCAGAGTAAGGACCGCTCATATCACCACTGGCGATCAGCCGATCTTGCACGTAGATACCGTCGGTGGTGGTCATGCCTACCTGGTATCCAACACCTTTGAACATATTGGCGATCATACGAACGGTGGTGGTTTTTCCATTGGTTCCGGTGACGGCTACAATGGGAATATCACTGGGTGTTCCCTCGGGGAAGAGCATGTCTATGATATGCCGTGCTACATTTCTGGCCTTGCCTTTTGCGGGGGCCAAATGCATACGCAGCCCTGGAGCGGCATTGACCTCGATGACGGCACCACCCACTTTGGCAATCGGTTCGCTGATCGTTTGTGCCAAAACATCGATGCCTGCGATATCGAGGTCGATGATTTTGGCAATGCGTTCGACCATGAAACGGTTGGTTTTATGAACCCGGTCGGTCACATCCTCAGCCGATCCACCCGTAGAAAGGTTGGCTGTCAATTCAAGATGGAATGTCTCCCCCTCTTTGAGGACCGTTTCCATGGTGTAGTTGGATTTTTTCAATAAATGTTCCGTGACCGAAGAAACCTTTAGACGGGTCATGATGTTTTCATGACCAAACCCCCGGTCCGGGTTCTGATTTTCAATGTCAATCAATTCGGCAATTGTATGCTGGCCATCACCGGTAACAGCTGCTGGTGCACGCTTGGCAGCAGCAACAAATTTGCCGTCCACTACCAGCATGCGATAATCGTTTCCCGTCAGGTTTTGTTCGACGATGACTTTGCTGCTTATGACTTTGGCGCGTTGAAATGCACCGGCCAATTCCTCCTCATTGGTTAGATTTGTGGTTACGCCCTTGCCATGATGGCCGTCGTGGGGTTTGATTACCACTGGATAACCCAGCCATTGGGCATCCTCGACGGCGCTCTTCAATTTACGAACCACGGTTCCCTTGGGAACCGGGATGCCGGCATCTTCCAGCATCAATTTCGTCAGTCGTTTGTTACCGGCGGTTTCCACACCGATGAGGCTGGTATTGGAGGTAATGGCTGCCTGGATGCGCTGCTGATACTTTCCTTCGCCAAGCTGCACCAGATTGTAGTCATCCAGACGCAGTACAGTGATACCGCGAAGTTCAGCCTCACTGACAATCGAGGCTGTTGAGGGACCCAGATAGTGATCATCCCGGATATCTTTAAGACTGAAGATGGTCGATTCAAGGTCATAGGCTTTCCCGGTTAACAGGCTGTTGACCATCTCTACAGCTTCAACCCCGGCATAGATGCCGGCCTCCTCCACCCAGTAACTAAAAATCACATTGAATACACCCGATTCATCGGCATCCACGGTTTTGCCGAAGCCTACATCCATGTAGGCAATGTACTGGAGTTCCAAGGCGATGTGCTCGATTACATGACCCAAGAGGGTGCCTTCCCTCATGCGCAAGATGAGACCGCCTTTTACCCCTTCCGAGCATCGGTGATCATCTAAGCTGGGGATCATTTCAAGCAATTTATCGACAAAGCCTTCTATCTCGCTGGTTGTGACTTCATTATATTCAGCCAAATCGATGGTCATGACGATAACCGGGCGATAGCTGTAAATATTGGCACCCCGTAATACTTTTTTTTCTACTATCTCAATCATTGTGTGCTCCTCATTTCCATGGTGGCAAGACATGGCCGCCCTATTGAAGAACCTCGCAGCAAGCTGCGAGGAATCTTCGACCGTAAGGAATTCTGTCTAATTTAGATTCGCTCGCTAACCCCGCAGCAAGCTACGGGGAATGCGCTCGCTATTGCGGTTCAAAACCAGCAGTTGCGGTTCAGGAATTGAGTATCTTCTTGGCACTTTCATCATTGGCATCGCACATGTGGGCAATACCGGTTTCTTTGGCGGTCTCCCGGTTCCCGGAAAAGATATCCCCCCGGGAAATGTTCTGGACGTCAAATTTGCGCGCACCGGCCAATAACTGCTGCAGCCCGCCATAAAGTTTATCCACCATGGTAACCATGGCAAGGGCACCGTAGGGGACATGCGCCATTTCATTTTTTCCGAGCTTCTTTTCAACGTCATGGTAGCAAGAGAATATTTCCGTGGCCGCATTTCCCACTCGCAGGACCGTCTTGGGAAGCTCCGCCCAGTGACCGTTGAGTTCCCCCCTTTTCTCAGGGAACAGGGCGCCTTCGATATTGGCCCCTACAAATCCCGGTATCATGAGTGCCCGACCCATGCAGATCAGCTTGGTAAAGGGCGCACCCAGCGCAAGACCCTTGAAAATGCTGTCTTCCTGAGCAAATCCGCCGGCAAATGACATATCCACCACCCGGTGGCCCTTGGCCGCCAGTATGTTGGCATATTCATAGGCTTTGGCGTGCAGGTTGATGGAAGGAACGCCCCAACTCTGCATCATGTTCCAGGGACTCATACCCGTACCGCCGCCGGACCCGTCGATGGTCAGAAGATCCAGCTTGGCATCGGTTGCAAATTTGATGGCCATGGCCAGTTCTTCCATACCGTAGGAACCCGTTTTGAGGGATATACGCTTGAAACCAAGACTTCGCAGATAGACAACCGAGCTCATGAAGTCTTCCCGGACCTGCTCCACCGTAGAAAGATCGGTACCTCCCAGCCGGCTGTGCCTGGCAAACGATTTGACCGAGCGTGTTTCAAAGGCCTTCTGGACCTCCGGGAGCGAGGGATCCGGATCCACGACATAGCCCCTGTCCTGCAGGAACTTGGCATATTCAAGACTTGTAACCTGAATCTCACCACCGATATCCTTGGCACCCTGTCCCCATTTCAACTCGATGATACATTTGTCCCCGTATTTATCGGCCACAAATTCCGCCACGCCATTACGGGTATCCTCCACGTTCAATTGAACAAAAAGCCCACCATACCCATCAAAATATCTGAAGTAGCTGTCAATACGCCGTTCCAGTTCCGGTGCCTTTTTGATTTTTCCTTTTTTTGCCGGTGAAGGGTCAATTTCCGACTCCAGGTCGACACCCACCACGTTTTCCCCGATGACAACAGGAATCCCGGCCAGGGCCGCGCCCACTGCAAAAGATTCCCAGTACTTGGCCGCCACAAAGGTGGACCCAAGGGCGCCGGTCATAAGCGGTATGCGCGCCTTGGTCTTGATCTCGTTGCCAAATTTTGTTTCGAGTTTCACATTGGGAAAGATGCAGTCATCCGGATCGCTGGTCAATCGACTGTTCAAACCATGTGATCCATATGCATATCCCTGAATGCGAAGTGAATTATAGGAAACACCCACATGCGTCGTGTTGTTGGCTCCGGCCGTTACAATGCCGTAGCTGCGCGGGTAGAGGAGTTTCCGGCCCACAAGACTCGACAGCCAGACTTCACACTTGCCCTGGCAGTCGGCCCTGCACAAAGTGCACAACCCTGATTCCGTCGGGTTGCCCCTGTTGGTGGTTCCCAGCACATCGTTCGATTTTACAAATCTCATGTTGCTCTCCTTGGTCTGATGTTCTTGTGGTTTTATCTCTTTTGCTACTTTAAATCCTGCCGGATCCCGTCAACCATGGCGGGATTTTTTTTGGGGGCTGTATCCAGAGAGTGATATCAATGGAAGGGGTATTTTCTCAAAACATCATTTGCCAGCATCCGCATAACTGACATAACCATTCCGCGTTTCTTTGGCCATGTACATGGCCTGGTCCGCCTTTTTGACCAGGTTGTCCATATCTACGGCATCGGTGGGGAAAATACTGATTCCGACACTCGAAGAAATGTAATCGACCACGTTCCCTTTGAGATTATAGGGCTCGGAGAGATTTTTGACAATTTTTTCCGCGATGGCTGCCGGATGGATATGATGCGGGTTGTCCACCAGGACAACAAATTCATCGCCACCGATTCGTGATACAAAATCGGTTTTACGCAAGGTGCTCTGAAGACGGTCCCTGATCTCCAGTAAAAGCACATCACCGATCTCATGCCCCAGGGTGTCGTTGACTTTCTTAAATTTATCGATATCGATATAAATCAAAGCGACCTCAGTGCCATACCGTTTGGCGTGATAAATAGCGTCCTGCAACTGCTCATAGAAGGCTTTCCTGTTTTTTAACCCCGTCAGTGCATCATGGTAAGCCAGGTAAATAAGGTTCTCTTCATATTTCTTCTGTCTGTCCATGTCTCTGACAATACTGCGCAACCCTGTTTTGTTTCCCTGGCCGTCCTTGATGACCGTAGGCGTAAGACCAACAAACTTCTGGGACCCATCCTTGCGTCTGATCAGACAGGTAAACTCCGGCTGTGGCTCATCGGACGTATAAACGTCTGCAAAGTGCCCAAACACTTTTTCGACATCCTTTTCCTCGAGCATATTCGCGGTGTTCATGCCGGTCAGTTCTTCCCTGGAATATCCCAAAATGTCTCGCATGCGATCGTTGAAGAAAGTAATGTTCCCGTTCGGATCCACTTCACAATATCCTTCATCGATGTTTTCGATAATCGATCGGTAGCGGTTCTCACTGTCGCGCAGGGCCTGCTCGGCTGTGTTCCGCTCCTGCATCATCTGGTTGACGGAGTTGGCCATGCTGATAAACTCTGAATAAGTGAGAGCCTTTTCATCCATCAGGACAGCCGTGGATGTCGATGTATTGAAAAACGTGTCAAATTGATGGAAATTACCCCGCATTTTGCGCATCATCACACGGTACACCAGGTACTGGAGCAGAAACATGGCGGAAAGGAGCAGTGAAATGGTCGAAACCTCTTTCATGACTTTGTTTCTGAAATCCAGTTGCTTATCGAAGATGACCCGCTTGATATCACCAAACCAGAATCCTGCACCGACATACCACCCCAACTCCGGCACACTTTTGACAAATGCCCTTATTAGCTCCACTTTCCGAGTACTGGGATTGAACCACGAATAATCAGCATACCCTTCCCCGGTTTTCTTGATGGTTTTCAGGAAAAGCTGGTGCGAGTTAATGCCGTCGGGGTCTGTCAGGAGAGAAACATCCTTGCCCATAAGCTCGGGACGACTGATGCTCATGAGCTGGATACCATCCAGGGTTCGCACGAAAAGGAATCCGGGTAACCGACCCTTGTTATGAAACCGTATCCTGGATATCCAGCTCAACATCTCCGATTCCTGTTCATCACCAGGCGTTGCATGCTGTTTGCGCGTCCACCGGATGTAGTCGATGGCCTTCTCCACCTCATGCTTGAAGATCGCTTCCTGCTCCTGGATATAGGCTTTTTTTATCGTATCGCGTTCCTGGCGGAAAAAATGATACTCACCAAAAACAACGATACCACCCAGGAGGACCAAAGGAAGACTGATCATTAAAAGCATGTTCACCATGATCACATCGACCAGACTCTTCTTCTTTTCCTTCATTGCATATTCGTCCGATGTCGTCTTGTTGATACTTTTAAAACATCTTGATATAATAGATAATTGGTATAATACTGGCGGTCAATCTAAATGGTACCATTTTTGGTAGGGGCATGACCGGCCGTTGGGTTTATCACTTTTTATCTGAAGTGTTCATATACCAAATGACACCTTTCGACAATGACATATTTACATGGCTTGCACAGGTGCAAAAAATAGCTTATAAGCGAATAAAAATGCAAAATGATTTCATCAACGTTCAATGGAGGCATACCCGTGAAACGAGACTTTCTACACATCACTGACTTGACCAGCGACGAGATTCATCATGTGCTGGACCTGTCAGCAGAAGTCAAAACCAGGATACGGACAGACAAAGATTATAAACCCTTCAAGGGGCAGAGCATGGCAATGATCTTTGCAAAACCCTCCGCCAGAACACGCCTGTCTTTTGAAACCGGATTTTATCTCCTGGGGGGGCACGCCATCTACCTGGGGCCATCGGACATCGACATAGGGAAACGGGAAGCCGTCAAGGATATCGCCCGGGTTGTCAGTCGATACAACCATATGATCATGGCACGGCTATTCGCGCATGCCCATATCGTCGAAATGGCAACATATGCCGACAAACCGGTGATCAACGGCCTGACCGACTACAATCACCCCTGCCAGGTCATGGCTGACATCTTCACCATACAAGAACATCGCGGAAATCTGAAGGACTTGAAAATTGTCTATCTCGGGGATGGGAACAACGTGGTGAATTCCTGGCTGCATCTGGCCATGAGGCTCCCATTTCACTTTGTCTGTGCCTGTCCGGAAAGTTACGAGCCTGATGCTGAAACGGTCAGGGCGGCCGTTGCCGAAGGGTTATCTGAAATCGAAATCGTCCATGATACCAAAACAGCTGTCAAAGATGCCGATGTGGTCTATACGGATGTCTGGGCTTCCATGGGTCAAAAGCATGAAGCAGAAGAACGTGAGAAGCATTTTCAGGATTATCAGGTGAACGACGCCCTTATGGCGTCCACCGGCAAACAAACACTCTTTCTGCACTGCCTGCCGGCGGAAAGGGGTCGAGAGGTCACGGATTCGGTCATGGAATCGCCGGCATCGGTGGTCTTTGACGAGGCTGAAAACCGAATGCACGTCCAGAATGCACTCATGCTGGCCATCACCGGGCAGATGTAACCCGAATATTTCATGGAACTTGATGAGAAATCAGGAGATACCTTAATAACAGCTAATTGTCATGATATCAGTCGTTTGATGCGTTCCAACAGCGGTTTTTTCACGCGTACCTTAAGGAATAGGTCACCTGGCACGCCGCCATTCTTTCCGGTCTCTCCCATTCCCGTCAGGCGAATTTTCTGACCGTCACGCACCCCGGTGGGGATGGTAACCACGAGCTTTTTAGATCGTTTCCGATGGTAATACGCATAGGGACCGCCCGTCTGGGCTAAAGCGGTATCGATATGAATCACCTCGTAAAGATCCCTTCCCCTGATCTGTGGGGTCAAACCGGATAATTTTCCAAAAGCCTGTTGAGCCAGGCGAAGAAAGGAACGTTTAGCAAAAGGAAGTCGTCCTGTTTGGTCGCGATGCCTGCCCATGGCACCGGAAAAAATAAATCCCCCCATGAAAAAACCGGGTCCTTTCATTTCAAAGGATTGATAACCCTTCCCGTAAAACTCCCTGAAAATGTCATGGTATCCGCGAAAACCAAAGGATTTCGCCATCTCTTCCAGAATCCTGTGGATATCTGATCCGCTGAAAATATCCTGTTCGGTATAGTTCTGACGGAATCGATGATGGGCCGACGACCCAAACGTCTGGCGCAGGCTGTCATACTCACGACGTTTTTGGGCGTTGGAAAGAACGGCGTAAGCCTCGTTGATCCGCTTCATTTTTTCGACGGCTGCTGGATTTTCCTTGTTCCGGTCTGGATGATATTGAAAGGCAAGATCCCGGTATGCCTGCTTGATTTTCTCCGGCTCCGTGTTCGTCGAAACGCCCAGGATCTGATAGTAGTCGTTTTCACTCATAATATTTGCATAGCCGTAAGCTTTAAGCCATAAGCAGTAAGCGATAAGCTTGAAAACCGCTTACCGCTTACCGCTTAAAGCTTAAAGCTTAGAGCTCCCAGGCCTCCGGTGTTCCCCCCTGAAACCTTTTCGGCATGTTGTAATCCCCCACGGCCACGGACTGCTGAATCAACCGTGTGGTCTCTTCCATGCCCAGATCGTTCATCATGCCAAAGGGTCCCTTTGGCCATGCCAGCGCCGTACAGACACCCAGTTCCAGATCCGTCACCGAAACCACATCGTTTTCCACCAGATGGGTCGCTATGGTGAACACATTTCCCAATAGACGGTCTTTAACCTTAGCTCTGGCCTCCTGATCCGTCAAGACCTCGCCATCCGTGAGGTTCCAGGGGGTATTGCTTTCAAACTGTGCCTTGAGCTGATCCGGGACCTCTGGATAACCAAGATCCGATTTGTTCAGGTAATCGAACATGGACACCCCTGCGTGATAGCAGGTTCCCAGACCGGATCCGTTTTGAACCCACATGATACCGTAGCGGACATTCAGGGCTTCCTGGGATATGCTTTCAAGCGTGGCGACATTGTAGGTTTCGTCCAGAAAAGAATCCAGCACCATATAGCTGGAGATGAACAGCGGATTAATGGCAAAACCGGGAAAATCCTTTACAGTAATGGCTGTTTTGCGGCATTTTTCAGCGAATGTCATGAGAGCTTGGTACGTGTCATCGCTGGTATTTTTCTGGCGGATCACTTCCACCAGGCGATTGATATTGGCTGGAAAGAAATAATGCAAGCCCGCGGTTCGCTCCTGATGGGACGCTTTCGCCATGAGTGTTTCAATCAAAAATGTCGATGTGTTGCTGACCAGGATTGCATCCTCCCGGCAGGCAGAAGACAGATCTTCGAATATCTGTATTTTCAGATCCATCTTTTCAATGGCAGCCTCTATGATGAGATCACAGTCCGAAAGGGCTTCATAGCGACTGGTGCCGCTGATCATTCCCGTTATGGCATCCATGTCGGCCTGGGTTATTTTTTCCTTTGCCACCCGCTTTTCCAGCGACTTGACGACCCATTTGTCAAACATGGTCTGCACCAGTTCATCGTTAATTTCCTTGAACACCACCCGGTATCCCGACATGGCCGCATTCATACCAATGGCCGCTCCCATAACACCAAACCCAATAATCCCGACGGTATTAATCTCTTTCATTTCCTCTCCTTTTGGTCTTATTCATTTTCAATAGCCGCTGCAATGGCCGCTCCCGTGCGATTGATGGCGTCCATGTCCCCGGGAATCATTTCCCAGGCGGTCAATTTGAGGGCCTCGCCACCACTGGCACGTGGAATCAGGTGCAGATGGTAGTGCATGACAACCTGGTTAACCCCCCTTCCATTCAATTGAACAACCGCCACTGACACAGGTCCCATGGCCTTTGTCATGGCGTGAACAATTGTTTTTGAAGCCGTGTGTACTGCGGACAGAGCCGTCTCGGGTATCTCCCACAAATTCTCGGCATGCGTCTTGGGAATGACCAGGGCATGCCCTTCTGAGACAGGATTGATGTCCATGAACGAAAATACGTGCTCGTCTTCATATATTTTGATACTCGGAATCTCGCCTTTAACGATTTTGCAGAAAATACAATCTTCCATGCTGAACCTCCCTCCGGGTTTTGGTGGCAACATACCAAAGCCTATTCTTTCTGATCAATAAATTAAATCGTAAAACGATTTAATTTTGAACAATA
>CAVUUM010000010.1:0-53734 GCA_963744665.1 uncultured delta proteobacterium | reverse complement strand
ATAGAACCTACAATTTTTAGTATTCTCCAATTTTGACGTAATCTCTATAGCCACTGCCTACTGTAAAGTTAATATTTCCATTTGTAGGCTCTCAAAATTTCGCACAGGAAATATGAATCGAAGTCATTTACATTCACATTGCCCTTCCGACTCAATATAGGCCTTGATTTAGGCCCATATATGATCTATATTAAATATCACTATTTATAATAAACAGATTAAGGAGTCGAGTATGAAACCCATTAATATTTCACGAAATATCATATCCCTTTCAGATTTTAAAAACAGAGCCTCTAAAATGCTGAATGAAGTCCAAAGTTCACATCGCCCCATTGTCATTACACAAAATGGTAAAGCTGCCGCTGTTCTACTTGCACCAGCTGATTTCGATGCACTTACGGAAAGAGCCCGCTTTATTGATGCCGTAGAAGCGGGGTTGGCGGATGTTCAAGAAGGACGGGTTTTGGCAGATGAAGAATTAGGCTTAGATCTATGAAACTTTTTTGGACCGAAACCGCCAAAACGGATTTGGTATCCATTCGTCGATTCATTGCTGCTGACAACCCAAATGCTGCTAAAAGGTGGATCGCACGTTTGAGAGAACGAGTTCGAAATATCCTCCCTGTACCAGAGTCAGGCCGTATGGTGCCGGAATTTTCTCGTGAAGACATACGCGAGTTGATAGAAGGTAACTACCGCATTGTTTATCAGGTTTTTACAGACCGAATAGTGGTTTTAACTGTATTTGAAGGTCATAGGCTTTTCCCCGAAAGATCCATGCCCGATGGTAAAATTAACAGTGGGAAAAATGAAAATTTATCAGTTTAGAGTTTCCATAATCGGAATCCCAAGGGCATATAGAGTAATCGAAGTCACCGACAATTGCACCTTCGACGATCTTCATGATGCAATTTTTAATGCATTCGACCGCTATGACTCACACCTATATTCTTTTTTCATAACAAAGGAAGATACAAAAAATATTCAATCAATATTCAATGCTCCCGAAATAACGCATCCTCAAAATGTTGAAGACATTATGGGTTCCGGAAGAAAGAGAAAATCTACAGCCAATACACGCATCGAGGATATTGAGTTGAATGAAAAAGATGTTTTTCATTATTTGTTCGATTTTGGTGATGACTGGTGGCACCGTATTCGTGTACAATCTATTAGAATTGGCGGTTTCAAAAAAAAGTCGATTAAGGTCATTAAATCCGTTGGAAAATCACCGGAACAGTATCCTGATTATGATGATTACTAAAACGAAGACTATGACTAACAAAGCCCTCAATATGCGCTATGATTAATTTTATTTCTGACTATCGGTTGCTTACAGTAGAAGAGTATGGATACGAATGAACTGACCTCCAAGGCCTACGAAGTATTGGAACTCTCAGAAGAAGTCCATCATCTCATCACTGTACATATCGGTGCAATGTGCAGTCGATTTAGCGATGAAAATGATTTTTTAAAAGCCGTTAACAAATTTATAAATTCTATTAAGGATTGTCCCGGGGATTTCATTGATAATTGGGATTTGAACGATGAGGTTAATGAAGCATTACTATATACAGGCTTATCTAAACTTCAAAATCATATCATCAATACAATCGAAATTCCGATTGAAGATCGAGGGTTAACAATTGAACAAATAGATTTCGGCTAACTTTTTTTTCTGGTAGCTGGGCTATACTGTTTATTAGAAAGTTAAAAAGGTAGTGATAGAGTAGGGCACAGACCCAATAAATCGTGAATATTTTTTAAAATATAAAATTGCTCCACCACTATTTTTTCAAACATTGGTGTTAGATAATCCACTGTTTTGGAGATTTATTTTTTACCTCACCGTTGGGATTTGCCATACTCAATGCAGATTTAACTTTCATAAGAAATCTTTGAAATTGAGCTTGATGGAAAAACAGGTGATTACATCATACCCGGGGACACCCCTCAGGTTGTGATTCTGTAACAATATAGATAGGAAGTTTTGATTTTTCTATAATATTTAGTAGGTTATCTGCCATCAAGTTTACATAGAAGTTCCAGCCTGTCAAGCATCAATGTCCATCATTCCAAAGTTTCTGGATACCTGATCACGTCTTTCCTTGGTAAAAAAGTTACGATAACCGTTGGTTGACTTGGATTTATGATCGGGGTTTTCTGCGATAAACCGCATAGCCCTGAAGTAATCCCTTTTGGCCTTGGCGTTATGAACCTTGCTGTAACGTTCTGTTGTTGTAATCCTGCTGTGCCCCAGGAGCGTTTGGATGGTGACCAGGTCGGTGTCAGCATTTAGCATCTGAGTAGCCATAGTGTGCCGCTTATGCCGATATCGGCATAAGCGTCATCATGCCGACTCCCGGATTATGCCGACTCCTTTCGATAGATTTTCCCATCTAATTGTTATTTCAGTATTTTTCTTTTCTATCCCCCTTGTATATTCGGCATAATTAAGCTGTCCTCTTATTCATAACAAACCACCTATCGTGAAGGGAGGACACTAATGGCAAATCGATTTACAAAAGATTACATCGTTTCCGAGCAGTCGATAAAAAATGTATTGGGCACTCATGTCAACACATTCATGTCAGCAGCTGCCGATTTGGGGTACGCACCCTCGACAATGCGAACACAGCTGCAGGTTTTGAAAAACTTGATTAGATGGGTGCAAGAAAATGATACTGTAATTTCTAATATAGATGAAAGTATCACCGATCGTTTTCTATCAGAATCTGGTCGCAAAGGAGCGGTTCGTAGGGGTGAACACAAAACCCTACATCGTTTTCTTGATCATCTTCGGAGAGAAGGGGCATCTCCACATCCGAAGCCGACATTAAACGACTCCCCATTGGCACATCTAAAAAACCAGTACGATGATTATCTGTTAAAGGAGCGCGGACTCTCCACAGTAACAGGATCCCGATACTGGCCTTATATTCAAAGATTCCTTCTTGAGCGATTTGGCGATAATACCATGCGGCTTCATGAACTTTGCTCGCAAGACATAGACCTTTTCCTTCTTCCTCATGCGAAAGAACAAACGCCAAAGGCTGCACAGCTGATGGTTACAGCCATGCGCTCATTTTTACGATTTCTCTTTCGATATGGAGAGATAAAACGAGATCTTTCAACAGCAGTTCCCACTATTCCAGCCTGGCGCTTATCAGAGGTTCCGAAGTATATCAAACCCGAAGAGGTTGAATCTCTTCTGGAGAATTGCGATCGAACTACATCTGTCGGTCGCCGCAATTACTCGATTCTTCTTCTCATCGCACGCCTTGGTCTTCGGGCTGGAGAAATAGTCTCCCTGGAATTGGGCGATATCAACTGGAGAGCATCTGAGCTTACAATACGTGGGAAAGGGCAATTTTGCGACCGTCTTCCGTTACCTCAAAGCGTTGGGGAAGCTTTGGCTATTTATCTTAAAAATGACCGTCCCAAGTGTTCCACACGAAGAGTTTTCGTTCGATCGAAAGCCCCTTACCGGGGGTTCCAGGACTCATCGACAGTAAGCACAATTGTTCGCAGAACTGTGGAAAGCAGTGGCATCACCGCTCCAAGCAAAGGTGCGCATTTGCTGCGTCATTCCCTTGCCACCGGCATGCTACGCGAAGGAGCTTCAATGGTTGAAGTTGGAGAACTCCTGAGGCACCGGTCTCCGAGCAGCACAGAGATCTATGCAAAGGTGGATATAGAAGGACTGCGCTCTATTGCTCGCATTTGGCCGGAGAATGGAGGTGTAATGTGAACACTTTACGAGAAGCAGTGCAGCAATACCTTTCACTCCGCCGCAGTCTGGGCTTCAAACTAATCAACGTGGGCAGTATACTCGAAAGCTTCGTTGCCTTTGCTGAAGGAGAAGCGGCTTCCCATGTAACTACCGACTTAACGCTCAGGTGGATCGATCTATCTACGGCAAAAGAGTCATCTACATTATCCTACAGATTCAACATTGTAAGACGTTTTGCCATTTGGAGAAGTGCTGCCGATATGCGAACACAAGTTCCTCCAAAAAATCTTATGCCTTATCGTTACCAACGCAAACCGCCATATATTTATAGTGATGAGGAGATCGAGAGGCTTGTCGGGGCAGCACGGAAATTACCTTCACCAAAGGGATTAAGGGGTTCGACTTACGCTACCCTATTCGGGCTCATTGCTGTAACCGGGATACGAATTAGTGAAGCTGTTTCCCTTGACGAACAAGATGTTAATCTCGAAGAGAGCGTGCTCAGTGTCCGCAAATCCAAATTCGGCAAATCTCGAATCGTGCCGGTACATGTGTCTACACGTGATGCCCTATCAAACTATGCTCAAAACAGGGACCGCGTCTTACCAAGGCTACAAAGTGACGCCTTTTTTGTATCCGATCGGGGGACTCGCATAACACACTGGGCTGCACGAGATAATTTTGCCGTAGTGTCACGTCAGATTGGTATCCGAAAAAAGATCAAGGGCAAACGTGTCGGCTGTGGTCCAAGACTTCACGACATGAGGCATCGGTTTGCTGCTCGGACTCTCGTGGATTGGTATCGTGCCGGGATCAACATTGAGCATGAGATCCATAAACTCTCAACATATTTGGGTCATGCACACGTAAACGATACCTACTGGTATCTGGAGGCAGTGCCGGAGCTTCTGGAGTTGGCGACTCAGAGACTTATGCAAGAAAGAAAGGAGGGTAGCGATGATGATTAACACTTTTTCTGCTCTTCTTCAGTCCTTCTTTACTGACCGTCTCCTTCAGCAGTTGCGGGCGAGTGGCCACACGATTGCATCATATCGAGATACCTTTAGGCTTTTTTTACGTTTTGCCAATGAAGAGCTTGGCAAAGAGCCTTCTGCCTTATCTCTGATTGATCTTACCCCTGATTTTATCAGCTCCTTCCTCGAATACGTTGAGAAGGGTCGCAATAACTGCGTTCGAACCAGAAACGTCCGTCTGGCGGCCATCCACTCATTCTTCCGCTATGTCTCCTTCAGAGAACCAGAATACGCTGAACGCTGTTACCAAATCCTGGCCATTCCGAGCAAACGTTTTGAAAGACGGCCCATCGAGTTTCTTACACGTAAAGAAATCGACGCTCTCACAAACGCACCCGATCAAAGCACCTGGATCGGACGACGGGACCGGGTTCTTCTCTTAACAGCAGTCCAAACCGGACTCAGGGTATCAGAGCTCATCGGACTACGGTGTCAGGATGTGGTATTGGGTGTCGGCGCACATGTGAGATGTAATGGAAAGGGCCGAAAGCAGCGTAGTACGCCACTTCGAAGGGAAACAGCAGATGTGGCGGCATCTTGGCTTCACGAGCTTAATGGACAGCCAAAGGATCCGGTCTTTCCAAGCATTCGCGACGGTCCTCTCAGCAGAGACGCTGTCGAAAAATTAGTCGCCAGACACTGCAAAGCTGCACAATCCCATTGTCACTCCCTTAGCCGCAAAAAGGTTACCCCTCATGTTCTCCGACACACTGCAGCCATGGAATTACTCCACCATGGTGTCGACCGCTCAGTGATCGCTCTTTGGCTTGGACATGAATCGGTAGAAACCACTCAAATGTATCTCCATGCAGATATGCGTTTGAAACGGAAGGCGCTTTCGAGAATACCCCCATTAGGTGTCAAACCCTCCTTTTACAAACCAGATGATGAACTTTTGGCCTTTCTGGAAGATCTTTGATTATGCCGATTTAAATTGTAGCGGAGTCAGCAGGGCTCCGCTATCAACCCGGTTAGTCGGCATAATCCGGGAGTCGGCATGATGCCGCAGGTGATGGCAGGATAGCTTCACCCCGGACTTTTTTGCATAATACTCCATGCGCTTTTTGATACCGTGGACCGATATGGGGTTGCCTTTATGGGTGCCTTTTTCCACCAAGAAGATCTTTTTATAACGGGATGAAGACCGTTTCTTTAAATACCGAACCAGGGCCGCCTTAGCATCGTTGCTGATGTAAGCGACACGATCCTTTTTGCCCTTGCCGTTAAAAACAATCAATTGCTGTTGTTCCAGATCGACAGCTCCTTTGGTGAGGTTGGCGGTCTCATCAAGCCTGAGCCCGCAGCGCAGCATGATTTTAAACATGGCAACGTCGCGGACCTTGTGGATGATATCAAAAAACCTTTTTACATCCCTATTGCGTAAGCATTTGGGAAGGGGTTTGGGTAGGCGCAGGCCGCATCGCTCCCTGACCGGATTCTTTATGGACATCCCTTTTTCATAGTGCAGAAAATCGTAGAACCCGCGTATTCTGTAAAGATTGCTGTTGATGGATTGCGGATGCATTCTTTTATCGAGCAGATGGTCGATATACGCGGATACATGGTTGAAGGTAACTTCCTGGACAGGAACCTTCAGCCATATGATAAAAAGCTTGATGCTGCTCATGTAGTTGATCAGCGTGTGGGCAGAAAAATTTCTTCTTTTCAAATGGCGCCGGTATTCTATGATCGAGTGGGATAGATCCATCTGTGCATCAATCATTTGTCGTTCCTCCTTCAATAACGGCCATGGCCCTGAAGTATTCCTCCTTGCGGGTAGCATCGTTCAGGTTGGCATAGCGTCGGGTGTGTTCGAGGCTCTGATGCCCCAGAAGATCACGTAGGACTTCAATGGGTATGCGGGCATTTAAAAGGCCGGTGGCATAAGTGTGGCGAAGGCAGTGCAGGGTGATCCCTTTGTGTGACAGGCCTGCCTTATCCACATACTTTTTAAAGATACTCCATGCGGCCGTATAGGATAGAGCTTTATTGCGAGGTCCATAAAAGAGATGCTCCTTACTGTGATTTCGTTTTAAAAGCCAGTGATACAAGGCCTCAGCTGCATCATTGCTAAAATAGACAACCCTTCCTGTTCCGGTTTTCTCACTTTCAACAATCCGGATAAATTGACCTTCAAGACTGATATCTTCCATGCGGGTTCGCAGTAGCTCACCTATACGCATACCGGTTTTTAGCAGCAATCGGATTAAGGCGTTGTCCCTTATGTTATCGATCTGTGCCAGGATGCGATCTTCGTCATCCTGGTCAATGCACTTAGGCAGCCTTTTGGGCTGCTTGATATGAATCTTCCGTTTGAGCAGTTCCCGGTTCAGGACATCATCATCAACCAGAAAGCGGATAAAGGCATACAAACAGGTCAAGTTTGTACTTATGGTCCCTGCCGATATCCCGCGGTCCTGCTCATACTCTACAAACGCCTCTATATCGGACCGTTGCATGGTCTCGAGGTTCTGGTGGCCGTGTTTTTCAATAAACGTCAGGAATTTTACTGCACTGGTGAGGGCACCACGGATGGTATTGCGTTTGTGATTATTGCGGAACTTGTGAAGGATATAGCGTTTAAGGTGCTCTCTGCCCGGCACTCTCAAGCTGGATATCTCTCCGACCAATCGTGTGCGATATCACTCCCGTTTGTTGGGAATACGAGGTTCAAAAAGGGTACGAGGATCAGCAGTTGGAAATTTGGATTGTGGTTCGGGCGAGAAAAGATCCCCTTCGAAATACGAATGAAAATTGAGGGGGTAGGAGCTGAAATCACCTTTATAGGATTTTTCTATAAATTTCTGGTATTGCATATCTGCCTCCTTTTCTTTTTATAGAAAAATCAAACAGATAATGCAATTAGACCACCTAACCGCAAATTATCATTTTGCTATCTATACTGTAACAATACCTTTGAAGATACTGTTTCATAAATAAGTTTAAAAAATTAGGTAAATCTTGACTTGTGTGCAACGCCAAGTCCAAGTAGATTACTTCCTGTAATCTTGTCCACAATTTTTTTCGAGCTCATGAGTCAAGGCAGGAAGGATATCAAACAGATCACCAATGACAAAATAGTTACAGTGGGCTAGGATAGCAGCATTTGCATCGCTATTGATGGCGATGATCAAGCCGGATGTTTTCATTCCGGCCAGATGCTGAATAGAGCCGGATATGCCGCAGGCGATGTAAACCTTGGGGTTGACCTTGGTGCCGGTCTGACCCACCTGCATGGCATAGGGTACCCAACCTGCGTCCACTGCCACCCGTGATGCACCTACGGCCGCTTCTCCGATAGACTTGGCACATGCAAAGAGAATCTTGAAATTTTCCTTGTCTTTCATACCCCGCCCGCCCGATACGATGACATGGGCTTCCGACAGGTTCTGAGTGTCCGGCTCTCCTGGAACTACTTCCAGAACATGCAAATCTGAATCTTCCGGGACATCGATGACCTGTTCAACGATATGAGGTGCTGTCGGATGAACAACGGCAGGGATGGCATTGGGTCGCATGCCAAAGAGGACTGTTTCCCCGGTCAGATGAAAAGTGCCCATGGTTTTGCCCGAATACTGAGATGTTTTTGCCGTCTGTCTGCCGATGTCCACGTGGATGCAGTCCATCACCAGGGGTGCGTCGAGGATAGCGGCAATTCGCGGCAGAAGATCTTTTCCCTGAGCCGAGGTTAAGCCCATGAGTGTATGAATATCCAAAGATTTCAAGACAGTGACAACAGCCCGAGCCCAGCGTGCAGGATGCCAGTCGGGCCGATTCATCACAACTTTCACGATATGATCGACCCCATATCGGGCCAGTTGCTGCTGGATGTCTGATGTTACAGCCTCCATCAGGATAGCGAAAATCTCGTGCCCTTCCTTTACGGCCGCAGTGATCATCCCCAGATTCGCCGGTTTCAGGACACCCTCTTTTAGCTCGATGAGCAGGCCGATATTTTTCATACTTGTCTTGCCTTTATCAGTAGATCGGCTATACGGTTTTTCAGTAAAATTTTCCAAAGCCACTTCGGAAAATTATGGAAAACAGCTGTTTGAACGTGCGAATAGCCAATGGCTTTCAGTTACCCTCTAACCCTTCAAACCTCCACCCCTCAAACCCTGCTCTTCTTCCCCTCGAACCCTCCATTTTTATATCACCCGGGCTTCATTTTTCAGGATGGAGACGATCTGTTCTGCAATGGATGTTGTGGTACCGGTTATCTCTTTGGGAGTACGTTTCTCCAGTGCTGGTTCAAGGCATATCAGCTCTACACGACTTTCCGGTTCAGGTATGTCAAGCGTTTCAAAATCAATGATATTGATTTCTTTTTTGCGTGCTTTGACAATATCCGGAAAAGTTGGGTATCGCGGGTTGTTGAGACCTTTGCCCGCGGCCAGCACACACGGCATTCGCAGTTTAAGCATCTCCCGGGCACCGGCTTCTTTTTCACAGCTTACCAGAACATCATTCCCCCCTGTCTCTATTTGGACGACATTGGTTGCTGCCGGTATGTTAAAAAGGTGTGCCAGGCGAAACATGGTCTGCATACCCTCGCTGTCGATGGATTCTTTTCCGGTGAGGATGAGGTCTGGCTGGCCGTCCTGGGAAATAGCTTTCTTCAAGACTCTGGCGGTCATGATGGGGTCATGACGATGCCCGGAGGTCACCAGGATGCCACGGTCGGCTCCCATGGCCAGGGCCGATCGCAAGGTACCCTCGGCTTCTGGCTTTGAAAAACATACGACGATTATTTCCGATTCCGGAAAGGTTTTCTGCAAGCGACCCGCTTCTGTCACGGCATGTTCGTCATAGGGATTCATGAGAAAGGTAATCCCTTCTTCAATCTCGGTCTCCCCCTTAACGGTAATGGTGGCAGCCGAATCCGGAACATGTTTGACGCACACGTAAATCTTCATCAATCTAACCATTGACGGAAAAACTGGAATTGTAATTGATTTCCCGCTTGCGCGAGAAAAATCCAACATCTAATTTGCGGCCGGTATATTTCATGGTAAATTGAAATGGATCCCTGTCGTGATCCAGGCCTTTTTCGCAGGCATCGATGAGTTCTGCCATCATGGCACCCACCACCGGAGCATTTTTATATTGATTGCCGCTGGTTCCCACGGCCATATAAAAACCGCCCAGATCGGATTTGTCGTAGACCGGAATCCAGTCATCGGAGCAATCGTAGAGGTCCACGACCCCTTTTGGCTGGTTAGGCACTTGCAGGGTGGGGACCCGTCGACCCAGGCGATAGCACTGGGCTTTCCACTGTTCTTCGGTGAGTTGGTTGTCACGCCCATGACCCCCTTTTCCAGCGTAAAACTCATCGGGATCCACCCATTCCTGGGGATCACAATCCGGATCTTCGGAGCCGATGAGGAACATATTGCCCGTTTCCGGCCGCACGTAGCAGGCGATATCACCGTCACTCTGATGATAGCCGTCGTGGTAATAATCATAATCTTCAGGCGCTGGGCAGTACATGACTTCGTGACGCAGGGCCTTGGTTTTGATGTTGCAGCCTTCCCAGACACCCTCGGCCATTTGGTTGATTTTATACGAATGGGGCCCGGCACAGTTTACAACCACCGGGGCATCGATCTGGGTGCCGTCTGTAAGGGTAATTCCCTGGACCTTTCCGCCGGCACTTCGAATACCTGCGACCTCGGCGTTAAAAAGGAATTCTGCGCCTTTGGCCTCGGCAGCACGCATGATATTGTGGGCCGACAGGGTGGGATCATTCACATAACCACCTTCCGGGCAGAATAACCCGCCTTCGAGTTCTTTTTCGGGTTCGTCGAAGAAGGCGGGGTCTTCGGGACGGCGAACCGGCCAGAACTCGTGTAGATCCAATACCGGCACGTGTTCTAGAATCTGGTCGTTGTCCCATTCCTCATATTTGACGCCTACAGCATCATAATGCTTTTTGACGTCCTGCCATTTGTGGCCCTTGGATTTTATAAGAATGGAACCCGTGTTCATGTATTTGGCCAGACCTTTTTCATCCACCACATGGTCCAGATAATTTTCCCAGTCCAGCCAGTATTTGAACCCTTCATAGGCAAAGGCAACACCATCCTCGGTAGAGTAGTGGGCCCTTACGATGGCACAGGAACCTGCGGTCGATCCTTCACCGGCATCGGCTCTTTTGTCAACGCTCAGGGTTTTATAACCCTTTTTGGCCAGTTCATAGGCGATGGGGGCGCCGATGACTCCGGCGCCGATGATAATGGCTTCAAATGTTTTGTTCATGATCTCCTCCCGTAACCGTTGGTTCTATTTCGATACTATCAAACAGACTAGAAGTCATCTACAAAAATAGGGTTTTGGTTCAAAGTCAAGGCGAGAGCAGGTTTCAAACCGCAGGAATACTGAAGTATTTTGAGGAATTGAAACGAGATCTCAACGCAGGATTTGGGCCAAAAAACATTTTTGAGATAACTTCTAAGCATAAAATATGGGGTATGCAAAGGTACTCATCTTCGGTTTCAGTTGATTGCCTGGTTCTGTATTTTCCGAACCCAGTCTGCAAACCGTGTTTCACCCGCAGGGCGCAGACCAAATTCCTGACCGGAATCGAGTACCGCATGAACCATGCTGTCGGCGTACCCACGGCTGCAGGTCATGAGAAATCCGCCGGACATGTCCGCATGTTTCTCCAGAACGACGATTTGGCATGGCACATGGCACAAAGGGCCCTGCAGTAGAAATGGTGCGATCCTGGCTGGGTCCATTAGATCGAGGGCCGTCAGCTTTTCAGCAACATGGAATGCATCCGGTCCAAAAAGCGCTAGAAAGACCGTAGACTCGGTGACATCGGTGAATCCGTTGTAATCCGCCAGGGTCATTTCCTCAACACCCAGGTGCCATATGGCGGCCTGGGTACGGTTCATGCGGTTGATGAGCCTGTTTTCTGCCAATAAACAGCCCCCGGGGCTGGGCGGCACGACCAGACCGCTTAATGAGGGGTCATCTATCTGGCTGTCCTGAAGATCCCAGCGCGTTTTGTGACTCAGATCCACCAACCAGGGGCCGGGCCCCTCGTCCTGGTAGGCCAGTGCAATTTTCCAGTTGTTGCGGATGTCTGATTGCTTAACGCTGGATTCAAACGTCACCGGTGAATATCTTTGTATACCTGTCATATGGTTTTCCTCACATTTTCATCCGTTGGCCTTCAGGGTCATAAAAAGGCATGGGAACGACCCTGGCCTTTAACCGAACGTCATTACACTCATCTTCATAAATATCCAGCGGTGAGCCCGGTTTGCTGAGTTGGGATTCCACCAGGGCCATGCCCACGGCTTCGCCGCTGGTAAAGCTTTTTCTTGCCGTAGCCACGTAACCACGTACGCGTGTGTCTACGACCAGGGCGCCATCACGGGGCGCCCGGGTGTCATCTTCCATACGAATACCGACCAGCTTTAGACGCCCGGGGTCATGTTCAGCCTGCCGAAGGGCAACAGCGCCGATTGTTTTGGCATCGGCTTTTTCCCGATCCCAGAGAAAACCGAGCCCCAGATCCAGGAGGTTGGTCCGTTGTTCTGACTCCTGTCCGAGAATGATGTGACCTTTTTCCATGCGCAGCACGTTCTGGGCTTCCAGACCGAAATTTTGGATATTGAACTCGGTACCAGCGACCATGAGCATGTCCCAGACGGATTGCATGTAGGAAGCAGGCACATGCAACTCATAAGACAGCTCACCTACAAATCCCAAGCGCATGGCACGCACCGGAATGACCTCCTTAATGGTGAACTCGCGGTATGCGGCAAAAGGAAAGGCTTTGTTGGAGACATCGCTATCCACTATTTTTGTCAAAACCTTGCGGGCATTGGGTCCGGAAATATTGATCACACCCATGGCATCGGTGAGGTTGACCATGTGATATTTCCACCCGTCATAACGCGTGTGATATCGGAACCACTCCACGGTATTGCCGGCACGTCCGCTGGAGGTCGTGAGGTAGTAATCATTGTCACCCCGTTTTACCACGATTCCGTCATCGATCACGCAACCATCGTCGTTACACATGGCGGAATATTTAATACGTCCTTTCTTGAGAGTGCTCATGTCTGACACATACAGACGCTGCAGGGCTTTGAGCGCATCCGGGCCGAAAACTCGAAATTTTCCCAGTGTGGAGCTGTCCAGCATGCCCACATTGTTGCGGACGTTAAGAATTTCATCCCGGCACTCAAAGTCTTTAGAAAAGTATCTTGCTCGCTTCCAAACGCCGATGTTGCGGAAGATACCGCCCTCTTTTTTCTGGGATGCATGCAGCGGGGTTCGCTTGAACATGTGAAGATGGGCCCCGGCATACGTTGCCAGAAACGTGGGTACCAGTGGTGGTCGCACGGTTGTGGGCATGGGCTTGGAAACGGAAGCCGTGTATTTGGAGACATAGAGCGGCAGATTATGACCGGGGATGCCCCCCTGACCCGGGCCAGTGCCTGCCGAAGTAAAGCGTTTGATCAGTTCAGGCACATCAAACCCCATGTCGATGGCCTGTTTGATATTCTTGATGGTGGTGTCTTCGTCAAAGCAGATAAAGCTTTTTCGTCCCTTTACCGGGGCTGTGACCAGCTTGCATCCCCTGTCTGCACCGGGCAGTGATGCAGCATTCATTTCGGCGGTGGAAACAGTTGTATCATCGATCACGCCTATGGCGGACAGAGCCTTCATACCGGCTAATCGCCCTGAAGTTTCGATGGATAACGGATGACCACATCCCGTCATCCGGCCGGCTGAAAACATCTTTTCAGGTAGGTTTTTGGGCAGGAAATATCCAGTGTGGTTCGTCGTATTCCATTTTTGCCTGAGCCAGTATCAACGGACCATTCACGGGTGTGTGCCCGGCGGATGCCACCAGCAGGTCACAGGAGATTTGACGTCTGACGGTTCCGTCCAGTGTGCTCAAGCGTCACCGCGCTTACTTCTTTGCAGCCATGAGCTTTGGCAGCAACCCAGCCCTTGAGTACCGGCACCTTTCTTTTCGCCAGAGCTTCTAAAAGGCTATTGTCATGCCCGTCCTCGCGGATATCGGCCACGTATGGGATTTTAAGACCCAGGTCGAACAAGTCAAGTGCAGCCTCGAGACCCATGTCATGACCTACGCTGAACACAGCTTCTTTGCCGGGCAATACACCATAACTACGGGCCAGGCGATGGGCGCACGCCACCTGCATCACGCCGGGTCTTTCGTTGTTTTCAAAAATCAGGGGTCGTTCAATACAGCCGGTGGCCACCACCACGGTTTGGGAGCGAATTTCCATATATCGTTCCGTAAAAACATCGTCGCGCTGGCCCACCTGAAAGGCCGTGATCAGATTGTTGTTGTAGGCTCCCACCATGGCGGTATGTTTAAAGACCCGGATATTGGGATCACTCTCTACCTGATTGGCCAATTCTCTGGATCGGGCGAAAAGCGGTTTGTTTTCACGGTACTTGCTTGCCCGGTAATCCCAGCATCCACCCAGATAAGGTCGCGATTCCAGCAGAATGACCCGCACACCCGATTCAGCGGCAGCCAGGGCTGCCATCATGCCGGCAGCACCACCACCGATAACACACACCTCGCTAGTCAGAAAAATCTCATCATAGCGGCCTTTGACCTTGTAATCGGCGGAGATGGTTCCCACACCTGCGGCCTTACGGATGGCTTTCATGGCAACAGGCCAAACCGCTGCCGGCTTGTGCATGGTCTTGTAATAGAAACCGGCCGGCATCATCCAGTCCAATTTATCCGTAAATGCCATCAGGTCGAAGTCTGCCGATCCTTTGACGTTCTGTGCCTTGACTACCATGCCGTCTTTTAACAGCGTGTTTTCGGCTCGCACATTGGGTACCCCATCCACTTCCATACAGGTGTTACTGGATTCACCATCAAGACTGTACAGACCTCTGGGGCGGTGGTATTTCAGGCTTCGTGAAAAAATGCGGGTTCCGTTGGCATACAGGGCCGTGGCAACCGTATCACCGGCAAAGCCCTGAAATGACCTTCCCCGATATCTCAGTGAGCGGGTCTCATGGGTGTCTATCCGCAGTGTGGGCAATTCGTGAAGCCTGTTCATTGGCTGTCCTCCCCATGAGCCACTTCAAGGTTACTGAGGGTGTTCCGGTAGGTACTGAACCATGAGCCACAGCCATCCCGGTGAAACCACCATTCTTTCTGGACACCGGCTGTACACGTATTCATGTGGACATAGTTACACCAATCGGCAGGTGTCAGTTCTTCTTCATCAGGCCGGGGTCCCTTATCTTCTCCACCATAGCGAAATTCATATCCATTGCGTTTGCCACAGACAGGACAGGTGAGGGTTAGTGCCATTGTTGTTCCTCCTATTATATAATCCAGCTAATTGTCTGGTGTATAACTGACCAGAGCCGCTGTTTCACCCATGAGTTGGTGTTTTTCATAACGCCGCAGATTAAACGGTTTAAGCATATCGGGACAGGTCTGGGTTGCCATGAACTGGGCCATGTATTTTCCGGCGGCTGAACAGGATTTAAATCCGAAATACCCCCAGCCGCAGTCCATGTAAAAACCTTCGATAGGATCATTGCCATCCAAGATCGGTGCCATGTCCGGGGTCATGTCGGCAAGACCGCCCCATATACGCATGAACCTGACGCCTCGCAGGCAGGGCAACCAGTCTGACAGCGCTTCTGCCTGATGCTTGATATAGTGGGCCGTATTTTGGGTTGTATAATTAGGCCACGGGTCCATGTGAGCACCGGTGGCAATTTCACCTTTGAGTGTCTGGTTGGCGTAGCAGTGATAGGCACCGGAAGAAACCACATGATTGAGCAGTGGCTTTAATGGTTGGGTAACCATGGCCTGGATGGTGAGCACGCTGATGGGGAGCTTGATGCCCAGCATGCGGTTGATGATGCCCGCACTGTAACCACCGGCAGATACCAGTACCCTGGGCGTTTCAATATGACCGCGGCTGGTGGTTACACCGGTAATTTTGCCCGTTTTTGTATGAATGGCCTTGGCCTCTGTCTGCTGGTGGATGTGAACACCTTTTTTTGCACACCCCTTGGCCAGTCCCCATACAACGGCGTCGTGACGAACAATGCCCCCGGGGGGATGATACATGGCACCCTGTATGGGGAAGGTAATGTCTTCTGAAATATTCAGCGCCGGTACCATCTCTTTGGCCTGTTTAGCATCGATCAGATGGCTCTCCACGCCATGAAACTGCGCCGTGGCAATGGTCATGCGGGCGGCCTTCATGGCTGCTTCACTATGCATCAGATTCAGATTTCCGCAATTGTTGAACATTAAATTAAAATCGAGTTCCTTGGTGAGGACCGGCCAGAGGTCCAGAGCCTCTTTGTAAAATGGGACATTATACTGTGTTCGCTGGTTGGCACGCACGATGGCGGTGTTTCTTCCTGCTCCGCCAAACCCGATATATCGTTTTTCGATGATGGCGACATCCGTAATGCCGTGATTTTTAGCCAGGTAGTAGGCTGTGGCAAGACCATGCAGCCCACCCCCTATGATCACCGCATCGTAATTGGATTTCAGTTTGGGCTGTTTTCCCCACAGGGGTTTATGGTTAGAAAACATCATGGGTGCTCCTTTATGGTGTCGCATCATATGGTGATGGCCGTTGTGCCACGATATCAGATAGAATTAATAGCACTATGCCAATGTAAGAAAACATGTCAAGCAAAAAAGAAATCATGCATTGATTTATTTCAAAAGCAATTGACATCTTTTGTTGTGTATGCTTATTTTTATTTATATTTGATATGTTATGGGTCAAATTTAATATTGAAAGAAATCTTTCGTTATTCCATTTTAGGCGAGATATTATGAAAGAAAAAAATTCACACCCTGTTATAAAGCGTGTCATGACCCACCTTTCATCTTTGACGCCCAAGGGGCGGGTTCTTGGAAAATATATCATCGAGCATCCAACGCAAAGCCGTTTTCATGACCACACGGGAGCTATCTGAAATCTGTGGCGTCAGTGAAGCCACGGTAGTCAGGTTTGTCAGCCAGCTGGGCTACAATGGGTATGGAGAATTCCTCCAGGCATTGCGGGACTATGTCGACACCGGGTTGACATTACAGGACAGGGTCGATCTTCCGGGGATGAAAACACCCGGAACCGATCGATTTCACAGGGTCGTGTTTGATGAGATGAACAATCTAAAGCAATTCTACGAAGACATGGATATGAAAATCATGCAGACCTTCGTGGATGCGCTTTCCCAAAGCCCCTGGGTGTATGTTGTCGGATCCCGTCTTTCATATACCTTTGCTTACTATTTGGGGTGGTCCCTGACCAAGGTACGCAAGGGGATTCACATCCTCAACGGCAGTGACAGCACGGCCATCGACTGGCTTACCAATGCACCATCCGACAGTCTGGTTGTCATGATCGCAACATCACGATATCCCAATGAACTGATTAAGCTTGGAAAGGTGACACGACGTCTGGGTCACCGGCTTTTTGTCATCGCAGACAGTGCGCTTTGCCCCTTGACTCAATTTGCGCATACGGCACTGAACGCGCCTTCAAAAGCGATACCACTCATTGGAAACCCGAGCACCATTTTTTGTATTGCCAACTACCTGGTGCTGGAACTGGCCAGTCGACAGGACAGCCCATTCAGTTCCCATCAGGAAAAGCTGGAGCAGGTATACCTGGAGAATGATATTCTATTCAATCTGCATGTGGAAGATTTTGACCAATAGAGACCCTTAATGAGCGGCAATGGGAGGAGTTATCATGAAAAAACATGCTAGAGTTGTTGTGATCGGCGGTGGCGCCATTGGTGTCAGTGTGACCTATCACCTGGCAAAATATGGGTGGCAGGACGTGGTCTTGGTTGAAAAACATGAGTTGACCTCAGGGTCCACCTGGATGGCCGCAGGGAACTGCTCCTTTTTTCATGGCAATTACTATTGTACCCAGGTCAACATGAAAAGCATTGAATTGTATCAGCAACTGGAAAAGGAGACAGGGCAGTCTGTGGGCTGGCATACCACCGGTTCCATAAGGACGGCCGACAATCCGGGCCGGATGGAGGAACTGGGATACATCTACAGCATGAACCGCTGTCTTGGGTTGGATGTAAACTGGGTAAGCCCGGAAGATATTGCCAATCTGCATCCCTTGATCCATACGGACGGATTCAGCGGAGGCCTGTATTGGCCTGATGACGGCGATGTGGATCCCAACGGAATTACCATGGCCATGAGTATCGGGGCAAAAAAATATGGCGCGGAGATCAATACCCACACCCAAGTGACCGGTATCGAGCAGACGGCGTCCGGTGAATGGCTGGTACACACGCAAAAAGGCGACATCACGTGTGAAATTGTGGTCAATGCAGCAGGGCTTTGGGCCCCCAGGGTTGCTGAAATGGTGGGTCTTGAGATACCCTCCATACCGGGCGAGCATACCCATATTCTATTTGAAACCATGGATGTCGTGAATCAACGGGATGCGTATCTGCCGCTTGTGCGAGATCCCGACCGTTCCATCTATATTCGGCAGGAGATGGACAGTCTGATTCTGGGTTTGTATGAGAGCAAGGTCAAGCAGTGGTATCCCGAAGGTGTACCCTGGGATTATGCTCAGAATGAGTTGCAGCCGGACATTGATCACATCGCAGACTTTATCGAAAACGGCATCTATCGTTTTCCTATCATGGGTGAAACCGGATTCAAACATGTCACCGACGGCCCCATTACCTATACGCCCAATGGAGATCCTCTGGTGGGTCCGGCCTACCCGCTTAAAAATTTCTTTCATGCCTGTGGCTACAGCTTTGGCATTACCCAGGCGGGTGGCATCGGTCACTACCTGGCAGGCTGGATCATGCAAGGTGAACCGGAAATCGACCTGTGGCCGGTGGACAGTAGAAGATACGGTGCTTCTGTCAACTGGGCCTACAACCACGAAAAGATCGAAGACACATATCCACGACTCTATGCCATTATATGCCCCAATGACTGGCGGGATGCTGCCCGTCCCAACCGGACCAGCCCCATCTACGAATACCAAAAACAGGCCGGGGCTGTTTTTGGCGATTACTACGGCTGGGAATGTCCCAACTATTTTACCCAAAAAGAAGCCGACAAGCGAGAAAATCCCGGCTGGAGCCGGAACAATACCTTTTCATATGTTGAAGATGAGTGCCGGCATGTGATGAATCATGTGGGCTTGCTGGATTTAACCCGTTTTGCCAAGACGAGAATCAGCGGCCCCGGTGCGGAAAATTGGTTGAACAGCATGAGCTGTCAGAAGGTTCCTTTGAAAGAAGGACGGATCGCCCTTAGCCCCGTGCTGGATACCAATGGAAATTTCAAATCCGATATGACCATGACCAAAATTAAGGATGAGGAATATTTCTGTGTGACCGCCAGTGTCGGCAAACGGCATGACCAGCACTGGATGATGCAGCATTTGCCGACAGATGGCTCGGTAGAAATGACGGATATGACATATCAACTGGGATGCCTTGTCGTGGCCGGTCCCAAAAGCCGTGAACTACTTCAGGCTGTTTGTTACGGCGATCTTTCCCATGAGGCGTTTCCTTTTGGTACCAGCCGGGAAATTTATGTGGGCCGGGTCAAATGCCGAATAAACCGCATGACCTATGTCGGGGAGCTGGGTTATGAAATCTTTCATCCCATAGAGCAGCAGATTTCGTTATATCAAACATTGATGGGTGCTGGTGATGCTTTTGATCTGCGGATGTTCGGCATGTATGCCATGGAGTCCATGCGACTGGAAAAATGCTATCTGGGCTGGAAAAGTGAAATGAATCTCCACCATACGCCCCTTGAGACACCTGTGGCCTGGACAATCAAATGGGATAAGGACTTCATAGGAAAAAGCGGTCTGGAAAAGCAAAGGGCAGCCGGTGCACCCCGGCAGCTGGTATGTATGACGGTGGCGGCGGAAGATGCAGATCCATGGGGTTACAACCCCATTTTCAATGGTGATGAGATGGTGGGTATGACATCTTCAGGGGGGTATGGCCACCGCGTGGGGAAAAGCATTGCCCTGGGCTATGTGCCGCAGGGACTGGCATCGCCTGGAACCCAACTGGCGGTTGAGGTTTTGGGAAAAAAACTGGCCGCCCAGGTCGTGGCCATGCCACTGTATGACCCTGAGAATAAGCGCATGAAAGCCTGATTCATAAGAAATATGGGTGTTTGAAGATTCCTCGTTCTTATGGGTTCATGGGCGTCATTCTTTAGCCAACAGTTTCTCACCCTTTTCCCTAATTTTTCGGATCGCCGTCAGCGTCTTGTCGGCCATGACCGGTGCTTCATGATTCCTAAGGATCTCTTGCAGCTTTTCCTGGATCACGGCAGCCAGGTCTTTGGAACCCGCTTGTTGCCATACCTCGCGGGGATCGCGTGTCATCAGACCGGGTACCCAGAGTTCATCTTTAAAATGTTCAAGGGTATGGGACTCCTGTAGGAAATGACCACCAGGTCCAACCTTTTCAATGATGTCACGGGCCAGTGTTTCCTGGTTGATTGTAATGCCGCGCACAAAGCGTTTGGTCATGCCGATATTTTCATTGCCCAATACCAGCTGTGCTGTCGAGCAAATCATGCCGTTGTCCATATAGCCCACGTCATGGATCAGGTTGAGACCGCCAAGAGCCTGAGCCAGAATCGAAAAGGCTGACTCGGCACCGGCTTGTGCATCCAGAACTTTCGCACCTGTAGAGCCTGCCAGACCCCATGTGGGCAATCCAAAAGACAAGGCGACTTCGGCCTGAGCCGCCAGGGCCAGACTCATTTCGGGACACGCCAGGGACAAAAGACCCGAGGACATGTCTAGCGCACCGAAATTGCATCCCATACTGCAGGGACATCCCGGATTCCGGAGCTGGGCCAGTACCACACACATGAGTGCTTCGGCCGTGCCCTGGACAAGCCCGCCGGCAAGGGTCACCGGGGCAGTGGCCCCAAACTGGATCGAAGGGCCCTGCATCTGGGGCAGATTCAGGTCGGCACAAACAAAGATTCTGTCAATGACATCTTCAGGATGAACCAGGGGAGAAATGGGTTCGGGATAGAAGATGAGAAATGGGCAATCCTGGAGGTTTTCCAGTCCGCCGGACACTTCTGCAGCCATTTCATACACCATCTCCACACCTCTAGGGGTGTAGCCGATAAAGACAATGGGTTTGGTGGTATTGGTGACAACTGCTTCGAATTCATACAAGTCGGCAACGGTGGGTGGAATATCCTGAGCCGATCCCATGGGCATGACCCAGTCGATATGCTCCATGGCATCCGCCACTTTGGCTCCGTTGGCAATATCCGCCACCTGGGTGGGATGGATGTCACCTGTCAGGGCATCCATGGTATTGGGGCTGGCTGTGGATGTGCCATAATAGCTTTTGCGCCCCTCCACTTCCATGGCCGGTTGGCCGTCACGGCTGTAGATCGTGTATCCCTTGGGTGTGGTACCCAGACATGCGTTCACCACGTGTTCAGGAACTTTCACATGCTCGTTTTTGATACGACAGCCGGCCTGTTTAAGCATTTTTCTGGCGCCGTCGTGATGTACTGTGAACCCCACCTTGGCCATGACATCATAGCTGGCACGTTTGATTTCCGCTATCTGGTCATCGCTAAGTACCCGGAACGAAACCGATCCTTTTTCGATTGAGTCTGTCTGTATCATGATCCCTCCCAAGATATTTATTTGCATTTCCGAAAAAAATTCGGGAAGACGTCTTTTTAGAATATGCCATTGTTTTTAGCAGGCCTTATAACACCTTCATATTGACAATGGGTTTTGGATAATCGATATTTAGTGTCCGTCCAGAAATAGGGATTTTCGCGTTCTGACAAGGCGGGTGTCAGATTTAACCCGGAGTCGCCCGCAGGAAGTGCCCTTGGGGTGAATAGCGAGCTATTTTGAGGAGTTAAATCATGGCACCCAACGCCGTCAGGGCGTGAAAAGACCATTTATGGATGGACACTAGTTAAATTCCTCTCACAAATTTATCTTAGAAAGGAGAACAAAATGAAAATTCTTGTGGGTTATAACGACGCCAAATCCACCGAAGCTGTTTTGAAATCTGCCCATAAGCATGCCCTTGCATTTAAGGCTGACGTTTTTATTATGACCTCCATGGAACAAAGCCCTACTTTGAAAAAAGAAGAGATCGATAAAGTTGAAAGCAAGCTGGAAATAATTAAAAAACGTTTCAAAGCAGATGATATCCCCTGTGAGACACACGCATCTGTTAGTTACGAGACTCCCGGGGAAGATCTGATCCGGTTTGCAAAAGAAAATGATATTGATGAAATCATTCTCGGTATCAAAAAAACATCCAAAGTAGGAAAAATGATGTTTGGTTCCACCGCCCAATACGTCATCCTGAAAGCGCCCTGTCCGGTTCTGGCTGTCAAGTGACAGCGGAAGACAACATTATTCATCTTATCATTGAAATACGCCATTTTTTTGAGGATCTCAACGAAGGTTATTTAAAACCATTTCTGGCGGACTGGCCCTTGAAAACAGATACGACACGTTCTGTCTCGCCCAACAGTTTACCCGTTCTTTCCTATCTGCCTGCCCATATATCATGCCTCCTGGAAGTCCCATGCCATGCGAACGGAAACAACACCCCTGCTGGCCCTCTATCTCTGGCGAGGAGGCAACCTGGTCCAGAAATCACGTTTTACACCATAACCATTTAAAATATTGGTCACTGAGATTGTCGTGCGTGAAGACGTTCTGCTTCATCCGGCACATGGATGACATGCGCCACTTGTTTCAACTCTTCCAGGGGGATATGACATTTGATGACATGCCGGTCGGTCACAACCTGCTCCGGTGGCGGTTCATTGTCGCAAATCTCGCCAATTCTCCGATGACATCGGGTGCAGAAGGGACAGCCCTTGGGAGGCTTCATGGCACTCGGCAAATTGCCTTCCAGCACGATTTCGCGCTTGGTTACCTCCGGATCGGCAATGGGTACCGCAGATAGCAGCGCCTCAGTATATGGCTGATAAGGCGGTGCAAAGATCTGCTCGGTGGTGCCCCTTTCCAAAATGTGCCCCAAGTACATGACCACAATCCGATCTGACAAGTAACGCACCACACTCAAATCATGGCTGATAAAAAGCAGTGTGGTTCTATGTTCGCGCTGAATATCCATGAGTAGTTCGGTCACGGCCGCAGCCACCGAAACATCCAGAGCAGAAACCGGCTCATCGGCAATGACCATGCTGGGATTGCCGGCGAACGCACGGGCAATACCGATTCGCTGCTTCTGTCCACCTGAGAGCTGACGCGGCTTCCGGAAGTAAAAATCCCGGGGTAGTTTGACGATATCCAGTAGCTTCATGACGCGGTTAAAAATCTTTGTTTTATCACTTTCCACCCCAAATTTTTTAATTACCCGCGATATCTGACCACCGATGCTGTGACTGGGGTTAAGGGTGTCAAATGGATTTTGAAATACCATCTGCAACGAAGCGATCTCTTTAGGGCTGCGGTCTCGGACGGCAATATCGGAGATGTCTTTACCGAGATGGCGAACTTCGCCTTCGGTACCCTTTTCCAGACCCATCAGCACTTTGGCAAAGGTTGATTTGCCACATCCGGATTCGCCCACAATCGCCACGGTTTCGCCTTCATGGGCCGTAAAATTCAGCTCTTCGTTGGCCTTGACATAGCGGATCCGTTTGCCGCTGATCAAGGCCTTCAGTGAGTTGTCGCGGACTTCATAATACTTCTTCATTTTATCGACATTCAGAACCCGTTCACCCAGTTCGAGAGCTTCTTTCTTTTCCGCATCCCCGGTTTGAAGCCGGATGTCGATATCCTTGTAACGCAGGCAGCGTACGCGATGGTCAGGGGCGCTGTCTAGGACATGCTCCATTTTGAAATGGTCCACATCGCAAAGCCCCTCTTTAAAATGGTCACAGCGCGGGTGATAATAACAACCCTGGGGCCGCTCAAAGGGCAAGGGCAGTTGTCCCCGGATCGGTTTCAGCGGGGCTGCGTGTTTATCGGCCGTGGGCAACGGAATGCAGGCAAACAGCCCATGTGTGTATGGATGCCGCGGCCAGGTAAATAGGGAGTTGATGGTGCCTTCCTCCACCACCTCACCGGAATACATTACAAATACCCGGTCGCAGGTTTCCAATATCAGACCGAGGTTGTGGGAAATATAGATCTGGGAGGTGCCATATTTCTTGCTGATCTCGGCCACCAGCTTGACGATACCGGCCTCCACGGTGACATCCAAAGCCGTTGTGGGTTCATCTAGAAGCAACAGAGACGGATTCGACAACAATCCCATGGCAATCACCACCCGTTGCTGCTGACCGCCCGACAACTGGTGCGGGTAGGCTTCCATGATCCGTTCGGGATCGGGCAGTTTGACATCACCTAACATCTGCAAAGCCCGCTTCCGTGCTTCTTCTGTGGAGATATTCTCATGTGCCAGGGGCACTTCCATCAGCTGGGTCCTGATTTTAAGACTTGGATTCAAGGATGCAAAAGGCTCCTGATAAATCATAGCGACTTCGGACCCACGAATGTCGCGCAGTTCGTCGTCCGTCAGCTGGGTTAAATCGCGTCCCTTGAAGGTGATGCTGCCGCTTTTAATGCCGCCATTGGCGCCCATATGCTGCATGATGGCCATTGCCACCGTGGACTTGCCGCAGCCGGATTCCCCAACGATGCCAATGGTTTCGCCTGGCTTTACCGTCAAGGAAAAATCGACGACGGCTGGAATCTCACCCGCGCGGGTATAATATGAAATACAGAGATCCTTACAAACCAGTATCGGTTCTTGATCAGTGTTCATGAATTGCTTTCCTCCTAATCGCGCAATGAAATTTCACGCAGGCCGTCCGCCAACAGGTTAAATCCCAGGATCAATGATGAGATGGCAATACAGGGAAATAGCGTCATATGGGGGAAAGCCATGGCCATTTGACGCGTTTCGTTGACCATGCCGCCCCAATCAGGATCCGGCGGTGGCAGACCCAGGCCCAGAAAACCAAGCACGCCGATGGTGATAATCACATAACCCAAACGCAGGCAAGCATCCACAATCAGCGGGCCGCGTGCGTTGGGTAAGATCTCAACCAGCATGACCCGCCAGTCTGATTCACCTCTGGTTTGAGCTGCGGCCACATAATCCCGATTGCGAAGATCTAGCACCAATCCCCGCACGATACGCATGATTCCCGGTGAGGATGCAAAGGTGATGGCGATGATAATATTAAATCCGGAAGCCCCGATGGTGGCGATAATGATAATATACAACACCAGCACCGGAAACGAGAGAATGATGTCTGCAATACGGGACAAAATATCATCCACCCAACCGCCGCGGTACCCGGCCGCAAGACCCATGAGAATACCTACCGTGTAAGCGCAAATGGTCGCCAGGGGCGCATAGAACAGCACCGTACGGGATCCCCAGATAATGCGCGAAAGGATATCCCGGCCGATGTGATCCGTTCCCAGCCAGAAGGTACCGCCGGTTTTGATAGCTTCCATGCCAGGTTTGGCAAAAGGCTGGATGGAGGAGTTGGGGTCAAAGGGCGCCAGGAGGGGCGCAAAAAGTGCCACCAGCACCCAGAACAGAACCAGGAAAGCCCCCACCATTCCGACCCAACTTTCCCGCAGCAATGCGAAGGATTTCAATCCGCGAATTAGGGCGGCGCCATATCCTGCTTTGGGCATTTCAGTGATAGCTGTCGTCATGATACAAGCCTCCTTAACTAAAACGGATGCGGGGGTTGAGAAATGTATAGCCGATATCGGCGATGGTTTGTGTGGTAACGGCCACACAAACCGCCACCATGGCGCAAGCCTCCAGAAGGGCGATATCGTTGTTCAGCGAAGCTTCCAGAATGAGTGCGCCAAAGCCTTTATAGGCAAAGAAAAATTCAACCACAATGACTCCGGACAACAACCAGTTGATTTGTAGCATGATAACCGTAAAGGGTGCGATGAGTGCGTTGCGTAAGGCATGTTTCACGATCACCGATTTGTATGGAAGACCTTTTAATATGGCTGTCCTGATATACTGGGAGGTCATCACTTCCGCCATGGATGCTCGTGTCATACGCGCCACGTAGCCAAAATCGTAAACAATGAGCACCATGGCAGGCAGAATCAACTGTTTGAACTCGAAACCGCCAGACATACTGCTGGTGCCCGGAAGCCACTTCAGACCAAAGACAAAGAGGGCGGAGAAAATGACCGCACTGGCAAATTCCGGCACAGACGTTGTCAAAATGCCAAACACCGATATGGCCCTATCGAGCTTGGAACCCTCCTTCATTCCCGACAAAACACCCAGTGTCAGCGACAAGGGGATCATGATGGCAAAGGTCCAGAATCCCAAAATGGCGGTATTCCACAGACGGGGTAACATCACGTCGGCCACGGGGCCCTTGAAACGAATGGACTCGCCCAGGTTGCCGGTGGCAAAATTACCCAGCCATTTCACATAACGTAGCATGACGGGCTGATTGTACCCGTGTTGTTCCCGCCACATTTCCCGCTGTTCTTCGTTTGAGAATTGACCCAGCACCCGGATTGCCGGATCGCCGGTCAGCTCTGTCTCCAATAACATAAAAAGAATCAGCGATACGACAATCATGGTAAAAATCATGAAACCGAAACGCTTTGCCACCAAGGTGACCATGTTGAGCCTCCTGATAAAGCATGTGGGTAATATAAAGGCTGGATGACGGGGCGTGCCCTAGCACACCCCGTCCCAAGATGACAATCAAGTTATGCCAGCGAGACCTTGTGAAAGCGGTAGTATCGGGTTGGGTGCATTTCAAAACCCACCACATCTTCACGAACGGCAGTAAAGACGGCCCTGAAGAAGGGCTGGATCAGCACCGCGTCATCTTGCAGAATTTTCTCGACCTTCTCCATCTTAACCCGTCGATCTTCAACGTTCAGCGTCGATTCCGCTGCGGTCAATGCGGCGTCAAACTCAGGGTTTGCATAACTGGACTCGTTCCAGGGTACCCCGGTACGGTAGGCCAGACCCAGTACCATGACGGCCAGGGGCCGGTGGGTCCAAGAGGTCAGACTCAAGGGCGCCTTGGTCCAGACATCCCAATATTGCGCCATGGGCATCACATTCATTTTGATATTGATACCGGCTTTGGCGGCATCTTCCTTGAGCACTGCCACGGAATCCTGCTCCCAGACACCGTCGGTATTGCCCACGTTGCAAGACATTTCGATACCATCAGGATATCCGGCTTCGGCCAGCAATTTTTTGGCTTCGGCGATATTCTGTTTAAATGGCGGCAGGGCAAAATACTCGGGATGAATCTTGGCCACATGATGGTGTTCCCCAACGATCCCAAGCCCCTGATGAGCTATATCGAGCTGGCGCTGGGCATCACAGGTCAACTGTACCGCTTTACGCACGCGAATATCGGTAAACGGTTTCTCGGTGACTTTCATGCGGATAACACCGGTCTGGGTGGATGGTATGTCCACAACCTTGATGCCTGGAATATTTTTGGCTGCTTCCAGGGTTGTCAGGTCAAGGTTGTAGATGACATCCACCTGTTTAGAAGCGATAGCAGCCAGATAAGCACCGGCATCTTCCCCCAAATCGACAATGCGGATCTCATCTAGAAAGACCTCGCCGCCCCAATAGGGCGCATTCCGTTTTTTAAGGACAGCCAGTTCCCCCACCCTGAATTCAGTGAGGGTGTACGGACCGGTGCCCACCGGGTTTTTAGATAGATCCCCACCTTCTTTTTCAAAATTTCTGTGAACGATACCGGTGGGATAGTTGTATAGATTTTCAGGAATCGCCAGCACCGGTGAATTCAGGTTGAGTTTGACCGTATGTTCGTCCACTTTTTGGACCGCATTTTTGCTCATACGCTTGATGGGGTTGCCCTTGTCGTCTTTTTCACCGGTTTCTTCCAACATGGCGTCGAACAGGCCTAGATTGGATGATCCTGTTTTTGGATCGAGCCAGCGGGTGAAATTGAACACCACATCATCGGCATTGAAGTCATCACCGTTTGACCATTTGACGCCTTTGCGCAGATGAAATGTCCAACTCTTGAGATCTTTGGAGGCTTCCCAACTGGTTGCCAAAGAGGGACGGGTGATGTTATCTGGGCCGGTTTCCACCAGATACTCGATGATGTGGCGGGAAACGACGGATTTCTGGGTCCATGAATAGGTTGCTGGATCGGCCATTTCCTGCACCTGCATACCATACTTCAAAACGCCGCCCTTCTTCTGAGCCGCATGGGCAGGTGACACAAAGGCCGGTAATCCTGCCATGCTGTAAGCAGCCGTGGCAGACACACCAAGCAAGGTGACTGTGCGTAGAAATTCCCGCCGTGAACACTTTCCATCCAAAAGGGCTTTTTTCATTTGTTCAACACCAGGGTGTACTTTTTTTGTTGTCATGATGTTACCTCCTCCTATAATTGTTGTATTGTTAACAAAGACCATGCTGTCGAGTGTTTGTAGAATTTAAGTCTATACCGCTTGTCATAATAATGTTCCGAAAATATGATGGCGGTATAAGGGTTTGTAGCAGAAAAACGGTCCTCAATCGGAACGTTTTTCTGACAACCCCTATAACAATGAGGAACGGATTGAACCGAAGCAGCGAGCACATTCCCCGTAGCCTGGCGAGGAATCTTCAATAATGATCACGCATAACCGCCAGCAAGGCAGAAAGTTATGCGGCGCAGGGCAGAACGCCATATAAATTATAAACAATATTAAGAAAAAACAATGATTCTTGTCAAGTCTTTATCCCAAAATGTATATGGATAACCTATCGAAATTTCAACAAACTATCTTTACTAACACGTGTAAAGCCATAATTGGCACTGCTTTGCATGAGACAAATGGTGTTTAAGATATGATGAATATCAGATAATGGCTTTTATTGACGCCTTTGGTTGAACCTCTCAATTGTATTTAGACAGATAATCGTCCGGGATCTGGACGGCAACAACCTTTCCTTTGGCGCAAAGGGTGTCCTTGGAAAACAGATCAATGGAAACCACGACCTTGCGGCCTTTAATTTCGTCGATGGTTGCACGCATCAAAATTTCCTGGTCAATACGTACTGGTGCCAGGTAGTCTACATGTAAAGAGGCTGTAACAAAGCGGGATAGCGGTTCGGCACCGAGTTCCTTGCCTTCTTCCCTGTGCAGTGCTGCCGCAGCCGTGCCGGCTGCATGACAGTCGATCAGTGAAGCGACCAGCCCGCCATACACAAAATTCTGTGCTCCCGTATGAAAAGGCTCGGGCTGATACCGGCAAACCGTCTCATCGCCATCCCAGTAGCTTTTGATTTGATGACCCTGTTTGTTCAGTCTGCCGCAACCGTAGCAGATGGCATAATCGTCGGGATAGTAATCTTGAATGCCTTTTTGTGCCATTGTTTTCTCCTTTTTCTCGTTTAAAGCGTATCCTATAGCACAAATAAGACCCCCAATCCAATCGCTAACACATTTTTTGCCCGGCGGGATACCTATCGGAACACCCGTATCAACCGGACACAGGACAAACGGTCCAGCACATTTTTTTTCTTGACAATTTTTTGGGTACGGCATAGATAACATGCCTTCATTTGTTCCACTTAAAATATTCCCTGGTAGCTCAATCGGCAGAGCGGGTGGCTGTTAACCACTAGGTTGTAGGTTCAAGTCCTACCCAGGGAGCCATAAAAATCAAGGGCTTGGAAATTTATAACTCCCAGCCCTTTTTTATTCCCAACCTTACCTGAAACTAGCCTGGTTTTGACCTTACTCAGGATGGTCTATGAACGCCGATCTGATCTTTACCTGTCTATCCGCCTTATGCTATTTTCTCGATCATGATGCTACTGATTTATTAATGGTTCAAAAAAATCCTTTATATGGTCATCCGTCATCATGCCTAATCTTTTTGCCAGCTTTGGTGATAGGGCAGTGAAGTTTCCCTTTGCTTTTGCACATAACACATTTTTTTTATTATAAAGGAATCCCTCTACCAAAACGTTGCGTTTCCCATCAAAATCGATCACCCTGCCTTCAGCCTTCAACGTTTCACCAACAAGCACTGCTCTGATAAAATCGACTGTCATGGCGTTTGTCAGGGTAATTTTCTTGAGAAGGTACAAACCAGCCCAGCCCATTATTTCATCAAGGATGGTTGATACTATTCCACCATGGACGATGTTTTTCCAGCCACCCAAATAATCAGGCACTGACAGCCAAGAGTAAACAGCCTCTTCGTCGGTAAACAGCTTCATCTGTAAACCAAATTTATTGCTTGGACTACATCCGAAACAGTTATGAATACCGCTGTTATGAAGTTTCCTGTATTTTCTGTTATTTTCCATCGTCATTCTTTCGACCCTTTAATTGTTACTGCCTGGTTTCTCCTAATGGGAAAACCGGCATGTTGATCATCTTTTCTGAAAGAGAATAGGTATTGTTGGGATAGTGCCACGGAAGGTGGAGATGATCAAGACTGAAAAAGCAGGGATTTAATGCGGAGGGTAAACCATTCCATATCACATCGCAACATTCAGCCAAAAGGTATAGGTCAGAGCCGACAGCAATGTGCTCATGGAGATCGCTATCACGGAGAGATCCGGATCGCCTTTCATCTCTTTTGCCATGACATAGGAGATGGTGGCCGTTGGGGATGCCAGCAGGATGAGCCCCGGAAGGTACTCTGCGGGAGGAAAGCCCAGGGAACGGTAAACGACATAGCCCAAACCCGGCATCAGTAGTAATTTAAAAGAGATTGCCGAAAGAACCCATTTCATTTTGTGACGGACGTTCTGAAAAGAGATGGAGGCTCCGATAATGAGCAGGGCCATGGGCAGGGCCAGCCCACTCAGAATATCGAGACTCCGTTGAACGATCAATGGAATGGGAATATTTAGAAATGAACAGAGTATACCGGCCATGGCAGATAAAGCAACAGGGTTGCCGGCCAGGTTCCGGAATATGGTTCGACCATACCGGGCTGAATCCGGCTGGTGAGAGTTGAGGGTCAGGGACAGGACCGACAGGAGATTTTGCATGATCATCAAAAAACCGGTCAGGATACTGGCTTTGACAAATCCATCTTCTCCCAGATAGTAGAACGCCACCGCAAGGCCTATATAGCCGAGGTTGCCGTGAAAAGAGATCTGGATATAGGATCCAAGTTGACCTTGCTTCAGTCGGCAGATGTGTCCGAAAATCCAGACCAGAATACATACGATCAAGATAGTTGCCAGGGATATGACCAGGATACCGGCATTGAAGTGGGCCGTCAATTTTGCCCTGGATATGGCGCTGAATACCATGGCCGGTATGGCAAGATAGAAAACAAGCGAGTTGGCCGGCCCGATAAAGTCTGCATGGATAAATCCCTTTTTACGGGATATCCATCCCAGCAGGATGATGGAAAAGATGGGGATGATGGTGGTGAAAATATCCATATAAAAAGAACCCGCCCAAAGCGGGTAAGCCTTTCTTTATATGAGCGACGATGTCGTGTCGAATAAATTCGCACAAGCGAATTTATTTAATGATTGGCTTGACCTTCAGGTAAAGTTCATCCAGTTGTTTTTTACCGGTTTTGGAGGGCGCGCCCGTGAGCAGACACGCTGCACGCTGGGTTTTGGGAAATGCAATAATATCCCTTATGGAAGACTGACCGCACATGAGCATGATCAGCCGGTCAAACCCGAAGGCGATACCACCGTGAGGCGGAGCACCGGATTCCAGCGCTGAAATCAGGAATCCAAATTTTTCCTCGTAGGTTTCGGGTGTCAATCCAAGGGCGTTAAAGACACGTTCCTGTACTTGTTTCTGGTGGATACGGATACTGCCACCGCCAATTTCGAAGCCGTTCAACACCAGGTCATACGCTCGGGAACGGACATTGAGAGGATCTGTTTCCAACTTGTCATAATCCGCTTCAAACGGTGCGGTAAAGGGATGGTGTAAGGCCTGATTTCGCTTTTCGGTTTCATCATATTCAAGCAGGGGAAACTGCGTCACCCACACAAAATTGTATGTATCGTCATCGATGAGATTTAACCGCTTGCCCAGGTGATTCCGAAGGTGTCCCAATGCTTCGTTGGTAATGCCTGGCTGATCCGCTACAAAGAAAACCAGGTCGCCCGCTTCCATGCCGATGCGTTCTTTCATGGCGGATTTTTCATCTTCGCTGAAAAATTTGGTGATAGGCGATTGCCATTCGTTATCCCGAACCTTTATCCAGGCCAGACCCTTGGCTTTGTAGATGGATACCAGATCTGTCAGGTCATCGATTTCCTTACGCGAAAAGTCGAGGCACCCCTTGGCATTCAATGCCTTTACCAGACCGCCGTTTTTCACGACAGAGGAGAAAACTTTGAAGTCGGAAGTCTCCACGAGATCTGAGATATCGATCAATTCCAGACCAAAGCGGGTGTCTGGTTTATCGAGACCGTAACGTCCAACTGCCTCGGCATAGGTCAGCCGTTTGAAGGGTGTCTCCAGGGTGATGTCCAGCACATCCTTGAACAGTGCCTGGATCATACCTTCGCTCAGGTCCATGATATCTTCTTCCCCAACAAAGGACATTTCTATATCGATCTGGGTAAACTCAGGCTGCCGGTCGGCTCTTAAGTCTTCATCCCGAAAACAACGGACGATCTGGTAGTATCGATCAAACCCGGAGATCATGAGCAACTGCTTGAATATCTGAGGCGACTGGGGCAATGCATAAAACTGGCCCGGATTTACCCTGCTGGGTACCAGATAGTCCCGCGCACCTTCGGGTGTGCTGCGGGTCAGGCATGGTGTCTCAATGTCGATAAAGCCAAGGGTGTTCAAAAAGGTTCTGACAGACGATGCGGCCCGATGCCGAAGGATAATATTCTGCTGCAGCTGTGGCCGCCTTAAATCGAGATGACGATAGGTGAGGCGGAGGCTTTCGGAGACATCCACGGTATCTTCGATCAGAAATGGTGGCGTTACAGCGGCATTTAAAATTTTAAGTTCGGTTACCAGTACTTCGATGGCACCGGTGGTAAGATTCGGGTTGATCATCCCCTCCGGGCGGCTGTCCACGGTTCCCCTTACAGCGATGACGAATTCACTCCTGATGGCATGCGCCTTTGCATGAACCGCATGATCGACTTCGGGGTTGAATACGACCTGTGTAATACCTTCCCTGTCTCGTAAATCCACAAAAATAACACCACCATGATCTCTGCGACGCTGCACCCAGCCCATCAGGATGACTTCGTTTCCGACATCGCTTTTCCCCAACGCACAACAAGTATGGGTTTTTCTCATCGATTCAAGATTGTCTGGCAATTCTCAAACTCCTTTATTTATAAAAATCGTCACACAGATTTTATCTTTTTTGAAACACGTTCCACCAGCCGATCCAGGGGAATATCCTCCTGGTCTTTTGTGGACATGTTACGGAGAAGGGCAAACCCTTTTTCAAGTTCATTCTCTCCAACCATCAGGACATAAGGAACGTCAAGCCTGCCTGCACGTTTCATCTGGCTCTTGAGGCTCCGGTCCTGAAAGTCCATTTCAGTATAAAGGCCTTGTGCGCCCAGTTCACAGATCCAGCCGAATGCCAGAGTCTGACTCTTTTCTCCCATGGCGGCAATATAAAGATCCGGTTTTCGCATGGGATCCGTCCCGTCAAGTTGTACGATCTCGGCCAGCCGGTCGAATCCGATGGCAAATCCTGTGGCGGGGATGTCCGGGCCTCCCAAGAGCTGAACAAGTGCGTCGTATCTGCCACCACCGGCCACCGCGCTCTGGGCACCCAGGGAACGGGTCTGAATTTCGAAGGTGGCGCGGGTGTAATAATCCAGTCCCCGGACCAGCCGTTTATCCAGCACAAATGGTACGTTTAATCGATCCAAAGCCGATTGCAACAGTGTAAATTCATGATCGCAGACATCGCAAAGGCAGGCTAGTATAGAAGGTGCGTCCGTCATGGCTTCCCGGCAGGTGGGAACCTTACAATCCAGAACACGCAAGGGGTTGCGGTCTTTGCGGCGCAAGCAGTCCGGACAAAGCCGGTCAGACACGGATGCAATATATTCCTGAAGCCGGGTCTTGAAGCCGGGGCGGCATTGCGGGCAGCCCAGCGAATTTATGCGCGCCTCAACGTCTTTTACCGTCAGCCTTTCACATAAGGTTTTAAGAAGAAAAATAAGCTCTGCATCTGCAAGGGCAGATGAAACACCCAATATTTCCACATTGATCTGATAAAACTGCCGGTAGCGACCTTTTTGGGGTCGCTCCCTCCGAAACATGGGGCCGATGGTGTAGAATTTCTTTACAGGATCATCGGCATACATCTTGTGCTGTATATACGACCGGCAGATAGCAGCGGTGGCTTCAGGACGGAGGGTGATAAGATCTCCTTTTCGATCGGGAAAGGTGTACATCTCTTTTTCAACGATGTCCGTGTCTTCCCCGATACTGCGTGCAAAAAGCTCCGTACGTTCCATGATGGGGGTACGGATTTCCCTGAATCCGAAATCCTCGAACAGCGACCTGGCAATCTTCTCAATGCGCTGCCAGGTTTCTACCTCACCGGGAAGGATGTCCTTGAAACCTCTGATTAGTTGAATCATTCTGTTCACTCACACATGGTTGCAGATGGCACGATTAAATCTTTTATGTATCGAATAAGGTCAACATACCGTTTCAATTTGCATAAACGATCATTTTTATGCTGATTGCTGTTTTTAGTCAACAGGAATATTTTATAGGCTTTTTTATCTTCAAGAACATACATACATTCCATTCGGTTTTTGACTGACATGTTGACCTTCTCTGCAGAAGCGGCTTCGGAACATTATTCAGACAAACCCTGGATTGGGGAGGCACCCAGTTTGTTGACAAGATTTTGACGATCCGCTATTTGTGTCGACAGGTTTGTTTCACCGGAGTTTATACCCACCGAGGATTTATTGAAAGGAACATGCCACCGTGCCGCACTTTCATCCATCTAAAATAAAAAGGAATCTTGAACTCCGGGCCGTCATCCTGGCTGCCATTCGGCGCTATTTTACGGAAAATGGCTATCTTGAAGTAGAAACGCCAAACCGGATACCGTCTCCGGCACCCGAAGCCAACATCGAAGCCGAGCCAAGCGGATCCTGGTTTTTGCACACATCGCCAGAGCTGTGCATGAAACGTCTTCTGGCCGCCGGCTTTGAGCGGATTTTTCAAATCTGCAAATGTTACCGAAACGGTGAACGGGGGAGGTTGCATCTGCCCGAAATGACAATGCTGGAGTGGTATACCTCAGGGCATGACTACCTGGACATGATGCGGCAATGTGAAGATTTCATTACCACTGTGGCGCGATCCATTGATCATGAAAAGGGAATTCAATTCCAAGGGCGGTGGATTGATTTCACAAAACCCTGGGAGCGAATGACCGTTGATCAAGCCTTTAAGAAATTTGCGCCGGAACCCATGGATATCGCCCTCCGGAACGGCCATTTTGATGAGATCATCGCCTGTGATATCGCTCCCAATCTGGGATGTGCAAAACCGGTTTTTTTATATGATTATCCTGCGGCATTGGGTTCACTTGCCCGGTTAAAGACCGGAGACAAAAATGTGGCGGAACGCTTTGAGCTGTACATCGCGGGTATCGAAATCTGCAATGCCTTTTCCGAACTGACAGATCCGGATGAGCAGCGAAAACGATTCGAAATGGAAATGCGACTGCGTCGCGTGTCAGGCAAAACCCCCTATCCCTTAGCGGAGTCCTTTCTACAGGTTCTCGACGAGATGCCGGAATCTGCCGGCAACGCCCTCGGCGTGGATCGACTGGTCATGCTTTTTGCGGATATGGCCGAAATCGATGGGGTGGTGGCGTTTGTACCGGAAGTCTGCTAACCCGAATATTTCATGAAATTTGACGAAGAATTGAAGAACCCCGCAGCAAGCTACGAGGAATGCGCTCGCTATTTCGGTTCATAAGATTTCTTCCTGCGGCATGGGTTGCTTTCCGGGCTTGGTGAGAGTAAAGAAGATCAGAACCCCGGCGAAACTGATGACAGCACCAAGGGAAAACGCGTCCCGCAAATCGGCAACGTCCATCATCAGTCCGGCAAAGGAGGAGCCCATCAACATTCCCAGGCTGTGGGCCATGGTCATCAGACCCATGAGTGACCCCATGGCGTCGGATTGATTGCCCTTGAAAACCGCTATTGCCATGTGGGCCGGCATGGAAATACCGCCGCCGAGACCGAAGAAAATACTGGCGATAACCAGGTCTGTCAGGGACGTGGAACGTGTGAAATAGATCATTCCTCCTGCCACCAGCAGGCCGCCGAAAACGATCATCATTCTGCGGCTGAAATGATCCGCCACATAGCCCATGGGCAGATGGATGATGCCGCTGATGAAGACGCCCAGCATGACCAGGAACCCGATGTTCGCGCTCGACAGCGCAAACTGTGTGTCTGCAAACACCGGAAGAAACCCCCAGATGATACCGATACAGGCAGTGTAATTTAACCGGAAACAGAATAGTCCGATGATCTCCCGATCTTGCAGCAGTACGTTCCATGGCAGAGGGGAGCGACTCTTTTTCATGACCATCTCCTCGTGACTGGGCGGCAAAAAGGAGATGCTCAAAAAAAAACCCACCAGGGACAATATTCCCATGCTCAAAAATGACGCATCAAGACCCCATACGTCTTTGATGCTTCCACCGAGAACAGGGCCAAGGCTCAAGCCGAAGAAAATAGACATGTTAAAAAACCCCATGGTAAATCCCTCCCGCCCCTGGGGTGTGATATCTCCGACATAAGCCTGTATGGCAGGCATCATCATAGAAGAGGCAATTCCCTGAAAAAATCGTATGGCCACAAGAGCGGTGACATTTTGCGCCAGCATGAACGCCAGGGAAAGACAGGCATAGGAAAACAGACCGATAACAATGAGACGTTTACGACCCTTTCTGTCCGAAAGTCGTCCAAAATAAGGCAGAAAGAAGGTTCGTGACAGGGCAAAGGATCCGAAAATAAGTCCGATGGCCAAACCACCGGCGCCAAGGTCGTAAGCATACACCGGCAGCAGGGGCACAACGATGCCGACACCCGTGACAGCGGCAAAAATGGAAAAAAAGAGGGTGCCGAATATTTTTTTGTCAATACGGGATGTCATACCATCTGTTTCTGGATATCTCTCAAGACGGTTTCCAAAAGTTCCCGAATTTCCTGGAGCCTGTTTTCCGTCATGGCTTCGAAGCGCAGGACCAGGGCGGGTTGCGTGTTGGAGGCCCGGACAAGACCCCATCCATCTGGAAATAAAACACGCACACCGTCTATGTCGATGACATCGTATCGTTCTTTGAAATATGCGGTCACCTTGTCTACTACCGCAAACTTGATATGATCAGGGCATTCAACCCTGATTTCAGGTGTGGAAACAGTTTCCGGGACATCGGCCAGCAGATCGGAGATCTTTTTACCGGTTTTGGCCAGGATTTCAAGAAGTCGACAGGATGCATAGACCGCATCGTCAAACCCGAAATACCGATCGCTAAAAAAGATGTGTCCACTCATTTCTCCGGCCAGCTCTGCTTTTTCTATTTTCATTTTCTGCTTGATCAGAGAGTGGCCTGTTTTCCACATGATGGCCCTGCCGCCGTTTTTTTCGATATCGTCATACAGCGTCTTGGAGCATTTGACCTCGGAAATGAACGTTGCGCCGGGTTTGCGGGACAAAATCTCCCTGGAAAAAATGATCATTAATTTGTCCCCATAGATAAGATTTCCCTCGGCATCCACAACACCGATCCGGTCTCCGTCACCATCATAGCCAAAACCGACATCCAGTTTTTTTTCTTTGACCAGGGCGATGACATCCTGCATGTTTTCGAGTACCGTGGGATCTGCTTCATGGTTGGGAAAAGACCCGTCCGGGTTACAATACAGATCGTGCACCTCACAACCCAGGCTTTTCATAATCGGGACAGCCGTGATACCGGCAGTGCCGTTTCCGGCATCGATGCCTACCCTGAGAGAGCGGGTCAAGGATATATTGTTCACCAAATAGTCCTTGTAAGGCCCAAGAATGTCAAAAGTCTGAACCATACCGGTGCCGGTTTCAAGGTCTTCATCCACGATGAGTTTCAGAATCTCTTGTATCTGGTCGCCAAACACGGATTCGACACCGCTGCAGATTTTGAAGCCATTGTATTCAGGAGGATTGTGACTGGCGGTTACCATGACATTGCCCTGTTTGTTCAAATGGCGGATGGAAAAATAGCCGACGGGTGTCGAGCAGACACCGATATCTACGACATGACATCCTGTGGCCAGCAGCCCCTGGATAAGTTTTTCAGAATATTGATCCGATGTGACACGACAGTCCCGCCCCACCGTGATGTTGGTATTGCCCTGCCGCCGTAGATATGTGCCGATGCCTTTGCCGATGCGTACCACATCCGATGCATCCATATCCTTGCCGGCGATGCCCCTGATGTCGTATTCTCTGAACATATGTGGGTTTAACATGTTGTTTTCCTTTCAAGATTGTTCGAATCCTCTAACTTTCCGTTTCCTGGACAACATGGTATCGAAAAGCGCTCACCCCTGTCAATCGTCAAATAAATTCAAACCATGAATTTATACGATAAGTCCTTTTAAATGTGTATACGGACGTTCATTTATATGTCATTTCTAGAAAACTTAAAATCCTCTTTAAAGATAATTTAAGATGCCATTATGACTAAAACGATAACGGCTTGACAGGTGGTAGGCTGGCTTTTATACTCAGCTCTCTTTTATCTTACCTAATGTGAGTACACTGTTTTGCCTATGAAAGCAGCTCGAAATTATTCATACCTCTTCATATTCGTTTTCTGCGGGTTCTTTTTTGGACTGATTTTCCCTGCGGTTGCCGTGGTTCCGGGGGATTCGCCAAAACAACTGACCACCACCCAGGCCGTTGTTCTTGGTGTCGTGGAAGGTTTGACGGAATATCTGCCCATCAGTTCCACCGGTCATTTGCTGGTAACCAAGGATCTTCTCGGTATGAATACCACAGAATCCGATGTTGTGCGGCAGACCAAAGAAACGGATGCCATCAATGCCTATCTCGTGTGCATCCAGTTTGGCGCAATCCTGGCCATTCTTTTTGTGTGTGCTCACCGGTTCAAGAAAATCTTAAAGGGGCTGTTTCAGGGGGATGCCGATGGCAGACGGTTGCTGATCAATCTGGTCCTGGCGCTATTGCCGGCGGTGGTGATCGGGCTGATTCTGGAAGGTCCCATCAAGAAATTTCTTTTTGGCACCTATCCCGTTATTGCTGCCTGGTTTGGGGGCGGTGTGGCCATTCTGTTTGTCTCGTTTTATTTTAAGAACCGACAAAGGGATCTACATCAGGGGCAAGAGATCGAGGATATGGGTCCGAAAGTGGCAATTTTCATCGGTGTTGTCCAATGCCTGGCCATGTGGCCCGGCGTCAGCCGCAGTCTGGCAACCATTCTGGGCGGCCTGTTTCTGGGTCTATCCATGAAGGCAACGGTGGAATTCAGCTTTCTGCTGGGTGCTGTCACCTTAACTGCCGCTACGGCATATGATGTTCTCAAGCATGGCAGTGATATGCTGGCGGTTCTCGATATCCGTTCCATGTTTCTGGGACTGATGTTCGCATTTGTGGCAGCGGTTCTTTCCGTAAAATGGATGATCCATTATTTGAATAAATACGGTCTTGAAATTTTTGGGTATTACCGGATTGTCCTGGCACTTACAACTGCCTGGATCTACCTCGTATAGCTATTTAACGCAACTTTCGAGATTCAGGAAACGTGAGAGTTGCGTATTAATAAAGAGAGGTGAATAGTATGAATACGACCATTGAGACCATGCGATCACATCGTTCTATCCGGAAATTTAAGGACAAAGCGGTTCCGGACGAGCGTCTTGAAATCATTCTGACTGCGGCGCAATGTGCGGCCACTTCCAATTTTGTCCAGGCTTACACCATCATCCGTGTCGATGATCAACAGAACAGGCAGGCCATTGCAAAAATTAGCGGATCCCAGCAGTGGATAATTGATGCGCCGGTATTTCTCGTTTTTCTTGCGGATTTAAATCGTCTGGAATCGGCCTGTCGGAAACATGGGAAGAAAATGGCCGACGGCTATATGGAACAGTTCATCGTCGCGACGGTGGATACGGCCCTGATCGGTCAAAATACCCTGCTGGCAGCAGAGTCCATGGGTCTGGGTGGTGTTTTTATCGGAGCAATTCGCAACAACCCCAAAAAGATCTGCGACATGTTGAACCTACCTGAACACGCTTATCCTGTTTTCGGCATGTGTCTGGGATATCCGGATGATCAGCCGCCGGTAAAACCGCGTCTGCCGCTCGAAGGGATTTTTATGAAGGAAACATATCAAACAGATAGGCGTGATGCGGTCCTGGAAGCCTATGATGAAACGACCCGGGCGTATTACCTGTCGCGGGACAGCAATTTGAAAGATGAGACCTGGAGTTGCCAGATGGCCGGGTTTATGAGCAAGATTGTACGACCGCATATGAAGGCGTTCATTGCTTCACAAGGGTTTTGTATCCGCTAACCAAAACCTAAGATGAGTGTTTCAAATATTATGAATATGGGATTAGAAAAAAAATCAAAGGGTTTGATTCATTTGAATCCTTAAAATTTGAAACCCGTTGGGATTGCCGATCTTACCGCATCTACGGCAACTTCGACAATCGCTCATCTTAGGCAAAAGTTTCAAGAAAAATTTGGAACAAAAGACATTTTTGAAATGCCTATCCCTTGATAACTGCCATGGGTCTCAGCCTTGCCACTTTCCTGGAGATACCGGCGCTGTGAACCACCCCGACAACTTTAGATATATCCTTGTAGGCATCCGGCATCTCTTCGGCCAGGGTTGACCGCCCGGTCCATCGAACCATGATGCCCTTGTCCGCCAGCTCCCGCTGGATCGATCTCCCTTTGCTCAGCTTTTTGGCCGCGGTTCTGCTCAGTACCCGTCCTGCACCATGACATGTCGAACCAAATGTTTCGGCCATGGCTGTTTCCGTACCGACGAGGACATAAGATGCCGTGCCCATGTCACCAGGCACCAGGATCGGTTGACCCGTGGAAAGGTGGGTCTTGCACAAAGCCTCATGATTTGGTGGGAAAGACCGTGTGGCCCCTTTTCGATGCACGCAAAGAACTCTTTTTACGCCTTCCACCACATGGGTTTCTTTTTTAGCGATGTTGTGGCTGACATCATACACCAGGTTCATGTCGAGATTCTTCGGGCTGATACCGAGGGCATGCTGAAACACTTCCCGACTGCGGTGCATCAATATCTGACGGTTGGCCCAGGCATAATTGGCTGCACAGGCCATGGCATTAAAATAGTGTTGTCCCTGGTCGGATTGAATCATGGCACAGGCCAGCTGCCTGTCCGGAAGGTCGATTTCGAGCGTCTTTACATGCTGATTCATCTGTTTGATAAAATCATCGCAAACCTGATAACCCAATCCCCTGGAACCGGAGTGAAGCAACAATGTTACCTGGCCCTGAAAGAGACCAAACGCTTGTGCAACCGTTGCATCGAACACTTCGTCGACAACACCGACTTCCAGAAAATGGTTGCCGGATCCGAGGGTACCGAGCTGTTTTCTCCCTCTTTCCAATGCCCGCGGGCTGATGATTTCCGGATCTGCGTTTGTCATACATCCAGAGTCTTCGGTGTGCGCAAGATCTCTGTCCTCTCCAAACCCCCGGCGAACAGCCCATTGACTGCCCTTTCTGAGCACCTGTTTCTCTTCCTTGACAGAAAGCTTGACCGGTCCGGTGGAACCCAGACCTGTGGGTATCTGCCTGTATAGCTCTGTTACAAGGGTTTCAAGCCTGGGCCGGACATCCGTTTCTTCCAGTGCGGTGGTCGCCAGGCGAACACCACAGTTGATGTCGTAACCCACACCGCCGGGGGAGATCACACCCGTTTCCCAGTCGAACGCAGCCACACCGCCGATGGGAAATCCGTATCCCCAGTGCATGTCTGGCATGGCCAGGGAGGCTTTTACGATTCCCGGCAACATGGCGACATTGGCGACCTGCTTCAAGGGCTCGTTGTTTTCCTTGCCTTTGAGCATGTCGTGTTCGGCATAAATGATTCCGGGAACACGCATTTTTCCGGTTTTCAAAAGCTCCCACTTGTAGGGAGTTATTTGTCTCAATTCCATTTTTCCCCTCAGCGTATCGTTTTAAAGCGTCCGTCAACAGCCCAATGGAACATATGTATGACAAGGGCTATATTATTCAGTTATTCATAAAAGCGACAATGTCGCCTTCGATAAAATCGTGCATGCGATTTTATCTAGAAATCAAAAGCGTAATCTTTTCTGGCACCGGCAGGACCTGTGGCCTGGAGGTAGAGGTCCAGGTGGTACCCGGCAATTTCATTGTTCTGGATCTTGAATTCAAACAATTGATCCATTTTTCTAAAGACGGTTTTTGGGCCAAAAAGCCAGCGGGTCCCATACCAGGCATCCCCCACGGCATATTTGAGTTCATATTTTCCAACGGGCACGTGTTCGGCCAGGGTCGAACCACCCCTTATAAAAGCCGTGAGGGTTTTCGACCCGTTGGATGCATTGAGTAATTTCAAATAATAGTGCAGACCGTCGTTGCGTGTCGTGATGGTAAACGGCGCCGACCCTTTATGATAGTTCTTGTTGAGGATCCCGTTTCGTGGCAGGGGCAGCGGTTTGGGGTGTAAACGATCGAACTTGTACCAGTCTATCAGGGACCCCATCTGATGGATTTTTCCGGTGGATAGCAGTTCACGGCAGATTTCAGGAGAGGTCATGCTCTGTTGCTCGGTCCACAATTGAAAACGTTTGTCCCTGGCAATTTGGGGCCAATCCGGGTGTAATGAGATAATGGCACGTTGTCGTTGAAGGGCCCTGGTGATTTCGGAGATGTCATCCACTTGAAATTCAAGAAAATAGTCATCCCGGAATTGTTGAACAACGGCCAGGGTCCGTTCACCCCAGATACCATCCAACGGCTCTGTATTGTAACCGAATTTTTCGAGGGATTGTTGAATCTGCAGAATGTCGGCGGATGCCGTTGCCCCAATTATTTTTTTTGATGGAGGCGCCAAGGAAGGGTCCTTGAAATGTCGCGCATACCGGCCCTCCGAAATCTGTTTGAGGTCTTGGATCAACTTGTAATGCATATCACCGGCATTGGCGATCAGGATCCCGATGACGGCTATTGAGAGCAAGATCGTCCATTTGTTCCAGAATCGTCTTTTTCTTCTTGAAAAGGACTCCTGGAACGGCGCTTGTCCACTGAAGGTTTTTTTACCGGATGGTTGGTCTACTGACTCTGTCCCATGCGAACGGCCATCTGTTTCATTGTCTGTTCCCATGGCAGTTTGGCGGGTCTGCTTATTCTGAAAAAGAAGAATCCCACAAGTCCCGCATCTGGGGTGGCGAGTTACGAAACCTGCTTTTATGCGATTTTTTTTATGACAGCCAGGACATGTCACGATGATCAGGTGAGCTTCACTGTTGGAGGTCTTGGGTCTTGCCTCACTCTTGACAGTGCCGGATGTCAACCGGGTGATAAGTTCATTGTAGGCGACATTGAGTTCCTTCAGTTTTTCGGTGGCTTTTTCATGGAGGCGTGGGTTCTGGGCGTACCGGTCAGGGTGCCATATTCCGATCATATCCCGGTAGGCCTGCTTGATTTCCGATAGAGAGGCAGTTTCCTGAATCTCCAGGATTTTATAACAATTTTTCAGGTCCATGATAAAATCGTTTGCGTAAGTATAAAACGGATTTTATACTGTTTTAGCGTAAGAAACCCGGATCCTCAAGCTAAATTCTTTGGATCCTGGGGCTCCCTTCTTTAAATAAAGGAAAGATTGTGCTCGCGGAAGAAAGAAAACAGATTGCGGTGTTGAATGACAGATTGATGCGAACCATCGATATTCGACTGAAGACGAGTCATGATGAACGAAGTCGGGTTTTGGAAGCCTTCAGCAGGGAACTGGTCAAGAATGCACCCAGGATACGGGTAGTGCTTGAAAAGGACGACGGGGCGGATGCACTACCCGGGCTGCACATCACATCGTCCATTGTATATCACGCCGTCCCCCATGGAACGGAACTGTTGCCCTTTCTCGACATGCTTGCTGACATGTCTGAACAGAGAGGGGAAAACCCGCACACCAAAACGATCCGGGAGTTTGAAGCGCCGGCAAGGCTGAAGCTGTATGTGTCGAGCATGTGTACCTTCTGCCCTGCGGTGGTGAGGAAGCTGTTGCCACTGGCGCTGCAGAATGCCGGCATTCTGCTTGCGGTTATCGACGGCGTTCTATTTCCTGAAATGGCGGATACCGATCACATCCGATCGGTTCCAACCTTGATTCTAGATGACCAATTCCGCTGGACCGGTACGGTGGACCTTGACGAGATTCTCAATACCATCCAGCGCAGGGATCCGACGCAATTGAGTACAGAGACACTCGCATCAATGATATCTGACGGCAATGCCTATGGACTATCCGAAATGATGCTGAAGGCGGGATGTATCTTCCCGGGGTTTATCGATCTGTTGACCCATGAAGCGTTTCCCATACGTCTGGGCGCTATGGCCGCAGCCGAAGAGATTGCCGAAAGTCGGATTTCCCTGGCTGTTCAGATGGCAGCGCTCCTGGTGGAACGTTTTGAACAGCAGAGCGATGCCGTAAAGGGAGATATTCTTTATATTATAGGCGCTTCAGGTGATGAAAGGAATATTGAATTTCTCGGGAAAATTTCAACCGGAGACTATTCCAAAGACGTCAAAGAGTCTGCCGCCGATGCTCTGGAAGAGATCCGTTCCCGTTAAAACTCCAGTGTAGCACCAACGGTGTAACGTGTATCCTTGTCCTTGTCAGGGTCGTTATAGTCTTTTTCGAGATATCCCAGATAGCAATAAACATATTTGTCGAAGCGCACGCTCATACCGAGGACCCAGGCGGTGTGACCATCTTCATTCTTCAATCCCTTGTTAGAATCTTTTCGCCTGCCATATTCATAGAGGAGCATGATCTTTCCGCTTGTGTAGGAAGCGCCCAGAAACCATACATCTGCTCCGGTGGTTTTGTTGTTTTTGAAGGTGTTGTCGTCATCGGCTGTGTTGACACCATCGGTATTGAGCGAAGAGATACCCTCAGACAGGGAGATCAAGCCCTTGTCATACTCATACTGGCCAAAGATCGAGAAAGCGTCTGAACCGATTTTACCGCCGAATTTAACGGCCTCGTCATCTCCGGATTGGCCGTTGTCATAATACTGCAAAAACAGAGACATGTTCTGTGATGTATACATCAACCCGCCCCCGAAAGCAGGGTCTGTATTTTCAGTGTTGTCGATTGAGGTGAACAGTTGGCTTGTTATGCCGGATTTCGATATGGGCGAGTCGTAGCGAAGGGTATTGGTTGAGCGTCCACGTCCTTTGCCTGTGTTGTGGTGCAGCGCAGACTGAATATCCACAAAGAAGCGGGTCGAGAGAGCGTCGCTGGAAAAGGGGTCCAGCGTATTGCCAGTCTGCATGTAGGGTGTTTCCATGGTGCCGCCCCGGAAGAGACCCCAGTTACTATTTATGCCGAGGTACTGATCGTAACTGCTGAGGATTGTATCGTCGTCACCTTCCGGCGTGTCGATTCGCCATTCTGTTTTGAAAACCGCGCTCATGCCACTTCCCATCTGGCGAGAGCCGCTGATAAAAATATGTGAGATATCCCCTGTCAGGTATTTATCAGAATCTTCATAGGCGGTTGTATTGGTATCGGTTGTGCGCCAGATATCCTGACAGTCATCATCACAGTCTTCCTGGTTATAGCTTATTCTAAGGGCGCCACCGATATTGAGCATCCAATCGCCGGCATTTATTTCTGCCGCATGGCACACAAAAGGGCTGAATAAAACAACGAGGGTTAACCAAAGAATTGCATTCCGTCCCAGAAGACTTTTCATTTTTTTCTTTCTCCTAATTTGATTTTATCCGGCGCTGTTACAGTTCAGATATCAAAGATGATCTTGGCTTCCCACCGGTTGCCATTTTCAAAAACCTGGACCTGATGATATGTCACCGCCTTGATCTCTGAGTGTAACGTGTGCCGCTCAAAGGAAAATGGATCTACCCACAAATGCGCTGTCAGGCGTTTTTCTACTATTGATTCGATGTGAATCGATTGAGCGAAACATTCTTCACCCACCCAGAGGTATAATATTTCTCGAAGCCAGTTGACCATGAGGTCCGGCCAGTCATTCCCTTGTATGGCTATCTGCCTTTTTTCTCGGGCGACAAGGCCTGTTGTTTCCACAAGCTGATCCATCAGGGCCATTGCGGCGTTCTGGAAAAGGCTTTTGGCACTGTGTCCAAACACGTGAATACCAACATCCGCTGTATGGTCCATCAGTTCATAAGCAGGTTTTTTCACCATGTTTTTTATCTTCGACCGTAAGGAATTCTGTCTAATTCAGAGTTGCTCACTGACCCCGCAGCATGCGAAGCACTGTCGCATGGCAAAACCTTCGGGAAATGTACTCGCTGTTCCGGTTCATAGAATAATGGTTCCGGTTTTTTTTGTGCTGTAACCCCCCAGGGCCTCCACCCGTTTTTTGAACACACCAGAGTTGATAATATCCAATAGAATTTGCATCTGATGCATGTCAATGTAAATCTGGGGTATCACCAGATCGTACTGTTCAGTGACCATGGGAATAAAATCGAGATCAAGGGCTTTTGCTGCAGCATAGATACCGAGTCCCACATCCACCGTGCCGCTGAGAACAGCCACCGCCACCGACATATGAGTAAACTCTTCCATCTCATAACCGTTGATCATACCAGCGTCTATTTCAGATTGTTCCAGGCGATAGTCCAGAAGGATACGGGTTCCGGATCCACTCTGCCGGTTGATAAACCGAATATCTTCCCGGCATATATCTTCAATCCCATTGATTTGTTTGGGATTTCCTTTGGGAACGATGAATCCCTGGTCACGGAAAACCAGATTAACCAGCCTGACATCCATATCCGGTATATATTTTTTCAAATACCGGATATTATAGGAACCGTCTTCCGTATCAAGGAGGTGAGAACCGGCCATATGGCACACGCCTTTTTTGATGGCCATCAAACCTCCCATGCTGCCGACATGACTGGATGAGAGTGTGAGGTTTGATTTTCCGGCTTTGAGCTGATCTGCCAGAACATCGAGTGTATTGTCGTGGCTGCCCACCGCAACCAGGGTGTTTTGAATCGCGCTGAAGGGTCGCAGAAGTTCTGCTGAAACATCGTCGTTGTCCTTGATGCCTTCCACGTGGCTTGGAACGCGGATAATGCCATCGGCTTCTGTAATACTGGTGATGCATCCGGCACTTCTCGGCAAGGGCGTCGCCACGATGCGATTGCCCACAAGACCGAGCTTTACCCGGATAAATTCTTCAAGACCCAGTTTTGAAGCAATCTTACGGGTGGGTTCCACGGATACGATCTGCCGTATTTTCTCGGGTTGTCCCAGAAACTGGTTGATCAATGGCTGAACAAACTGCTCAAAAGCAATAATCGCGGAAACAGGATAACCGGGGATGCCGAAAATCGGCTTGCCTTTGATATTTCCGACGATAACGGGTTTGCCGGGCATAATCGTTACCCCATGGACCAGGATATCGCCCAGGGTCTCGATGACATCTTTTGAATAATCTTCGGACCCGGCAGAAGAACCACCGACAGTGAGAATGATATCGGCATCAGAATGGACTGCCAGGCTTACCTCCTCAGTGAGTTTCAAAATGTCATCCATCAATGGCTCATGGCGGACCGCAGTGGCTCCGGAAGCTGTTACAAGACCGCCAAGGACATAAGAATTGGCGTCCAGAACCTGGCCGGGTCGCAGTACCTTATCTTCCATCTGCTGCCAGTCAACCAGTTCTGAACCGGTGGGGATAATCAAGATTTTGGGCTTCTTTTTCACCGTCACAGAGAAGACGCCCCCAGCGAGCAGGGCCCCAAGGCAGTAAGGTGTGATGCGGTGGTTTTGGGGAAATAACAACTCCGTGGCAACGATGTCTTCGCCTATTTTTCGAATATGCTGCCAGGGAAAGGCCGGTGAATCGATCTCGAGGGTGGCCTCGTCGATCACATGGATGTGTTCAATCATAATGACGGCATCGGTATTCTCCGGAAGAACATGACCGGTGTTGACCCAATAAGCATCCCTGCCGGTGACAAGCTGTTTTGGCTGTGCTTCGCTGGCACCGAAGGTATCGGATGCTTTAACTGCGATGCCATCCATTGCGGCTGCATGAAAGTGAGGTGCTGACAAACGGGCATGGACCGGCTCTGCCAGAATCCTGCCCACGGCATCCGGTACAACGATTGTTTCCGTTTCCCAATGGTCGATTCCATCGAATTCGTTCAAGATGATCTGCCTGGCTTCAGCCAGTGTTTTCATTTTGAGATAGACATTTCGTTTTTTTTTGTTCATTTCTTCACCAGACTGATTATATCAGGAGTGTCACTTTGACGGTGGTTCCCTTGTCCAGGCCTTCGGTGTTTTTATCGATTCTAACAAGCCCATCCGCTTTTGCCATGGTATGAATCAACCCTGACTTGCCCAGAACCGGTTCTGCCGACAGGGCGCCCTCTTCGTGATGCAGTTTTACACGGATGTAATCGACTCGCCCCTGCTTTGATGACAGGTTTCTTTTCAATCGCGCGTAGCACGACCGTGTATTTCCGTGGGCCGGGCTTTTACCACCGATATGTTCCAGAAACGGGCGTACCACCACATGAAAAACAACCATGGCCGATGTAACATGACCTGGCAGTCCCCAGAAAAGCGTGTTGCCTGCTTTTGCCAGGATGGTCGGCTTCCCGGGACTGAGTGAAATCCCATGCGCGAGAATTTCTGCATCCGGTATGGCGGAAAGCACCTCTATAGTGAAATCTCGCATTCCCACCGAACTCCCCCCGGAAACAAATACCATGTCCGACTGTTGAATAGCAGCCTGGCACATATCTCGAAGGGCCTTAAAATCATCATTTACGATACCCATCCGAACAGGCCGGCCGCCGGCTTGTGCTACCTGACCGGAAAGAGTAAAAGAATTGATGTCTCGAATTTTGCCGAGGGTCGGTATTTCGCTGATGGGAAGAACTTCATCACCCGTGGAAATAATGCTGACGACCGGTTGCCGAAACACGGAAACCGTTTCGATTCCAAGGGCAGCAAGAATGCCTATTTCCTGAGGTCGAAGCCGCTGTCCTTGAAACAGGATGGTTTCGCTGGCCTGGATATCCTCGCCGACCTGAATCATATGCTGTCCCGGTGCCACGCTGCGATACACCTCGATGGTCGTATCGTCGATGACATCTGTGTGCTCAATCATGACAACACTGTCGGCACCCATGGGTAACATTCCCCCGGTAGATATTTTGGCGGTTTCCCCCGGTTTGATAGAGAGGGTCGGGTTTTCACCCATGGCGATGCTGCCCACGATGTTCAAATATGCAGGATTTCCTTCGGAGGCTCCGAAGGTCGATGTGGCTCTCACGGCATATCCATCCATGATCGCCCGGGGAAAATCCGGCAGGTTGATTTCCGACTGGATGTCTGTTCCAAGGATTCGGCCAAGCGCACGGGTCAGGGAGGTGGTTTCTTTTTCTACGGGTTGAAAAAGAGATGTCCATCCAAGGACTGTTTCTAGATCGGTGACCTTAAAAAACTCTTTCATTAATAAATTTTCTCCGAAAATTTATTTGCAGCGGTTTTGCCGCTGAGCATGACGCGCTTTTTAATAAATGACGAGCATTGTTTTTCTCGATGAATATTTTGCTGATATAGAGTAAACCCTAACGTTGCAAAAGCCGGAAGGCTTCGGAGTCAAGGCGTCTGAGGGTGAAGTCGTAGTTTTTTACTTCGAACCCTCAGCAACGCAGGATCTGAAGTTCTCCGGCTTTCCCGCAGGGTAAACAACATGGCAAAAAAGACACCCTCCTTAGAATTCGCCTGGGGGAATATCCAGGTAATGGAAATATTACTACGATATTGTATATAATAACAAATCATTATCTATATTTTGCCCTGTTGTTTATGCAACTATAGGGTAAAATGCCGTGTACACGGTTTCGGGTATGGATCTTATGCGAGCAGAGAGCGTCCTGCGCCCACGAGCATCCAGACACCGGCGACAACAAAGAAGATGCCGGCACCGATTTTGATATAACTTTCCGGAACGAACCGACTCAACGTCGAGCCTAAAACAACCGCAATGAGTGTACTCAGTACCAGGGCCAGGGCAGCACCGACAAAGACGGATACTTTTGGATCGCAGTCAGCCGCCAGACAAAATGTTGCCAATTGGGTTTTGTCACCCAACTCGGCCAGAAAAACCATACCAAATGTGGTTAAGAAAATTTGAAAGTCCATGGGTTAGCTACCTTTTTTTATTCAGGGAGCATGAGAAAGACAGCGTCAAGTTACCCTGATAGTTTATACATTTCTTTTCTGAAAGCTGAAAACGGTAAGCATTCAGGCGCTTAGAGCTTAAGGCTTACCGCTTATGGTACACAGCTATAACGCCCTCATCCACTCCGGTTTGAGGGCGATTTTCCCGGAAAGGGCCTGGTCAATCTGCTGAAGGGTTCGTTCCTTGTCCTTTGGCATCCGTGCTTTGATGGGAAGATAATTGGACGCATGGTTCGCGTGAAACAAGCCCCTGGAGAGATGCGTGTGGGCGATCATCTGCCGTAATTCCTTGAGCATCTCGTCCGGTTCGAGTAAGGGGAAAATTCCCTTCTCATGGTCATTACAGAGCGGTGTCCCCGGAATGAGCATCAAGCTTAGGGCTCCCACGTATTCCGGATCGATGGCTGATAAAACATTTCCTGTTTCCTGTGCATGAATCATGGATCTTTCCCTGCCTGCCAGGCCAAGCAGGACGGTTATGGACAGCTTGATGCCAGCTTCCCGGATCTTTTTGCCCATAGCAATCATTTTTTCGGCGGTTGCGCCTTTTCGAACAGCTTTGAGTGTAATGTCATCCCCTGTTTCAAGGCCCATGTAGGCAATGTCCAATCCATGCTGATGAAGTTCTGTGAGCTCTTCAGACGTTTTCATCTGAATGCTTTTGGTGTTGGCATAAACGCCAACCCGGGTGACCCAGGGGAGATTTGTCTCGATTTTTTTCAGAATGTTCACCAGGCGCTTCTGTGGGAGAATCAGTGCGTCACCGTCGCACAGAAAAACACGCCGTTGCCGCTGGCAGTAATCTTTTGCAAATTGAATGTCCTGATCGACAATCTCGTCCGGCTTGATTTTGAATCTTTCCCCGGTATATGTTCCGCAAAAGGTACATTTGTTGTGTGAACACCCCACCGTTACCTGCAGCAGAATACTGTTGGCTTCACTGGGGGGGCGGATAATCATTCCTTCATAATGCATAGTGCCGTCCCTCTATAAATGGGTGTGCCAGTTCTTTTTTGCCACCAGCCCTGTCTCCGGGGTGATTGCTTTTTTTCAATATCTGGCCAATACCACAGATAGTGAGTTGAAAAAACCGGCAATTGCTGTTAATAATGATCCCGTACCGGGAAATTGATTTCTATTAGCAGTATGGTTGCACCCTTGATGGCAAACCACGCTAATATTCTAGTTACCTTTACGTTAAATGCAACCGTAAAGTATCTATTACCCTACTAACAATGTCTTTTCAATAAAGGCTTTTTCCGGGTACTCAGCGCATCACAGGTGACCCATCGACCAGATTCTTGAGTTATAGGAGGCCGTGTGGGGTTTTTAAGATATCTAAGAATTGCAGGAGAATTGATCCTTAAACAGAAGGATTACACGCTATAATGAACAAAGGAATCAAAGATAAACGAAAATTTCCGAGACACCGCGTATACACCTCGGCCCAGCTGGAAATGTTTGATGGCTCCTTGCCGGTGTCTGTGATGGAACTGTCGGTCGAGGGGGTCAGACTTCATTCTACCAGTTCTGTCTCTCCAGAGACACATGTTGCCATCCGGGTCAATGTGGGCAGAGAGATTGTCTTCCATGGACAGGTTGTGTGGGTAATGAATGTGCTGACAGCCAAGGGCCATATATACAAGATGGGCATTCAGACAGATGTCATTCTGGACAAGGGCGATGAGATATTCGGTATTACAGAAAGAGAAATCCTGATACAGGAGATCGTTATTCTGACAAAACGTGAGTAACTCGAGATTGGATAAATGTTTCGGACAAAAGCGAGTATCAAGAACGCTCATCTTAGGAAGAAGTATTCTTCTGCAGTACTTGACCACCAAGGAAGTTTTCGGGTGGTATCGGCCCGAACCCCCCGTTCATGATTGCAAATTTCAGAAACTTTCTTTCTGCGGCAATGAGATCTTTTCTTGAATAGAAGTTCAAATTTTCCGGGACACGAAAACGGGTCTTGTGCCTTTTCATGATTTTTGAATCATACTGAAATTCAGCCGGTTATGCTGATGTGGAACACACGCCAACAGGTGCGTGAGAAACAAACCAATAAATAATAAGGAATCGGTTTTCACATTAAAGGGTGCTTGGGAAATGAAAGTAACACTTCTGATGGCGCTGACGGCTGATGGAAAGATTGGAAAGAATTCAGCGCATTTTCCAGACTGGTCCGGCAAAGAGGACAAGAAGCGTTTTAAGCAATTTACACTGGAAGCCGGTGTGGTCATCATGGGATCGGCAACTTACGACACCATCGGGTGGCCATTGCCCGGCCGCAAAAATATCGTTCTAACCCGCAGGACCGATAGATCTTCAAATCACGATAACCTGCTTTTCACGAATCAGAAACCAGGTCAAATTCTGCAGGATCTGACAGCGGAAGGATTTGAGCATGTGATATTGATTGGGGGTGCCCAGATCAATTATCTTTTTGCACGGGAAGGTCTTATTGATGAAATGATCCTGACCTATTGCCCAAAAATATTCGGCACCGGTCTTGCTGTTTTTTCAGAAGAAATCTCGATGAATCTCAGTCTGTTATCCGTTGATAAGCTCGGTGAAAATGTGGTTTGTGTGCACTACAAGGTTCTTTAATCTGAACAATTCATGAAACTTGGCAAAGAATTCTTCATTTAACTTTTCTATGGTTTTTGTTTGATCTTTTCCAATATTCTATCCAGGACAATCCCCGCTTTTTCCGTGATGAGAACATCACACATGTCGTCACAGGGTGTTTCGGACAGGTTGATGATGGCCAGGAAGGCGTCGTTCTGTTTGGCATAGATGGGCATGTGGGCAGCCGGCTGCACCAGCAAAGTGGACCCCACCACGATAAAGAGATCGCTGTGTTGAGACAGGGCAATGGCCCGGTTGACCTTGTCCATGGGCATAGCCTGGCCAAAGGAAATTGTGTCCGGTTTTAAAAAGCCCCCGCAGTCGCATACTGGGGCACGCTCACCCCTGGAAAGCCGGTCATGCACCTCCTGGGTAGGGGAAATTTTACGACAGGACATGCAGCGGATCCGCAGTGTGTTGCCATGCAGTTCAATGACGGCGGACTCCGGTATTCCCGATGCCTGGTGAAGACCATCAATGTTCTGGGTGACTACGATTTCTACCAGTCCCATCTGATACAGTTCGGCGATGGCCTGATGACCTTTATTGGGTATTGCCTGGCGCAATCCCTGGTAGAGTTCCTGCCAGCGTTGCCAGTACTCCACACGAGCATCTTCCCGGGACATGAATTCGTCGAAATAGACCGGCTTGAACTTGTCCCAGATACCCCCCTGGCTGCGGTAGTCGGGAATCCCGCTTTCCGTGGAGATGCCGGCACCGGTGAAAATTATGTTACTCCCGCCCTGGAGGATTTTTTCTGCAATTTGACTGACGCCTATGTTCATTTTTAAGGGTCTCCCATTGGT
>CAVUUM010000009.1:0-229933 GCA_963744665.1 uncultured delta proteobacterium | reverse complement strand
AAGCCTGCCATGCCGGTTAAGAAAAAATCCGCAGCAAAGACCCCTTGACCCTTTTCACAGGAAAAGATCCCCGCGCCCTTTGATTACCGTTTTTGTGCCCAACAGCCCCGTGGCGCGGGAATCCTTTCCCGTGTACATCCATTACGGGGTTGCATTTTATTGACATTCCTATATTATTCCCGAATAGCTTGACAGACCGTAACCGTTCTTTCCGATTCACAACAAAACAAATATGTTACCGTGCAGAGTGGAAACAAGAAAGGCAGAAATTTCCGGGAAATATTATGTAAGTGACGCTTGTATTGGCTGCGCCATCTGCTCTGAAATTGCACCGGACAATTTCAGATTCAATCATGAACTGGGGTGCGAATACATCTGCAAACAACCCGGCACTGAAAAAGAAGCGTGCCTATGTGTCGAGGCCATGGATATCTGTCCGGTAAACGCCATCGAGGTTGCCGGTGAAACGTAAAAACCCCATTGAACTTACAAGATGCGCAGCGTGACATGGTAATGGTGTCACCGGCATCACAGGAGGCCGCCGTGAAACAGGTAATCAGCATCAGTCTGGGGCTGAGTGAGAAAGATTATCAATTTGAGACCGAGTTCCTGGGACAAGATTTTATCATCAAACGGTTCGGCACCGACGGCGATATGGAAAAAGCGGCCGAGTTGCTCTTGAAATGGGACAAGGATGCTGAAGCCATCGGTCTCGGTAACGTCAAGTTCCCCTATGGTTTCGGCCCCAGGTATCTGACAAAAAAACACCATCACAAACTGCGAGAACTGGGCGCCCAGATCCAGACCCCCGTGACCATCGGAAGCGCCCTGCGGGATGTCTCGTTCGAATGGGCGCTTCGATATATCGAGTACAAGTTCGGCAACTATTTTGACAACGCCCGGGTGCTGTTTCTCTCCGGCATGAACAACTATCGCATCGCCAAGGTGATCTCCGAATTCACGGACAACCTGTCTTTTGCCGATCCGGTCATCGAAAACGGAATTCCCAAATTCGTCAATTCGCTAAAAGATTTCAAATCCTATGCGCATGGGGCCCATGAAGTGTTGCAGTGGGTGCCGAGCAAACGACTCACGACCTCTGTTATGCCCATCAAGGCTTGGAATGATTATATTTTGCGCAAGGCAATGCAGAAAGCGGACATCATCGTTGCACCCTATTATAATTTCGACGGATATTTCAAAAATGCGGGTCTGGAAGAATTGGGCGGCAAAACGATTATAACATCGACGGTCTATGACGAACGTGTTGCGTTTTTTAAAGAAAAAGGGGTTGATGTCATTATCGACACGACACCGAAAATCCTGCAACAGGTTGTTGCGCCGAATGTTCTCGAAGCACTGATTATTGCAGCGCTCGGCAAAAAACGCGATCAGATCCAACCCGACGACCTGCTTGAAATCATCAGCGAACAGAAAATGGACCCGCGGGTCGTTTATCCCTCCGGCAAGCCTAAACGCGTCAACCGTTTTGCTTTTGTCATTCATCCCCTGTCAAAAGAATTTTTGAAAAAGGACAAAGCGGTCGATGCCTTGGCAAGCTTTACCCCCCCTGCGTTTCTGGATGCCGTTGAAAAGGTGATCGCCTACGCGCCGCCATGGGTGTACTCGCGGGTGACCGGCATCAAATCGCCAACGGGTGCCGAAGCCGAGGGATGGCTCATTACGGTGGGCGGGACCCCAAAACAGATGCTGGCACACAGCCCTGAATTCACCTATACCCGGCTGCTTCAGGCCGCCCGGATGGCCAAACGAATGGGGGCGCAGATAATGGGACTGGGCGCCTTTACCAAGGTTGTCGGCGATGCTGGTGTTACGGTGGCCAAAAAGGCGGACATACCGATTACGACTGGAAACAGCTACAGCGCTTCCGGGGCCCTGTGGGCGGCTGCAGCTGCGGTTCGTCGCATGGGTCTGATCGAAATAAAAAAAGGAAAGCGAATCAAGGGAAAAACCATGGTGCTCGGAGCGACCGGCGCCATCGGCTCCGTCTGCTGCCGCCTGTTGGCCAAGGCGTTTGACGAAATCGTCATGGGGGGCCGCAACATGGCCAAATTGCTGGCATTGAGAGAAGCGATTCTTAAAGAAGACCCCGATGTAAAAATCAAGGTGACCACCCGGCCCGACAGGTTCCTGGAGGACATGGACGTCATTGTCACCGCCACCTCCGGCGCCGGCAAAAAAATTCTTGACATCACCAAGGTCAAACCGGGGTGTGTCATTACGGATGTGGCTCGCCCCCTGGATTTGTCTCCTGAAGATGTGGCCAAACGACCCGACGTGTTGGTTATCGAATCGGGAGAGATCGAACTGCCGGGCAACCCTGAAATGAAAAGTATCGGCCTGCCCCATAAAGTGGCTTATGCCTGTCTTGCAGAAACAATTGTGCTGGCCCTGGAGGGCCGCTTTGAGGTGTTTACCATCGGCAGGGATATCGAGTGGGAAAAAGTGAAAGAGATCTACAAACTCGGCATCAGGCACGGCATGAAACTTGCCGCCATCTCCGGTGTGAACGGTGTCTTTACAGACGAAGACATAGCCAGAGTGAAGCAGCTTGCCCTTAAAGCCCGGAAGAAGACCGCGGCAGCTAAGTTTGAACAAAAACCCTCGGGCTTTTGCAACACTGACCATGAACCGACAAAGGAGCGATCATCGTGAAACAGATCATCCAAATCAGCCTGGACGCCAGCCGGGACAACGTTGATTTCAAAACCGAGTTTCTCGGCCAAAAATTTCATGTACGGCGCTTCGGAACAGATGGTGATGTGGAGGAGGCGAAGGACCTGCTGCTGCAATGGAATAAAAAAGCCGATGCAATCGGATTGGGCGGCGTCAAGTTCGCCGGCACTTTCAAACCAGGGGCAAAGCTGAACAAGGAAATTCAAAAACTGCTGAAGCTGGGTACCCAAGTGCATACACCGGTGACCACGGGGGAGACCTTGCGTTCGGTGGGACACGAGTGGTCCCTGCGGCATATCCAATTCAAATACGGAAACAATTATTTCACCAATGCGCGGGTCTTTTTTTTCTCAGGTATCGTGAGTCATTCCATTGCAAGGGTTATGGCCGAATACACGGACAACCTGATCTTTGCCGATTTGCTTTTGGAAAACAGCGTCCCCAAATTTATGCACTCGATCAAGGAACTGGATTTATACGCCGGTCATATTCGTGATGCCATGGGCTGGATACCCGGGAAACGATTTGTCTCAGGCTCCATGCCGGTTCGTTCACTCACCGATAATTTGATGCGCAAAGCCGTGCGGGAAGCGCACATTCTGGTAGTCCCGCATTACCAGTTCCACAAGTATCTGGATCACTACACCATCGAGGAATTAAAAGGAAAAACAATCATCAGTTCAACGGTATACGACGATCGCGTCGCATACTTGAAAGATAAGGGTGTTGACGTAATCATCGACACCACGCCCAAAATATTGAAAAAGGTGGTGGGTGTCAGTGCACTCGAGGCCTTACTGTTCGCAGCCCTGGACATTGACCAGGACCAGGGCAGCGAAGACGATCTGCTTGAAGTTATCAGCGATTTGAAGATGCCGCCCCGAATCGTTTATCCCTCTGGTAAACCCCGGCGGGTTAATCGTTTCGCGTTTGTCGTCCACCCACCCTCACAGGATTTTTTAAAAAAAGTCAAACCCATCGAAGTCATTTCCGACATTGCACCAGGCATGATGAACACGGTGGAAAAGGTGATGGCTTACAGTCCACCCTTTGTTTATTCAAAGGTATCCGGCATCACCTCCGAAACAGGGTTAGAAGCGGAAGGCTGGCTCATCGCCCTGGGTGTGACACCGGAGCAGATGCAGACCCATCCGCCTGAATTCACGACCAAACGGATATTGGAAGCCGCCAAAATAGCCAAAAAACTGGGCGCCCAGGTTATGGGTGTAGCGCTGCTCCCCAAAGCCATGGCGGACACCGGTCGGGAAGTGGCCAAACACGCAGTGCTGCCCATCACAACCGGCAACAACTATACAGCATCCGCGACGCTATGGGCGGTTGCCGAGGTGGTCCGGCAGATGGGACTGTGTAAACAGAAAGACGGAAAATTCCTGCAGGCCAAAGCCATGGTGATCGGCGCAACAGGCGGTGTGGGAAAAATCTGCTCGCATCTACTTGCCACTGCCTTTAAAGAGGTCTTTCTGGTGGGACGGAATATCGCAAAACTCCTGGCCCTCCAGGAGTCGATCCAAAAAGCAATACCCAGAGTAAAGCTGCATGTTTCGACGCGTTCAGATGCGCATCTGGATAAAATGGACGTGGTGGTGGCGGCCAGCTCCGGGGCCAGGCATGTGCTCGATATCATGCAGGTCAGACCGGGTTGTGTGATCGCCGACATCACGATGCCCATGATTTTTTCTAAAGAGGACACGGCCAAACGACCGGATGTCGTGGTCATCCGTAGCGGGGAAATACAGCTGCCGGGAGAAAACGTTGAAATGGCGGATATCGGCCTTCCGGCCGGAGTCGCATACGCCGGTTTGGCTGAAACCATCATATTGGCTCTGGAAGGGCAGTTTGAAGTTTTCAACACAGGCGGCCCGCCACAGTGGGACAAGGTTCGGGAGATCTACCGGCTGGGCTTGAAGCATGGGATGAAACTGGCTGCCGTTTCCGGCGTGGAAGGTTTTTTCAGCGCGGAAGACATCACAAAGATTAGGGATTTAGCGTTAAAGGAGTTAAGCAAGGGATGATTGTCAAAAAGCTGCGAAACTTCGGCAGCACCGCTGTACGCTTTGCGGTGAACGATGTGCCGGCGCGCCTCATAAACGGCAGTTACAATGCGTACAGCATGATATACCGCGGGCAGATCAGCCTGGGTCTTCCGGTGTCCAAGGAACTGATCGTCACCCAGACAGAAATCAGGAAGGAGGCCATAGGCAAACTGGCGCTGGCACTGTATCACGTATTTCTAACCACCACCGGATCACAGATTTCCAGGGACGATATCAAGCTGGTGATTGTCGACGAACTGGGGAACAAGCGTTTCAGGTTGACCGAAAAGGTTATTCTCCTTTCCGAATCGGACTTGGCCTATCTTTGTATCGACCGCCTTGGCATCCCCAAAAGATATCTGACGGCCATCCTGGAGATGGCACGACGCCGACGGATTCTAAAAGAGGCCCTGCCGGTGGATCCGGTACCCATATATTTTGAAAGTGATATCGAAGAAAAAGAGCAAAACGGACGCGGTGACTATGAAACCGTTTATTACCGGGATTTTACCGAAGAAGGCAACGAGATTGCTTTCCGTCGCATGGTAAGTATGGAAGCGGTCACAGCCGGTGACAATCAGCCGACGGTGGTGCTAATCCCCGGATTTGCCAACAATAGCAATTGCTTCAACATCAACAACCGCTATTCAACGGCCAAGGAAATGGCGGACAGGGGATATTGGGTTTATCTTTTTGATCCCAGGGGGGTCGGTATCAACAAGGGGCGCTTCGATCCCTTATACACGATCGACTCCATGAGTGATTACGACCTGCCCACAGTCACCCGCTTCATCTATTCGCGCAGTCACGGAAAACCCCTAATCTTAGCCGGGCACAGCATGGGAGGTCTTGTGGCAGAGAACATGGTGACCAGCTGGTCTTTACGCCGCCATTTCCATGAGATCGACATGCTTGACGCGGAACAGAAGGCTATTCTCGGCGAGATCCTGCCTGAGCTGGAAGCGGCCGAGGAAAATTTGAAAATGGTTCGCGGCATCATATCGCTGGCGTCACCAAAAGCATTTCAGAAAAAATCCCACATATTTTTTCCCACGGCCCTCTGGCTGAATCACCTGTCCAGAATATTTCAGTTCCGGCATGTGCCGGTGGAAGAAATTTCAAAAGCCATTACCGAGATCCCCGGTTTCCGGCAATTAACCCGATTCATTTTGAATCAAAATATTGGAGACCTAAATTTTTTCATCTCCCCGGAAAATCATAAAGAAGACAAATATTTTGTGGAACGCTACCTGAAAGTAGCCATGGAATCAATTCCCCTCGGGCTTGGTTTTCAATGCTTGAAAGCGATATACAGCGGCGACGGATTCAAGCGGATGGACGGCAGCCGGTTGAATTATGCGACCAGCATCAGATGGTTCCCTGACAACATCCCCGTATTCCACTTCTGGGGAACCCGGGACAGTCTCGCTTCAACCAAGATCAACCACCATCACGACCGTTATCCCCACCGGATCAAAAAAACATACCACCTCGGGTCTCCCAAGGATTTGAAACATGTGCAGATCACATCGGAGCGGAGTCAACACATTGATTTTGTCATCGAGGGAGCCAATCATTTAGACCTGTTATACGGTAAGGTAGCAGACCAAATTGTAACACCCCTCCTCATGCAGATCATTGAAAACGTCTGGGGTGACTGGTCGTACGAACCCTCCGGCGAAAGGTCGGCATAGACGCACCCGATATATCACGGGTGGTTGTATCATCATGGTGTTTTCAACCAACCTGACAAGGAATATTATGAATATTGACAGTCAGACATTAAAAAAATTAGGCCGGCAAAAAGTAATGGATGAAAAAGGAAACGCGACAATGCTCTCTGCATTGTGGAAAGATAAAAGAGTTGTCCTGGTATTTATCCGGCATTTTGGTTGAATGATCAGTCGTCGGCAGGTTGCCGATCTAAAAAACAACATGAAGGCTTTTCAACGGTTAAACGTTCAATTGGTGGTAATTGGCAACGGGCCGGAGAAATTCATTCTGCCTTTCAGGGAAGCCACGCGATACAAGGGGCCATTGTTTACCGATCCCACGCTGAAAACGCATCGCATCCTCGGTTTTAAGAAAGGCATTACCTCCCTGGTGGGATTTGATCCACTGAAAGCGGGAATCCGTGCGCTGGGGACCGGCTATCTGCAGAAGGGAATTCAAGGCCCTCCTTTGCAACAGGGCGGGGTGTTGGTTGTTGGTCCCGGCAATTTCGTTCACTATCTGTATCGCAGCAAGAAAGCCGGAGATCATCCATCTATGGAGGACGTCCTTAAAGCTTGTGAGGTATAACACCATTTGTAAGATCATGAAATCGTGCCCATCCATAAATGGTCTTTTCACGCCCTGACGGTGTTGAGCGCCATGAGTTAACGCCTCAACATAGGAGTCTGAAATGATTCGGAGGTTATTTTATGAGCAAAAAAAAACCGGTTTTTTATCAGAATGCGGAAAAATGTGCCGATGAAGTGATAAAAAAGGTTGGTAAGAATATTGTTTTGGGTACCTGCACCTGATGAAATGCGGTGTTGTGAAACGAAAAACGTATAACAATGTACATATCCAGAGACTTATTAACGAGGGCAAAATCAAGGAAAAGATATCGCCCGCCACACTGACCGTTTTGCTCGAAGAAAAAGTCGTAAGACCCAAGCTTACCCGTAAAAACTTTCAGTTTCTTAAAGATTTCGGTGTGTTCGAAGAGGACTTACGCTTTGAGAAAAGCCATATTATTAAAGGAAAGATCCGAATTCCGGCTGATTTGAACGATCAAGAAAACCTGGATAGGGTTGTCAAACATTGTCTGGGTGTAAAACTGAAAAATGGGATTCTTATTCACGGCGGTTTTTTTCTTGGTCCCAACAGTTTTTATGATGAATTGAAGGATATGACCGAGGAGGAGCGCCGGCAAATTTACATGACGAGCGTTCTCAACGTAAATCAGCTTTATGGAAACCCGGCAGGTGGACCTGAATGATAACGCTCTCACGGACAATACAAGAGCGGTTTATCCAGACACCCACATTCCAAATGCATCTGTTGAAGGTGTGTGTGATCACCCCCGCAATATCTTTCTACTGACCTGTGATGCCCTGGGGGTCATGCCGCCCATGGCTCGCCTCACACCGGAGCTTGCAGTCTACGCTTTTTTATCCGGTTATACATCGAGGTTCACAGAAAACGAATCCGGTCCGGCACAAACCGATATCCGGTTTGATAACTGCTTTGGCGCAACCTCACTAACGTTGTCGGCAGATGTATACGGAAGCCTGCTCATGGAAAAGATAAAAAAGCATGATGCCACCTGCTGGCTTCTCAATACAGGCTGGCTGGCCGAACCCAGGGGCACTGGAGAACGCATTAAAATCGCTCAAACCCGTAAATTGATCCATGCAGCCGTTTCCGGCAAACTGAACAGTATCGGTTATGAAACCGACCCCATCTTTTCGTTTGAAATACCAAAAGAATGCCCGGGGGTACCGGCAGAAATACTCAATCCCCGCAGGGTGGCCAGAAACCAGGGAGAATATGAATTTCGGGCTGTTCAACTGGCAAAAAAATTCATGGAAGACTTTGCCCGATATGAAAAGATAATGCCCGAAAACATGCGTAGCACGCTTTTGAATGTTCTCACTTTAGATGAATCGTTTGACATGCTAGAAGCGTTCAACGTCTCCATTTAACAGGTTTAGGATACTATTTGCTTATGAAAAAGCGCCTTCTCATATTACTCTGCCTGGCGTCATTCCTGATGCTGAGCCCTTTGGCCCATGCCAGCGGCATTATCAGCGGCACCATATCCCTGACAATGGCGGATGGCCAGATCCGTCCCGCAGAATGGATCCGCATATTGCTGGTGCGATCACCCGTGGAAGTTCCAGCTCCCTCTGAAATTGAGAAGACGAATCCCTATCTGCGAATGGAATCCATCCGGAACCTTCACATGACATTTTTCATCGCCGTCAGGCAAAAAATGTCCGACCCTGCCTTCGTAGTACAGAGCGCCCTCACAACACCGGAAGGCGTCTTTCAATTCCCAGGCGTTTCCCCGGGAACCTATTACCTGGTGGTCACTTTTCCCGCCATGGTCAAAGACTACAAGGTGGCCTGGCAGATTCCGGTCACCGTCATCGACGACCAGACCACCCGGGTCGAATTGAACGACGACAATTTGCTGATGCCTACGTATACGCGATACTAATACATAGGGTGGAGGGTGATACAAGGGTTCAGGGGTGGCTGACGGCTTAAAGCAGATAGCAGCATCCCAGCTTCAAGGCATCCTAGCGTCTCAGCATGCAAGTAGTTGATGGTAAATCCCTCAGCTCTAAACTTTCGGGTTTCACCATCGATAGAGCGAAATGGGTGATCCAATGGCGATTTGCGCTGTTTGAGACGCTTAGGGGATTATTGATTTCGCGTTCTCTGAATCCAAAAAGTTGAGCAGTAAGCTATAAGCGGCTTACTGCTTATAGCTTACTGCTTACCGCTTTGGGCTTAATCATTTCAATGGCATCCACCGGGCAATCGGCGGCACAGAAACCACAGGCAATACAAGCCCTGGAAGGGGTTAAAATCGGATACCCTTTTGTGTCTAAGGTGTCCGGGGTAAATGTCAGATCCAGACAGCCTGCGGGGCAGGAATCGAGGCAGATGGTGCAGGACATGCAGAGGTCCCGGCTAATCCTGGGTTTTGGCCAGTTTTTACGAAATCGAATACGTTGAACTACCTTCTCCTGGAAATCTGCTACGGCTGATTGCGGGCAGATGTATCCACAGGCATAGCAGTCGATACAGCGGGCTTTATCGATCTTGTGCTTTTTGTTACGTTCACCGGATATGGCATTGACCGGACACACCTTTTTGCAGACACTGCAACCGATACATTCTTCCAATATGGTAAAGGCCATTTCGCCACTCCCCAATAAAATCGTCGGCAAGATTTATAGAACGCGACGGTGACGCTCCTCCGCGAAAGGCTAAAATATCTATCCCTGCAGCAAGCTCCGAAGTTAGCGCTCTCTGTTGCGGTTCAAACGATCGGATCCAGACCCAGTCGTTTCAGCGTACCGGCAGTTGGTATGCCGGTCTGTGGATCCCAGCCCAACGATTTCCAGTAATCATGCCTCAGTTTTTCAATCTGCACGTGTCGGCCCTTGTTGGCTCCCGTTTCAAGGGGCGGGCGTCCCAGTGCCCGATCAGCCATCCTGATTTGAACCGGGTCGATGCCCTGTTTCAGATTGAACAGCTGTTTCAGTGTCTGTATGCGCTCACCGATTTCCATATAGTCCTCGGCTGCCAGGTTCCAGCCTGTTGCCGCATTCAGCCATCCGAACACGGGAAAACTGTCCGCCCCTAACATGGCGCCGTACAGACAGGTCCCGGCACCGTTCATGAGGTTCATGAACTTGCTGCAGGCAGCACTGGCTATGGCTTTGTCCATGTCTGGTTCGTATTTGTCCCGTTTCAGGTATATGAGATCCGGCTTGGGTAACGTGCGGATATGCTCCCAAAGTTGAAAGAGCTCATAATAGAGCTGAGACCCGATGGTATGTCTTCCAGGCGTCGCTTCCACACAATTATGCACCGCAAAGCCCGGATCAAAACGACTGTCGTGCATGGCCAGCTCCTGCCCACCGGCATGGATGGCATATTTTTCAGATCCCTGTTGAATTCTTTCGGTCGCTTTCTTGACACCATCCGCCAGCACATCACCGATGCCTTGTCTGGCAATCATCATGTCCACCAGGGCCATAATCGCCTGACTGTTCCCCCATGTCAGTTTCAAGCCCCCGGTATCGTGTTCCGAAAGAATGCCGCTTTCAAAACATTCAATGGCATACGCCACCGTGCCGCCCACTGAAATCGTGTCCATGCCGGCACGATTCAGTTTTTCGTTCAGGTAAAAAATACTGTCCGGGTCGTCATTCATACACAGACCACCCAGCGCCAGCACTGTTTCATATTCGGGTTTGTGGGTCTCCTCGAACTTTCCCGGTTTGGTGCAAAGACCGCCGCATCCCAGCGGACACGCATAACAGTGATACTTGACCACCACGCAGTCTGAAAACACTTCCGGGTTTAGCCGGACCGACCTTTCCGGTTTAAAGTCTTCGTTGCTACCCTTCCAGTTCTTGATGGGTGAATCACCGATCTCTATCAGGATCTGGTTCAGGCTGGCAGTCCCCCATTTCTTGAGCATGATTTTATAGATCGTGTTAAACCACATCATTTCCGTGTTGGGCTGTACCGGCAGGGATCTCAGGAAGGCCCCCATATACGATAGTACAAAGGCGGGTGGAAAGGGTGGCATGAACTGTATGGATTCATTGCATTGACGGCTCAGTTTTTTTATGGTCGGGCTGTCATGGGATCGGATGCGTCTGGCCCCGCACAACACGAGGGCTTTTAATCTTTTGGACCCCATCACGGCACCCAGTCCTGAACGTGCCGCCATGCGGCCACCATCGTTGGCAATGCCTGAAATAAGAGACCGTTTTTCACCGGCCTGGCCGATGCACGCGATACGGGCGTGGGCACAGCCGGCATGCTGTCTCAATCTGTTTTCCGTTTCTTTGGTATCCAGTCCCCAGATATAGGCGGCATCGCGCAGGGATGCCCCGTCTTTGTCTATAAACAGATAGACGGGCTTTTCACTGATTCCCGAAAAAAAGATGCCGTCATATCCGCAACGTTTAATGGCCGGGGAAAAATTGCCACCGCAATTGGCATCCCCCCATGTGCCGGTCAAAGGGGATTTCCCCACAGCCATCCACCGGCCCGCGAACAGGCTCCCCGTGCCGGTCAAAAGACCGGAGACAAACCCCAGTATATTTTCAGGTCCCAAGGGATCGGCACCCGCAGGAATGCGGTCGTAAAGAAGTTTTGAGGCCAGCCCGATTCCTGACAAATACTTCTGGTACTGTGCCTCAGGAATCGGTTCTTCGCTGATTGTTTTACGGCTCAGGTCGACCCAGAGGACCTTTCCCATACAGCCGTTTTTCATCCTTACCTCCTGTTAAAACAATAAACATACGATGGTTCATGAGGGTATGTATACCGCCTATTTAAAAATTTACAAGCATTTGATATGAGATATAGGGTTTGTAGCAGAAAAACGTTCCGATTGAGGACCGGTTTTCTGCTACAAACCCTTATGCCGCGATCCTCTTTTCGGAATACTATTATGACAAGCGGTATAATGTTCCTATAGACCCCTTTGGAACTCTTTGGAACTGAAATTCTTTTTTCCGCGCCGAAAAAAAAACTTGACATCTTCTTGGGCTGCGATATAGTTCACACTATGAACTCGACAAGAGAAACCAATCGAAACCAGGCTTCAGACAATCAAATCGTTCAATTTCAGGGTCTTATAGCAAAACTGTTTCAGTGCTGCCAGGAGCGGCTGCAGTACCAGTGCGAGCGGTTCGGTCTTCCGGATGCCGAACTGCGTTGTCTGTCGCTGTTTGGTGAAGAACGCTATCTGACACCCAAAGGGATTGCCTTGAAGATGAATCTCGTGAAAAGCAGGATATCCAAAATCGTTTCAGGGCTGGTCCAGAAGAAATTGATCCAAAAAGTTTCCGACCCGGAAGATTCACGCGTCACCTTGTTGAGCCTGACCGCTAAAGGGCAGAGTAAACTCAATGATATCAATAAGTTTTTAATTGACATGCACATGGAGGTCTTACAACAGATGGAACCGGAGCAGCGCAAAACCATGATTACCAATCTAGAGATCTTGAAAGCCTCCATGGAATCTGTCAAGGAGCTCATGGTTTAAAAAATTTATGCATTTAGTTCTTGCTAAGCACCAATATAGCCAATATATATTTCTAACTATTTCTATTTAATATAAATATTTCGTTTAAGCTACCAACAATCAAAGGAGGCTAAGATGTCAAACTTGGAAGAACAGGTTGCCCAGCTACAGGCACAGCTGGACGCAATGAAAGGCCAAACACCGTCCAACAAACTGTCCATGATCGTTTTCAGTGGTGATCTGGACAAGGCCCTGGCCGCTTTTATCATTGCCACCGGTGCGACGGCCATGGGTATGGAAGTGGTGATGTTTTTCACTTTCTGGGGAACCCCGATCCTGCGGGACAAAAACAAAACCGTCGGCGGAAAGGACACCATGGGGAAAATGTTCGGCGCCATGCTGCCAAAAGGTGCCGACAAGGTCAAGCTGTCCAAGATGAACATGGGTGGCATGGGAACCGCCATGATGAAAGCCCTGATGAAACAAAAAAATGTGGCCTCCCTGGAAGAGATGATTGCACTGGCGGAAGAGTTGGGGGTCAAAATCTTTATTTGCGAAATGTCCATGGGCCTCATGGGGTTTAAACGCGAAGAAATGATCAACTACGAAGGTGTCGAGTATGTCGGTGTGGCCACATTTCTGGCAGAGGCCGCCGACAGTAAAATTCAGCTGTTCATTTAGCGCAGCTCGGAACCCGACTGTGGCAAAAATATGTCTAATTCAATTGCATAACAATCCGATAAAAAACCAAGCAACAGAACATACAACAACAGGAGGAAGATCATGAGCGATGACATTAAAGTCGACAAATCACTGGATTTGAAAGGACTGGCCTGCCCCATGCCGGTTGTCAAAGTCAGCAAGGGTATCAAAGAAGTTGAAATCGGTCAGGTTCTGGAAGCGGTAACCACCGACCCGGGCTCTTTGACCGACTTTCATGCCTGGGCAAAAACCAGCGGAAACGAGATTCTCAAGAGTGAGCAGGACGGCAACGAAATTAGATTTTACATTCAACGTAAAAATTAGACCTGTGTCTGTATGGTTAATTTTTATTAACATGTGCCGATGGTAGGTGCCCTAAGCGGCTCAAACAGCGCAAATTGCACTGGATCACCCATTCCGCTCTATCTTGGGTGAACCCGAAAATTGGGTTATTGTGCAAAGGAGGTGTTTTGCAAACGATTTTCTACATCATTCTGGTACCCATGGTCTATGTGGCCGTGGCTGTCTTTGCCCTGGGAACACTTGTCCGGATTATCAAGATTTTCAAGGGGCCCAAGCACCCCACAACACTTCAAATCTATCCTGAGCAAAAAGCCAAATGGCTTGGGGCCCTGTATGATACATTCTTGTTCCCAACCGTCCGAAGACACAAACCGGTTTTATGGGTGTTTCTCATCCTGTTCCATACCGGACTCATTCTGCTCTTTATCGGTCATCTCGAACTGATCTGGGATCTGAGCCTGTTTCAGATAATCCCGCATGAACCATTTCTCGGAAAAGGGTTTGTGGGGTTGACGCTGCTAGTCTCCCTGCTTTTCTTTGTGTTTCGCCGGTTTTCTTCTCCTGTCCGGGAGTTGTCGGTACCGGAAGACTACTATCTGCTCATCCTGCTGTTTTTGATCGTTCTGTTTGGAAGCCAGATGGACTGGGCCAGACGATGGTACGACTATGGCGAACTCTCCCTGGAAGATTATCGGGACTACTTCATGAGCCTGATGACATTCAGACCGGAACTGCCCTACAACGCAACCTTTTCAGGCCATTCTTTTATGCTGATACTGCATGTCTTTTTTGCCAATCTGTTTCTCATTTTTTTCCCGTTCAGCCAAAGCATGCACGCCTTTTTATCGTTGCCGATAAACAAACTGCGGAGAGGTTAAATCCATGGACCAGAAAACCCGAAACGAACTTTTGAAGCTTTTTAAAAGCAAGCTCAATGAAGCCATGCGGCTTTATCTCGAAACATGCACACGCTGCGGTGTCTGTACAGAAGCCTGCCATGTCTACGCATCCACCGGACAGGTCAAGCACATCGCTGCCTACCGGGCCGAAATTATCCGCAGGCTCTACAAAAAGTATTTCAAAGCCAGAGGAAAGCTCTGGCCCTCCCTCAGCGAATCCAAGGAATTGACCGATGTGGCGCTGGAGGAACTTTTTGAAGCGGCGTATTCCTGTACCGGCTGCAGGCGATGCATGGTCTATTGTCCTTTTGGTATCGACACCCAGATGCTCATGTCCATTGCCAAACTGTTGCTCATCGGTGCCAATACCGAACCGGAAATCCTGACGCTTTTGGCCGACACGTCCGTTGAAAAGGGCAAATCCATTGATCTTTATAAGGAAGGATTCCTCCAGGGCATAAAAAATCTGGAGAAAGACGTCGTCAAAAAATGGAAAGCCGAAGCCGGTGAGAGCGTTATCCCCGTCGATGTCATGGGGGCCGACATCCTGTATGTCGCCCTGGCCGGCGCCCATTCCATCATACCGGCCGCGGCCATTTTCAACGCTGCCGGGGAAAACTGGACCCTCAGTTTTTTCGAGGCTGTCAATTTTGGCGCCTTTGTGGGGGATCCCACCAAGACCAAGCTCATACTGGATCGAATCATCACCGAGGCCCTGCGTCTCAAAGTTAAAGAAGTCTGCATCTGCGAATGCGGCACGGCCTTCCGGGTCATGAAACAGCTTTCCGGAAAGCAGCCCTTCAAGGTTTCTTCCATTACGGAAGTCCACGCCCGCTATTTTAAAGAGGGCCGTATCAAAATAGACCCGGCCAAATTCAATACCGCCATCACGTATCATGATCCCTGCCAGTTGGCACGCAATGCCGGTGTCATGGATGAACCCCGCTATATCCTGAGCCAGATGACAGAAGACTTCAGGGACATGTCACCCGATCCGACATACAACTGGTGTTGTGGCGGTGGTGGCGGTCTGGTGGCACTGGGAGATGAAACCATTGACTTTCGCATGAAATCGGCCCGGGTCAAAGCCGATCAGGTCAAAAAGACAGAGGCCAAAATTCTCGCCACGGCCTGTGAAAACTGCCATTCCCAACTGAGCGATCTGAACGATCATTACAAGATGAATGTGGAGGTGAAATTTTTGTCCTCCATGATCGCAGACGCCCTGGTGCCGAAGTAGATACCCGAATCCAAATATCAAATGCTCAAATGATTCAAACGAGGAGTTATTAACATGAGAATTTTTACCATTATTTTTGCCATATTGGCCATTATCGTGATGAGCGCAAGCCTGTCCTTGGCTACCAACGGCGACAACCTCATCGGTGTCGGCCCTATGTCGAGATCCATGGGAGGTGTTGGCGTAGCCTCTCCGCAGGATTCCATCAGCGCCATATTTGCCAACCCGGCGGCCATGTGTTTCGGGGCCTACTGCCCGGGGTCCGAGGCCACCTTTGCCGGAACCTACTTTGATCCCTCAGTTGATGGAAAAGTCGATTACTCAGCTGTTGGTGGTCCAAAAGGAAAATCAGACAGCCAGATGGACCCGTTTGTGGTTCCGGCCATTGGCATCAGCACACCTCTGACATCCCGTCTGCGCTTTGGTGTGGGTGCCTATGGCGTATCCGGTATGGGCGTCAACTACAAGGAAGAGGATATCCCGGTTGGGGATCTGTACACCAAGCTGGAGGTCATGAAATTCGCTCCCAATCTGGCCTATTTGATCACAAATGACTTTTCTGTGGGTGCATCGGTAAGTGTCAGCTACCAGAATCTGGATCTGGGGAGCGGCGGCGCGCATGGGTATGCCTATGGTGTGCAGCTCGGCGCACTCTATCGTTTCAACATGTTCAATTTTGGCGTGTCCTACACCACCCCTCAGAAGGTGACCCATGAAAATGTGTTCGATTTTGACGGGGATGGTGATTTTGACGATCTGGACCTGCAGGCGCCCCAGACCATGGCCTTCGGCGTGTCAATGGAGCCCAACGATTCCCTGCTGGTTGAGTTTGACACCAAATGGATCAACTGGTCGGACGCCGATGGGTACGAGGATTTTGACTGGGATGATCAGTGGATATTTGCCGTGGGCGCCCAGTATAAAATCACCCAGGATTTTTCTTTGAGAATCGGATACAACTACGGCAAAAACCCGGTCAATGAACACAATGGTTTCAATCCCGGGGGCAGCACCAATGTCCAGGGCACCGATGTTAACAATGTTAATTATGAGACCTTTCGCATCATCGGGTTCCCAGCCATCATCGAGCACCATCTGACACTGGGTGCCGGGTACAAATTTACCGACAAGATGTCCGTCAACATTTCCTACATGCACGGTTTCGAAGAAACCATTAAAGAAGAGTCTCAAGGACTCCCCCCCGCTGGTGACAAAGTGAAGCTGGAGTCCTCATTGAAAGAAGACTCGGTGAGTGTCGGTTTTACGGTCCAGTTTTAGTCCATAAAATAATAACCTAAGATGCGTGTTTCAACTTAGATATATGTTTCGTGATGTCGCAGGGAAAGGCAGATCGCCTTTCCCTATTTTTTTTCTTGTTTCATGGTTAATTTTCTGTAAGATTCCATATATAATTTCTTAACAAGTCTTAAATAGTCTTTTATGAATATGTTGCATTGGACGTGTTTGGCATTAACGCTATAGGGGTTGTCAGAAAAACGTTCCGATTGAGGACCGTTTTTTTGCTACAAACCCTTATACCGACATCATATTTTCGAAACATTATTAATACTAACACCAGATGATTTCGTTTTTACGAAATCATCAATTTAATGAGGTGCACCCATGTCCGTAGAATCTTTCAACGCACAAGATCTTTTTGAATGGCTCGTTTCCAAAGAAACCTTTCTTCTGCTGGACGTCCGTAACGAGGAAGAGTTTGGCAGGTTCAAAGTGGAAGGACCTTATCCCTTCGAGATGATAAATGTTCCCTACATGGAATTCATCGAACATGAAGAAGAAAGTGTCGCAAAAGTGCCCAAGGGTAAAAAGCTGCGTATTGTCTGCGCCAAGGAAGGCTCTTCCAAATATGTGGGGGAAATCCTCGTCAATCATGGACACACAGATGTGTCTCACATGCTGGTGGGCATCAAATCCTGGGGAAATCTGCTGGCCCCTGTTCGCGTCGCCATTGGGGCCGACTACGAACTGTATCAATTTCGACGTCCCGGAAAGGCTTCCTGCAGCTATGGATTGATTTGCGGAAAGGAAATGATGCTCTTTGATCCGGCTAAAAATATCGCCGCGTATCAAGCCTTTGCAGACGAAAAAAAGTGCATCATCACCAAGACGTTCGAAACGCACAGACAGGCGGATTACATCTCCGGAAGCCCCATGCTTCAACAGGCCCTGGGAACCGAAGTTCTTGTCCCACCGGCCGATTTTCAAGGAGCAACCTTCGATTACACCCCTGTTAACAATGGTGATCAGTTCAGTTTCACCAGCGGCGGCCCGATTGTCAACGTCATTCACACCCCCGGGCATACCCCCGGCAGCACCTCCTACCTCATCGATGACAAATTTATTGTGTCCGGCGACACGATTTTCATCTTTTCCATGGGGCGGCCGGACCTGGGAGGCATGGCAAAAGACTGGTCCAAAATGCTGTTTCAAACCATGACAGAAAAACTCATGGCCCTGGATGATTCGATCCTGGTACTGCCCGGTCACTACATGGATTGGAAGGAGGCCAATCAGGATCTTGTTTTTGCCGAGACCCTCGGAAAAATCAAAGAAATCAATGCGTCCATTTACGGTATCACCGATGAAGATGCATTTTACGATTTTATCCAGTCGAACATGCGGCCCCAACCCGAAGAATATGCCAAAATCCGCGAAATCAACGCCGGACTCGTTCAGGTCGATGCCGAAGAGGCGGACAACATGGATCTGGGCAAGAACGAATGCGCCGCCAGCATGCATACCGATTCCGCTTGACAAATCCATGCTTCCTTTATAACTCATAGCCTTTGGTTATCATATGACGGCATATCTGTGTTCACAGATAAATATTAAAACAGTGAAAGGAGAAAGAAACAATGGCACAATTGATTCCCCCTCATGGTGGAAAAGGTCTGACCTGCTGCCTGCTTGAAGGCGCTGCGTTGGATGCGGAAAAAACAAAAGCGGAAGGTCTCAAGAAGATCGAGATCTCTCCACGCGTAAAAGGTGACTTGATTATGATGGGTATCGGCGGATTCAGCCCACTTACCGGTTTTATGACCAAGGCCGACTGGAAAGGTGTCTGTGAAGACTATCTGCTGGCGGACGGGACCTTCTGGCCGATTCCCGTCACCATGGATGCCTCCAAAGAAGATGCGGATGCCATCGCCATCGGCGACGAGATTGCCCTGTACGATCCCGAAGGGGACGAAATCATGGCAACCATGCAGGTCACCGAAAAATTTGAGATGACCGAGGCGGACAAGACCTTTGAGTGTGAAAAATGCTATATGGGTGAAGGAACCCCCACGGCCGAGGATTTCTGGAAAATTGCCAAGGAAGATCACCCCGGCGTCCAGATGGTCATGGAACAAAAAGCGATCAACCTGGCAGGCCCGGTCAAGGTGTTGAGCGAAGCCGAATACCCCACGCGCTACAAGGGCGTCTACGTGCGTCCCGAAGAGTCCCGGAAGATGTTCGAAGAAAGAGGATGGAGTGAGGTCGCGGCCCTGCAGCTGCGAAACCCCATGCATCGATCCCATGAATATCTTTGCAAGATTGCCGTTGAGGTCTGTGACGGCGTCTACATTCACTCCCTGGTGGGCAATCTGAAACCCGGCGACATTCCGGCCTCGGTCCGTGTCAAATGTATCGACGCCCTGGTAAAAAACTACTTTGTCGAAAAGAATGTCATTCAGGGTGGCTACCCTCTGGACATGCGTTATGCCGGTCCCAGAGAAGGCCTGCTCCATGCGACTTTCCGCCAGAATTATGGCTGCTCCAAAATGATTATCGGCCGAGACCACGCCGGTGTGGGTGATTTTTATGGCATGTTTGAAGCCCAAACCATTTTTGACAAAATTCCAAGCCCGGAAGAACCTGGAAAGGCACTTCTTTGTACACCGCTCAAAATCGATTGGACCTTCTATTGCTTTAAATGCGACGGTATGGCCTCCCTGAGAACCTGCCCGCATGACAAAGAAGACCGCGTGCTACTCTCCGGAACCATGCTGAGAAAGATGCTTTCCGAGGGTCAGGAACTGCCGGATCACTTCGGTCGTGACGAAGTTGTGGCAATTCTCAGAGAATACTACGAAGGATTGACCGAAAAAGTCGAGATCAAGACCCACAAAGCCGCTACTGGTGACTAAATTCGTGCAGCGAATTTAGTTGTCGCGGCTGCGCCGCTATTTATGAAATAAAAAAAGGGTGACAGCAATGTCACCCTTTTTTTATTCTAGTATGTTCAGCGGCGCAGCCGCCAAGTAGACAATGAAACCGCCGGGGCGGTTTTATTGTCTACCGATGTACTCGTTATACGCCATGGCCGTGGTGCGATACACCAGGTGGGCCAGTTTGGAGTAGGGAATGAAAAAGAAAAGACTCCAGATAAACATCAAATGAATGTAATAAACCGTATAGGATAGCCCCCCCAGTCCCAACAGACGTGTCACCTGGGCACCCATACCGGTAACACCCAACGCCAAAGCCCAACCCACCAGCCACCAGTCTTTGTATGCCGACACCTGATCTTTCTTGGACAACCGGCTGCGGATCATCAGGATACTGCCGATGATCAGGGCCACACCACTCACATTTCCGAGCCATTTAACCGGATTCATCTGGCTGTAGGGCCCATGTATCTGGAGCCCGTATATGGCCACAAAGAAGATGTTGGTCACGATAAACAATCCGATAAATCCAAACAGGACCATCATGTGGGCTGTCGCTCGATCCTTGTTTTCACTGCATTCATTAAACTTGTCGTGCTTCAGTATGGCCGGTATCATCCGGAGCAATCCCATAACCATCCCTTTGGGATCGATTTTTTCAATATCTGTTTTCCCTTCCTGCAATGCATTCTGGTGCATGTCGTTCAGGAACCGCTTCAAGCCTATTGCGAAATTAATAACAGCCCAGGCCGCGGCCGGAATCATCACCATATCCACCAGCCAGGTGGAGAAAAAGTGAGCGTGAACGATCCTGTCTCCCTCCGGGTTAAAGTTGAGCAAGCCCGTGATGAGTCCCAGCACCAGAAACAAAACAGCTGGAATGCCCAGAACAACCGGCAGCATTTTGGGATCATTGATGAGCTTGCCAATGGCTTTTACCGGTCCATACTCGGTAACCGCATAGGCCCGGATCGCTCCCAGCACATCCCCGGGCTTTGCCCCACGGGGACACAAGGTCGTACAATCCCCACAGTTATGGCATAACCACACATCGCCGTTTCCCACCAGTTTATCCTTAAGACCCCAGGATGCTGCGATCATTTCTTTTCTGGGAAACGGTTTGTTGTCGGGTGAAATCGGACACGCTACCGAACAGGTCGCACACTGAAAACATTTTTTCAGATCTCCCCCGCCAAGCCCTTTAACCTCATTAATAAAGCCTATATCAGGCTCAATAACATATGCATCCGCCATATGAGTACCTCCTCTTTCCATGACGTGTTCACGTTCACCAAACAATGAACGCCAACCATCCAGATTAAAAGCCCTTGAACGGGTTCGGGCCTAGATCTTCAATCATTTCTGCAAAATCATTCACGATCTGCGGAATTTTGTCATATTCATCGATGGCTATCTGGTACTGGGCCACACGTTCCTCTTCCAGGGCCAGACTCGACAAGGCTTCACCGATCTTCTTCATACGGATCTCTGCCAGTTCGCTACCCTTGACAAAATGGCACTGGTAATCGTCGCCATGTTTGCACCCGAGCAAAAAGACACCGTCCATACCCTGTGACAGGGCATCTTTTATCCAGATAACATTTACAGACCCCAGGCACCGAACCGGAATAAATCGGACCTCTGCGGAATAGGACATTCTGTTGAGCCCGACAATATCCAGGGCCGGGTAGGCATCATTTTCACAGACAAGCGCCAGTATACGCATGGGAGGCTCGTCATAATCATCTTCGGAAGGCACGCCAATGGATTTAACCATGGAGCCCACACTGTCGATATTGTAATCGGCAAACCCGATGATCCGCTCCGGACAGGCTCCCATACAGGTGCCGCATCGCCGACAACGGGTCGGATTCGGTTTGGGAGTTCCTTTTTCATCATCATCCAGGGCACCAAAAGGACATTCTTCGGTACAGCGCTTGCACTGGGTACACCGCTGGAAGAAAAAGTCCGGAAAGGTCATGTCCCCGGATCTTGGATGAACGGAAACACCCCGGTTGGCCGAATTAATACATTGAATGGCCTTTAAAGCCGCTCCCGAAGCATCTTCCATGGACTCTTCCACGGTAAGCGCGCGTCGGATACCGCCGGCGGCATAAATACCGGTTCGCTGGGTCTCGTACGGAAAACAGATGAAATTCGAATCCGCATAGTCCTGGAATATGGCGTTGTCTCTGAAGCCGGGTCCCTGACGATAGGCCAGATTGACCACTGGATCGTCTTTGGTGACGGGTACCATACCGGTACCGAGCACGACCATGTCTGCCTTGACCTGGACCTTTTCTCCCAAAAGGGTATTTTCCGCCTCGACAATGAGACCGTCGCCGTTTTTAGAAACCTGCGTCACCTCGCCCTTGGTCAAAAAAATACCGGGATCCTGCTGCAGACTCTTATAAAAATTTTCGGCCAGACCGGGTGTCCGCATGTGCTGGTAAAACAGAAAGGCTTTTCCTTCTGGAAAATCTTCCCGGACGTATTTGGCCTGTTTCAGCGCCACCAGGCTTGTGACGGACCCGGCATATTCGAAATCGCCGTCATCATCGCCGGCCCCCGGGCTCTGAATAAATACCACCGACGAGGCCTCTTTGCCGTCCGAGGGTCGGATAACCTTGCCCCTCTTGGCAATCTCTTCAAACTGGACATTGGTCACAACATCCGGCAGTTCTCCATATCCCAGGTGGGCAAACTCACCTTTTTTGGGTTCATAGGGCCGCCAGCCTGCCGCCAGAATCACGGCACCAAAAGCTTCGCCGTCCGAATCCATGGTCAGGATGTCGTTCTTACCCACATTGTACTCCAGGAATTTTTCATGCAGTTGCTCGGCCGTCAGATCTTTGCCTTTTTCATCCACTTTCATCTCTTCTGGAAGCGGAAAGGGAACATCGAATTCTATTTTCTCCCCAGGTTTTTTTTGGGTAACAATAAAATTTCCCGGCTCGCCGGCAATTCGGGCCACCACTGTTTCTAATTTCACCGTGATGTTGGACGTGGATGTCACCGCCTGTATCATCTCTGACACGACCGGTGGGATCAATTCTTCATAGGGGCTTTGCAAGGGCAGTTGTTTACGCCAGTTGATGGCATTTCCACCCAAGGCGGCTTCTTTTTCGATGATGGTAACATCGTAGCCTGTTTTAGCCGCATCGAGGGCTGCCGACATACCTGTGACGCCCCCCCCGATAACCAGTATTTTACGACTGAAATTGTCCAGCTTGTAGGGTTCCGGCAAATCAATTTTCTCAACTTTCGCCATTCCCATGCGGATGTAATCCTGGGCCAGCATCTCCAGCCGGTCAAAATGCTCATCGTCTCCCTTTTGATCTTCGGTCAACGCCGGAAATTCAGAGCGGGGATGGGACCAGACCACCTGCTCCCGTAAATTTACCCGGTCCACGATACAGCCGTCAAACCGGAACACGTCAAAATTCACCCGCCGTGAACATGCCGCGATAACAAGGGTATTGGTACCTTCCTCGATATCCTTCTTCAGAAAGGCAACACCGTCCTTACCACACAGAAAGGGGTGCGTTTTTACCGGAACACCCTCTTCCTCCGGGATTTCACACAGTGCTTTCATGTCCAGGGCATCTCCGATGCCACAGCCTTCACATATATACACACCATACTTTTTATCCATGGATACCCTCCTACCTGTTCACCAAGGTTTGAATCGCTTTCAAAGCCATTCCGGTTGCATTCTGATTCGATGAAACAACGTCCGCCGGTTTGTTGGCACAACCGGCTGCAAACATGCCGCCTTTTTGGAAGTCATTGATGATAAATCCGTCTTCGGTGTATGTCAGCTCGGCAGGAAGCTTTGCATTGGCCGCAGTCGGTTGCATGCCGGTTGCCAGAACCGCCATCTCAACCGTTTGGTGAACTTTTTCGCCGGTTACGGCATTCTCTGCAACCACGGTGATGTTTTTGGTTTTTGGATCTTCATTGACCTCGGCAACTTTGCCCTTGATAAAAAAGACATTCTCATCTTCTTTTATGCGATTGTAAAATTTTTCATACCGATAGCCCGGAGCCCGGAGATCGATGTAAAAAATGTATATCTTGGCGTCCGGATATCTTTCCCGGATATACGTGGCATGCTTGAGAGAAGCCATACAGCAGATATAAGAACAATATGGGAGGTGATTTTCATCCCTTGACCCGGCACATTGGACAAAGGCGATGCTCTCGATGTCTTTTTTGTCGGACGGGCGTTGAATGATTCCCTTTGTGGGCCCATTGGGAGAGGCCAGCCGCTCAAGCATCATATTGGTAATCACATTCTCATATTGACCAAAGCCTAGATTGTCTATTTTGGAAGCATCGTAAGGCTCCCATCCAGTGGCCCAGACCAGCGCACCCACCTTCAGGTTCACGGTACTGCTTTCCATCTCGAGATCGATGGCATCGTACTTACAAGCTTCTTTACACCGCACGGCATCTTCGCTTCCGATGATCTGGGGTGACAGGACATACCGGGCAGGAAACGCCATTTCAAAGGGCTGATAGGCTGCCTTGATCTTCTTCATGCCCAGATCGAAATCACTCTCAATTTCTGCTTCACAGACCGCTGCACAGTCACCGCAACAGGTACAGTTTTCATTCACATAGCGGGGTGCCAATTTGATGGAAACATCGTAGTCGCCAGGTGTTCCTGTCACACGTTCCACTTCAGCAAGTGTAAAAACCTTGATCTTGGGGTTGTCTTTGATCCGTCGGAAATTGATTTCCAGACCGCAGGAAGGTGGACACAGCTTGGGAAAATATTGATTCAGCTGCGATACCCTTCCGCCCAGGTAAGGATTTTTTTCGACCAGGAACACGTCATACCCCACTTCAGCGGCCTCTATGGCTGTGGTCAGTCCACTGATTCCGCCACCCACGACCATGATACTTTCACTAGCAGGGGCTCCTCTGTCTTCTGTCATGCTATCCCTCCGTGCAATAGTGGTTTCTGATTGGTTAAATCATATCGTTACGGCTTCAGATGACATCCTATTTGAAAAAAATAAATAACGACTGGAATACATTCGTTTTTAAAAAAACGACCTTGTCGCGCCTGTGATGACTCCAGCCGTTAGTTGCTGTCTTCAAACCGTTGGATATCATCCGAGACCAGGGAACCTTAACAAAAACCTCCAGGCATCTCGCGACACCTGGAGGTTTGCGTTTTTAACTAACTCACAATAGACCTGTGATTAATCAGGAATGATCTGGACGTAATCTCTCTTGAACACATCCCATTCTCCTGATTTTGGATCGTATTTGGAATTGACAAATGCGAACCAGTTCTCATCATCCTGGCCAGGATAATCCGCCTGATAATAGAATCCAGGATAGCGGGTTTCTTTCCTGAACTGGATGTGACGCAGATGGGATTCTACCGTCCAGATACGGTGATAGATTTCCCAGCATCGCATGAGCTCATGCAGGTCACCAGCGGCCAGTTTTTCACAGTCTTCCCGCATCACCGACAGCAGATCCATGATGATCTCAAGGTTCTTGCTGGTGGTCAGGTAGTAAGTCGCTGTTCCACCACCATACTCATGGGTGGCTTTCATGAGCCTCAAAGCCATCCCGGAAGGTTTGACATAAGCCGGGTTGACATCTTCCATGGTGGTGTACTCGTAGTTGTCCAGATACGTTCTGACAGGTTTGTACACCAGGTCAACCAGTTCTTCATTGGACTGTGCCAATGCCGGGCTATAATCGGCGTGGTCTTTTGCATAGCGTACGCACTGTTTGACAGCCATACGACCTTCGGCATGGGACCCGGAAGAGAACTTGTGTCCTGATCCGCCAACGCCGTCACCAGAGGTAAAAAGACCGTTGACGGTGGTCATGCGGTTATAAACCTTGCCGTTGTCGGCCTTGATTTTATAGGAATCCGGTACCCAGTCATAATCCGGTCCTGACGTCCAGAGACCGCAGCAGCCTGAGTGGGATCCCAGCAGGTAAGGTTCCGTGGGCATAACTTCGGAATTCTTCTTTTCCGGTTCAGTGTTGGTGGCGCACCAGAGGTTGGCCTGACCACAGGTCATGTCAAGAAAGTCTTCCCAGGCTTCTGATTCGAGATGCTTGAGTTCTTTCTTGTCCATGGTCTTCCCAAGCTCTGCCAGGGCGGTCACGGTATCCATGATAATGGGTCCACGGCCTTCTTTCATTTCGAACAGCATCAGATGGTTCCGCAGACAGGTGGGTGTAATGGCGGCGGTTCCATAGGGTGCATATTTCTCGAGCTCTGCTTTGGCGGCATCACTTCCGGCAAAGGCTTCGCCAAGACCGTTCAGTGTTTTGGCCTTGAAAAGCAGGAACCAGGCGCCAACCGGGCCGTATCCGTCTTTAAAACGAGCCGGGGTGAAACGGTTTTCCATCATGGAAAGTTCGGCACCGACCTTCATACACATGGTGTAGGTGGAACCGGCATTCCAGACCGGATACCATGCACGGCCCTTGCCTTCGCCCACTGACCGCGGCTGATAGATATTGACCGCACCACCGCAGGCAACCATCATGGATTTACATTTGATGATGTAAACCTTGTTTTCACGTACAGAAAAACCCACAGCGCCGGCAATCTGATTCTCTTTGTTGGCGTCCAGCAGAAGCTCAACGATAAAACATCGCTCGAGGACGTTGTCATCACCAATGGCTTTTTTGGCGGCTTCGGCAACGATCCGCTTGTAGGATTCGCCGTTGATCATGATCTGCCATTTTCCGGTACGGACAGGACTGGCACCGCCTTTCAACGATCCCATTTTCAGGCCTTTTTTACCATCCAGGTTCTTGCCGTCTTCTGTCTTTTTCCAGACCGGCAGTCCCCATTCTTCAAACAAATGAACCGAGTCATCCACGTGACAACCCAGATCATAGATCAGGTCTTCTCGAACGATTCCCATCAGGTCGTTGCGGACCATCCGGACATAGTCCTCCGGCGAATTGTCGCCGATATAGGTATTGATAGCAGACAGGCCCTGCGCAACAGCGCCACTTCTCTCCATGGCAGCTTTGTCACACAGCAGCACGGTCTGATCGTCACCCAACCATTTTTTAACCTCGAATGCAGAGCCGCAAGCCGCCATACCACCACCGACGATCAATACGTCGACTTCTCGCTCTTCAACTTCGGGATCCCTTACTGCCTTGAGCTCTCCCATTGGTTTGTTCGGTAATGCCATATTGTATCCTCCTTAAACTATATTTTCCAAATATGAATAAATTACGAATGCATTAACATCAGACAAGGCCTAGACCGTTGTAGGTGTCGGGATGGTATACCCGTCAGCTTCCTCAGTTGAAAGCAGTTGACTTTCAATGTCCTGGCCTTTCAGATCCGGATATTCATTGGCAGCGCCTTCCGGGGTTGTCCGGATGGGGAACTTGAAGCGTTTGATGGTTCCGTTTCTGAACTTGCATGTCCACATAACATCCTCAGTACCCAGCATCGGCATTACACTACTTCCCAATGGTACGAAATCGGAATAACCCCTCACCTCAATGGCTTGGGTGGGACAGATCTTTACACATGAAAAACATTCCCAACACTGATCCGGCTCTTGATTGTAAGCCTTCATTTCGTTGGGTTCGAGAACCATAAGGTCATTGGGACAAATATACATACATGCGGTTTTGTCCCCGCCTTTACAGCCATCACATTTTTCGTTAATTACAAAACTTGGCATTTAATGCACCTCCTAAGTTAGCATTGTTACAACTCGTTGTTGGACATTCCATACAATTGGTTACCTTCGACCTAAATTAATTGCACCTCCCTTCTGACCGCAAAAGTTTCTTTGCTATATAATTTAAATTCACTCATGACATCGCTATGGGTTACCAGCGATGGATATTCTTTTGAAATTGACGTTGCCTGTAACCTCGACAAATCAGGATGTTGGCTGTCTTTTGACGAACGGCAGACAACGCGCCCGCCACTGCCGTCACACAGCAGCCGGCATGCGTTTTCCGCATCGCTGTCAACCCATTTTCCATTAGTTTTTCAGCGAGTTATCGTTCGAAATATCTCTATAGATATCAGCAAGATACCAACGACCAAGGTCAATTGCATATCATTCAGCATTTTTCTTGTCAAGAACTTTCGGCCCAACCGAATCCAAAGCGTATAAATCCCTTGGGCCCTTTTTTTCATGTGCAATATATTGTTTAATTTGTTTGATTATACACCACATATGGTAGTTGAAACAGGACAGCCGGATCACGGTCGTGACCACCGCTGAATGGCCAATGCTGATTTAAAAGATGGGTGCAGATCGAGATAAAAATCGCTCCGTTCAGGTTTGGGTTGACACCCGGCCGGATCATCATTCAAAATACAGCGATGGAACCCGACATCACGCCCATCGCACCCGACGAAACATTCAGGTTTGCCTGCTCGCATGGCGTTGCCTGCTTCAACGAATGCTGCCGGGATCTGAACCAGTTTTTAACACCTTACGATATTCTGAGGCTGAAAAACTGCCTGGCATTGACATCCAACCGTTTCCTGGAAATGTATACGACACAACACACAGGCCCGGAAACCGGGTTTCCGGTGGTGGCACTCAAACCAGCCCACACCGCATCGTTGCGATGCCCATTTGTGACGGCCTCCGGCTGCAGCGTATACCCAGACCGGCCGTCTTCCTGCCGCATCTATCCCTTGGCACGCGCCATATCTCAAAGCCGGAAAACCGGTGAAATTACCGAACACTTCGCCCTTCTGAAAGAATCCCATTGTCTCGGCCATGAACAGGAAAAAAACCAGACAGTTCGCGAGTGGGTCGAAAAGCAGGGCTTGCTTCCTTACAATGAACAGAACGACAGGCTTCTGGAACTTATTTCCATAAAAAACCGATTGAAAACGGGACCTTTCGATTTGGCCTTCGTCAGAATGTTTCATCTGGCATTGTACGATCTAGACACCTTTCGTAGAAAAATTTTCGAAGACGGCTTGTTGTCTGATTTCGCCGTGGAAACAGCCTTGCTGACACGCGCAAAACAGGATGACACGCTGCTACTGCAGATCGGGTATACCTGGATAAAATCGGAACTGCTGACGGCTTCGTAAAAAGCCCAACGTCTGCGTTGTGCTGCATTTCGTAATCATTCAACGTACAAAGGGAGATTAATTTATCGAAGACGGATTTTTTTGGTCTGAACGCCCCAGACAAACAATTTGATCCAGTCAAAGCCGAAAAGCATCAAATCAACGTCATCTCTTTGGATTTTTTTGAGCAGGTCAGTCTTGACCTTGTAACGTTTCAGCAGGCTGCTCTCAAATACAAACGCTCTGAAGGCATCCATGTTGTAACTGGCCATGAAGGCCATCTTTGCCCGCTTTCCCTGGGGGCCTTCACGTCCCCAGGGATCTTTTTGAAACAGGTATTTGACCTCGGACCACTTTCTGGACATCCGCTGGTGCTTTGCCGCTCCCTGATCGCCGGACCAGGTCTGAAGCGTCCATTCATGGGTTTCGCGTCGACCCAGACAGAATTCAGGCGGTCTGAAAAATCCGATCAACTCAGGTTTCCGATTTTCAGCGGGATACTTCAATCCATATTCCACCGGAAATGTCCTGCAGGTGTAGGGACGGTCCTTATATATATGGCACCCTGATGGCTCGGAAAAAATGCAGGCATGCGCTTCGTCATCCGACATCTTCAAAAGCACATCCGGAAAAAAATTGCCCTTTCGCATCACCACATCCACATAGTCTTGTAAAAATGTGTCAGCGGAAATACCCAAAGCCTTCTTCAGCTGAATCACATCATACGGATACAGAAACAGATTCAGATTCCGGCAGCACTGGTTGAAGCAGGCGAGATCCGGACGGCACTGAAATGCAAACCGCTCGGCGCCTTCTATCCTTTTCCCAGAAATCTGCTCAACATCTTCAAGTTTGATGGATTTCATAAAACACGCTGCAGCCTTTTAAGGGTTTCGGCTTAAGACTGTTATACCGCTTGTCCTAATAATGTTCCGAAAATATGATGGCGGTATAAGGGTTTGTAGCAGAAAAACGGTCCTCAATCGGAACGTTTTTCTGACAACCCCTATAGGTGGCGACGGCGCATTGCTTTCAGGTACCCTCGAACCCTTCAAACCTCCAACCCTTGTATCACCCTTGAACCCTCCTAAAGTAATCCCGCTTTACAAATAATTTTGTCGGTATTAGTTTATTCAAAACAGTGTTTGATTGTAAAGACCAAAGTAATCACCGGGCAATGCCTTGCGTTGCCGTATCTGGGAATTTTCAAATGATGGGACACCATCTTATACTCGGCGAGCAGCTTGACTATCTGACCGGGGAGTCCGTCGCGGACACCCATGACGAAAGATACCGTCAGGCATTGGCGAAACTGCTCGTTGAAAAAAAAGGGTATGACAAATCCGACATTGTTCCCCGCAGAAAATTGGTTGTCATGGCCGGAGACAAGTGCGCTCAAATTCAAATCGACCTCACTGTTTTAATAAACGACACCGTCGCCATGATCATTCGATATGGGCCCGGATCCCTGGTAACCCGTCACCGCCCGGCCATTGCAGCATCACGTGTCTTGACCGCTTACCAGATCCCCCTGGTCGTCGTGACCAATGGTCTCGACGCAGATATCCTCGATGGAAAAACAGGCAGCGTCCTCTCAAAGGGCCTCGATACCATCCCGGACAAGCAGGCGCTTCTTTTGCGATGCAGTGCCGGAACCACAGAACCCATTGCTCCGAAAAGAGCCGAATCTGAGCAGAGAATTCTCTATGCGTACGATGTTGACGACAGCTGCCCGTGCGATGACAATATCTGTCGGTTATAGAAGCGGGTTGGAGGGGTGATAGAGCAGGGTTGTAGGTTTTAAGGGTAAGTTCTAAGCCATGACTCAACTTTCGGGTATAATTACAGATAGAGCGAAATGGGTGATCCAATGGGGATTTGCGCTGTTTGAGTCGCTTAGGGCACCTACCATCAGCGCATGTTAATGAAACGCCAATATGAAAACGCTGTCATTTAACAACCATACCTGTTTAACTATATGGATGATGCCTGGACAAAGGAGCGATCTCCTGATATCTTATGTGTCTCGCCTTGAAAGAAGATGAAACGGTATTATTATGCGGTTGATTTCAGGTCGGGTGCGGTTTGACACAGCATGGCAGCATTATTGCCACAGAATTCTGGGAAGTGGCGAGATTTCTCATTAAATCGTGTAACGATTTTATTTTTCTTGCATTTTTTTCTTGCATTTCTTAATGTTGTCTTATAATCCACTATCCCCAAAAGGGGTAGTGAAAATTTGGTTTTCTGTAGTGCCGCATATAAATTGAGTTATAAGGCGGTTTAAATCCAAATACCGAATAAGGAGGTGGGGGTATAGCTTTTCCAAAACGACCAAACAGAAACGTCAGAGCAGACCGAACCAATATCAACAAGAACATTAGAGCAAAAGAAGTCAGAGTCATCGATCCGGATGGAACTCAGGTAGGTGTTGTTCCGACCTACAAGGCCCTCGCCATTGCCGGCGATTTCGGTCTCGATCTGGTGGAGGTATCTCCGAATGCAAATCCGCCTGTCTGTAAAATCATGGACTACGGTCGTTATAAATACGAACAGACCAAAAAGCAGCAGGAGGCCAAAAAAAAGCAGAGTACCTTCCAAATCAAGGAGATCAAGGTTCGGCCCAAAACGGGCGAACATGATATTCAGGTAAAACTGAATCATATCAATCGATTCATTGAAAATAAGGATAAGGTCAAGGTAACCGTCGTGTTCAGAGGTCGCGAGATTACGCTTTCTAACCGGGGCAGGGAATTGCTTGCCCACATCGCACAGCAAGCCGAAGAATATGCCAATGTTGAGCAGCACCCCAAGCTCGAAGGACGAACCATGACCATGGTGCTGGCACCAAAATAACACATTTCTGTGGATAACAGTGCAGCGAGAATGTGTTAACCAAGCCATCATAACTTGTTATCAAACTCTGGCGTGAACGGATATACTCACCGTGTTCACGCCATCTGTTTTTAAGAATAAAATTGTTCCATGAATTGATAAAACGCGACACTGTCGCTCCTAAGAGCTTTTAAAGGAAAGGGGCTAACATGCCAAAGATAAAAACAAATCGGGCAGCTGCCAAGCGATTTAAAAAAACAGGCACAGGAAAATTCAAATTCTCAAAATCACATGCCAGTCACATACTGACAAAAAAAACGACCAAGCGAAAACGAGCGCTGCGCAAGAGCCAGATTATTAAAAAATCTGATGTCAGGGAAATCAAACTGCTGCTCCCCAATGGCTAAATCCCATTGATGATCTATTTCGCCTATAGGAGGATATGGTACAATGCGTGTTAAAAGAGGTTTCAAAGCCAGAAGAAGAAGAAACAAAGTTCTAAAATTAGCCAGGGGATATCGCGCCGGACGCAGCAAACTGTTTCGCACGGCTGCGGATGCGTTGGACAAAGCCCTGATGTACGCTTACCGGGATCGCAGGGTTCGAAAGCGTGATTTCAGAAGACTCTGGATTGCAAGAATCAATGCTGCCGCACGCATGAACAATCTGTCTTACAGTAAATTCATGCATGGATTGAAACTGTCCAATATTCAACTGGATCGAAAAGTACTGGCAGATCTGGCCGTTTCGGACCCATCCGGTTTTTCAAAAATCGCCGGTCTTGCTGCTGAACAAATTTAGTACAGGCTATCAGAGTCATCGTGAATAAACCTATCGAGCAAATCCATCAGGACTTTCTGGAACGTCTTAAAAGTGCTAAGGATTCTGTGGAAATCCAGGCGCTTTCGGTACAATACCTGGGCCGGAAAGGCCTGATAACCGGGGTTCTAAAAGGTATATCTCAGCTTCCCAAAGAGGCGCGCCCCGAGGCAGGCAAAAAAGCCAATCAGGTAAGGGTCGCAGTAGGCAATGCGATTCAGGAGGCTTTGCAGACGCTTGCCACTGAGAAAACGACCGCTGAAGATGTCATCGATGTCTCCCTGCCCGGCCGGTCGCCTTTGAAGGGGTCCCTGCATCCAGTATCGCAGATCCAGCAGGAAATCTGTGATATTTTTGGCCGGCTCGGCTTCGATGTGGCCGAAGGTCCGGAAGTTGAATCAGACTACTACAATTTTGAAGCACTTAACTTTCCCAAAAATCATCCGGCAAGGGATATGCAGGACACGTTCTTCGTTTCGGACGACATCGTCCTGAGAACACACACATCGCCCATGCAGATTCGCATCATGGAAAAAACAACCCCTCCCGTTCGGGTTATAACACCCGGGAAAGTATTTCGCTGCGATTCGGATCTCACCCACACCCCCATGTTCCATCAGGTTGAAGGATTGCTGGTTGACACGGACATTTCCTTCGGTGACCTGAAAGGGATTCTCACAACCTTTATTCACCAGATGTTCGATGAAAAAACCAGTTTACGGTTCAGACCCAGTTTTTTCCCGTTTACAGAACCGAGCGCAGAGGTGGATATTCTCTGCGTCATATGCAGGGGTAAAGGATGCAGGGTCTGTTCCCAGACCGGATGGCTGGAGATTCTGGGCTCAGGCATGGTGCATCCAGCCCTGTATGAAAACGTGGGCTATCCTCCGGAAAAATATACAGGTTTTGCATTCGGAATGGGTGTGGAGCGAATAGCCATGCTCAAATACGGCATCGACGATATCAGGAAGTTTTTCGAAAACGACATCCGTTTTTTACAACAATTCTAATAAAATCGGTCCCCGATTTTATTAGGAGGTAATGTTAAATGAAAGTTAGTCTCAACTGGCTTAAAACATTTGTTCCCATTGAATTGACACCGGACGAACTGGCGGCGGCCCTCACCATGACAGGGCTCGAAGTGGAAGCCGTATCCGACCGGTTTGAATACCTTAAGAGCGTACGGGTCGGTCACGTTACAGCCGTCAAGAATCACCCCAACGCAGACAGACTCAAAGTCTGTGATGTCGATATTGGCGAACGGACCCTGACGGTCGTTTGTGGTGCCCCCAATGTGAGAGAGGGAATGTTGTCACCCATAGCACTTCCCGGCACCCATCTCCCCAATAACAGGATTCTGGAGAAAGGGGTCATCCGGGGCGTCACGTCAGAGGGAATGCTCTGCAGTGAAGCCGAGCTTGAACTCGGTATGGACACCTCCGGTATCATGACCCTGGACGGCAAACTCACCAGGGGCCAGGCTCTTTCCACGGCCTTGAATTTGTCGGATACCATGATTGAAATCGATTTGACCCCCAACCGCCCAGACTGCCTGAGCATCATCGGTACCGCCCGTGAAATCGCCGCTATCGTAAAAAAGGAACTCTCCTTCCCGGACACCACCCTGCCGGTTGCCGGAAAAGAAATTCATGCACGAACATCCGTTACCGTGGACGCACCAGAGCTCTGTCCCAGATATGCGGCAAGAATCATTGAAAATATCACCGTAGCGCCCTCTCCTTTCTGGCTCCAGGAACGTCTTCGCTCCGTCGGTTTGAGACCCATTAACAATATCGTGGATATCACCAACTTTGTTCTCATGGAACAGGGTCAACCCTTGCACGCCTTTGACCTGGACAGACTGGAAGAACACCGGATTGTGGTGCGGGCGGCAGCCGAAGGCGAGGTGTTTACCACGCTCGATGAAAAAGAGAGATCCCTTTTAAAAGACATGTTGCTAATCTGTGATGGTAAAAAGCCCGTTGCCATTGCCGGTGTCATGGGGGGCTTGAACTCCGAAATTGAAACCGACACCCGCAACGTCCTTCTGGAAAGTGCCTATTTCAACCCGGTAAGCATCCGAAAGACATCTAAAAAGCTCGGTTTGAACACGGATGCTTCTCATCGATTCGAGCGCGGTGTCGACCCCCAGGGAACCCTTGTGGCACTGGACAGGGCCGCCCGGTTAATTGCCGAACTAGGCCATGGCCGCATTATAGACGGTGTCATCGACGAATGTGGAAACCTGCCGCAACCCCAGACGATAACACTGAGCACGAAACAAACCAACCGGCTCCTTGGCACGAACTTCGGTTGCGCAGAAATTCGAGACATACTGGTTTCCGTTGGATTCGATGTTGGAGAGAACTCGGCCGATGAACTCTCTGTTACGGCACCTTCTTTTCGGGTGGATATCAAAAGACCCGAGGACCTCATGGAAGAGGTGGCACGGCTTTCAGGTTACGATCACATACCCACCACCTACCCATTGATCCCTGCCGAAGCAAGGGTTCCTCAGACCGTCATCGGCCATAGACGTAAGGTCAAAACCATTTTGAACGGATTTGGCTTCGACGAAGCCATCAATTACAGCTTTATGGACAAGATGGATTGTGATCGTCTCCTGTTCGATACGGATGATTACCGGCGAGACCTGGTGGAAATTTTAAACCCCTTGACAGAAGACCAGACGGTCATGCGGTCCAGCCTGCTCCCGGGACTCCTGAAATCAGCTCACCGAAACCTGTCCCAGCGAGCAAAGACCAGTCGGCTTTTTGAAATAGGCAAGGTATTCATCGGCAAGGGAAAGACCCATCTGCCGGATGAAATTGAAATACTGGCAGGACTCTGGACCGGGTCGCGTACCCATGCCTTGTGGAATGTTCCCGAAACAGCCTGTGACTTCTATGATCTCAAGGGTGTTGTGGAAGGCTTGTTCAGGGCACTTAAAATCAAAAATATCTCATTCACCCGTATGCCCAATGATGCCAGTTCCTATACAAAGAACGGCGTTTCCGCTCAGATCGTTATCGGTGACATTCCCCTGGGTCTTATGGGAGAACTGCACCCCCGCGTGCTGAAGAACTATGACCTGAAGCAGACAGTCTTTTATTTTGAGCTTGACATGAACCAACTCTATGGCATGATACCTGAAAGTCTGCAGGCGAAACCGATACCCAAATATCCTGCGACATCCCGAGACGTGACCGTCATCATCGACCGGGACATCGAAGCCGGCAGCCTGCTGACGTTTATCAGAGACCTGAAAGAAGGATTGGTGGAACAACTGAGCCTCTTTGATGTCTTTGCTGACGATCCTATCCCCGACGGCAAAAAAAGTGTCTCTTTCAGGATTGTCTATCGCTCCCATGAAGAGACATTAGAAGACGACAGGGTAAACGATATCCATAAACGCCTATCCGAAAGGTTGATCGCTCATTTTAATGCTGCTTTACCTGAATAGGGAAGCCTATGAAACAGACAACGGTTTCAATCCCTGACAAACTCTACTTCAAGATTGGGGAAGTTTCCGAGCTTCTCGGGCTGCCAACCCATGTTCTCCGCTTCTGGGAGACGGAGTTCAAGAAAATCAAGCCCAAGCGTACCTCTGCGGGTCAGCGTCTATACCGAAAAAAGGATGTGGCATTTATTCTCAGGATAAAACACCTCCTTTATGAGAAGGGATTTACCATATCAGGTGCCCGGCAACATTTGAGAAGCAAACAGGATTTTATAGAAGAGCTTCCGCAGACCTTATCCGTCAGCGAACTTCGCCACGAGCTTGAACAGATCAGGGAACTTATTAAATAGTCCCCGTTATTAAGAAAAATCATTGACAGCTTACACTTTTTGTCTTAGTTATTCTTTTCTGGAAAGCGGGCATAGCTCAGCTGGTAGAGTACAAGCTTCCCAAGCTTGGTGTCGCGAGTTCGAATCTCGTTGCCCGCTCCAAGAATGCCCGGCTTTTCCGGGGCGGTTGCGTACATGAGGAAAAGCGCTTTTGTCTATGAACGTTGTGTAATTTTTTTCGAATGGTTATGGCTATGAACTGACAAGACTTTATTGACCGAAAGAACTTTCATAGATGAGGAGAAACGGGCTTTTGCCCGTTTTTTATTGGACGATAAACGTTGTAGAACATGAAACAAAAGAAAAAAAAAAGCCGTGTCAAAAAAAAGGATTCGCTAGAACAGGCGGCTGTTATTTTGTCCGACAAGACCTTTCTTGCCAGCGTAAACCGTCTGGCGGAGCCTGTTTGCGATGCGGAAGGAATTGAACTGGTCCATGCGGAATATCAGATGGAACCCGGCGGAAAAGTGCTGCGCCTGTATATTGACAAACCCGACGGTATCGGCATTGACGACTGTGCCGCCATCAGTCGGCAGGTGAGCGATTTGCTGGACGTCTATATCGAAAGCGACCATCGCTATCGTCTGGAGGTTTCGTCACCGGGGTCGAATCGGCCCCTTACCAAACCGACTGATTTCAAACGATTCAAAGGTCAATTGGCCCGGATACAATCTTCCCGTTCGATTGATGGACAAAAAAAATTTAAAGGAACATTAACAGATATTAAGGATGGAATTGTAACGCTGACGGTTGTGGAAAAATCTGTGGCTATTCCCTTTGAGGACATAACCAAAGCGCGTCTTATCAACTATTCTGGAGAAAACTGATGTTTATTGCAGATATCAAACGAGTTGTCGAACAAATCAGCAGGGAAAAAGGCATCAACGTCGAGGTGTTAATAAAGGCACTGGAAGAAGCCCTGAGGTCGGCTGCCAAGAAAAAGTTCGGGAACAAGGTGGACATAGAAGCCCAGTACTATGAAGAAACAGGCGAGATAGAAGTGTTCCAGTTCAAGGAGGTTGTGGAAACGTTGACCGAACCGGAAACCCAAATCACCCTTGAAAAAGGCCGTGAGTTGGATCCCGAATGCCAAATCGGGGACAGTCTCGGCACCAAAATGGATGCCACGACATTTGGCCGCATCGCCGCCCAGTCTGCAAAGCAGGTTATCATTCAAAAAATGAAGGATGCCGAAAGAGATGTCGTCTATTCCAGTTTCATCGATCGCAAAGGAGATATTGTCAACGGAATTGTCCAACGGGTCGATCGCGGCGACATCATCGTCAACCTTGGCCATACGGAAGGTGTTCTGCCGAATCGGGAACAGGTTCCCAGAGAGTCTTATCGACGTGGCGATCGGATTCGTGCGCTGATATTAGATGTTCTGCATGAATCACGGGGTCCGCAAATTCTCTTGTCCAGAACACACCCGGATTTTCTGGTACATCTGTTCAAGACGGAAGTACCCGAAATCAGTGAAGGTATCGTCGAAATCAAGGGTGCCGCACGTGAGCCTGGTGTACGGGCCAAGTTTGCGGTCTCATCCAATGACTCGGATATCGATCCTGTGGGCGCATGTGTCGGGATGAAAGGCTCGCGTGTCCAGAATGTTGTCCAGGAGCTCCGCGGAGAAAAAATAGATATTATCCCCTGGCATGTGGATGCCGCCAAATTCGTGTGCAATGCGTTGGCGCCTGCTGAAATATCCAGAGTGATTATCGATGAAGACAACGGGTCCATGGAAGTAATCGTTCCGGATGAATTTCTCTCCGTAGCCATTGGAAAGCGCGGTCAAAATGTGAGGCTCGCATCCAAACTGACCGGATGGCACCTGGATGTCAACAGTGAGTCCAGCTACAGCGAAACCATGAAAATTGGGTATGACTCTCTGGTTGCACTACCTGGTGTGGGTGTCAGCATGGCGGATTCATTGTTCGAAAAGGGACTATACTCAGCCGAGGAACTTATCAAGGTCTCCGTTGACGATCTCACTCAAATACGGGGTATCGGAGAAGAAAAAGCAGAGGCGCTGATCGAAAACGCGCGAATCTACCTGGATGAAGCAAAACAGGCCGCCAGGGAAAAAGCCGCCGCAGACAGGGAAGAACAGGAACGTTTGGACGTGGAAGCAACGACCGACGATGGGTCCCCAAGCACGGAAACTGTTTCTGATGAAAGTTCGTTGAACGACACCGATAAAGACGAAAACGCGGAAGCGGAAAACACCCAAGAAAAATAAGCGTTTTACCACGTGAAGGTTAAGGGGGATGGATGGGAAAGATCAGGATATATGAACTTGCCCGGGAATTAAACATGACCAACACCGAGCTGGTCGACAGGCTTCATGAGATTGAATACCCTGTAAAAAGCCACATGAGCTCCATTGATGAATCAGAGCTGCCGGATATCAAGGCAAAACTCAGTGGCAAGAAGAAAACGGCGAAGCTGGAAGAGAAACGAATCAAGCCGACCGTCATACGCAGGCGCCGGGTTAAAACCGTCAAAAAACCCGAGATCATCGCGGAACCCTCTCAGCCGGAAGTGGTTGTGGAAGAAGCCCCTTCCACCGCCGAAAAAGAAACGACCGTCAAAGAACCCGAGGCCGAAAAGGGCGCCGGAAAACCGGTTCTAAAGAAAAAGCCGCCAAAGAAAGTCGCTGCCGAAACGCCCGAGGAGACGGTTTCGCCCGTCAAGACGGCTGAACCGGAAAAGGCTGCTGAGGAACCCGTAGAAAAAGAGGCACCCGAGACAAAAAAGTCCGAGCCTGTCAAGCCGGTTAAAAAGAAAAAGAAAGAGACACCGGCAAAAATTATCAAGCCGCCGCCCCAAAGAAACAGACCCGGCGGAAGTCAAAAAAACACCTGCCAGGCCAAAGCGGCCGGTTCGCAAGCCCATTGCCGCCAAACCGGCACCATCCGCAGCTCAAGAACCGTCCTTAAAAGACAAGAAAAAGAAAGGACGCAAAAAAGCGGAGGCCGTGGAACCGGACAGGAAGTTCTTTAAAAAGAAAATAGCCTTCCGAAAAAAAGAGGTGGTCGAGGGCAAGGATCTTTACTCAGGCAGTTCCAAACGCCTCCGTAAGGGTAAAAAAGGCGCTAAATCCAAAATGGACCGGGGATTGAAGCCGCAGATTACCACGCCAAAAGCCATCAAACGTCGGATCAAAATAGATGATACCATTATTTTGGCGGAACTGGCCAAGCGTATGGGGATCAAGGCCAATGAAATGATCGCCAAGTTGATGGGTCTGGGTGTCATGGCAACGGTCAATCAAACCATCGATTTCGATACGGCTGTTCTCGTATCAACGGAATTTGGATATGAGCTGGAAAAGGCATCCTTTGAAGAAGATAATTTGCTTAAAGCCGTCGAAGATGACCCAAAAAATCTCACTTCGAGACCCCCTGTGGTAACCATCATGGGACATGTGGACCATGGAAAAACCTCTCTGCTGGATGTTATTCGAAAAACAAGAGTAACAGAGCTCGAAGCCGGTGGTATTACACAGCATATCGGTGCGTACAATGTCACCACACCAAGAGGACAGGTCGTATTCCTCGACACCCCCGGGCATGAAGCTTTTTCAGCGATGCGGTCACGGGGTGCAAAAGTCACGGACATTGTCGTTCTTGTGGTTGCTGCCGACGACGGCGTCATGCCACAAACCATCGAAGCCATCAATCACTCCAAGGCTGCCGGTGTCCCCATCATCGTGGCGGTCAACAAGATCGACAAAGACAATGCAGATCCGGAACGTGTTTTGCGAGAGCTGTCTGAAAACGGACTGGTAACTGAAGAATGGGGGGGTGACACCATCTTCGTGAACGTTTCAGCAAAGAAAAACATCGGTATCGATGACCTGCTCGAAATGATCCTTTTGCAGACGGAAATGCTGGAGTTGAAAGCCAATCCAAACAAACTGGCCAGGGGTCGTGTGGTGGAGGCCAAGCTTGATGCCGGTCGAGGGCCGGTTGCCACGGTTCTGATCCAGGAGGGAACGCTTCGTGCCGGTGACTCCGTTGTCTGTGGTATACACTATGGAAAACTCCGTGCTCTTTTGAATGACCTCGGACAACAGGTCCCTTCGGCCGGACCGTCTCTGCCTGTTGAAGTGATCGGCCTGTCGGGTGTCCCCTCAGCCGGTGATGAACTTGTTAGCGTAACCGATGAAAAAGATGCCAAACAGATCAGCCAGCACAGAGTCCGGAAACAGCGCTCGGTGGATTTGGCCAAGACCAGCCGTCTGAGTCTGGACGGTCTGTTCGAAAAAATGAAAACCGGCGAGGTAAAAGACCTCAACCTGATCCTGAAAGGAGATGTTCACGGATCCATCGAGGCGCTCAAGGAGTCTCTCTCCAGTCTCAGCAATGATGAGGTCAATATAAACATCGTTCATGGCGCCACCGGTACCATCACTGAATCCGACATTTCTCTGGCGGCCGTATCCAACGCCATCATCATCGGCTTCAATGTGCGATCCAGTCCAAAGGTGCAGGACATGGCCAATGAAGAGCAGGTGGACATTCGCTACCACAATGTCATTTATGATGTGATCAAAGAAATCCGGGATGCTATGCTGGGATTGATGTCTTCGACATTTGAAGACCGGACCCAGGGATGGGCGGAAATTCGAGATATTTTCCATATTCCCAAAATCGGCACCATTGCCGGCAGTTATGTCACTGAGGGCAGTTTTGAAAGAGGCAAGCTGGTTCGGTTGCTGCGGGACGGCATCATCATCTATGAAGGAAAACTTTCTTCCCTCAGAAGGTTCAAGGATGATGTCAAAGAAGTCCAGAACGGTTATGAGTGCGGTATCGGCATCGAAAATTTCAATGACCTCAAGATCGGCGATACGCTGGAGTGTTACTATACGGAAGAGATCAAGCCGGAGTTGGATTAAGAAACCGGTTTTAGGTGTTAGGTTTTAAGTTTTAGGTATAGACCGAAGTTGACTCGACTTTTAACCTATAGGGGTTGTCAGAAAAACGTTCCGATTGAGGACTGTTTTTCTGCTACAACCCCTTATGCCGCCATCATATTTTCGGAACATTATTATGACAAGCGGTATAACACCTAAAACGTAACACCTAACACAGGCTTTTCGATATGGTTGTCGGTATATGCATTATCACGTTTCGGGTTCATGGCTGCCGGTCGTTGAAAGAAAAAAGACGTATTGTCAAATCACTGGTTCGCCAGGTTCAAAATAATTTCAACGCGTCTGTGGCAGAGGTGGGCGCCCATGAGTTTTATCAAAAAACGGAAATCGGTTTTTCCCTGGTGGGCACAGACCAACGCGTTATCAACTCAAAGAGTGACAAAATATTGAATCTGCTTGATGAAACAGGATTGGCGGAAATCGTCGACAGTGAGCTGGAGATTATCCACTTATGAATATGAAGCCATTTTCGCGTTCAGAACGGGTCGGCGGCATGATACAAAAGGTCCTTTCAGACCTCCTCCATAAGGGTGTCAGCGATCCGCGACTCGAAAACATAACGATTACCGGCGTTAAAATGGGATCGGATCTGAAAACCGCCTATGTGTATTATTCCACCTATCTTGGGGAAAAAGAAAGTGAGAACACAGCCAAAGGCTTTCAAAGTGCAAAAGGGTATGTCAAGCGACACCTTGCCGGCAAACTAGGGCTTCGGTATATGCCGGAGCTCAAATTTATTTATGACACGTCGTTTGACTACGGCATGAAAATAGAGAAACTACTGAAATCGGTTGTACCCGAAAATGAAACAGATCATTCAACAACTGAAAAATAGTCGCAGTGTATTGATCGCTTCCCATGTCAATCCGGATGGGGATGCCCTGGGGTCTCTCCTGGCATTGGGCCTGGCAATGGAAGCGTTAAATATTAAAGCGACCTTATATAATGAAAGCGATATCCCGGCTGTTTACCGTTTCCTGCCGGAGATCGGCCGCATTCAAAACCAGATCAGTCGGGTTCATGCCTATGAAACAGCGATCATCCTTGACTGCAGCAATCTGGATCGCATCGGTCGCGCCACCGAGATCGTCACACAGATCCCCATGGTTATTAATATCGATCATCATGCCACCAACACGCGATTCGGTGAACGACATCTCATTGACAGCAAGGCTTGTGCCACGGTCGAACTGGTTTTTCGTCTGCTGAAAGAAATGGCCATACCCATCAGTATCGCCATGGCAACATCCATCTACACCGGCATTGTTACCGACACCGGGTCCTTTCGTTTCTCGAATACCAACGCTTCCGCCTTTGAGATATGCAACGAAATGGTTCAGCTGGGTGTTAAACCGATTCATATTGCCCGGCATCTGTATGGACCCTATTCCCTGGGTCGCATCAAGTTGTTGAATCAGGCCCTTGAATCGATTGAAATATCCAATAACGGCAGTCTTTCCCTGATGACCCTTACCCAGAAAATGCTAAGGGAAACCGGGACACAGCCTGGAGATGCAGAAGGACTGATCCATTATGCCCGCAGGATAGAAGACGTCAAGATGGCCGCCTTGATACAGGAACAGGCCAACGGCAGAAAGCATAACGCGGGAGTAAAAAATTATCATGTGAGTCTTCGTTCGGACGGATCCATCGATGTCGCCGCCATTGCATCCACATTCGGCGGGGGAGGGCATCCAAGTGCAGCGGGGTTCAGTATCGAGTCTACGATTAAGAAAATAAAGGAAACCATCAAGGCAATTCCTGAAATCAATTAAAATAGATGTCTTTAGATCACCATGGGTTTGTCGTTATCGACAAACCGGAAAACCTGTCCTCTGCACGTGTGGTATCGCATGTGAAAAGGACGCTCGGTGCCAAAAAGGTCGGTCATGCAGGAACCCTTGATCCCTTTGCAACCGGTGTGATGGTATGCTGCGTCAACCGGGCTACCCGATTGGCCAGATTTTTTCTGGGAGGCGACAAAAAATACGAAGCCTTACTGCAATTAGGTTTAGAAACCGACACACAGGATGCAACCGGCAACAGAATATCGGAGAGCCAGGTTCCGGATTATACAGAGGCGGAGATCCAGGATGTTTTTGGATCCTTTACAGGTCCACTCGATCAGATACCGCCCGTTTATTCTGCACTGAAGCATAAAGGGGTTCCACTATACAAACACGCACGGCGTGGGAAACCGATTCAAAAACCGGCCCGGCAGATTGTGGTATTGGCTTTAGAGATAACTGAGATTCAGCTGCCGTATATCCAGTTTGAGGTGACCTGCTCCGCAGGAACATATATTCGAACGCTTGGTGCAGACATCGGCAATGCGCTGGGTTGCGGTGGACATTTAAAAACATTGAGACGTACCCAAAGTTCTGGCTTTTCCATTGCCGATGCAATGACACTGGAAGCATTTGAGAAACGTGCGACCGTTGAAATGTTTTCCCGGTATGCCGTGGGTATGACGGAAGCACTCAGGGATATGCCGGAATGGGCGGCCGGCAAAGACCTGAAAAGCAAAATCGTCAACGGCGTTCCATTGACGCAAAAGGATGTTGCTCTGAAAGAACTGCCGGGCAAGGAACAATTCATCAAAATTATCGATGAGAACAGAGCGCTTCTCGCAGTGATAGAACAAGATGAAACACCAGGCGAATACCATTACTGCTGTGTTTTCAATTGAAACAAAGAAATAATGTTAATTTTAACTTTCTCTATTTCTTGTATTCATTATTAATGCTATTTTTCATAACAAACAATTTTTTAATAGGAGGCTTAAAGAAAGTGGTGTTTACAACAGAAAATAAAAAAGAACTGATCGATCAGTATAAGACCCATGACAGTGATACCGGATCTCCGGAAGTTCAGGTAGGTCTTCTGACCCACCGCATCAGCTATCTGACCGAGCATCTCAAGATACACAAAAAGGATCACCATTCCAGGAGAGGTTTGCTGAAGATGGTAGGTCGACGACGAAGACTTTTAAATTATGTAAAAAACAACGATGTTAAACGATACCGATCTATCATTGAAGCTCTGGGGCTTCGGCGGTAAGATCAAATAAATAACAAGTCTTCAGTTTAGGGCCTCAGACCTGTCGAGGATATCTTTGCGTCACGACAGTGTACCCTTGCAGCTGAGTTAGGAACACTATATGGAAATTTTATTAGAAGCAGATGTGGGCGGAAAAACCCTCAGCATTCAGACCGGCAAGGTTGCCAAACAGGCCTCCGGATCGGTTGTTGTCAAATATGGAGATTCGACCGTTCTGGTCACCGCAGTATCGTCCAACGATGAGCGCAATGTTGGATTTCTCCCTTTATCCGTTGAATATCAGGAGAAAATTTACGCTGCCGGGAGAATACCCGGAAACTATTTCAGACGAGAAATTGGACGCCCGAGTGAAAAAGAGACCCTGACAGCACGACTGATCGATCGTCCCATACGGCCCCTTTTCCCAAAGTACTATAATTTTGAAACCCAGATCATTGCCACCGTTCTGGCAATGGATCAGGAGAATGATGCCGATGTGATGGCCATGGTGGGTGCTTCGGCAGCCCTCACCATTTCAGATATCCCCTTTGCAGGTCCCATTGCATGTGTCCGGGTAGGTCGAATCCAGGGAGAACTCAAAATCAACCCCACCATCGCCGAATGTGCTGATGCCGATATCAATATTATTGTGGCCGGCTCCAAAACCGGTGTGGTCATGGTGGAAGGCGGCGGGAACATCGTCAGTGAAAAAGAGATGCTCGACGCGATATTTTTTGGACATCAAGGGCTCCAGCCACTTGTGGACATTCAGGAAAAGATGCGGGAAACCTGCGGAAAACCCAAAAGGGTTTTTATGCCGCCCGAAACAGATGAAACGCTGGTAACGGTCGTTGATGAAGCTGCTGCCGGGAACATTCGCAAGGCACTGTCCATACCGGATAAAATGCCCCGCTATGACGCCATGAGACAAGTGAAAAAGGATCTCATGGAATCATTGGGAGAGGAGTATGCAGACAGAGGCGAAGAGATTTCGAAAATTTTTGGCGACCTGAAAAAATCCATCAGCCGAGATATTATTCTCAAGGAAAACAGTCGCATCGACAACCGCAAGTTCGATGAAATCCGACCCATCTCCTGCGAGGTGGGGCTTCTCTCCCGACCCCATGGAAGCGCACTTTTTACCAGAGGAGAAACACAGGTTCTGGGCGTGTTAACACTGGGATCCGGTCCGGACGAACAGCGTGTCGAAACCCTCAGCGGAGAGGAATTTCGTCCATTCATGCTGCACTATAATTTCCCTCCATTTTCAGTTGGGGAGGTCAAGCGCGTGGGTGGTCCCAGCCGAAGAGATATCGGGCACGGGGGGCTTTCCACCAGAGCCATCGAAAAGGTCCTGCCTGACAAGGATGTCTTTGACTATACCATCCGCATCGTTTCAGAAGTACTGGAATCGAACGGATCTTCCTCCATGGGTACGGTTTGTGCGGGAACTCTGGCGTTGATGGATGGGGGTGTTCCCATCAAAGCACCGGTTTCCGGTATCGCCATGGGTCTTGTTAAAGATGCGGACCAAACGATCATTCTGTCCGATATTCTCGGGGATGAGGACCATACAGGAGATATGGATTTCAAGGTTGCCGGAACCGCCGAAGGTATTACGGCGCTTCAGATGGATATCAAAATTCTGGAGCTGTCCAAGGACATCATGGAGGACGCCCTTGAGCAAGCTCGCAAGGGCCGCTTGCACATCCTAAATGAAATGATGAAAGCCCTGGATAAACCCAGGGAAGATATCTCTCCTTTTGCACCAAAAATACACGCCATCGAAATCAACCCCGATAAAATCAGGGAAATCATCGGCCCGGGAGGCAAAGTAATTCGTGCGATCCAGAGTGAAACCAATACCAAGGTTGAAGTCGATGATTCCGGCGTCGTTAAAGTCGCCGCGGCATCTTCCGAAGATCTGGAAGCTGCCCTGGCAATGATAAAGGATATCACCAGGGAAGCCGAAGTCGGGGCTGTCTATGAAGGCACCGTGGTTAAAACTACCGATTTCGGGGCTTTTGTACAGATTTTACCGGGAACGGACGGTCTGGTTCATATTTCCCAGTTGGCAAACTACCGTGTAAAAAAAGTCACCGATATCGTCAAAGAAGGCGATACGATCAAGGTTAAAGTACTGGAAGTCGGACGGGATGGTAAAATCCGCCTAAGCCATAAAGCTGTACAGGAAGATGAATAACTACCCCGGGATAAACAAAACCGACCTGAACAACGGTGTCAAACTCATTACCAAGCAAATGCCGTATGTCCGTTCGGTGACCATGGGTATCTGGGTCAATGCCGGGTCCAGGGATGAAACCCTTGCTGAAAACGGCCTGTCCCACCTCATCGAACATCTTATTTTCAAGGGAACAGAGAAGCGATCCGCTTTTCAAATCGCCAAAGAGTTCGATGATATTGGTGGGCAGACCAATGCGTTTACAACCATGGAAAACACCTGTTTTCATGCCAAGGTGATGGATTCGCATCTGGAAACCATGGTTGAGGTCATGTCCGATATTTTTTTGAATTCACTGTTTGATGAAACAGAAGTGCTCAAGGAGCGGCCCGTTATTTTGCAGGAAATCGGGATGGTTGAAGACAGTCCCGATGAATATATTCATGTCCTTTCCGGAAGACACTTCTGGGGAGATCATCCTTTAGGCCGTTCCATTCTTGGCACCCGTGAAAACATCCTTCGATTTGACGCTGAAACCATCAAGCAATTTTTTCAGCGTTTCTATCAACCGGATCGTATTATCATCTCGGCCTCCGGGAACGTGGATCATCAGAAGTTCGTCGATCTAATCGGTCCGGCGTTTGAATCCATCCGGAAGAGCAATGACTTCCCCGAAAGAAAGACACCCGTCGGTAACACCAACGTCAATCTCCACGCCAGAAAACTGGAACAGACCCATATCTGTATCGGGGTCAACGGCCTCTCCACGGGTCACCCCATGCGATATGGCTTCTCTCTCATGAACATCCTTTTAGGTGGCAACATGAGTTCCCGGCTGTTTCAGGATATTCGGGAAAAGAGAGGTCTGGCTTATACGGTATACTCCTTTGTGTCCACCCATGTTGACAGCGGAATGTTCGGCGCCTACGCAGCGGTTGACCCTTTAAGGGCCGTTGAAACCGCGCAGTTGCTGGTAAATCACATGCATCATCTGAAAGAGCACCCGGTCCAGGAAACTGAACTCAGGGGTGCCAAAGAGTATATCAAGGGAAACCTGCTGCTGTCATCCGAAAGCAGTGAAAACCAGATGGTTCGACTGGCCCAGAATGAAATGCATTTCCAGCGTCAGGTCCCACTTCAGGAAGTAGTGGAAAAGATCGATGCCGTTACGGCAGATGATATCCAGGATATCGCTGACAGACTCTTCAGTAACAGCAAGACATCCCTGACCGTACTGGGTCAGATAAAAAACAAAACAGACTACGAAAACATATTGAACCCTTTAATTTAACTTGCTTTCAGCCCGCGCTGAAAGCAGCTGAGAACAAGCAGATTTCATGAGTCATCAGCCCGCCATTCAACTTCGGCGCCTGCAACCCGAGAAAGATATGGATATCCCCCTGCCGGCCTATATGACACCCCTGGCAGCCGGTATGGATGTTTGCGCAGCCATCGATTCACACCAGTATCTTGCACCCGGAGACATCGCCCTTATCCCCACGGGCCTCGCCATGGCGATTCCAAAAGGATTTGAAGTCCAGGTCCGGCCCCGAAGCGGGCTGGCCATCAAACACGGCATCAGTATTGTCAATGCGCCGGGTACCATCGATGCGGACTACCGCGGTGAAGTTAAAATCGGCTTGGTCAACCTGGGTCCGAAACCCTATATAATACACCGGGGTGACCGTATTGCACAATTGATCGTACAAAAGGTGTATCAGGCAAGCATCACGCTGGTGGATGAACTCGATGACACCGAGCGCAATGATGGGGGTTTCGGGCATACGGGGACGTGATGACAGGGTTTGAGGTTTGGCGGGTCTGAGGGTTGGAGGGAATAAGCTGAAGGCGTCTAACAGCCTGCAGCCTAAACCCCTAAATGGCTAATTAGAACATTGCAGAGAGCGAAAGAACGATACCCGAATGGACCTGAAAAAAAAATCAATTCCGACAATGGTCACGCATGCAAGCTATGAATTGACCGTCTGTATGCTGGCCAGCGGCAGCAAGGGAAATGCCATCCTGGTGGCGGACCAGCAGACCAGGGTTCTTTTTGACGCGGGTCTGTCCGGAATCGAGATTGAACGCCGATGCCAATCAAAAGGGTTCCATCCCGACCAATTAGACGCCATTGTCGTTTCACACGAACACTCGGATCACATTCAGGGTGTGGGTGTCCTGGCCCGGAGATTCAGCCTGCCGGTCCATATCTCAAACAAAACCGGCCGGACAGCCGGTTCCATGCTTGGTAAAATATCCGATATTCGATATTTTGAATGTGGAAACCCCTTTACAGTCAACACCTGGACTATTTCACCATTTTCCATCTCCCACGATGCAGAGGACCCTGCTGGATTTACCATTCACACCAACGGCATGAAAATCGGCATCGCCACCGATCTGGGTGTGGTCACCGCAATGGTCAGGGAACGCCTCAAGGCGTGCCAAGTACTCATACTCGAAGCGAATCACGATCCGGAGATGCTCATCAATGGACCCTATCCATGGCCGTTGAAGCAGCGTATACAAAGCAGAACCGGTCACCTTTCCAATGAGGCTTCCCGGGAGCTCGTATCGGCCCTGAAGCATAAAGACCTTCAGCATGTGGTTCTTGCGCACCTGAGCGAAACCAACAACACACCCGAAAAAGCCTTGCAGGAGGTCGGTCTGGCCTTGAATGACTGCAATACACAACTGCATGTGGCAACCCAGGAGGTTTGCGCGGAGATACTGCAGATACGAGGGTTCGAGGGTGATACAAGGGCCCAAGGTTCAAGCTGTTAGCCATAAGCCATAAGCTTTAAGCTGCTTAGGGCTTATCGCTTAAAGCTCAATTCCTTGAACCGTTTCTCATTAAAATTGGGATAGAAACAAAACCAACAAAACATGGAGCAAACAATGTCAGATACAGTTTACGATGTCATTATCATTGGAGGCGGCCCAGGTGGATTGACGGCCGGTATTTATGCTAAAAGAGCCGCCATGGATGCAGTCTTGATCGAAAAAGGCGCCCCTGGCGGTCAGATAATCAATTCAGATGAAGTTGAAAATTATCCGGGATTCGAGCACATCAGTGGTGCCGAACTGGGCATGAAATTCGGCCAGCATGCCGACAGTTACGGCCTGGAAGTGGTGGGGCGCGAAGTCGTGGCGATTGTACCCGGTGCCGAATCGCACACCGTGAAATTGGACAATGGTACCATGCTCAAAGCCCATGCGGTAATTCTGGGTACCGGTGGAAATCCCCGAAAGCTGAATATCCCTGGAGAAAGTGAATTCTATGGAAAAGGTGTGTCTTATTGCGCGGTTTGCGACGGCTTTTTTTTCAGGGGCAAGACGGTGGTGGTGGTGGGTGGTGGTGATTCAGCAGCGGAAGAAGCACTCTATCTGGCCAAGATAGCCGAAAAAGTATACATTGCCCACCGCAGAGATGCCCTGCGTGCCAGCATGCTTCTACAGCAGCGTGTTTTTGACGAGTGTAAGATAGAGATGCTCTGGAACACCGTCTTAACCAGTATCAAGGCCAAGGACGAAGGTGTCTATGCGGTGGACTTGAAGGACACTCAGACAAGCGATCAGAAGGCGTTGCCAGTAGACGGCGTGTTTATTTTTATCGGGTTTGAGCCCAACAACGCGATCGTACCGGCCGGCATCAAGATGTCGGTGGAGGGAAATGTCATCACCGATGAAAAGTGCGAAACCGCTATTCCCGGTATATATGCCATCGGTGACATCAGGGAAAAATATGCCCGGCAGATCATAACAGCGGCGGCAGATGGGTGTGTGGCAGCGCTGGCGGCCGCTCACTATGTGGAGACAAAAAAAGCGCAGGATGCGTGTACCCTATAGAGAGGGTTGAAGGGTTTGAGGTTTGGAGGGTTCGAGGGTAGTTGAAAGCAATGAGCTATAAGCAGCAACTCAACTTTCGGGATTCAGCGAACGCGAAATGAATAATGTCGTTGCGCTATAGTGAACTATGCGCAATGACATTTGACACAGTAGCTGCGGTAAAATGGCACGTCGCTCAACTTGGAAAAAAAATGGGCGACCTGACCAGGGCCGCCCGATGAAAAGAATAAGGAGGTATGGATAAAAAGGAATCGGCGATGAGTCGATTCCATGGAGCCTGAGTGGCTTCCCATATATGCCGTTGATAGTCCGGGTCACATCTCTTTTTTTTATTTTGAAGATGACCGGAAAAGATGCACGTACACCCGAGAAGCCTTGATAAATGTCACCTCAAACTTTCGTTATTATTGTTTAACCTTTGGAGGCGCGAGCGCCGTCGCGTGGTTTTTTTGTCGGTATTGAAGTTGGGCGACATTTTCATTCTAAATCTGAAAAAGAGCATTTAATAACCGCTGTTTGACTATTATATTATTCAATTACTGTGCCAAAATCGCGGTTTCTCCACAACCCATTCATATTATTATAGATAATCCATTGTTCGCCCCAGAACCGTTTGACGGTTTTCGGATACAAATGACAAAAATTGTCACTTTTTTTGCCAAAAAGTGTCATATTTGTACTATCTTATACTCCCGGCTGCCCAATCCCAGATGCTCTGCATAGGCGAGTTGAATGGTCCAGTCGGTCTTTGGATACAGGGTCCTGAATTTATCGGACCCGGCTTCCCGACCGTCGTTCATACAGGAATCCGGTAGGGCCGGTTCCTTGTTCACCAGATCCACGGATGCCTGATCGATGGCCACGGGGTCGGTGGAGGCTAGAATACCGATATCCCGCACAATGGGTGCATCCGCAACCGGCCAACAATCGCACGCAGGTGACACATTGGTGATAAAATTGACGAACAAGGATTTGTCTTGCTTGTTCTTCAATACCCCCATGGCGTATTCCACCATTTTCTCCATAAAGTCCGGTATGGATTTACCGAATTGCACCTGAATGGCCATCTGGGGGCAAACGAGAATACATTCCCCACAGCCAATACATTTTTCAGGATCGATGGTTGCCTTTTCTTCTGTCAACGAGATGGCGCTCTGGGAACAGTGGTTTATGCATTCGCCGCAGCCGATACATTTTTTTCGCTTGACCTTGGGTGCGATCCCCGAGTGCTGCACCAGTTTGCCAGCCCTTGAAGCACATCCCATACCCATGTTCTTTAAGGCACCGCCAAATCCGGTCAGGTCGTGCCCCTTGAAGTGCGCCACCGAAATAAGGGTGTCTGCATTCACGATTTCAGAACCAATGTAGGCGGTATCCACATGTTTCTGTTGGATAGGAACGCCGGTCTGGCTACGCCCCATCAATCCATCGGCAATGATAATCGGTGCATCCACCACCGAATAGGAGAAGCCGTTCTGGATGGCGGTGATGGTGTGATTGACAGAATCACCCCGTGTGCCGGCATAAAGCGTATTGGCATCCGTGACAAACGGTTTACCCCCCAACTCTTTGATTTTCTGGACAATTTCACGAATAAATATGGGCCGGATAAAGGCCGTGTTGCCCTTCTCACCAAAATGAAGCTTTATTGCCACCAGATCGCGTTTGTCCACCACGCCGGGTAGATCAGCCGCTTCCAACAGCCTGCCAAGCTTTTTGAATAAATTTTCCTTCATGCTTGCCCGCAAATTGATAAAGTAAACATCACTCGACATCGAAACCCCCTTTGGTATATGATACATTCTATATGGATATGACATCAAAAATAGCGTTGCTCGACCAACTCTACAGACTGTTTGACGATTTTGCCGGTAAAGAAACGCTCGCCTGTAAACGGCGATGCGCCACCTGCTGTACATGCAACATGACCTTGACCACGTTGGAAGGATATAAGATTATATCCCTTCTGGATGCAAGGATAAAAGCAACGCTTGTTCAGCATCTTTATGGTGCTGTCGAACAAAGACGCTTTAAACCCCAAATCACCACCAATCAGATGGCTCGTCGCTGCATGACCGGTCAGGAAATTCCAGAAGAAGTCATCGACCCCACATGGGGATCCTGCCCGTTCTTGTCTCAAAAGGAATGCCCCATCTACCCGATACGACCCTTTGGCTGCCGGTGCATGATGTCCAAAACCATCTGCGCTGAAACCGGATATGCCGACATTGACGCATTTACCCTCACTGTTGCCAATCTGTTCAATCAGTTCATCGAGCATCTGGATCAAAGCGGAATGACCGGCAACTTGATCGATGTGCTGCTGTTTTTTGAGGATAAAACGAATCTTGTGGCATATCAATCGGATAAGATGGATACGGCAGCGGAAGGATTGATTCCAAATAGTCCCATACCCGTGCTGATGATACCCCCGGAACACCGGAGACGGGTTGAACCACTCTTAAAAGCCTTAAAGGAACTGCTTTGAAAACCACAACCACATCAGAAGATCTTCAACATATTCCCGGGGTAGGCCCAAAGCTTGCTCAAGCATTGACGGATCTCGGGTATCGGTCTGTTTCTCAATTGCGGGGTGCTGATCCAGAACAGATGTATGAACAGCTAGGCCTGCTTCGCGGAATGCATATCGATCGGTGTGTGTTGTACGTGTTCCGGTGTGCCGTCTACTTTGCCGGCAATAGCGTGCATGACCCGGAGCGTTTAAAGTGGTGGCATTGGAAGGATATGTCCTAGGCTCCCTTAGAAGCTGATCAGCTTTCGAGCATTCTCTCCACAAACCGCGTTCATTTCCTCCGGTGTCAAGCCGGCAGCCGCGAACTCCTTGAAATACCGTGCGGGCTTGATCAGGGGAAAATCCGTTCCAAAGAGGATTTTTTCCACTCCGACAATGTCGATGGCGTGTCGGTAAATGGCAGGATTGTACAGAAACGGGGATGCTGCCGTGTCCAGCCATATATTCTTTAAGGCCTCTTTGACCTCTTTTTTCAGAAGCCCGTAAAAGAAAAGACCCCCGCCCCAATGGGCCAGAACAATCTTATTGTCCGGAAATCGTTTAATAATATCATATATCTGGGCCAGAGTGTTCTCTGATTTTCCCGGGTACAGATGCCCCACAGGCTCGTTGGTGTGAATCATAACAGGTAGATCTTTTTCCTTACAGATGGCCATGATGGGTGCCAGGCTGTCCCGCACCTCACAGACAATGCCGGTTTCGTAAAAAGCCAACTCCCCCACCCCGGACAGACCACCGGCAATACATCGTGCAACTTCTGAAGCAGCAGTTTCGCTGCATGTATCCAGGCAGCAGAAACCTTTGATTCGGTCGGAATATCTGGCCACCACATTCATGATATAGTCATTGTGCATTCGCGAATATTTCTGATTTTTCCAAGGAAATCCAAATGCTATGGACACATCTACCTGTTCTTCATCCATCATCTGCACCATTTCATGAGCACCGATGAGCTTTGCTTTTTCCCCTGCATAGAGCATTTTAAATGCGGGTTCACCCTCAAAATACCGTTCACGGTTTTTGCGCATGGCCCTGGGAAATAGATGGGTATGGAAATCGACTATCACATTTCACTCCTTATTTCACTTGACACGTCTTAACGCTTTCACTACTGGTTTAAATATCCGTTTCAGTATCTGCCCAACATGACACTTTTTTCATTTGTTATCAATTCAATACTGGATAGGAGGTTGCCGATGGTAACGTTGTTTTCATCTTTGAAGATAAAAGACGTTGTATTCAAAAACCGAATATTTGTCTCACCCATGTGTCAGTACTCCTGTGAAAATGGAATGCCGAACAATTGGCATCTGGTGCATTTGGGCACCCGTGCCGTGGGCGGTGCCGGTTTGGTGATCGCAGAAGCCACAGCCGTCTCCCCGGAAGGGCGGATTTCACCCGGGGATTGCGGACTCTGGTCAGACGAGCACACACAGGCGTTCAAGTCGATTACGGCCTTTATCGAAGCCCAGGGAGCGATTCCGGGAATCCAAATCGGACATGCCGGACGAAAGGCTTCCACCGACCTGCCATGGCAAGGCGGTCTTCCATTGCCAGACGGAGAGGGTGGATGGCAACCAATTGCTCCCAGTCCTGTTGCCTTTGATCCATCACATACCGTTCCGAGGGAGATGACGGAAGCAGATATGGATCGGGTTGTCGCTGAATTTACAACGGCTGCCCAAAGAAGTTTTTCGGCCGGCTTTAAAGTTCTGGAGCTTCACATGGCCCATGGGTATCTGTTGCATCAGTTTTTGTCTCCTTTATCAAATCTGCGGAAGGATCTGTGGGGCGGGACATTTGAACACCGCTTGTCTTTTCCTCTTAAGGTAACGGAGGCCGTTCGAAACGTCTGGCCCGATAACCTGCCCCTGTTTGTGCGTATTTCCTGTACCGACTGGGTCGAAAACGGCTGGGACCTTTCCCAGTCGATCGAGTTTTCGAGCCGACTCAAAGATCTGGGCGTTGATTTTATTGACTGCTCCAGTGGGGGAACCGTCCCGGATGCGCGTATACCGGCGGGTCCCGGTTTTCAGGCTGTGTTTTCAGCGGCTGTCCGCAAGACCGCAGATATTGCAACCGGAGCCGTCGGTTTGATCACCGCTCCTGCCCAGGCCGAACAGCTTCTGGTAACCCAACAGGCCGATGCCGTATTGCTGGGACGCGAATTCTTACGGTCCCCCTATTGGCCGATGCTCGCTGCAGCCGAGCTGGGTGTGGATCTGGCATGGCCGAACCAATACAAACGCGCCAAAAGGGAACCATGAAGAAGATCATTAGGAGTCTTTGCTGGTTTGTTGAGACGCCGGAAATCACAGGGGTATTGGACCAACTCAATGAAATCGAAACCAAGCTCAGCGAGTGTGGCTATCTGGTTCAGACAAAACGTGTCTGCTTCAACAAAACACGCATCGATACACTGCGCCAGTGGGAAAAACCTGATTCGCTGTATCTCAGCATCGGCACCTTGGACGTTGAGTCTGTGACGGAACAACTGGCGGACTTTCTTCACGCAGGCAATGTATCCTTCAATCTTGATCTGACAGATGGTGTTGTGGCTGATCATGTTGACGTGCTGCTGCGAATTATTAAGGAGTCGCCGGCAAAGACATTTAATTTTACTTACACATTTCATAATCGACCCACCAGCCCGTTTTTTCCCTCGGCAACGTTCGGGCACACCGGCTTTTCAATCGGTCTGCAACCCACTGACCTGGCTGCAGGATGCCCGGATTTGACAGCCTGGTTATCTGCCATGGAAGCCGTCTGGCTGGAAATCTGTGAAATTCTGGATGGCAGCGAGCACTTTCTGGGTATTGATTCATCGATCGCACCGCTGTTCAGGAATGAGAGCAGTCTGGTCCATTTCATAAAAAGAATTTATGGCAACTTTTCAAAGGCGGTAACCACAGATTTTTTCATCAATATCACATCGTTTTTGTCCAAACATAACCCAAAACCCGTGGGCCTCTGTGGGTTGATGCTGCCGTGTCTGGAGGATTTCGAACTGGCGGAGGAATACGAAGCCGGTCGATTTTCAATCGAAAGGAATATCTTTCTGGCCCTCCATTCCGGGCTCGGGGTAGACACCTATCCGATTGGAATCGATGAGAATCCAGAAAGGATCCTTCAGGTATTGTGTCTACTCCAAAAACTCTCCGCCAAGTATGAAAAGCCGCTATCGGCACGCTTTGTGTCCGATGGAAAGACCAGGATAGGGGAAGTATCCGACTTCCAGAACCCCTATCTGAAGGATGTCCATATTCGCCCCTTGTAAAGGAAAACCATGCCCATCCGTTTCATCCATACTGCCGACATTCATTTGGGAAAAACCTATGGCAATTCCCCTGGGGAAGCAACGCGTTACGAAGATTTTTTTCGATGCCTGTCGGATATTGTAAAAAGTGCCGTGGATGAAAATGTTGATTTCGTTCTCATCTGTGGCGATCTGTTCCACACCGGTCAAATTCTGCCCAAGACCTTTGCCCGAACCATCGAGACCCTACAACCACTTAAGATTGAAGCTATTCCCTGTATCGCCATTGAAGGGAATCACGACTGGATTCACAGACGCAACCATATTTCCTGGATGGAAGCCCTTTCCGAAATGGGTTATATCCGTCTGCTGCGACCAGCTCGTACCGAAGATGGCGGCTATCGATTCGATCCATTTGATGAAGAGACCGGCAGCGGGGGACATATTGAGATCTGCAGCTTGAATATTTATGGCCTCGGGTATATCGGCACCCAGGCCGGGAGCCATGTTGAACGCATCTGCAATGCGATAACCACCGAGAACAATCTGTTGCTTTTTCATGTGGGCATCTGGAAATACTCCCCGGTCGAAATCGGCAACATGAAAATTGAAGAAGCCCATCCCCTGGTTGGAAAATTTAGTTATGTGGCCCTTGGTCACGGACACAAACCATATGTTATTGAAACCCCGGACGGAAAACCCTACGCCTATAACCCCGGAGCACCGGAAAGGGTCAACTTTGGCGAAGAAAAATATGACAAGGGGTACTATTTTGTTACCGTCTCGGACGGCAGGTTTTCCCCGGAATTCAGACCAACCCATCCGCGTCCCATGCTGGTCGAGATCATCAATCTGGACGGTGCGGATGATGCAGATACCGCCCTTGCCCGATATACAGAACAGGTCAAGGAAAAGCTGGCCGTACAGACCGATGAACAATCGCCAATGCTGGAACTGAAATTGACGGGGCGGATCGGTTTCCACCCCTTTGAGTTAGGTCGTGAACGGCTGAGACTGGCCCTTGAGGATATTGCTCCAGCATTACACGTGGAAATAAAAAACCACCTTTCGTTGGTTGCCCGGACGGGTGGAGAGGAAGTAATCAAAAAATCCCTTGCCGAAATTGAAAGTGATGTGCTGCATGAATTGATCGGCGCACACAGCAAATATAGTGGCCGTGAGGAAGCTTTGACCCGCTTGTCACTATCGATCCGAGACCTGGTCCTGAAGGGTGATGTTGAAGATGACGAATTGCTCTGGCTTATCCCGGATAAGGATTGATCCATGCAAATCCTCTCCATCTCATTAAAAAATATAAAATCCCACCGCAAAAAAGAACTGCATTTTGTCAACGGGATTAATGTCCTTTCCGGTGACAACGGCGTCGGCAAAAGCACGATCTTTGAGGCCATTGGTTACGCTTTGTTTGGCGTTGATGCCCGTGACTTTGTGGGTAACATCGAGCGTTTCATTACCATCGGCGCCAAAAAAGGTGCAATATCAGTGACTTTTATAACGGATGATGGTGATGCTTATCGTGTTTCCCGCAGTGTGGGGGCCGGTTCCAAATGGTTGCTCTCCAGAGAGATCAATGGATTGTTTGAAGTGGAAGACCATACCGGCGCCCCGGAAACGGAAGCACGGATAAAGGAACTGCTGGGACTTGATAGCGGCCGTTCCCTGGCTGATCAATATAAACTGGTGATCGGCCCCTTTCAGAACGAATTTCTGGGTCCTTTTGTTCTCAAACAGCCCACCAAACGCCAAGTTGCATTTGATGAGATTCTTGGCATCGATGCCTGGCGTAAAACGTTCAAAGGTACCAGTTCCCTGCAGGTGTCAATCAAGAACAAGATAGAAGTACTGAACGTGGAGATAGAAGGCAAACAGGAACAGATAACCCCCCTGCCACAACGAAAAAAAGAACTGTCCGCTCTAATCAAACGTTTTGGGGCTGAGCAGAAGATTTTAACAAAAAGAAAAAAGACCTTAATGGAGACTGAAAAACAGCTTACCAAACTCGATGGACAGGAAAAAACGACGAATACCGTCAAGTCCGATATCCAGGTCCTTGAAAATCGTATCCGTGATGGTGAAGGGAAAATTGCCGACCAGAGCAAACGGGTTAAGGAGGCCGAGGCGGCCCTTGAACGCCTTGAAAAGAGTCGGGCAGGGAAAGAAGCCTTTGATGCGGCCGAGGCGGATCTTAAATCCTTGCGGAAACAGGAAAAGCAGAGAAGAAAGATTGAAAAGGATATCAATGCACTGGACAAAGAAAGTGCCCGACTCTCCCAGGCATTGGAACACGAAATCCGTGAAGTCGGGAAAACCGAAAAACAACTGACAGATGAAGAAAGTCAGCTTAAAATCGATCGAAAAACACTGGCAGCGGATGACAGTATTACCAAAACAGCGGCCCGGCTACCGGAGTTAAAAAAGGATGAAGAAAACCTCCTCTCCGCCAAGGGTCTTCTCGAAGGAAGACGGGCAGGTCTGCTGGAAGGAAAAGAGAAACTTGCCCAAGGCAACTGCCCCTTTTTCAGGGAACCGTGCCAGAACATTACCGGTAAAGCCCCACGCGACGTTTTCAGTTCCAAGGTAGACGATCTGGACAAGGAAAGCCTTTATATAGACAAACAATTGCGTGGTCTGAACCAGGCAATTAAAGTGGCCGAAAAAGCCCAACACGAATTGGATTCGATCAAGGTCAGGACACAGGAGATAAAAAAACAACTCATCGTCCTATCCAGGAAACGAAAGGATAACGACACCCGCAAGCAAGCGCTTCAAGAGACTCAAAAGCAAAAGGAAGCAGCCGAAAAAAAGGCCTTCGCCCGGAAGAAAGACCTAAAGAAGTACAATAAGCTGGATACGGAAATTGTAAGGATCGAAAAATTACGGACGGAGCACCAGATTGCCCGGGATGCGTTCTTTGCCAATCAAAAGGATGCCAAGGATCTGAACAATCGACGCAACTCCCTGGAAAAGATGTTGACGCTATTCGAAGAATTGAAACAGACCCTTGCTGCTAAACAACAAGAGTTTGTCAAGCTGGAAAAAGAGTATGATTCAAGACGCCACGCAGAGGTTCGCCGAGTAAAAGAGAAACTGCTTGCAGCGCTTGCCACCATAACGCAGAAAATGAGTGATCTCGATAAGGATAGACACCGCCTCGAAGAAGAGATCAAAAAAATGAAACAGATTAAAGAAGAGATCAAGGTGCGCCTGGCTCAAAAGAAAAATTTTGAAGACAAAGAAGCGCTGGTCAAATTTTTACGAAACAATATCTTCAACAATGTTTCAGCGCAGCTATCAGAACGTTTCCGGGAAGAAATAAGTTTACGGGCAGATATCATTTATCGCAATATCGCCGAAACCGATGAAGAACTTTACTGGGGTGACAAATACCAGATCGTTCTGCGGGACATGCAGGAGGGAAAGCTGAGGGAACGGACCGATGACCAGCTGTCCGGTGGGCAAACCATGAGCGCTGTGGTCGCCCTGCGCCTGGCCTTGCTGCAGACCATCGGTGCGCGCGTTGCTTTTTTTGATGAGCCCACATCAAATCTCGATGCCGCCCGCCGAGCCAATCTGGCGCATGCATTCCGGGCCATTGACGTGGGCCGTGAAGAAGTGACCGAGCATTGGTACGACCAGCTTTTTCTGATTAGTCACGATGTTGCATTTACCGAAGTGACGGATCAGATTATTTCTCTTTAATACCAGGGGGAAAGTCTATATATTTCAAGTGGGGGTTGATTGTAAAATGAGAGAATTTGAAATTAAAGAAGAGCCCATTGAACTCTATAAAATCTTGAAGTTCGAAAATATGGTCAATAGCGGTGGTGAAGCGAAATATGTAATCTCTCAAGGTCAGGTTATGGTAAATGGTGATGTGGAAACCAGAAAACGAAAAAAGATCTTTTCTGGCGATATCGTAGAATTTAGAGCTGAGAAAATTCGTATAAAAATCAAATGAGGTGAACCCATGAAAAAACGATTTGATGGTAAAAAAATAGCCAAGCTTGGCACGGATAAAAACCCCGCAATGGTCAATGTACAAACAAAAAAGAGACACAAGGAAGTAGACGCTATATTTAAAGAAAAAGGGTGGAAATATTCAATTGAAATTGATCCGGACAAACCCGAGAATATTAATGACCTGGAAATGTTGTTGAACCCACCCAAAACAAGGATTGCCGAAAAAAAAGTGGGACGCAATGAACCCTGCCCCTGTGGCAGTGGCCAAAAACACAAAAAATGCTGTGGTCAGTAAAAAGGGGAAGCGCCAGCATGGACTCATTGAAAATTGCGGTCATACCGGGTGACGGGATCGGCAAAGAAGTCATTCCAGAGGGTATGCGTGTCTTGGAAGCGGCTGGAAATAAGCATGCTGTCAGTTTTGAGTGGACAGAATTTGATTGGTCCTGTGAGACCTATCATAAAACCGGACGCATGATGCCCGAAGACGGGATCGAACAGCTCAACCCATTTGACGCCATCTATCTGGGTGCCGTGGGTTTTCCGGGCGTACCTGACAACATCTCTCTATGGGGACTCCTGATACCCATCCGGCGAAAGTTTGACCAATATGTCAATCTGCGACCAGTGCGGTTGTTTGACGGTGTGCCCTGCCCCCTGGTGGGGAAAAAGCCTGGTGATATCGATTTTTATGTGGTCCGGGAAAATGTCGAGGGCGAATACTCTTCTGTGGGTGGTATTCAATATGAAGGAACGGATCAGGAGTTTGTCACCCAGTTGAGTCTGTTTACACGTCGAGGTACTGACCGTATTCTCGACTATGCCTTCAAGCTCGCTCAAACCAGACCGGCCCGACATCTGACCTCAGCAACCAAATCCAATGGCATCTTCCATACAATGCCCTATTGGGACAGCCGTGTGGAAGCGCTATCCAAAAGCTATCCGGAGGTTACGGTTGATAAATACCACATTGACATTTTGACGGCGAATTTTGTACGCATGCCCGAACATTTCGATGTCGTGGTGGGTTCCAATCTGTTTGGCGATATTCTTTCCGATTTAGGCCCCGCCTGTACCGGCACCATCGCCATTGCCCCGTCAGCCAATATCAACCCCGAAAGAACATTCCCATCGATGTTCGAGCCCGTACATGGTTCCGCTCCGGATATTGCCGGCCAGGGAATCGCCAACCCCATTGGAACCATCTGGGCCGGCGCCATGATGATGCAGCACCTGGGCTATCCCATGGTGCACGATACCTTGATGGAAGCAATTGAAACCGTATTACATGACCCCAAGAACCTGACGCCTGACATGGGTGGTAATGCCGGCACCCGCATACTTGGCCAGGCAATTGTAGCGATGATTACCCGATAGCAACCTGTAATTATAACGCTTCAACGACAAAAAACCACAATAAAAATTCACGACCTGCAAGCTCACCTGTCAATTGAAGATTGACATTTTTTTGATTTCATGGTTTCTGACAAAATCTATTCAAATCCGATTACAAAGGAAGCTTTATGAACAGCTTTTTTCTGTCGATCGTGCTAATCTGTGGTGGCGGTCTTGCCACCCTTTTTATTTGGCGAAAATTTGTTTTGATGAAAACCGTTGCCGTCTCCATCATCAGCATTGGATGCGCCATTGGATTGTTCGACGCCCTGGGCAAGCTGCTGCACCCGGGGCTCTATGCCGTGTCTTTTGAATATTTGAAACTATTTTCCCTTTCATTTCAAATAGATGGGCTTTCAGCATTTTTTCTGGTTGCGATTTATGCTGTTTCCCTGCTTGCCGCAATTTACAGTTTTCACTACCTCAACAAACCCGAAAAAGCCCTTCGCGTGGCAGCCAACTACCTGTTTTTCTCCCTCTTGATCATATCTATGGCACTGGTGGTGACTGCTGCCAACATGATCGCTTTTATGCTTTCCTGGGAAATCATGTCCCTTTCATCATTTTTTCTGGTGATATACGACCACGAATCTGCAGAAAACCGTAAAGCCGGATATCTCTATTTTGTTTTTTCACATGTGGGCGCCATGTTCATTCTAGTGGCCTTCGGAATCTTGTACGGATATAGCGGCAGTATTTTGTTCTCTTCCGGCAGTACCATCCCTGATTCGGCAAAATTTATGGTGCTGATACTTTCCTTTATCGGATTCGGCTCAAAGGCCGGCGTGTTTCCGTTTCATGTCTGGCTACCCCATGCCCACCCGGCCGCCCCGAGCCACATCTCCGCTGTGATGTCCGGTGTAATGATAAAAACCGGTATTTACAGCATTGTACGGCTGTATGCCTCTTTGAGCCTGCATACGCCATTGTTCGGTGAAATCGTACTGGTTGCGGGGATGATTTCCGGCATTTTGGGTGTTGTCTACGCCCTTGGCCAGCACGATCTCAAACGACTCCTGGCCTACCATAGTGTCGAAAATATAGGGATTATCCTGATCGGAATCGGGCTTGGCATGCTCGGTGTATCCTCAGGCAACCCGATCATGGCCGTCCTGGGTTTTTCCGGTGGGCTGCTGCATGTATTAAATCACGCGATTTTTAAATCACTGCTGTTCATGGGAGCCGGGGTGGTCATTCAGAAAACGGGTACGCGCACCATCGATATGCTGGGCGGGTTGCTCAAAAAAATGAAAATTACCGGTCTTACGTTTCTGGTGGGCTCTTTGGCCATTTCCGGTCTTCCGCCCTTTAACGGATTTGTGAGCGAATTTTTTATTTATTTAGGTGGATTTAGAGGTGTGGCCCTCGACAAAACAATCTTTGTGCTGAGTATCATGGCCATTATCAGTCTGGCCATGATCGGTGGTCTGGCGCTGGCCTGCTTTACCAAGGTTGTGGGGGTCGTTTTCCAGGGAGAACCCAGGAGTTCGCGTGCCATGGAAGTGGATGAAAAAGGACCGGCAATGCTGGTACCCATGCTGATCTTGGCAGCCATTTGTGTCATCATCGGGGTATTTCCTCAGATGTTTATTGCCCTTGCGGTGAAGGCAATTCCAGTATCCGCTCTGGGATATGGTCGCATTCCCATGGAAGCGTTTATACAGATGACGGGAAATATCACTCTGGCAGCCACTATTTTCTTTGTCCTTCTTCTGGCGCTCATTGCCCTCCGCCTGGTCTTTTACCGAGGGAAAACCATTGGTAGCTCAGGAACATGGGGATGTGGTTTCACACAGCCAACCACCAAAATGCAGTATACCGGTACGTCATATGCGGCTTCGATTCTCGCGTTTTTCAGACCGGCCGCTCCCCTGCAGGAAGATCATCCCCCCATTCACGGCCGATTCCCTCAAAAAACCCATTACCACAGTCATATCGACGACATAGCAGAACGTCACATGACGTGTGTGGCTGTCAACCCGGTTCTGTGGTTGTTCGACAGGCTGCGCTGGATACAGCACGGAGACATCCATTTGTATATCGGTTATATATTGCTGGCCATTGTGGTGCTTTTATTTTTCGTATGAATGAGATGAGCTTATGATTACATCAATTCTATTCTGGGTTCTGGCCATACTTCTGGCACCGTTTTTTTCAGCGGTTATTCTCAAAGTAAAGGCTTTTTTCGGTGGGAAAAAGGGCCCCCCCCTGCTGATCAACTACTACACCCTTGCCAAGTTATTTAAAAAAAGTTCGGTTTACAGCACCAGCACAACCTTTATTTTCAAACTGGGACCCATGGTCTCTTTGGGAGCTGCTGTCACGGCCTTGTTGTTTCTTCCTTTTGCGGGTCACCCTCCGGTTTTTTCGTTCCGTGGTGATCTTCTTTTCATCCTGTACCTGCTGGGTCTAGGTCGTTTTTTCACTATTGCAGCTGCCATGGATACCGCGTCGCCATTCGAAGGGATGGGAGCCGCCCGGGAAGCCTATTTCCCGATTATCTGTGAAGCCACGCTGTTCATGATACTGATTCTGTTCTACATACTGACCGGTGAATTGCGTCTGGCAGCCTATTTTTCAGGCGATCAGCCGTTTGGATTGTGGCAGGTGGCCGGACCGCCCATGCTGTTTGTGGTGATTGCCTTTTTCGTTATTCTTCTGGCGGAAAACTCACGCGTACCGGTGGATGACCCGGCCACCCATCTGGAGTTGACCATGATCCATGAAGTTATGGTGCTGGATCACAGCGGACCCGACTTCGGATTTATCGAACTGGGGTCTTTCTGCAAACTCTTTTTCTACGCATCCATTGTCGCCAGGCTGATTATGCCCTTTGAATCAGCTTATCTCGTTGTAAACCTATGCCTGTTCACGGCTTCGTTGCTGGTTGTGTATATGGCTGTGGGTGTCATGGAATCGGTCATGGCCCGTTATCGCATGGACAGGGTTCCCAAATTCCTCTTGACCTCCTTTGCCCTAGCTTTTTTTGCAACCGTTATTACACTGGAGTTTCTAAAATGAATATCCCGGTCGATATGACATTGTCCCTTGTCCTGCTTTCGGTCCTGTTTTCGTTTGGTTCAAGCCGTCTCCCGGGGCTTATCAAGGTTCTGGCATTTCAGGGCGTGGTTGTATCTATCGTCCCGCTGATAATCGGGCATGACATGACCACCGGCGGCATTCTGTTCACGCTTGTCACCTTGATCATCCGTGGCATTGTCATTCCTTTGTGCATCTATTTTGCCATTAAAAAAGTTGCCATTCGCAGGGAAGTCGAACCCATCGTCGGCTATCACGCCTCCGTGCTGGCAGGTCTGGGTTTGATCGTGGCTGCCATGGTTGTCAGCCACAGATTCGATACCTTGTCCATCAGTACCAGCGTACTGCTGCTACCCACGGCCATCGCCCTTCTGGTGGCCGGTATGTTCCTGCTGATGGCGCGGCGAAATGCCATCGCCATGGTGCTGGGGTATATCATGATGGAAAACGGCATCTACCTGGTGGGAACGACCTTTTCGGTGCGAGCCCTTCACATCGTGGAATTCGGCATTCTTCTGGATGTACTTGCCGGTGTCATGATCATGGCCGTCATCCTTCAAAACATCAAGCAAACATTTGACGATGTGGATACCGCCCTGCTCAGAACCTTAAAAGAATAGGTGTTTGATTCATGGTTGAACTCGTTTTTTTGGTTCCGTTTGTCACCGGCGTGATCGCCTTTTTCATGCCCCGCAACCTGGGACGCCCGTTGCTGGTATTTACCGGAGCACTTCACCTGCTGCTCTCCGTCCTGCTGTGGATCCGGCAGCCCGAACCGTACTTTAAATCCTATTTTGCCGTCGCCCCGGAAGGAATGCTCTCACTCCTGGTGATATCACTGCTGTTTTTTCTGATATCCATTTATACCATCGGTTATCTCAAGGTGGCCAGCATCAAGTCAGAGCATGTTTTTACCGGCTCCATGCTGCTGTTTCTATCCACCATGACCATGGTGACCCTTTCCGACCATATCATGGTCATGTGGATCGCCATTGAGGCAACGACCCTGGCCAGTGCACCCCTTATCTACACCCACCGCACCTCCGTTTCCCTGGAGGCCACCTGGAAATATGTCCTGATCTGTTCCGTGGGCATTGCCATGGCCCTTTTGGGATCTGTTCTGATCACCATTTCCATGGATATAGGCCAGGTGGATGCGCCGGTCTCCTTTTCCGCGCTTACAACGGTAGCAACACGCTTGGATCCCATGTGGTTGAAAGCGGGTTTTGTCTTTATTATCGTCGGATATGGAACAAAAATGGGTCTGGCTCCCATGCACACCTGGCTGCCCGATGCTCACAGTGAAGCTCCCAGCCCGGCATCGGCGCTTTTGTCCGGCGTATTGCTCAACTGTGCCTATCTTGGAATTTTCAAAACCAATAAAATTATGCTCGCTGCGGGGCTGGGGGATTTTTCCGGTCTTATCCTGATGGGATTTGGCCTGACTTCGATTCTGGCAGCAGGCACGTTTATTCTCAAACAGACAGAATACAAACGCCTGTTGGCATATTCGAGTATTGAAAACATGGGCATTATTGCCTTTGGAACCGGTATCGGCGGGCTGGGTGCCTATGGTGCCATGCTCTGCCTGATCCACCACAGCCTGATCAAATCTTCGCTGTTTCTAACCTCCGGCAATATTCTGCTGGGCTATGGCAGCCGGCTGATTGAAAAGACAGGCAGCCTGGTTAACCTGATGCCAAGGACCTTTATCGCTTTTTTAGGTGGATTTGCCGCAATCTCAGGTTTACCACCTTTTGGGCTTTTTATCGGCGAACTGTTCGTCATTCTCGGAGCCTTTAAAGCCGGTCACTATGCAAGTGTTATTGTTTTGGTGGTCAGCCTGTGTGCCGTCTTTGCCGGTTTTGCCAATCAGGTTATGAAAATTTCTTTTAACACGTCAGAAGCAACGATCGGTTTGAAGGAAAAAGCCAATCTGGTCTGGCCCCAGTATGTGTTGCTATTAACCTCTCTGGTCTTGTGCTTCTGGATTCCGGACTCCCTTTACCAGACAATAATGAATGCGGTAACTTCCGTCAGTGGAGGTTTTTAATGAACACGGCATTTTTGGAAATTTTAAATGGTGTCGCCCTCCCCAGAGAACGGATCCCTAGCCTTACGTTTGACACCTTTCGCCAGGAAGCCCTGGATATCATAGAAAACGGAGGAAAGGTCGTTCACTATTTTGCCTACCTGGAAGGCGACATTGTCAGGCTGATGGCGGTACTGCGCAACGATAAGCTGCTGGTGGCCGGCTGCGATGCACCAGAAACCTATCCTGCCATGAGCAGCCAGTGTGAGCCATTTCACATGTTTGAACGGGAAATTGCCGAGCAGTTCGGTATCCGGCCCGAGGGTCATCCCTGGTTGAAAATGGTTCGCTACCACCCCAATTATATGAACAGGGCCGACGTCTTTGATAATAATTACAACGATGATATCCCCGGAAATTATGACTACTACAGCGTGGAGGGCCAGGAGATCCACGAAGTGGCTGTTGGACCCGTGCATGCCGGGGTGATCGAACCGGGTCATTTTCGGTTCAACTGTATCGGTGAACGGGTGCTGAACCTGGAGATCCAGTTGGGGTACCAGCACCGGGGTATTGAAACGCTGATTCCCCGGGTGGACGCCAAACGCTTACCCCTGCTATCCGAAAGTATTGCCGGTGACACCACAGTGGGCCATAGCCTCTGTATGGCTCAGGCCGTGGAAGCCGTTAGTGCAGTTAAACCAGATAGCGGAGCACACATCATCCGCACCATTGCTTTGGAGCTCGAACGTATCCAGAACCATATCGGTGACCTGGGCGCATTGAGCGGGGATGTTGCCTTTTTACCGCCCATGAACTACTGCGGCCGCATGCGCGGCGACTTTTTGAATATGTCACTGCTGCTCTGCGGCAATCGCTTCAGCAAAGGATTCATCCGGCCGGGTGGCGTGCTTTTCACTATGGATGAGGAGATCCGACGTATTTTGACTGAGCGCATCATTGAAATCAAACCCCAGGTCGAACACGTGATCGATTTGCTCTTTTCCACCTCCAGCGTGCGTTCGCGTTTTGAAGATTGCGGTACAGTCAGTCAATCGGATGCGGAGTATCTGGGTTTGGTGGGCCCTGCCGGTCGGGCGTGTGGCATTCCCTACGATGTCAGACGCGGCTTTCCCAACGAACATTATCCTGAACTCGATATACCAGAAAATGCCGAACACAGCGGTGATGTTTATGCCCGGGCCAAAATCAGGGCAGACGAAATCCTGCAGTCCATTGATCTCATTCAGGCCCTGCTGAACAACCCGGTGGAAACGAATTGCGTAAATACAGAAAGTTTGTCCCTGGCACCCGATTCCTTTGTCGTGACCCTGAACGAGGCCTGGCGGGGTGAGGTATCCCATTGTGTCTTAACGGACGCGGTGGGCAAAATTATGCGCTACAAGATCAAGGACCCTTCCTTTCACAACTGGAACGGCTTGTCCATGTCTCTGCGGGATACGGAAATTTCAGATTTTCCGCTCAACAACAAAAGCTACAATTTGTCGTATTGCGGTTTTGATCTATAGGGAACAATATGCTTAACACGCTGAAAAACAGATTCGAACAGGGCTACAGAACCACAAAATATCCGCAGGAAAGAATCGAACTATGGAAGCGTTACCGCGGACGCCCACAGATCAATAAAGAAGCACGGGATGACCTGGTCCTGGCCTGCGCATCGGCCTGTCCCCAGAATGCCATCGATGCACAAAATAAATTGATCGACATGGGACGCTGTGTTTTTTGTGGAACATGTGAACGCGTTTCTAAAGGAACGTTTATCGCCTTTACCCAGGATTATGAGATCTCGGTGTCCGAGAAGGAGCATTTGATCACGGATGGATCACTACCCGAATTGGCCGCACATGCCCGGCAGCATTTCAAAAAACTTTTCGGTCGCTCCCTGCAGCTACGCCAGGTATCAGCCGCCGGCTGCAACGCCTGCGAAGCGGATCTCAATGTTCTGGCGACACCCTTTTTCGATCTGGGCCGCTTCGGGATCAACTTTGTGGCTTCGCCCCGTCATGCGGACGGCATTGTCGTGACCGGTCCCATCTCCCGCAACATGAAAACGGCTCTGTTTCAAACCTACGAGGCCGTACCCGATCCCAAGGTTGTCATCGCCGTGGGCAGTTGTACCCTGACCGGAGGACCCTTCAGAGGCAGTCCTGAAATCACCGAAGGGCTGGACAGCCTCATGCCGGTTGATCTTTATATCCCGGGATGCCCGCCCCACCCGCTGACCAATCTTCACGCATTGTTGACATTTTTTAAATAGGGTTCCAGGGTCCGAGGGGGATACAAGGGTTCGAGGGTCGCTGACAGCTATCAGCGGACAGCAGCATCCCAGCCTCCAAGCGTAAACGCTTTCATGTGCTTGTTTTTAACAACCTCGACAACTCATCAGGATATAATCTTTAGGGTCTTATAATGATGGTCGGATACAGTCCTTCCTTTTCTCCCCTTGGATAGGGCTGGATCGTGTTAAAGGAAATGTTCTGATTTCGCTGTGCATGGCCCTTGTTGGAGTGGCCATTAAAAAAAGCACCATTGGCTTCCAGGATATGATGAATTCGCTCTTTAAAGGCCGTAACGAATTCTGCACCGCTGCCTTCAAAAATCAGATCCCCCTTTGAAAAACGGGTGTCAATTTTTGCAAAGGCCTTCAGGGGCATGCTGTTGCGCTCCAGGTCTTTTTCATCTGTCACCAGTCCCCACACCAAATGGCCTGCCGGAATCTTCAGGGGCTTGCGGATATCGATGATCGTATGGGGCATGATGATGCTGTCCTGGCCGATGGTCAGTCGTGACGCCGGTCGTCCCCGCAAAAAGCAGTTAAAACCAACAAATACATCCTTGCCCAGGGCGGCTTCGATAATCTTGGCGCCATGGGCGGTAATGTCATTCCCCTCCAGACGTGAGTTGATGATATAGCTATGCTCCTGGGCATTGGCGCCTTTGCCGAGCCAGGCATTCTGGAGATAGGCCCGCTGGGAAATCAGAACGTTCTCGCTGATATGTGTCTTCGGTTTGATCACGGCAAAACGGTCCAGTGATGCGCTGTGAGGAACAGACACGGAAGGTTCCAGGTTGACCACATTAAATACCCGCTGGAAAGCCTCTTTGCGATCTTCCACAAAATCGATAAAGACACCCTGGGGGGATCTGCCGGCAGCAAAATAGATGTAATTGCTCAAACGTTGAAGGGGAAACCGGTACAGGAAATTGAACGTATCTGGGGTGCGCACCCACACGGTCCCGGGTTCTATATTCAGATGACTCACTTCCCCGGCTTGAATATACGAGAATGTCCCGATGAGACAGTCCTGTATCGTAGTGAGATCAACGGTTGAAAAGGGTCCCAGAAAACATCCATCCGAAGGCGAGCCATGAATATTGGCATAGTGAGTGGAAATGGTGTCCCTGATAAAAAATTTCTCCAGTGTTTCCGGATCGTGGGAAAAATTGTGGACCAGCGTTTTGATCAGGAAACTGTCATTTATCTCGATCTCTTCATCCTCAGCCACCGGGATTTCAAATTCCTGATATTGGAACAGATCCGCTTTCTGTTTGAGTTCGTCCCCACGAATATCACTTTTGTAGAGGAGGGAATTGGTCACGCTGCATTTTCCCAGAAAATAGCTGCCGGACAAATTGGAGTGTCTGAACTGAAAATTCAGGGGGTGGTGTGGCGTAATACCGTAAAATGCATAAAATTTGGTCATCTGGTTCGGCGGGATAAGATTCCGTACCAACGGATTGACATCATATTCAAGCTCGCGCAAATTGATGTTGACGCGCTGGATAATTCTGTCCAAAAGTCTTTCGAGTTCTTTCATGGCATATCCTTATCTATTTCGGTTGCTCCGACCTCTTTCATGACATGGAAAATTGCGGCAAATACATCCGACATTCTCAGTACACCCACAATTTTCTTGTTTTTAGTTACCAGCAGGGACATATGGTATCCCGTAATCAGCTGGTGAACAGCAGTATCAAGGGAAGTTTCTTCATTGATGTACTCGCCTTCGGAAGGCGTTTGCATAAATTCTTCGACCTTGAGTTTGGCCGCTGTTGCATAGATGTCCTTGCTTGGAGGAATTGTCTGACGGTACTGTTCCTGTTGAAGCGCAATGGACTTTGAACTGAAGCCGAATTTTCTGATATTCTTTATCCTTTCCGTTTGTTCATCCTTGGATTCAAGAGACCGAATGAAATCCAGTTGGCTGAGTTTTCCGACCACCTGCCTGTTGTTGTCCAGAACCAGCACGGCACGGTGGGAATACTGGGTATGGCAATATTCCTCCTGGGCTTTTTCCAGCGCAACCACGGCCTCGGACAGTGTCGATCCAACGGTTACGGTCGCATATTCTGAAATCGGAACCATCAGGTCCTTCACACGAAATTGTTTCATATTTCCTCCAAAATGATTTGCCTATTGCGTGCTATCTCACCATTGAAGATTCTTTCCAGCAAGCCACGGCATTAGCGCTCACTGTTGGGATTCAAATTCGATCTGAGTGTTGGCCTGGGCTGTTGCCAGTGCCGGAAACGTAAAGGTGACAATTCTGGGCATGTTGTAAGGCAGGCGCTTGGTCAGGCCAGCCATAATAAATACCAACCCGATCATAATGGTTACAAAAAGAAATTCTGAACATAGCCTTTGGAATTTCAGCTGTCAATCAATATTTGGCTAAGCTTTGAGTCGGTTCAGCGCCACCACACTGCCGAAAATCAAAATACCGCCGACCCAGAACCGCAGCGTCACGGGATCTCCTAAAAACACAATACCCACGACACCGGTAAAGATTACCTCGCTGGACATGAACACGCCCCCCTCCCAGCCCTTGCAATAGAAAAAACCCTGATTCATAAGAAGCTGGGCCGTCAGGGACGTGAAGACAATACCCAGAACCATGACCCACTCAAAAGCCGTGCCCGGCAGTATGGGCGTCATAATGAATTTGGGCGCGGTAACCAGGGCGCCCATGGTGCAAAAATAGAGATAGATAATCACCGGGCCGTTTTTCTCCCGTAGACTGCGGATCAGGGTTACGGTGAGACCTGCGAACACAGCACCAAGCAAGGCGATGGCCTGTCCCAAAAAGGTGCCGCCAAGCCTGAAGTCGAACAGCGTCCCGACACCGACCATCACCAGGATAATACAGGCGATTTCAAGCTTGCCGATCTTTTCCCCGTAGATCACATAGGCAAACACCGCTGAAAATGCCGGAAACGAGTAAAAAATAACCAGGGCTGTGGACAGCGGCAGTATTTTGATCGCCGTGATAAGGGAGATGAAGGCCACGGAGCCCACACATCCGCGAATGATCAGCAGCCGGGTGTTGTATCCCATAAAGGGGTTGTGGTGACGTCCGAAAATGACAAGAATCATGATCAAACCGCCGAAAAAACGAAAAAAGCCGATGTGCCAGACGGTGAACACCGGATTCAGGGTCTTGACGATCAGGTTGAGCAAGGTGAATAGCAGAGAGGCGGACAGCATAAACAGCGGCCCGGCAAGGGCCGCGTCCATCTGAACCAGGCTGCGCTGTTTTTTGGGTGTGTCCATTCTAGTTCCAGGTGTAAATGGGCCGGTTCTATATTGTGCTTTCCCGACCGGTTGTCAGTTTACTTCTCAAAAGGTTCCCGACTGGGTACTATCGAGAACGGTTTCGATGAATTTCGGGTCGCAAAGTCTCAAAAGGGCGCCGATATGCTTAACCTGCCTTCGCCGGGCTCCATGACTCTTTATACTGCGTGCGAATTCGATGGCATCCACAAGCTCTTCCGGTAGCCCCATTGCCTCAAGCCGGCCAGGTCTCAGGGACACCAGCTGTTCTCCCAGTCGCTGCAGTGCCTGGTCTTCTTTCTTTTTCTGGGTTCTGCTTTTATACTCTGTTTCCATACCTGTTCTGCTTTTCCTCCGATGGTTCGTCGCGTTTCTTCCCTATCAAGATAGGATTTTCCCACAATTCAGTTGATTTTACGCCTAAACTCTTGCAGTAATAAGATCCCAAGAACCACATTACTACTGCAAACAGGTTCAAATGATCAAGCAATCTTTCGATTGCCTTATCAACGTCCGATTGAAAAAAAGCAATAATACAGGGTACCAGCCGATATTTTTTCAAACCTTGTAAGAAAAGGTATCAAGCAGTGGCATATCAGTATCAGAAAGATAAGCAATATTTTGCTCAAGTCGCTGAAGGCTTAAAAGAAGCCGGTGCAAGAGAATTAGCCGAGCTCGGTGCCGAAAATGTCCAGCCTGAATTCAGTGGTATTCGTTTTCAGGCAAACAAAGCAACCCTGTATCGAATTAACTACATGACCAGGCTTCTTTCACGCTGCCTGGCACCGTTGGTATCCTACGACTGCCCGGATACAGACACACTGTATCGGAAGGCTAAACAGATCAAGTGGGAAGATTTTTTTGATAGAGACAATACCTTTGCTGTATCCGGAAATGTGTCTGACAGTGTCATTTCGCATTCAAAGTATGCGGCACTACGTCTTAAAGATGCCATTGCCGACTATTTCAAAGAAAAAACAGGACAGCGCCCGGATGTGTCGAAAAGGAGTCCCGATATATTGCTGAACCTTCATATCAGGAATGATAAAGCCGTCATAAGCCTGGACACCTCAGGTGGCGCACTTCACAGGCGAGGATACCGGGAAGAAACGGTTTCAGCTCCCATGCAGGAAACTCTTGCCGCTGCAATTATACGATTCACCGAATGGGACGGCGTTGTTCCCCTTTATGATCCCTTGTGTGGTTCAGGAACGCTTTTATGTGAAGCGCTCATGCAATACAGCCATGTCCCTGCAGGTATTTTCAGACAGCGATTCGGTTTTGAATCCCTGCCTGACTTTGACAGCTCAGCCTGGCGCCAGGTAAAAAAAGAGGCCGATGACCAGATCAGGGAACTGCCGAAAAGGCTGCTTGCGGGCAGTGATGTGTCCATAGAGGCCGTCAGAACTGCACGGACAAACCTGATGGGGCTCCACTACGGGAGCAGAGTCACCATTGAACGGGTAGATTTCCAAAAACTACCGGTCTTTAAAGAGCACGTCATTGTAACCAACCCCCCATACGGTATTCGCATGGGGGGAGACCGGAATCTTGACCTGTTTTACAAAGATTTCGGCGATTTTCTGAAGCAGAAATGCAAAAACTCGACGGCTTTCATTTATTTCGGGGATCGGAAATATATCAAAAATATCGGTCTGAAAGCATCCTGGAAAAAACCGATCAAGGCCGGTGGGCTTGATGGCCGGCTGGTTAAATACGAGATGTACTGACAATAATCAATTATTTCTATCGGAGAGAATATGTTCAAACAAGTTCAAGCCGCTAAAGAAAGATTGAAAGGCTATGCCCATGTAACACCCGTTATGACGTCCCGGACATTAAACCGCATGGTCAAGGCAGAAATATTCTTCAAATGTGAGAACTTCCAGCGGATTGGCGCATTCAAATTTCGCGGTGCATTCAACAGTATCAGCCAACTTTCCGAGTCGGAAAAAGCACGAGGTGTCATTACCTATTCTTCAGGGAATCACGCCCAGGCGGTTGCTTTGGTGGGTCAAATGATGACGATACAAACAACCATCGTCATGCCGGACAACGCACCTGCAATCAAACGGGCCGCTACAAAAGATTATGGCGCCACCATCGTTGAATACGACCCTGAAAAAGCATCCCGTGAAGATATTGCCAATGAACTTGAAACACAAAACGGCTTTACCATGATCCCTCCGTATGACCACACACAGGTCATTGCCGGTCAGGGAACCGCTGCTTTGGAAATGCTTGAAGAAACCGGTCCCCTGGACATGCTGCTGGTCCCATGCGGTGGCGGCGGGTTGTTGAGCGGTTCCGCTATTGCCACCAAAAGCATGTCACCGGACTGCAAGGTCATGGGTGTGGAACCGGAGCTTGCTGACGACGCCACAAAATCCTTTCACACAAAAATACTTCACCGGGTTAAAAATCCTCCCACCATTGCCGACGGAACCCGTACCCCTTCACTGGGTAAACTTACCTTCCCGCTGGTGCTTGCGCATGTGGACGACATGAAAACGGTTTCGGAAAAAGCCATCATCGATGCGGTTAAGTTTTTGTTTTACCGAATGAAGCTGGTTGTCGAGCCATCAGGCGCCCTTGGGCTGGCAGCCCTGCTGAGCCAGTCTGTGGTACCAAAAGGCCGGGTGGGGGTCATCTTGAGCGGCGGTAACATAGATGCTGCGACAATGATTACAATTCTAAAGGGGTCTGGAAAAAAAGGAAATAATTAAACATGAAGCAAACAGGGAATTCTCTTTTGAATCATACAATGGAACTGCTTTCAGCCCGCAAATCAGTTCGTGCGTACAAGGAAAAAAAAATCAGCAAGGAAGTCAAAGATACGATTTTTGCTGCAACCCTGCGAGCCCCCACGGCGGGAAATATGATGCTCTACTCCATCATAGAGGTCAAGGATCAGGGCACAAAGGACCGCCTGGTTAAAACCTGTGACAATCAGCCCTTTATCGCCAAAGCCCCATTTGTTCTGCTTTTTCTGGCAGATTACCAGCGCTGGTTTGATTATTTCCACGTGTCGGGCGTAGAACAACTCTGCGAGCAAAAGGGGATTGCCATGCGCAAACCAAAGCAGGGGGATCTGTTTCTGGCCTGCTGCGACGCTCTCATTGCGGCACAAACAGCTGTCATCGCTGCGGAATCATTAGGAATCGGCTCCTGCTACATTGGGGACATCATGGAAAACTACGAAGCCCACAAGGCGATGTTTGAGCTACCAAAGTATGTATTTCCCATCACCCTGGTCTGTTTCGGCTACCCCACCCGTCAACAGCAGGAAAGGGCATTAACCCAACGATTTGATGAAAAATACATCATCTGTGAAGATTGCTACCGGCGATTTGGAAAAGAGGCCTTCAAAGACATGTATCGAAAACGTCATGAACAGATGTTCGGCAAGAAAAAAGAACTGAACGGCACCTTGAATGTTGGTCAGGAGATGTACCAGCGGAAGTTCGATTCGAGTTTCGCGCATGAAATGAACCGCTCGGTGCAGACCATGTTGAAAACCTGGGGAACGGATTAGCATGCCGGGAAATCGAAGTCAATAAACACCATCAGAGAGGGTCAAAATTGCGATCCGTTAAAGATATCTCTCAAAAAGAAGTCATTGATCTCTTAGGTAAGTGCTGGATGACACATGACGGCATGTGGTTTTTTCATTGCCTGCAGGCATTTGGCGTCGAGACAACAAACAAACTCAACAAATCTGCCATTCAAACATTGGCTCCTCTAGAAATAAACCGCCTCAAGCATCTTCTTGGAATTGAAAACAAGATCGAAACCTATGATGAATTCAAACTGTTTTTCATGGAAGCCTCCAAATTGATGGTTCCTGATTTTATGAATGTAACGTTCAATTTTCCTGAAAAAAATAAAATGACCTGGGTGTTCGACCAAGGAAAATGTTTTGCCTATGAAGGCATTAAAAGACTGGGCGCCATAGACAAATACGAGTGTGGGGTTCTCTACCGAATAAGATGCTGGCTGGAAGCACTTGAAATTAAAAACAGATTCGACCCTGAAATCCAAAAATGCTGTATGCATTTATGTGGGAAATGCGAGGGGAATATCTACCTGTTTGAATAGGAGGCGACATGTACTTCGAAAAACCTGGACGCGACAACACAGACAAAACCATCGAACTGGCCTATGCCCGGGCCAAGGCCCTGGGTATCGAAGAGGTGGTGGCCGCCTCCTCAAGGGGGTACACTGGCCACAAGGTGCTGGATGTTTTTAAAGGCTTCAAGGTGGTGATCGTCACCTACCATAACGGGTTTAAGCAACCGTTTGAATCCGTTATGCCGGCATCCGTTCGCATGGATCTGGAAAAGAAAGGTGCCACGGTGATCTCCGCCACCCACGCCCTCTCCGGCGTAGAACGATCCCTTTTCAACAAATATTCAGGTGCTTACCCGGTTCTTATTATTGCCGATACCCTTCGGCTGTTCGGCCAGGGAACCAAAGTGGCTGTGGAGGTTGCCATCATGGCAACCGATGGCGGCACCCTTTCCGGAAACGATATCGTCTCCATCGGCGGTACCGGAAAAGGCGCGGATACAGCGCTGATTCTGAAGCCCGCCAACCAGTCGCAACTCTTTGACATGCGTGTCCGGGAGGTGGTTTGTAAACCAAGCTCGTTTTAGAATCTCAACATTGTCTTTTGGCACTGGTATTCCTTACGAACGCTTATTTGCAAGTTCGATCGGTTGTTTGACGTTATTTGCCGAAGCAGTTTCGGAACGTTATTCTGGCAAACGCTATATTAATAATATGCTTTAAAATACGTTATAACTCCATAATTACAATATCATTAAAAATATCAGCCAATTATCATAGGCAACATTGACATGTTTCTAATTGCAGGTGTTCAACCTAAAACCAAGACACTCGATAAAAACGCCAGAATTTGCCCCGGCTGTGGTTTGAAGACAGCTCACAATCAGCGCATCGATCATTATTTCAGCCTGTTTTTTATTCCGCTTTTGCGGGTCAAAAAGGGTGTTCCCATGTTGACATGTGATCGATGTCACCAAGCCGTGGATGCCTCCCCTGCCCGGCGATGCCGACGTTGCAATCAAGCCATGGATTCCGATTTCAAATTTTGCCCCTTCTGTGGAGAACCGGTCAATTGATAACAACACCGATCCCCAAACCACGCTATAAACAATCGTCCTGATCCGCCTGTTTGAATGCCAGCGCCACGTGGTACTGGTTTCACCTGACATTCACTGGAATACAGGAAACATCGGCCGAACCTGCCTGGGTACCGAAACAACGCTTCATCTCATTAAACCACTTGGTTTTTCACTGGATAATCGCTGGGTCAAACGCGCCGGTCTCGATTACTGGCCCCAGGTCGATTTGAAAGTCTGGGATGATTTTCAACGCTTTTTAAAGGCCATGGCCCCCGAAACAAATGAAATATTCCTCTTCAGCAAAAAAGGCGCCAAGCCCTTTTGGTCCATGCCCGTTTTAAAAAGAATGTTTCTGATTTTCGGTTCTGAAACCAAGGGACTCCCTTCATCCATATTGGACAGCTACTCCGAGCGCCGTTTATTTTATACCCATCACACGCCATATACGGTCTCTGAATCTTTCATCGGCCGTTGGCATTGTGTTGTTTGAAACCCTTCGAGCTTATTGGTCCGGTCAACAACAGCATTGAGCTGTTTTCCACAGCCTTGTCTTTCTGGATCTGGTATGCTTTATCTATGATCCATTTGACATAAAATTGCACGTGCTTATATTATACCAGCATGATTGATATATTATATTTATTATATCAAATGGTTATACTAATTTTAATTGGAAAACAGGCTCTGCAACAGTAGAGAACGCCATGGTATTTACCCACTTTGGTTGCGGAGGAATTCATGCGATTTGACAAATTCACCATAAAGGCACAGGAATTGATTCAGCAGGCCCAATCTCTGGCATCCCAGCACGGTAATCAGCAGATCGAGCCGGAACATCTCCTGTACGCCATGCTAAAGGCTCCCGAAGGCATTGCCGCCAATGTTTTAATGAAGTTGGGTGTTGCCCCAGACATCATCCTGTCTGATACGGAGCAACGCATTGACCAACTTCCCAAGGTCTCTGGTGCCGGCGATGTCTATTTCTCAACGACCACCAGGCATGTGTTGGATAGCGCATTCAAAGAAGCCGATAAAATGAAGGATGCGTACGTCAGCATCGAGCATATTTTCCTGGCCATTCTGGATGAAAAGGATACTGCCGTTTCAAAAGCCCTGCACACGCACGGTGTTTCCCGGGAAGCTATATTGAAAGTTCTCATGGACATTAGGGGCACCCAGCGGATTACAGACCCCAATCCAGAGGAAAAATATCAAGCGCTCGACAAGTTCAGCCTGGACCTGACCAGCAGTGCCCGCCAGGGTAAGCTTGATCCGGTTATCGGCCGAGACGATGAAATACGGCGTATCGTCCAGGTGCTGTCCCGACGAACAAAAAACAATCCTGTTCTTATCGGTGAGCCGGGTGTTGGTAAAACGGCCATTGTAGAAGGCCTGGCTCAGCGGATCGTTGAGGGGGATGTATCAGAAACCCTAAAAAACCGGAGACTTGTAGCCCTGGACATGGGTGCGCTGATTGCAGGTGCCAAGTATCGTGGCGAATTCGAGGATCGGCTCAAAGCGGTATTGAAGGAAGTTGAAAAAGCCGAAGGCGACGTCATTCTCTTCATCGATGAGCTGCACACCCTGGTGGGCGCCGGGGCCAGCGAAGGTGCCATGGATGCATCGAACATGCTCAAACCGGCCCTGGCGCGCGGGACCCTGCGTTGCGTGGGTGCCACTACCTTGAACGAATACAGGAAATATATTGAAAAAGATGCCGCCCTTGAAAGACGCTTTCAGCCGGTCATGGTAAAAGAGCCCTCTGTGGAAGATACCATTTCCATTCTCCGGGGATTAAAAGAAAAATATGAAGTCCACCATGGTGTCCGGATAAAGGATTCCGCCATTGTTGCGGCTGCAACCCTCTCAAATCGATATATCACGGATCGTTTCCTGCCTGACAAAGCCATCGACCTCATCGATGAATGTGCCTCCAAGCTAAGGATAGAAATTGACAGCATGCCGGCAGAAATTGATGAAATTCAGCGCAAAATTACCCAACTGGAAATCGAAAAGGAAGCCTTGAAAAAAGAATCCGACAAGGCCTCCAAGGAGCGTCTTTCCAGGTTGGAGACCGATCTGAGCAATTTTAAGGCAGACATTCTCCAGATGAAAGCCCACTGGAAAAGCGAAAAGGACGCCATTCAAACCATCCGGGAAATAAAGGAAAAACAGGAACAGCTGGGTATTGAAGCCCAAAAATTCGAAAGACAGGGCAACCTGGCCAAAGTTGCAGAAATACGGTACGGAATCGTACACCGCTCTCGAAAAGCAGATGGAGGAAGCCCGGCAAAAACTCTCTCGACTCCAGGAAAACAAAAAGATGCTCAAGGAGGAAGTCGAAGAAGACGACATTGCCGAGGTCGTCTCCCGCTGGACGGGAATTCCTGTCAACAAGATGCTCGAAGGCGAACGGGAAAAGCTGGTTCATATGGAGGAAAGGCTCTCGCGTCGCGTCATCGGTCAAACCGAAGCTATTTCCGCTGTTTCAAATGCGGTCCGCAGAGCACGGTCAGGGTTGCAGGACCCAAACCGGCCCATCGGCTCCTTCATCTTCATGGGCCCCACCGGTGTTGGGAAAACCGAACTGGCCAAGGCATTGGCTGAGTTCATCTTTGACAGCGAACAAGCCATTGTACGCATCGACATGTCCGAGTACATGGAAAAGCATGCGGTGTCCAGGCTGATCGGTGCTCCCCCCGGATATGTGGGATATGACGAAGGCGGATTTTTAACGGAGGCGGTTCGTCGAAGACCCTATGCAGTGGTTCTGTTCGATGAAATCGAAAAGGCACACCCGGAGGTTTTCAATGTCCTGCTCCAGATACTGGATGACGGCAGGATGACCGATGGACACGGCAGAACCGTGGACTTCAAGAACACACTCATTATCATGACATCAAACGTGGGCAGTCAGCATATCCAGGAACTGGCACAGGAAAACCGGGCAGAAATGGAGGAGCGCGTCACCGCTGCCTTGCGGGCAAGTTTCAAACCTGAGTTTTTGAACCGCATCGATGAAACCATCATATTTCACAACCTCACCCCTGAGCAGCTTACCAAAATCGTAGGGATTCAGATGAGACGGCTTGAAACCCGTCTGGCAGAACAGAATATCGGACTGGTCCTGGGCGACCAGGCTTTAATATTTCTGGCCGAGAAGGGATACGATCCAACGTACGGCGCCAGACCCCTGAAACGGGTTATCCAAAAACATATCGAAAACCCTTTGTCCATGAAAATTCTAGAGGGGGACATCCTACCCGGCGTAAAGATCCGCGTTGATGTTGCCAACGACAGTCTCGTGTTTCAATCCCTTGAACAACAATAGCGGGTGGTAACCCCGTCACATTTCCCAAAAACGCGCTGCGATTTTATTATTGATATATTCAGCGACTCATCATACGGTTGAAAAATATCAAAAAAATATAAAGCATTGCAATACGGTAACGTCATATATGTTATTATCGGCAAAAGATAAGATCCACCAGTTCTACAACCAATTTACATCTGATGACCGGGTGCTCATTCTGATCAATGCGGACCCGGATGCCATTGGAAGTGCCATGGCTGTCAAGCGTCTTTTATGGCGCAAAGTGAACAACATCACTATTTCCAATATTAATATCATCGATCGACCGGATAATTGTGCCATGGTGGCGCTTCTGGGTGTTAATCTCACCTATATAAAAGATCTGGATGAAACACGCTTTAATCGGGTTGTGATGGTGGATTCGCAGCCATCCCACAATGCCTCGTTTGAAAAATTTACCATTGATCTGATCATCGACCACCATCCCGACACGGGAAGCAAGGCCCCCTTTCAGGACATTCGCCCCAAGTACGGTGCCACTGCCAGTATCATGACCGAATATTTAAGGGCTGCCAGAATCAAGCCCGCCGTCAAGCTGGCCACAGCCCTGCTGCTGGGTATCAAAAACGACACCAATAATTTTGAACAACAAACACTGGTGGAAGATGTGCGTTCATTCCAATACCTGTTCCGCCACGCCAATAAACATCTGGTCAGAAAAATCGAACAATCCGAAATCAGACCGGACTATTTGAAATTTTTCAAAAAGGCACTAGAAAACAGACGTGTCCGAAAAGGAAAGGTCTTCGTTTTCCTGGGGCCGGTGCCCAATCCCGATCTCTGCGTCCTCATTGCAGATTTCTTTCTAAAAATCAGCTCTATCAAATGGAGTATCGTTGCCGGATATCATCAAAAGAAACTGGTCATCATATTCAGGAGCGATGGATTGCGTAAGAATGCCGGGAAAATTGCGGAACAGGGATTCGCTCAATTCGGATCAGCTGGCGGGCACAAAGCCGTGGCTCGGGCTGAAATCGATCTAACCAGGCTGAAACCGCTTATCGATCACAAAGATGACAGCAAGGTTATTCGCTGGATCATGAATCAGATCAAAACCAAGACACCGCCTTCCGATACAAAGAAATGAACGCGACCTCTGTAACCATACTCGGCTCCGGCACCTGTGTACCGTCTCTGAAGCGCAGCTCGTGTGCGATTCTCCTGGAAATCGGTGAGACAAAACTCCTTTTTGATTCTGGACCGGGCACCATGCATCGCCTTTTAAACGCCGGCATCGAAATTTTTGATATTGATGTTATTTTTTTCAGCCACTTCCACCCGGATCACACCGGAGAACTGGTACCCTTCATCTTTGCCACCAAATATCCGGACAGCAGCAGACGAAACAAAGTGCTGACGATCACCGGGGGCAAGGGATTTATCAATTTTATCAATAGACTGAAAGCTGTGTACGGCGATTGGCTGGACCTGCCCGAAGGCATGCTTCGCTTTCTCGAATTCAGCGGGAACGGATTGGACAGCCGGCAGTTTGCATCTTTTTCGGTGAAAACATTACCCATGAATCACCGGGAAGAAAGTCTCGGATACCGCATCACGAATGCCAAGGGCAAATCAATTGTCTATTCAGGAGATACCGACACCAACGAAAACCTGGTTTCCCTTGCCACAGATGCCGATCTTCTCATCTGCGAATCCGCGATGCCGGATACATTGAAGGTACCGGGACACCTGACACCCTCATTGGCCGGTGACATGGCAGCACGTGCCCATGTAAAAAAACTGGTGCTGACACATTTGTACCCAGAATGCGACCAGTTCGACTTAACAGCCCAATGTCGCAAGACATACCAAGGCCCCCTGCTGATTGCAGAGGACTTAATGAGGATAGAGGTTTGATAAAAAGCAAGGGTTCGAGGGTGATACAAGGGTTTGAGGGTAGCTGACAGCTTTCAGCGACAATAAATTACGCGCGTAGCGCAAATGTCGTCCGAAGGACAAATGACGCCCGCAGGGCAAATGACATGAACAGTATAAATTTCCAGGCATTTCTAATATCAGCCGGATGATGAAATAGAATCGGAGTTATTGGTTTCATATGCAATATTATCCCATTTTTCTGGACATCAGAGGGCGGAACTGCCTGGTGGTCGGGGGTGGCGACGTGGGCACCCGTAAAGTCGAGATGCTGCTCAAATGCGGTGCGTCGATCACGGTCGTGAGCATGGATACCACCAAAGAGTTGAAACGTTTAGCGGAAGACCAGCGCATTACGCTTATAACACGGGCTTACAGGTCTTCCGACCTGGATAACAGATTCCTTCTCATTGGTGCCACCAACGATGAGGGCTTGAATCAACAACTCAGCATGGATGCAGAAAAAAAGAATCTGTTATGTAACATTGCCGACAGACCTGCGGCCTGTAATTTTATTCTCCCTGCCATTGTTGCGCAAGGTGACCTGGTTCTGGCAATCTCTACGTCCGGGAAAAGTCCAGCATTTGCAAAAAAACTGCGTAAAGACCTTGAAAAACAATTTGGTAAAGCATATGCCATCTTTCTGGATTTAATGGGTGCCATTCGAAACCGGCTTCTCCTGGAAAAACATGCACCGGAGCAGCACAAACCCCTTTTTCAAAAAATCATTCACAGTGATATTATTTCATGGATCGAAAATCGTCAATTTGAAGAAATCGATTGTCTGCTTCTCGACGTGCTGGGACCCGGTTATGTTGTTGACGAATTATTGAAACCCGCTTCCAGCCACAATGAAACAAAGGGTGCGAAATGAATCTACTGACCCATGCAGTGGCCTTTATCTATATCCTGAGTGCCATCGGATATGTGGCGTACCTTGTACGTCAGGATGCATTCTGGAATCAAACCGGTTTTTATCTTCTGGTTGCCGGATGTTTGCTGCACACGGGGGTCATTGTTTATGGAACCTTTCTGGCCGGCCATCTTCCCGTTCACAATCTTCGGGAAACGCTCTCCATGGTTGCCTGGGCCATGGCAGCCCTCTTTGTTGTATTCCAAACCCGATATCATCTCAAAATATTGGGCGCATTTGCATCTCCCCTGGCGGCTGTGGTCATGAGCATCAGTACGCAATTGCCAACAGAAGTGATGGAAACGCCCGTGGTTTTTAACAGCATATGGCTTTATTTTCATATTGTTACGGTTTTTCTAGGTGATGCGGCCTTTGCTCTTGCGTTTGGCGTGGGAATTTTTTACCTGATTCAAGAACAGGCCATCAAGACCAAAATACAAGGTTTTTTTTATCGGCGCCTGCCTTCTCTCGAATTTATCGACACCACCGGGTATGCCTGCATTGTGGTCGGGTTTTCCCTGCTGACCATGGGTCTCATCACCGGCTTTGCCTATGCAAAAACAGCCTGGGGACACTTTTGGAGCGGGGATCCCAAAGAAATCTGGTCCGGAATCGCCTGGCTGTTGTACGCTGCGCTGCTGCATGGCCGTATAAGCCTGGGCTGGCGTGGAAGAAAAGCAGCCATCATGGCGATCATCGGTTTTGCCGTGCTCATGTTCACTTTTTTTGGGGTTAATTTTTTTCTGAAGGGACACCACGGTGAATTCACCCGGTGGTAAGCCGCTCGACAGGTAATGGTTTAATGGTGCACATGGCTGATATCGTACTAATAGGACTGAATCACACCACAGCACCGGTCGAACTCAGGGAGTGCATCGCATTTACACCCGAGGACACCCTGGTTGCCTTGGATCGTTTGAAACAGGAATCCACCATTGACGAAGTGCTGGTCTATTCGACCTGCAACCGTGTTGAAATCCTGCTGGTTACCAACGACGTCCCTGCTGCCGTTGACGCAACAAAGAAATTCATTGCCTTCATCCATCAGATTCCTTTGGAACGTTTCGAAAACTTTCTCTATCATCGCGAAAACGATGAGGCTGTCAGGCATGTTTTTCGTGTGGCTGCCAGCCTGGACTCCATGATCGTTGGAGAACCTCAAATTCTAGGGCAGATTAAATCGGCCTATCAAATTGCCACTCAGCGTAAAGCATCCGCTCTGATACTCAACCGATTGCTGCATCGCGCTTTTTTTGTAGCCAAAAAAGTACGCACCGAAACAGGTATCGGAGATCGCGCGGTATCCATCAGCTATGCCGCCGTTGAACTGAGCAAGAAAATATTTGACTCTCTGATAAAAAAGAACGTTTTGATGATCGGTGCCGGAGAAATGGCCGAGATTGCGGTTGAGCATCTGCTCAGGCAAAAAGTCGGAAATCTCTATGTTGCCAACCGGACCTTTGAACGGGGTGTTTCTCTGGCGGAAAGATTCAGGGGACAGGCCGTTCGGATGGAAGAAATACCCCAGTGGCTCGAGCAGGTGGATATCATTATCAGTTCAACAGGGTCTCCGGAACTGGTTATCCAGCGCCACCAGGTAAAAACGGCTCTGCGTGCCCGACGAAACCGGCCTTTGTTCTTCATCGATATCGCTGTTCCGCGGGATATTGATCCGGAAATTAACCGGCTGGATAACGCATACGTCTATGATGTGGATGATCTCCAGAATATTATCGAAGAAAATCTCGAAGATCGTAAAAAAGAGGCCTTGAAAGGGGAAAGAATCGTAGACGAGGCCGTTATCCGTTTTCGGGACTGGTACGACAACCTCAATGTCGTTCCAACCATTGTCGATCTCAGGAACAAACTGCACGGGATTATCGACAATGAACTCCGCAGAACAATTCCAGGCCTTCAACAAGCCTCGTTAGCAGACCAGGAAGCCCTGCAGAAAATGACAGGAACGATGGTCAACAAGATTATGCATGACCCCACCCGTCTTTTGAAAATGGAGGGGCACCACATCAACAAGCCTGTCTACCTGGATTTGATGCGTAGGCTTTTTAACCTGGACGCGTAGATACGGGGGTTTATGGGTTAAAAAAACTTAAAGAACAAAACCCAACCCGAATAAATCGGAAAAGAAAAAGATCTTTTATCACGAAACCACGAAAGTATGAAACCACGAAAAAGACCATAAAACTTTTCGTGGTTTTCAGGTTTCGTGTTTTCGTGATTGCTTTTATTTTTTTTGCCACAAAACACACAACGTTTGTAGTTAAGGGATTAACCAGGAGACTTTACATGAAAAAAATCGCGTTTCTATTTCCCGGTCAGGGTTCCCAACGTGTTGGTATGGGTCTCGAATTTTACCAGGCATTCGATATTGTTCGGGAAACCTTCGACATGGCCGAAGAACTGGTCAAACTCAACCTGTCAAAACTCTGTTTCAAAGGTCCCATGGAGAACTTGACCACCACGGTGAACCTCCAACCGGCTTTGACCGCCATCAACCTAGCCACTCTGGCGGTTATTCAAAAGGAGGGAATCAAGGCCGATGTCACAGCAGGCCACAGCCTGGGTGAATACAGCGCCTTGTGCGCTGCCGCAGTTCTTTCCAGGGAAGATACCATTTTATCTGTCATGAAAAGAGGCGAGTTGATGCACCGGGAAGCCACAAAGCAGGAAGGTGCGATGTCCGCAATTATCGGGCTCTCCATCGAGGCAGTGGAGGCTCTCGTCGTCAAGGCTGGATCAGACGGCATCGTATCCGTGGCCAACCACAATACCAAAAACCAGATCGTGATTACAGGGGCACCGACAGGCGTCCAAAAGGCATCCGCTCTGGCTGTCAGCCAAAACGGCCGCTCGATTCCTTTGAAAGTGAGCGGTGCATGGCACAGCGCCCTGATTCATGGCGCGGAAAATGATTTTAAGCACTTTTTGGAGAGCATCCCGTTCAGCAAGCCCCTTCTGCCTGTTTTGCATAATGTAACGGCCGATAGTACGAACGATCCCCTTGAAATTCGATCGCTGATGGTGACACAGCTGTGTCATCCCGTTAAGTGGTATGACACCATGGGCAGACTGATGGACGAGAACATAGAAATTTTTGTGGAAGTGGGCCCGGGAAACGTTCTGACCGGGCTGTTGAAAAAAACAATTCCGGAAGGATACCCGCATCAGATATTCAGGGTTAACAACATGAAAACGCTAGAAATGCTCTTTAGGGCGGTTCTCTAAGTATCGTCCGGTTCTACCCAAACGATATGATCTTTGTTAATGAAACGTGTTTTACCCGACGTATCGATAGAGGAGACATCTACCATGACAATAAAAGAGCGGTCGCTTTTGGTAAAAATGTCTGAAACCCTCTGATCCGGTGAAATGTTCACTTTTCCGTTAAACGTCGATCCATCGATGGTTCTGACGGTGATAGATTTGTATTTTGTGCTATAGTCTTCCGCCATATCCATATCCTCCATTTCAGTCGGGTCCGGCAACTTCGGAAAATAAGTTTATTCTTTATACGACATCCGACCGGTACTGACAACACCTATTTGTTACCAGAACCCACAGACGGAAACCAACCAAACAATGGGTTGCTGCAGTCGAACCAATATTAATACTTTACAACATTCTCTGCTTATGTTATGTATATCTTTTTATTCGATACTGTTCCATGTTTTTGAGGTGCTATGATGAAAAAGAAAGACATTGAATTTTTTAAAGAGCAACTGACCCAGAAATTAGAGAGCCTTCTCAATCAAGCGGACGATACCGTTTCCGGCATGACCGCACCCAAGGAAAATTTCCCGGATCCCACCGATCGCGCTGCCCTGGAATCTGACCGGAATTTTATGCTTAGAATTCGTGACAGAGAGAGTAAACTTATCGATAAAATCAAAAAGGCTCTCACGCGTATTGAAAACAATACATTTGGCATCTGCGAATCATGTGGGGAGGACATCTCGGTTAAGCGTTTGAAAGCCCGGATGGTAACAACCCAATGTATCGATTGTAAAACAAAAGAGGAAGCATTCGAAAAAGCTCTTGGATTATAAAGAAAATATCCGCATCGATCTGCATATTCACTCCACTGCCTCAGACGGCACCTCGACACCTTCAGAAATTATCACAATGGCGCAGGATTTTGGATTAGGCGCCATTGCCATTACGGATCATGACACACTTGCCGGTTCAAAAGAAGCACATGGTCTTGCCATACCCGCAAATATTGAATTGGTCACCGGTGTCGAAATCAGTGCGCAACCCATTGCGCCATTTGATTTTGTCAGCAGTTATCACATTCTGGGGTATTTTATCCGTTTGGACGATCCGGTGCTGAACCGGACACTCGACGCACTTCAGCAAATTCGGCGGACCCGAAACCAGAAGATCCTCCAACGTCTCAACAGCATGGATATCATGATAACCATGGAAGATCTGCGCAAAGGGGTTGACGCCGGTGAACTCGGCAGACCTCACATTGCCACGGCACTGTTGGAGAAAAATATTGTTCATTCCATCGATGAGGCCTTTGATCAATATCTCGGTCAGGGAAAATCTGCCTTTGTGGACAAGCGGCGACTCAGCTGCCCAAAAACCATCCAGATTATATCCGATGCTGGTGGTCTTCCTGTTCTGGCACACCCCGGACTGCTGAATATAGACCGGGAAAGTGACCTGGAGGCCTTGATTGTCGCGTTAAAAAAATTGGGGCTGAAAGGTGTCGAAGTCTACTATCCGGAACACTCGGATCAGCAGGTCCAACAACTGCTCAGAATTGCCTCATCACACGACCTGCTCTTAACCGGCGGTACTGATTTTCATGGCGACTTAAAGCCGGAGCTGAAAATGGGTATTGGATATGGCGCCCTGCATGTGCCCTATGGGTTATTTGAAAGCCTGCGACAGTGCGCCCACGCGCCGGATAATATCTCAAAGCTGGAAAAAAAGCTTGGATATGGTTTTCAGAATCGCTCGATCCTGTCCGAAGCGATTCGCCACAGTTCCTTTGTGAATGAGCAGTCAATCCCGGATATGCGAGACAATGAACGATTTGAATTTCTTGGAGACGCGGTGCTGAGTCTCGCTGTCGGTCATATTTTGATGGAACGCCATCCGGATCTGAAAGAAGGGGACCTGACCAGAATACGTTCCAATATGGTCAATGAAACCCAGCTGGCATCCTTGGCACACGACTTGAGTATCGGCAGCCACATTCTTTTTGGTAAAGGCGAATTTCTCACCGGTGGGCATCGTAAGACATCGATTCTTGCCGATACCATGGAAGCAATTATTGCCGCCATCTACCTGGATGGCGGTTATGGCGTCGCCTATGCCATGATCGAGCAGCTTTTTTCAGACCTTTTCGATGCCGTCGGGGAAGGCGTACCCTTTCTGGATTATAAAAGCGAACTCCAGGAAGTGGTTCAGCTCCAGCGCAAACCAGCACCGGAATACCGGGTAATCGAAGAAAATGGACCCGACCACGATAAAACCTTTCGTGTTCAGACCGATGTCTGTAATATTCGGGCCGTCGGGAAAGGAAAAAGCAAAAAAGCTGCCGAGCAGGATGCAGCGCGAAAGGTGTTGATGGACCTAAAACCCTGACAGAAAATACCCTTATCGGCAACCCGATTTTGTTGCGTGAACGACATGACAACTGTTCCCCGTTCCCATGATCCAAACAAAATAAAAGATGGCCGCCCCTTCATTGTCCCTGTTTTTATTCCCCATGCCGGGTGCCCCCATCAGTGTGCGTTCTGCAACCAGACCCTGATTGTGGACCGCTCAGACCAACTGCCTTCAAAAGAAGATGTCGCTGCAGAAATCTCACGATTCCTGACCTATCGACAGCCGTACCACGAAACGCCTCAGATTTCTTTTTACGGCGGGACCTTTCTCGGTATCGGGGAAAAAAATATCCTTGCGTTTCTCGGTGTTGCCACGCGTTTTGTCACACGGGGCCAGGCGGCAGGCATCCGCTTTTCAACCCGGCCGGAGACGGTCACTGCAGAGATGTTGGAATTGATTCAACGATTTCCTGTCAAAACCATTGAACTGGGCGTGCAATCCATGGATGACACCGTGCTGCGCCTTTCCCGAAGGGGGCACACAGCCCTTGACACCCGCAGGGCTGTTGAACGCTTAAAAGAGAGTGGCTATGCCGTGGGTCTCCAGATGATGGTGGGGCTGCCGGGTCAGGATGAATCATCCGCCATGACAACGGCCCTTGAAATCGCCTCTCTTTTGCCGGACTTTGTGCGTATCTACCCGACCATTGTATTGAAAAACAGCCACCTTGAAACATGGGTTCAAAACGGCAGCTATGAACCCCTTAGCCTGGATACGGCCGTCAGTCAGGTAAAACGTCTCTATGGTTTCTTTCGGGAAAAACAGATACCGGTCATTCGCATGGGTCTCCAGGCGTCAGAAAGTCTTGATTTCCACGGAACCGTTGTTGCCGGTCCATATCATCCCGCCTTTGGCCACCTGGTTCACTCGGAACTCTTTTTTGACAAGGCAATCGCTGAACTGGCCACAGAAAGAACACCCATACACAAAACGGTGTTCTTTGTTCATCCCAGCAATATCTCGAAAATGCGGGGTCTGAAAAACGCCAACATCAAGCGCCTGAAGGCACTTTTTCACATAGATTCAATTGAATTGGTTCCGGATGACGCTATCTCAAAAGATACCTTTCGTTTGAAGGTCTTCAGGCGGTAAACCTTGCCGGTGGGAATAATAAACAAAATGAGATAGGATGACAATGGATGGCCTCGGTTCAGGACTTGTCCGGAGTTGGAAGCCGGACCACCAGCACGGGTTTTTGGGATCGTCGTACCACGCGTCTTGCCGTACTGCCCATCATGGCATCGGCCAGAGAGCCTTGTCCATGTGTTCCCATAACAATGAGATCGCAGTTCTTCTCATGGGCTGTTTCAAGAATGATCTCAACCGCGTTTCCCTTTTTCACAAGAACCTCATCGGATGGGATGGAATGGCTGCCTAAACCGGCTTTGGCATCGTTTCTGAACTGGTCTATAATTTCGCTCACAACCATGTGATCCCTTCTTTTACCGATAAGTGCCTCCTTGGCATCCTGAAAATGACGTTGTTTGATGGATTCCCATTGTTTTTCACCAATGTAACCGACAACACTTTTATCTACCAGGTCAGGTGTTTCCGGTAAAACATGCAGCAGAATCAGATTGGCCCCATAGAGGTCCGCCAGGCTCAAGGCATAGTCAAACGCATACCGTGCATTGTCGGAAAGATCGGTCGTGTATAATATGTTTTCCATCTTAATCTTTGCATGCATCGTGTCACCACCCCACTATCTTAAGATTTTTTAAAAAGTTTTTTTAACGGATTGAACCAGATACCACTTAAAATATAGGAATATCCCCAGGTTCCAAAAATGATCAGCACAAAAGCCTTGATAATATCCATGACGCTTCCATCCAGAGAAAAACCTGGTACATAACCAAATAAAAAGGGCCCCAGGTACAGGAACTTGGCAAATTTAAAGGATGCAAAAGCGGTTCGCCACATATTGGCCTTGGCAATGGTCGCCCCGGCAAAGGCGGCAATACAGACCGGCGGTGTAATATTGGAGTCCTGGGACAACCAGTAAACAATCATATGGGCTGCAATTTCATTGACACCCAGGTGGGTCAGGGCAGGTACGGCTACCACGGCCGTGATGAGATAGGCGGCAGTCACCGGAACCCCCATGCCCAAAACCAGGGAAGCCAGGGCGATTAAAAATATGGTTAGCACCAGCGACCCCCCCGCAAGTTCGATCACAATGTCCGCGAAGGTCAGCACCAGTCCGCTGAAGGTGAGCACGCCGATAATAATACCGATAACACCCACAGTCGCCCCGATTTTAAGGCTGTTTTCCGTCCCGGACCGGGCCGCGTCCACAAATTGCTTCAATTCAAACCCCACACGTTCCCGCCGGTTTTTTCGGAAAAAGATGGTAATAACATAGGCAATGACGCCAAGGAGCACCAGCTTGTTTGCTGAAATGATCGTGTTGTCTGAGGTCATGTTCAAAAAGGATCCCAACAGCACAACCAACATGATGACGGCAAACGCCAAATCGATCCGGGTGTTTTCTTCTTTAAAACTGACGGCGATACAGGTAGCCAGTCCCAAAATAGCGGAAAACCCCGGCGAATAGCCGGTGAGCATAAATATGGTTATCACCACGAGGGGTAGAATATACACCCATTCATTTTTCAGGATCTCCATGGCACTCTGTTCTGATTTTTCACCGATGATGTTATATTTCTTGGCTTCGTAGTGGACCATCACATATACACTGAAAAAATACATAATGGCAGGGAAGATGGCTATCAACATGATTCGGGAATACGGCACGCCGGTCAGCTCCGCCATGATGAATCCGCCCGCACCCATGATCGGGGGCATGAACATTCCGCCAATGGAAGCGGCCGGCTCGATACCGCCGGCAATGTGTGGCCTGAAGCCGGCTTTTTTCATCATGGGTATGGTAAAGGCTCCGGTGGACACGGTGTTGGCGATGGCGCTGCCGGAAATGGAGCCGAAAAGACCGCTGGCGATGACGGACACCTTAGCGGGTCCACCAATTCGATGACCCACAGCAGCCAGGGGCCAATCGATAAAAAATTTCTGCGCCCCACATTTTTCCAGGAAGGCACCGAAAAGAACAAACAGAATCACGTATGTGGCCAGGACATTGGCCATGATGCCGAACACACCATCACTTTTGTAGAAAATACTGGTGCACAACTCGGGAAACGTGTCACCCGCATGGGAAACAATGTCTGGAAAGTAGGCCCCGTAAACCCCGTAGAGGAGCATCAGGACGCCGATAACCACAAAAATATTGCCCACCACTCGCCGGGCCAGTTCAATGCCGATGAGAACACCGATCATGGCAATCGCCATATCAAAGGGTGTTTCAGCGCCGGTGCGGTAGTTGATAACTTCAAAATTGAGTATCCAGTATCCGACCGTAATAATTGAAAAAAAGATCAACAGGTAATCGACTACCCGAAGAGCGGGGTTCAAACCCGGCCATTTTTTCGATTTAGACTGATATGTCAAAAACACCAGCACATAGGTGATGATGACATAGATCCCCCGATGGTACTGCGTGGATGCAGGGCTTACAACAGCAGAATAGGAATAAAAAAGGACCAGTGAAACGGCTAATACGTCAAATATGATTTTTTCCACACGTTTTAATTTGTCGTACACTTTTCTACCCCCTACGGCTGAAATTTCTAAATATAATAATCCCCCGACATCCCAACCCGGATAAACCGGTAAAGAAAAAGATTTTTTATAACAAATTACACAATTTTTACGGGTAGGGAAATAAGTCGCATGATCAAAGGTGAGAAATGGGTGGGGCATGATACACCTAGTGTTTGCCAGCACCCAAATCTCACATCTTAAATTTCAAGCGGTAAAACGACTTCTCATATAAAATCGCATAGCGATTTTATTTTAACATGCCTTTTTCTTTCCAGAACTTTTCGGCACCCGGATGAAACGGTGTCACGATATTGGTGGCGCCCGTTTCCAGACTCATCTTTTTAAAGGTTTTTTTCTGTTCGACCATATGTTTCAGCCCCGCATCCGTATAGATGAGCGAGAGGAGCTTATAGACTGTATCGTCAGACACCTTGGCGTTGGCCACCCACAATGCGCTGTCCTGAAATGAACCGGCGTCATAATCCACACCCCGATAGGTCCCGGCCGGCACGGCCAATTTAGCGAAATAGGGATACTTTTTGTAAAAACCGGAAGATTCGGCATCCTTGTCCAGATCGAGTAGGGCGATGTCATTGGTCTGGGCAGCCATGATCACGGCGCCACTCGGAAACGCAGTAAAGAGCCAGAATGCATCCAGCTGATTGTTTCCAAACGCGGCGGCAGCATCATTGTAGCCCATGGCATTTCGTTCGATTTTGTCCCAGACACCCATATGGGTAAAGAACAACTCGCAATTGGCAAATGCCCCGGAACCGGCATTACCGACACCCACTTTTTTTCCTTCAAGATCGCCGACACGCTTGATATCGGAACCTTTTTTGACCACTAGCTGTGCCGGAGCACCGTAAAGCCAGGCCACGGCCAGCACATTTTCATATTTCTTGGTGTCGTTTTTCATCATGCCGTTTCTACCCAGGTAGACATGACCGGAATAGACCACACTCATCTGTTGTCTGCCTGCATCGGTTTTTCTCAGATTTTCCACCGAACCGGCCGACGATTGCGCCTTTACCGTAAAATCAGCGACATCTTTTACCGGTTTATACACCTGGATGGCATTGGCTACCACCTGGAAGGTACCTCCAGCCGGTCCACCGCCGAAAACGATTCTCTCTTTTGCAAACGAGGATCCCGCAAATACCATGACGAGCACCAATGCGACACTTAGTCCCATTACGATCTTAAATTCCTTTTTCTTCATTTGAAACCTCCTGCGCTGTTTTCATTCAAAATTGTGTTCAAGGGTGAGTTTCAATCCTTTTCCACCCGATTTAAACCAGAGTCCTTATACGGTCAGATAAAATCGTTGACACCACCATATGTCAGCCGCCAATAACGTTCTGCATGACCGCCATGAACACTTCTTTGAAATGCCCTGATACAATCACGCTATTCCATTTATATCAGAACATTCATTTGCATGATTACCCTGGCGATGGTCAGAAACAATCCTGGTGGCTTTATTTGATGACGGAAACCTGGATCTGGCATTCAAGCTTATTGCATACAAGGCCACAGGGATACCGTCAATTAGATAATTTCTGATCTTTCTGTCGGTTTTTTTCTTACAAAAAACCCTTCAGGTTTCGATCAGTCTGTTTTGAATGGCAAATCGAGATAATTCGGCGTTGTTTCTAAGGTTCAGCTTCTTTAATAATCGCAGCCGATACGTATCGACTGTTTTGATGCTGATGTTGTAATTTTCGGCGATCTCACGGTTGGTGTGTCCCAGGGCCAGCCGTCTGAGCACCTGAAGTTCCCTTGTGGACAGGAGGTCGAGAGGTGATTGCCCGGATGTCCCCTTTGCCACGCGCAGCGCCAGGGCTTCGGCGGCCTCTTCGGAGATGTATAAAGAACCGGCATACACTTTCCGGATCGCATTGACGAGTTGCTCCGGGGCTGATTTCTTGGTGATGTACCCCCTGGCGCCGGCCTCGATGGCGCGAACAACATATTGCTGTTCTTCGTGCATGGTCAGTATCAGGATGGGAAGTTCCGGATACTCCGGCTGCAATTGCTGGAGAACCTCCAATCCATCGATTTCAGGCATGGAGATATCGATCACCGCCACATCCGGTCGGCTCGCGCGAATCTGATGAATGGCTTCCCTGCCATCGGAGGCTTCCGCCACAACCACCATGTCTTCGCTCTCTTCAACGATACGCCGGAGCCCTTCACGAACGATGCTGTGATCATCAGCCAGCAATACCTTTATCATAAACCACCTCATGGTGTTTCCATTTCCCGATATGGGATACGGAAAAATACACATTTGCCCCTGTTACAAAAAATCTTGTGGTGTCTGCGCCGTCAGTCCGGATACTGAGCGTTAATCGGGACCTTGAACGTCACGGTTGTTCCGTTTTCCGTCACTGAGGCAACATCTAAATGTCCTCCCACCAGAACCGCCCTTTCGCGCATGAAAGCCACCCCCAGGCCTTCTGCGTCCTGAAGCCGTGTTTGGTCGAAACCGGATCCATCATCCGTTACCTGCAGCATCAGTTCCTTGTTCTTTGCGTGAAGCGTAACAAAAACATGCCTGGCTGCCGCATGTCGTGCAACATTGGTAAGGGCTTCCTGGGTTATCCGATAGGCAGTGATGGCGATGTTGTCATTGACCCTTGGCACCTTGGAATGTTCAAAAACACAGGAAACATCGGTTCGGCGTTCAAAATCCGTTACGTACCACTCCAGAGCATCCACAAGACCCAGATGGTCCAAAACACCCGGACGAAGCCTGATGGCCATCAACCGAACCTCCTCGATGGTCTTGTCGATCAACTTGCACATGGCCTGGGCCCGTTTGGTAACCGAAGGGTCTGCTCCTTTCATTCGCTCCTGGAACCAGACAGCATCCATTCGCAGCGCTGTCAACACCTGGCCAAGCTCATCGTGCAGCTCCCGGGCGATATAGGCCCGCTCCTTCTCCTGATTCGCCATAATGCTGCCAGACAAACGCCGTAGTTGATCCTGGGCCTTTTTAACTTCCATAATGTCGGTGGAAATCGCACCCACACCGCTGGTAGCCCCGTGTTCATCATAGATGGGAAATTTAACCGAAAGATAGGTATGCAGCCCGTCTTCGTGGGGAAGATACTCTTCCACCTGAAACGAACGCCCTTCCGTGAGCACCTGCCGGTCATGGCGATGAATTTTTTCGGCAATGTCCGGGGGTAAAATATCGAAATCGGTCTGACCGCGTACGTGTTCGTTCAGTTTGTTCAAAATGCTTTCAAAGCGTGCATTGATCAGGCGATACCGTCCTTGTTCGTCCTTGATGGAGACCACATCGGGTGTATATTTCAATATGCTGCTGATCTCGGCCGTCCGTTCCCGCACCTGGGATTCCAACTCCTTGGAGTAACGACTCAGTTCTTCCTTGGCCTGATTCAGGGCCTCTTCCGCCCGCTTCCTTTCGGTGACATCTATGGAAACAGCCAGTGACCGGACAGGTTGGCCGTCCTCTTTTCGATCACTGATGGCGGAGAGCAGAACGTCAATAATCTCGCCATTTTTTTTAACGAACCTGTAGGGGACATCCTTGCAAAACCCAGCCTTGAAAAACAAGGGAAATACATTTTGCTCAGCGTGCTTACGTGATGCGTCGGTAAAAAAATCCGTCAATCGTTTTCCCACAACCTCTTTCTTTTCATATCCCATCACTTCCGCCCAGTAATCGCTGACGCTCACCAGACAACCCTCTCTGTCGATGGAATGCAGCATGGCCGGGGTCTGATGATAGAGGCTCCGATACCGTTCTTCGCTCTCTCTCAGGGCTTTTTCCGCCGATTTTCTTTGCAATATCTCGCCGGATGCTTTCCTGTACAGGATAAACACCGACATCCCTACCAGAAGACACAGCATGAGTACAATGGGACCCATGATTTTTGTAAGGGGGTCTGAAACAATTTTTGAGATGGCGTTGCGATTTCGAAGATGAACAAATCTCCAACCCGGGTAGTTGTCAATTTCGCCATGATGGACACGATACTGTCTTCCCTCCTGATCCTTTGCATCCGCATCATCAGAAAAGACCAGTCCGGTCCAGAGCCAGGGCCCCTGACCGAATTGTCGTGATTGCAGAATACGACGCTCATCGGCTTTTGAAAGTTTTTTCGTCGTTTGAAACAGCCAGTCCTTGCGACTTGAAATAAAAATAACACCAGAGGGGTCTGTAACCAGCACGATTTCATCTTCTGAAAAACTGATTTTTTTCTCGATTTCCTCGATGGATCCTTTGATAACCACCAGCCCGATGGGCGTGTCTTCACCTTTTTCAAAAACGGGGAAACTGTAATAAACGCCTCTTTTTTTAGAGGTCGTTCCCAGGGCCAGATAGGTGGACGGCGCACTATGAATGGCCTGCTGAAAGTAGGGTCGAAATGCAAAATTTTTGCCCACGAAACTGTCGGGTGCATTTCGATTGGAAGACGCAACCGTAACGCCTTGGTAATTCATGAGGTAACAGACATCTGTTTCCAGAGATGCCTTGAACAGGTCCAATACGCCATTTGCGTTATTCTGGGCGAGAGTGCCCGGGCGCACAAGCATCTCGAGCATCTCGTCCATACCGGCCAGCACTTTGACCGCCTTGATGTTTTCTGAAAGATAGGAAGAAAGGTTCTTCTTGATCAGGGCAATACGGGTTACGGTCTGCCGTTCTGCTTCATTGAAGGCCGCCTCCCTCAAGGAGTCATAATAGAAATAACCCCCCGTGGAAGCCGACAGAAAAGCCAGGATGGAAAGAACCAGGATGATCAGGCGTAATCGCATGGTTTACAAAAAATAGGGTTCTTCTCCCAATTTATTTGGGAGAAAGGGTTCAAGGAATCGAGGGTTCGAGGGTGGCTGACGGCTCTAAGCAGACAGCAAAATTCCAGCTTTCGAGCATCCTTTCTTTCCAGCATAACAAGCTTTTTAGCAGTTTAGACTGTAGGCTGTTAGGTGCTTTCCGCTGATTGCACTCAGCTACCCTCCAAACCTTGTATCCCCCTCGGACCCTCGAATCCTTCATTATACTTACATGTCCAGTTTAAAAAAGTCTTCCGCTTCGGTCACGGTATCGGGCTTGCTGGTATATTCCGTGGGAACCGTGCCTTCCTTGAAGCACTCGAATATGGTTTCTTTTGATTCTGGAATCGGCAGCAATCCGGTCTCCGCGTCGATCTTGGCAAAGACCACGCCTTCCGGTACCTGAAAAACCTTGATGGGCTGGTCTTTCAGGATCTCACGCATGAAGCCGAGCCAGATGGGGCTGGCGGTTCGAGCGCCTTGCTCACCTTCTCCCAGGGATTTTTCTTCGTCAAACCCGACCCATACCCCGGTGATATAGCGCGGTGAATACCCCACAAACCAGGCATCAAACAGGTTGTTCGATGTTCCTGTTTTGCCGGCTACCGGTCGCTTCAAGGCCTTGACTCGCCTTCCTGTCCCATTTTTGACAACCCCTTCCAGGAGATTGGTTATCAGGTAGGCGGTGTTTTTCTCCAAAACCTTTTCTCTGACCGTGGTCGCCTCTTCGAGAATATTCCCATCACGGTCGACAATTTTTTGAATGAATACCGGTTGAACCAGATATCCTTGGTTTGCAAAAACAGAATAAGCATTCACCATCTCCAGCAGAGAAACACCCGAAGACCCTAGGGCAATAGAAAGATCGTCACTTAATTCGGACGTGATACCCAGTCTCCTGGCATAGGAGATACAATAGGGCACACCGATATCCTGTAAAATTTTAATGGTGACCACGTTTCTAGATTCTTCGAGCGCCTCACGTAAAAGTGTGGGACCATAAAATTTCTTACCGTAATTTCTCGGTTTCCACTTGAAGTCCATTTCTTCGTTCTGAAACACAATGGGTGAATCGATGATGACAGATGCCGGTGTATACCCTTTGTCCAGGGCTGCCGCATAGATGACAGGCTTAAACGCAGATCCGGGCTGCCGCCGGGACTGTACCGCCCGGTTGAATTGACTCTCCAGAAAATCCCTGCCACCCACCATGACCTTGACATGGCCTGTTTCAGCTTCAATACACAGCAACCCTGCCTGGGCATCGGGTGTCTGCTCCAGAAAAAGACGCCATAAGGCGGTTTCCGTGTCCATTTCTCCGAGGCTTACCGAAATCACATCCCCCACACGAAAAACCTCGCTTGGCTTCTTGACCTTTACACGGTAATAGGCAATATCGGGATTGGGTTTGCGTGCCCAACGGATGTCTTCCAAAAAAATGATGCCCTGCGCCTTTCCTATCCGCACCCACGTCTTGCCCTGGTTGTCATCAACCTTGATGACGATGCCTTCCGTCAACACCCCCTGTGCCAGAGGCGATTCTGCCAGCTTTTCTTCAATGGTGTTGGAAAATGCTTCGAACGCTTCCGGGGGAATCTGTTTGATGGGCCCGCGATACCCCTGCCGGTGATCCAGGTCATGAAGCCCTTTTTCGATCTCGATCCGGGCTTTTTTTTGCATTTCGATGTTGACGGCCGTATAGACTTTCAGCCCCTCCTTCAATAGGGCATCTGCGCCATACTGCGCTTCAATGTACCGCCGGACATGCTCGGTGTATACCGGAACTTTCTCAATATACCAGTTCCGTCGGGGTTTGATATCCAGTTCGGTATTGATGGCCTCTGTTGCCTGGACATTTGAGATAAACTCTTCACTAACCATTCGATTTAAAACATATATCTGTCGCTGCTTGGCCCGTTCCGGATGCCAGAACGGTGAATACCGGCTCGGGGCCTGGGGCAAACCGGCCAAGATGGCACATTCTGCCAGATTTAACTCCTTGGTGGATTTTCCAAAATAATTTTCTGCGGCGGCCTGGACACCATAGGCACCGTGTCCCAGATAAATCTGGTTTAAATAGAGATACAGAATTTCAGCTTTAGAAAATGATTTGTCGATGCGATAGGCAAGGATCGCTTCCTTGATTTTTCGTTTATAGCTTCTCTCGGGCGTAAGGAAAAATGATTTGGTGACCTGCTGGGTAATGGTGCTGCCCCCCTGCACGATGGTCCCCGCTTCAAGATTTTTAAAAAAAGCCCGTACGATACTGACAAAATCAATACCCTTGTGTTTAAAATATCTGGCATCTTCAGCAGCGATAAAGGCTTCTTTCAGCGTCTGAGGAATTTCGGACAAGGGAATAACGATTCTTCTTTCTGAATAAAATTCGCCGATCTTACGGTTGTCGTCTGAAAAAACTTCTGTAATCGTCGGCGGACGGTACGCTGACAAAGAGGTGATTTTGGGCAGATCTTGGCTCAGATACAGGTAAAGAGCACCCATAGCCATGGCCCCGACCACCATGCACCCAACCAGGGCCGCCAGTGCCCATCGAAAAAGTTTTGTAACAAACGATCTCTTCTTTTTTGGGTGGTGCTTGTCCGATGGTGATATACGCGTTGTTTCCGTCGTCATCTTGCTCCTGTATAAATATGTGTGGCAAAAACATAGTATTTACAATAGGTACTCTTATTAGACAACATAAAAAACAATTTGACTTTATTTTTTGGTGTCGTTATTGAAGAGTACCCTGCAACATGCGAAGCACTGCCACACGGCAGAACCAACGGGGAATGCGCTCGCTATCTCCGTTCAGGCAGCATGTCTATAGAGATGCCGAGCCCCTCCAGAAAAGGATTTGCGATCGCTTGCAGTTAGAGAACGGTCTGCTCCCGGCAAAAGACAATGACACCAAAACAGGAAAACATGAACAAACTCGATTTTAAAAAAACCGGTGGCCTGATACCTGCCATCGTCCAGGATGCTGATACCGGTGATGTCCTCATGATGGCTTACATGAACCCTGAAGCCTGGGAGGCGACACAGTCCACACGCAAAGCCACTTTCTGGAGTCGCAGTCGACAGGAACTCTGGGTAAAAGGTTTGACTTCCGGGAATGTTCAGCACGTAAAAGAGATTTACATCGATTGTGATAATGATGCGGTCCTTCTGAAAGTGAAGCAGATCGGTGGGGCTGCGTGTCATACCGGTTATAAAAGCTGTTTTTTCAAACGGGTCGAAGGTAAATCCACTCAGATCGTCGGCAAACCCGTATTCGACCCGAAGGAGGTCTACAAGCGATGATGTCACCATTGAAACTCGGCATTCCCAAAGGAAGCCTTCAGAACGCAACCATCGCATTGTTCAAACGATCCGGATGGACCATCAATGTGAATGGTAGAAGCTATTTTCCCGAAATCGATGACGAAACCATCGAATGCGCCATCTGCCGGGCACAGGAAATGTCGCGTTATGTTGAAAACGGAACCCTTGAAGCAGGGCTCACCGGTAAAGACTGGATCGCAGAAAATACTTCTGATGTCCATGTCGTCACCGATCTTGTCTATTCAAAAGTCAGTTCCCGTCCGGCAAGATGGGTGCTGGCCGTCCCGTTTGACTCGGGTATTCATACCCTTGAAGACTTGAACGGAAAAAAAATCGCCACTGAATTGACAGGCTTCACCCAACGTTATTTCGCTGAAAAGGGAATCGATGTAGCCGTCGAATTTTCCTGGGGCGCAACCGAGGCAAAGGTCGTATCCGGCTTGGCGGATGCCGTTGTCGAAGTCACGGAAACAGGCAGCACCATCAAAGCCCACGGCCTAAGAATCATTCACGAACTGATGCAAACCAATACCCAGCTGATCGCCAACCGAAACATCTGGAAAGACAAAACCAAAAGGAAAAAAATCGAGCAGATCGCGCTATTGCTGAAAGGTGCTCTTCTGGGTGAAAAACTGGTGGGCCTGAAAATGAATGTTTCAGAAGCTCGCCTGAAAAAAATTATTTCACTGCTGCCAAGCCTGAATGCACCAACCATTGCACCATTGTACGAGACAAGCTGGTTTTCTTTGGAAACGGTCGTTGATATCGGCGTGGTCAGAGACCTGATTCCAGTGCTCCTGAAAGCAGGAGCCGAAGGCATCATTGAATACCCTTTGAACAAGGTTGTCTAAATGGTATGTTGATCAAGTCGTCACAATTCATTACCAGTGCTGTCAAGCCATCTCAGTACCCGGAACCCTCCTTTCCGGAAGTTGCCTTTGCCGGACGCTCGAACGTCGGCAAATCATCCCTGCTGAATGTACTGGTAAACAGAAAAAGTCTGGTCAAAACCAGCAAAACACCCGGTCGCACACAGCTGATCAATTTTTTTTTGGTGAATCAGTCGCTTTTTCTGGTGGACCTGCCCGGGTATGGATATGCCAAGGTCCCTGCGGCCGTCAAACGTACCTGGGGTCCCATGATCGAAACCTACCTTTCCGAAAGGAGAACATTAACCAGTGTGGTTTTGATTATGGATATCAGGCGACTACCCAAAGAGCATGAATTCAACTTCATTGACTGGCTCACCGGGCAGCACCTGCCCTGCATCCCCATCCTCACCAAAGCGGACAAGCTTTCCAAAACCCGTCAGATGAAGCAGCGGTTTTCTATTGCAAAACTGCTCGATATGGCTCCAGATCAACTCATCCTCTTTTCTGCCAAAAACAGGTTCGGTCTAGCAGATGTCTGGCATGCCATAGAACACCATCTGAAAGATGGAGACTTGGGATCATGACCCAAAAAAAAGCAATTGATTTCAAGTCAGGTTTTGTCGCCATTATCGGTGCGCCAAATGTCGGAAAGTCGACCTTACTCAACAAAATGCTGGGGCAAAAACTATCCATCACCTCAAAAAAGCCCCAGACAACCCGCAATCGCATCCTTGGCATCGCCAATAAGCCGTCAGCCCAGTTTATCTTTCTGGACACACCGGGTGTGCACCAATCAAAAAACCCTCTCAACCTCAGGATTGTGGAAGTGGCTCTCGCAACGCTTGGGGACTCGGACCTGATTCTCATGCTCGTGGATGCATCCAAACCGGATCCCGCCTCAGAAAGCCTTCTGCTTCAGGCGCTTAAAAATCAAACAAATCCGGTGGTTCTGGCCATCAACAAAACAGACCTGGTTAAAAAACCTGTACTGTTAGGACAAATCGATGCCTGGCATAAAGCCTTTCCTTTCCAGACCATCATTCCCATTTCCGCCAAAACTGAAGATCAGGTGGATGCCCTGTTTTCTGCCATGGCCGCATCATTGCCATGGGGTCCCCCACTTTTTCCTGAATCGATGATGACCGACATGCCGGAACGCTTTATTGCAGCGGAAATGATCCGGGAAAAGGCGTTTCGACTGACCGGGCAGGAAATTCCCTATGCCGTTGCCGTTACCATCGATACCTTCAAAGAAGAAAAAAGCGGTCGATTGACCTCTATCGCGGCAACCATCCACGTTGAACGGGATTCCCAAAAAGGGGTCATCATCGGAAAAAAAGGCGCCAAACTCAAGCAGATCGGGGAAGCAGCCCGCAAAGAAATCGAACAGATGCTGGCAACCAAGGTGTTTTTAAAGTTGTTTGTGCGGGTTCAGAAAAACTGGACCCGGGATACCAAGGCCTTGCGCCGGTTCGGCTATTAGAAGCCATCTTATAAATGTCTTTTGGCCCAATTTCCGTAATAAGAATACATTATTTTATCAGGAAAAAACAATGGGTATCTTTCAAGATTAAGACAGGTGGCCGCAAGCATCACTTTATTGAATTATCGGGAGACAGGGCTGACAATATTTGTATCCAAATTGACAAAAAATGTCATTATCTCCTAAATAATGAGCTGGGCATCCAAATAACATACTGAATTCATATGATATAAATATTTATATGTTTTGCATGATCTTTGCATAATTTGCTCAATGTAATTTACATACAGTTGAAAATGGCAAAACCGCCGAAAGTCGGTGACGCAAAACTACGGGTCTAAAGCACGAATGCCTAGGATCGCCGGGTTACCAACGAGACGACAACGCCTCTTGGTTTGCATACCGGGAGGCGTTTTTATTTATCCGAAACGATGAACTTGCTTAATCGAATGAACCAAAAGGAGGCAACACTCATGAAAACCACATTATTCATCAATTTTCTTGTTATCCTTTTTTCTGCTTTGCTTTATCAACCAACCTTTGTATTTGGTGATACCATTCACATAGACGCTAAAGGCAATACCATTGATAAAGGAACGTATGAACGGATTGCATTGGAAAGAGAAAAAACGTTGGGTATAAAATTAAGAAATGGCTATAATGTAACATCCAATGTTTGGAAAGATCCTATCAAATTAAGAAAAATAAGAATTGAACAGTGGAAAAACATGCGAGCAATGTACCATCCCGATTCGCTGCCCTCGATAATAGAACGCAAGGCGGTAACCCGTTAATAGATGCTGGCGGTATAAAAAATAAGATTAACGCCTTTCATCAGGTTCATCGGTGTGAGAGGGTTCTGGCAACAGAGAGCGGTCAAACCGCACAGCTGAAAAGGAGATGGCATGTTCAAGCGCAGTAATAATGCAAAAATCGCAAAAGAAAAAAACAACACAAACTGCTTTGAAGTGAAACCCGAGAAAACAATTGGTTCAACTGGTAAAGACGACAAACCTTCCGGAATGTCTGTGCGATCACCCAATGATGTAAAGACGATTATCGGAGAAGGTGTTGTTATCGAGGGCAAAATCAGCGGGTCAGGTAACTTAATAATCGAGGGATTGATGAAAGGTGATGTCGCCCTTGAGGAGAACAGCTTCACTGTTGGCCCGAATGGGCGGGTAGAGGGTGAAATTATTGCGAAGGATGCGGTGATAAACGGCCAGGTGTATGGGAAGGTCACTGCCGTGCGAACGATAAAGATTACTCAGCATGCTGATTTCTGTGGAGAGATTAATGCGAAAAGCATCTCGATTGATGATGGCGCTTTCTTCAAGGGAAAAATTGAACTTGATCGTGAACCCAATCGAAAGATTGAAACTGCCGGTGGACTTACGTTCAAGCCGGCCGTTAAGCAAAACAAGGTATCCGTTCTGCCAGTGACCGAATCTATCAAGGCAGGTAGCTTGTAATATAACTGTCTAAAATCAATTTTTCTCCAATTGTCCAACCATCAAGAATCATTCGAATTCCTTCTTATTTCCTATGGGTGGATCGCATCCATTTCAATATGCCCTGGATCACCAGACCCATGAGCGTTATGCCGGCGGCCACCACAAACGAGACCTGGTAGGCCGTTGTTTCCGCAATATTTTTTTTAATCAGCAGGTCCACGATGGGTCCGGCAATAAACGTGCCCGCCAGTCCCCAGCTCAAAAAGAAGGTGGCGTTGAACAGTGCAAAAAGCCGAGCCCGCTTTTCCTGCGGAATCAGGACAGAAGCCATGGTATAGGATGTTGCCATGATGATTACATCGGCAACCCCTCTCATAAAACTGCAAACATAAATCAGGGGCAGCCAGGTCGTTTTTGCTAACACCAGCAACGCAAGAATACCCACCAGGGTGCTGCCCATCAAAGAGATGTCATCGCCTATCCTGCGGCTCATCCATCCGGTTGTCCAGCCCAGGAGAATCATGGCGACAGACTGGGTATTGAAAATATATCCCAGTTCGCGACTCCCCACACCGATACCGGCCGGCAACGTCAGGTATTGGGCCAGGATAATGGCCACGGAGTTGCGGCCAAAGTTAATAAACACCATGCCAACCAGAAACAGGGTAAAAAAAAGTGTCGTAGAAGCAACTGTTCCCAATTCAGAAGCCGTCTTTTCTTTTATTTTCGGTGGTTTTGTGCCACCTTCCGGAAGTAAAAGCAACGGAAGCGTCGATATCCACATGGCACCCGACGCCACAAAAAACAAGCCCCCCTCATGGAAACCCCAGCCAGAGAAATGGATACCCATGCCATCATACAACAGGCCGCCCACCCAGACCCCTGCCACTCTGCCCAGACCGCCCATGCTGGTGAGTCTCCCCAGCATTCGACTCCTGTCCCGATCTGTATAGATATCTGAAATCAGGGCACTCCAGGCAATATTTGACATGGACCAGAATATTTCGATCACGGACAGACCCACAATGATGGCATACCCCGCCGCTGCCGGTTGTGCAAATTTCCGATGCACATACCACACAAGGAGGGTGCCGATGCCAGCCAAAACTTCACCGATAACAATCAGTGTCCGCCGCAGTTGAAAGCGATCGGAAATGCGCCCCCAGATAAAGGTCTGGCACAATATATTCACGATCATCGGTAGGGTTGCAAAAAGGGTGGTCTCCGTGACGCTTAAACCGAGATAATGCCGTAGATAAATGGAAAGATAGGCATAAAACAGGCCCCGTCGAAACATGGCCAGCATTTCAAAAGATGAAAGACCTAAGAATTTCTTATGGTTTGACAGATTCAATCAGCTTTCTTTCCACTCGGCAATCCGCTTTTCTAAAAACGAACGGATGCCTTCTTTGGCATCGTCGGTGCTGCAAAGTCTTGCAAAAGCCTCGTTCATGTATTCGAAGGCCTTGTAATAATCAAGATCGGCAGCTGAATAGAATGCTTTTTTTGCTATCTGTACGGCAACAGGACTCTTTTTGGCCAGGACTTTCGCCCACGCCCGCGTCTCGGTCTCTAATTCCTCTTTGGGAACAATGCGGTTGACCAGCCCCATTTCCATGGCCCTGTCGGCTTTGATCAACTCCCCGAAAAGCAGAAGTTCCAACGCCCTCTTGCGCCCCACAGAACGGGATACGGGCACGACCGGTCCCACACAGTTCAGCCCGACATTGATGGCAGTCAAGCCCAGACGGGCACTCTCCGCCATAACTGCCAGGTCGGAGGCGGCCACGAGACCGGCACCATTGGCTGCCGCCACTCCCTGAACCTGGGCAATAACGGGTTTGCTGATTCGACTGATGGTTATCAAAGGGTTCTCCATACGTTCCACCCAGGAACGGTATTCCATGGTACTTTTTTCGAAAAACTCGCTGACATCGATCCCGGCACAAAAAGCCTTACCCGCACCCTTCAGGATAATAACCCTTACCGTACGCTCCTCGTCCAGCGCATGGAAAGCCTGGTCCAGTTCCAGTGCCATGGGCGAGTTAAACGTATTCAGGTGCTCGGGCCGGTTGAGCATAATTTCACCAACAAAATCATCTCCGATGCTAACTGTAACATTTTGATAATTCATTCTTTTCTCCTTTTTGGGCTGCTTCAGTTTCGGCCATGGATTGACGAACACCCCTATGGGCAGGTAATTCTGGTGCTGTCAAACAAACCCTTGCTCGTTATAACTATTTGACTCATCCCGATTGCTGATTACATATTGTAAGGAGCCGGGCACTAGGTAAAACAGGCTTAATGTGGCAATGATTTACATAGCCAAGTGGAATTATTTTACATATAAATCGGATGACATACAACACAACGCCTCAGTATTATTATGAAAAATATATTTGCTTATCTGGCATCAAAGTTGCTGCTATTCCATATTGATAGCCAACAACAAAAATCGGACACGATTTGATAACAATGGCGTGTATCATATGAATACCCTAAAGAACATATTGGCCATATTATTTGCTTTCAGCATTCTTTCCGTTCCGGAGGCCATCAGCAACCAGCAAAGCGCCGTCCTGATTCTCGTGGACAAATCGGTGCCACCGGCAATGCTGCCGATACCCTCCCAGATCGCCCAACCTGTGGGCCGTCACAAGCGCCTCTCACAGACAGGAAATACGGTGTCCGTTTATCTGAGCACTCCCCATCTACTTTATAGCACGATCATCGAAACGGCCGCAGTACGATACAAAATCGATCCGTCACTCGTCAAAGCCGTCATCATGGCGGAATCACGCTATAACCACCGGGCTGTCTCAAAAAAAGGGGCCGGCGGTTTGATGCAGTTGATGCCCCATACCGCCAAAGCGCTTGGCGTTGTGGACATATTCGATCCCGAAGAAAACATCACTGGAGGCGTGCGTTATCTCAAGAAACTGCTCAACCGCTTCGAAGGAGATACCAGGCTCGCCCTGGCGGCCTATAATGCCGGCAGTCGCTATGTCAGGCATTACAATGGTATCCCTCCATTTCTTCAAACCAAGACCTTCATAAAGAACGTCTTGAAATACCAACAGCTATATAAAGCAGACGCCCTCGAGAGCGACAAGATCGTCTGACACCGATCCTGGGGTCTGACCTTCTACAACGGCAATGGTAAAGACCTGCTGATCAACAGATAGGAATTGCCCACCGAACCCGGTTAAATCGATACGGAAGCGTTTGTCGCATCTGACAGCCGAACGCTATTCAGGACAACCGCCATGAGTCCATGATCGTTTCCCTGATCAACCACACGGACGCGTGTCAAGACAGAATGGCGATCCATACGTAGCACCTCTGCTGTGGTTATAAAGGGACCCGTTATTCCCGGTGACATATAGTGAATGACCAGATCCTGCGTCTGTCCAGGTTTTCCTGTGGCTTCACGGGCGGCATATATTCCTGCCAGATCCGCCAGAAAAGCCGTCATACCACCCTGGAGGGAGCCGAGGCTGTTGCGAACATACTCATTCATTTTCAGAACAAGCTTCCCTGCTGCGCGATCGAGAAGTCGAATACCGGCCTTTTGAACAAATGGCTTGTCCAGACCCGTTCCCTTCAGCGAAAATCGAACGGCTTCACGGAGCTTGCCCGTGCTCTTCATTCGCAATTTTGTTTTGTTTCCCGGCAACCGGGAATAGGTTATCATGGCATAACCCGCCGGGGTCATCTTTTGGGGGACACCGGTTTTTTCTGCTTGGATGTCGACACCGATAACAACGGAAGTACGTCCGGCACGTAGAACGTGACCCTCAGCTGATACCGTTCCGGACAGCACCCGGCGGGTGGTGTGGATTGACAAGTTCGATGTTGAAATCCAGTCCGGCGAGACAGCAGGAATAGCGATGACACCCCCTAGTACGTCCACCAGTGCCGCCAGCAATCCCACATACAAAACACCCTTTTCCGAACAGACCTCGGGAACCACCGGTGCCCGGATGGTGGCACCATCCATTGTGCTTGTTACCACTTCCATACAAAGATCCCTGAGCATATGGTTCTGGGGTGGATAGGGGCTATCCAAAAAATGTTTGAACGTCGTTTCTACCATTTAGATCGTCTGTGTCTCTCCATAAAAGGGTTATTCGAAACAAGCATTAAAACGGCCAAACCATAGGTATTAAAACAGTTGCCGAAATTACCACCAACAGATTCAGGGGGATCCCCATCGTCAAGTAATCACTGAATTTGTAACCGCCGGGCGTGTAAACCAGTAGATTTGTCTGATAACCGATGGGAGAGGCAAAACAGGCACTCGCACCAAAACAGATGCCGATCACAAACGGTCTCGGATCCACGCCGAGACCCACGGCTGTGGATACAGCAATGGGAACCATGAGCACCGCAGTCGCATTGTTGCTCAACAATTGTGTTCCGATACTCGTCAGGAGAATCATGCCGCCCAGCACAAAGCCCGGCGACATACCAGAAAAGAATGACAGAAAAGTCTTTGCGTAAAGCTGGCTGGTGCCTGTCTGCTCCATGGCCGCCCCAAGGGCAATGGTTCCTGCGATGAGAAGAAGAATATCCCCCTGTAGAGCCCGATAGGCGTCTCGCATCTGAAGACAGCCTGTGAAAACCATCAGAAAGGCTGCCGTCAGCGCACAAACCATGATGTCGGCCAGCCCCAAGGCAGCCGCTGCCACCATCGCGACGAACACACTCATGGCAATCCAGGTTTTGCGCTTGTGGACGATTTCTTCGTAAACATCTTCAATGATAAGATAATCTGTTTCGGCCCGCATGTCTGTCAATTTGTCCTCGTAGCACCAGATGAGAATCATGTCACCGTTCTTGAGTTTCACATCACGAACCTGTTTTTCGGTAAAATGAAGATTGCTTCGCTTGATGGCAATCACATGAATATCGGGATCTTTCATCAAACGCGTTTCAATCAATCGCTGTCCCAGCAGGGCGGACTGAGGTGTAATAATAAGTTCGACCACAAGGGATTCATTCTTGGCCACGCCGAACGAAAGTCCTTTTTCTGAGGAGGGCAACGCCACCGCTTCTTGATCGAGAATAGCGACGAGGTCGTTTAGCGACCCTTTTACTAGCAGCATATCGTCGGCCGCCACCGAGACAACATCCCTGTCAGGATGAAAGATATGCGAATATCGTATCAGTTCTAAAACAGTGACAGCCGGAAATTTTTCTTTGAACATCGATCCAGGGTTCTTGCCGATGAGACCACTGCCCCGGGGAACTTCCAACTCCGCCAGGTAACGTCGATTTTCGCTGTCCCGGATCTGGCAGACAGGGTTTGCCAGTGAGGGCATAAGCTTCGGTGAGGCAACAAGCAAAAAAAGGATGCCGATGACGGCAATCGGAACACCTACGATCGACAATTCAAAAAATGACAGGGGTCCCAATCCATATTGCGCACTTAAATCACTCACGATAATATTGGTGGAAGTGCCGATCAGGGTACAGGTTCCAGCCAATATAGATGCATAGGAGACAGGGATAAGAAATTTTGCGGGGCTTAGATCGAATTCACAGCAGATGGTCATCACAACGGGGATAAAGAGGACGACCACGGGCGTGTTGTTGATAAAAGCAGATGACACCGCCACGGCTGACAAGATCGAGAGCATTGCCAAAGTGAGGTTCCCTCTGGCAAGTCGGGCTATACGTCTGCCGATGTATTCTACCGAGCCGGTCCGTACCAGCCCTTTGCTGATCAAGAACATGGCGCCCACGGTCACCACCGCAGGGTGTGCCAGCCCGGCCACAGCCTCCCGGGGTTCCAGAACACGGCCAACCACAAGAGAGACCATGATACCGATGGCCGTCAGGGCCACCGGTATCTTCTCGGTGACAAACAGTACCAGGGCACCTGCGAGCACAAATGATACAATCCAGATATCCATTCTGAAACATCCTTCAAGCAACGATTCTGCTGATCTTTTCGATAAAGGTCTGCATATCTGCATCGGTACCGATGGTGACACGCAGGTACTCATCGATGCGTGGTTTATCGAAATATCGAACCAAAATATTTTCATCTTTGAGCCGGGTATAGAGTTCCCTGGCCTGTATCCCGCTGGGTTTGACGAAAATAAAATTCGCCATCGAGGGAACAATCGAAAATCCCAATTTAGACAGCGCCGCAACCGTACGCTCCCTCGTTTTTATCACCTTTTTACAGGTCGCTCGAAAATAAGCTTCGTCCCTGATGGCTTCTACGGCGCCAGTAATGGCCAGTCTGTCCAAAGGGTAGGAGTTGAAAGAATTCTTGGCCCGTTCAAGTCCTTCGATGAGTTTTTCAGATCCCAGGGCTGCGCCGACGCGCAAACCAGCCAGTGATCTCGATTTTGAAAAAGTCTGGGCCACCAATAGGTTTTCATATTCCCCGATCAATTGAATGGCGGATTCTCCGCCAAAATCGATATAGGCCTCATCGACAATAACAACACTTTTGTCATTCCGCTCCAACAGATTTTTGATTTGATCCAATGAAAGCAGTTTTCCTGTGGGTGCGTTGGGATTCGGAAAAACAATTCCGCCATTGGGTTGTGTATAGTCCGCCAGAAAAATATCCATATCTGCCGTCAGGGGAACGCGGACATTCTCAATTTCAAAGATGCTGCAGTAGACCTCATAGAAGCTGTAGGAAATATCCGGAAAAAGGATGGGCAGTTCCTGTTTGAAGAAACTGATGAAGGAAAGGGCCAGGACTTCGTCCGAACCGTTGCCCGCAAAAACATTTTCCTTGTTCACCGAATAATAATCCGCAATGGCTTGTTTCAATGCCTCACAGTTCGGATCCGGATACCGCCGTAAGGAGGCATTGGTTTCCTCGACGATAGCGTCGATGACTTTGGGCGAAGGGGGATAGGGGTTTTCGTTGGTATTCAGTTTGATGAAAAGGTTATCTTTGGGTTGTTCGCCCGGCACATAGGGCTTCAACTCTCGGATAATTTGGCTCCAGTAGTGACTCATGATTTTTCCTTCAGATTTTTCATTTTTCTGACGATGACAATGTCTCGAACATACCTTGTTGTCTATTTTTTCTGACCTGGTCATGGGTAAATACACACCCATTCATGACAATGTAAACACCGGGCGGCAATGTCTGTGCTGCAATAACGGCACAACCGATGTTAAAGACCGCATCGGTTGTTTTGAAAAGTGCCGGTTTGAGTGCACCGGTCAATACGATGGTTTTTCCCTGGATGTCGGCCAGTTTTTTGGCGGTTTGCACCATGGTGTCCGTACCGTGGGTAATCAGGATCCTTTCGGACGCATCCCGGGCAACGGCCCTGACAATTGTTATGCGGTCCTCATCCGTGAGCTCCAGGCTGTCTTTTTTCATTAAAGATTCAATCGTGTAGGTGAAGGCCAGCTTCAACTCCTCAAAAACCGAGGATATATTCGGCGGGCCCACCTGATACGCGCTCATTTCATCAAAATAGACCTTGTCAATGGTCCCGCCGGTTGTAAATATCTTGATATGCATATTTTCTTTTCCCGTTTCTTTATCTCTCAGATAAATGTATTGAGTCTGACGGTTTTTTTCAAGAATAAACCCATGCCCTTTTTCAGACAATCTTTGCTTTGGTGTAAAAACCAATCGCCACGCTGTCACTATCAAGGGGAAATTTCTGAAGCGCGAACTCAAGAAATTTTCCTTCTAATTATTTTTGTATTGACGACAAGCACGTCAAATGTTAGTGGTCGTTCATTAACCTTGGTACCTTTAGCCGTGGCATCGATAGCTCGGGTACATACAACGCTTTTAAAAGTATTTTCCCCACCGAATTTCCGTTTACAGCAGTATCGTTTGCCTTCATTTATACAGGTAGAGATGGCTGAGAAAACCACCAAACAAAAAATGTTGAATTTGGCCAGAAAGCTTTTCTGGGAGAAGGGATATAATGCCACCAGCATGCGGGACATCGCCCATGCCTATGGATGTATGCCTGCCAACATTTACAACTTTTTTTCACAAAAAGAAGACATCCTGTATGAAGTTCTCCTAGAAGAAATGGAGCAGATCATTACGCCTATCATTCATCTGGAAAAAGACGAGCAGGCAAACCCCATCGATCAACTACGAACTGTCATCGAAAGCCATTTAAGGATTACCTTAAGCTACAGACGATCGGCAAAATTACTGTTCGATGTAGGTCTGGATCAACTCCCCGGTCAAAGACGTCAAACGATCGTTGCCATGCGTGACCGGTATGACCAGATTATCCGCAACATCATACAAAGGGGCATTGATCTCGATTTGTTTCCGGAAGTCAATAAAAAACTGGCCGGGTTCATGATCGCCTCTATGATTACAAGAAGCCGTCTTTGGTACCACCCGAAGAAAGGTGTTTCTATATCAGACCTAAGTGACTTTATTGTGAATTTTTCCCTTAACGGACTGACCGGTACCAAACCGGTTTCGTTCGATCTTGATAGCTGAAGCGTTACTTGATCTAAGCCAACGGTCGATCTTGATATGAAAATTGGCGGAATAACCGCCTTTTGATCCAAATATATACGATCCCGGTCAGTCATTCGATGTGACGCCCCACCAAATATCTGATGAAGGCATCATATAATTAGGTGAGTGGTTTTTATCGGTCGATTGCTGTCGGGAAACAATATCAAGAGCAGGAAAGGAGGGAACATGAAACCAAACAAACCCATCACAATTTTGGTAATGATCTGCGTTGCCGTGGTCTTGCTAGACATGTCCGGCCTGGGGTGCCAAAACCATCAAGATCGGCGTCATCGGGCCGATGCAATTTGTCCAGGGCAAGGGCCATTGGAACGGTGCCACCATGGCTGCCGAAGAAATCAATGCCAAAGGCGGTGTCAATGTGGATGGCAAGATGATGAAAATCGAGCTGGTCAAGGCCGATTCCAACGAGTTTATAAATGTGACCGACGCCACCAACGCCATGGAACTTTTGGTAACGCGTGAAAAGGTGGACTTTATCGTGGGCGGTTTCCGCAGTGAGGCTGTTCTGGCCATGCAGGATATCGCCATGGACTACAAGACCATTTTTATCGGCTGCGGGGCGGCACATCCGGAACTCTGCGAACGCGTAGCCAAGGACTACGACACCTACAAATACTTCTTCCGCGGCACGCCATTCAACTCCAAATTCCTGGTCAAAACCTGCTTTATTCAAATGGCAACCGTCGGTGCAATCCTGAAAAAGTCCCTGGGTCTCGAAAAAATTAAGGTGGCCATTGCCGCTGAAAAAGCCATGTGGGTGGACCCCATGATCAAGGCTGCCGAAGGATTTATCCCCAAAATGGGTATGGAGGTCGTGGGTGTCTGGCGGCCGTCGCCCGTGGCAACGGATGTGACCGCCGAGCTCTCCGCCATCCAGAGATCGGGTGCGCATATGATATTCACGACCTTTTCGTCGTCGGTGGGCATCCCTTTTGCCCGTCAGGCCGGCGAGCTGAAAATCCCGGCAGCCCAGGTGGGCATCAACGTGGAAGCCCAGAAAGAAGGCTTCTGGGACGCCACCCAGGGTCAGGGCAACTACGTGATGACCCTCAACACCTACTGCCCGGGGGTCGAATACAACGAACTCACCAAACCGTTCATGGATGCCTATACGAAAAAGTTCGGTGAAGCGCCCACCTACACGGCGGACACCTATGCTGCTATTTTTTACAGCATCGTGCCGGCTGTCGAAAAGGTCGGAAGTCTGGATGCGGACAAGATAGTGGCCTTCATGGAAAACGACGAGCATCTGGTGTCGTCTGGTAAAGTGGCCTATATCAAAGACGAAGAAGGCCGCCCGCTTCACGACCTGCGCTGGGGACCCGGCTACCTGACCAGTCTGGGGGTCCAGTGGGTAGACGGCAAGCAGATCGGTGTCTGGCCCAACAAGTGGAAGGCCGCAGAAGGGGCACCTGAAATTACCTATAAGGGGATTCAGCCTTATAAGATCGCACCCTGGATCATCGAAACCTATAAAAAGTAAACACACCGGAAAGAGACCCGGTTTTTGAACCGAAATAGCGCTCGCTAACCCCGTCGCTTGCTTCGGGGTTAGCGAGCGAATCTAAATCAGACAGAATTCCTTATTCTGAATTCTCTTATTTTGATTTCCGAATTGTGAGGTTCTATGATTCAGGATATTTTTATCACCAGCATAATCAATGGCAGCACCTATGCGCTGTTGGCCATCGGGTTCTCTTTGATTTTCGGTGTGGCCCGTATTGTCAATATCGCCCACACAGCATTCTACATGGTGGCCGCTTACTGCATCTATTTTGCTTCCCATAAGCTGGGGCTGCACGTTCTCGTCGGTATGGCTGCCGGTATTGTGCTGGTACCCATTTTCGGTTTGATCGTCTTCAAGATTTTTATCGACCCGATACGCGAGCACGAAGCCGCCGTTCTAATCGGGACCATCGCCCTTGCCATTGCCTTGCAGGAAGCCATGATGATCATCTTCACCGGCGACTATCTCAGCGTGCCGCCTATTGTGGCCGGTTACTTCATGATATTCGGAGTGAAGGTGTTCTATCAGCACCTGATAACCTTCGTGGCCGTGATGATGGTGCTTAGCGGGTTGAGATTTCTGCTGATGAACACGCGGCTGGGTGTGGCCATCCGGGCGACCGCCCAGGACCGTGAGGTGGCGAACCTCATGGGTATGAACGAAAGCCGGGTGGCCATGATCACCGTAGGCATTTCCATTGCCCTGGCCGCCTTGACCGGCGCTGTTATCGCCCCCTTGACCATCGTGGATCCCTATATGTGGATGCACCCGCTGATCATGATGATGGCCGTGGTGGTACTGGGAGGGTTGGGAAGCATCAAAGGCAGTTTCATTGCGGCGTATATTCTGGGGTTTTCAGAAGCCCTGGTGGTATTTTTAATCCCCATGGGCGCTTTTTTAAAAGGGTCGGTTGCGCTTTCCATCATGATTCTGGTGCTGTTGGTCAGACCGGAAGGTCTTTTCGGAGTCGCCTTCGAGGAAGAGAGATAGGCATGGATCTGATACGTTATTACATCGGCAAGCTCTTTAATTTCATCAAAAGTGAAGTGTTCATACTGCCCAGCCGGATCATCGTGGCCCTGTTCGTTGTGCTTCTGCTGATCCTGCCACTCATCACCAGCGATCTTTATTTCTTGCGGATCATCATTCTGACCAGTATTTTTGCGATTTTCGCCGGAAGTTGGGATTTGCTGTCCGGATTCACGGGTCAGATGAATTTCGGACACGCACTTTTTTTCGGTGTCGGTGCTTACAGCGCCGCCATGCTCAACCATAATCTGGGGTTACCGCCCATTGCCAGCATCCCTCTGGGTGCGATAGCCGCCGTTCTGGCAGGCCTTATTATCGGCATACCCTGCCTACGGTTGCGCGGAACCTACCTGGCCCTCACCACCCTGGCGTTCCCCATCATCCTGATGGGGCTCGTGTTCGCTTTTCCGGATCTCACCGGCGGTGAGTTGGGTATATCCGGAATAAAGCGTCTGGCTCGCTCCCGGGTAACCAATTATTACATCATCGTACCCATCATGCTGGTTCTGGTGTTTGCCATGTGGAAAATCACGGACTCCAATACCGGAATTATTTTCCACGCCATTCGGGAAGATGAAGTTGCCGTTAGGGCCTCTGGGATCAACACGACACGCTATAAGTTACTGGCTTTCTGCCTTGCCGGTTTTTTTGCCGGGGTAGCCGGTGGACTCTACGCACACTTCATGCGTATTGCCGGGCCATCCACTCTCGAGATCGGTATGTCTTTTCAGGTTGTTATCTGGTCGGTCTTCGGCGGGGTGGTGACCATCTGGGGGCCGGTGGGTGCCGTATTCATTCTATTCCCATTGCTGGAATTATTCCGGTTTTGGCCGGAATACCGCATGCTTTTGTTTGCCTTTGTTATTCTGCTGATCCTGCTGTTCATGCCCCAGGGGATGCTGCCCTGGCTGCGGGACAAAATAGAAAACGAGTGCCCAAGATGCAAAGTTCGCAATGTTGCATCGCGAAAAGCCTGCCGGGTGTGTGATGCACAGATGCACTGAATTAGAACCGATTACCACCAATTGAGGGGGGTTGGTGACGCCCCGTAATGGGCTCTGTCTCTTATAAAAACTTCAGAAGGAGAAAACACACATATGGATCCCAAAGACGTCTATATGAGCAAGCCGTGGTTGCAGTACTACCCCGAAGGTGTGCCCCACACGGTCGAGGCGCCCGATACGACCGTGCATGCGCTATTTGACGACATTGCTGATAAATACGGCAAAAAGACCGCGCTGATTTTTTACGGGAATAAAATATCATACAGGGAACTGAAGGAATCCGCCAACCGCTTCGCTGCTGCCCTGACGGATCTCGGTGTTCAAAAGGGTGACACGGTGTCTCTCTATCTGTTGAATTGTCCCCAGTATGTGATCGCCTATTTCGGCGCCCTGAAGGCCGGTGCAAAAATCACCCCTGTCAGTCCGGTCTACACCAGCCAAGAGGTCAGACACCAGTTGACGGACAGCCAGGCCAAAACGGTCGTCTGCGAGGACATGCTTTATGAAAACGTGGAGCGTACAGGGCTAGCGCTGGACAATGTCATTCTGTCAAGCATCGGCGATTATCTTCCCAGACTGAAAAAGCTGTTCGGCAAGGCGGCCCTGAGCAAAGCGTATCAGGACCGGAGTGTCCCCAGCGCAGAGAAGATCAGACAGGCAGGCTTGCACACATTCAAGGCGCTTTTGAAAAAATATCCGCCCCACCCACCGGACGTGCAGATGAACCCCAAAAAAGATCTGGCCGCACTGCCCTACACCGGCGGGACCACCGGTCTTCCCAAGGCGGCCATGTTGACGCACTTCAACCTGGTTTCGCTCCAAAAGCAGGTCATTGCCTTTTGGCCTTTCATGGAAGAAGGCAATGAAACCGTGATCGCCTTCCTGCCGTTTTTTCACATCTACGGACAGGTCCTGCTCATGCTCGGCAGCTTGACCCAGGGGCACACCATTGTTTTGTTCACCACACCCGATTTGGATGAAATCCTCGAAGCCATTGAACGCTACCGGGCATCCGCCTTTTACGGCGTGCCCACGCTGTACGAGTATCTGAAAGAGCATGAAAAAACCGACCGGGTCAACTGGAAGCGTATGAAAGCCATCGTCTGTGGCGCAGATACCCTGCACGAATCCACCATACAGGGCTGGGAACGTCGTACCGGCACCCAGATACTCGAAGGTTACGGCATGACCGAAACCACGGCAGTCAGCCATACGACGCCCCCCGACCGTCCCAAACCGGGATCATTCGGTGTGCCCATTCCCAACATGAATGCCGCCATCATCGATGTGGACGGCACGGAATTCAAACCTGTCGGTGAGGAAGGTGAACTGATCCTGAACGGCCCCAACATCATGCAGGGATATTGGCAGCGCCCGGAAAGCATGCAGGAAGATTTTGTGGAAATCGACGGCAAACAGTGGCTGAGAACGGGAGACCTGGTGCGTATGGACGAGGATGGTTACTTTTATTTTTTCGACCGCAAACGTGACCTGATCAAACACAAGGGATTTTCGGTCTTTGCCCGCCATGTGGAAGAAGTATTGTACAACCATCCGCAGGTAAAAGCAGCTGGTGTCGTCGGGGTCCCCGATCCCAAGGTGGGAAATACCATCAAGGCTTATGTCGTCTTGCAGAGTGAGGCCCGGGGCAAGATTTCCGAGGAGGAGATTATCCGGTTCTGCAAGGACAACATGGCCCACTATAAGGTGCCCGGCATTGTCGAATTCAGGGGTGAACTCCCCAAGACCGATGTCGGCAAAGTCTCACGACGAGAATTGAGAGAAGAAGCGGAGGAAAGCTGATATGGACACAGGTTTTCTGGAAGTCAGCGGGATCACCAAAAGCTTCGGTGGATTGAAAGCGGTCAGTGACGTTACCTTCACCATGAAACGGAATGAAATCATCGGTCTCATCGGGCCCAACGGCGCCGGAAAAACCACGCTGCTGAGACTGATCACGGGTTTTCTGAAACCGGACACCGGCACCATCGTTTTCAAGGGAAAATCCATCACCCGCATGAAAACCTGGGACATCGTCAACATGGGAGTTGCCGGTACATTTCAGAACATGCGGCCCTTCCGAAGGCTGCCGATCATCGCCAATGTCATGGTTTCCTGCCTGTCACCCCGCGCCATGAAGCGCGGGGAATGGGTGAAACGCATCGAAGCCAAGGCCTTGGATGCGTTAGAATTTTCCGGCATATCGGACATGGCCCTGGAAAAAGCTTCCACCCTTTCCCAAGGGGACCTTAAACGCTTAGAGGTCGCCCGGGCCATCGCCACCGAGCCAGAACTGCTGCTGCTGGATGAACCCTTCGGCGGCTTGAGCCCGGCAGAAACCGACCTGATGGCCAAATCCATACACCGGTTGCACAAGGGGGGACGCTTCGGTCGTCTGCACAGTGAAGGTCCTGCCATGATTATCATCGAACACAAACTGCAGCAGCTCATGAAAATAGTCGACCGGGTCATTGTCCTCAATTTTGGTACCATGGTAGCAGATGGTCTGCCCGAAATTGTCTGTGCCAACAAGGAAGTCGTCGAGTGTTACCTCGGGGAAGGAGGCATCTAAGCGTGTTGTTGAACGTATCCAATCTGACGGTCTGTTACGACAAGGCCATGATCATCAATGACATTAGCCTGCATGTCAACAAAGGTGAACTGGTCAGTCTCGTGGGGCCCAACGGCGCCGGAAAATCAACCTTACTACGCGCCATTACCGGTCTGGTGATCTGGGAGAAAGGGATCCACAGGGGTACCACCGAGGGAGATATCACACTTGAAGGTACTGTTATCTTTGACAATGAACACCTGGAACGGGTACCCGCCCATGAAATTACCCGTCGCGGTCTGATCCACTGCCCGGAACGGCGGAGACCTTTCCGGGAAATGACCGTCCTGGAAAATCTCCATGCCGGGGCCTATCTCATCAGGGATAAAAAGCAGCAGATGCAAAATCTGCAAAACGTCTATCAACTGTTCCCACGATTGAGAGAGCGCTCCGGACAAATATCCGGAACCCTGTCCGGCGGTGAACAGCAAATGCTGGCCATCGGCCGGGCTCTCATGTCCAACCCAAAACTGTTGTGTATCGATGAACCCTCTACGGGCCTGGCTCCCATCATGAAGCAAGAAGTGTTTACAAAAATCGCTGAGATCAGAAAAATGGGTATTACCGTTTTGCTAGTGGAGCAGGAAGTTAAGGCCGTGTTCGAGATGGCCGACCGCAATTACGTCCTTTCCTCAGGTAAAATAATTGCCGAAGGATCGGGAAAGGAACTGCTTAAAGATGAAATCCTTCGCAAAACCTATTTAGGATTATAAACGTTCTGCTCTCGTCGTTGTCACAACGATATTCCGTATGAAATTAGGATACAAAGATACAACCATCTTTCTCCAAACTGACCTGTCATGGGACGTTTCCACCCTTGGCGGAGGATCCTGCCGTCACGAAAGGTGCTTTAACCCATAAGGGCATACCGACGAACATATCCCGCAGTTATGACCCTTGTGGAACTGAAGGTAATGCTCTTTTTTCCATCGGTCACAGGTTTCCGCATCCAGTATTTCCTTTCTTTCGATACCGGGTTTCCAGTCTTTTCCGGACAAAGCGCCGGCAGGGCATGCATCCACACAAGCGCGACAGGTGCCGCAATATCCACGATAGAAAGGTGTTCCATAGACCATGGGCATGTCTGTAAAGACCGTTCCCAGGCGCACCCAGGGCCCGAAGGGGCGGGTCACCAGCTGGCAGTGACGGCCGATCCACCCCAGCCCGGAAAGCGTGGCCGCTGTTTTATGAGGAAAGTCGCCTCTGATATTTTTCTTGTCCGTCCGGTCTGATGCTGCCAGGGGATAAGCGCGAAACCCTTGATGAGCAATGGCTTTTGAAAGGCGCTGTGCTATCTCAGTGATGCGTACATTGGTTTGGGAATAGGCATCGGCATATGCCCGGGTCGGACCTTGTTTAATACCGGCCATGATCTCGGGGGACATGGGTATCGTCCATGAGATGGCACCTGGATAGGGTTCGCGATCCTCCCCCATGCGAAAGCGCAGCTTCTGAATATCCGCAGCCCCCCAGAGTGGAACACCCTGTGATTGCATCCAGCCGTTCAACCATTCATTATCATTAGCTTTTTTCATGTAGTTAATACCCTTTATTCTCGCCAAAACTTGCTGAACAACTCCACCACACCCACCAGCAATACCACCACGGCGATGCACCACAAGAGTATCTGGCCACGCATGGGCAGGTCAGGGGATGACATCAACAACCATCCCAATAGCGTCCCCGCTCCACAAAAATTAATGACAATCGCTCCGCCCATGCCCAGCCCGCGAACACCTTTAGCGCCAGCCCGCACCTCCAGAAGCAGGGCAATACCGATGCCCAACAGAACCCCTCCGAGAACACATGGGTATACATAGGAAACCGGTTCCGGCACACCCAGAAAAGAGGCCGTGCCAAAGGGAATCAACAGGAGCAGAATTCCCAGTACCAGGTTTATAATACCGTCTATTATCAATAGGGTACGATGTTTTTGTTTCACTGGATGTCTCTTTCCGGGTTAGAACCCACCCAAAACCGATGACAGTTTGCGTATAACCTGACCATAACCCTGGTCAACATACAAAGCGATTTGGGCGATACAGGAATATGCAATGGCAAACTGGGCAATGGCGTATCCGGCAATGGTAAACTGGCTGATACTGATAAGACCGACCCCGAATTGTGAAATGTTGATGATGCCGGCGCCGAACTGACCAATGGATATCACACCCCTGGCCACCACCGGCATCTTGTTCATGCGATACTTAAAAGAAATATGCACTAGTGGTAGACCCAGAAAATTGGCTTTTGATTTGTATTCATACCCCCACCCATCCCACGTTGGCTTGGCTGGATGCAAAGCGCCGCAATTGGGGCACATATACGCCTGCTCGCTCACCTGATGTTTACAATCCCTGCATTCTTTCATGGCTTGATCCTCTCCCAGCTGCGAACGTCACCTTTGACGATTTTAAAAATCGGTACCCTTTGGTGTTGCCAATAAAAACTGCCGGGGCCAACAGCCCCTCACGCCACAAGGCCACGAGTCCTTTACTGTCCAGGAACGTAGGGTGTACTGTCCATAATCGCATGGCTGCTATTTCCTGTCAGAATCCATACCCATTTCTTTGATGGTTTGCAGATCCTCTGACCAGCCCCTCCGTTTTAAGTACCTTGTGATTTCTGTCCTGATATCATCTGTTTTCCCTTGTGCCAGATCACTTTTGGCGGAAATATGCTGTGGCTGTATCTCCACAACCGCGCAGGTTTTGTAATCCGGCATATCTTCATGTACTTTTTCAAGAGACCGACCTGTTTCATGTTTTTCCACCAGGGCGTTCAGGGCCTCGGTTTTAAGTTGCGTTTCATCTACCACCCGGGCCGTTCCGCGCATGACAACACACTGGTAAAACTGGTGAAGCTTGCAGGGGGAGCCATCAGCGGAAAACTGTGAATCCAGATACGCCAAGGGTATATCGACCTGGAAACCAACCTTGGCATTACGCGCAATATTGTCCAGTTTTTCACCGGTCAAGGCACAATGAAAATAAATATTTCCCTTATAGGACACAAAATTTACCGGCGTAAGATAAGGATAGCCCTCTATATCAGTGGTTGCCATACGACCAATGGTGGCTTTTGAAAGAATTTTTTCAATGCTCTCGGTATCTGTCACCTCACAAGCGTTACGCTTCATTCTGATCTGTCTCCTTTGCTGTTCGTCCATCATTTTTAAATTGATACCTCTCAGATGGGTTTCAGGGTTGTCTGTATTTTAACCTTGGATTCCAGGGTCCGGTGAACCGGACACCTGTCAGCGATTTCCATCAATCGTTGTGACTGGGATGCGTCCAGGGGCCCCATCAGCTCCACGTCTCTTTCGATCCAGTCCACCATGGCCTGGTCTGTTTCGCATGTTTGGCAGTCCCTGGCGTGAATCTTCTTATGAGACAAGGAAACAACCACCTCTTCCAGGGGCCATTGCTTGCGGTCCGCATACATGCGCAAGGTCATGGCTGTACAGGCCCCCAGCCCGGCCACGAGATAATCATAAGGTGTCGGCCCCATGTTCGTCCCACCAACGGAAACCGGCTCATCTGCAATTAAAGAGAGTCCATTGGCCATGATTTCCGTTCGAAATCCAGTATCACCGATACGTGCGACAATACGGTTCTTCTCTTTACTGTCTTCAGTGGGCTCCGGTCGTTCAATAGTGAGGTATTTCCGTACCCATGAAGCAATCATGGCACCCACATACCTGGCATCTTCCGCATTCATGAGCAGGTGATCCGCCTGATCCAGGGAAATAAAACTTTTGGGATGACGCGCATACTGGAAGATCTTGGCAGCATTGTCGATACTGACCGTGTTGTCCACAGGTGAATGAAAAACAAGAAGTGCTTTCCTCAGATTTCGAACCGCCTTCTCCATCTGAACCGCTCCCAGGTCGTCCAAAAATTGTTTCTTTATCCTGAAGGGCCTGCCTTCTATGGCAATTTCCGCCTCACCGTCCAATGCGATGGTCTCTTGGTGTTCCGCGAAGTGCCGCATGACGTGCGCAGGATCTGCCGGCGCGCCGATAACAGCAACTGCTTTACTGGATGGTATTTGTCCGGCTGCCTGCAGTACCGCCGCCCCTCCCAGGGAGTGACCAATAAGAATTTTGGGCGCTTCGTACTCGGATTCAAGAAAGTCTGCCGCCGCCACCAGGTCTGAAATGTTGGTCGAAAAATTGGTATCGGCAAAATCGCCCTCACTTTCCCCCAGGCCCGTAAAATCAAATCGTAAAACGGCAACCCGTTCACGGGTTAACGCCCGACTGATGTAATTAATGGATTTGAGATTCTTGGTGCAGGTAAAACAATGGGCAAACAATGCGAATGCTTCAGGGCGACCGTCGGCAGGCAGATCCAAAAGCGCCGACAATTGATTGCCGCCACTCCCTTTGAAATAAAGCTTTTTCAATGTCATGAGGGCACCTTTTGTAATGCTTTCTCTGTGATCTTATATTTGAATTCATAATGAATTCCAGTCTTCAACGTTTCTTTCATGATGCCTCCTCTATGTTAAAAAACTGCAGGGCGTTCTCCCTGAATATTTTAACCATGGAAGCATTTGAAAGTTTGGCTTTCTGGATTTGTTTGATTTCCCTGTCCCAGGCATAGGGAATATTGGGAAAATCCGAGCCATACATGATACGATCGATCCGCATCTCATCAAACCGGACGAGTTCTTCCGTGGGCAGAAAATCGGCGCAAGCCACAGATGTGTCGAGCCAGAGATTGTCGTAGGTTTCCGTCATGCGCTGATATGCCTCATATTCGTCCATCCCCAGATGGGGGACACAGATTTTTAGATCAGGATAGCCTTTCAGCACCTGTTCCAGTTTGTCTGCCCGGCAGAGCACATAAGGATCACACATGTATGATTCGCTCTTGGGTTCTCTCCCTACATGCATGACCAGTGGTTTCCCTTTTTGTGAACAGACCTCATAGACAGGATCCATGTCGGGACTGTTCATATCAAAGCACTGAACATGGGCATGCAGTTTAACGCCTTTCAACCCGGCAGCAAAAGCCTCTTCCAGGATAATTGCAGCATCTGCCTCACCAGGAAAAACTGTGGCCAGACCGGTGATACGTCCGGAAAATTTCCGACACAGACCGATCATATACTGGTTTAGATCCCTTGCAATGCCTGGTTTGTGCGCATACTGGAGGGCAACAATATGCTCAATCCCTCGTTCCAAAAGATATTCCAGGAGTTCAGGTGTGGTACCCTTGTAGCGGATGGGCCATGCATTTTTCTCGAACCACTCCCACAGGGCTTTGAAAACAGGCTCCGGGAAAACATGTACATGGGTATCCACAATGCCCGGCAGGTCCGGTGGCACAACATCGCCCTCCTTGTCTCCTGAGGCAGGAAACGGCAGACCCAGTTGGGGTGCGTTATTCATTGTCAGATTCATCCAGTGTCAGCAGCATGTATTGTGCTTCGGGTAGAGGATTGTGGTAATACGGAACGGTTTCTCTAAAGCCGTGTGAGCGGTAGAGCGTCTGCGCGTCGACCATGGTTGAAAGGGTGTCCAGGAGCATTTCCTTGTAACCGAGCTGTCTCCCTTTTAGGATGATTCGGCTGCATAGTGCCTTGCCAAGCCCTTTCCCTCTGAATTTTGGTCGAACGTACAAACGCTTCATTTCACAACGCCGGTCTTCCATTTTCCGCAAACCCACACACCCCGCAGGTAGGCCATCCTGTTTTGCCAGAAGCAATGCCCCCTCCGGCGGCGTGTAAATATCTGCGATATGGATCAATTCCTGTTCAAAGTTCTGAAATGTCAGATCGATACCGATGGAAACCGCGTATTCATTAAACAATTCCCGTACAACCTGAATTTCCCTGGTTGTTGTGACTTCTGTTAATCGACACATTCTTTGAAAACCTTTGCCAGCAGCGCCATGTGCTTTTTCTCCATTTGAGAAATTGAGAGAAAGGCCTCCTGTACTGCTGCTTCCGTCAAGATATTGGCCATGTTTCTATAAAGGTCATATGCTTGTATCTCAATGTTAAGAGCAAACTCCATCAGAGCCGTACACCCCTGACCCGATAGAGACGCCACCCGCTGGATGGCATCCATCAGTTTTTCGCCTCCCTCAAGAATTTCCCCGTCCAGGCTTTCAAAAAGCTCTTTGAAAGACAGTGGATTCTCCTGCGTTGGTTGCCAGTAGGTATAAATGGCTCTTGCATGCGCCTCCTCGGCCCGGGAGAGGGTCTCAAGGATAGAGGCATAGGGTGTCTTGGCATGACGCTCAAAAACAGATTCATAGAACCGCAAGGCGGCCTTTTCCAGTCCCATGGCTGTCAGCATGAGATCCGGCATGGATGCATCTTTTTTAAATATAGCCATCCTGGGAAGATCTGCCAGAGACTGACCATCCCAACCCATGATTCCGCCAACCAGGTTGTGCACCTTCCGGAGCGAAATCCCGCTGTCCAGGGAAATGATAGCCGCGGCCTGGGATCGGGCACCGCTGTGACAGTAAAAAAAGAGATCTTTATCCCCGGGCAGTTCCGAAAGATTGGATTCCAGTTCATCGAGGGGCATCAGCTTTGACCCGGGAATATGTCCCTGGATATATTCATCCGGCTGACGGACATCCACCAGAAGATAGTCCCGCTCCCCATGGTCTTTTTGGTATTGTCTGAATGATTCCGGGCTTGTGTTTTCAAAATCCACAGCATTCATCATTTCCTCCTCTATCACCAACCGTTTATGGGTTGAAATCTTTGGCAGGCATGTTGGGTTTCAAACTAAATAACTCAACCTTCGGTCAGCTAAACAGCTTGACCTGCTTATTTAGTGTCCGTCCAGAAATAGGGTTTTTCGCGTTCTGACAAGGCGGGCGTCAGATTTAACCCGGAGGAATAGCGAGCTATTTTGAGGAGTTAAATCATGGCGCCCAACACCGGCAGGGCGTGAAAAGACCATTTGTGGATGGACACTATTTAATAAAAGTCCCACTTTGGTATTCTTCAAATGCAATCCGGAGCTCTTCCTGGGTATTCATGACAATAGGACCCTGCCAGGCTACCGGTTCCCTGATGGGCTTGCCGGAAATCAACAAGAATCGAACCGCATTACTTTTAGTGGAAACCGTCACCTGGCTGCCGTCACTAAAAAGTACAAGGGTTTCATTGGATATCCTGTTAGCTGTATCATCATCCTCTTGTGCCGAAGACACAATGGCATTCGGACCAAAAACACCCTGACCCTCGATGATGTAGGCAAACACGGTATGTCCTTGCTGGGTTGGATGTGTGAATACGTGCCCCGGAGGAATCCGGATGTCCAAGTATGACGGATCGATAAAAATATCTTGAACCGGACCCTGCTTTCCGTATGCCTTACCACATATAATTTTAATCGTGGTGCCGTTTTCCAGAACCACCTCGGGAATCTGGTCCTGGGTCACATCCCGGTAACGTGGTTGCGTCATCTTCTCGTCTGCGGGCAGATTGGCCCACAGTTGAAAGCCGCCCATTCGACCGGCTTCATCCCCCTTGGGCATTTCCTGGTGGATAATACCGCTGCCGGCCGTCATCCACTGGATATCACCCGAAGAAATAACCCCTGAATTACCCAGACTATCGCCATGTTCCACCTGCCCGTCGATAACATAGGTGATGGTCTCGATGCCCCTGTGCGGGTGCCAGGGAAAGCCCTTCATATAGTGGGCGGGATTGTCCGAGCGAAAATCGTCCAACAACAGGAAGGGATCAAACAGATCTGTGTTACCGAACCCAAAGGCTCTTTTGAGATGGACACCGGCACCCTCCAGGGTGGGTTGGCTTTTTATAACACGGGCAATATGCCTTATTTTTTGCATTGCTCACCTCTCTGTTCATTAAAAATCTCACTTGACCCCTTATCTGCTGGGAAGCTAGGATGCTTGAAGGCTGGGGTGCTGCTAATTGCTCATGGCTATCAGCCTCACCGGCAGATAATGGCACGGCCGGGATCATTATGGCCAAAATGAAACCTGCGATCCATTTCATCTGTGTCTCCTTTGCTTGTTAGCGTTTATTTTTCTTGGATTTCATCACCGACTTTACCATCTTGCCAAATTGCTTGTCCTTTTTCTTTTTTTCTTGATAGGACATTTCATGAAACATGGATTCTTTTTTCATTTTCAAATAGTTCTGGTAGCGTTTTTTTGAAACGCGGCCCTCTGCTACAGCAGACAGAACCGCACACCCCTTTTCCTGCGTATGTGAACAATCATGGAAACGGCAGGTGGTTGACAGTTGGTCGATCTCGTGAAAGGCGGTCTTCAATCCACTGTCCACAGCAAGGCTTCCAAGTTCCCGCATGCCGGGTGTATCAATGATCATGGCATCATTTTTCAGACGTATCAGCTGCCGGCGCGTGGTGGTGTGCCGGCCCTTGCCGTCTTTTTCCCTGACTGTTCGGGTTTCAAAAATGGCGTTCTTGAGTAAGCTGTTCAGCAGGGTTGTCTTTCCAACCCCAGAAGACCCCAACAGGCAATAAGTGTTTCCAGGCACTAAAAGAGCCCGTATGCCGTCCAATCCATTTCCAGATTTGTTGCTGAAGACAAGCACCTGCAGATCGGGAAATATGGAAGCGATTTCACTCAACCGCCTTTCAATGGCCTGGGTTTCAAGTAGATCGCTTTTGCTCAGCAGGGCCACTGGTTGGATACCGCCATCATAGACCATGACCATGTACCGCTCCAGCCGTCGGAGGTTGTAATTGGTGTCCAGGGATTGAACAATAAAAGCCGTGTCAATGTTCGCTGCAATGAGCTGATGGGATATTTTCCTGCCGGCGGTTTTTCGCTTCAATATGGTTTTCCGCTGACAGATATCATGAATCATGGCCCGGGATCCCTGGTCTACCATTTGAACCCGTACCCAGTCACCCACGGCTGGATATTCCAAAGGGCTTTCTGCGCCGAACATTAGCTTGCCGGTAATTTCGGCGGATGTTTCCTGGTTTCCGTGGGCAATGATGTAATGTTCCCGGTCCACAGCAATCACCCGGGCAATGTCCCATGCATGGTTCAGGACGGTTTTGGCCTGGCCTGTATCTGCCTTTTCTAAGCTTGATGGTTTCATCTTCATAGGGATTGATGCTAAAAAATCCCTCCCGCATTGTCAAAATAAAACCGTCAACACGGTATTAGGGAACAATTAATTTGGGTATTGATACTTCTCAAGGGTCTTGTTTTTTGACACCCGTTCGAATAATAAGGCTTCACCAATGAAATCGCAAATCACCTTTTTTTAAACGCGACAACGTTGCGAATGAATGTGTTTACTCGCAGTTATACCAATATGGGGGGTCAAGATGAACGAAAGCCGTTTTGTAAAATGCGAAATAAAGGAACACGTTGCCTGGGTAACCCTGAACAGACCTGAAAAACGAAACGCATTGAACTTCCAAATGCTTGAACAGCTGGTCACTACCTTCCAGCAACTGGACCAGGACGAAAACGTTCGGGTTATCGTTCTCAAAGGAGAAGGCAAAAGCTTCTGCGCCGGTTTGGAACTGACCGCCTTGGCAGGCCTGATCGAAAAGAAAACAGCCGACTACCGGGAGCGGCTGCGTAGAACCATTCTCTATGGACAGACCAGCACCAATATCATTGAAATGTGCAACAAACCGGTGATCCTGGCATCCCACAGCCACTGTATCGGCGGTGGTGTCGACATCGCCTGTGCCTGCGATATACGTCTGGCCACCAGGGATGCAATTTTTTCTGTTCGTGAAACCAAACTGGCCTTTGTCGCAGACCTGGGTACGACCCAGCGGCTTCACCGAATTGTGGGTGAGCCCTGGGCAAAGGAGCTCTGCCTTACCGGAAGGGATTTTACCGGAGAAGAAGCCCTTGGGATTGGGTTTATCACCCACCTGTGCGAGGATAAGGACTCTTTGCTTCAAAAAGCCGGAGCGTTGGCCCAGGAAATAGCGGACAACTCGCCCCTGGCTGTCCAGGGGGTCAAGGATGTTCTGCGCTTTACCAGCGATCACGGTACCACGGCCGGACTCAAATACGTGGCCCAGAAAAATGCCGCCATGCTCATCTGCGAAGATGGTATCGAAGCCGTCACCGCCGCTATTGAAAAGAGAAAGCCACTCTTTAAAGGACGGTAACAATCTCTTTTTTATTTGGGTGGCAATGATGTGGCCAGATCCACACCTTTCTGTAACCAGGCATTTAGCTCTTGGTCAGAGCCATGGCCTTCGGGTGAAACCATGACCCAGCCGGTCATGGCTCTTCCAGTAATATCGAATTTTCTTGTGTGCGGTAAAGCCAGCGCCGATTCATAGGCTTCTTTTCCCACGCGGATAATCACGTCATCGTTTAAAATACCGCAGGCCATATTGCCATCAAGCAAAAAACAGATACCGCCGAACATTTTTCTTTCCATAAATGCCGGCATGTTATGCAGTCTCTCTCGAATTCTTTCAGCCAGTTCTTTACTATATGCCACCCCCATCACCTTCTTTAACCCAAACATGAAACTTGGCAAGCGATACAAGCATTGTCTGTTTGGGTTCAGCGGTTGTTACTTTATTTAAAATAATATATACATGGGCCTATTCCATATCACCATCCTAAATTAAAAATCACAACCTTGGAATACTGCTCTTGGAGGAACCATGAAAAAAACCACCCTGCTCATTTTATTCGTTTTTTTCTCTTTGCCGACCCCGGGTCATACCTCTCAATTCGTATCATCCCAAATTACGGAAGTCACTCTTTTTTCCAATCAGGCCATGGTTGTCAGGGAAGGACAGACCCATTTAAAACCCGGCATGAACGAACTGCTTGTTGAAACCACCGCATTTAACGTGGACAAGGACTCCGTGTCCGCCCAGATTTTTGGGAATGGAGAGATGGTCAGTGTCCAGATTAAGCAAATTCCCCTGGCTGACTTTCCCCAGGACCAGGTTAACACCCTTTCGGAAAAACTCAGGAAACTGAAACAATCCCGAAAAGGCTTGTCCGACAAAAAGAGAGTTCTCGCTAAAAAGGAGTCATTCCTGGAAGGGCTGATTGATTTTTCAAAAACACAAATCCCCAAAGAGGTGCAAACCCGTTATCCCAGTATGGAAGACGTCCAGAAAACATTGTCCTTTATCGGATCCACATCCACAGTGATCTATGCAGAAAGCCAGGTCCTCGACATCGCCCTGGAAGACATGGACAGGGAAATTGCAAAAGTCCAAAAAGAACTCGCAGCCGTCAGCGGCCGCACCAGGACATCCAAACAGGCGATAGAGATCCTTTTCAATGCCACCCAAGAGGAAACCGTTCAACTGAATGTTCAATATCTGGTAAATAGCGCCCGTTGGCAACCCCTGTATAAAGTTTCCGTTCCCCTGGACCTGTCGGAACTGGATTTGACCATGTTTGCACGCATTTCCCAGAAATCAGGGGAAGACTGGAAAAAGACAGCCCTTTCCGTGTCCAACGTTATCCCGGTAAAAGGAGTCCGATTTCCCGACATATCTCCCTGGCAACTTGATCTTCCAAGACCCGAATTCGCACGTCTCAAACGATCCCAGGTCAAGCTCATGGCAGAAGCCTCCGATGCCATGGAACAAGACGAAGAAATTCAGTCAAGCCCGAGCGCACCCGCTGAATATACATCTGCTTCGGTAAAAGAGCTTCCCCTCTCCTTTGAATACAAGATGCCTTTCCCCGTGAATATCGAGTCCAGAGATCAGTTTTCGATTCTAACAGTATTGACGAAAAAACTATCCGCAGACACCTTTCACTACAGTGTCCCCGGGCAAACAAGTCTGACCTTTCTTGTTGCAGACGCCAAGGCGGACAAGGAGTTGTTGGCAGGCAAATTGAATGTCTATTTTGGCGGTCGCTATATCGGAAACACGTATTTGTCCGAAAAAAAGCCTGCAGAACCCTTTTCCCTGAATCTCGGCGCCGACCGCAATGTAAAAGTCCATCGCAAAAAGCTGAAAGACAAGATCAAGGAAACCTATTTTGGTACCATTCAACGGGACACGGTGGTCCGGTCATTTTCATATAAAATAACTGCCGAAAACACCAAAGACAAGCCAGTTACGCTGAAAATCGTTGACAGGGTGCCTGTAACAAGAACGGACAAAATCGAGGTTAAGGACATCCGGCTATCCCCGACACCCACGGAAAGCAACACTCAGGATAAGGAAGGCGTCCACTTGTGGGTGTTCCAGCTATCCCCGGGCGAGATACAAGAGATCGATCTCGACTTCACGGTGGCCTACCCCAAGGGATTTAACCCTTTGGGGTTTTAGAAGATGTTACTCATTACAAAAGTTTTTTCCGCATAAAAACAGACAAGGGATCTTCCTGATACGAGCCAAAGGGTTCTGTTTTCTCATATCCCAGTTTTTGATAGAGACTCAGGGCTTCATGTTGATCGATACCTGTTTCCAATCGGGCCTCTGAAAAACCCTCTTGAACCGCTTGTTCTTCCAGGACATTCATCAGCTTTATTGCCAGGCCCATACCTCTGTTTTGATGAGGTACATACAATCGCTTGATCTCCACATACGTTTCGGGCATGCGTCTGAATGAAGCAATTCCGAGTACTGCTTGTTCGTACCATGCAGCAATAAAAAAATACTCTGGGGAAACGAGTTTGTCTACCGGTTCAAGGTGGTTGCTTTCTGGTGGATAGAGGGATGCCTGGTAATCATCCAAATCTGAAATCATTTTCTGGATAGTTGGTGTCCTAGGGTCTGTCGACTTTATTACTATCGTCTTTTTCGAATTCATGCTTCTACCTGTTATCAGCCCGAACGCTTCCTTTTAAATAGGCCCTGCGCTTCTTCTCTGGAAATTTTTCGATGGCATACCGCAACATGGTTCGCGGCAATTCCTTATAATGCTTTTTTAAAAATCTTTCTTCAATGATCACGTTACGATTGCCGATCTCCCTTTTTAAAAAATCGTTGCGAATGTCTGGCGATTTCGCCATCGCCCAACTGTCTGACGTGTTCCCGGAGAGCTGTTATACGGGCTTGGGGCATGGCATCTTGCATTTCAACTATAGTCTACTTGTTTTAAAAGGTTTTCCGGCAAATAATCTTTTCGAACCGGTGAAAACACTTCGACAATCACTGAATCTTCAACAATTTCTACACTGTGCTCGCTATCGCTTGGAATACACCAGCTGTCTCCCGGGGCAACATCAAAGCGCTCGTCTCCTATGGTTAAACATAGGTTTCCTGAAACCATATAACCGGTCTGTTCATAGGGGTGTTGATGGCTCGGTATGCGATTGCCTTTCTTGAACCGGAATTCTGCCAGGAGTGTTTTTGATCCAAACACCCTTGTTTTTAATTCAACACCGGGGAATATCTCTGTATAGCCGTTCGGTTCAAATTTTCCAAACATGTTGATTCTCCTGTCTACGTCTTTGGTAGTTAGGGGTTTTTCGCATCGTCTGGTGTTTCCCCACCAGAAAAGCCTTTGGTTCGTTACCCTTTCGTATTTGGATCTTCCTTTATAGCACCGAATGTGGCAAAGCAAGCATGTTTATGAAGGCGTTCAACCCGGGAAAACCCCACCCGTTTCAACAATGCCAGTTGATAGGTCACGGGTCGCGGAGAATCTTCCTGATAGACATCTTTCTATCTTATTTTAAGGATCTAGACGCTCAAGAGTCAATATCAGGTTACACTCTTTAAAGGGACGGGTATTCCTTTTTCCAGGCCTTGCCAACCATCTGGTTTTGTTTAAGAAATTCATTTCGGATATCCCTTTCAACGCTATTTAACGGACAGGCAAAGTTCATACACTGCACACATAAAAAGTTTATCAGCGTCATAAAAAATCCCACTGTTGTTATGCTATAAACAAAAAACAAAAACCACTGCCCACTAACCGTCAGTACCACCAGCGGATAGCCCCAGACAATCACGAAACCACCAAAAAAAACAATTTTTTCCAATATCGACATGGGACCCGGTCGGTATTTCCAGAGCTTTGGTGCGCCGTAATTTGCCCAGCATTTTAATGAGCTTGCCGCCTCCGCATAATGGGGGCAATGGGAACACATGACCCGTATTTCAATGAATCCAAAAAAAGCGACGACCAAAAGGATCCAGAAAACCAGAAGCCATACCGACTGATTATAAATGCCGGTGCCCCCCAACAAAAATGGCGGCAGTGAAATAACTAGAAAATGAATGAGCTCTTTCCGTGTAAAATGACAATGAATCGAATGACTCACACCACAGCCGTCACAGGTATCTGCCTGGCAGGTTTGTATGGGTTTTTTCGCATTAAAACGCATGGTTTTCTCTTTTATTGATGCGACCGCTTCTTGCGGTTTTTAGCCAGTAGATACCCACCCAATACGAGCAGACTGACACCGTACACCAATGGCATTTAAGCCCCAGATTTCAGTGTTGCTGCTGTTTTAATAAAAGATTGAGTCAGGGGATGGGGTCGTCCGGGTTGTGAAGACATCTGTGGCAGAAATAACGATGCATGAACCAATGACTCTCCGGTTCCGCCCTGGGAGGGTCTGCTGACATCATCATCACCGATTATCCCGATGTTAAGAGGCTTGCCCATTATTTTTGCATTCCATTCCGTTTACGTGGGAATCGCCTTGGCCCCATCTGGATCAGTCGCGTTTAGGCGCTGTTTTGCAGTATTTGTTTGGTCGAAAGAACCGTTGCATATGTTCCGGAAAGGGCCGCCATGAAAGCGGCATGAACCGCAGAAGCCTTAATGGTGGTATCGTAAAAAGACAAATCACGCGTGGCACAGGCATCTTCAGCCACCACACAATTAAACCCCAGATCACATGCGGCTCGAACGGTGGCGTCAATACACATGTGACTCATGGCACCGCAAAACACCAGATCGCTTATCTTCTCTTTATTAAGAATTTCGAGCAGGTGGGTGTCGCGAAAAGCATTGGGGTAGTTTTTTGTAACAAGCACCTCCCCTTCCAGGGGCGCTACCAGATCATGGGTCTTGACACCGTGGGTTTCCGGCAAAAAAAAGGTTCCACTGGGATCCATGGAAATGTGCTGGATGTGAATGATTCTGGAATTTGTGCTTCTATAGACCTGCAACAACATCCGGGCATTGGCTGTAGCCGCTTCCATTTCCACCAGACGCATCCGGCCATCCGGGAAATAATCGTTCTGAATATCAATCAGTATTAGACACGTTTTCATCTATCTGTTTTCCCATGCTGATTCGATCTTCCAGTGTATACCCGTTTACGCGGTAAAATCGCTGAACCTCTGCATTGCCCCTTAATATCTGCAGGTTGATTTTAGCACACCCCAGAGAAGCAAGACGTCTCTCTGCGTGGGACAGCAGCAAGGAAGCAATGCCCTTTTTCCGATGCCCGGGATGGACCGCCATGGCATAAATCCAGCCCCGGTGTCCATCATAGCCTGCCATCACGGTCCCCACGATCCCCTCTTTATGGACTGCCACAAAAAACAAGCCATCGCGCATGGCAAGTTTTTGATCGATAACAAATTCAGGATCGTTACGTGCCGAATCATAGCCAAAGGTATCTTTCCAAAGGGCAATAACCTGCTCGCGATGCTTCACGTTGTTAAACTCTAAAATTTCAAATGGATGGACGTCGTTCATTTACATGGCCCGCTCTATATCTGCCACGATATCCACAGCAAATGTCACCGCGTCCGCCGATATACTTGGTGCCGCTGTGTACGCACTGGGTATGCTTTTTCATAACAAAAATATCCCGGGATCAATCCAACGCATTGGATTGACGGCAGTTCCTGCTTTCAATCTGTTAAAAAGTATATGCCAGCAACGAAACCTTGAACGGCAGGTGTGAAAACGTTTTGATTTCCTGCTCCACAAAACCCATGTTCACATACCACTGTTTCAATTCAAGCTGTTCGGAAATGATTCCGATACCAATCCGAGACACGCCCGATATCTTGGCCACTTCAAACACATGGTCAACGAGAAATTTTCCAATTCCATTCTGGCGGTATCCCGGCAATACCGCCAAACGCTCAAGATAGCCCTCTTCCGCACTGGCTTTTTCAAACGCCGCACACCCGATGGACTTCTTTTCCTGGTCAAGACAATAGTAGACGACCCCTCGTATCATATCCTTCTTTACCCAGTCGCGGGTGCAGTTGGATGGATGTTTGGGACAATTATGGGGAGTGAGATTAAACCGTTCGGCCACATCTTGATAAGACTCTCGAATAAGATGGGCAAGCATGGAAATCTCTTGTCTTCCCGCTGTTCTGACCGGTTGATTTTTTGTCTTCATGGCCTTTGGGACGATACCCTCCCGGCCTTAACAAACACCCTGCTACCAATTTTCGCAAAATAGCTCGAAGTGGCCCGCCGGTCTTACACAGGCTGGGCATTTCTCGGGGGCTTGCATGCCTTCATGGATATACCCACAATTTCTGCAGCGCCAGCGCATGGGTTTTTTCCGTTTGAACATTTTTCCGGACTGCATGTTCTGGGCCAGGGCTAGAAAGGTTTTCTCGTGCTGTTCCTCGGCGACAATAATTGCATCCCAGGTATCCGCAGCCCGGACATAGTTTTCCTCCCGTGCAACAGCTGCAAAACCCGGATATAGTCTTGTATGCACGTTGTTTTCAAGCTCCGCAGAAGACCTCAGATTGTCGTAGGTGGTCTGGATGACGCCGGTGAGAAATGTCGCCGTAATTTCGAGTTCGCCGCCATTGAAGAACTTGAAAAATCGCAGGGCGTGCTCCCGCTCCTGATCAGCTGTTTCTGTGAAAATAGCGGCGACCTGAGCAAACCCATCCTTGTTGGCCTTGTTGGCAAAGAATTGATACCGCGTGGTTGCCTGAGATTCAAAAGCAAACGATGTCAGCAGGTTTTTGGCTGTCTGGCTTTCCTTGAATGTTCCCACACCGCCTCCTCATAATAGCAATCAAACCGCGAATTCCCATCAGAGGGTTTTCGCTTCTGGGAATGTTCAAAACTGTTTTTATTCGTTATTACTCGACAATTTCAATCGCCTCGGCCCCGCACTCGGCAGCAGCCTGTCGTACAACTGCTTGCAAATGCTCGGGAATTTCATCGAATTTTACAATGGACATCAATTGATCTTCGTCGTATTCAAAAACCTCCGGGCAAAGCTCATTACAGTTCCTGTCTCCCATACAATTCTTGGTAATAACAACTTTCATCTTTCAGCCTCCTTTTTTGATATTCAAATACATTGTTTGGATTGCAGATCCTCAGAATTTTAAGTTGTGCATTTCACGATTAATCTATATTGCTTAAAAACCAGATTTTGTATCCTGTCAACAAAAGGATCCAGCAATATGAACAATTTTCATCGGCAACAATGATTCTCTCTTTTCACCCTCTATATACAGCTGATCTAAATCTGCTGTGTGCCGGGCGTGATCCCGGCCCACCAGAGCTGGCCGCAATCCGCCAGGCAAAGGCCGTCATTCTGCCCCAGGGATGTCGGGAATCCCTTTTTCGAGCGGCAAAAAACAACTGCGCCCATGTGTTTCCCGACTATGATGCACGCTTTGTCTATCCAGAAAAGATCGGCCAGGCCAAACTGTTTCAGAAAATGAAGGTTCCCCATCCGCATACGGTGGTTTATGACAAGTGTGTTTTGCCGGAGCTCGGTTATCAAGCCCTGTTAAACACGCTTCCCCTTGAACTCCCATTTGTTTTCAAGTTCAACTGGGGCGGTGAAGGTGAAACCGTATTTCTTCTTCAATCCCTGGAAGCCGTTGAAAAGATGCTTAACAAGACTGTTTTATACGAAAAATCAGGACAATACGGCTTTTTACTCCAGGAGCTTATACCGTCCAAAGGACGCTCTCTGCGGGTGGTTGTAATTCATCAGTCCTATACCTCCTACTGGCGGGTCCATGACGAGACAGATGGTTTCTACACAAACCTTAAAAAAGGTGCTAAAATAGATGCTGAATCAGATCCCGCCTTGCAGGAAACAGCCATCGCTGCAACCCGAAGGTTTTGTGATCGGACAAAGATCAATCTGGCTGGATTCGATTTTCTGTTTTCAGAAACAGACCTCGCTGCCGGTGTCATTCGACCCCTGTTTCTCGAAATTAATTATTTCTTTGGCCGTAAAGGGTTGGGGGGGTCTGAAAACTATTATAAAATACTACAGGCTGAAATAAATAGCTGGATCAGACAAAGATAACATGGACCCATTCGCTTACAATCTTTCTGAAAACGACATCAAGCGGGAACGCCAAAAGGCGCGTGACATGCGCAGCTCCCAGTGGTGGAAACGAAAATGTGACAAAGGCCTCTGTCACTACTGTGGTCGCTCAATCCCGCCCAAAGAACTCACCATGGATCACATTGTACCCATTGCCCGGGGAGGAAAAACAACCAAGGGCAATGTTGTTCCCTGCTGCAAGGAATGCAACAACCAGAAGAAACAACGCCTGCCTGTGGAGTGGGAATCCTCGAACCCTAGATTTTGATCGCCTCTTTTAGAGATGATCAAAATTAAAAGATTGACAACCTTTTCATAAAAGAATAGGTTAATTTCCTGAAATAACTTCATGTTCTTGTGGATGCGTCGCGTTGTCGTACTTACTTTGTCTCTGAATTATCCTGCTCTCAGGTAACCACAGCGTGCCAGTCCAAAAAGCTTTTATAAATTAACGGTCGGGAGAAACGATGCGCACAAAAAAGGAAACTGACTATCTTTTAAAAGCCATCGATGCATTCCAGAAACGACTTCTTGTGGTCTCACCTGAGTTTAAAATCCTAGCTTCAAATATTCCTCTTGATGCGTTAAGCGGATCCGAAGCAGTCGGAAAGACCTGTCATGAACTTTTTTATGACAGCTTGTCACCCTGCGAGAATTGTGCTGTCATGGCAGCCAAGGAAAGCCGTTCACCATCTCTGTGTCCCAAGCCGGACAGTTTTGTCATGGAGGGTCACCTGGCCTGCTTCTATGCCTATCCCATCATGAATGGAGACACGGTGGAAGCCTATGTCAGCATGGACTTTCAGATTCCTGCCATCGGTATGCTCGAAGAAAAACTCCGCCGCACGAACTCCTTGCTGGAAAATCTCCTATTAAGTGCGGTTGATTGTGTGATCGCTGCCGATATGAAGGGAAATATTTTCCTGTTCAACGCTTCTGCCGTAGAGGTTTTCGGATACAGTAAAGAAGAAGCAAAAAACAATATCAATGTGCGCGATATTTACCCTGGAGACGGGGCGCGCCAAGTAATGAAATTGTTGAGGGGCAACGACTACGGCGGCAAGGGACGGCTTAAAACCTATCACACAAACGCCCTTTCCAAATCGGGTGAAGAGATTCCCATCAGCCTTTATGCATCCGTTGTTTATGAAGGTGGCCAGGAGATCGCCTCGATTGGTTTTTTTCACGATCTTAGAGATCGTATCCGGATCCAGAAAGAACTTGAGAATACACAACTGCAACTTCTGCAATCTGAAAAAATGGCCTCCCTTGGAAAACTGGCTGCCGGTGTTGCCCATCAGCTCAACAATCCTCTGGGCGGTATTACCCTCTTTGCCAAACTGATGCTGGAAGAATACAACCTGGAAAAAGGTGCCGAGGAAGACCTGCACCGCATCTTGAGAGACGCAGAGAGAAGCCGGAACACCGTCAAGGAGCTTCTGGAGTTTACCCGCCAGACACGTCACCTGATGCAGCCCAACAATATCAATGATGCCCTGGATCGAACGCTTTTCCTCCTTGAAAATCAAACCTTATTTCAAAACATCACGCTCCGAAAAGACTTTCAAGCGGATCTCCCATTGGTTTCTTCCGATACGCAGCAGCTGTATCACCTGATGATGAATATTATCCTCAATGCGGCACAAGCCATGAAAGGCAACGGGGAGCTTACCCTTAAAACCTATCATCGGGCAAACCAGCGTCGTGTCTGTATCGAAATATCGGACACAGGCCCGGGAATACCCGAAGAAGCCTTGCCACACATTTTCGAACCCTTCTTTACCACCAAAGAAGAGGGCCAGGGAACCGGCTTAGGTCTCAGCCTGGCATATAATATTGTTGAAAGTCACGGCGGCCGGATGTCTGCCAAAAATAATCCGGAACAAGGTGCCTCTTTTATTATCGAACTTCCATCAGCACCCAAGAATCAGAAAGGAGTCGGGCGTGAGTGACAGCGCTGAAGCATTGCATGTTCTTATCGTGGATGATGAACAAAATATTCGAGAGGGCTCGGAACGAATCCTCACCCGTATAGGATTCAACGTATCCACGGCCGGCAACGGCCAAAAAGCTCTCGAACTATTCCAGGAAACAAGCCCCAGTATTGTATTGCTTGATCTCAAAATGCCGGGCATGGATGGCATGGAAGTTCTGAATCAGATCAAAAAAATCGATGACAGCACCCTGGTCATCGTCATTACCGGGTATGCCACGGTGGAAACGGCCATCCAGGCAATGAAACAGGGTGCTTATGATTTTATTGCCAAGCCCTTTGAACCAGATCAACTGCGAATCATCGTCAACCGGGCATCTGAAAAAATACAACTGGAAATGGCGGCGGAAAAGCTGACCCGTGAGCGTCAACGAACCCTGCTGGACCTTGGAACTGAGAAGAGCCGTCTCCGAACAATCATCGAGTCACTGCCCAATGGTGTCCTGGTAACCAATACTCTGGGGCGGGTGGTCCTGATGAACCCTGCCTTAAAAAAACTCATGGGGTTTGATGCAAATCAACCTCTGGGTGAAAGCATCGAAAGATATCTCTCCGATGAAGGCTTGTGTAAACTTATCATGGAAATCTCCCAAGGTAGACACATCGACTACGAAGACATTCCGGAGTATGAGTTTTCAATTTCAAAAAATCAACACTTCATGGTCAAGGGGCGTCCCGTACTTGGCCAGAAAAATGAATGCCTGGGGGCTGTGGTCACAATGGTCGATATCACAGCGTTGAAAATGTTCGACCAGCTGAAGTCTGAGTTTGTTGCCAAGGTGTCCCATGAACTGCGATCCCCCCTGTCCACCATCCACGAACAGCTCGCCGTGGTGCTGAGCGATATGATGGACATAGCCCCGGAAACCGACCAGAAAATTCTCGGTCGGGCCAAGGAAAAAACCCACAGCCTCATATCTTTGATCGGTGACCTTCTCGACCTCTCCAGAATCGAAGAAGGAATTATCTGCAAAGAGCCCGAACCTGTCCATGTCGATGTCTTGTTGAAAAGCATTATCGCGTTTCTCAGGGACAAAGCCGATGCCAAGCAGCAGTCCCTGACACTGGAAATTACAGAGGACCACCTCCCGGCGGTACTGGCAGATCCGCTGGCCCTGGAGAGCATTTTTGGGAATCTCATCACCAACGCCATCAACTACACACCTGAAAATGGGAATATCCACGTTAGGGTAGCAGTCGCCGGTATCAATCTCAAGGTAGACGTCAGCGACAATGGCTTTGGGATAGAAGACAAGCATCTTGATCAGATTTTCGAACGGTTTTACCGCGCAAAGAATGATCAGACACGCTATATCACGGGAACGGGTCTGGGACTTCCCATCGTGAAGGAACTTGTGCAGTCTCTTGGTGGGTTTGTGGAGGTGGAGAGCACCTTTGGTAAAGGCTCCACATTCACGGTATTGCTACCGGTAGATTTGAACACCTGAACCAAATATTTTATGAACGTTTCAGGCTGAAGGTATCCCCTGAGCACTCTGGAAGTTTTATTCGGCTTGAAACGGATGGGCAAAGCAATTTTTCAGCGTACACACGCATAACAATTGGATACCCCTTGAACCCTCGGCCCCTCCAACCCTCAAACCCTTTATTATTCCCCTTCAATGGCCGAAACAAACGCCTCCGGCGGTACCTGGAGACCGGTCCAAAGGGCAAATGTCCTGCGGGCCTGGTAGGCAAGCGGCATCAAACCGTCCATGAATCGAATCTCTTTGTTCTCGGCCATCTTTTTCCAAAAATTTTTAGGCCGATCATAATTGAGATCCACCACCATTTCACAAGCTGGCAGATCCAGTGAACCAATCAAGTCGGCCATTTCAGGCGACTCATTCGGACTCGAAACAGATGTCGCATTGATTATGATATCCACTGGTATCCGCTGCCCCTCCAGGGAAGACAGCGATCTGGCCTCCCCTCCGAATGTGTTTACCATCTGCTGCATTCTTGTCTCGTCGCGGCCGGCGACGAAGATGGTTTTTGTGCGCAGCCAGTTCAGGATAAAAACAACAGCCCTGGCAGCACCCCCGGTACCGAAAACCATGGCTGATTTATCTTCGGGTTCAAAACCGGCATAGGACAAGGCATCCATGAATCCAATGGCGTTGGTGTTGTATCCTTTGAGCTTGTCTCCGTTTAGAACAATGGTGTTGATGGCTCCGATGATATTGGCGCCCTCGGACAGGATGTCCATAAAAGGAGCCACCGCCTCCTTGTAGGGTACGGTAATGTTTGCACCAGCAATATTCAGGACACGAAGACTCTGAAGGGCTTGCCCCAACTGATCCGGTGCAACCTTGAAGGGTACATAGGCACCTTTGATGCCCATGCGTTTCAACACGGTAGAAAATATCGCCGTGGATTTTACCCGGTATGCCCGTTCATCTGAGATGATGCAATAGACTTGCATGGTTTTTTGAGTCCGGTTTTATCAATACCGGAAATTTGAAGAACGTTGCGGCAAACCACGGGGAATGCGCTCGCTGTCGCGGTTCACGAAATTTCCGGGTTTGGGTACGGATTCACATCTACCAGATCCGGTCCCAGGTAGGCACGCTCGTTTTCTCCAAGAATACCCATGGCCAGACACATGATGGTCCAAAGATGCAGTGTATGGTAGTTTCCATTGTAATGCTCTTTCAGATCGTGAATCTGAGAATGGCAGTTATGACAAGGTGTGATGCAATAGGTTGCCTGGGTTTCCGCAATCTGTTCAAATTTTCTACGGCCATAAAATCGCCGTGCTTCCGGCAAACCCGATTGCAGAAAACCACCACCACCGCCACAGCAGAAATTATTGGACCGGTTGGGTGTCATATCGATGAAATTCTCTTCTCCTACAATCGATTTGACAACAAAACGAAGATCTTCGGCGATGGGATCCCCCAGTGATTTTCTTACCAATTGGCATGGGTCCTGGACCGTAAACTTGACACCCAAATCCTTGTTCCAATCAGAATTGACAATCAGTTTTCCTTCACGCATCCACTGTGCGTAATATTCAATAATGGATTTGACCTCAAAGTTGTGCTCGATATTGAATTTGTTCAGTCCGACCCGGACTGAGAAAAATTCGTGCCCTCACTCGGTATTGAGCCAGACCTTACATCCCAGATCATCCACGGCTTTGGCTTTGATACGAACATTTTTTTCCCACTTCTCGTTATCGGCCAGAAACAGACAGTAATTCTCCGCTGCCCATCCTTTGGAACCATAGGTCCAGTCCGCACCGACCTTGTGGAGAATTTTCCACAAGGGAACCATCTCATCTGGTTCCGTCACGGGCTCCCTGGAGTTTTGATTAAGAAAAAATTCAGCCCCAGCTCTATTGATGGAGGCCTGCATATCTTTAAACTCCGGTTGAGCCTCCTGGTATTCTTCCAGTACATCTTCCACCACAAAAATAAAATCCTCTTCGGTTGCCCCCATGGCACTGCATGTCTCGTTCTTAAAGGACATTTCACACGAGCCATGGATACCTTTCGGCAGATCGTCCTTGGGCCATCGATTTCTCACATTGAAAACAAGCGCCGGAATATCGATCTTCATGGGGCAGGCGTAAATACACCGCTGGCACATGGTACACATCCAGGCCCACTTGGAATTCAGAACCTCCTCGTCGAGCCCGAGAGCAGCCATTCTCAGAAACTTTCTCGGGTCCATATCTTCCAGCCCCGTTGCCGGGCACCCTGAGGAGCAGAGACCACAGGTTAGGCAAAGATTCAGGTTCCCACCCTCGGGCAGAATTTTCATGACCTCGTCTTTGAAAATGCGCTTGCTTTTTTTTATCTCCAGAACCGGCATTGACATGGTTGACTCCTCACAGTTTCGAACGGTAGGAAAGCAATCCGTGCTTCATCGAAAGTTAAAACGGCTTTCCTGTTTACATGTTGAGCATCTGTCTGATGCTTTGGGAAATCGCTTCAGCAGAGGCGGGTTTGGCGATATAATCATCCGCTTCCGTGCTCATGCCATCGGCATGGGAATAGCGAGTGGAGGTTACATGTGAGGCCACGGCCGTCAACAGCAGCACCGGAATCTCGCAGAGATTGCTGTCTGCTTTGAGTTCCTTGCACATCTCATAGCCGTCTTTCTCCGGCATCATCACATCGAGCACAATGGCATCGGGGGGATTGGCCTGAACTTTTTCCATACCTTCCACTCCATTGTACGCCAGTTCAACATCGAACCCTTCCTTTTCAAGCTGCCCCTGAACAATGGAGCAGAAGTCAGGCTCATCGTCTACGACCAGAATTCTTTTTTTATCTGACATGGAAAACCTCCTCTTTATAACGTTAAGCAGCTCATTTGAGACCCACAAATTTTATTTAGATCATTTTTTTTTGATGATCTAAACAGGCTTATTCCTGAATCTGAGGCCGTGGGTACAGACCTGCCTTTTCCACGATCTCTGGAACTTTTTCCTCCCACTCGATGGCCATGACATGAAAGCCGCTGACACCTTCCACTTCTTTCAAACGCTGAATATCTTCGATGCATATCTTGATACCCTCTTCGGCCTGCTTTTCTTTGGGTGTATCGGCCAACCGCTTGACCAGTGCATCGGGAACATCCATTCCCGGAACACGGTTTTTCATATATTTGGCCATGCCCGCAGATTTCATGGGTGTCATGCCTGCCAGAATATAGACCTGTTCGTGAAGACCGCGGTCTCTGGCAAGTTTCATCCACTCTTCAAACTTGTCCAGATTGTAAATGCATTGTGTCTGGATAAATTCTGCACCGGCCTTGATCTTCTTGGCAAGCCTCGGAACCCGAATTTCAAAGGGATCCGCAAAGGGATTTGCCGCAGCGCCTACAAACATTTGCGGCGCTCGCTTGATATCATCACCCCCCAGAAACTTTCCTTCATCTCGCATGTGGCGAACGGTCTGGACCAACTGCATGGAATCGAGATCGTGAACGTTTTGTCCCTGGGCACAGTCTCCAAAGCTTTGATGATCACCGGAAAGACATAGAATATTGTTGATATCAAAGGAGGCCGCACCCAGAATATCACTTTGAAGAGCAATGCGGTTCCGATCACGTGTCACCATTTGCAGCACCGGATCCAAGCCCATAAGCTTGAGCCGAATACAAGCGGCCAGGCTGCACATCCGTGTTACCGAGGTCTGGTTGTCTGTTATATTTATGGCATCCACATGATCTTTGATTAATTCTGCTTTCTTTATAATAGCGTCCGGATCAGAGCCGCGCGGAGGACCGCACTCTGAAGTTACGGCCATATGTCCGGCGGAGAGAACCTTTTCCAAGCGACTCGGTGTCTTCGTTTTCATGGCTGTACATCCTCCCTCACAACTTTTCGGGGTCCACCCGCCCGGTCAGTGGACCAATCTTTAATCGGGCTCAATTCTTCATACTCATCAAACCTGTCCAAGGCTTTGAGGCGCTCGATGATCAGCTGCCAGGCACAAACCAGTTCCTTGTTGATTTCGCACATCCCTTTGCTCGATCCGCCACAGGGCCCATTCATCACCCGTTTTGCACATCGGGAAACAGGACAGATACCACCGGTTCGGGACAAAATACACTGACCGCACCCTTGACATCGCTCAGTCCAAAGACCACGCTCCTCCGTGGCACCCATAAAACAGGTGTTGACACCGGGGTAAACCGGCGTAGAATGATATTTTTCGGCCATAAACTGGACGCCGACACCACAGGCAATGGAAACCACAGCATCATATTGATCGATGATATTGCGAATCTCCTCGAGGTATTCGTGATCGCACTGTCGCTCGAGCGTCTCTTCATCGATTTTCATTTCCTTACCCTGGTTCAAAAAATACATCCGCAGCGCGGATGCCAGGATGCCAACTTCTTTTTTGCCTCCGGCCTCACAGACCGTGACACACTCATTGCACCCCAGTACCAGCACGTTGTCATGATCCTTGATGTCCTCAATAATCTCTTCCATCGGTTTTTTATCAGCGACAATCATAATTTATCCTCTTGTTTTCCATAAAAAAAGATCGGTTGTATGAACTCATGCGGCCTCTTTTTTCTGTAACTTGATGGGGTTGGGACCAAGCGCCCTTATTTTATCCACCATTTTAACAGCCACTTCCGCAAACAAGGGTCCTTCGCTCGACGCCATGTTGAACATTTCCACGCGTTGCCCCCCCACACCCACGGCGTCCAGTATTTTTTTGGCTTGTTCTATCCGTTTTCGTGCCCTAAAATTACCACTGGTGTAATGACAGTCGCCTTCCATGCAACCCACGGCATAAACCCCGTCGGCGCCCTTTTCAAAGGCTTTCAAGATATGTAAAATGTCGACCTTTCCGGTGCAGGGAACCCGGATGATCTTGATATTCGTTGGATATGTCAGTCGCATGGAACCTGCCAGGTCCGCGGCTGTGTATCCTCAGAAGTTACAGCAAAAGGCAATGATAATCGGTTCAAACTCTTGGCTCATAGGACCCCCTCCAGCAAGGATTCTATCTTGCAAATCAGTTGATCATCTTCATACCAGTTCAATTCAATAGCCTTGGCCGGGCACTCCGATGCACACACGCCACAACCATGGCACAAGGCAACATCTATTTCGCTTACGCCATCTGCATTGATCTTTGGAACCCCATAGGGGCATGAACGGACACATACGAGGCAAGACGCACAATGGTCTGGATCCACCCAGGCAGTGATGGCGGACAGAGTAAGCTCCGGCTGGGCAAGGAAGGTAATGGCCCTAGAGGCGGCTGCTTTGGCCTGGGAGATGGTCTCGGATATCAGTTTTGGGCTGTGGGCCGTACCACAGACAAAAATTCCCTCCGTGGCCATATCAACCGGTCTCAACTTGACATGGGCCTCCATGAAAAAGCCTTCCGGTGTTCTGGCGAGCTTGACAATAGAAGCCAGTTCAGAGGTATCTTCGGCAACCATGCCTGCGCTCAGGGCCAGGATGTCTGCCGAAACCATCAATGATCGATTCAGAACATGATCAAAAAACGTTACCTGCACACCGTCTTCAGACGATGACACCTGGGGCGGGTTTTCCGGGGTATAACGGAAAAACATAATACCCTGCTTTCTGGCTTCCTTATAGTAATCTTCAAGTAGACCGTAAGTACGAATATCCCGGTACAGAACATAAATATCCGCATCAGGATGATCTTTGCGGATATGCAGGGCATTTTTGATGGCATTCTGGCAACAGATACGCGAGCAGTTCGGGTTCTCGTCATTTCGAGAGCCAACACACTGAATCATGACCACCTGATCCAAAGAACCCGGGGGTACCTTTTCCAGATGCTGGGTGAGCTCTACCTGGGTCATAACCCGTTTGTCTTCTCCATACAGATATTCTTTGGGTTGGTATTCCTTTGCACCGGTTGCCAGGATGACAACACCGTGTTCAATTTTTCGTTCATACATACCCGGGCCCACGATAACTTCCGTGGTAAAGTTCCCCTTGAAACCGGAAAAGCCTACGATAAGAGACTGGGTCAGTACCTGAATCATTTTATGCGACATGACACGGTCTGAAAGCTCCGCCAAGTAGGGTTGTATCTCGGCACCCTCAATGGTGGCTTTCAATTGGTTCGCCATACCCCCAAGTTGAGTCTCCTTTTCCACCAGAAATACCTCATACCCCTGGTCTGCAAGACCCAGGGCGGCATTCATGCCGGCAATACCGCCTCCCACCACCAAGGCTTTTTGTAATACCGGAATGGTTTTCTCCTGCAAAGGATGAAGTGTTGCCACCCTGGCCACAGCCATGCGTACCAGGTCCTTTGATTTTTCAGTAGCTTCCTCAGCTTCCTTTGCATGAACCCAGGAACCCTGATTGCGTATATTGGCCATTTCAAATAGGTACTTGTTCAAACCGCACTCTCGCAAGGTATCCATGAAAATGGCCTCGTGGGTCTTGGGTGTGCATGCCGCCACAACAATGCGGTTAAGATTCTGTTCTTTGATGATTTCTTTCATCTGGTTCTGGGAATCCTGAGAACAGGTGAAAAGATTCTGGGTGACGTAGGTGACATAGGGCAAGGTCTTTGCGTATTCTTCCACGGCAGCGACATCCACAACACCAGAAATATTGATCCCGCAATTGCAGACAAATACACCAATCCGGGGTTCTGCTTGGTTCACATCGATCTCTTCCGGCAACTCAACCGTGCGGGTCAATGTGTTTCGAGCCGGTGCAAGGGTTGCTCCAGCAGCACAGGCTGCGGCGGAGGCCTCTGTGACGGAACTGGGTATGTCCTTTGCTTCCTGGAAGGCACCGCAGACATAAACACCCGGGCGGGATGTTTCCACGGGTGAAAACGGATGGGTTACAGCAAAATGGTATGGATCCATCTCCACATCCAGTCGCCGGGCAAGGTCAATCGTCTGTTCTGACACCTGGAGACCCACAGAGAGAACCACCATGTCGAAAAATTCCTCCTGAATTTCTCCCGCTTCGTCCGCATATCGGATGCGCAGATCCCTAGCTTCCCCGACTTCGTCAATGGTATGCACCCGCGCCTTGACAAAGTTCACGCCCTCATCGTCTTTGGCCCTGATGTAATATTTTTCAAAATCCTTTCCAAAGGTACGGATATCCATATTAAAAATGGTGCAATCCAGGTTACCTTTCGCATGTTCCTTGGCCACCATGGCATCCTTGATGGCATACATGCAGCAGACCGATGAACAATATCCATTGCCACACTGATTGCTGTCCCTGGAACCGATGCACTGCAGCCATGCTATCCGTTTCGGTTCTGTTTCATCCGAAGGTTTGATCAAATGACCCATGGTAGGACCGGATGCGCTCAACATCCGTTCAAATTCCAGACTCGTCATGACATTGGGATTTGTGCCATAATGGTAATGTCGCTCCAAGGCTGTGGGATCGTATGGGCGACTGCCGGGGCTGAGCACCACTGAACCCACTGGTATTTCCCTTTCCACAACCGCCTGTTCGTGATCTACGGCATTTGCCAGGCAGGCGTCTACACACTGATAGCATTCTGAGCAGATCCCGCAGGAAAGACAGCGATTGGATTCTTTCTGAGATAGGGTTTCATCAAAACCGAGTTGGACCTCGTTAAAGTTGGAGATTCTTTTATCTGGGGCAACACAGGGCATTTTTTCCTGGGGAATGGCCGCAACCCCCTCCAGGGGCACGTTTTCAATCGATCGCCATTTCTTTTGCCTGCCTATGGAAAGATCCGTCTGACGCACAAACCGGTCGATGGAGATAGCAGCTTCCTTGCCGGCTTCGACGGCCTCCACAACGGTTGCAGGTCCTGTCACAGCATCCCCGCCTGAAAAAATATCCGGGTCGCTGGACTGGAGTGTAACAGAATCCACGTTGATGGTTCCCCAGTCGCTCAAGGTGCAGGCACATTCCTCCGTCAGACAGGTCCAATCGCTTTCCTGCCCGATGGCCGGGATTACCGTATCCACCTCCATGGTAAATTCAGAACCTTCGATGGGGACCGGTCGACGCCTACCGCTGGCATCGGGTTTCCCCAGTTCCATTTTGACACATTCCAAGGCCTTGACTTTCCCATTCTCACCCACCACGCGAATGGGATTGGTAAGGGTCATAATATCAATGCCCTCTTCCCGGCATTCTTCAATTTCCACGTCGTTGGCAGGCATCTCTTCAACACTGCGCCGGTAAACCACAAACGGTTTGGAAGAGCCGGTTCTCAAGGCGGTACGTACCGAGTCCATGGCCACGTTCCCACCCCCAATGACTGCCACCCGGTCTCCCAGCTTAACCCTGTTGCCAAGATTGACCTCCCGCAGAAAATCGACACCCGGATACACCCCTTCCAGATCTTCGCCTTCAATACCCAGAACTTTGCATTCATGGGATCCGATACCCAGAAAAAAGGCCTTGAATCCTTCTTTGCGCAACTGGTCGATGGTGATGTCTTTTCCTAGCTCTACGCCGGTCTTGAATTGTACCCCGAGGTCTTTAATGGTTTGAATTTCACTTTCGATGATATCGCGTGGAAGACGGTAAGACGGAATCCCCACGGTCAGCATGCCGCCCAGGACCGGCAGTTTTTCATAGACAGTAACCTGGTATCCTTCAATAGCCAGGAAATACGCACAGGTCAAACCTGCCGGACCGGCACCGATAATGGCTATCTTTTCTGAACATGATTCTTTTTTCTCCGGTACAAAGGGTGTCTCCGCTTCAAGATCCCTGTCCGCCAGAAAGCGATGTAGGTATTGAATGGACAAGGTGGTGTCCACCTGATTGCGCGTGCACGCACCTTCACAGGGATGATGACATACCCTTCCGCAGACACCCGGGAAAGGATGGGCTTCTTTGAATAACTTGAGCGCCTCTAAGTAGTTGCCAGCTTGAATCAGGGCAATAAAACCCTGAACGCTGACATGCGCAGGACAAGAGACCTTGCAGGGTGCTGTGCCTCTTTTCTCGATGGCAAATGCACCGGGAATAGCCTGGGGATATTGTTTGAAGGCTGCCCTTTTTTCTGAAAGGTTTTCGTTGTAATCGTCAGACAGGGACACCGGGCAGACCTTTGAACACTCCCCGCAGCTGGTACATTTGTCAATATCGATATATCGGGGTTCCTGTCTGATCTTGGCAGTTAAGTTGCCCGGATCCCCTGTCAGGGACATAAGTTCGGTGTTGGTAAGAAGTTCGATGTTTAGATGCCGGCCGACCTCGACCAGTTTGGGCGAAATAATTCACATGGCACAATCATTGGTGGGAAACGTTTTGTCCAGTTGTGACATCAACCCACCGATGGCGGAGGAAGATTCAACCATGTACACATAATAACCTGAATTGGCTAGATCCAGGGCCGACTGCATACCCGCTATGCCACCGCCGACCACCATGACCGAACCGACCATATCCTTTTTATGATCACCTGATTGTTTCGTCATTTTTGATTCCTCAAACCCCTTTCAGTATCTCCGGGAGCTTATCTTCCCACCCGATTGTGGAAAGTTGCACACCGCAAAAGCCTTCCTTTTTTAATGTTGTGACCATTTCCGAAGCAATTTTGATACATTCACCGACCTTGTCCGGTGCTTTTTGAAGCCTTTGGATTAAAGCATCTGGAATAAACGTATTGCTGACATTACGGGAAATATAGCGTGCCATTCCAAGGGATTTGAGCAGCAGCACCGTCGGGATGATCTTGGCTTCTAGACGATCCACACGCTTGAGAAAAGGTTCGATGGTGGAAAGGTCGAACAAGGGCGGGGTTACAAAAAAAGTTGCCCCCGCTTCTCTCTTCTGCTCCATTTCTTCCCGTATCAACTCAGGTGACTTGTCTCTGGCACCGGCATCGACGGTTGACCCCACCAGAAAGGTAGGCGCACCATTAAGTTCGATTCCCGCCATGTCTCGGCCATTCTGAAGCCCCTTTATGGCTCTCAACAGCTCCAACAAATCAATATCATGCACTGCTCTGGTCTGGTGGTGATCGCCGAAACTGGGATCTTCGCCCCTGACCACCATCACGTTGTGAATCCCGCACCCGTTTGCCGCCAGAAGATCCGCCTGGATGGCAAGCCGGTTGCGATCCCTGCAATTGGCCTGCATGACCACATCCATACCTTTTGACTGGAGGATCATACTGCATCCCAGGGAACTCATTCGCATCACGGCGTTACGCATCTCCGGGACAACAAATGCATCCACGATTCCTTTAACCCTCTGTGCGTTTGCAACCATTGCGGAAACATCCACTCCCTTTGGGGGTTCCATTTCTACAAGAACAGCAAATTTCCCTGTTTCTAATTTCTGTTTTAGACTCATGGGTTACCTCCGAATAAAGCCGGCGTCCGGTGCTATAGAACCCGCAGTTCCCTTCACCATCGGGATGTGAACCCTGCGAGAGAAAATGGTATTGAAACACCCCGCGGCAAGCCACGGGGACTGCGCTCGCTGTTGCGATTCAGATGTGTCAACCAATTGTTTAGCAATGACTGTGCCATAAATCCTTTTACCTGCTGCAAGCTTAAGTGTCCCATAATATCAGGTAGTTATTTGTTTCACCTTTGAAAGAACCCATCCGGACCCCACCTCACAACCCGGATGATCTATGCCATTTTGGAACATGGATTCATATTTATGTTGTATTGTAAGGACATTGAATGATATGTGCCAATTTGGAATAGGCCATATTGGCACATCCAAACTGTTTTACTGTTTTATGTCCAGGAGAAAATGTATGGCACCCCAGATTCTTGTGGTGGATGATGATCGCGATTTTCTTGAAATCATGAAACGTCGTCTCAGAGATCTCCATTTTAAACATATCCATTTAGAGGAAAACCCATTCAAGGCGGCCTCGCTTGTTGAAGCCGGAAAGCAGGTTGATCTGGCGTTGCTGGACATGACCATGCCGGAGATGACAGGCCTGGAGCTTCTTGATATCATAAAACATTTCAGCCCTGTTACCGAGTGTATCATCATCACGGCGGTGGACGAAGCCCGAACTGCCGTGACGTGCCTGCAAAAGGGCGCTTATGACTACCTGCTCAAACCAGTATCAAAGGAAGATCTGGCCTTGTCCATTCACCGTGCACTGGAGCATAAACGCCTGCTGGATCTCCGGGATATCGGAAAACAGCAGGCCGTACCCCGCCTCAAGAGCAGAGAGGCTTTCAAAGAAATCAATACCACCTCAAACCGCATGATGCGCGTGCTCAAGGAAGCTGAACTCCATGCGGCCAGCAACGTTCCCGTGCTCATCACCGGTGAGAGCGGCACAGGAAAAGAGTTGCTTGCACGGGCCATCCACCAGGCCAGCCCCAGAAGAGCGCATCCATTTACAGCCATTAATATGGCCTCGCTCAATGGAAATCTGTTTGATGCCGAGTTCTTCGGGCACACAAGAGGCGCCTATACAGGCGCAGAAAATGACCGGGCCGGGTATCTGGAGTATACCCACAAGGGAACCCTTTTTATGGATGAGATTGGGCTTCTTCCCCTGGAAGTTCAGGGGAAGCTTCTCCGGTTTATGCAGGATGGCCGGTACCTCAAGCTGGGAACCAGCGCCGACAAACATGCAGATGTTCGTTTTGTTGCCGCCACCAACACCGACCTGGAAAGTCGCATGAAGCAACGACAGTTCCGGAAAGACCTTTATTATCGAATCCGGGGCGGGTGGTTACATTTACCGCCCCTGCGGGAACGTAAAAAGGATATTCCGTTGCTGATAAAAACTTTTCTTTCGGCACATTACGATCTTGAGAAGGGAAACTTTATGACACCCGAGGCCATTGAAATTCTCATAAACTATGAATTTCCCGGCAATGTGCGGGAGCTGAAAGCCATTGTGCAGTCAGCCACCAACCTGGCTCAGGGTAAACCCATTGCGCCCCGATTTCTTCCGGAATCCATCCGTCACCGCAAACGGCTCAAAACCATGAGACTACCGACAGGTATGGCGCCGATTGCCTCCCTGGAAGCGGTTGACAAAGCCCATATTCTAAATACTTACAGGCAGTTGGGAAAAAACAAATCCCAGACGGCTAGGGTCCTGGGGATCGGTCTGAACACCTTGCGGCGAAAACTCGTTCTGTATGGGGAAAAATGACGTGAAATCAGGTCACTAACTGTTTGAATACCTGAGTGATGAGGGGAATAAAAATGGCCGGTAGCATGTTACCAATCTGGAGTTTTTTTATCTCCAAAAGGTTAATCCCGATGGCCATAATCAACAAGCCCCCGACAGCGGACATCTGAACCACAACACCTGGAATCAGGAACTGTTTCAAGATGGATGCCGCCAGGGTGATAGCCCCCTGGTATAGAAATACCGACACGGCAGAAAAAAGCACACCCACACCAAGAGTGGAGGCAAACAGGATCGATCCAATACCATCCAGGAGTGACTTGGCAAACAATGTCTGGTGGTTGCCGGACAGCCCGCTCTCCAGGGAACCCACAATGGCCATGGCCCCCACGCAATATATCAGGCTTGCCGTCACAAACCCTTTGGCGATCCCCTCATTATCCCCTGACACCAGGTGCCCCAACCATTTCCCCAAGCGTTCGAGCCGGTCTTCGATGCACAGTCGTTCACCAATAACACTGCCCACGGCCAAACTGATGATAATAACCAAAATATCATCGGTTTCGAGCGCTGTTTTCAAGCCGATCAGGATCACGGCAAGACCGATGGCGTGCATGATGGTTTTGCTGTATTTTTCCGGAATACTACCCTTAAACAAAAGCCCGATGAGGCTTCCTGCGATGACAGCCATGGTGTTGACAATCGTCCCGAGCATGGAACGCTCCTTTCAGTCAGAGGTCATTGATGCGTATTGGAGCAGGCACCGAGACATAACCAAAAACCCTGGAAATAACAACCGCTAAATAACATCCTTGCGCGCTGTTATCTGGCAGAGCGTTGCCGCTAAAAACATGTGGTTCTCTATACCGTTATAGAGGGTTCTTTTAAAAGCCGGGCAACTGTTTGAGCGCCTGCCATCAGCGTTTCTTCTTGAAGCGTGGACATTTCCGACACATCTTTTTGAGATGCAATACCGTCTCATCAGATAACAAAAAAAGATGATCCTGGTTAATAATACTCAGTCCCATAATGGCATTTTTCTGATGAGGGCATACTGGTGTGTTCCAGTTTTTGCAACGTGCAAACAACAACTCGGGGGTAATCGTTTGATCACTCATGTGACAGTCTCCTCACCCGATTATGACGGCACGTCAATCTGAGACGGGCAGATAAAAGGACTGATCACGAGAATGTCAGATTATGATCGGAATTCAATGCCGAATAACTGCGGTGTAAATACGGACGTTGATTTGGTAGGCTGTTTGGTGACGTATATTAACGTTCCCCGCGCTTATAGGGTTCCCCCAGCATGGCGGGCGCATTCAGTTTTCGACGGTCCCCCAGACCGATGAGCAACAGGACCACAAGGGTTGTCAGGTAAGGCAGCATGGCCAGAAAATTGGGTGAGATGCCCATGGGCTGCAACAGATACTGGAGTACAAAGATACCGCCGAACAGAAAAGCACCGATCATGGCTCGGGTGGGATTCCAGAGTGAAAAAATGGTCAGCGCGATGACGATCCAGCCCCGGCCGGCGGTCATACCCTCAATCCATGATTTGCTGTAAGACACGGACAAATGGGCACCCGCTAGACCCGAAAAAGCCCCCCCTGCCAGAACACAGGCATACCGTATTAAAGAAACGTTGACACCCTGAGCCTCTGTGGCCTTCGGGTTTTCCCCGGTGGATCGAATCTTGATGCCGATACGCGTATGTTCCAGGGTAAACCATGTGGCCACGGCCAGCAGGATCGCCATATAAAAAAACGGACTCTGGTCGAAGAAAACAGGACCTGCAAAAGGAATGTCCACCAGACCCGGGATCGGAAATGTCTGCATCTTGATCTCAAGGGGTTTGCCCACATAGGGTTTGCCCACAAGCCCGGATATGCCTAGCCCCAGCATGGTTAACGCCAACCCGGACACCACCTGGTTTGACTGCAGTGTTATGGAAGCAAATGCATGGACCATCGAGATCACCATACCAGCAAACATCGCCGCGCAGAGACCCAGCCAGGGGCTATTGGTATAGAAGGTGACAATAAATGCCGTGACCGCTCCGATGGACATGACACCCTCAACGCCCAGGTTCAGAATCCCTGACCGCTCACAAATAATCTCTCCGATGGTTCCCAATAGCAACGGCGTACCGGCAATCAGTGTGCGCTGGGCAACAGAAATGATGATGTCTTCCATAAATTGTGCCTTGCCTTTGACAATTTCAACGCGTTGACAGAATCACCAATGAAAATGACCTTAGGTCAGCGTTGGTTTTGACCAGAGCAACCGTACCCTATGTTTGAGAAAATAGTCTCCCATGATAAGGAATACGAGCAAGGTTCCGTTAAATATTTCCACAGTGGCTGCCGGCAAACCTAGGGATATCTGTATGGCGTCTCCACCTACGAGGATACCGGCAAAAAAGAGTCCCGAAACAATGACAAACAACGGGTTCAACTTGGCCAGCCAGGCCACGATAATGGCTGTGTACCCGTAGCCCGATGATATGGAATCGGGATAGCTCAAATAGTGATGAATACCCGCGGCTTCTCCAACACCAGCCAACCCGGCCAACCCACCGCTTATGGCCATGATAATCAAGGTTGTCTTGAAAAAGTTGATGCCTGCATATTTCCCGGCCTCTGGATTCTCTCCAATTACCCTGACTTCATACCCAAAACGCGTCTTGTAAAGGATAACCGCCAACAGGACAACCGAAAGCAGGGCCAAAAACAGGGTAACATAATGAATTCTTGATCCAGGCAGTAAACCCAGCGTTGCTGTAGCTGGAAGGTCGTCGGTATAGGGAAATCCAAATTTCGTCTTCCCTTTCCAGGGGCCCACAATCAAGAAAATCATAAACTCAGCGCAGATATAATTCATCATCAAGGTGGAAATCACTTCATTGATGGCATATTTGATCTTCAATATTGCCGGGATGACGCCCCACAGCGCGCCCCCTGCAAAACCGGCCAGAAACATTAAGGGCACAATCACAAAGGATGGGAGATGCGAACCGAAGGAAAGTCCCACCCAGGTACCGAAAATCGCTCCCATGAGCAACTGGCTTTCCGCCCCAATATTCCAGAATTTCGCCCGAAAGGCCATGGCCAAACCACCACCAATGAGAATTAGGGGGATGGCTTTTGTAATGGTTTCTTTAATCCCGTAAAAGCTGCCAAAGGAACCTGAAAAAATTTTATAAAAAGCAAAAAACGGATTCACGCCGGAAAGGAGAAAGATAAGCCCGATGGTCACCATACCCGCCCCCAGCGATACGAGCAGTGTCAACACCGAGGTTTTTGGCGTGGTCTTAATTCTGTCTGTTACGTTGATCTTAAACATTCATGAACCGTTTTTTAAGAAGCAATTACTATTCATTTTCAGGGAGTTGTCTCAATACGTGTTGAACCTGTCATCATCATGCCGATATCAGCCAGGCGTTTATCCTGGGCATCCAGAATCCCCATGAATTCCCCTTTAAAGATCACGGCAATCCGGTCGCAGAGCTCAAATATTTCTTCCAGGTCTTCTGAAACCAGCAGCACGGCCCCCCCTTCTTTGCGTCGTTTGAGCAGCTGCTTGCGGAGATACTCCGTCGCACCCACGTCCAATCCGTAGGTCGGATGAGATGCCACCAGCAACGGTGGTGATTCGCTTATTTCGCGACCCAGGATCAGTTTCTGAATATTTCCACCGGAAAGATTCTTTGTCTGAACCTGAATCGAGGGTGCCATGACCTGAAAGGTTTCCATAAGACGGGTGGCGTGATTTTTGATACTCTTATATGTCATAAACTTGTGTTTGGCGTATTTTTCCAGGTGATGTTGTTTGAGAATGGCATTCTCATAGAGGTACAATCCCGGGGCAATGCCGAATTTAATACGCTCTTCCGGCACATGGGAGACGCCACTGTCATACGCGACCCGGGGAGACACATTGGTGATATTTTGTTCATTGAGGTGCACGGAACCGGCATTGCTTTTCCTGAGACCGGTGATGGCTTCCACCAGCTCCCGCTGACCGTTACCGGAAACACCTGCAATACCGAAAATTTCATTTTGATAAATATTGAACGAAATATCCTTTACCATGGGAAACCCCTTGTCACCGATGACGGAGAGGTGTTTGACGGTCAGGACCTCTTTGCTTCTGGACATCTCCTCTTTTTCAATGTTAAAAATGACATCCCGTCCAATCATCATCCGGGCCAGTGTTTTTTTGTCTACTGCCCGGGTTTCCACATTTCCCGTAACTTTTCCCTTGCTCAGAACAGTTACCCGATCACATAGCTCCATGATTTCATCCAGCTTATGACTGATCAGGATGATCAGGTGCCCATCAGCCTTCATCTTTTGAAGGATGACAAACAGATCTTTGATTTCCTGGGGTGTCAATACGGATGTCGGCTCATCCAGAATCAAAAGTTCTGCATCGTTGAATAGGGCTTTGATAATTTCGATGCGCTGCTGTTCTCCAGCCGAAAGCTGCCAGACTTTTTTCTGTGGGTCGATGACAAAATTAAATTTTTTCGAAAAATGAACAATACTATCGTTGACTTTTTTTTGAGGAAAGAAAAAAGGCGTTTTCTTGTATCCCAGGGCAATATTCTCGCCGGCGGTATGGTTCTGGATAAGCATAAAGTGCTGGTGAACCATGCCGATGCCCAGTTGAATCGATTCCAATGGTGATCCGATTTTAACCGGCTCTCCATTGATCTTGATGTCACCCGAATCCGGCTGATAAAGCCCGTAAAGAATATTCATCAGGGTGGTTTTGCCGGCACCATTTTCCCCCAGCAAGCCCAGGATCTCTCCGGATCGCACAGAAATCCGAATCTGGTCATTCGCCGGTACGCCGTTGAATCCTTTTGAAATATCGACCATTTCCAGATGCTCGATTTTTTTCATTGCCCCTGCCAATCAGAAATTGTTTGGACCCTTGTCTAAAAGAAAATGGGGGCTGCCAGTGGTCAGCCCCCATTTTTTTTATTGTAAAAAGTGCTATTTGGGAATGCTGCCTGCAATATTGTCAACGTAATACATGATGCTAAGCAGATCACCCTTGGAAGCCCGCTCACCCGCTTTAATCTGGAGTTTGCCGGTATTGTCAGAGATGGGACCTGTATAGGGGTCGAAAATGTCAATACCCTGTTTCATCTGGTTGTAGCGTTTGACGACGAGATCATAGGCCGAAATTTTCCCAAAATCCTTGCTGTCAAGCATGATGCCTTTCAGGTCGCCTTCAAATTTCTTGTTGACGATACCGTCAAAGGACCCACCCAGAAGAACGGCTTTTTCTTTAGCCAGCCACCAGTAATCCTTATTGGTCCAGGTACCGTCGTAAAGGTCCTTGAGGATTTGAACATACATGACACCCCAGTCTGCCAGTTGTCCGGAAACAACCGAATCAACCCCATATTGCTGCATGGGACTGTAATGACTGTAGGTATAGATCTGTTTGCCTTTTTCCGTGTGTTCCTGGCCGACTTCGATCACCGCCGGGGTATCTTCTGTAAAGGCAAGTGTATCACACCCCTCGGCAATGAGAGATTCTGCAGCCTCTTTGGCCTTGTCCGGGCCGTACCAGGCATAAATCCACTTGACATGAACACTGGCTTTTGGATTGGACTCTTTTATTCCTATGGCAAATGCGTTGATATGACGAACGAGCTCAGGAATTGGAAATGCAGCCACATATCCGATTTTATTGCTCTTTGTCATGGCGCCGGCCATGAGACCGTTCAAATAATACATCTGATAGAAATCACCCATATAGGTGCCCACATTTTTGCTCTGTTTAAAACCGGAACAATGCATGAAGTGCTTGTCGGGATATTTCTGGCCGGCTTTAATCGTATCATCCATGTAGCCAAAGGAGGTGGTAAAAACGACATCACATTTTTCTTCCTGAATAAATCGATCGATAATTCTGGCCGAATCAGACTCTGCCACCGATTCAATATACACCGTTTCCAACCAGGGTAGTTTTTCCTCGGCAAATTTTCGGCCAACATCATGGGCGTGGGACCAACCATAGTCACCCACCGGGCCCACATAAACAAATCCTGCCTTGAGTTTTTTATCATCAGCAACCGCTATTCCGACAGCGAACAACAGACTCAGACAGATAGCCAATAAGCAATAAACACGTTTCATTTTCCGCTCCTTATTTTATTTGATTGAATAGATGTATTGTTTTTTCGGACGTGTTTGATCAAAAAGTTACGCGTAGCTGTTTCTCTCTTGCTTCAAAACCGAAAATATCGAAAATCAGTCATACGAAGTCTTTTTACCGAAGTCAACCACTTGATGGTTCCAAAACCGACCTTTTCTTGCTTTGTTGTTGACAGAGTAAAATATTGCGGTGTAGAGCTTCCCTTAGCTTACACGATTATCTGTATATACAAGGAGGTACAAAACGTGTACGGACTCGAAGCAATCAATGCTCACAACGGTTGGGCCATGGCTGTCACCGGCGCTATTATCGTTATGATCGGTCTTAGCGTGCTGTCTTTCATCATATCCCAGCTTCATCGGATCACCGATATCGTCGACAATCGAAACACTCGAAAGACAAAGACGTTGAATGCTCAGAGCCCTCCAGCCGTTCCGGAGTCTCAGCCAGTACTGCCGCCCCTTTCGGACATGAGCGGAACAATGAACCACTTCAAGCCGCTGACACAGCAAATCGGCGACACCTTTGATCTGGCAGCACTCTTTCAGATCTTTATTCACCATGACGACCCACACCCGCACCTGACCATTCGTTCATTAAGAGAACAAGGTTATCTGGTTCCGACCGGGGATGGTCTTTTTTCCTGGAAACACAAATAGGACGATTAAAAAGGCAAATTGCATGGACTTATTTATTCAGTTTCTAACCAACACCGGCTACTATCTGGCAGACTATCGACACTTGATCATGTTGGTGGTAGGCAGCACATTTGTTTACCTGGCCATTGCAAAAAAGTATGAGCCCTTACTGTTATTGCCCATCGGGTTTGGCGTCATTGTTGGAAACATCCCTTTTTTCAAGGGATTCGGGTTGGGCATTTACGAGTCGAACAGCGTACTTCACTACCTTTATTTCGGCGTTACCAGCGGTCTGTATCCGTCTATTGTATTTTTAGGGCTGGGTGCCATGACCGATTTCTCTTCACTGCTGGTGCGCCCCAAACTCATGCTCCTGGGTGCGGCAGCTCAAATGGGTATCTATTTCACTCTGTTAAGCGCGCTTGCCTTTGGCTTTCTGCCCAAGGAAGCCGCTTCCATCGCCATTATCGGTGGTGCCGATGGACCCACATCCATTTTCTTGACAGCCAAGCTGGCGCCCCACCTGATCGGGCCTGTTGCCATCGCCGCCTATTCCTACATGGCCCTGATTCCCATTATTCAACCACCCATCATGCGTCTTCTGACCACCAGGGAAGAACGCCTCATAAGAATGCCGGACATCGAAAGAACCGTCTCACGCAAAGAACTGCTCCTGTTTCCAGTTATCGGTGTTATCCTGTGTTGCTTTCTGGCACCGGCATCGATTCCATTGTTGGGAACATTTTTCTTTGGTAACCTCATGAAGGTGTCCGGTGTGGTGGATCGCCTGGCCAAAACAGCGGCGTCCTCAATCATCGACACCGCCACCATCTTTCTGGGTTTTACTGTCGGAGCCAGTACCCAGGGAGACGTTTTCCTGACGCCTAAATCAGTCGGTATCTTTGTTCTCGGCGCTGTTGCCTTCAGCATCGCCACGGCCTCTGGGGTTCTTTTTGCAAAGCTGATGAATCTGTTCTCAAAATCGAAAATTAACCCTCTTCTCGGTGCTGCAGGCGTGTCCGCAGTGCCAGGTTCCGCCAGAGAAGTCCATCTGGTTGGCCAGAAAGACGATCCCAGTAATTATCTGCTCATGCATGCCATGGCATGCAATTCGTCGGGCGTCATCGGCTCGGCCATCTGTGCTGGTATCTTGTGGAGCTTTTTAGCATAAGGAGGTTCATATGCTCGCCAAAATCTTGATTGAAAGACAGTTTTCAACCGGCAATGAAAAAGAGATCCTTTCCCTTCTCAACAAGTTAAGATCCCTCGCCATGAACCAGCCGGGATATATTTCCGGTTTGACCATGACAGCGCCCAATGATTCTGGAAACATGATGGTCATCAGTACCTGGCAGACTCTGGACAATTGGCATTTGTGGAAAGAAAACACAGAGCGAAAAAACCTGGAGGCCATGCTGGACATTTACCAGGAAAGACCGACCGAATACCGGGAATATGTGGTGGGATTTGGTCTTTTAGCATAAGCCAAAACACCATGCTGACTCAATGTCCCTCCATTTAAGGTGCCCATACCCGCCCCTTCCATCGGCTCGGCAGTAAAGATTGCCTGCCGGATACCATAAACGGAATGATGGTGGCTCCGGGTTCCTGCGGCTTGGTGATTTCTGCGCCCCCAATCATATTTTGTCTTGTATCCTTGATTCCCAAGCGGTATAAAGATTGTTCCATGTTTATTGCATTCAACTATCTGAAATTGTTGGTTAAAAGCCTTTCCTCTGGCCTCTTTCCGGAAGACCCGGGGGAATTCATCCACAGTAAGCCAAATGTGTTTTAGTAAGGCTTTGAAAATTTACTAAAGGAGACGTTTTTTATGAGCCTACTTTCCAGCGCCATTTCCATTACCCGCTACCGGGTCAATGGCACGGTAGAGGACCCCATAAGCGATGCTGTTTATCTTGGTTTAAGAAAGAATATGCTGCCGGACATCGAGGATGTCGAATCCGCCCAATCAGCAGGTTGGACATCTTTCCAGGACCCGTTTACACCCAGCTTTGAGGGGTCTTCATTTGTTTACGGGAATTATTTCGTTTTTTCTTTGAGAATCGATAAAAAGACCATTCCATCCAAACTGGTTCAAAAATATATGGCCATCGAAATTGCCAAAAAGTGCCAGGCCACCGGTCGCGAGTTCCTCTCCAGAAATGAAAAAAAGATGATCAAGGAAAACGTTATCAGCATTTTAGGACTGCGGATTCCTGCGACACCCAATATTTACAATGTGTTGTGGAATTATGAAGCCTCCCAGATCTGGTTTTTTACCCATCTCAAAGGACCCAACGAAGAACTCGAAACGCTTTTTAAAACGTCCTTCGGTTTGGTTCTGACACGGATATTTCCCTTTACATTTGCAGAATCTTTCCCTGGCATGTCCGGTTTTGATCTCGACTTGCTGACACCCCTGTCACCCACCAAAATACTGAGGTAAACCGATGCTCGACATTGCAACCGCCTATAACCGCTATAAATTTCTCGGTCATGAATTTTTAACTTGGCTCTGGTATCTCATAGAAACCGATGGGTATCGGCTTGGGCAGGTCGAACCACCGTCCATTGTTTTAGCCCTCGGAAAACGCATTGTTCTGGAAAACCCCCGGGAGAATCACGCCGAGAAAGTCACCATCAAAGGAGAGTATGCAAATTTTGAAGCCGGTATCCTGCCTCTTCGACAGGGTTCCCTCGTTACCGAGCTTTCTCTGCAGGCCAAATCGGCTGAAGTGACATGGGAATTCAATCTGAAGGGCGAAAGTCTTTCTGTTTCCAACATGAAAATGTCCACTACCGGTCCCATAGAGTCTTTGGATGATGTCGAAGGGGCACTGCTGGAAAAAGTTTATTTGATCGAAAAAATCCTGCAGTTTATCGACATGCTCTTTGAACGGTTTTTAAAAATACGGGTCTCCAGTGACTGGGACGAGAAGGTGGTTCCCCGAATCCGACGGTGGATTATCAAAAATGAAGACAGATCAAGCCTTTGAAGGAGATAACGGTTCCTTTCAATCCCATGCTCCCCATGCCCATGTGCAGTGTTTCAAAAACACCAGCCACTTCGTTCCCATGGAAAACACCCGCAGAAACGGCCCACGCCATACACGCCTTCGTCACAACGAATTCTCTCCATAAAAGCGTAAAAATGAATTTATAAAACAACGACAGGCAATGAAACATGCCAATGACAATGGCTATCGTAAACGTCCACAGCACGTTTACTTTTCATATCCCTCCCGTATCAGAAGCTCCCGATACCAGCAGGAAAATTCATACATCCCCAGAAAGCGATCATCATCATTGACAATACCGAGACTGAGTTCAAGGACGCCCCTGCCATAGGCAGGGCTGTGACCCTCCGGCTTTTTCATTTGCAGAAATTCATTGACCAGCATCTGTGCGGTGCGTTTACTTTTGTCCTTACGGATATCGATGGGGTCTTTGGGTTCTTGAAACGGCTCCCACTTATCATAACCCCTTTTCAGGATATGCCGCTGACGGCGGGGTGACATGGCATCAAAAATTGCTTTTTTTCTATCTGCTTCCTGATGAGATGAGTTCGTCATGCAATTCCCTTTTACCCGAGCCCGGTTGAGGATTTATCCTGTTGCCGTTGCCATAAGAATGTTCTGATTAAAACCGTCACAACTATTTTTCTTCTGTTTTTGTGTCGTCCTGTGCATCTTCAGCCTCTTTGACGCCGAGATAGGCATCATCGTATTCAGTCAGGAGAGCCATGGATAACGGTACCAGCATTTCACCCATCCTTGAATATCGAGACTGGATTGCGGAAACGACTTCAGCGGAGAGCTCAAACAGCTTATTTTGAATGATATCAAGTTTCACGGTTGGATATGTCGTGCCCTCTAAAAATCCAGAAAGACCGCAGGTGTGTCCTTTTCCGGCGATGGAGGTCGGTATGCCGTAAAGCCTGCAGGTGATGGGTCTGTGTTTATAAAGATCACAGGCATTCTCATCGTTCAAAAGGGGGCATCGTATCTTTTTCTCAGCCAGCTCCCGTAATATCTCCGCCTCTTCCTTGCCTGCTTCCAGGTCTTTATACGCTTTTCGTTTCAGTTTATAGAGCTCGCGATCGATTTTGTTGGCAATTTCGATTCGTCTTTCTTTTTCCTGCCCTTCATAAGAGGCATCAAAATGGTGCTTGATATAGAGGGCCTCAATCAAGGTAAGGTCAAAGAGCGCATAGCAGCAATCTGCACATCCTCGCTTGCATTTGACCTCTTCCGGGTATTCAGCCGCTACCTTGCTGAAAATATCATCCGCCGTCTTCAACAACGCTTCATATTTTTTAAAAAATGGTTCTAAGTTCATCTCTGACTCCTTACCCTATGTTTCACGTGAAACATTCTTTTCCCATACAACATTTGTTTCACGTGAAACATCATTTTCCGATACAGAACTGGCTGAAAACCTGATCGAGAATATCCGTTCGATGATGTTCCCCCAAAAGGCGGTCCAGCAGTTCAATGCCTTCCTGAATGTCGGCCGCCACCATTTCCTCCGGCATGCCATTGACCAAAGCATGTCTGGCGCGCTTACAAGAAACCAGACATTGCTCCAGCCCCATTTTGTGGCGCAGGTTGGGCACAATGCCCACCGCCCTGTCGGCACCCATATCCCCGACGATCACTTTCCATATCATCTGCTTGAGTTTATGGATATGCGTTCCGTTAAGAGCTGATATGTTCACGGAAGGCCCCTGTAGCCAGTCGTCAGCCATATTCAATATGTTGCCGTCACAAGACAAATCGATTTTGTTTTTGACAACAAGATGCTTCTTGTCTGATATTTCGCTATAAATGGCAAAATCTTCAGCACACAGGGGTTCACTGTTATCAACCATAAACAGAATAATGTCGGCGTCTTTGATGGATTGGCGTGTCTTCCTGATACCGATTTTCTCAACTTCACCATGGGCGTCGTGAAGGCCGGCTGTATCCATGATGACAACCGGAAGCCCCTTGATGTGCAACATTTCTTCAATTACATCCCGGGTCGTCCCGGGCACAGCCGTAACAATGGCCCTGTCCCTCTTGATCAGACGGTTCATCAGGCTTGATTTTCCCACATTCGGCCGGCCGATGACCGCCATCTTTACACCGTCTCTGAAAAAATGGTTCTGTTCATAATTGTTGAGCAGTTTTTCAATTTTTTTTAGAACGCCCTGTTCCAGTTCCTCCACCATTGCTTCGCTCTGAATGTCATCCTGGACGTCGTCAGAAAAATCGATGGCGCTCTCAAGCAAGGCAAGTATGGCAAGCAATGTCTCCCTGATACTGCCAATCTTTTCGCTCAGCCCCCCTGCCAACTGGCGATTGGCTGCCCTCAGCGCCGTTTCTGACTTTGCATCGATAATGTCCGCCACGGCTTCAGCCTGGGTCAGATCAATTCTGCCATTGAGAAAAGCGCGTTTGGTAAATTCACCCGGTTCTGCCATCGTGGCGCCGGCAGCCAAAACCTTTTCATAGATTTTCCCCATGACGACAGGGCCTGAGTGGGAATGAATTTCGACAACATCTTCACGGGTATATGATCTGGGTGACCGCATGACGACAAACAGGACTTCATCAATGGCTTCCCGGGTGTCAGGATCAATGATCTTACCATGGTAAAAACGGTGAGAAGCAAGTTGCGCTTCCGCCATGGTGACTCCGGCTGGGTCATTTTTTTGGGTTCTTTGGAACAGGGATGCCGCAATATGAACGGATTGGTTTCCTGAAAGCCGGACAATACCGATGCCACCATTCCCGAAAGGCGTGGAGATGGCAGCTATAGTGGTGCTCTTCATGAATGTCTTTTGTCGTCTATGATGGATTCTTTTTTCGCTTTCTTTTTGGATAGATCTTCAACTTGCGATAATATCCTTCACCGACACTGTGGGTCCGTACTTCGCGGTCTTCTTTCAAAGCGATATGCATGATTCTGCGGTCATGTGCATTGAACTGGCCCGCTGTGACGGGTTTTCCGGTTTTCTTCACCTTTTCGCTTAGACGCAAAGCCAGTTTTTCAAGTCGGTCACGCTGTGCCTGAAGATATCCTGCGATGTCCACCTCAACACGAACGCGCTGTTCGTTCTGCTTGTTGATAATTTTTTCAACGAGGTACTGCATGGCTTCCAAGGTCTGACCTCTTTTACCAATAAGAACGGCTGTCTTTCCTCCGGACACCTCGTAAACCAGTTTCCCGTCGTTATGGCTTACAGAAATTGACGCATCGGTGCTAATAAAATCGACTATTTTCTGCAGCACTTCCTTTCCAAGTGCGATATTCTCTTCCGAAACCCCGGCGGCCATTTGTTTTCCAAAAGCCTCATCCACAATTGCCATGGCCTCTCCGCAATCTTCTTCGAGCCCTGTCGCGGCAGTATCGGCGATTTCTTCCTCTACATCATCCGGAACAACCACTCTGATTTTTGCTTTTTTAGAACCCACCAGACCGAAAATCCCGGTTGATCCGTATGAGATAATGTCATGCGTAAGTTTGTTGGGTGGGATGTTCAACGTCTGACTTGCTTTTTGAACAGCTTCTTCCACACTTTTGCTTTCAAATTCCAAAACAGGGGACATGGGCTTCCTCTCTTTTATGCATATTTTTTCTGTATGTATGTCTGCTGTGCAATCGACAAAATATTGTTAATCAGCCAGTAAAGTACGAGCCCTGAAGAAAAATTGATGAAGATTACCGTAAAAACGATCGGCATGAGCATCATCATTTTTGCCTGGGTCGGGTCTCCGGGCGGCGGAGACATTTTCTGCTGCAAAAGCATTGTCGCACCCATAATGACCGTCAACACAGGAATACCGTACGGTGGCTGCATAAATGGTATTGAAAAAGAGAAGTTAAACAGGCGATCGGGGGCTGACAGATCATTTATCCACAAAAAGAATGGGGCGTGCCGGAGCTCAATCGCCTGATAGAGCATTCTATAAAGTGCAAAAAACACGGGTATTTGCAGAATCATAGGCAGGCACCCACCCATCGGGTTGATTTTGTATGTTCGGTACAATGACATGATTTCCTGGTTCATCATTTTTTTGTCATCTTTATGTTTCTCCCTTATCTCAGCCATCAGCGGTTGCAGACGCTTCATTTCACTCATGGACTTATAACTCTTTGATCCAAGCGGCCAGAGCAGAAGTTTCGTCAATATGGTAAGGACAATAATGGCAATGCCATAGTTGGGAATCCTGCTGTAGATAAAATTCATAAACCAGAGAAGCGGTTTGGCAATAATGTCAAACATTCCGAAATGGATGGCTTTACTGAGATCGTGGCCCACATCATTGAGAACCTGCATGCTTTTAGGACCGAAAAAAATCTCGTAGGCAAATCGCTTCTGGGTTCCCGGCTGGATCGTGTTTTCCTGGCCGACAAAACGGTTACCCAAAATCCCATTACCGTCCAGGGAGAGCTTCATAACACCTTTGGTGTCATCCAAAGGAATCAGACTCTTCATAAAATATCTGTCCACAATAGCTAACCACTTGATATTTCCGGGATAATCGCTTTTATCCTTGATTTTTTTTATTTTGATCTGTTCAAGCTTCCCATCGATCAGGGCACAGGGACCCTCAAAAGAATACCCACCTTTTTCATTCTCTGAATCCGTTTTAATACCCAGAACAACCTGGTCGATAATCTGCTGGCTGGACCCGTTTTTAATGTCGATGGCCAGTTGAATAAGATAGCTTTGCGGTGTAAACGTGTATCGTTTTTCAACCACAACGCCGGTATCAGAACGCCATGTAAAGACAAGCTCTTTTTCCGTATCCACAACGTTGAGCCTGTCAAGCGCTTCCTGGGCAGAGAAAATGGCGTTCTCCAGACCGGGAACACTCTTTCCTGTCAGGGAAAGCCCCAGCATGTCATGGCTGGCGGCGGGATCAATCAATTCCTTATAGGCGGCATTCGGATCAATGCTTTCTCTGTATTCTTTCAAAACATAGTTTTGAAACACGGCACCGTTCTCGTTGATGGCAACCGAATACAAGGGTGTCTCAACCGTAATCACCCGGGGAAGTGCCTTTTGTGAGCCAACGGAGTCCTCTGCAATATAGGGTTTCAGAGGCTTTTCTTCCACAGCTTTCGTGGCTGGTGTTTCCGCCTGGGTCGTGCTGTCTTGCTGGGTTTTCGGACTTGCGGTTTCGGTTATCGGCGTCTCAGGTGCCTGCTTTTCAACGAAAAAGAAATTCCACAAGAAAAACACAAGAAATGACAGCACAATTGCAATCAATACACGAGCTTGCTCCATAATCTTCTCCTACTGGTCAGTTTTCTGCCTACAACGGAAAGCAACACCGGTTGAAAGTTGAAGAGTACCCTACGGCAAGCTGCAGGGAATCTTCTCGGTAAGGATATTATCTGTTTGATCCGCTAGTTAACCCAGCAGTACGCTACCGGGTTAACAAGCACTGTTTCCGATCACAAACAGGCTAACTGGGGAATAACGCGTGTGGAAAGCAACGAAAAGAGGCACGTGTAACCATCTGCACTTAGGACCAATCAGGGAACCGGATCGATCCCACCGGGATGATATGGATGGCACTTCAACACCCGCTTGATTGAAAGGAACAAGCCTTTTACCGTTCCATATCGCGCTATCGCTTCATAGGAATACCTTGAACAACTGGGTGAAAATCGGCAAGCTGGACCCAACAACGGAGATATCGTATATTGGTATGCTTTTATAAGGATGAGAAATAGATACTTAATGACAACAAGCCCTCTTGATCTTCTCAAACAAGCCATTTAAGGAGTGAAACATTTCCTCAGATGTCAAATCCACTGCTTCTTTCTTCGCGATGACATTGATATCAAGATACGGTTGAGTGCAATTCCGGTTTAGCCGGAAGTGTTCGCGAACAATTCTTTTAATCCTGTTCCTTTTGACCGCTTTCCCGACCCGCTTAGTTACGGTGATACCAATTCGCGATGCGCTGTTTTGACCGGGGCAATAAAAGGCGATAAAGTGCTTGTTCTGCACTTTTCTACCTTGTTGATAAACATGAACAAATTCGCTTCGCTTTCGCAGTCTATCTGCTTTGGTATATACATTGCCGCTCAACAGAAATATTCCCGTAACCAATCGGTGCTCTTATTCCGCCAAACAAACGTTTTAATCCTGGTGATAAATCCTTTCCAACAAATCCTTTCGTGAATAAAAGGGGTGGCGCTTAGGCTGCCAGCCGTTTTCTACCTTTTTGCCGTCTTCTGTTGACAATTCTTCTGCCTGCCTTCGTAGACATACGATGCAAAAAGCCATGCGTTCGGGCACGTTTTATTTTGCTTGGCTGATATGTTCGTTTCATTTTATTTTACCTCTTTGGTCCGTGTAGTATTTTCAACATATTTAAACAAAAAATAAAATCATATATATTTTCATTTGTCAATAAGGCTTTTATTCTTAAACCGTAAACAAAACAATTTGAAATCGCATACCTTTTTATGGTCCCATGCTTTCCAGAATATCAAATTCTTCCATATGAAACTTTGGGTTCGGGTAAATAGCGACCCGTTTTCCGATTTTTCTTTCAAGAGAACTGATCAGTGTGCTCTCTTCACCATAAAGCAATTCAGCAATCTCCGGATTCACGCGTACCGTAAACCGAGTACCCATCATATTTCCGGCCTCTTTCAGAACGGCTCGGTAGATATTAAAACTGATTGTTTTTCTGGAAACAATATATCCTTCACCGTCACAATAGCTGCAGGGCTCACAAAGCAATCTTGTCAGCGGCTTTCGTACGCGTTTGCGTGTCATCTGGATAAGTCCCATTTCAGACATGGGAAGCACATGTGTTTTGCTGCGATCTTTTTTCAGTGCCTCTGTCAACGCATTAAACACTTTTTCCTGGTTCGACGTCTTTTCCATATCGATAAAATCGATGATAATGATGCCCCCGATGTCTCTTAATCGAACCTGATAGGCTATTTCTTTGACCGCTTCGAGGTTGGTTTTGGTAATCGTCTCTTCCAGGTTGTATTTTCCAACATAGCGACCGGTGTTCACATCGATGGCAACCAGCGCTTCTGTTTGCTCGATAACAATATATCCACCTGATTTTAGCCAGACTTTTCTTTTGAGTGCCCGGGAAATGTCACCCTCCAGGTTGTAGGCTTCAAAAATCGACTCGGTTCCCTCATAACATTCCACCGACGCTTTTAAGCTCGGCATCAAGGTTTCCAGGAAAGAAATAATCGATTCATAGCCTTCCCGTGAGTCAATAACGAGTCTCTCCGCGTCCTGAATGAGAAGATCTCTGACGGCACGAAGGCTCACCGAAAGTTCCTGGTGAACCATGCTCGGGCAAGATGCTGTTTCATATTTCTTTTTGATACCGGCCCATATATTTCTAAGAAAACCCATTTCATAAGACAGTTTTTCCTGCTTAATCCCTTCGGCAGCCGTCCTTACAATATAGCCAAGATTGTCAAGTCTCGTGGCATTTACCATTTCCTTGAGCCGGTCTCTTTCGACATTTTCTTCGATGCGTCGCGAAATACCAATGTGGTTGGATGTGGGCATCAGGACAAGAAAACGACCAGGGAGTGAAATATACGAAGAAATCCGGGCGCCTTTTGTTCCCATGGGCGATTTGACCACCTGGACCAGAAGTTCCTGCCCTTCTGTAATCAGCTCCTCGATATTGGTTGATTTTGGAACAACCGATTCCTGGGATGCCTCGGTTTCCAAAAGAGGCGTGTCATTTTCTCTGACTGACGATTCGAAAAGCCGTTCTATTTCCTTGAGGTTATCCCCTAAAACATCATCCACGTATATAAAGGCCGCCTGGTCCAGACCGATGTCAACAAAAGCCGCTTGCATACCTGGAAGTACCCGTTGCACCCTTCCTTTGTATATATTTCCAGCAATATCCGAACCGTCGTTTCTTTCGATAAAAAGTTCCGCGATCGTTCCATCTTCCAGCAGGGCCACGCGTGTTTCGTGTTCAGCCACGTTGATGACGATCTGTTTATACATGCATGCCCCCTTTGATTATGAACGCCTTTTTTATATCTTCAGCCGACAATGCAAAGACCCGCTCTAACACCAGCGCCGGTCGGATCCGCTTTCCCCCTTGATTTTGGATTGTTAACTCTATGCTGTTCGGCTTAACTAAAGCAATGTTTAAAATGGCTTCCTTAAGATCGATATTACCGGAAGCGCCTTTTTTATTCGTGAATGTGTATTCGATGCGTCTGCTTTCCGCAAACCACGTCAGCCGTTGTCTTTCAAACACACCTTCTTTGAGTGTAACCGTATAATGGTCCACATGGTCTCCTTGGGCTGTTCGCCCGGGGCTTGCCTCTTCGCATCCACTGATAGCGAGACCCTCGGGAAGTTCCTGATTTGTTTTTCGAACCAGTTCGTCACCGACCATATCGCTTTTCACTGAAATGAAAAAAAACTCACGTGCGCCCTCCATGCCCATGGGCAGTGGGTCGTCAAAGGATATCCTGGGCATTGGATGAAAGCCCTTGGAATAAGCCAGAGCCACACCGGCCCGTCTAAACGCCCGGTTGATGATATTAACCAGCTCCAGGTGTCCGAAAAAGCGTGCGTCACCTCTTTTTGAATAAAACAATTTCAGCTTTCTAAAAACTGTTTGCTGTTCCGCCTCAGGTTTGTCAACCCAGAGGGGTTCTTTTTCTTGTACGGTTTCGAAGAGCTGCGGTGCGGTGGTTTCAAAATCACAGACACCGCATTGCTGGCATGAATGCCAGCGGCAGTCTTCTGTCCTGGCACCGTCAAGGGCAGCCTTCCATTCATCGATCAAAAATGACTTTTCAACACGTATATCAATATGATCCCAGGGAAGGGGTTCCTGGAGATCCCTTGGCCGGCGCGTGTAAAAATCGATATCCACTTGCGATTCCGCAATAGATACCTGCCAAGCGTCAAAATTAAACCGGTCGCTCCACCCATCAAATCGACACCCATTTTCATAAGCCCTCACCAAAAGACGGGATAGACGGCGGTCTCCTCTGGCCCAGAGTCCTTCAAGAAAGCTGACCTCCGGATTCTGCCATTTAAATGTCACACCCGGAAGCCGCAGCCTGGCTCGCAGCCATTCAATACGATCCCTGGATTCTTCAAGCGGCAGCTGGGTTGCCCACTGAAAGGGTGTGTGTGGTTTTGGGATAAAGGTTGCGACACTAACATTCAACTTGCCATAACGTCCATTGGGGCCTTTTATTTTTCTCAGTATTTTCACCAGGTCCACGATGCCCTGGATATCCGCCTGGGTCTCCGTTGGAAGTCCGACCATGAAATATAGCTTGATCACACGCCAACCGGCAGAGAACGCATCCTGAACGGTGGCCACAATTTCATCATTCGTGATGTTTTTGTTTATGACATCACGTAAGCGTTGACTGCCTGCCTCCGGCGCGATGGTAAACCCCGTCTTCCGAACCTTTTTAATCGTCTGCATAAGCGCGGGTCCCAGCGTCCCGGCCCGGAAGGAAGGAAGTGAAACAGATATGTGCCGGGAAGAAAATCTGTGCATTAGCGTGTTTATCAAGGGAGATATGCCAGTGTAATCACCGGTGCTCAGAGAAAGCAGAGACACGTCTTCATAGCCGGTGTTCTGAAGACACCTGTCCGTAAGGTCCATGACAGTATCCATGGATCGCTCCCTGACTGGTCTGTAAATCATGCCTGCCTGACAGAATCGGCAGCCCCGGGTACACCCCCTTGAAATCTCCAGGCGTAAACGGTCATGAACCGGTTTGCCGTAAGGAACCACTGGTCTGTCCGGGAACAATGCCTGGTTGAGATCACTCACAATGGCCCGCTTGATCCGGCTCTGGCCGGTCAAGCCGTCCTCTTTCAGGGGACGCGTAATCTGATGCCCTTTGTCATTGTAGGCTACCTGGAAAACAGATGGTACATAGACACCCTCCAGCTGAGACCACTTTTTCAGAAGAGCGTTTTTGTCCAACCCGCCATCATTTTCCATCTGTATTCGGATGTCGGCCATTTCCAGGATGAGATTCTCCCCGTCTCCAATCACGATGGCATCAAAAAAATCGGCTATGGGCTCGGGGTTGCTGGCACAGGGTCCCCCTGCGATAATCAGCGGATCCGAACCCGCTCTTTGGGATGCGTAAAAAGGCACGCCCCCAAGATCGAGAATCGTTAACATGTTGGTATAATTGAGTTCATATAAAAGGCTGAATCCGATGATATCAAATTGATGCAGGGGATATTGCGATTCCAGGCTTGCCAGAGGCACATGGGAGGACCGCAATAACCGTTCCATGTCCTCAGCCGGTGAAAAAACCCTTTCAGCGGCAATGTTCTGACGTTGGTTTAAAATGTGATACAGAATTTGCATGCCAAAATGGGAGGTGCCGATTTCATAAAGATCCGGAAACGCCAATGCGATCTTGAGCTGAGCCTTGGATAAATCTTTTTTGTGCGTGTTGACTTCCGTTCCCAGGTAGCGGCTCGGTTTGTCCACCAGGGGTAAGAGGTCTTGAATGGTTGAAAGGGGCATGATATGTCTTTCTTAATGTAATATTGTCGGCAGCCGGAACGCATTTTTCGAACATGTCCGCCTGTGTGGCTTTAAAGCAGCGACTGTTGTACAGTATCGCTGCTGTTGTTTTCGGTATATTTTAATCATGAATAACGATTATGCAAAAAATATCCTTATACTTCAATCGGTTTCTGTGTGTGTTCTTGTTTCTCCTCTGTTTACCGGTTGCCGGCAACGGTCATGAATCGGGACGCAGGAATGCTGTCGTGAGTGCCGTTCAAAAAATCGGACCGGCCGTCGTCAACATCAGTTCCGAATATCAGGTCCAGACACAACGCAGCCCTTTTTCCGGGTTTGGAATGGATCCATTTTTCGATTCGTTTTTCAGAGATTTTTTTGATCCGGGTTTAGAGAGACGCCAGAAACGAACCAGCCTCGGCTCCGGTGTCATCATCGATGGCAAAAGAGGATTCATTCTTACCAATGCGCATGTGGTCACCCAATCGCAATCAATCTCGGTCGTACTGAAGGATGAGCGGGAATTTCAAGCTCAAATCGTGGGTGTGGACCCGGATTCGGACCTGGCTGTATTGAAAATCGGAAACCAGGAAGACCTGCCGTCAGTTGAAATGGGAAATTCCGAAGATCTCATGATCGGCGAAACCGTCATCGCCATCGGTAACCCGTTCGGCTTTTCTCATACGGTCACCACGGGTGTCATCAGTGCGCTGAACCGGAGTGTTCGAACCGATGATATGGTTTTCCACAATTTCATCCAGACCGATGCGTCCATCAATCCCGGAAACAGCGGTGGGCCCCTGCTCAATATCCATGGTGACTTGATCGGCATCAATACCGCCATCTACGCCAAAGCACAGGGTATCGGATTCGCCATCCCCATCAACAAGGCCAAACGCATCGTCTCGGACCTGATTCAATATGGCGAGGTGGTTATTCCCTGGACAGGGCTTTTCCTGCAAGACCTGGACAAGGAACTTGCCCGTTATTTAAAAATTCCCGAAGGCAAGGGCGTCATTGTCAAAGATGTTGAGCCAGACAGCCCGGCCATAACCGCTGGTATCCACAAGGGGGATATCATTCTTGCCCTTGATAATATTCCGATTCGGTCGGTCGATGACTATCAGCAAGCCTTGAAACGTTTCTCTGTCGGTTCCAGGATCATGTTTAAACTCCTGCAGGATTCCCAGATGAAAACGCGTTCATTGACAACATCTGTTTTTCCGGAAGATCGCGCATTTGAGCTGGCCGATAAACTTTTAGGCATTTCCATCGAGGATCTGTCACCAAAAAATCGACGAAGATATCAAATTTCCGCCAGAGAGGGGGTTGTTATATCTAACGTGGCTCCGCGGTCATACCTGGACAGTATCGGCGTCAAAGTGGGTGACGTTATTCGGCAACTGGATGATCAGACCATTTCTTCGGTAAACGATTTTAAAAAGGCCATCATCAAGAGCCGCCAGAAAAAAACCCTTGTGATTCTTATACAACGGGGTGGACAAGGCTATTATATCACCGTAAAGCCATGAGGAATAAAACGTATGTCACGAATAAAAATCAACCAACTGTTACGTGCTGAAACCCCCGTAGAGAATATCCTGATCAAAGGATGGGTTAGAACCAAACGGGACTCAAAAACGTTTTCTTTTCTGGAAATAAACGATGGGTCCTGCCTGAAAAATCTTCAAGTCATTGTCGACGACAGCCTGTCAAACTACGGAGAGACAAAACAGCTTACCACGAGCTCGGCCGTTGCAATACACGGAAACCTGGTACACTCCAAAGGCAAGGGACAGTCGTGGGAGCTTACGGCCACGGCGGTGGAGGTTGTCAGCCTGGCACCCGAAGAATACCCCTTACAAAAAAAGCGACATACCGATGAATATTTGAGAACCATTGCCCACCTGCGACCCAGAACCAATAAGTATGGTGCGGCATTCCGCATTCGTTCCGAGCTGGCCTACGCGATTCATCTCTTTTTTAAGGAGCGCGGATTTCGATACATCCATACACCGATACTGACTGGGTCGGACTGTGAGGGTGCGGGAGAACTTTTCAGGGTAACCGCTTTTGACTTAAACAAGATTCCTCTCAAGGATGGTAACCCTGACTATTCCCGCGATTTTTTCGGAAAGGAAGCCAACCTGACCGTATCCGGACAACTGGCGGTAGAAATGTTTGCCCTGTCTCTAGGAGATGTCTACACCTTCGGCCCTACTTTCAGGGCTGAAAACTCCAATACCCGCCGGCATGTGGCGGAATTCTGGATGGTGGAACCGGAAATGGCGTTTTGTGACCTGCAGGGAAACATGGACCTTGGGGAAGAAATGATCCGGTTTCTGACCACCTACATCATGGACGCCTGTAAGGAAGATATCGCGTTGTTTGCAACGTTTGTCGACAAAAACCTTATGGCAACGCTGGCATCGATTGTCGAATCTGATTTTGTACGGCTCCCCTATACGGAAGCCATAGACATTCTAAAGACTTCCAAGGCTTCCTTTGAATTCGATATTGACTTTGGCAAGGATCTGCAGTCTGAACACGAGCGCTATCTTACCGAAAAACACTTTAAAAAACCAGTCATCGTCTACGACTATCCCAAGGAGATAAAAGCCTTTTATATGCGTCTGAATGACGACGACAAAACCGTTGCCGCCATGGATGTTCTGGTACCCCAAATCGGAGAAATCATCGGCGGTTCCCAGAGGGAAGAGCGCTACGAGGTTCTTGATAAACGCATTGCCGCAGCCGGTCTTCCCAGGGACGCCTACTGGTGGTATCTCGACTCTCGAAAGTATGGCAGTGTTCCACACAGCGGTTTTGGGCTGGGATTTGAACGCCTCCTGATGCTGTTGACCGGCATTACCAATATCCGGGATGTGATACCCTTTCCCAGGACGCCCAACAATATCGAGTTCTAAATTCGACTGCCTTCAATCAAAACAACGGTCAGTATTTTAATCGGCGTTGTGTTGTGCTCATTGGCCAGCTGTTTCATATTGTCGTCATCTTTGGCATCGATGCCGGCCTCTTTTAATCTTCGGTAGACCTTACCGGATTCAAGCTCCATTTCTTTGACGATCTGACCGATGGTTTTGTTACCCAAACCCGTACCGGAAAAAACTTCTTCGATTTTCTCAGGCGTCCAGACATCACCGGGTTGCATCGCTTCGGGTTTTGTTTCCAGCTTTTTTATGACTTCATAAACGCCCATTCCCGAGCTACGCTTACTGTCGGCAATCTCGGTCAGGGTGCTTTTGGGAGAATCTACCCTGAAGCCCGAACTCCTGAGTTCCTTCATTGCCTGGTCCAGGGGAATTCTTTGCTTCTTACAGAAGGTCTGAAGACTGACCAGCTCTGCATGACCGAAAGGGGGTTCCAGCTCAGGAGATTTGACCCAGGAATTTTTAATGGATTCGCCCAATTCGCTTACGTAGACAAGCGGTGGCAAGGACCAAATGCCGCTAACGACGATCCAGAAAAGTATAAATAAACTGATCCCCAGTTCTTTTTTATATCGCAAGGCACTTTCGATCTTGCCGCTCAGATATTTGATCAGGGGTTTCCAGTTGTAATAAAGATGGAACCCGCCGGCAATCAGTAACAGAAGACCTGAAAAAATATGTACGGCTCCCCACTGATCCTTTTCTAATCCTAACAACTGCCACTTTGTCCAGTAAGCCACCCTGCCATGGGGCTCAATATACAAGATGATACCGGTGAAACATAATAAAATAAAACTCACCAGCGAACATAATGAGGTAAAGGCGCGACCACTGAATTTTTTTTCATTCATCTTTTAAATACCTTTTATTTTTCTTATCGACTCAAATTTCGGATGTTACCATCGATAGAGCGAAATGGGTGCTCCAATGCTGCGTTCACAAAGCCCCGCGGGATTCTCCCTTTCGCGTTCATTGAGCTCATATGGTTGTGTTGTCATGAGATAGGACGTTCCAAACAACAAAATTGTTTACACACCTTGTCGACGCCAAAATGAAGGCATCTATTCGCGTAAACAACGCAGTTTTGCCAAGTCTTCGGCATACCCATACAGGTGTAGACCCTTGCTTTCCACTATCATTTCACCATCTTCCACACCGATTTCTGCCGCCATATAGCTCTTAAGGTTCTGAATGCCTGCCAGATTGGCCGGCAAGCCACCCCACAAATCCCAGGACCGGAAATAAACCACAAAAGAGAGCCGGTCATTCTGAATACGCGTGTCAATGGATCGAAGGCACGGTGGATCCAGAAGGGTGATGTCCGAGGGATGCGCCACCTGAAGTACCATCTGGTTGTTTCGGTACCCGAATTTTTTATAGGTGTCGATGACCCACTCAATCTGATTCAGATAAATCCTGCCATCTTCCTCAAAAACAATTTTACCGTCCATATCTCTTTTGTCGATTATCTCAGTATTGTTGTGTTGCCACCATGTCAGTTTGTTGCGGGTAACAGGCGCCCGGGTCAGCCTTTCGCCATAGGTATAAGACTCGCCAGGTTCCTTATGCCCCGTCATGAGATATTCGATATAGGATCGCTGGTGGCCCTCTCCGCCATAAATATACGCTTCTTCCACCGGGTTTGGAATACCACAGGCAGACGGAATATCCGGTAATAAGGGTTCTGTGCCGGGATGCAGGATATGGCCGCAGAAATAATCGTATTCCAGCCGTGTTTGACCGGCATAGGACCCCCGGTCAATATTGAACCGACGCCCCTTGTCCAGAATATCGTGAACCGCCTGAAACCAGAGATCCGGCAGATCTCGCGCTTTAATCATATGAATATCCATCTTACCCTCACTTTTTCCGATCTTTGATTAAATCACAATGCCATTTTATTGTTACAAAAACCTCTCACCTCTTTATTATCACTGGTTTACCTCTTCCTCCCATTTGTCTGGCTTTGAATCAAGGAAAAACATTCCCCCAGGCTATTGAAATCAAAAATTTTTCTGGTAATTTTGAATATCAAGTGGTTATCTTGCATAAAGCGTTATCTGACTAAAGCTTTCTGCTTTTACCTTAACCAATGACTCGGAGATATCGTGAAACAAGAATCTGCTATCGAAATAAAAGCCTATGGCGCATGGAACGGCGGTACCCTTACTGACAACTCGATCTACGAAAACAAGGGGATGTCTTTCAAGGGTGACATCCCCGTAAATATGAAGTCCATTGAAGAACGCATCGGCATCAGAACACGCATGGTGGCACCGGACGATGCCAGAATCGGGGTTATTGCTCTCCAGAACCTGTTGGAGACATCGGATGTCGATCCGCGTCGTATCAAAATGATTATTGGTGCAACCAATGTAGGAGAGGATAAATACGAAAAGGGCCCTTTGATCCGGCACTCTTTTGAAACCATAAAAATGGTTTGTCCGGATGCGATTCCATTTGATCTCTATGCCGGATGCCCCGGCTATAACGTCAGCGTTGAATTGCTCTTCATGCTATCCCTGACCGGACAGCTGAAAAATGGGGATATATCCATCGTTGTCGGTGCGGAAAATATCCATCGTGCCAAAGCCTTTGTACCGCTTGATACTTCCAACATCATTTTCGGCGACGATGCGCTGGCAACGGCGCTTGTAACGACGGCTACCCGTATACCCCCGGAAAAAAAAGTTCTTACCAAAAAGACACGCTGTTCCCTTTCTTCCGACTTTGTCCCAGGTCTTGCGGAAGCCATCCTTAAATTGAACGGAAATCGAAAAATCGATGGTATTATCATCGACAACCAACTCGGCAAACTTCAATACAGGGTGCCGGCCACCGCCGCAAGGGTTCAGCACGAACTTGCCGTTCGGATGTTTCCGGAAAAAAAGGGGAGCCGGCAATTCAAAGATTTCAAGCGTGCCATAGCGTTCTACAACCGTCACGTAGATTCTTTTGCATTTGACATCATGTCTCTTTCCACAAATTCGCAGCTGGTCGAAAATATCGCCAGCGCTTATGTACAATCGGGAAAGTATGCTTCCATAGTGACTGTTTATCTTGCTGAGGATTTGACTGCGGAGGTCGCTGTTCATCAGGGGGACGGCTTTATCTTTGAAAGACCTCTTACGGGTATTGTCGATACACGAACCCGGACGCATGGCTGTTTTGCAGACTATATTCAGGCGGTCCCAACCGAAAATGACGTATTTGGCGATATGAACGGAAAAGGCGTTTTTCTCTACGCCACCCGGGGTGCCAGAGATCATTTAACCGACCTGTTACAGCACAATCACCTGACCATGGCGGATATCGATTTGTTGATCGAACACCAGGCTAATTTTGCCATAATACCGTTGACCCTCGAAAAAGTATTGGATAATGGTCAGCCTGATTTAAGAAAAGATGTCATCGAATATGTTTCCAATAAAATGATCACCAATATACATATGCGGGGCAACTGCTCGGTGGTGTGTATGCAGCGGCTGCCCTATGATCTGAATCGGGGGGCGCTGTTACCGGACAGTATCAACGATTTTCCCATCAACCGGAATCTTGAAAACTTAACCAAAGCAAAAGTAATTCTCAATGATTCGGTGGGTGCGGGAATGACAAGAAGTTCGTTTCTTCAAATAAAAAAATAGCGTTGCGGCAGCAACACTATTTTTTTATTTCATTAACTACAAGAAAGATGTCGGATCGCCATAGTAAACGATGCAATCTGATATTTGACACAGTAGATGCCGTACGATCGGTAATTCCTCAAATTAGGTTTAGATATCCAAGGTGCCGACGGAAAGGGCATTGTTCTGTATAAATTCCCTTCTGGGTTCGACCTCATCTCCCATTAAGATTGTGAAAATTTCATCCGTATCCACGGCGTCTTCGATTCTTACCTGAAGTAAGGTCCGTTTTTCCGGATTCATGGTTGTCTGCCATAATTGTTCCGGATTCATTTCACCCAGACCTTTATAGCGTTGAATACTGAGGCCCTTTTTCCCCTCCTCCACGAGATGGACGAAAAGCGCTTTCTTGTTTTCGAACACAAGACCTTCATTTTCCTTTTCAGTGGAAGACACCACAAACGGGGGTATGTCAAATTTATATATCTTCTTTCCGAGAATCCTGGCTTTCTGAAAATCTGCCGCATAAACCAGGCCTTTGCTTATTTTGATGGGGCCCACGTCCGTTATAAATGGGTTTTTTATCAATAATTCGCTTTTGAGTTCAGAGATGGGACTGACTGTCATCTCATAGGAGTCACTATCGTTATTCCATTTAAGTTCGGTCGTTTCGTATCGCTGCTTCTCAAGCGCTTTCTTCAACGCCACCAGTTGATCTTCGTCTTGAAGAAATTTTTTACTGACAATGCTTTGCCGTATAACAGCCTCGGTCAGATCCTGAAAAAAACCTCTTTTCTCTATGTTGGAGAGTATGTTTAAATATTCTGACAAATTACTCAGAAATATCATCAAGCGATGGCCGGAAAGTTCTTCCGCTCCCTTGCCAAAGGTGATACTTTTCTTTTCACAGATGCGTTTCAGTATAAACTCACTGAAATCCAGTTCGTCCTTCAGATACATTTCATTCTTGCCTTTACCCACTTTCAAAAGAGGAGGCTGGGCAATATACAAATATCCATTCTCGATAACTTCGGGGAACTGACGGTAAAAAAAAGTCAGGAGCAATGTCCGTATATGGGAACCATCAACATCGGCATCGGTCATTATGACGATTTTGTGATACCGGAGCTTTTCGATATCGTATTCTTCCCTGCCGACCCCCGTACCCAGGACTGTAATTATATTTTTTATTTCTTCGCTGCGGAGAATCTTATCAAACCGCGCCTTTTCGACATTCAGGATTTTACCTTTAAGAGGTAATATTGCTTGAAATTTCCGGTCCCTTCCCTGCTTGGCCGACCCCCCGGCTGAATCACCCTCCACCAGAAAAATTTCCCGCTGGGCCGGATCCGACACCTGGCATTCCGCCAGTTTTCCCGGCAAGGTCGAGTCAATCAGTGAACCTTTGTTTCTGGCAAGATCCCTGGCCCGTTTGGCGGCATCTCTTGCTCTGGCGGCATCGACCGCCTTGGCAATGATCTTTTTGGCGATAGTGGGGTTTTCTTCAAGAAAAATACTCAGTTTTTCATTGACCAAAGACTCCACAAGGCCCTTGACTTCACTGTTACCCAGTTTGGTCTTTGTTTGACCCTCGAACTGTGGATTGATGATACGAACACTGATAATGGCCGTAATGCCTTCTCTCACATCGTCCCCACTTATTTTTGAAATGAGATTCTTGGGCAGGTTGCCATTCGACAGGTACTGATTAAGGGTGCGGGTCAATCCGGCCTTGAAGCCAATTAAATGAAAACCACCTTCTACTGTATTGATATTATTAGCAAAAGAAAATATTTTTTCTTTAAATGTGTCATTATATTGTATGGCGACTTCTATCTGTACATTCGCTTTATCGCCTTCAATAAAAATGGGTTTGTGAATGGCTGTATGCCGCTTATTGATGTATTCTACAAATGAAACAATACCACCCTTGTACATGAATTCATTTTTTTCATCGGATCTCTCGTCCTGGAGGATAATTCTGATACCCTTGTTCAGAAAGGCCAGCTCTCGAATCCGGCGGACTAAAATATCATAACTGAATTCAACGTGATTAAATATTTCAGGATCCGGCGCAAAGTGTATCTTGGTGCCCTTTTTCTTTGTCTTTCCTATCACCTTCAATTCACTTGTCTTCTGGCCCCTCTCATATGTCTGGTAATACACCTTTTGGTCTTTATAAACCTCTACTTCCAGTAAAACTGAAAGCGCGTTTACGACCGATACCCCTACACCATGAAGACCGCCGGAAACTTTATAGGAATCGTTATCGAATTTACCACCGGCATGCAGTTTTGTTAACACCACTTCCACGGCTGGAATTTTTTCGGTTTTATGGATTCCAACCGGTATTCCCCTGCCGTCGTCTTCCACACTCACACTGTTGTCGGAATGAATGGTTACCGTGATGTTATCACAATATCCGGCCATTGCCTCGTCAATACTGTTATCAACCACTTCATAAACCAAGTGATGCAGCCCGGCAATATCCACATTTCCGATGTACATGGAAGGTCTTAATCTTACAGGCTGCAGCCCTTCCAGTACATTGATACTCGTTTCGTCGTATTTTGATTCCATTAAATTCTCATCGGCATAATTACGCCCAAATATGTTTTATCGTTTTCCCCTTCAATGACACAGGGTTTTTCCTCACTGACGATATTGATCAATACATTATCCGTTTCAATGGCATTTAATATGTCAATAAAATATTTCGGATTGAAAGCGACCTTTATGGGATCTCGGCTGAAATCAATTGCCATGTCTTCTTTTGACTCACCAATTTCAGGGTTTGTGGCGCTTACAATAATGCGCTCCTGCCCAAAATCGAAAACCGCTCCTTTATAATTTTCCGAGGACAAAATAGACATTCTTTTCAACATCATTGTAAACTGAGCCCGATTGACAACAACATCAAATCTGTTTTCTTTTTTAATAATATCGGTATATTCTGGAAACTCTCCTTCCAAAAGCCTGATAATGACTGTTTCGGTCTCTTTTTTGGCAATAAAATAGGTTTTCTTTATGCCGACACGAACAGTCCCCTCTAAGGATAAAAACTTTGCAACTTCCATCAAGCCTTTTTTGGGAATGATTATTTTATCAAATTTCGGAACGTTAACATCTTTCTTAAAATGATAATCCGCTTTTGAAAGTCGGCTTCCATCGGTGGATACCATTCTGATGCAAATATCATCCTCTGTAGCAATACGCTCGAAAAGTGTGCCTGTTATATGGGCGCGTTTATCGTCGGTTGCGCCACTGATCATGGCACTTTTTTCGATCATTTTTTTAAAAAAGGAGGATTCCATTTCAAAAAGATCAATTTTATCCACGTTGGGATTTTCCGGAAATTCATCCGAATCCATCCCCACGATATGATACTGAATATCTGGACTGCCTATTTCAATCCATTTATTCTCCACCTCATTAATTTCTATATCCTCGTTTGGAAATTCTCTGACGATTTCATAAAATTTCCTGGCATTGATGACAAGACTGCCTTCTTTTTCGACAACCGCCGGATAGGAACCTTCTATACCGGTTTCAAGATCTGTTGCCATAAGGGTGATACCGTTACCACTTGTGGTCAACATGACATTTTCAGTTATGGCCAGATTGCTTTTTCGACTGGTCAATCCCTGAATTTTAGAAAGAACCGCCAGAATATCCCCTTTTTTGATTGTAATCTTCATATGTATTTCCTACCTTATAAATAAAGAAGTATTAATAAGGGCTGTTCATAATGCCAACAAGTTAACAATAAATTGATTTTATTAATATATTATAATCTTTTCTTTTACAATAAGGGATTGAAAAACTGTTCAAAAACAGACCGTTTTCATATAGGGCATTCCTTTTGTTCATAAATAGAAAATTATGAACATTTTATCAATACAAAATACAATATATTGTGTATAAGTATGTTTTACTTATATACATATAGCTGGAAGAGCCAAACAAAACAAGATGAAATTTATTGCTGATTTTCATGTGCATTCAAAATACTCCAGGGCCACCGCGAAAAATCTCGATTTGGAAAATCTCTATATCGCCGGTCAATTAAAAGGAATTACAGTACTGGGTACCGGAGATATTACACATCCTGCCTGGTTTAAGGAAATAAAAGAGAAGTTAGAGCCGGCCGAAGCAGGACTTTTTAAGCTCAAAGATGACATCGCTCGTGCCTGCAGGGATCACATACCTGAAAACTGCTGGGGTACCGTCCGATTTATACTGACTTCAGAAATCAGCAGTATTTATAAAAAGCATGAAAAAACACGGAAAAATCACAATCTTTTGTTTTTTCAAGATATGGAATCTGTTGAAAAATTTAATCAGGCGCTTGATAAGATTGGGAATATTAAATCAGATGGCAGACCGATACTGGGTTTGGATGCCAGGGATCTTCTGGAAATATCCCTTGAAATGTCGCCAGACAGTTTTCTTGTGCCGGCCCATATATGGACACCCTGGTTTTCCATGCTGGGTTCAAAATCAGGATTTGATTCGATTCAGGAATGTTTTGAGGATCTGACGTCTCATATTTTCGCTGTGGAAACCGGATTGTCTTCAGATCCCGAAATGAACTGGCGTGTTAAAAGTTTGGATGGATTAACCCTTATATCCAATTCAGATGCCCATTCCCCGATGAAATTAGGTCGTGAGGCCAATATATTCAACACCGACCTGAGTTATTTTCATATTAAACATGCCATCAAGACCGGTGATCCAAGATTGTTTTGTGGCACAGTTGAATTTTTTCCCGAAGAAGGCAAATATCACATCGATGGACACCGGAAGTGTGAGCATCGTTCATGGCCGGCAGAGACGATTCAACAACAAGGAATTTGTCCCGTGTGCAGGAAGGCTATGACACTCGGTGTCTCCTATCGGGTGGAGCAACTTGCCGACCGTCCCCCTGGGGAGCGTCCTGAGAAGCACCACCCCTTTTATCACCTCATTCCACTGAATGAAATTTTATCGGAACTACTGGGTGTCGGGCCCAATACCAAAAAGGTCAATAAGGTATATCGTGCGTTGTTGATGAAAAAAGGATCTGAACTAAAAATACTGCATGAGCTTCCCATTGAATCCCTGAATCATGAGGAAGCCCCTTTATTGGGTGAGGCGATTAGACGGGTGCGGAAAAAGAAAATTCAGATTTTTCCAGGATATGATGGTGCGTTCGGGATAATTCAATTATTTTCGTCCCGGGAAAAAGAAACAATGATTGGACACATATGAGTTTCGCGATTCAATTCAGAAGGAAGGGTATACTTGTTGCCGTTCTGTTTCTTTTTGTGACAGCGTCTCCTGTTCCGGCGGATATTTACATGTTTATCGATAGTCAGGGCGTGCTCCATTTCACCAATGCACCAACATCATCTCAATACACGTTGTATATCAAGGAACGACCAAAACCGGCGGCGGCAACAATAAAATATGATGGTATCATTCAGGAAGCCTCCAATAAATATGGCCTGTCATTTTCTCTTTTAAAAGCCATCATAAAAGTGGAGTCTAATTTTGATTCAAGGGCTGTTTCTGAAAAAGGGGCCCTTGGCTTGATGCAGATTATGCCCCAGAACCTGCAGGCATTCAATATTCAAGAGCCTTATGATCCAGAGGACAATATTATGGGTGGTGCCCGTTATTTCAAGTCTCTCATCGAACGGTTTGACGGAAAACTTCCACTGGCGCTGGCAGCCTACAATGCAGGCCCGACCATTGTGGATAAATACCGGAATATACCGCCGATAAAAGAGACGGAAGATTATGTCAAAAAGGTTTTGAAGTATTTTTATCGATACAAAAATAGCTGACAACAGTCGCAACGGATGAATGTCAGGGAATGAATGTCCCCAGAAAATTGACCGAAAGGGATATTTTTAATTTATTCTGCCATTGGACAAACCGATAGAACCGGGCAGGGGCCCTGGCGGGAAACCCGGTCGGTGGTCGATCCGGTCATAAGCACCTCTATGAGATTTCTCCCACGGATGCCGAGAATGATGAGATCTATTGAATTTAACAGGGCATATTTGATGATCTCTTCATAGGGTCTGCCGGCTAAGAGGATTGTTTTGGGTCGACACCAGACAGCAGACTCTTCAGGAATCATATTGGACAGCTTTTCACTCAACTGGTCGTACAATGTTTTTTCGGAGGAAGAACTCGGACCTGCACTGGATCTCAATATATCCTTGTAACTCGTTGTTTCTATTACATGGACCAGATGCAGTTCAGATTCGAAATCCTGGGCAAGACTTAAACCATATTGAAAAGCGAGTTCAGAAAAAGATGAAAAATCACACCCCACGAGTATTTTCTTAAAACCCAGTGGAGACTTTCCAGCAAAGGTTTCCACATCCTCGAGACTCCTGACGATAAGGAGTGGACATGGCAGGATTCTCATCAAGCGTTCGGTGACCGATCCCAGGAAAACACGCTTGAGCCCACTGCGACCATGCGTCGCCGAAACAACCAGATCTATCTGATGCATGGCGACAAATTTCGATATTTCATCCGGGGGATGACCCGCGGTGACCAGTGGTTCCCAGTCAATGGTCTGCTGCTGCATCATCTGTTCCAGTTGCCCATGGGTATACCCGATGGTTTTGTTCTGGAGTTCCAGGGGAGCAAAAATAATATCTCCGTAGGCGGCCGTGGTACTTAAATCCACGATATGACAGACAAAGAGCTTGGCATTGAACTCTTTTGCCAGAGCAACGCCCGAGGAGATGGCAATGGTGGAAAGGTCGGACAAATCTGTGGCGCATAGTATGTTATTGAAGTTGACTTTCATGATAGGTCTCTCCTTTTGGGTAGTCGGTTATATACGATAAAGAGAAAAGCTATCAGAGGCGATGATGGTGCGCAGCATGAAATTGAATACCTCAACCATTTTAGATATGTTGATGATCGATGCTGCCATAAAGTAAACTATAAATGTTTTAAAAAGGATTGTCCAATAAAAACGGTGGAACACTTATTAATGAAGGCATTTATTTCTTGACAACCAGATCCTGTTGAATCTTGCTTCCCGATGGTATGATGACCGGTGAGTCCCCTGGATTTGTAATGGTTACATCACCTGTGATGGTAACATTTTTCTGAAAAAAAACATTTCCCACGATATTTAAAGAGATACAGTCAACAAGACTGGGGGGCCATTGGAGCCGATGGTTAAAATCGTCAAGATGACTGAAAAATGAAGGGTCAAGGGTAATTTTTGGGGGAGGGTGTTTTCTTTTTGGGTTTAAGATAAGGCGGTTGTTTTTGGTCAGCAGATAACAGTCAGAACGAATGGCTAACAGATCCTGACATTTTTTCACCGGTAGAAACCGGTCTTTAGAAACACGGACGGCGGTTGATCCCTGAAACAGGGAAATAGCAGATCCCATGGCGGTTTCTATCTGGTAGACTTTTGGGCTGTCTGTATTTTTTGGGTCCACGGTTTTAGGGTTGATGATTATGGGGAGGTATAGATGCCCGTTTGTTTCAAAAAGGCTCTTCAGGTATTTGAGGTTAATCCACAGGTTGTTTGTGTTGAAATACCGATATCGCATAATATCCTGAAACACGGTAATTTCATTTTTTGGGCACTGGGCGAGTTCCCGCAGGACCAGCGAGCCGTTTTTGTGCCTGGCAAGGTGTCCTCCTTTTAAGTCGGCCGGTGTTCTTTTTGCCACTTCCATCATCAATGAATGACCACGCGTTGTAAAAAAACCCAAGAGTGCTTCATCCAGTGTTGCACCAAGATTATCCGAATTGGCGATAAAACCATATTCGATTCCGTTGCCCAATAACGTTTCCAGAAGACCCGAGGAATAAAGAGCCGTATAAATGTCACCGTGTCCCGGGGGATTCCATTCCAGCTCGGGGTTGTCCGGCCACTGGACCGGCTGAAGGTTGGACGCCAGCACCTTCGGGAATTTGTTTTGGATAAAATAGAGTGGCTTGAAAGGGGGGGAGAGCGCCAAGACAGCCGACAACGTGTCCTGATGGGTATTGTAACTGTTCATAAAAGCCAGCTGCGCACCGCTGTGTTCCGCCTGCTTCAGCTTGATGGCAAGAAAGGACGTTTCTTCTTTGACGGGAATAAGGGATTTTGCCCGGGTAAGCCCCATACTGGTGCCGAGACCGCCGTTTAGAATAATGATCACGGTCTTTTTCATGGCCGCATGCCCGGCGTCTGAATAAGCCTGCAGATCGGCCGCGTCTGGCAGGTCTTCAAAAGAGACGGGCTGAATGTCATTGTCGCATAAAAGCCCGGTCTTTTCTGCTGCTAGCTGCTGATAATAATGACAAAACGTGTCAATGACCAAAGAAGACAGACCCGCTTTTTCCATTTTTGAAATAAACGTATCAAGTGGTTTCGTCATAAAAGGAAAGGTGTTTTTCTAAACAAATCTATATAGTTTTAATGTCTATCCACGGATGAACACCATTTAGCATACCGGTTGGATCCATCCCATGGGATCCTCTGTCTGACCATATTGGATACCCTGAATGGCATCGAAAAGCCGCTGGGCCACCGGTCCAACACCGCCGTCACCCACGGTAATAAGGTCATCACCGTACTTGAGTTCACCCACAGGGGATATGACCGCCGCCGTTCCGGAACCGAATATTTCGGTTAGCTTGCCCGAACTGCTGGCTGCCATGACCTCATCGATGCTGATTTTTCTCTCCGAAACGTTCATCCCCCAGTGTTTTGCAAGTTTAATAACCGAATCCCTGGTGATACCCGGCAGAATGCTGCCGTTCAATTCGGGGGTGATGATTTCGTCATCGACCACAAAAAAGATATTCATGGCGCCCACTTCTTCGATAAACTTCTGTTCGACACCATCCAACCACAGCACCTGGGTGTATCCTTCTGCGTGAGCCTTGTCGCCGGCCAGAAGGCTGGCGGCGTAATTTCCCGGGGTTTTGGCCTCACCCACGCCACCACGTACAGCCCGGACATGTTCTTTGGTCACCCATATTTTTACCGGATTGAACCCTTCGGGGTAATAGGCGCCCACCGGGGATAGAATGATGAAAAACCGGTAAGTGAAAGAGGCCCGTACTCCCAGGAAGGGGTCGGTGGCCACAATGGTGGGTCGGATATAAAGAGATGTTCCCGGAGCCTTTGGAACCCAGGCTTTTTCCAGTTCCAGTAGTTGCTTGAGGGCATCCAGGGCGGCATCTTCATCAAATGCGGGAATGCAGAGCTGTTTGCCGGAACGGTTCAGGCGTTTGAAATTGTCTGCCGGGCGAAAAAGCTGAATGCCGCCCGAATCGGTAGCATAGGCCTTCAGCCCTTCAAAGACAGCCTGACCGTAGTGCAGTACCATGGTGGAAGGGTCCATGGATATGGGGGCATAAGGCTCGATTCTCGGGCTGTGCCACCCCTTTTCAACGCTGTAGTCCATATTGAACATATGGTCGGTGAATATGGTGCCGAAACCGAGGTTGGTCTGATCCGGTTTGGGCTTCAGCGTTTCCGCCCGGGTGATGGTTGGTTGCATGATGTCCTCCTTAATTATTAAAAGGTAGCTCCCAAAAAAGTTTGGTTGAAGAACCTCGCAACAAGCTGCGAGGGATAAAGCAGTCGCTCTAAAAACAGCATCCTCATGATCAAAAAATAGAAAAGCGATTATTATTCACATAACATATATTTGCTTTAAATCAAGTGGATTGTCTATTCTCAACCTTAAACGTGCTGGCTTTTTCTCAACCGATAACCAGCACAAAGAGATATTTCAAAAGGATAAAATCATAACAAGCTGTTTTGATGTATACACACCAAGGGAAACAAAGCCCCCAATTGCCTTATTTTTGATTTGACAAAAAATTGTCTCAGGATATAGTAGATGACAACCTATTCGTTCTCAAACTTAAAAAACATTTGTGATTTTAGTGATTCTGCACAACGATTGTTAAGACCCGTCAAGAGGAATTGGCGAATGATCCTGATTACCTCAAGGTTTCAAACGATTTCTCACCTGTAGCCCACGACCCAGTTCCTAATTATTGAATTGTGCTCAATAAAAAGAAAAGGAGGTTCATCATGAGGAAGAGAAATTCAGCAAGAATTTTTTTGACGGCTCTGTCCATGGTTCTGTTGTTTTTGGCGATATCTTTGCCGGAAGCACTGGCGGCAGACAAGGTCGGGTGGGTCGGTCCCGTATACACAGAACTGGCTGAAAGCCTGACCAGGGGTTTCAAGGAGTATTATAAAAAAACCTATAACAAGGATGTGGACATCACATTTGTAAACCCGGGAGGATGGCCGGTCTGCCTTGATAAGGTCAGGCTGTGGGGAGGCAAGCCGGATGCCGATATTTTCCTGGGCGCTGGTGCGCCGGCACATGAAATCGCAAAGAAAGAGGGGCTCATCATTCCATACAAGCCCAAGGACTGGGACATGGTGCCTGCTCAATGGGGCGGGATGAAGGTCAAGGATGCCGATTACTATTGGACCTGTTTCGCACCCTGGATCGTCACCAATCTGTACAATGAAAAGGTTCTGAAAAAACTGAGACTGCCGCCACCGAAAACGTGGAACGATTTACTCAATCCCATTTACAGAGGGAACATCGTGCACACCTTGCCATATGCTTCCGGCACCATGCACGAGACGATAGAAATTCTCATCCAGGCCTTTGGAGAAAAAGAAGCCTGGAAATACCTCAGGCTGCTGGCGGCACAACTGGCCAGGTTTTCAACCGGCAGTACCGATACAACCCAGCTAGTGGGCCGCGGTGAGATCCCCATCGGGATAGCACAGCCGCAAATGAACGCCATGGCTGCACGCAAGGACGGCTATCCAGTACGGGATCTGCTCCCGGAGAAAACCATCCTGGTTCCGGAGGCAGTGGCGCTGTTGAAAGGTGCCCCCAATGAAGCCACCGCAAAGATCTTTCTGGACTGGTTGTTCAGTATGGAAGGGCAAAAATACGTTCTCGAGGGCCGGTACTTTACCGCTAGAACGGACATCAAATTCTCCGTGTGGGAAAAGGAAGGCGTCGAAATGGCCATTCACGCCCAAAAGGCGCTGGGAGTTGATTCATTCTGGGACCTTAAAGTAGGCTTCATTGAATACGACCTGGATCTTGCCGCATCGAGATGGGACGAGGTCAACAAGAAATACGAGTATGAGATCTACCGAAAGTGGGGTGAGCTGAAAAGCAGCCTTTACCTGATTGAAGAAGTCGAAGGAGAAGTGGCTGCTGCCAAGGCTGCGAAAATGAATGCGGACAAGGCGGAAGAAAAAATAAAAGAAGCCAGAGCGCTTTTTGAATATGAAGGCAATTATGCGGCCGCGCGACTGGCTGCATCAAAAGCACGCGCGCTGCTGGTCTCTCCCTAACGTTTCCTTTGGCCAGGGAATTTTTCCCGATAGACCCGTGTGGGCAGGCACATGCGTGCCCACACGGTTTCTGCATGACAAATAAGGATATGATATGAGGCGAGGCGATACCTATTTGGCGGCATTCCTGTGGCTGGTGATTGCCTTTCTGGTGATTTTTCCTTTGACGATTCTGGTGAAGGAAAGTTTTAAGATTTCCGGAACGGGTGCCTGGGGTATCGGCAACTACCTGGAATTTTTTAAGGACGCCTATTATTTAAAAACCTTTGGAAACACCTTGCTCCTGAGCATGCTGCTGTTGGTGACTACCACCGTTTTCGGGGTGCCCCTGGCGTATATTTTGGCACGATACCGGCATTGGGGTAAGACGATTTTCACGGCCTTGATTCTGCTGCCCATCGTGTTGCCGGCATTTGCCGGTGTCTTTGCATTCATCATTTTTTTTGGCAAGTATGGCACGCTTAACCTTCTCCTGATGGACATGGGGCTGATAGAGAAACCCATCAACTTTATTTATGGCATTCACGGGCTGGTTTTTATCCAGTCCCTGCACATGCTGCCGTTTATGGTTCTGGGTCTTTCCGCGGGATTCACCAACATAGACCCTTCGTTTGAAGAAGCCGCCGAGGTCGAGGGCGCCGGGGGGTTTCGCAGGTTTTTCACCATCTCTTTGCCGCTTTGTACCCCCAGCTATTTGGCCGGCGCCGTTCTCGTGTTTTTGTGGCCGTTTACGGACTGGCTGACACCATTGATTTTGGGACAGGTGGACTTTTTACCCTCGGTTTCCTATATCAACATCGCCTATCACTTCACCGATGTACACCGCAAGTATATGGGTATCGTAGCGGTGGTTGTCTCTTCCGTTTTCTGTATCTCGCTTTTCTTGATTGCCAGGTGGTGGGTTGAAAAGCGCAAGTATACCGGACTCTCCAAAGGGACGACCTCTGAAGGACGGGTAATCGAACCGAGCGCAGCGATGAAAACCGGTGCATATGTGTATATGATTCTGGTTGCTGCACTGGTCTTGTTGATCCCCATCGTGCTCGGGTTGGCAGCTTTTTCCAGGCGATGGGTGTTTGAACCGTTTCCAAGCTATTGGACCCTCGAGAATTTCAGGGTAATTCTGTTACAAAGCCCGGAGATGATAAAAAACTCATTCCTCTTCAGTGGGATTGCCTTGATTTTCGGTATAGCCTTCGGGCTTCCGGTGGCCTATATCATTGTCCGAACCCGCGTTCCGGGCAAAGATGCGCTCGACTTTGTGATTACCCTGATGCTGGCCTTTCCGGGTATTGCGATTGGTGTAAGTTACCTGCTGGCCTTTTGGCAGACAATTCCAATTGCCACCCATTGGATCATCATGCCTCTGGCCTTGTTTGCCAGACGTCTACCCTATTTTTTACGGATGGCGCACTCCTCCTATCTGCAATTGGATCCATCCCTTGAAGAGGCTTCCGAAGTTTCCGGTGCCGGTAAAATCAGAACCTTTTTCAGCATATCCCTGCCCTTGTTGCTCAAGGGGGTGCTTGTGGGCGTGGTGATGTTTTTCATCATGGCCTTTCAGGAGATATCGACGGCGATATTTCTTTATCGGGGCGGATGGGAGACCTTGCCCATCGGTATTTATTTGAACTGGCACCGCGGCATGGAGTTCGGCATTGCTGCTGCCATGGCGTTTCTGATGATTGTGATTACCTTTATCCTCTTGCTTATCATATCAAGAATCAGCGGGGGTGTTCTGAAAGCAGCCTGGGGTGCCGCTGAAAAATAGCGCATCCGGCAACGAACGGGATCGGGCAAACCCTGAAGGAGATAGAGTTCATGGCCTATATAGAAATCCAGAACCTGTTTAAGCGGTTTAAAAACATTGTGGCGGTGAATCGTATACAGCTCGGCGTAAAAAAGGGAGAAATGCTGACGCTTCTCGGGCCCAGCGGATGTGGGAAGACCACCACGCTACGATGCATTGCCGGACTGGAAAAGCCCGAGGAAGGGGACATCGTTATCGATGGAAAGCCCCTGCTTTCAAAAGGTTTTGTCCAACCGTCAAAAAGAGGTATCGGCATGGTGTTCCAAAACTATGCCGTGTGGCCACACATGAAGGTTTTCAATAATGTTGCCTATGGCCTGAAACTTATGAAATTCTCGAAAAGTGAAATCCGTGAAAAGGTAAAAAACGTGCTGGAATTGGTGGGGTTGGGTGGTCTGGATGACAGATACCCTTCACAGCTGAGCGGGGGGCAGCAGCAGCGTGTGGCCCTGGCCCGGGCGCTGGTGAGAAATCCCAAAGTATTGCTGTTGGACGAACCCTTGAGCAACCTGGATGCCAAACTCAGGGAAGAGTTGCGGTTTGAAATTAAAAGCCTGGTAAGACGGATGGGCATCACATCGGTATATGTCACCCACGATCAGGCGGAGGCCATGGTGATTTCGGATCGAATTGCCGTTATGCATGCAGGCGACATCGTCCAGATCGGTTCGGCACGGGAGATATACGAACGGCCGGCCAATCGATTTGTGGCAGATTTTATCGGCACCATGAATTTTATTTCCTGTGAAATCGGTGAGGTGTATCAGGATAAAGAACGGGTTTCTGTCCGAACTGATTTCAGTGATGACCTATTGTGTATGATGCCGCATGCAGGCGAAACCAAATCCGGCGAAAAAGCATATGCATCCATACGCCCAGAGGACGTGGAAGTTTTTGCGGAACCACCGCAGGAGAGTCAAAACGTGTTCAAAGGAACCATCGATAATAAAGCATACCTGGGGAACTTTCTGTACCTTTTTGTTCGCGTGAACGGCACAAAAATGCGGGTGCAGATCTCGCATTACCTGCCCCAGGAAGAAGGTCAGGAAATCTATCTTTTGTTAAAACCCCTAAAATGTAAACTCCTATTCTGACGATTCCATTTGTAGGTGCTCCGGGCCATTGGTTGTATATTGCATCCACCCCCATTTTAAGGACAGGCTTCGCCTGTATGACATGGTAAAGAGGAATCGCGGGGGCCTTGATCGGGAGATCAGGATAAAAGGACTTCAGTCATTTCGGCAAACCCATAGCCGCCTTTTCTTTCCGTCACCCATGCAGGTTCTGATGGAAGTTCTCCTTCAAATTCACGGATGTTCGCCACTCCGACCGCGTGGCGAAAAAATTCAAACATAGGGCAATCGTTGGGTGAATCACCGATATAAAGAATGCGTTCGTTCATATGGTCCACATCAAGGGAGTACATTTCTTTTAAAAATAGTTTTGTCATGGTCAGCTTGTCATAAGAGCCAAACCAGCCATTGACATGAATGGAGCTTCTTTTTGCCTGGGCACCGGCTTGCTCAAATAATTGTTCGATCTTATCGATGGAAGACTTGGGTAGCGGATCGACATCTTCACAAAAATCAATGGCCAGATCAGCTTCGCGATAAGCTTGATCAGCAGATACATCGCTTCCCGGGACCCGTCTGAGTATCTCCTCTCTCAATGCATCCAGCTTTTTTTGATCCCGCAGTCTTTCCGGTTCAGATTTGAAGTAGCGCCGAATCATTTTTTTTTGCTTCATGTCGTAAATAAAATAGAATGCACCGTTTTCACCCACCAGACCGGCCACGGGCCACATGCGGGCAATATGATCACACCAGCCTGCGGGGCGCCCGGTAATGGGGATAACATGCATGTTGTTTTGCTGAAGTTTTTCCATGGCCGAAAAAGCTGCAGCCGGCAAACGGCCATGGACCGTTAACGTGTCGTCGATATCCGTGAGAACATACTGAATCTGCGATTTTGACTGTGATGGAAATTCACTGAAAGGTTTCATGAATGTATATTCGGTCATCATTGCGTGGGGGTCAATATTTTTTTGACTTTACCGAAAGTTGCGCGTAATGAAGTTTAAAGACATCGAGGGTGCAAAACGCAGACTGAAAGTCATCCACAGGAGAAAATACAATGCCAGCCCAATTGATCAAGGCAATGGAAAAGGCGATTCAAGAAGTAGCTAAATGGCCTGAAAAGACCCTACAACTGTTTCACCACAATGATTCAGACGGTCTTACCTCCGGCGCTATTCTAACCCGTGTTTTTGAACGCGAAGGCTTTGATGTCAAACGCTACTGTCTGGAAAAACCCTATCCGGCTGTTTTGGAAAGGGTATTCAAGCAGAAGGGAAAGCTGATTGTCTTCACCGATTTTGCCGGAAGAATCGCCCCCCTGATATCGGAGCTGAACAGCGGGAAAAATCTCACCCTGATCCTGGATCATCACAAGGCCAACCCCGCCACCGACCCCATGGTGCACAACCTGGATCCGGAATTGTTCGGTTTTAAGGGAGATTTGGACATTACCGCTTCCACGACATGTTATCTGTTTGCAAAAATCATGGATCCCGACAACCAGGATCTGGCCTATATAGCAACCATCGGTGCCGTGGGAGATCAATTCTTTCTAAACGGTCGACTGGCAACGCTCAATCGGGAGGTGGCCCTGGAGACACAGCGTCAAGGGCTCCTGGAAATCCGAGAGCACGCCAAGGGCGAGGATTATTATTTGGTAACCCCCACGGGTCCCTTGCCCTGTGACGAGTTGGGTTTTTACCTGGATACACTGGGCGCTGCCGGCTACTACCAGGGGGGTCCGGAGATGGGAATCAAGGTCTGTCTGGAAGGGATAACACCCGAATCGGATCATATGCTGAAAGAACTGCGCAACATTCAGACGAACATTTTCGAGGGCCAGATTAAAAAGATTCGCCAGGGGGAGATTGTGCAGACGGCGCATATTCAATGGTTCCATGTACAGGAGCGGTTCAATCCCATGGGGGTCAAGATGATCGGTGCCTTCTGTGATATGTACAAAGAAACAGAGGGATTCGATCCCAAGAAATACATTGCCGGGTTCCAGGTGATCCCCAACAAAATACCCGGATTCGGCGCCATCACCTTTGACGAGGTAAAGGTTTCCATGCGGGCACCCGTCTTCATTGAAAAAGAGATCCGGGCCGGACGGATGCCGGGTTTGGACACCTTCCTTCCCGAGGCAACCGGCAATCTCGGGGGCTTTTCCGATGCCTGCCACAGCCTTACTGCCGCGACAACCCTGGCTATCGGCAAAGAGGCGGCGCTCATCGCGGAAATGGAAAAAATACTCAGCCGCTAAAATTAGAAGCTGTTTAAACAGGTGTTTTGTATTTCGTGTTCATGGAAAGCGTTCCTCGGTAGTAAATGCGAATATACAACCAAACACCAAACACAAAAAACCAAACAACACGATGAATTTGGATCTTGGGAATTCATCGAACAAAGGAGCCAGACATGGGAAAAGGCACGGCATTTGGAAAAACAATTTTTATCGGTGACCAGTTTGTTCTTCATGAGGTTCCGGCCATTCTTGCGGCGCTGCCGTTTGTTACGGAAGCCGTGGTGGAGCGGACAGACGGCGAGGGGTGGACACTGGAAGACAAACGCATGGAAGTTCCGGGATACAAAGAGAAAAAGAAACATCAACAGGTAGAATCCATCAACCACATCTTGGAGGTAATGGGGATCGATGCGCAAAAAACACCCATCAAGATCACCTATGGCGGGGATCTTCTGGCCGGCAGCGGTGTGGGTGCCAGCGCGGCCAGCTGCGTTTCCCTGGCCCGGGCTCTCAATGACGAATTTAATCTGAACTATTCCATCGAACAAATCAATAACGTGGGCTGGGAAGGTGAATTTGCATATCATGGCATTCCCAGCGGTGTTGACAATACAGCCTCGACCTATGGCGGTTTGATAAAATACTGGATCAAAGATGGGGAAAAACATTTTGAGCAGATCAAGATGGAAAAGCCGTTCCGCTAGTATTGGGAAACAGCGGCATAACGGCCGACACCTCCAAATTGGACATATTTGTTGACAAGGAAATTGAAAGAGATCCGGATATGTTCGCCTCGCATCTTGAAACCATCATAAGCCAGGGAATTGAGATGAAAAAAGCGTTTGAAACATATAATCTCAAAAAGGTGGGTGAAATCATGACCGCCAACCACAAGATCCTGATCGACATGGATCTTTCCCATGAAATCCTGGTGGATCTCTGCGACCGTGCCATTTCATTGGGCGCATTGGGCGCAAAGGTAACCGGCGGGGGAAGAGGCGGTTACATGTCTGCGCTCGTACCCGATAAAGAAACCCAGGAAAAAGTGGCTGCGTCCTTTATCACAGACGGATATCAGACCATTAAAGCACAGATCGGATAAGGGCGTTTGCGCGAAGTTATCAGAAATAGTTTTTGATACAGTTATTCATTATGCCCGTCTAAGTTTTTTAAGCGATTACTGAGTGATGCAGGATGAAAAGGTTGCTTTGCGATCGCTAACGTTTTATGATGCTGATCCGTTGTGGATTTACCACCTAAAGCAGCCTGGTATTTGATTCTTTTCCTTAAAAGCTGCGATCCAAATTTTAAAAACAAAAGGAGGCCTGTCATGACAAGAAAGGTATTATTTTTAATTGTTGGTTTGGTGTTTGTTTTCGGGTTCATTGGAACGGCTTCGGCTGAAACACTCGAGTTGTTGACCTGGGAAGGATATGCGCCCAAGGTTTTGGTGGATAAATTTCAAGAAGAAACCGGGATTACGGTAAAAGTGACCTATTCCAGTAATGAAGAAATGATAGCCAAATTACGGGCGACACGCGGTGCCGGATTTGATCTGGCCCAGCCTAGTCAGGATCGGATTGCATCCGTACAGGCGAAGTACAAGATATATCAACCCATTGATCTTGAAAAGATCAAAACAGATCAGATTATTCCACCCATGCTGGAAGCAGTCATACAAAACACAACGGTAGACGGAAAGCCGCATGCCGTACCCCATTGCTGGGGAACTTCCGGGATGGTTGTGAACAAGAAATTTGCCCCGAATGCCAGAGATTATTCTGATCTTTTGAATGCATTTTATGCGGGAAGGGTAAGCTATCGATTAAAGAGGCCCACCTTGATCGCTCTGGCATTTTCTTTTGGAGAAAACCCTTTTGCAAAATACAGTGATGCAGTGGCTTACGAGGCATTGATGGAAAAAGTTGGCCAGGCCATGATAAACGGAAAGCCATTTGTTAAGAACTACTGGGACAATGGGGATGCACTGCTGCAGTCCATGCGATCCAATGAGGTCTACATTGCCATGGCATGGGATAAGGGCGGATGGAAGCTGCATGACGAAAATCCGAACATCGATTTTATAGCACCCCGAAGCGGTGCTCTGGGGTGGATCGATACCTTTGCACTACCCGCAAAAGCAAAGAATGTTGAGGGTGCATACAAATGGATCAACTTTATGCTAAAGCCTGAAAATGCGGCGATATTTACCAATCTAGATAAAACGGCTAATGCGTCAATGGGAGCCAATCAATATTTAGACGCCTCTATCCGCAAGAACTTTGAACGCAGTTTCTCAATGAGGAATATCAACAACATCAAATGGTATCCACCGGTTCCTGCTTCGATCGAATCCATCGAGGGAAAAATTCTAGACAAAGTAAAAGCGTCCCAGTAAAAATGGGAGCAGACAACGTGTGGCCCTGTACGCTATTCAGAAAAAGTCGCTCTTCATCTCCGTCACACCATACAATGACGGAAATGAAGATGCGATGGGGCAAGAAAAGATGCTATCCGCCCATCAGGCACTCGCCTTTTTCAGGTGGGGGAATTCCTATTGAAAATGATGCAAATCGATTTGTCCGTCAAAAATATTGTAAAGACCTTTCAGGACGTTATAGCGGTTGACAATGTCTCCTTCGATGTGCCGCAGGGGAATTTTTTTTCAATTCTGGGGCCATCCGGGTGTGGAAAAACCACCCTGTTGCGTATGATTGCCGGTTTTACGGAGCCGGACCAAGGTGACATTGAAATCAGGGGTAAAAGCGTCCTTAGCACGCAACCCAACAAGCGACCGGTCAATCTGATTTTTCAGCACCTGGCGCTGTTCCCCATGATGAATGTTTCCCAAAACATTGCCTTTGGACTGCAGCGCAGAAGGGAAAACCGGACAGATATCGCCACCAAGGTTGAAGCCATGCTGGAAAGGGTCGGCCTGCCGGGGTTTGGTGAGAAGAAGATCCATCAACTGTCGGGTGGCCAGCAGCAGCGTATCGCCATTGCCCGAAGCCTGGTGATGGACCCGACGGTTTTATTGCTGGACGAACCCCTGGGAGCGCTGGACCTCAAACTGAGAGACCAGATGAAAGTGGAGCTGAAAAAGCTTCAGTCCCAGGTTGGCACCACCTTTGTCTATATTACCCACGATCAATCCGAAGCCCTGGTGATGTCCGACCACGTTGCCGTGATGAACGCCGGTCGCTTTGAACAAATAGATACCCCGCAGAACCTTTACAGCGATCCCCTTACACCCTTTGTTGCCAGATTTGTGGGCGAAAACAATGCCTGGTCCGGCCGGATTGCCCGGGTTGACGACCAAATAATGCATATCGAAACCGAAGAGGGGCAACAATTTCGTGTAAAACCAAAACAGATATTATCGCAGGGCGCACAAGTCGACCTGTTTCTGCGTCCCGAAGCCATGCTGATCCAACCCGACCCGAGCCTTTCCACGCTGAATCGTTTTGAGGTGGTGGTCAAGGCCATTCTTTTCGATGGGGCCAACAGCCGTTTGCTGGTAAACCTTCCACAATCGAACCAGGAAATACTCATCGCCCTGCCCCAGAACCGGCAGTACGATCACATCCGGGTTGCCGACAAGGTCGGAGTCGGCTGGGATTTTAATTCGGGTATCTGTTTCCAAAAATAAAATCGCCCTGGCGATTTTATCCGGGGCGGCGTTGCCGATATTTTTTGCCTTAGGTTAACAGAACATTAAACTGACCGGGTTAGAGACTTATGAAAAAGGGCATTCGATGGGGATTGGTTATTTTTCTCACGCCGGTACTGCTCTGGCTGTTTCTGCTCATTGTTCTGCCGCATATGGATCTGTTGATCATGTCGTTCAGGATCGAGGATGATCTGGGAAATCCCACCTGGAGTGTGTCCAATTATCTCGCTTTTTTTCAGGAACCCATTTACTGGCTGACCTTTACCCGCACGGCGGCCTATTCCATACTGGTGACCCTGCTGACCTTCATCGTGGCCTTACCCGTGGCTTTTTTTATCACCAAGGTGGTGGACTACCGCTACAAAGGCTTTTTGACCATGCTCCTGCTTCTTCCTTTCTGGGTCAGCGAACTGGTGCGGGTGTACGGGTGGATGATTCTCCTGAGAGAGAGCGGTGTCATCAACCATTTCCTGTTGAAGACCGGTCTGCTGAAACAACCCATCGAAATGCTGTATAATGATGTGACCATGGTGATGGGACTCGTATACACTTGCATGCTTTTCATGGTGATTCCCATTATTTCGGTGCTGGACAGCCTGGACGACAGCCTCATCGAGGCTGCGTACGACCTCGGAGCCAACATGTGGACGATACTGATAAAAATTATCATCCCTCATTCCATGCCGGGGATTGTCTCCGGATCCATTGTCGTGTTTATGCTGACCCTGGGCAATTACCTGACGCCCAATCTCATGGGCGGCAAGAATTCGTTGTGGTTCACGGAGCAGATCTACAATCAGTTCATTGCCAGTTTTAACTGGAACCAGGGCTCTGCATTCGGGTTTTTATTACTGCTGCTCTCCTCCCTGGTAATCTGGACCGGATTGAAACTGACCAAACAAAATCTGAGCAAGGTGGTGAAATGATCCGCTCGCTGCCCAATACCCGAACCTATCTTCTCGGATTCAAATTGTATATTTTTTTATACTTTGCTTTTCTGTTCGCACCCTTGCTGATCACCTGTATTCTGGCATTCAACGACTCCCAGTTTCCCTCTTTGCCCTGGAAGGGATTTACCATCGAGTGGTTTACCGGCAATTTTCCCGAACGGGTGGGTATTTTTCACGATGATATCAACCTTAACAGTATCTGGGTCAGTGCTAAAACCGCATTTTTCGTGACGATTTTCTCGGTGAGCGTGGGTACTTGTGCGGCGTTTCTGTTTGAGCAGGAAGAATTTCGCTTTAAACAGGGGCTCTATTTCCTGATGCTTTCCCCCCTGGTCATACCGGGTGTCATTCTGGGCATATCGATCCTGCTGTTCAGCAATACCCTGGGGATGTTTTTTGAAGATCACTGGGGACTGGATGTGGGTCTGTTTCGACCGGGTTTCTGGCTGGTGGTCCTGGGCCAGTTTTCATTCATTGCCACCCTGGTGACCCTGGTGGTGTCCGCCCGATTGAAAAAATTTGATCGTACTTTGGAGGAAGCGGCCCTGAACCTGGGTGCCAACCGCCTTGAAGTGATCTGGTATATCACACTGAAGTTTTTGCGCCCTGCTATTGTCGGCGCCGGAGCCGTGGCCTTTCTCATGTCCTTTGAAAACTTCAACACCACCCTCTTCCTGGTAAGTTCAGATGCCACCCTGCCCATCAATCTCTATCTACAGGTTCGAGATGGCAGCACGCCCGTAATCAATGCCATCTCGTTTCTCCTGATCGTCGGCACTTCCACAGCCGCGCTTGCCAATCTCTATTTCAGCAAAAAAGAACGCTAAAATTAAAAAACAATTTTAGCGTTCTTTTTTAATGGATTTCCCTAAACGCATTCACTGCGGCATAGGCTGTGGCGATGGCCAGGCCAGATCCACACTTCTGGCGCATCCAGTCCTGGTGTGCCAGGATCGAGCCGGCCGCGAAAAGCTTATCGTGGGCAATTTTCCCCGAACGGTCAAGGGGGCGAAACCGGTCATCGGTTTCAAGACCGGCTCGATTGACGGGATGACCGGCAGGGTCCAGGAACTCATAACAATGCCATTCATTTCTTTTTACCGGCTGGTGTACCGGCAGGTTGAAAATGGATTCACGGATTTGTTTGCGGTCTGCAGATAGCCCCTTCCCCAGAAAACGGCCACTGGCCAGCACGATTCCCCTGGTTCTGATGAGGGTTTCCGGTGAGGTGTCCCCAATCTGTACCACAAAGCCCTTTCTTTCCGTCTTAACATCCATGACACGTTTCTGAAAAAATCGTTGAACACCTTTTGCAGGAAGGTTCGATTCAAATATTTCCTTGATGCGGAGCCCTGGTATGGATGGGGGCATGGTGGGTATCTCGAACATGGGAACACCTATCCTGTTTTTCAATGTCTGACAGAATCCTGTGAGAATCCTGTATACCAAAAACAGCGGGCATTCCCAGAAAATGGGCGTCTTTTAAATGGGGCCGAAGTTCATCTGCCAGGGCTTTGCGGGTCTGGGGAATTACCAGTGATCTGGCCAGGGGCTCGAGATACACCTCGCCCGTGTTTACCGAACCGGGAAATGAAATGGTCGCATGGTTCAGACCGGGCCAGTGCGACCTAAACGAGGCGACGATTTGACGGGCGCTGAATCCCTTGAGACCTTCGATATCGACAATGAGGCAGGGCGCTTTTGTTTGGAGCGCCTGGACGCCGTTCCACATGGTTCGGGGAATAAAATAAGAAGGCTTGACGGTGCCGACCGGTGTCAAAACAAGGGCATTGTGTTCTTCATGCCGGACATAAACGAGTCCGGATGCATTTAAAAAAGTAACCAATTCTTCAAAGGCTTCATGAATAAGTGTTGGCGGAATCTTGGCATAGGGATGGTCCGGGATATCCCGGCACAGCGCTTCAATGCCTTCCCAGGGATCTTTTCTTATGGTTTCATGTTTCATCGGATGGACGCCCATAAGGTCCAGCAGTCCGCTGGCAAAGATCATTTCACTGGTGATACCCACCTGTACTGTTTCGATGTTTCTGTTGCCTGCAAAAAGAGACGCAGCCATACCTGTCATACCGGCACCGATGATCAGCAGTTCACAGTCTATGTTAAGGGTATCAGTCATTGAGTTCCACGCCAAATAACCCACAGTACAGGGCTTCCTTGAGTTCGGCCTGAATAAGAGACATGTCCCAAAGAAGCGGTCTTTCCCCTCGCCATCTTTCAGAAACAAAGGCCCGGATGTTTTCCAGACCCTCCTTGCCGGTCAGTTCTTCAATATCGTAAAGATAGGCTGCGATTCTCTGGGCGCAAAATGTTCCCTGACACGAACCCTTGCCGATACGGCTGCGCAAACCCAGGGCCACCAGATCGGGTTTTCCGTTTTGATCATGGATGGATCGTGCCAGACTGTCGACCACGCTTTTGGGAACCATTTCGCACTCACACAATAAAAGATCTCGAGGGTCATTGTGCTCTATCCACTGCTTAGGTGCAGAGCCCGGTTGGGTCCACCTGGTTGCGGGAGCGGTAGGCAGGGGCTCTGTTCGTGTCAGACAGGGCTTGGTCACACCGAGCCTTGCACAGACAAGGTCCGCGGTTTTTTCCGCCATAAGACGATATGTGGTCAATTTACCACCCGTGATGGTGACAAAATTTTTTAGACCTTCGGGTTCATGGTCTATCAGGGAGAAGCTACGGCTGATACGGCGTCCCCCCTCTTCCGTGGCTGTTCCCACAAGGGGGCGAACACCGGCATACGCCCGGATATACCGCGTCATTTCCAGTTCTGGAATCATCGCGGCCCCCTCGCCCACGATGGCATCAATTTCCTTTACCGTTGGGAAAATAGCATCCAGGTTTTCAATTCGGATAGAGGTCGTGCCCAGAATGGATACTGTTCCGCCGGGCACCAGGATGTCGGCGTTGGATGATGGACGCAGCCGGTTAATGACACGTTTGGTTAATCGACTATGGGTAACCAGGAGACTTCCCTTTGAATACAATAGATCGATTTGACATCCGGCAAGGGCGGCGATTTCCTTGGCCCATGCACCGCTGGCGTTTACAACCTGGTCCGCTTCGACCATGAAGTGTTCATGGGTCAAAAGGTTTTTCAATTTTGTTGCCGTAATTCGTTTCTTTTCCACTTGCAAGCCCACCACCTGGGAGTGGCGAAGAAGGTCACAACCGAGGGTTCTTGCCTGGTGGATATTTTCCATGGAGAGTTTAAAGGGGCCGATGGATGCGTCTTGAACCTGGAAGGCCGCGATGGTCTTGCTGGAAAGTGCCGGTTCCATCTCACGGGCCTCTTTTATGTCAAGCTCTTTTACCGGGATCCGGCTTTTGGCACATAATTGGGGAAACTCAGCAATATAGGTTTCGTCATCGCCCGCCACAGCAACAAAAAGACCGCCGGTGTCTTCAATACAATCCGGGGCCATTTTTTTTAAAATGCGACCCTCATCCCGGCATTCTTCTGCCGAGTGGGCGTCGCTGGATACGTACCTTGCGCCACTGTGAAGAAGTCCATGGTTGGCCCCGGAAGCACCGGCGTTGATGTCGTGTTTTTCCACGATGACGCAGTTTACACCCCGAAGCGCAAGATCTCGAGCGATACCAGCCCCGGTGACGCCGCCGCCAATAATAAGGACCTGGGTTTTAACGATCTGCATTGTTTATACTCCCGCAATACTGTTTGGCAATTTCAACAAGCTATTATCACACAAAAGACGGGTATAACGCAAGGACCCAGGATACCATGTGCCAGCATACTGGCAATGGGGCTCTTGGGGCAGGAACTCTTCAATTGACAACCAGCAGATACTTGTTTAGAAGAACGTGAATAGGAAATAACCGATAGAAAGGAAAAAGAATGAACGAAAAAGAAGGAATGGCCAGTATCGATCCGGTTCAACTTGGCCAAAAAAGCCGGTTTAAATTCAGGTGCCACAAGGATGTGGCATGTTTTACCAAATGCTGCAGGGAAATTAAAATTACCCTGACACCCTATGATATTCTGCGGCTTAAAAAGAGGCTGAATCTGTCCTCCGAAGAGTTTTTGGCCATTTATACGGACCTGCATCTGCTGGAGAAAACAGACCTGCCGGTGGTTACCCTCAAGCTCATGGAAGACCAGGGGAACGCCTGTCCGTTTGTAAGGGAGGACGGGTGCATCGTTTATCAAGACCGGCCCACCACATGCCGTTATTACCCTCTGGGCGTTGCTTCACTCAGCCACAAGGAAGGTGCGGACGATGAAGGGTTCTATTTTTTTGTGAATGAGCCGCACTGTCTGGGGTTTGAAGAAGAAAGAACCTGGACGGTCAAGGAATGGCGGCAGGACCAGGGTGTCGATATTCATGATGAAATCAACAAAAACTGGACGGACTTGGTGGTTAGAAAACGATCTTTTCCACCCAATATCAAGCTGACCGACCAGGCCAAAAAAATGTTTTTTATGATCAGCTATAATATCGACAAGTTCAGACAGTTTGTCTTTGAAAGTTCCTTTCTGGAACGTTTCGATGTAGACGAAAATAACACTCCAGAAAATCAAGGAAGACGATGTGGCACTTCTCAACTTCGGCATCAACTGGTTAAAAGAGATTCTTTTCAAGCAGACATCACCGGAAGATCAGGCCGCGACCCTTGCAGGCAAAAAGGACTGATCGGATCCTCATCCTGCTCTATCAAGTTAAAACCGAAAGTAGAGGCTTTTTGCTTTTTATCCCAGATCGACAAGGTTGCGTTGTATAAAATCGTAGAAATGATTTTATTCGGTTGTGTAGAACAACCCCTCAAGAGACGTGGGGTTGCTTAAGCGCTCGTCGATATCGATGCCGAAAAAATCAGCCAGAGGCTGTAATATTTCGGGGTTGTCCTTTTGAACTTTTTTAGCCACCGCAAGAACTTTCTGAATACCGTTCAGGGACATTTTTCCCAATGGCTGTCGGCATCGACCCACGGGCATTCCCAGGATGGCCATGAGGGTTTTTATCCCAAGGGGGTTTCTGGCCCGGCAGGTGACACCACCATAGGGCGTTTTTTCTTCAGTGACGACGGTCACCAGTCCAAAAAGCGGATCGAGCGCGCTTTTTCAGCTTCAAGGCTTCCGCTTCGGCGCCGTTATTCAGGTGCTGAACCATCTCGGTAATGGCGCGTGGTACGATATTTGTTATCACGGAGATAACGCCCGCAGCCTGAATAAGCGGGTCCGTCATCATTTGAAACGTCATACCATCGTCTCCGGATAAGATCGTGTATTCTGCCCCGCAGCATTCCCGTGTGCGTTTCATATTGTCGATATTGGCCGTGGCTTCTTTTACGGTATTGACGTTTGGATATTTTTTGAAAAGAATGGCCAGGTCTTCCGGAAAGAGCTGGGCGCCGGTTCTTCCCGGGATGATATAGGGAATGATGGTCACATCAGGGAATTTTTCAGCGACCGGCGCTATGTATTCTTTTCTTATTTCCAGGGAGCTGGGCCCATTGTAATAGGGGTCCACCAGAAGCACTGCATCGGCGCCGGCACCTATGGCATGTTCCGTGGCGGCGATGGATTCCCTGGTGTTGTTGCTTCCGGTACCTGCAATACAAATACATTGGCCGTGGGTTTTGCGGGCAATAATTTCCGTTACCTCATTGTGCTCTTCCCATGTCAGCGTGGGGCTTTCTCCGGTGGTGCCGGCGGCTAAAATGCCGCTGATGCCATTTTCTATCTGGAACGATACGAGATGATCCAGTGCCCGATAATCAACTTCATCGCCTGTCTGTGTAAAGGGTGTTACAATTGCTGTATAACATCCTGGTTTCATGATGCCTCCTTAAAACCATCGCTTCTGTATAGGAAGACGTACAGTCTTGTCATACACTGAAACGCGTTTTGGTCAAGATGGGTTAGGATTGTTTGAAGAATAGAAACGTGTCTACGACGCGATTAGACCCGGGATATGGAATTGCCTGCTTAATGGAAGGGTTTCTATTGTCAGTGTGCACCACGCCCTCCTGATCAGAAACCCAATATAAACTCCGTGTTATCAATGCTGTTTCTCCCGGTTTGACAAGATTGAAGAAAATCAGTCGAGAACGTTTCTTATGAATAAACCTGGCAAAAATGTCAAGAAAAAAGCGAGTTGCCAAATAGATCAAGGTGCGTTATTTTAATTGATAAATTGAATTTGACATTTGATTTGTGCCACTGATAAACGGCTGGGGCATAGTCAACTCAGGTTCAGATCTTTGATTGAAACTAAATCTTGTCCCGTCATAAAACAGATGGGAAAACCATTTACCCAAGAGCGACAAGGTCGCTTTCCATAAAGTCGTGCCTACGATTTTATGGCCAAAGGAAATAACATGACGAAAATCAAAAATGTAGATGAATACATCCGTATACAACAAGCCGCCATTGCTTCCAATCCCGATTGCGGCAGCTCTCATTACAATCTTGCAGTGGGATATCTTGGACAGAAAAAATATGAAGAAGCGAAAAAAGAACTGCATGAAGCCATCAGCTGCAGCCCGAGCATGGCGGAAGCCTATGTTCAACTCGGAGGTATCTGTTTACAGCGGGGGGATCTGGAAGGGTGTCTCCATTATAATCAACGGGCCGTTAATGCTAGGGCTGGGTTTGCAGAGGGCTGGGGTAATATCGGGTTTGTACAGATGCAGCTTGGCAATATCGACGAGGCGATTCCGGCCCTTGAAAAAGCCGTTCGATGGAACCTGAAGTTTCTTCAGGCCTACACGACCCTGGCCAATGCCTATCTTGCCAAAGGCAGGATCGAGGAAAGTATCGAAACCAGCCTCAAGGTTATCAGCATGGAGCCAAACTTTCCGGTTGCCTACAACAATCTGGCCATTGCCTATCTGGAAAAAGGCGAATTTGAACTGGCCATTGAAAACGCAGACAAAGCCGTTGAGCTGGGATACGATGTTGCGCCACAGATCCTGGAAGAATTGAACACATACCGATAATCCCTGCACCATGCCTATGAACCGGCGTTAGGGCGACACATACAATGCCCGAACAGCAGCGAAACCGTTATTTTGTGTCTGATGAGCCGAAACCGGTTGATGGAGACAGCCTGATCTGGACCAGGGCCCTGCCGCTAAGCCGCCATCAGCAGTCATGTTCGGAAGTAATACCGGCAGATGAAAACCTGACCTATGGTGAGTACTTTGAAGCGGTTGCTGAATTTCTTAAGGCACACCAAGTTGATTTTATCCCTCATGCGGTTTTATCTATTTTAAAACGAACATTAGAGCCCCACGAAATATCCCGTATCCATATTCACCTCGAAAAACATGGAGCATTTTATCATCCGGCAAAAGTCGTCCTGTCACTGGCGGATTGCCAAATCTCACTAGTGGTAAATGTGGCTGTTTCAACGGTGGGAAAAAACATCATCAAGAATGAATATCATCAATTAAAACGGCTCGCAAAAAAACGTTTACCTGTCAGGGTGCCCAGGGTCTTTGGCTGTGACAGGATTCGTCTCGGCAGACAGCGGCATGTTCACATGTTCGTGGGGGAATGGTTCGAGGACTTTCACGAATTTCATGTGTCAAACAGAAATGGTCAGGATACGACGAACATTAGGGTGTGGGACCCCAAAAGGGGAAATCTGTTTTTATCCCGGCACCAGGCTCGGCACGTTTTTGAGCAGGCTGCCACGATTTTGACAGCCTATTACGATATTACAACGTTTGAACAGATTAGCTCCTGGCACCATGCGGCCGGTGATTTTGTCGTTTGCATGCGTGGTCATGAACCCTGTGTAAAGCTGATAACCGTTCGTCAATATAAACCGCTTTTTAATCTCTCTGGTGAGATGGATACACTGGAAACAATACTCAATACTTTATTGATATTCTTTTTGAATCTATCCATTCGTCTGCGGATTGATCGCGTGGACGGTGTTGGAGACGTGACATGGGTTGAGGCGGATGTCGTCCCGGGCATTATCAACGGGTTTTTCAGTGGGCTTGTGTTGCAGGTCGAACATTCACGCATACCCCGGGTCTTGATGGAAGCCTTCAAGACCTTTCTTCTGCACCTACCGGAAAACGACATCCGGGATCTTTTTCTGGACGTCGTGAATCAAATCAGCCCCAAAAACCCGGATCTTCCGATGATAAGACAAAATATCGACAGCCATATTGAAGCTGTTTTTGCGGGACTTCACCCGATGAAATCCGCACTGTGATTTTCCGGGCAAACGATACAACATAAAGTATTCTACAGCTACGCCACCACAACATGCTGCATAATGATGTGATAGTGTGTTTTTTGCTTTTTATTACCGCCTTGAAACCATGGATTTTTATTGACAAGAACACGGATCCATTTTATACCTGCCCCTTGGTGAATAAAAATATCAGAAAATTATTATTGGGTTAAATAGAAAAACAATATTGAGAGGAGGTGGCAGATTTAAACCTTTAGGGGTATGAAATTTGTTGTTTTCGGAAGGTTAATTATTAATTAGAATGGAGGTAAAAAGATGGCGAAGCATGAAACCCCTTTGTTGGACCAGTTGGAGTCTGGACCTTGGCCGAGTTTCGTGTCCGATCTCAAGCAACAGGCTGAAGTCAGGGCAAAAAACGAAGGCAATGTTGAATTCCAGATTCCCACGGATGTAGTTGAAGATCTACTGGGTGTTTTGGAACTCTCATTCAAGCACGGCAGAACCCACTGGAAACATGGTGGAATCGTTGGTGTTTTCGGTTATGGTGGTGGTGTTATCGGCCGGTATTGTGATCAACCCGATGCATTTCCGGGCGTGGCCCATTTTCACACCATGCGCGTGGCACAGCCGGGCGGTAAGTTCTACACGGCGGAATACCTGAGGAAACTCTGTGACCTATGGGATTTCAGAGGATCCGGTATCACCAATATGCACGGCTCCACCGGCGATATCATTTTTTTGGGAACCACCACCCCCCAGCTGGAGGAAATATTTTTCGAGATGACGCACAACATGGATCAGGACCTGGGTGGATCCGGATCCAATCTGCGGACCCCGGCCGACTGTATCGGCCAGGCCCGCTGTGAATATTCCTGTTATGACACCCAGGCGCTTTGCTACGACCTGACCCAGGAATACCAGGATGAACTGCACCGACCGGCATTCCCTTATAAATTCAAATTTAAATTCGACGGCTGTCCCAACTGCTGCGTGGCATCCATTGCCCGGTCCGACCTCTCTTTTATTGGTACCTGGAGAGATGATATCAAGATCGACCAGGAAGCCGTGCAGGCCTATATCGGCGGTGAGATCCCACCCAACGGCAATGCCCACTCCGGTCATGACTGGGGCGCATTCGATATCGATAAAGAGGTCATCAACCTCTGTCCCACCAGCTGTATGTGGATGGACGGCAAGGATCTCAAGATCGACACCAAAGAGTGTACCCGCTGTATGCACTGTATCAACGTGATGCCCAGGGCTTTGAGAATCGGTAATGACAGGGGCATAACCATGCTGGCAGGCGCCAAAGCACCGATCCTGGATGGTGCCCAGATGGGATCCCTCCTGGTGCCTTTCATCAGCGCGGAAGAGCCCTATGATGAAATCAAGGAAGTCATTGAAAATGTATGGGATTGGTGGATGGAAGAAGGTAAGAACCGTGAACGACTGGGCGAGCTTATGAAACGCCAGGGCTTTAACAGGCTGCTTGAAGCCACGGGCATCGATCCGGATCCGCGTCATGTCAAGGAACCGAGGTCCAATCCATACATCTTCTGGAAAGAGGAAGAGGTCGAAGGCGGCTGGGAACGTGACATCAACGAATTCAGAAAACACCACAAGAGATAGGGGGGAAAATCATGGCTTTTATTTCTTCAGGATACAATCCGGACAAACCGATGGAAAACAGGATTTCCGACATCGGCCCGAAAAAATATGATCTATTTTACCCTCCGGTCATCGCCAAAAACAAGGGTAAATGGCTATATCATGAAATTTTGAAACCAGGCGTGCTGGTGCATGTCTCTGAAACCGGTGATGAAGTCTTCACGGTTCGATGTGGCGGTGCCCGACTCATGAGCACCACGCATGTTCGCGAAATCTGTGAAATTGCAGAAAAACATTGTGACGGGTATCTCAGATTCACCACCCGGAACAACATTGAATTCATGGTGGACAGCAAGGACAAGGTCGAACCATTGATTCAGGACCTGGAAGGCCGGAAGTTCGACGGCGGCAGCTTTAAGTTTCCTGTAGGTGGAACCGGCGCCGGTGTGACCAACATCGTTCACACCCAGGGATGGATTCACTGCCACACACCGGCCACCGATGCATCCGGACCGGTCAAGGCCACCATGGACGTGCTATTTGACGACTTTAAAGATCACCGTCTGCCAGCCCAGCTGCGCGTGTCCCTGGCTTGCTGTCTGAACATGTGTGGTGCGGTTCACTGCTCGGATATCGCTATTCTCGGATACCACCGCAAACCACCCATGCTGGACCACGAGTACCTGGACAAAATGTGCGAAATTCCCTTGGCAATTGCAGCCTGCCCTACCGCTGCCATCAAACCGGCCAAGGTAGAGGTGGGCGGCGAAACACTTAAGAGTGTGGCTGTAAAGAATGAACGCTGTATGTTCTGCGGAAACTGCTACACCATGTGCCCGTCCATGCCGCTGGCAGATGATGTGGGTGACGGTATCGTTATCATGGCGGGTGGAAAAGTCTCCAACCGCATTACCGCACCGAAGTTTTCCAAGGTTGTTGTGGCATTCCTGCCCAACGAGGCACCCCGCTGGCCGTCGACCACTGCCACCATCAAAAAAATCGTTGAAGCCTATGCTGCCGGTGCCAATAAGTATGAGCGTGTCGGTGAATGGGCAGAACGGATCGGATGGGAACGATTCTTCGAGAAATGCGAACTGCCTTTTACCCATCATCTTATCGATGATTTCCGTGATCCGGCCTACTATACATGGCGACAGACCTCACAATTCAAGTTCTAATTGTAAAACCATTGGGAGGCCCTGTAAAGGGCCTCCCGGTAATCATATAAGAGAGGTGAAACAAATGGATTACGAAGAGGCAAAGACACTGGTTGTCGAAGGACTGCAAAAGAAACAAAAGATGAAATCCAAATTTTATTTCAACGACCTGGCAAAACTCATTGGTGAAAAACCAAGAGCCGCCAAAAAATATGTCAATCAGATGGTGGTAGAAGGTATTCTTGAGTATTGGTCCAGTGGCAGCACATCCATGTATGGTCTGCCGGGGACAGGGAAACAGGCAGGGGCTGAACACGAAGACTAATGTTAAACCGCTAGCCTTCTGTTTTCCTGTATTGTAGGTTTTTGGAACCGAATCAGACACATCAAAAAAAAATGGGATTTCCCGGAATCATCATATCTGCCTTGCGGGGTGGATCCGGAAAAACCATTTTTTCTGTGGGAATTATTGCCGCACTGGTAAAGCGTGGCAAAACGATCGCCCCCTTCAAAAAAGGTCCAGACTATATTGACGCAGGCTGGCTTGCCCTGGCGGCAGGCCAGCAGTGCTACAACCTGGACACCTTCCTCATAAAAAAAGAGACCATCCTCAACTCATTTGCTTGCTATACCCGGGCATCGGATCTGGCCGTTATCGAAGGGAACCGGGGTCTGTACGACAGTATCGACCGGGACGGCAATACCAGTACGGCCGAACTGGCCAAGCTCCTGGATCTTCCGGTGATTCTCTGCATTGATGGTACCAAGACAACACGGACCATGGCGGCCGTGGTATTGGGATGCCAGCAGTTTGACCCGGGTGTCAAAATAAACGGTGTCATACTGAATCGTGTTGCCGGTAAGCGTCACGAGAACAACCTGAGAACCTGCATCGAACACTATTGCCAGATCCCGGTGCTGGGGGCGGTGCCCAAACTGAAGGACCAACCATTTCCGGAGAGACACATGGGTCTGGTACCGACACCCGAACATGACTGGGCCAAGACATCCGTGGACGACATTGCGGCCGTTATTACCAAGCATCTGGATCTGAATGCTATTCTGGATATTGCACAGACTGGCGGGAAAACGGCATCTAAAGAACAACCGACCCGGGAAGAGCAAGGAGTGACAACGGCTGCCCGGGAATTTTCATCGGATGAACCGTCGTTGGATACCTGTGTTGAAAAATACATCGTGGCCGGCGAGGCACCAAGAATCGGCATCATTCGGGATGCCTCCTTTCAGTTCTATTATCCTGAAAATTTGGAAGCTCTGGAAGCTGCCGGTGCGGAACTCGTTTTTACGAGTCCCTTGACGGAATCAACCCTGCCGCCTGTTGATGCACTGTATATCGGCGGCGGGTTCCCGGAAACACATGCAAAACAGCTGGCAGACAATATTGCTTACCGGCATCAGATACGGGACCTGGCTGAAAAGGGTCTTCCCATATATGCCGAGTGCGGGGGATTGATGTACCTTGGGGAACGTCTTTTACTAGGGGATGGTGTTTATGCCATGGCAGGGGTTTTCCCCCTGGTGTTTGATCTGCATAAACGACCGCAAGGGCACGGGTATACCATTGTCTCTGTTGATCATGAAAACCCCTATTTTGAGGTGGGAGCCGAGATCAAAGGTCATGAGTTCCATTATTCAAAGGCCATCGAATACAGGGGTTCCATGGATCTTCTGGTGTTTCAGGTTCAACGAGGGGCCGGTTTGATCAACGGCAGGGATGGGATCTGCCGGAAAAAGGTATTGGCCACCTACACGCACATCCATTCCCTGGGAACACCCCTGTGGGCCAAGAGCATGGTGGAAAATGCGGTCTCTTTCAAAAAATCCCAACCATAATCTGAAAGTGCTCTCCCGGGAACGGACTGTTCAGCAGGCTGTACGAGAGATCTTACGGGACACGGATACACGCTTAACTTTCTTGGACATCGAAAGACAGGTGTCGCGGCATTGTCGGGGTGACCGAAAAGCGGTTCGATCGGCGATCAAGGAACTTGTGGATCAACGGGAGCTCATGTATGTCTCGGATTTCGGGCGTACCTTTATCGAAACATCGATTCAAAAGCCCATTCGAATAACGACGAATATTGTTTTAAAGCCATGGGCGTGCACGGTTGAACAAAAGCCCGGCGATATTGTCGTCAGTCTTTGCCACGGCACGTCTTTTGGTTCGGGTCAGCATCCCACCACCCGCTTATGCCTCAAAGGCCTGGAATATCTTCAACGGAATGAATTGGTTCTGTGGCGGGAAATGAAAACAAGCGCCATGGATATAGGGACCGGTTCAGGTGTTCTCATCATAACCGCCCTGAAGATGGGTGTCGCATCGGGTGTCGGTATTGATATCGACCCCTGTGCCATATCGGAAGCCCGTGGCAATGTTGCCTATAACGGCTTGTCAGAGCGGGTCACCATATCATCAAGACCGTTTGAAACCTTCGAAGGATCTTTTAATCTCATGCTGGCCAACCTGCGTTTGCCCACCCTGAAGTTATTTCTTCCCCGGATGCTGGAAAGACTCACACCAGGTGGCAGGATGGTACTATCCGGAATCAAACGTGAAGAACTTGACGTATTTATCAAACAGGGTCACAGGTTGGGATTGAATCGGAAATGGGTGGGTGAAGAACGTGGGTGGGCGGCAATCGTATTTTACAAAGACAATTAAAAAAGGCGTGCGTTTTGAGAACGCACGCCTTTTATATTTAAACGTGTTCGATTAGCCTTCTTTTTTGGGGTGACACTTGACACAGGTTGTAGGCGCGGCCTTGGTTTTGTTCTTTTTGTTATAGGCTTTATGGCAGTCCCTGCAATTGTCATGAACGGCTTCGGCGTGCCACTGGCGCGCCAGCTTGTCTTTTTCAGCCTTTTTTATCTTCTCTTTCTTCCATTTATCTTTTTCGGCTTTGGGCACTTCACCCGGCTTGCTGTGGCATTCGATACATTTTTTGACAGAATCCCCTGCTTTCAGGTTGTCCAGGGGTTTATTGTTTTCGTCATGATGGCAGGCGCCACAACCATTTTTGTATGCGTCAATATGTTTTTCATGGGTAAACGCAACGATTTCTTTTTTGTGCTCGTAATCATTCTGCATTTTAATGACAGCGGGTACGTCACTACCGGCATGTAACGCCACGCTTGCGAACAGCACGATAAAACCAATGGTGGTAATTATCAAAAAGCCCTTTTTATTCATCGCTTCCCAACGCCTCCTTTGATTGTAACATGAAGTTTCTTTGATGCTCCTGTTTTTGTATCGATGAGCTAATTATCAACTATCCATAAGACTGTCAATGGTAAAGCGTCATAGATGCCCTGCTAAGACTCTTCTTCTGTTAACACCTTTTTTTTACCAAAAATTCGCGCACCAATGATACTGATTTCATAGAGCACCATCAAAGGCAACGCCATCATGATCTGTGTAACCACATCCGGCGGGGTCAATATGGCGGCGCCGGCAAAAAAAAGGAGCAGCGCATATTTTCTGTTTTTCTTTAAAAATTCGACAGAAACCAGCCCGAGCTTTGCCAGAAACGTAATGACGAGGGGCAACTCAAACACCAGGCCAAATGCCAGCAGCAGCTTGGAGGAGAAACTGAGATATTCTTTCATGGAAGGCAGGGGCCTGACAGTTTCCGAAGCAAACCCCAGAAAAAATTTAAACCCCCAGGGAAAAACGATAAAATAGCCGAACAGGGCACCCCCGATAAAGAAAACCGAGGATAAAAAAACGACCGGAAGCAACAGGCGTTTTTCCTGCTGATATAATCCGGGTGCTGTGAACATCCAGAACTGATAAATGATAATGGGAGATGCCAGTAAAATACCGGACAGAAACGCGGTTTTCAGAAAGGTAAAAAAAGCTTCCGGTAGGTTGGTATAAATGAGCGTTTCACCGGTCTCCATCACCGAAATCAAGGGAGCGGTCAGTATCTGGAACAGTTTTTCCTTGAACGCATAAGACAGAACAAAACCAACGCCTACGGCAACAAAAGATTTGATAAGGCGGTTTCTCAGTTCTTCCAGGTGGGTGGCAAAAGGGCGTTTGTCATCCTCTTTCATCGCGGTCGGGTTCCTCTTTCTTCGCGTCAGGACTGATTTCAGATTTATCTGTTTGTGCGGTGGAGTTGGCGGAAGGATCGGCATCTTTGTGGTTCAAGCCATCAAATGCCTGCCTCAGGTCCCCGAGCGCTTCGTCGGTGTCTGCCGGCTGTCTGTTTTGATATTCAGGGGATACGCTGGTTGCACTGTCTTCAATTGTGTCGGTGTCTGGCTGGTATTCATCGATATTGTCAAAAGTAACCGTTTCTTTAATATCTTTCTGGATATCCGTGAAGGTTTCCTTGACTTCTTTAAAGTCTGCATCCACGCCAATGGACTGCTTGATTTCACTGGTGGCTTTTTTAAACTCACCCATGGCCCGGCCAAGGGATTTGGCAAGATCGGGAAGTTTTTTCGGGCCGATAACTATGAGCGCAACAGCCAGAATCAACAACATTTCCGGCATACCAATACCAAACATATGATCTCCTAACGACCTGAAAACATTTAAATTTGAATTCTCCGCTGCTTGCAGCGCGAGATGAATTCAACTTGTGGATTAAAAATTTTTTTTGCGAAAGTGCGTTGCCGAAATTGGAATGGTTTCTGCAAAGATCCCGAAATACCCTGTAGCTTGTCAGAGAGATAGGGATTTTTGCCTTTCGTATCGAAGCGACAACGTCGCGTTCCATAAAATCGTCCCACGATTTTATTTCGAGTGAATTTTTCCATGAGATATATTATAAACAGCCGATGTGTCAACTGTTATGCGTCATCCAGCTTCAGGACAAGAAAATAAAAGACGCCAGTATGCTGCATGTGTCCTGCTGCAAGTTCTGCATAGGGACCATTTCCCCAAAACAGATCGGCCCGGCCCGGCCCCCGGATGGCACCACCGGTGTCCTGGTTGAGGACAAACCCTTTAAGCGCTTCCCATGTTTCAATGTGCCCTTCCGGGTCTAAAACCGGTCTGGATGTTTCGATATAGACAATGGCGGCAGGTGGAAAGATACGACGGTCCAGGGCAAGAGATCTTTCGGCGGTCAAAGGTACCTGCAGGTATCCAATGGGTCCCTCTTCTTCCAATTTAAAAAACACATAGCTTGGATTATGGTTTAAAATCCGATCCATTTCATGCGGATTTTCATGAAGGTAGGAACGGATTTTCTGCATGGACATCTCTTCCCTGGCAATTTTTCCTTCGTCGATTAGCAATTTTCCGATACTGCGGTACGGATGTCCATTGGTGGCGTGGTAGTGAAGATTTATTTGTTTACCATCCGGCAGCCGTACCCTGCCGGATCCTTGAATTTGGAGGAAAAACAAATCCACAGGGTCTTTTAGCCAGGCGATGATTTCGCTGGTTTCTGAAAGTGTTTCCGCCTTGATGATCTCCTTTCGTTCATAGTATGGGACGATGGTATTGTCGGAATATCTTCCTACAATTTTTTCACCGGAGAAGCGTTCCGAGAAAAGAGACAGATCGATGGCGATCAAATCCGAGGGTGTGGCATATGCCGGGATGCGATAATCTTCGGTTGGTATGAGGCTTCCCAAAACGGTTGGTTCGTAATATCCGGTAAAAAGAACCTCTTTTTTACGATTGCTCCCAACTGATTGATATACCTCATAGTTTGAGGCAATAAACCGTTTGAGTTCTTTCCGGGAAGGATTCGTGTGAATAAAATTTAAAAACACTTCATGAGACGCGATGAGGTGTGCTGCAGTAAAGAGGTCTTTTCCAAAGGAAAATTCACGCTCTGCCGGGACCCTGCGCAAATATGCCAGGCTTTGTTCAATACTGAGACCCAGGTCCTTGTAGAGGAGGTCGTCTGAAAACGCAGGGTATTGAGAAACGTTTAGCTTTTTCAGGGATGTTTTTGAAGTAACATCCGGCGCTTTCAGAAAAAAACCGCATCCCGAAAATGTAAAAAGAAAAAAAATAAGACTGAGCAGCCAGGACAGACTAGTTTTTGAGACAGAAGCGACCATCAGGAATCGTCCATTCTAAGTGTTCGTGTGGTTGAATCAATATGCGTCACGGTCAATGTTTTGTTCTCATCTTTTTGGGTAATGCCCAGATCTTTAAACTTTCGGGCGGAGCTGAAAACCCTGCGTTCCAGAGATCCGACAACCTTGTTGTATGTGTGGGTGGAGCGTTCGATATCCCTGCCAAGATTGTTGATGTGCTGCCCCATGGTTGAAAGACGCTCAAACAACTCTACCCCCAATTCACTGATTTTACGAGCATTTTCGGTAAGTTTTTCCTGTTGCCACCCAAAGGCAACTGTTTTTAAGAGTGAAATCAAGGTCGTTGGGGTAGCCAGAATTACGTTTTTGCGGACCCCCAGCTCGATCAGTTGTGGGTTTTTTGACAGCGCGGCAGAAAAGAAATTTTCACCGGGGATAAACAGGACAACGAACTCCGGCGTCGGCTTGAACTGTGTCCAGTAAGCTTTTTGGGATAGCTGCTTGATATGTGTTCTGACATGTCTGGCATGTGTTGTGAGACGTTCTTCCCTTTCTTTTTCAGAATCAGCCTCGATGGCATCTATATAGGCAACAAGGGGCACCTTGGCATCGATGACGATCTGTCTTTGACCCGGGAGCTGAATGATCATGTCAGGTCTCAGGAGGCCCTCTTCGGAACGCGTGGCGGTTTGTTCGAAAAAGTCACAATGGTTTTGCATACCACTGAGTTCTGCAACACGTCTCAAGGTAATTTCACCCCATCGTCCACGTATGTGTGGTACGCGCAGGGCATTGACCAGCCTGCCGGTTTCTTTTTGCAGGATGTCCTGGGTCTGAATCAGCGACTGCACCTGGGCAGACAGCCCCCCGTAAGCCTTTTCCCTGGATCTTTCCATGGCCTGGATATGTTCATCATATCGCTTGAGGGCTTCATGGAGGGGCAGAATGCTGTCTTTGACGGCTTTTCCCCGTGTTTCAAAATCACTCTTGGCGGCGTCGATATACTTCGAAAATGTGGATTTGGCAAGATCGATGAAAACCTGATTGTTTTCTCTGAGAGCACTGGCGGAAAGGCCTTTGTATGTTTCGGTCAGACTGGTTCGCAGCTCCCGCAGTAATGACATTTTTTCATCAAAGGAAGTTTTTTCCTTATCAATGGTGGTTTCCAGGGCTGCGATCTGTTCCCTTAACTCGGAAATCGTTGTCCGAAGAGCTAAGAGCTCCTGCTCCCGTGTTTTGAGGGTGTTTTGGAGTGATGTCATGTGCTCCAGTTTGCTTGAGGCGGCAGACCGTTCTTGTGAAACCTGGAGCAAGCGATTTGTTAGGAATTTGATTTCTGCTTGAAAGGCTGCGGCCCGGATTTTAAAATCTTCTATCTCTTCCTTTTTATTCTGGAGTGTTTCCAGGTGTGTGTCGGCTTCGGTTTTATTTTTTATAAGAGAAGGGGTCAGTCGGTATTTTGCCAAAAACCACCCAAGGAGAAACCCCATGAAGGAGCCCCCTATCAAGACGAGCGAGACTTCCAATAACGACAGCGTCATAGACATCATGTGCCCATGTCAGGATTTTTATGGCGAACAAAATCACCGCTTTTACCGCCGGATTTTTTTAAAAGACAAACACTTGAAATATGAATATCTTTATCAAGAGACTTACACATGTCGTAGATTGTCAGGGCCGAGATGCTTACCGCTGTAAGCGCCTCCATCTCGATACCTGTTTGATCGACGATTTGCATCAGGGCCTCTATACGAATTTTGTTCTGCCGCTTGTCCGGAAAAAAATCGATCTGTGCATGAGTGATGTTGAGAGGGTGACACATGGGAATCAAGGACGATGTTTTTTTAGCTGCCATAATACCGGCAATTCTGGCTGTTTCAAGCACGTTTCCCTTTTGGACATTCTGGGTGATGATACGATCGAAGGTCTCCGGCTGCATATGGACAACGGCCTGAGCCAGAGCCTTACGATGCGTCGGCTTTTTTTCGGTGACATCCACCATTCTGACCTGGCCCTTGGCGTCGATGTGTGAAAAATCAGACATTGTATAACCTTATGTTGTTGTGTGATCGGATTGCAGAAGAATGTCTCACAAGTCTTTAAAAAACTCTGTTTTATGGGTAGCTGTCGATTTGATGGCATCCAGGGCACGCTGCAAGGTGTGGATCACGTTTTCCCGGATATCACCTGCGACAACCAGATACATGACATCATCCCCCACTGTCAAGCTCTGGTCTTCCTGTATTTCCACAAGGATTTCAATGATGCCGGGATCCTGTTTGCGTTCTTCAATGATGTTGTGCAGTCGGGCATGATCTACCGTTACCGTTAACCCTGTTACTGTCTTGCCGTCACGTGAGGTGCTGCGGACGATACCATTGTGGCATAGAATCATACCGGCTTTGGCGTAATCCGGATGTTTTTTAATTTCATGTACGAGTTGTTTGATTCCCATTTTCGTTGATCATCCTGTTTGCTTGTTCCAGGTCATCTGGTGTGTTGATGTTAAAAAACGAGACAAGACCAGGATCCTTTTTCCGTAAAACAGTTTCCGGGAGCTCCTTTGTCTTTAACTTTCTGAAAATATTTCGTATTTTAAGATTGTTCTGCTCAAGGGCGTCTTGAACTATTTGAAGGCACCGCCGGGAATAAACAGCACACAGCGGTTCAATCCCAACATCTGTTTTCGGGATAACGACATCGGTACTGGAATCGATATGCTGGATAATGGCTTTTACCAGATCCATTTTCAAGAAAGGGGTGTCGCATGCCGCTATGAAGGCATGGTCGGTTTTTGTATAAAACAAACCAGAGTGAATTCCGGTTAAGGAACTTCTTTTGGTAAAGATATCCTTAACGACGATGACGTCCCATTCAAGATATGTTGTCGGGTGATTGGAGACCAGTATGATTTCACTAAAGAGCTTTTTATAAACGGTCATCATCCATTCGATGATGCGCTTGTCTCCCACAAGGAGGTTCGATTTTTCGACGCTGTTCAGTCTTTTACTTTCGCCTCCCGCCAATATGATGCCAGTGCACGTTTGCTGTGTCATCGGAAAAAGCTCAAAGAAAATCCGCAAAACTATACGCTGAATCAGCGCGATGCCGCTTATTTCTTTGTTTGGTTTATCGGTCCGAAACGTTATCAACCCAGCCGAGTGTCTACATTAAAAGACAACGGGTTTAAAATCAAGACCGGAATTTGGATGTTTTCCCTGGCTTTGAGTGTGGATCAAAATCAAATATAAGATTTTATTTGTCAACTCATGAAGAGGTGGTCTATATTGTGACCGCTCAATACCTTGGACTGGCGTGCTCCCGATGAAAGCGACACCATAAAGGAGAAAAAATGGGGACAAAAGAACATAAAAAAGGTACTTTGAAAGTACTCAAGATTGCCATCATATCAGTATCAAGTACGCGAACGATTGCTGAAGATGACAGTGGCTTATGGATGAAAAAGATATCTGAAAAGGAAGGGCATGCCGTTGTTCTCCACAGGGTTGTCCCGGATGACAAGAGAACCATTGCAGCAGCCTTGTTTGATGCGATCAATCTGTCGGATGCCCAGGCAGTCTTGTTGACGGGGGGTACAGGCATCAGCAGCAAGGATGTGACCATTGAGGCGATATCACCCTTGTTCCAAAAGGAACTTACGGCTTTTGGACCTGTGTTCGCTCAATTGAGCTTAGAGAAAATTGACTCTGCTGCCATCATGTCCCGCGCCACTGCCGGGATTGTCGGCAGAACAGCCGTTTTTTGCATACCCGGCAGTCTCAGCGCCTGCAAGCTAGCCTGCAAAGCGTTGATTTTTCCAGAACTGGGACACATCGTTAAACACATATACCACGGATAAAAGCGCTTATAGAGACAGCGACTATTATTGAAAAATGAAAAACAGTGTACGTTCCGAAACGAACCCAAAATGGCTGACCGCCGTTGTGGCCAATTCTGATGGGGAGATCTTTGAGCTGGAGGGATATGCCGCGGTGGGCATGTCCGGGACGGTCTTGAAACCCTTAATGGTGGGTAAAACGCAGTCCTTGCCTTTCGGCAGCGAGTTGATGTTTCTGCCGGACCGGACACCGTTACTGTATCATGTACAAAACAGGCAGTTTGAAGCGCTGGCGCACAATCCCTATCTTGTTTCGGAGAGCATTTATCCTGTGGCGGCATTTAACTCTCCCGGTTATATTGTCACACACATGAGCGGCTATCAGGCCACCAGCCAGGTCAAGCCTCTGCCGCTCTTTTCATATGGAGCGGTGGGCTGGCACCAGGATGGATTCCGATCCGCCGTTGTTTGTGTCGACCGGGAAAAACGACAGGATATCCGGCTGATGAAGAAGCGCCATGTCATTGCCGGTGTGGAAAGGATGCGCAAAAAACTACCTGGCAACCGGCTGAGAAAGCATCTTGAAACCTGTGCGCTGACGTATGGATGTCCCGCAGGAAAAAATTTTTTCCTGGGTCGATACGAGGCACCGTTGCCAAGCGCAGGCGCCTGCAATGCCCAGTGCCTGGGGTGTTTGTCTCTTCAAAAAAACAAAGAGATCTCCTGCAGTCAGGAACGAATATCGTTTACACCGCGACCGGAAGAGATTGCGGCGGTTGCCTTGATCCATATAGAGCACGTTGCAAAAGGTATCGTCAGTTTTGGCCAGGGTTGTGAAGGGGATCCCTTGCTGACAACCCATGTCATAGACCCGGCCGTTCGTCTGATACGTTCCAAAACAGACCAGGGTACGATCCATGTGAATACCAACGGTAGTCTCACCAAAGAACTGGAACGACTGATTTCAGCCGGCATAGACAGTGTTCGGATCAGCATCAACAGTTTCAGAGAGAAATGGTATCAGGCCTATTTCCGGCCAAAGGGTTATGACTTTTCCGATGTCATGAACAGTATTGGACTGGCTTTAGAAAAGGGCCTGTATGTTTCGATCAACTATCTGAACATGCCCGGTGTAACCGATACACCGGAAGAACTCGAAAGTCTGTTTTCATTTTTAAAAAGCTATCGGATTCACCGGATTCAGTGGCGAAATCTGAATTTTGATCCTCTCTATTACTATGAGGCCATGAACCGTGCGGCATCATGCGGAGAGGCTCTGGGCGTTTCATACCTGCTCAAGCGTATTCAACGAGCGTTTCCTGACCTGTCTTTTGGCTACTTTAATCCGCCCAGGGAAAAATGGGAATCTGTCAAAAATTTAGAGCCGGAAGCAAAAGCATGAAATGGATTGCGGCAAAAATTATTTTTGACCATGAAAACAGACAGCTTGCCACGGATTTGATTGCAGATGTGTTTTATGGTCTTGGTCTGAAGGGTGTCGAAATCGAGGACCAGAATCTTGAACCGGAAGAACCATGGGGCGAGGGTGCTCGCACTGGACCTTTTCATCATGCTGTGACCGGATTTTTTCCGGATACGCCTCAAACGGTCCACACCTTAAATGAACTGGAAAAAAAGATTCGGTCTTTGGAAAAAAACGTCGGGATCCAGATCCGCAAGGAATTAAAGCGGATGGATGAAGAAGACTGGGCCGAATCATGGAAGGAATATTTTTGGCCACAACGCATAACTTCCAGGATAACGGTTAAACCGACCTGGCGGGAGTACGTGGCCGAAGCAGATGAAATTGTACTCGAAATCGATCCTGGTATGGCCTTTGGTACCGGAACGCACCCGACAACAGCCCTGTGCATCACACTTATCGAGAGATACCTCTCAGAAAGAGCAAGGTTCTTGGATGTTGGAACAGGTTCGGGAATTTTAATGGTTGCGGCCGCCAAGCTGGGTGCAGGAAGACTTGTCGGTATTGACAATGACGAGGTCGCCCTGGGGATAGCGGAGAAGAATCTTCAGATCAACCATGTCAGTCAACCCTGTTTTGAATTGAAAGCAGGCCATTTAGCAGAGGGCATTGATGGCCGATTTGACCTCATTGTGGCCAATATCCTGTCCGAGGTGATTTTAAAACTTCTTGAAACGATTGGCCGGCATATGTCGCCAGAAAGTGTGCTGATCTGTTCGGGCATCTACAAAGATAATTGTGGAGATATTTTAAAAAAGATGCAGCAACAGGGTCTGAAGGTTTTAGAAGAACGGCATGAAGATGGATGGGTTGCGATTGCCTGCTCCAAACCGAATTCCTCAGCGGCCTGATACGCGCATTTGGGGCGTTATCCGAACGTTGCCATGGTGTGTATACAACGATAGGGTATATACGGCCTCACCTTGGATGCCTTCCAAAGAAACGCATCAAAACGCTGAGAAATCCAGATTAAGGCTGACATTTTAGGATAGACTGTTTATCCGGAAACTCTTACAACCTCGGAAACCGGTACAAATCGGACCTTTTGTTTCAGGTCGGGCAGGGCGTTCTTCAGCACACGATACGTTTTTGTATAAGGATGTGCAATCCCAATGGCTTCACCATGTGTTGTGGCTATGCGAACAAGCTCATAAAGTTGTTTTTTAATGAAGTCAGCATCTTGAAGGTGATCAATAAAAACATCTCGTTCGCCAAAGGGAATCTGTAACAAGTCGGCCGAAGGTCGACAGATCGTTTTTTCTGTTGTCCGGCTGTCGATGAAAAAAAGATTACGCTGTTTCAGAACTGAAAAAACCTGGCGCATTTGAGAGGCGCTTGCGGTCATTTTGGAGCCCATGTGGTTGTTAACACCTGACACAAAAGGCATTTCTTCAAGATTTTGAATGAGTTGCTGAACCAGTTCGTCCGGTGTCATGTTCGTCAGCAGTGTGCCCGGACCCGGATTGATCCGTGGATACTCGAAAGGCTCCATGGGTTGGTGAAGCATGATTTCGACATGCTTCTTTCGAGCTGCCTCAATAATGCTTTTTGTGAACGGGCTTTTGGGGAGTATTGAAAAGGTAATAGGTAGGTTTAAACTGAGAAACTTTTTTACGACGGCACGATCATAGCCGATGTCGTCAACAATGAGAGCGATCCGCGGTGACTTTTCCTGGGGACTTGTTTTGGGCGGTTTTTTTTCTTTGGGCAGGGGGATATCCTTTTCAGGATATATTTCGAACTGAAAAGCCGGCATGTAATGCTGACTTTTTTCAAAATTACCCCCAATCATCTTGACGGGATGTCTCTTCGAGAGGAGGTGATGCGTCAGAAAACCAGCCAGGATGACAAGAACGAGCAGTATGGCCAGACCTAACGGGATCTTTATAAACTGTCGAAGCTGATTTTTTTTTTGGGCGGTTTTCGTTTTTTTTGCTAGGGCTTTTTTTTTGGGTCGCTTACTTGCCATTGGTTAAATCTTTGAAGATGTCATAGCTGATCAGGAGCTCCAATGCGCGCATTACCTGGTTGTCATTCTGAATATTTTCCAGCAGTATGGCGTTCGGTTGCGTTAGGTCATTCTCCGGCTTGTCAACCTCTTGTGTTGTGCTTTTTAGCGGCTTAGATTCTAAATGATTTTTAAGATCTTTTTCTTTCAGCAGGCCATCAACGGGGTTGGGGGCATCGTCATCGTCGATATCCTTTTTGTAAACAATGATATCCGGCACGATACCAGTGGCCTGAATTGACTGACCACTGGGTGTATAATACCTTGCAATGGTAAATTTAATTCCATAACCGTCTCTCAACGATTCAACCGTTTGAACGGAACCCTTGCCAAAAGTCTGGGTGCCCAGCAGCAAGGCTCGCTGATGATCTTTTAGTGCGCCCGCAACAATTTCTGAGGCGCTGGCACTGCCACCGTTGATAAGAATGATGATGGGATAGCTTCTCGGGGATTCACTGGAATGTGCTTTAAAGACATTGTTGTGCTTATCGAGTCGTCCCTTGATGGTTAGAATGATTCCCTCTTCGATGAAAATATCTGACACGGAGATGGCCTGGGAGAGTATGCCGCCCGGGTTGTCTCTTAAATCCAGTACAAGTCCTTTTAAGGGTTTGTCGTTACTTTCCAGATTTTCCAGCGCCGCTGTTACATCCTCGGTGGTCTGTTCCCGGAAATTTGTAATCCGGACGTATCCGTAACCAGGTTCTAAGCTGACGGATTTAACGCTTTCAATGGGAATAACATCCCGGACCAATGTAAATTCAATCGGTTTTTTAACGGTCTCCCTGACAATTGTTATAACAACCGTGGTACCTTTGGGTCCTCTCATGCGTTTGACCGCATCTCTCAATTCCGAGGTAACCTCGCCGTCGACTTTTACGATTTTATCCATTGCTTTGATGCCGGCTTCGTATGCCGGTGTGCCCTCAATGGGTGAAACGACCGTGACAAAACCATCCCGCATGGTGACGTGGATACCGATACCTGTAAATTTGCCCTCGGTATCTATCCGTAATTCCTCATAAGCTTCCGGTGGAAGTAAAGCTGAGTGCGGGTCTAGGCTACTGACCATTCCCTGAATCGCTTTTTCTATGAGATCCTTGGGTTCTACAGGATCCACATAGTTTTTTTGTATAATTTCAATAACGTCTGAAAAGACTTTCAAGCCCTTGTATGTTTCATCGCTATCAGCGGAAAGTTTGTGGTAAAACCCTGCCCCCGCGGTCGAGAAAACAATGGTTACGACAAGAACAAGCCACAATTTTGTGCGGCTGTATCGGTTACCTGTCATTACAGCTCCTTTTACCCCTTGTTGATCCATGGGGCCGGATCGATGGGTTTGCCATGATAGCGGACTTCAAAATGAAGACCTGGTTTTGCCATGGAGCCGGTATCGCCAACTGTAGCGATAACCTCCCCCGCCTCAACGGGATCTCCTTTTTTCTTAAAAAGCTCTTCAGCATGCGCATAGAGGGTGTAATAGTGGTCACCATGATCAATAATGATCATGTTGCCGTAACCCTTGAACCAGCTGGCATAAAGCGTTTTACCCTTGTATACGGCGCGTATGGGCTCCCCTCTTTCAGCGCTGATATTGATACCACTTCTGAAATTAACGAGGTTGAACTCGGTGTTTGTGTAAGGCCCGAAGAATTCGATTATCTTACCGTTTACCGGCATGATTAGCAACCCTTTTAAGTCCGTAAAGGCATGGGGTGACGAATCAGCGTAGGGGCGCTTTCCAGGGTTTTCTTTTTTAAAATCGCTGAAGGTTGTGTCCAAGGCTGCTGCCGATTGCTTCAAAGATTCGATCGCTGCCAGTGTCAGTGCTTTTTTGTTGCGAATTTTCTTCAACAGCTGAGTTCTTTTTTGCCGTTTTTTTGTCATTTCCTGGATTTGGGTGTTCAATCGTTTTCCGAGTCTGTTTTTTTTCTCTTTTTGCGCATCCAGTTTCTGGCGAACCAAAGTAAGCGCGTTCTGATTTTTCTGCAGCACATCAAGAACCATTTCATCCTGACTCAGAATTTTTTCCAGTGCGATTTTTCGATGAAAAAAATCGTAAAGCGTGTCCGTAGAAGCCAGCAGGTTGAATTTACCGATCTGATGCAGCTTGTAAAGGGCAACGATGCGTTGGGATGCATACGTTTCATTTTTCATTATTTCTTTTGAAAGTGCCCTGGAACTGTCACGGTTTTCATTAATCAATTGATCTATCTTGACGATGTCTTTTTGAAGAAGAAAAATTGTCTGCCTGGCATCATTGAGGTCAAAATTCAGATTTTCGAGTTCCGCAATAACCTTGGTTTCTTTTTCTGTAATCGTTACGATTTCTTTCTTTTGAGCGTCGAGCTCTTCGGGCTGTACAAAAAGGGGGCTGGAAAATAAACACGCCATCAAGAGAAGAGAAAGGAGCAGAACCTTTGCTGTTGAGCGTGGAGTGAATTGCCAGGCGTGCAAAACATTTATGGAAAAGAGATGCATTAGTTTTTTAAAAACTGTTTAAGAGACAGATAACAACCGATCCATCCCACCAGCATACTGCCGCCAACAAACAGAAAAAATTGCTCGATGGAGAGAAACTTGATTTCAAGCAATCCCAGCGACAAGCTGGAGTGAAATTTTGACAAGACAAATCGGTATGCCGTAAACAGAGCCGTCAGCCCGACAATGCCACCAAGGGCACTGAGAATGAGTCCCTCGATATAAAAGGGTGCCTTGATGAAGCGGTCATCCGAGCCAACCAGTCGCATAATTTCGATTTCTTCTTTTCTGGAGTACAGAACGAGCCGAATGGTATTGGCGATGATAAACAGTGTCGCGAATAAAAAAAGTCCTCCCATGGCATATCCGATAAACTTGAATATGTTGATAATATGGGAGAATTTTGCGATCCAGTGCTGACCGTATTCTACTTCTTCGACCTGGGGAAGAGACTCGATTTTTTCGGCCAGCGCTGCGACTTTTGTCAACTCGCGTGATGCATCGATGATGCGAATTTCAAAAGCGTCCGGCAATGGATTCTCTTTGAGATTTTCAAGCAGGGAAGAATGGTTTTTCATCTGGTCTTTCAGACGGTTGAGAGCAGTCTCTTTGGAAATGAAGTGAATTTCCTGTACATTTTCTATCTGTTGAATCTGGTAACGCAGATCCAGCCGGTTGGCTTCGGTTGCTTGCGGTTCAAGGTATACAAGAACGCGGATTCCTTTGCGCCAAAAATCAAGTAACGCATTGGTATTAATGAAAAAAAGAGCAAAAGAACTGACGATCAAAATCGAAAGACCAATGGTCACAATCGTTACAGAATTTAGAAATCGGTTGCTCAAGATATCTTGCAAGGCTTTTTTGAAAAAAAGCAGTATCATATTTTCTCGCTCAGAAAAAAGACAGCTTAAACCTGGAGATGCCCCTGTTTCAGATGGATGATGCGATGTTTGGTATTTCGAATCAACCCCGTGTCATGGGTTGCAAAGAGAACCGTCGCTCCCTTTTTATGAAATGTTGTAAGAAGATCGAAAATAGTTTCCGCTGCATCTGCATCGAGGCTTCCTGTAGGTTCATCAGCCAGAATTATTTTGGGTTCACCGACAACGGCCCGGGCAAATGCAACCTTCTGTTGCTCACCACCCGATAAACCAAGAGGAAAGGCGCGTGACCGGTCTTCCATGCCAACAGTTCTTAAAATGCTATGAACTTTTTTTTGTATAAAGCGCGGACCCAAGCCCCTTGCTTCAAGCACGAGAGCGACATTTTGAAATACCGTTTTGCCTGGAATCAGCTTGTAGTCCTGGAAAATAATTCCCAGTTTCTTCTCAAAATATGCGCACGGCTCTTTGAGATTCTGGCCAAATTCATGCCATCGATCAACACCTGGCTTTCGGTTATGCTTTCCCCAAGGTAAAGTAAGTTTTAGCAGGGTGGATTTACCTGCACCACTGGGCCCGGTAAAAAAAACGAATTCGTTCTTAAATATCTCCAGCGAAATTTGATTCAGCGCGGGCTTTGAACCATCGTGCTTGCTGACATTGAGATTCGAATCAGCGCAGTGTCCCCAGTTTTCATTCAAAATTTTCCTAACCCATCTCTCATACGAAGAGGCTTTGGCGATTTGAAAATCATATAATGCGCGATAGTAGTTGTTCATGGTCCGAAAAGAAGGTTTGTGCCGTAAGAACATCGGTGGATGTTGCAACCTGTTCTTTGTAACGCTCTTCGTTAATCCGGACATTCTCTTTGGCCTGCTCAATGGCGGTCTCGATGGTGGTGATATTTTTCTCCGATGCCTGCATCTGGCAGATAAGCCTGCGTAACGCTAAACTGAATGCTGTCTTCAATTTTTGAACGGTTCAATATTGCCCTGGGAGCGACGACTCTTTTGTTCCCTGGTACCATAAGATGTTTTTTCCCGAATCCCAGAAGTCCCATGATGCAACAGCGGTGACATCCCACGTATCTACA
>CAVUUM010000008.1:0-137658 GCA_963744665.1 uncultured delta proteobacterium | reverse complement strand
TCTCCTTTCGTGATTTCGTGATGAAAATATTTTTCCTGTCAAATCAGGTTCAGGTCATGATCTCGAAGCTGTTGAAGAAATAACTGATTTCAACCGCAGCGGTTTCGGGGGCATCCGACCCATGCACGACGTTCTTTTCTATGTCGGTGGCAAAATCCCTGCGGATGGTACCCTCTTCCGCATCCTTATAATTGGTGGCACCCATGAGAGCCCGATATCGTTTGATGACATCTTCACCTTCCAGCACCATGACAACCGCCGGACCGGACGACATGAAGTCACACAGGCTGGAAAAAAAGGGCCTTTCCTTGTGAACCGCATAAAACCCTTGCGCCTGTGGCCTGGTCATGTGCACCATCTTCATCGCTATGATGTGAATCTCATTGGCTTCGAGCCGTTTGATCACTTCGCCCATCAGCCCACGACCGACGGCATCCGGTTTAATAATTGACAATGTTCTTTCCATGCTGTGGTTCCTTTCTGCTTGGTTGATGCTTTAAATATCTCTTTTTTTGACCGTCTTCTGGTGAATACAACTGCATCCGGACGGCAAGTTCCTATAACCCATAGACTGGGTTTATGGCAATATATTTTGTTTCGTCTTTATGTTTGACATTGCAGGACTGAGTATTAGTATCCCTGTTTTAAATTGAAGAATCCCACAGTCCCGATAAACTATGAATTACGCCAAGCTCAATCGCGTCACCACAGGGAATACACTTGCTGTTGCGGCTTACTTTGCCCGTGCAGTACACGATAAAAACCCTCTATAACAGGTAAAGGAAAATCACTATGGATACCATTGCGTTGTCGGTTAAGGAATTCATCACCGAGCAGCAGGCAATCAGCAAAAATAACGTACCGGCCTCCCGTTGAAAGAAAGCGCCTCTGTTCCCGTCATTACCCTATGCACAGAGCCGGGAAGCGGTGGCCGCCTGATTGCCGACGAATTAGCTAAACGACTAAATTTCAAGCTTTTCGACAAGAACATTCTTGTTGCAATGGCCAATACTGCTGCCGTGGAAAGTCAGTCCTTGGACACCATAGAGCAGGAAAGGCCCTCCGGAGTTCAGGATTTTATCACCGCGCTGGTGGACAAGAATTATGTCTACACGGGCGACTATGTGAGCTTTCTCAAACAGCAAGTTGAAATTATTGGGAAAATTGGACATAGCGTCATCGTGGGACGTGGTGCCAATTTCATCCTTCCGCCCAAAGACAGATTCAGCGTGCGCGTCATAGCCCCTCTGGATATCCGCATCAGGAATATTTCGTTTAAAAATAGCGTTCCCCTGGCTGAGGCAAAAAAACGGATCCGAAACCGTGAACAGCGGCGCAAGACCTTTATCCGCGAAACATTTCATGAGGACATTGCAGATATCATGCATTACGACTTGATCATCAACACGGCACGCATGGATCTTGACACGGCCGTGGAATCCGTTATCGGTACCCTCATCGGCTCTCAGTCCAATAAAACCTTTGAAAAAGAAACCGCTTACATTCTCAAGGACAAAAGGTAACTCATTGAAATTTTATCGTTTACTGGCATTATTCATGTTTGTGCCCTCGGTGGCATGGGCATCTGAGGCTTCCTCGGTAACAGTCGTTACCGACTTTACAACTTCTATTTACGGATATCTGGGACTGCTGTTGTTCATCCTGGCCTACACCCTGGTCACCATGGAAAACAAATTGCATCTAAGAAAAAGCAAACCCGTGCTTTTTGCGGCGGGTCTCATCTGGGTGCTGGTTGCACTGGCCTATGCAGGTATCGGTGACACGCATACGGCTCACGATGCCATAAAGGCCAGCCTGCTGGAATATGCGGAACTGTTTCTGTTTCTCCTGGCGGCCATGACCTACATCAACGCCCTCGAGGAAAGAAATGTCTTTCAATCACTTCGTGCACACCTGGTCTCCCGGGGTTACTCTCTAAAAAAAATCTTCTGGATCACCGGTATCCTTTCATTCTGCATCTCGCCCATAGCCGATAACTTGACAACGGCCTTGCTCATGGGAGCCGTGATCATGGCCGTAGGGGGAAGCAACAAACCCTTTATCGCCATCTCATGCATCAATGTCATCGTGGCTGCCAATGCGGGCGGCGCCTTCTCACCTTTTGGCGACATCACCACCCTGATGGTATGGCAAAAAGGGAAAATCGAATTTACCCGTTTTTTTCTCTTGTTGCTGCCTTCCCTCATCAACTGGCTGATGCCGGCATTTCTTATGAGCTTTGCCGTGGAATCGGCCACTCCGACCGTTTCCGACGAACAGGTCTCCATGAAACAAGGCGCCCATCGGATCATGATTCTCTTCCTTTTGACCATCATCACGGCGGTCAGTTTTCACAATTTCCTGAATCTGCCGCCGGCCGCCGGCATGATGCTGGGTCTCGGGTACCTGGGTGTTTTTTCATTTTTCCTGAAAAAAATGGAAGGTGTCGAATATCGGTATGACAGTATTCTCGGACAACGACCCCACGAGGCGCTGCACCCCATATACAATCTGGTAAGGCAGGGAAAAAATCTGTCGACCTATGTCAAGCATTTCCCGGATCCCACATTTATGATCGACAAAGACCACCTGGTGACAGACTGGAACCCGGCTATGGAAAAACTGTCCGGTGTCAAGGCAAGAGACGTGATCGGAACAAGCCGCCACTGGTATCCTTTTTATCGGCGGGAGCGGCTGGTACTGGCGGACCTCGTCCTTGAAAATTTTTCCAAAAAAGAGATTGGACGCCATTATCATGGTCATCACAAACCCATCGCCCACATGAAGCATGCCTATGAAGCTGCGGCTTTTTTCCCTGCCATTTCAGAAGGGGGTAAGTGGCTGTCAATTGCAGCCTCGGTGGTAAAAGATGAAAACGAAGCCGTCATCGGTGTCATTGAGACTTTGCGCGACCACACTGAACAAAAGGCAAAAACCTCCCATTTTGATATCATGAAACGAATTGCACGGGCTGAATGGGATACACTCCTCTTTTTTTACGGTGTGATTCTGTGTGTGGGCGGCTTGTCTCAATTTGGTTATCTGGGTCTGGTTTCCGGCTATCTCTATACCGACCTGGGCGCTAGCCTTGCCAACACACTCCTGGGACTGATTTCGGCTGTCATCGATAATATTCCTGTAATGCTTGCCGTCTTGATGATGGACCCGTCCATGTCCGAAGGACAATGGCTGCTGATAACCCTAACGGCCGGAACCGGCGGGAGCCTGCTCGCCATTGGTTCCGCGGCCGGTGTTGCCTTGATGGGATCTGCACGGGGAATATACACCTTTGGGAGCCATTTGAAATGGGCCCCGGCCATTGCCGCCGGTTACGCTGCCAGTATTGCCTTACATATGTTCATCAACGGCAAACTTTTTTAACCTGGACATTTCATGAAACTTGACAAAAACCGGTGAACTATTTAATTGAGAAATTAGAAGCGTACCCTGCAGCATGGGTAGCACTGCCGAAGGGCAGAACCTGAGGGGAATGCGCTTGCTATTTCTCTTCAATCTTTTTGGAACAAAACGGGATGGGTTTGAAAGATGCCGATATACGAATTTTTTTGCCATGACTGCAACACGATTTTCAACTTTTTTTCCCGCACGGTGAACACAACCAAGAGACCCAAGTGCCCACAATGCAGCAAAAAACTGTCCAGACAGGTATCACAATTCGCGTTCACCGGCAAAGCCAAGGAAAACGGAGACATGGATGATCTCCCCATCGATGAGAGCAAGATGGAAAAGGCCATGAGCGTGCTGGCCAGGGAAGCCGAAGGGTTGAATGAAGAAGATCCCAAACAGGCTGCAAACCTGATGCGCAAGCTGTCCGACATGACCGGTTTGAAACTCGGACCGGGAATGGACGAGGCCCTGCAGCGTATGGAAAAAGGTGAGGATCCCGAACAACTCGAAGCGGAAATGGGCGACCTGCTGGAAAATGAAGACCCCTTTATCCTGCCCGGGAAAAAGGGTGGCCAGACAAAGACCGGACAAAAAAAACCCCTTAAAGATGAAACGCTTTATGATTTATAGCATTAAGCTGTAAGCGATAAGCGGTAAGCTTTAAGCTGCTTACTGTCTACCGCTTACCGCTTACTGCTTACTGCTAACTTATGGCTTACAGCTTCAAGAAAATTACCGTCCTCCAGGGAGACATCACCACCCTGGCGGTGGATGCCATTGTCAATGCGGCCAATACCTCCCTACTGGGTGGTGGTGGTGTTGACGGGGCCATACATCGGGCAGCCGGCCCGGATCTACTGGCTGAATGCCGGACCCTCAATCGATGCCCCACCGGAGAAGCCCGGCTGACCCGGGGGTACAACCTCCCTGCCAGGTATGTCATCCATACCGTAGGACCCATCTACAGCGGCAACCCATCAGATGAGCACCTCCTGCGTAGTTGTTATGAAAATAGTCTTCAGATCGCCATTGACAACCAGTTTGCAACCCTTGCATTTCCGGCCATCAGCTGCGGTGTCTACGGATACCCCATAGAAGAAGCCGCAACGATCGCCATCGATACGACAACACGCTGTATCAAGAAGAGCAAGACCTTAGAAATGGTAACATTTGTGCTCTTCTCCCAACATGACTTTGATATTTATTCAAATTACCTGAAAACCCGCTAGTTTCATGAAACGTCTCCCATTTTGCCTGTTTTTCAGAGATGTTCAGGTGCCCATTGATGACAAAAACGCATCTGAAACGCGTGTTTCCTGTTGACAAAACCCGCTGGCGTGAATAGTTTCTCAACAAGTTTAATTACAGGACACAATATATGCGGTTTAGGAGGATACCATGTTAGAAGTTACAGCGGCAGCTACAGAACAAATTGCTGAATATTTCAAAGGTAAAGAAGCATCCCCGATTCGGATATTTCTGAATGAAGGCGGATGAGGCGGTCCAGGACTTGCAATGGCTCTGGATGAGCCTAAAGACACGGACGAAGTTTATGAAGTGGACGGGTACAAATACCTGGTCAACAAAGAGTTTATGGAAAAAGCAACCCCGATTAAAGTTGACTTTGCCATGTATGGTTTCAAGCTTGACTCGGGTATGGAGTTCAATTCAGGATGTGGAAGTTGCAGCACAGAAGGCAGCTGCTGCTCGACATAAGCATGCGTTAATAAAAAAAGGGGCAGCACACAAGGTGTTGCCCTTTTTTTTATACCTGAACTGAGCGATTTTTCCCGAAGGGAGGCACCATGTCCACCATCGAATACAGTGTTCACGAAAATATCGCCGTCATCACCATGAAGGCCGGTGAGAATCGTTTCAACCCCTCTTTTCTCGAAGACTTTTTAAAGGTGCTGGATCGGGTCGAAAAAAAAACCAAAGCCAAAACACTGGTGGTCACATCTGCCCATGAAAAAATTTTTTCCAACGGCATCGACCTTGAATGGCTCGTTCCGGTACTGCAGGCAAACGACATCAAAACAGCCAAAGCCTTTTTCTACCAGATGAACACGCTCTTCAAACGGGTCCTCACCTATCCCATGCTCACCATCGCAGCCATCAACGGGCATGCCTTTGCCGGTGGAGCCATTCTCTGCTGCGCCTTCGACTTCCGATTCATGCGATCGGACAGGGGGTTTTTCTGTTTCCCGGAAGTCGATCTCGGAATCCCCTTTCTCCCGGGCATGAATGCGATGCTGAAAAAAGCCATTCCCATGTATAAGCTGGAAGAAATGGAATATACCGGAAGTCGCCTCACAGCCTACGACTGCCAGGAGCACCACATCGTCACCAAGGCCTGCCGTCTCAATGTCCTCATGGACGATGTCATGGAATTTGCGAAAACCCTGAACAAGAACAGGTCCATCGTAAAAGAAATGAAAGCGCGCTTGAACAAAGAGATTGTCCGTATCCTGGTTGAGGAAGATGTTTCCTATATCGAGTCGGGGAAGTTTAATATCAACACTTAACTGACAGCTTATTAGGTGTATAGACTTTAGACATAATGATTGCCACTCACAACATGAGCAGCCTGTAACCCGCAAAAAATTATCATGGGCTCCGACGAGCAATTTTTAGGGCCCATTCTCGCCCATGATAATTTTCTGCTGGCTGTTAAAAAAAAGATCTGCCTTCCTTGCAAACGTGGGTTATGTAAAGAGGTCACAAAAACCCTTAACACAGAGCCATAACCAAGGAGGCAGATCATGAACACTGTAAAATTTATTGGAATGGATGTCCACAAAAAAACAATCACCATTGCCATCGCCGATGAGGGTCGTCAAAATCAACCCAGGGTTTACGGCACCATTGCTAACGATCTGGACGCTCTGAACAAATTCTGTCGTAAAATGATCTCCACATCAACTCAATTACATTTTGTTTATGAAGCCGGTCCATGCGGTTACGGAATTTACCGTCATCTAAACAAAAAAGGATTTGACTGCATGGTGGCAGCCCCTTCCATGATCCCCAAGAAAAGCGGGGATCGAATCAAAAACGATAACCGGGATGCCGCCATGCTGGCACGCCTACACCGGGCTGGTGATCTAACTGCCGTTTTTGTTCCCGACGCCCAAGACGAAGCCATGCGCGACTTGAGCCGGGCACGTAGTGATGCTGTGACTCGTCGCTAAAAAAGCAAAACAGCACCTCAAGGCATTTCTACTCAGAAACAGCGTCGTCTTTAACGGCAGATCTCAATGGTCCAAAGCCTATTTTAACTGGCTTGCTAATATCGCCATGCCTCATCCGGCCCAGCAGGTTGCCCTGCAGGAATATATCGATGCGGTCCATGAAAGCCTTCACCGTGTCGATCGGCTGACCGATCAAATCCGACAAATGGTCGCCGGTTGGCGTTTGGCCCCGATGGTCAAAGCCTTGCAAGCTGCACGCGGTGTCTCGTTGATCGTAGCGGTAACCGTGCTTGCAGAGCTCGGAGACCTAAGTCGTTTTAAAAAGCCATCTCAGTTGATGGCTTACCTGGGGCTAATTCCTTCAGAGCACTCCAGTGGCCCGAACATCAAAAAGGGCGGTATCACCAAAACCGGTAACGGTCATGTCCGCAAAGCATTGGTGGAAGCTGCCTGGGCATACCGGATGCAAGCTCGCGTCAGCCGTTTGCTACTCAAACGCCAGCAGGGGGTACCTCAGCAGATCTGCCGGATCGCATGGAAAGCCCAACTTCGCCTGTGTGCTCGCTTCAGGAGACTGGCAGCCAAAGGAAAACCCAAACAAAAGGTGGTTACTGCCATTGCCCGTGAACTGAGCGCCTTTCTGTGGGCAATAGCGAAACAAGTACCGTCGGTGGCTTGAAAAAAAACATAACGAATTTGTTGTTGCCAATGCGCTAAACAAGGAGGCTATTTAAAAGAACAAACATTTACTTCCAGATCATTGAAAGGGGCGCGATCACGGTCAAGGAGAACCCTCGAACAGCCTATAGGATATGGCTTATAGCCTAACTCCCGACTTTAGACAGAGGCAGCTCCACGACGAAGCCATGACATGCGGTAGCCAACCCGCGAATATCAGAATGATCAACCGTCGTTTCAATGATCCCGCCTCTTTCAATGCTCTGGATTTTATCAACGATAAAACTTCCTTTTCAACTTAATTTCTAAAGGAAGGCGGATAACTTTTATTCTATTGACAAGTGTCAATCATATCAGGCTGTTAGGTAACGCAAGACTTAAGCGACAAGCTTTAAGCAGTAAGCAGTTTACTGCTAACAGCCTAAACACCTACAGTCTACTGGTTCTTCGGTTCCCTTTCACGGATCACATACGAAATACTCAATCGATCTTTTGAATCTCCCCCGACCTTCAATGATGCCGGTGTCAGAGCGACTTTGACCGTCATGCTTCCCGATGCTTTCAAATTTTCAAGCGCAACCTTCTCGGTATACATGGTGGATATCGCCTCCAGAATCTTGCTGCCCCCCACCACCGTGATCCGATCCGGTTCCAATTCGACATCCTCGAGGATCAAATCTTCTGCCAGCTTTCCGACCCAGTCCACCTGAAGCGGCAGGTCCTTGACAATCGGGATATCCAGGGTTACATCCACGACCGGCGGGTCCACCGTTCGCAGGACAATACCGGGAGGAAGTGTAATATTCTCGGCCGTGATGGTGTAAGAGTTGAGACCGACGACAGCGTTACTCAAATCGACCCGAACCTTTACCTGTTCCGGTCGAATGGATTTGAGAAGGGTACCACCCCCGCTCAGGTCCAAACTGACACTGTTGAGTGAAGAGGCAATCAACTCCATGTTTGGGTCCCGATTCATATACTCTATGGGAACTTCCAGCGTTGCCAGGGTTTCGAGACCTCTGGAAAAACTGAACCACGTTCCAGCCACAAATAGAAAAATTGCCATGGCAGCGAGAACAAGGTTCAACTTATCCCTTTCCCTCAGCCCTGTGTAATCACTCGATATCCCTGTATTGGCATGCAGTATTTTTTCGAGTTCGATATTGTTGTTGATTTCGTTTACCTGGTCGCCCTTTATGCTGACAACTTTGCCGCTTTCTTCCGAAACCAAGACAATGAGGGCATCGGTCTTTTCGGCCAGACCCAGTGCGGCCCTGTGGCGGGTTCCATATGAAGACGGCAGATCACTCCTCCGGGAAAGCGGGAGGATAGCCCCCACCTCGACAATTCGATCTCCCTGAATGATGGCAGCCCCGTCATGAACCGGGTTGTCAGGCCAGAAAATACTCAGGACCATCTCCTTGGATAGAACACCTTTCCATGGAATACCGCTCTGGACGAGCTCTTCGAGAACATCTTTTCCGGGAAAAACCAGCAGAGACCCGATCCGTCGCTTGGCCATTTCATAAACACTACCCGTAATGATCTGCACCGGCGTCTGCACCATTTTGTGGGAAACGCCCCACAAAATAGCACCGATATCCTTGGCCTGGAGTACATTTCGGATTTCGTTTCTGAAAACAATGATGATAATGATGGCTGCAAACGCGATGATGCCCTGCATGGCCCAGGTCGTGACGATAAGCCCCATGTAGCCGGCTATGCGTTGAAAGATCCACAGGAAACCAATGCCTACAATCACCCGAAAGACATAAGTGCCACGGAACAGAACATAGAGCCGGAACAGAAAATAACTAACCACGAGGATATCGAGGATATCCTGCCAGCGGATATTGGTGAAAAAGGATGTCAGCATGCTCATGGGTCTCTAGTCCGTAACACTGAATTTGACGATTCGCAGTACTTTCTTTGCCTGGTCCTTTATTTCCAGGCGCCAGGGCCCTATGTCCGCCTCTCTGAGCTGGATACTGCTGAAGGTCGACCATTTGGGCGGCTGCAGTGACAATCGCTTGGTCGTGACCAGTTTGTCGCTGCGGTACCAGTTGTGATAAATTACTGTTTTTTTTGGGATATGGTCAAAGGATGTAAAACAGTAAATTTTCCCGATTTCCATGGAGAATACCACGGCCTTGTTGACCGGTTCATAGTCTTTGATACCCTCGCACATCACCGCCTGGCTCAGGGACAACCCTCGCGAATCCTTGGCAGCGGTGTTGGAAGCACCCTCCTGGGCCATCACGCCACCAGAAGCCAAAGTCCCGACCCACAAAAACATGACCATCAGTAACCATCGTTTACGTATCAATGTGTTCCTCTAAATATGAATGAATACCGTCAAGACAATGATGTATCCGTTTTGCGGTCTCCGCGTAAAGATCCAGACCGCCGTCTATGGGATCCTGCATGTCATACGGTTTCCGGGTGTTATCGAAACGACTCAGCAGATGCGCCTTGCCGGCCCCGAATATTTGCATCCCCCGGATGATTTTTAAATGGTATTTCTCCATGGCCAGAATCAGGTCAGCCTCAACGACCATGGATCTGCTCAGCCTTCTAGCACGATGATCGGAAATGTCAATGCCAAAATACTGCATGGCCTGTATGGCAAAAACGGTTGCCTGATTTCCATGGAGAGCGTCTGTTCCTGCAGACGCAACCGTGATGATTTTCTTGAATTTTTCCGCCAGAAAATGCCGGAGCATCCCCACGGTCATTGGGCTTCGGCAGATATTCCCCGTACAGACCACCAGTATGTGAAAGCGTTCCCTAACATCATTCATAGGATCTTATTACTACGTTTTCTTTTGGTTGCCGTCAAGGATGCTTATTGACTTGTATTCAGTATTATTTCATAATATTTTTTTTTAAATGTCAATCAACATAGTCATCGATACGTCACCCTAAGATGAGCGTTAAAGCGTATTCGCATATCCATTGAAGGAGCTGTTTATGGAAAACAATCAAGATTTCCCCGATAATAATGACGTTACCCTTCAGTTGATAAAACAGATTCTGGGAATGACAGATGGTGAAAGGCAGACGCTTCTGGAACAACTGGGAAAGATCCCCATGAAAGAGCTGAGTCTGGGGGATAGAGATGGTTTCCGGCGGAAGTATGACCAGACCATTACCTTTTCGACACAAGATCGTCAATACAGCGCCCTATGCAAAGACATCAGCAACGGCGGCATCTTCATCCAAACCTCGGAGATATTCCAGTTAGGGCAGTTGGTAACCCTCGACATCCCATTCAGCGATGGAAAGAAATCCATAAAGGTTCCGGCTGAAATCGTGAGAGTGAGCTCCGACGGAATCGGTTTGAAGTTCATGAAAAAAGAGGCCCGGCTATAGGGCATCTCATGACCACCCCTCCTTCGCCCCATGTCACACCCATTCCCATCACTGAAATAAGCCGTCGGTGGTCACGTCTCCAGAAAATGTTTCAGGAAAAAGGGATCGATGGCGCCCTGATTGTTCAGCGGGTGGATCTTTTATACTTTTCAGGGACAGCACAGGATGGCGCCTTGTATGTCCCCTCCCATGGTGAACCGATCCTGTTCGTCAAGCGCTATTTCCCCAGAGCACGCAAAGAATCTCCCCTGAATCAGGTCGTCCCCATCGACTCATTCCAGGATATCCCCGGTTGCCTGCGGGACCATTATGGAAACCTCCCCCGAACCCTGGGCCTCGAATTTGATGTCATGCCGGTGGCGGAGTTTCATTTTTTTCAAAAAAGTTTTCCCTCCCAAAAATTTGTGGATGCCTCAAGGTCCATACTGGATGTGCGCAAAACCAAGTCGCCCTGGGACATTCAGCAGATGGAACGTACCGCTGAAATGTCATCTCTGACATTTGACTACATGCGCCGGGTATTGACGCCCGGTCTCTCGGAAATGGCATTTGCCGGTTTGTTTGAAAACTTTGCCAGAAACCGGGGGCATGCCGGCAAATTGCGGGTTCGCAACTACCGCACCGAAGGGTATTCCTGGCATGTACTGAGCGGCAGGAGCGGTGGCATGACCGGGGTACTGGACTCCCCTGCAAGTGGTCAAGGAAGCTCGTATGCCTTTCCATGTGGTGCGGGGAACAAAACAATCAGGGCTGAAGAGCCGATTATGGTTGATTTTGCATCGGTTTTGAATGGTTTTCACATGGATGAAACCCGAATGTTCGCCATCGGACGCATGCCGGACAAGGCCCTGAAGGCCGCCCAGGCCGCCATGGCGATCCACCAGGAACTGCTGGAGACAATCAAACCGGGGATGTGTGCCCACGACCTGTTCTCGCATGCCCTCCATATAGCCGGGTCCCTGGGGTATAAGGACAGCTATCTCGGTATTCCCGGACACCAGGTTTCCTTCCTGGGGCATGGTATCGGTTATGAGCTCATCGAACCCCCCATCATCGCCCACGGTAAAGAGGACCTCCTGCTGCCCGGTATGACCTTTGCTCTGGAACCAAAATTCGTTGTTGCAGATGCTTTTTCAGCAGGCATTGAATCTGTTTTTCTGGTTACGGACACAGGGGTCCGGTTGATTTCGAAGACACCGATGGAGATTTTTATATGCTAACGCATGGGTTCCAGGGTCCGAGGGTGATACGAGGGTTGGAGGGTAACTGACAGCCATAAGCGAACAGCAGCATCACAACTTCCGAGCATCCTGGCGTCACAGCGCACAAGGGGTTTATGGTGATACAAGGGTTGGAGGGGTGGCAGGGTGGTTCACAGTGGTAAGCCGATGGCAGCATTCTAGCTTCCCAGCCTCCCGGCCTTCCAGTATAAATATAGGGTTCGAGGGTTTCTGAAAACGGTAAGCTATAACTCAACTTTCGGGATTCGGCAAATGCGAAATGAATAATCCCCTGGCGCTTTGCGAACTCGCCGCAAGGGCACCTAACATCAGCGCCGGCCATATGGTTAAACAGGCATCGTTATCAATGAGCGTGTTTTCATATTGGATTGTTCATTATCATGCGCTGATGTAAGGTGCCCTAATTGGCTCAGACAGCGCAAATCGCCATTGGATCACCCATTTCGCTCTATCTGTTGTGAAACCCGAAAGTTGAGCTAAAAGCAGCTTAAGGCTTGCAGCTTATTGCTTAAAGCTAAGGAGGCTACCCATGAAAGATCATCCCGGTTTTGAACAAGGGCCTATCCGGCCACCCAATGAGGCCCGCAGCTTTCTTCTACGCATCACCCGCAACTGCCCGTGGAACCAGTGCCTTTTCTGTCCCGTATACAAGAACCGAAAATTTTCCTTGAGATCCGTCGATGAAATCAAGCAGGATATCCTGGCGGCCAGGCAAATGGCCGACGATATCAGATCTCTCTCAAAACGATTGGGCTTCTCAGGACAGGTCAACGACGCAGTGATCAGCGCCATTTTCAACGAGACCCAATATCATGACAACTATCGCAGCCTTGCAGCCTGGATCGAATCCACAAACTGATCGAAAAGACATTTACCCTGCAGACAGATGATATGCTTACGGAAGAAATCCGTCTGTTGATCGAAACCCTGGACGGTATCCACAGTACCATCACCAGTGACCACATCATGAATCTTCTGGAGGAGGTTTCAGGCAGCCTGCCGGAGGACAAAAGCACCATGCTCGACGTCATCGCCAAATATCAAATGCTTTCCGATCAGGACCGGTTGATATACAGAGCCGGTCGCCGGGGTGGTGCCTACCACTCCACCGATGATCTGCAAAATGATCCGGCCACTTATCATAAAATTAAAAACCTGGTGGCCGATATTCGCGTAAAAGATGGCAAAAATGGCGTGGATTCCTTTATTACGGGGTTGGCGGATAGGTATATTTAGCAGTAAGCTGTAAGCGGCTTAAAGCTTAAGGCTTACCGCTTATAGCTCAGTTCGGTGTCGGCTGTACCCACCTGTTTTTATTCCCGTCATAGAACCATTTGTCCGGGAAACCACTGCGTTTCAGAAAACTCGGTTCCTCGGCCCACGCCATCAAGGCCTCATAGGCCTGATAAATCTTGCGGAATGCGTTCTCGTCTCCACCCATGTCGGGGTGAGTGATTCTGGCCTGACGCCGATAGGCCGACTTGATAACCTGCTTGAGTTTCTTTGAATGGAGAGCCTCCCTGTCGAGCTTCAGATATACCAGGGACTTTCCACTTCCCTTGACAACAGGTATTTTCACTATCTCCGGCTGGATCGATTCCATTGAAAAATCCTGGGGAGCCGCCTGGTTCAACACATGTTGTGAAGCAAGATACTCCCGATTGGTCCGTTTCATCTCTCCCCACCAGGCATTCCCCAGTATATTACACAGCGCCGAAAAATCCTCCACGGGTTTCCTGTTCCGGGATCGCGGAAAAAGAAAGCTGTATATTTTTCCCGAACCGAGTGGGAGAACATCCATGATCAGCAACTCCTCTGTGAAATAAAAGGTTGCATAGCGTGCATTGAGGGCCTTCAAGAGACCGGTTCGAACGTTCAGCTGATAACGCAGTTTTTTTCTACACACCACAGAGCAGTATTTTCGGGTACCCATGTTTTCAGTGGTGCCACACGACAGACATCTTTTCGAATCGACACTGCGGCGCTTTTTGTGCTGTGTTTGCAAGGGCTTGCCCATAGGCTTTTTATCCCATTTGAACCGTCATATTTGTTGGGCGGAACGGGATTTTCCGTCGTGTCCAGTTGCGATACACTTCATTTTAAAAAAAGAAATTGAAAAATGATACCATTTTATTTATATTCTTATTCATTTGTATGAACCGATCCAATATTTCGGGAGAATCCTCATATGAAACTTATTCAAACAAATGCGTTTCATACCTTCTATGCAAATGCCGACGATACGGTAAAAATCACGTGCCCGGAATGCAGCATTTCAGTAAGCTTCGATGTAAATGAATACAAAGCATCCAACCGGGGCATCAAAGCAAGATGTACCTGCGGCCATGTATTTCGCTGTATCATCGAATTCAGGAGATATTATCGTAAGGCCGTCAATTTTGAAGGTGAATACCGCAATGAAAAAACAGGCGATTCGGGCCGGATGGCAATCGAGAGCCTTTCGCTCAGTGGTATTGATTTTATCAATTTAACCCCTGTAAATCTTATCATGAAGAACGATCTTCTGGATGTCTCCTTTCATCTGGATGACAGCAATAAAACGTTTATTCAACGGAAGACAAAGGTAACCGCTTCGGATAAAGACACGATCAATGCGGTATTTATTAAATTTCAACTCTACGACAAAGATCTGGGTTTCTACCTGATGCCCTGACCCGGGATTCCATCAAAATCGGTGGTACTCCCTTTGCGGCGTCCCATGGTTCCATGTAACCCGGGCAAACCAATCTTTTATGATCGTCAGGAGACATTGACAGTATGGCACAAGTCCTAAAAAAATACCTTCTGTATGCAATTATCGCCGGTTGTATCTATATGCTGTTAGCAAACCATTATATTTATACAGGCGGCGAGAATGTCAACTTAAAGGACTCATTCAGAATACTGAAAAAGGAAAAGCTCAACCTTCGTTACACCTTCTTCAGCGTTCAGAAAAAGAATCCGGACTACATCATGAAAATCGATGTGCTCCGGGACGCAGGTATCGGTGATATTCTTGTGGAGTATGACATTATCACAGAAGCTGAAAAGATCACCCTTGAAAACAAGTACCTATACGAAGAAGAATAGAGGCATCCATCATGACGAAAAATATCGGTCGGAAAGCAACAAACCCTGCCGGCAGGCGACGCATAGGGGATTCTTTCGTCGACAGCGAGCTCATCACCAAGGAGCAGTTGCGGCAGGCGCTTACAAAACAAACCCAGACAGGCGGACAGCTGGGTTCCATTCTCCTGGAACTGGGGTATATCGATATCGATGACCTGCTGGCTTTTTTAAGTCGTCAGAGCGGTATTCAGACTATCAACCTGTTTAAAATCGATATCGAGAATTCCGTACTCGACCTGATACCACGGGAAAAGATATTCAACGCGAAAATACTGCCGGTATCTGCAGACCAGACCACCCTCACCCTGGCCATGGTCAACCCCAACGATTTTGAAATCATCAGCGAACTCGAATTTTCTCTGGGTAAAAAAATCAAACCTGTGATGATTCCCTCTTTTATGATGGAAGCAGTCAGAAAAATACTTTTGACGGACACCTCGCGTGGTCTGCAGGGGGAATTGGTCCAGAGAATGGTTGAAAATTCCTGGGAAAAAATGAGCGAGGCACCACCCTTGATTTCACTGCTTCAATACCTGTCAAAATCCGATGCCAGTGACATGCTCCTGACGCCGGGAGCCCCCCCCTGTATCAAACTCAGCAATGAGGTTAAACGACTGAATATGGCGCCCCTCACGCCGGATGAGTGCGAAAAATATGCCAGGGATTTTTTGTCTGCTGAAGACTGGGATCACTTTCTCGGCAGCAACGACATGGGTTTTGCCATCACCTATCCAAGCATCGGGCGTTTCAGGGCCAATATTTTCAGGCAGAGAGGCTCCATCGCCATTGCCATTCGAAACCTCCCAGAAAAGATTCCTTCTTTTTCGCAGCTCAACCTTCCCGACTGGCTGAGAGATTTCTGCCTCAAGCCCCAGGGATTAATTCTGATTGCCGGACCCGCTGGGCACGGCAAGTCTACAACACTCTGCGCCCTGGTGGACATCATCAATACCAACAGACGATGCAACATCGTGACACTTGAAGACCCGGTGGAATATCTTCACCAGCACAAGATGAGCAATATCAACCAGCGTCAGGTCGGCAGGGATACTCAGTCCTTCAGTGAGGGCTTACGAAATGTATTCCGCCAGGCACCGGACGTCATTGTCATCGGTGAAATGCGCGACAAGGAAAGCTATGAAATCGCTATAAAAGCTGCCTCTACCGGCCATCTGGTACTGAGCACGATTCACGCCAACAGCTCCACTTCCGTCATCGAAACCGTGATCAATTCCTTTGAGCCCCACGAACAGAATCTTGTGCGCCAGATGTTGGCCGACTGTCTCCTGCTCTGTTTGGCCCAGCGTCTGATCCCTGCCAGGAAAGGTGCCCGCCGGGTTCTGGCACTGGAAAAGCTGATCAACAGTCACCGTATCAAGAAACGTATCCGGGAGGAAAAGACCCACCATGTCCGTTCACAGATGCAGGCCGGAACAGAAGATTTTGTATCCCTGGATGTGTCTTTGGCCAATCTTTATAAGAAAAATGCCATCCGGCTTGAAGATGGCGCCTTGTATGCCGAAGACGAACTCTTTTTCCGGGAAATCACTTCTGGAAACCTATGAATAATTTTACCCAATATCTGCAACCCACAGATATTATCGACAGTCATCACCCGCACATCAGGGCGTATGCCCGGACAATAACCGAACACACCCATAACCAGGCCCTTGACCTTGCTGTCGCCATCTATTATGCGGTCAGAGACGACATCCGGTATGACCCCTATTACCCGTTCTTCCTTCCCGAACATTACCGGGCAAGCCGGGTGCTGCAGAGCAGGCGAGGTTACTGTGTCAGCAAGGCATCACTTCTCTGTGCCCTGGGCCGATGCCTCGGTATTCCTTCGCGGGTGGGTTTTGCCACCGTGCGCAACCATCTGGCAACTCGTGAACTGCTGGACTTTCTGGGGTCTGATCTATTTGTATACCATGGTTACACCGAATTCTTTTTAAATGACAAATGGGTCAAGGCAACCCCCGCCTTCAACAAAGAACTCTGCCACCGGCACCATGTAGACCCCCTCGAATTCAACGGTCACCAAGATTCTGTTTTTCAGGCTTATAACCTCGAAGAGAAACGGTTCATGGAATATGTGGACGATCACGGTGTATATGCGGATATCCCCATAAAAACCATCTTGAGTGCCTGGGAAAACGCCTATGGCAGGGAACGGGTCCAAGGCTGGATTCGCCTTTTTGAAACCAACGGGCACTCCAGGAGAGATTTTGACACGGAAACAGTCGTGAGTTCATAGAACCCGTACCCGGATATTCAGGGCCCAGAACGGCTTACGCCCCATCAGGGTTTGCGGTTTTTACCCCATATGAAAAATTCTAAATACGCTGGATATCATTAGAGGGGTTTGAGTTTGATGGTGGTCAGGCTCTGGATGGTAATTTCATCCAGTCGTTTGAACATGGCCTCGCTGGCTTCGATCCATACCCATCGGGAAAGACAGTCCCCGGCCCGGTTGCATACCCCGCAGAGTTTATCCTCCGTCTCTGCACAGTCGGTGATGGCCGTTGTCTTTTCCAATGTTCGGACAATATCCCCCACGGTAATGTCACCGGGCGATTTTTTCAGCATGTGACCGCCATAGGGCCCCCGCTGACTCTTTATCAGTCCGGCTTCTTTCAGTTTTCGAATCAAATGCTCAAGATATTTAAGGGAAATATTCTGACGTTTGGATACATCACCCAGGGGAACAGGGCTATTCTGCGCATTGATCGCCAGATCAAGAATGAGTCGTGTACCGTATCTACTTTTGGTTGTCAGTCTCATCTTTTTCTGTTTCCAGCTCTTTTCCGGGAATGTCGACCCGCTTGGGCGGATCAGATTGCGATCTGGGCAGGCAGATCTGGAATCGGGAACCCTTTCTGATTTCTGATTCTACGTTGATGCTGCCGCCGTGCTGACGGATAACACGGTTGGCAATAAATAATCCCAGACCCGTTCCCTGGGAGCCTTTTGATGTAAAAAAGAGGGTAAACATCTTTTCCCTGGTTTCCTGGTCCATCCCCATGCCGTTGTCCTGGATGATAAAACAGATGCGGTCTGAAGCTGTTTCAAAGGCATCGACCTTAACGATGTGATCATCCTTGCTGCGATCGTAAGTACAAGCATCGATGGCGTTTTCCACAAAATTGACCAGAGCGGCTTGTAGCCAGGTGGGATCGACATCAACAAAGCCCAGGGATGGCGATATGTTCGCCTCCAACCGCACGCCGTTTTTGGAGGCGATGGCCATGGCATCGCCTACGACCTTGTCGGCCATTTCTACCATATCGGTGGATTGGTAGCGCAGCTCCCTTGATTTGGCATAATAGAGGATCTCCAGCACCATTTTGCGGATTCTTCCGGTCATCTGCTTGACCTGGCCAAAAGCACGTTGTGTCCGTTCTTTATCGTTTTTTTCCAGCCCTGTCTCAAGCTGGTAGATACCGCCATCCAGGGCCGTCAGCATCCCTTTGACACCATGTGACATGGATCCGATCATGAGCCCCAGAGATGTCAAGTGATCCTGGAGCTGCCGGATCTGGGTAATATTGGTGGACATTTCCATGACCTGGGTAATATCTCCGTCGCCATTGCGTATGGGCGCTGTCCAGGTGATAACATTGTACTGCTCACCCGACTTGGATGTAACGACCTCTTCGGTGGTGTGGGGCTGTCCATCTTTGAAGGTATCTGCCACAGGACAATGCTGACATGGCGACCCCCTGTGTTTGTATACCTCGAAACAGTGGGAGCCGATTTCATCACCAAAATCATTTTTGAACATTCTGTTGGTTGCTGTGAGACGGAACTGCCTATCCTGTACGGAGATGTAACAGGGGACCTCATCGAAGAGTTGTTGAAACAGGTTCTGGGTGTGGCGAAAAACTTTCAGTTTTTTCTCATTGGCCTCGAGCCGGCTATTCAATGAAATCCAGGATCTGGCCTGATACATGGCCATATCCAGGGCGGTGCTCTTGACCGGCTTCATCAGGTAATGCACTGCGTCATGCTTCAGCTCCGCCATGGCATGATCGAATTGATCCGGTGTCACCATGACGATAATTTGCAGCTTGGGGTGTGTCGTCTTGATCTGCTTCAGCAAAGAAATCATCTGCATGTCCGGAAGTCCTGGATCCGCCAGAACGATTTCCGTGCTGATATTGTCAAACAGCACCATGACATCTTCACAGGTGGAAGCCAGATAGGCTTCCATCCGCTTTCGCTCTAGGTAAACACCCAGTGCCTTGGCGTGGCTGGTGTCTTTGTCTATGATGAGTATTTCATCGGACATGGATCGTTCCATCCCTACTGAAGTGTCTCTTTCACAATCTTCATGAGATTCTCACGATCAAAGGGTTTCGACACGAAGGCCACAGCCTTGCCAATGGCGTGATCCCCTCCGGAAAGACCGCTGATAACGATTACAGGAATATTTTTCAGCTTTTTTTCCTGGCACATTTTTCGATAAAAACGCGGCCCCCACTCTTCCGGCATTTCAAGATCAAGGGTAATCAGATCCGGTGTTTCCTTTTTGGCGATTTCCAGGCCTTCCTTGACATCACGTGCTGAAAAAGTGCTGTAGCCGTTGTCCTCAAACAAGGTAGTCAGGTAGTCGATGATATTGGGGTCATCGTCCACAATGAGTATTTTTTTCATCCGTCCCTCTCTTCCTGCAATGCATTCCATGATAACATCTTGCGTTATGATTTTAAGTTCTTCTCCCAATTAGTTGGGAGAACGGGTTCAACTCTTTTAGAGATGATCCAAATTTAAAACACAACGTTGTTGCTATAAAACAGCCAAGCTACCGATTGATACTGATAACCGGGCACCCGGCCCTGACGATTACCTGCTCGATATTGCTCCCCAGTCGGGTATCCTCCTGGGATGCTTTGTGGGTGTGGTGCGCCATGATGATGAGGTCGGCATGCCTTTCCCGTGCATACTTCACGATCTCGACATAGGGGATGCCTTCCCAAACCTCAAAATCGTATTCCGGCACATCCTTCATTTCGGGTATGTATCGACCCCGTATCCGCCGGAGGGCTTCTCGAAGATTCGACTCGATCTCGTCCTGTGTCATACTCCTTCCCAGGTGCATGCTGCCGATATCCAGGGCGTGAAAAATATGAAGTTCACAACCCAGCGCCTTGACGAGCTGCAGGGCAAACCGAAAAGCGGCATCGGAGGCCTTGGAAAAATCAGTGCCAAAGACCACATTGGACATCCCACCCCAGAAGGATGCCGCCGGCCGGTTGACCACCAGCAAGGGACAGGGGGCCACTTTGGCCACGCGTTGAAGCGTAGAGCCCACCATGCTTTTTTTGTAAACGGAATCTTCGTCATCCCCGGTGCTGCCCCCCATAACGATCAGGTCAGGGGCTGCTTCCCGGGCTGCTCTCAATATCTCCCGATGCGGCAGACCGATGGCTACCTTGATTTCAAAATTCTGGACCGTCTCAATCTGTTTGGAATAGTGGATCTTGATCTCCTCCTCCACCCAGGCGATGTACTCATCGTCAAGAGTGACTTGTTCCTTGGTCTTGACGTCCAGCACCACCTGGCTGAAACCACGTGTGGGCACCCCCAGCACATGCAGAATACATATCTGTGCATCATAGGATTTGGCCATGTTGAAGGCCACCCGTGCGGCATGGTCACAGGCCTCCGTAGCGGATGTGGCAAATAGTATTTTCTTAAACATAGGTCACCTCGTTGGCGGGTTGAAAGGAAAATCCAACACCCTATTCTTGTAGTTTTAAGTGCTCTGGAATTTCGACCATACTGATCACCAGGGGCTTGAGGAAAGACCATTTTATGCCGATTTTATATTCCTCTTCTAAATCCCGGATCGCATCCCAGCAGTTGTGACAAGGCGCGATCACCATTTCGGCGCCCGTGTGCAGGATCTGGTCCCGTTTGGTAATCAGGGCTTTGTTTCGCTGGGGCCGAAAGAGACCGATACCGTTAAATCCGCCCCCGCCGCCACAGCAGTAATTGTGTTCCCGGTTCGGTGACATCTCCATAAAATATCCGGGTTCGACAATATAGCTCATGATTTCCCGCGTAATATCTTTTAAACCGTTATTGCGGACATAGTTGCAGGAATCCTGAAGCGTCACCGGTACTTTGAGGCGTTTGGACGGATCGATTTTGAGTTTTCCCTCCCGCAGCGCTTCGGCGAGCCATTCAACATAATGGATCGATTCCACAGGGGGTTTTCCCGTGCTTCTGCCGGCCCAGTAGGGTCCCTCCACAACGGTGGCACGATGGGCATGACCGCACTCTGTTCCCACCATACGCTTGGGTTTAAGCCGTTCCATGGCCGCATAGACATGCTCCACCTGCATTTTGCACGCTGCCCAGTCACCGGCAAACATGGCCAGGCTGGTCTGTTCCCACCCACTAGTTGGTACGGTCCAATTCTCGCCGGCCAGATGGAAAAGAATGGCTGCCTCGGCCAGATCTTCAGGATAGTGCTTCACCTCCCGGGCATTGACCGTGTAAAGGATATCCGCACCCTCTTTATCCACCGGCACCTCGAGACCCGGATAGTCTTCTTCATACTCTTCCACCATCCATTCGAAGGTTTCCACAAAATCCTCGTCCGTAACATCCATCTGGGCACGATAAACCCGGTGCATACCAGCACCGATTTTCATCTCCCAGGGAACAAATCCCTGCTGATAACAAAGCCCCCTGAGATAACCGAACATGACCCCCATGTCGATGCCGTGGGGACAATACATACCGCAGCGGTTACAGCAGGTGCATTTGGCCCATGCCGTTTCCATGACCATATGCATGAATTCGTTGTCCACCTTTCCCTTACGCTTGACAATTTCCCCCAGTGTCGATTGGATCTTGTAGGCCGGCACCTGTTTGGGATCCTGGTCATTGATCAGGTACAGAAAACAACTGTCGGCACACATGCCACAGTGGGCGCATATTTCCAGCCAGGTCTTCATCCTGGACTTCAAGGTGTTCTGGATCGTTTTCCAAAGCAAGGCCTGGTCAACATCAAGGGATTTCATCTCCTCATAATATTGCTTCCCGCCGGTATCTCCCAGAAGTGCCTTGAGTTCTTCTTCTGTTTCCACCGGTTTTTTATTGCAGAATTTTCCTTCAGGCATGTTACGTCTCTCCTTAAGTGTTTAGGTTCATTGCCCGGTGAGTTACCAGGCCATGCCTTTTCCTTTCATACCGCCGCGTTTGATACCGTAGTCCATACCCAACTGTGCCCGTGAAGCAAAAAACAGAACGATGTGCGATAACTTGGTAAAGGGTGCGGCAATCAGCAGGGCTTCACCGCACAGGATGTGCACCGTTAACCAGGATGTGTAGGAACCCACCTCGTATCGGGCGACAAGACCGGTGATGAAAGGCGCCACGGCTAAGAGCAGAATGACGTAATCATACCATGTCGTCAGAATCCGGACTTCGGGCAGGGCGATTCTTCTAAGCGCCAGAAAAACAGCACTCACAATAACCGTCCAGGTAAGAACATCCGCAATAAGGGGATTCAGCGTAGGCAGCGAAAGACCGATTTTCTCCTTTAAAAACAGGTTATGCGCCAGCAGAAACAGGGGTACCAGAACAGCCCCAATATGAAAACCGAAAAAGATGACGGTCATAAAGGGTTGTTTGCGCCAGCCATAGGTGCCAAAAGGTATGAGCCATTTCACAATGGAATTCACGGCACCTTTAAATCCCTGAAACGGATAGGCCTTGTAGGCCACACGGTCCAGTTGCCAGCTCAATCCCCTGAAATAGAGAACAAACCTGACCAGCATGCCGATCAGAAAAATGCCCAAAGACAACCAGAACATTGGGCCAGTTAGAAAATCGTACATTGATGCCTCCATTGAGAGCAAGGGTTTGAGGGTTTAAGGGTTTGAGGGTTTAAGCTATGACGGTCTCGTAAAAAGTCCAACTTCTGCGTTGTGCTGCATTTCGTAATCATTCAACGTACGATAAGTACGCCTCATGATTACAAAATTTGCACGCCTTGAATTTGAACTTTTTACAAAACCGTCTAACTCGGACTTTTTACGAGTTCATCAAGCTATAAGCCTTAAGCTGTAAGCTGCTTACTGTTTCAAGCTTACAGCTAAAAGCTTAACGCAACCCAACAAACACAATAACCCCAATAAACTAAAAGGTTCGTTTCTTCTCATCCCTGCCGCTTAGAAAAAGCCAGAACAACAGCAGCCCCACGAGGATGGCCCCCATCAACATGTAGGTAATGCTTTTTGAATGCAGCAGAAAATCATGCAGTGTATAAAACAGTGCGTCCATGAAACCTCTCTTTAAACAAACTCAGCTAATCATTCTATTCGTGCTCATAGTCCGGGTGCTCGTAAAAAATAGGCATCCGGGTGGTCACGAATCGATACACCACAACGCCGATGGTAACAACGAACAAGGAAATGGCGATTTCCATCCAGCTGGGAAAATAACGATCGGCCGACGGCAGGTGCCAGTTGAATGCCACAACAGAAATGTTCAGGCGATTCAGTACAACCCCCAGAACCGCCAGGACAGACGCCCAGCGAACCAGCCGCAGGTTCCGGTCACGTGCTGCAATGGCATACAAAAATGCTGGAACGACCACAAATCCCATCAGTTCCACGAGGAACCAGAGCCCCCATCCTGTGGCCAGATAGTGCCAGTTGTTGTCCATGGCAATACCGATGAACTTGACACCCACGTACCCCATCATCACAAAGGCAGCGGCTTTGCCGAACCCCAGAGCCACGCCTTCGCTTTCCTTCAGGTGGGTTTCGTCCATCTTGTGGTGCATGTGGCGATGCGCCAGGGATCCCTCGAAAATCACCATGGACAGACCGGCAAAAACACTTGAAACAAAAAAGAAGACCGGCAAATAGCCCGAATACCACAAGGGGTGGAGCTTGGAGGGTGCAATCATGTATAGCGCCCCCAGAGAAGACTGGTGCAGGGTGGAGAGAATCACGCCGAAGATGGTCAGCACCAGGGTCAGACGAACCACCAGATTCCGAATTTTTTTAAGACCCAGCCATTCGAGTGCAGCAGGACTGAATTCGATAAAAAGAACGGTGAGGTAAAGAAAGACGCACAATCCCACTTCGAATAGGAGCGATGTGGTGCCCGGTGACAGAAAAATCGGATATGGCAGACGCCAGGGTCTGCCCACATCATAGTGGAGGGCCATTACCACCAGAGCATACCCCAGAAAAGCGGTCAATATGGCTGGGCGAACAGCCGAATGGAATCGTTTCAATCCAAATATGTAGCATGACGCCGAGGTGACATAACCACCGGCCGCGAGGGCCACACCACACAACAGATCAAATCCTATCCAGATTCCCCAGGGGTTGTTGTCATCAAGGTTTGTGACCGCACCCAGTCCGCCTGTGAACCGCAAAACAGTGATGATCAGGCCACAAAATATGATCATGCCCGCTATCACATTGAAAGGCGTGAAAATTGACTTATTCACCTGCGCCGTCTCTTGTGGCATCTATTTTTCCTCCTTCGGTGTTTCAGAACCCGTGTCTTCAGACGCCTGCTGTGATTCCGCCGCTTCTCTGGCAGCATCTTCCAAGGCACGTTTGACTTCCAGGTTAATGGCGGCCTCCTTTTCCTTGGCCATGTTGTCTTTCATCTTAGCCAGCTTAACCTGCATCTCCTCGTTGGCGTCGGCAACCGTCTGTGCCACCGCATGGATGCGTTCCTCGTCAGCAATTTTGTCCTTGCGCTTTGAGATGGCGTAAATACCGGTAAGCAATACCGGCCACAAAGCCACCACCACGGGAACCGCCGCCAGAGGACCCGCGGTAAAACTGGACGCTGTCTGCGTCCCGAGATCTTCACGCATACCGATCTCGGAAAAGGGTGTCCCGGATATGGTCAACCAGCTGGTACCGCCCATCTCCTGTTCGCCATAAATATGGTCGATATAGGCGTTGGGATATTTTTCAATACGTTGTCGGGCTATTTTGACAAGTCTTTCACGTGTACCGAATGTCAGGGCCTCTTTCGGGCATGATTCCACACAGCCGGGGAGTAATCCTTTTTCGATACGCGGGTGGCACATGGTGCATTTGGTCACGCGGGGCGTCAAGGCCTCGTTATACTCGTATGTCGGAATATTGAAAGGGCATGCCACCATACAATACCGGCAACCTACACACAGGGACGCATCGTAGATGACGGCACCGGTTTTGACTTTTCTCAACGCCCTGACAAAACAGGCCGAAGCACAGGCCGGCTCCAGACAGTGATTGCACTGATTTTTTACAAAGACAGGCAGCTGGCTGTCCTCTTTCCGGAATCGATTGACCACCGTATAGGCATCGAATCGTGTCCGGCGGCTTTCGTCCAGAACACTCAGATCGTCAAAGGGCTGTTCCGGAGCCGGAAGTTCATTGACCTTGTGACAGGCCTCCTCGCACTTCCGGCAACCGATACAACGGGTTGTGTCATGCAGAATTCCAAAGCTGCCTGGATAGCCGCCGAACTGCTTGTTCGAAGCCGCTTCCGCACGACCCGCAGCGGTCGCACCAGCGCCTGCTGCACCTAACCAGCCAAGGAACTGTCTTCGGGATATCCCCATATTACCACCTCAATATTGTTTATTAACAAAAAGCTTTAAGCTTTAAGCAATAAGCTGCTTACGGCTTACAGCTTATTGCTTATTGCTTATTGCTTACCGCTTTGTTTCTCCTTATGACACTTGCCACAGTCCGTCGCCGCAGGTTCCTTGATCTCCATTACCTGGTGACATGTGATGCATTGACCGTGATAGGCTCCCATGAGACCCGGGCGTTCGTCAAGGGACCCTTTGGATGCTTCTCCATGACAGGCAGCACATTTGGGCGGTTGAAGACTCGCCGGGCTGTTATGATGGCACCCCATGCACAGGGTTGTTTTGTTCTCATGAAAATAGCCTGCCATCCCATTGTCTTTGATCCGCGACTCAATGCTTCTGAAGACCTGGCGATGGGGGAACTGAGCCCCTTCATACTGATCCGCCAGGACATCGATGACCACTTTTTCCGGTATCTGCTCGTCCGTCGGTTTCACAAAATTACCGGCCGATGCCTTTACTGCCTCGGCTGCAAGTTCGGTCCTGGCTGCCTTGTCCATGGGCCACGGACCTAAAACCGACCGGTCAAGACGATGGCACTGGCGGCAGTTCTCATCGGCAAAAGGCTTGTCAGGCATGCCTGCATGACAACCGGCACAGTTTTTGTCCTTCTGAGCCTCCTTGTGACAGCCGATACAGCTCTGCGTTGACGTGCGGGAATGCATGGCCTGAGCGAGCTGCACCTGGCCGCCATCCTGGCCTCCGGTTTCCGTGTGACAGTCGCTGCATTTTTTCAGGGTTTCGTGGTGACAGGATCGGCAGCTTGCATTTGCCTGCTCATGAACTTCATGGTTGAAGGGAACCGGATCCATCTGCTGGGTCACTTTTTTGGCATCCGTATCCTGACCCGTTATCCAGCTAGCCAGGAGCACTGCATCGGGCTGATTTCGTTTTATTCGGGGAACCGAAGCCACCACTTTAATGCCTGCCTGCTCCTCGGCGCCATGGCAACCGGCACACTCAATGGGTCCGGCTGTTTTCTCTTGGCTCACCAGCGCCTGGTGACAATTCACACATGCATCGTGCGATGCCGAGCGAATGGATGAGGCCTCGTCTGTTTTCTCTTCTTTGTGACAATACCGGCAGCTGCCCTCTTCGCCTTTGGTGTAGACTGTTTTCCGTTCAGATTTGTCATAGGTGTGGTGGCAGGCGCTGCAGTTGACATCGTCCCCTGCTTTCTCAGGCAAAATAGCCTTGGCTGATTCGTGGCGATAATGAAGAGATTTGTCGAAAGACAGGGGCTTCCAGGAACTGTTCATACCGGTCTGGGTCTTGTGGCAGGATCGACAGTCACCCGTAACCGGTCCGGCTTTCTCTCCGCTTGCTTCTATCTTTACATGGCAGGCAATACAGTTTTCATGGTATATGGCCATGTCCGTCTCAATGGGACCGTTATCGAGCCGCATGAATTTGAATACGAACTGCTGATCTTTTTCCAGATGGCAGGTGCTGCAGTTCTTTTTTTCTTGAACACGTTGGGTGTGCGCATCGTGAAGGAACTGTACGGCGGGCATTTTTTCACCCCCCGGCATGGCCGGGAGATCGATCATCACAACATCCGGCCGCATGCCATCGAAATCTGTGTCGCTGTAAACGCTTGCGATGACGAAAAACACACCCGCCAGAATAATGACTGGAACGATGCCTTTCCCCCACCCAAACGGTCGTCGTTTTGCCATGTTTTCTTCCTCTGGTTTAAATTCGTGATTTCTGTAACCCGAATAAAATCGTTACACCATTTTATAAAATGCGACAATGTCGCTGCCAAAGGCTTCCGGCAGCGCTCTTTGGGCAAAAAAACTTATTTCCTATCAATATGGTAGGGTTATTTCCTACCAATTCTATAGGGTTTGTCAAGGAAAAAATGCTTAACCTATGAAAAACAGGAGGATATCTATTGTTTTGGTATAAATTAAATCGATCGCCCATTGGACAGGCAACCCATTATAAAAACGCTTTTGTAGATACTCGAGTCCAAAGGGCCCGACACTAATTGAAGAACCTCGCAGCAAGCTACGGGGAATGCGCTCGCTGTTTCCATTCAAACATAGTGCTTGAACGTGTATCTCCAAGGTCTTGTTTTGATCATTCGAATTTGGATCATTCGGTTTTGTTTACCCAGTGAGGGTGATTTGAGGGCGGTATTTGTGGCAAAAAAAGATCTTTAAATCATGGTCTTCAGTGTGGCCAATTCCAGTTGATCCCCGGCGTCTTCCGCGCGGTCTGAAACTTCGACAATCCGATCCAAACAGAGTTTCATATGAAGCTGGTGAGCGAAATCCAAATCTGAAGTGAAGATGGCTTTGGTTAAATCCCACTCGAGCTTGTCAACCCGTGATTCCTGCAACCCGATCTCTTTCGTGTGTGCGCGAACCGTCTCTATTTTACACTCGCCTTTAAAATAACACAAAACTGCCAGTTTGAGGATGTCTACAATTCCCAGAGACTCTGTGACAACTTCAATAAATGCGGACTTTAATTCATCGGGTATTCTCGGGCGCTGGTTTAAAAAGAAATCGCAGCATGCTTCTCCAGCATTGGCTACTTTGTCAATACTTTCGATGAGCTTGTAAATATCTTCACGCAACAAGGGCAGGTATGCCCCGGAGTATAATTTATCACGAAGATCATATCGAACGAGATCGGCATCCGATTCTATGCTTCTGACCTCACGCGCCAACCGTTTAGCATTGCCAATGTCGCCATTCAAATAAAATTCTATGGTCTTAATTCCAGACTTCAGTGAATCCACTGCCAGATCAAGGTGTTTTAAAATCAGCTCGATGACCTTTTTTTCTTTTTTAAAAAACATGTTATATTCTCCTGCAGTTTTTCCAAGCCTTCAATGAAAATGTCGATACGCTTTAAATGTAACACAAGCCGTGAGACAAGCCCATAGCATAAATGACCTTATGACAGATCTGCACCAGCAATACGTCAAGGCCATATGAGGGTTAATAATGAATATAGAGAATAAGAAGCCAAACATGCCAGGGTCGGTGTTAAAACCCACCCTGTCAGAATCGTCAGGATGGTTTTTTTGCTGATTGCCCTGGCGCCTTTTACCAATCCGACACCCACCACTGCACCCACGATCGCTGAGGAGGTTGAAACAGGGATACCCAACATGGAAAAAAGATGCATACCAAAGGCAGATGATATCTGAGCCACAAATGCACTCGGAATATCCAGGGGAGTAATGCCTTTGCCAACCGTGTCGGCGACTTTTCTCCCATAGCTTACAGCACCAACAGCGATGCTCACCCCTCCGATGAACAGTAACAATCTGGGTGGAAAAATGTTGAGGTTGGCTACCGGGCCAACCGCGTTGCCGGCATTGTTGGCACCCATTGAATACGCCACGTAGCAGGCTGACAATATAGCCAACAACCCGAAAACATGCTGCGTGATGGGGGAACTGGTGTTAAACCCCCCCAAGACAAACCGGGTTAGCAGCATCAACCCAAAGGCCAGTCCCATGACGAGAAGGGGGCACAGGATCCAGCTTTCAGCAATCAGGATCAATTTGGAAAAATCAACTTCAGCACCGACCGCCAGACCAATACCGAGCACACCCCCTACAATGGCTTGGGAAGTCGAAGTGGGTATCCGAAAAAATGTAGCCAGTGTAACAAAAAACCCGGAACAGATCAGCGCCACGCAAACAGACAGATAGTTCAAATCGGTTTTGACAATCCCTTTGCCAATGGTGTGCATGACATGATGTCCCTGGAGCATAGCACCCAGAATGACAAAAACAGCCACCAGAATGACCGCCCGTTTGAAACTCAACAGGCCACAGCCTACCGTGGTGCCGATGCAATTGGCCGTGTCATTGGCACCGATATTCCAGCCGACGTATGCACTGGCTCCCAGCAATATGAAAAAAATTGGTTCGATGGCAGCGTCACCGTGTTCTTAAAGAATTGGTTTCTCCCAACAGATTGTCGCCCTCACCATAAATACTGAAAAAATCCCCCACGTGACGGGAATACCCATTTTTTCAGAAGATCGTGATTCTATAAGGATTTCAGGAAAATAAGTCAAAATAATTAATTGCATGTCATGAATGACAAAAAGTAATAAATCCTTTGAAATTATTTTAAACCCCTTATTCTTGAAATTTGAAACGCTCATCTTAGGTTCTAATATTTCTTGCCTTGCTCCACCTCCCCAATAACCTCGTCCATGATATCGATGGCCCGGTCCATCTCTGTCCTGGTGATGACCAGGGCGGGTCTTAAGGTCAAAACATTGCCTTCAATGGTTTTGGCGGAAAGTCCTTTTTCCAGACATTTGAACATGATGATTTCAGCTTCATCCACGGCTCTTGCCCTGGTCTTTGGATCACTGACAAGGTCAATGCCCATGTGAAGACCCAGACCCGCTACATGGCCGATCAGGGGGTGTCTGTCTTTGAGATGGTTCAATCTCTTCAAGGCATAATCGCCCAAATCAGCAGCATGTTCAGAAAGCTTGTGATCGACGATATAAGCGATTTCAGCCAATGCTGCGGCCGAGCATAGGGCATTTTTTTCATGCGTATAATGTCCTAGAGAACGATGCTGGCAGGTGTTATATTTTTCGTGCGTGACGATTCCGGCAAAAGGCAGCAGTCCGCCTCCCAGGGATTTACCCAGAACCAGAACATCCGGCGTTACAAAATGCTCGCACGCAAACAGTTTTCCGGTACGGCCAAAGCCTTCGATAATTTCATCAAAAATCAGCAGGGCTCCAAACCTTTCACACAGTTCTTTGACACCCTGCCAGTATCTGCGGGACGGAACCACCGGTGTAGCAGAAATGGGTTCACCGATCACCGCGGCCATTTCGGGTTCACGCTTTAGCACCAGTTCTATCTGGCGCAGACATTCTGCATCCACATCCTCTTCTGACTCAAATCCCCAGGGGTTTCGGTAGTAGTTGGGAAACTCAACATGAAATGCGCCTGGGACCATGGGGCCGAGTCCACCACTGAAATGTTCTTCGCCACCAACACTGGCCGCGCCCAGGCCGGCCCCATGAAATGAATCCCAAAAAGATATTGTTTTAAAACGGCCGGTGACATGCTTGGCCAGCATCAGGGCCATCTCGATGGCTTCCGACCCTCCCGGACAGAAAAGAGAACGGCAGAGACCACCCGGGGTAATTTCCGCCAGTTTTTTTGCCAGCTCAATGGCCGGAATATTTGTGAAGCGGCGGGGGCAGAAGGTCATGCCTTCTGCCAGTTGCTTCATGACAGCCTCGATAACCATGGGGTTGTTGTAACCGGCATTGTGCACACCATTGCCATGCATATCGATATAATTTTTACCGTCCATATCTTCGATGGTGGCGCCCCGAGCCCGGGACAATACATTTAACACCGGTGTCGACAGGCTTTGATGCAAAAAATATTTCTGATCTTCGTCAAACCATCTCTTTGACTCACCGTTTAAGTTGCGTTTCCAGTATTCCCTGCGGTTTTTGGTGGTGTTGACATCCCCCTGCTCACGCTCAATTCGCTTATCTTTTTTCACCGGCGGCACCTTTTTTTATCTACCTTAAAAACCCATTTGCTTAAATTGTTATTTTATTTTCAACTATGTGAGGAAACATGTCAAATCAAGTTAATAATGCAGCATAACTTCGGGCGCGAGATAAAATTCGCTCGGTTCAGGTATTATTCGTTTGACGGGGACGACTGCCAGCAGATAATAGAGGATGACTTCTAAGAAAAAGGAAATTGACCATGCCGCCACGCCATAAATCAGAAGGAGATATCAACCTGTCTCCCCTCCGAAAAAATTGGCAAAAGAATCATATCGATACTGAAAGCCAAGAACTGCTGGATGAAGATGCCCGATACTTTTTAAAGCAGTCGCTCTCCACGCCGTGTTTGAATGCCATGCGTTCCTGCGAAGGTATTTATATCGAAGATGTACAGGGTCGTCGTTATATGGATTTTCATGGAAACAATGTACACCAGGTCGGTTTTGCCAACCCTGATGTCATCCGTGCCATTAAAAACCAGCTGGATGAACTCTCGTTCTGTACACGCCGTTATACCAATCGGGTCGCCATCGCTCTGGCCAAGAAATTGGCTGATATCGCCCCAGGAAATCTCAACAAGTCCTTATTTTGTCCGGGCGGGGCTGAAGCGATCGGCATGGCAGTAAAGCTGGCCAGAGTTGCTACCGGGCGGCATAAAACCATATCCATGTGGGATTCTTTTCACGGCGCAACCCTCGACACCATTTCCATCGGTGGCGAGGCTATTTTCCGTCAGGATATGGGACCCCTCCTGCCAGGCACCGAACATGTCCCCCCTCCTGACGCGTATCGCTGTGTATTTGGCTGTTCGGACCGCGGCGGATGCGATTTGACCTGTGCCAATTACGTTGAATACATCCTGGAAAAAGAAGGCGACATTGCCGCAGTTATTTCAGAACCCATCCGTAGCACCCCCTATATCCCCAAACCCGAATACTGGCAAAAAATACGCCGGGCCTGCGACCGCCATGGTGCCCTGCTGATTTTTGATGAAATTCCCCATTCTCTGGGACGCACCGGAAAAATGTTCACCTTTGAACATTTTGGCGTCATTCCGGACATCGTTGTCATCGGCAAAGGTCTGGGCGGGGGGGTGATTCCCATGGCTGCCATGATCGCCAGGGAAGAACTGGATGTTGCCGCTGAAAGGGCCATGGGTCATTACACCCATGAAAAAAGTCCCGTCGGCTGCGCGGCAGCACTGGCCACTATCCACGCCATCGAAACGCATGACCTCGTGGCACATGCGTGGGAACTTGGCCAGTACGCCCTTGAACGTCTGGAAAAGATGAAAGAACGCCACCCCTTGATCGGTGATGTCCGGGGTCTGGGGTTGTTTTTAGGGATCGAACTGGTGAAAGGCCGGCAGACCCGTGAACGGGCCTCGGATGAGGCCGAAGCCGTCATGTATGCAGCCCTTTCAAAAGGGCTCAGCTTCAAACTCACCATGGGCAACATTCTTACCCTCACCCCGGCCCTGACCATTACCCGCAAGGAACTGGACAAAGCCCTGGACATCATTGACACCTGTATCCACGAGATAGAAAACAGAGGATAAATAACCTCAGACTCCCATGACAACAATTGCAGCTGTGTTACTCATACTCTCCGCCTTTACGCACGCCGGTTGGAATTTTATCAGCAAAAAGGAACATCCGACCCAGGCATTTTATCTGGTGGCGAATACTATCGGCGTGATCTGTATCTTGCCGATTCTTTTTTATTATGCGCGCTTTTTACATTGCGTTCCAGCATCGGTATGGCTCATCGTCGTTCTATCTGGTTTTTTTCTGGCGCTCTATATGGGAGCACTGGCCGGGGCATATCGTGCCGGAGACATTTCGATCGCTTATCCTCTGACACGCTCCTTGCCCGTTATATTGGTGTTCCTGCTGACACTCATATTGAATACAGGCCAACCTACGGGAAGATGGTTTTTCGTCGGTATCATTCTTGTCGTCTCCGGCTGCATTGTTCTGCCATTGAAAGCCTTTGGAGAATTTCATTTTAAGAATTACATTAATCTTTGCTGTATGTTGGCTGTTCTTGCGGCCCTTGGGGTCACAGGCTATACGGTTGCCGATGATATGGCTCTGCGCTTCCTGAGAGAGCTGCCTGGCCAACCCATGAATCCGGTTGAGGGAACCCTTCTGTATATGGTTTTGGAGGGGATCAGCAGCACGATCTGGCAGACCTTGTTTGTGGTTGGAAACCGGAAAGAACGGCAAGGCATCTCAACGATTTTAAAATCCTACAAAGGCTCGGCAGCCCTTACCGGCGTCGGAATCTATTTTACCTACGGGATTGTTCTGGTTTCCATGAACTACGTGTCCAACATCAGTTATGTGGCCGCATTTCGCCAGCTCAGTATTCCATTGGGTGCCATACTCGGTATGGCCCTTCTCAAGGAGACACGTTACTTGCCAAAATTGACTGGCATTGCAGCTATTTTCTTTGGACTTGCTTTAGCCGGTATAAATTAGAATCTCAACTTTCGGGTTTCACCACAAATAGAGCGAAATGGGTGATTCAATGGCGATTTGCGCTGTTTGAGCCAATTAGGGCACCTTACATCAGCGCATGACAATGAACAATCCAATATGAAAACACGGTTATTTAATAGCTACGCCTGTTTAACCATATGGCCAGCGCTGATGTTAGGAGCCCTTGCGGCGAGTTCGCAAAGCGCCAGGGGATTATTCATTTCGCGTTTCCTGAATCCCGAAAGTTGAGTTAGAATTATGCTCTAATTTTTTCACCTTTAAAATCTACCAGGGGAAATTCTGCTACATGCGCTTTAACACTTCTGTCCATCACCTGAACTTCCAATTCACGACCAACATCTGCAAGTTCAAGAGGCAGGTATACCAGACCAATATCCTTGCCGATGCTATGCCCGTAGTTACCCGAGCGGATGCGGTCGATAACCTTACCGTCCACAGACACCGACTCACCACCATAAAGGTTTCCGCCGGCATCCATGGTGAGAGCCATCAATCTGGTACCCACACCCTGCTGTTGCACTTTATCCAGAGCTGACTTGCCGATGAAATGTTGTTTGTTCATGGCCACGAACGATTCCAAACCGGCTTCAAGAGGCGTATCCCCCGGGGTGATATCACCGCTCCAGTACAGGTATCCTTTTTCTATACGCAAGACATCCAAAGCCTTGTAACCGGCTGGTTGGATACCATATTCGGCGCCGGACGCCATCAGAGCGTCCCACACCGTCAGGGCATTCTCAGGTGTTATATACAGCTCCCAGCCAAGTTCTCCGACATAGCTTACCCGCTGGGCCCACACAATGATATTTTTTATGGCTATAGACTGGGCTGTCATATACGGGAAGGCAGCATTGGACAGATCACTGTCACACACGGCCCCAAGTACCTTGCGTGACTCCGGACCCCACAGACCTAAACAAACCAGACTTTCGGTCTCGTCTTTAATCACGACCGTTCCATCATCGGGCATATGAAACTGAATCCAACCAAGATCGTTGGACACAAAGGAGGTTCCGGAAATAATTCTGAATTCATCCTCTTTCAGACGCGTGACAGTCACATCGCTTTCAATACCGCCTTTTAGATTGAGAAACTGCGTATAGGTTACACTGCCCACCGGCTTATCAAGATTGTTGGCTGCCAGCTCCTGAAGAAGATCCAGGGCTCCGGAACCACGCATGCGGATTTTTCCAAAAGAGGTCATGTCGAAAAGGGCTACCTTCTCACGGGCTGCCTTTACTTCACTGCCCACCTGATCAAAGTAAGGCGGTCTTTCCCACCCCCAGTTTTTCTGATCGGCGCCCGCCTGACGCCAGGGTTGGCCGGTATCAAAATAATTGACCCGTTCCCAACCGTTTTTTAACCCGAAAACAGCACCCAGCTCCTTTAAGCGATCATAAAGGGGGCTGGTGCGCAGGGGTCGCCCCCATTCATTTTCGTCATTGGGGTAACGCAGGTGATAATAATACCGGATCACCTCACGGCATTGCTCAACACGGAATTTTTTGTCTTTCAGATGGGGTCCGAAACGACGGATATTCATTTCATGGGTATCGATGGACGTCTCGCCTTCCAGAATCCACTCGGCCATGAGCATGCCCACACCGCCGCCGCCGGCAATACCGTTGTCAGAACCGCCAGCAGCAACATAGAAACCTTTCAGACCAGGAACCGGACCCATGGCGTAATAGCCATCAGGCGTGAATGCGTCGGGACCGTTGACAAGTTCGATCGCTTCGGCTTCATTTAGAATGGGAATGCGCTTCATGGCGCCTTGCATGATACCCTCAAATATCTCCCATTCACCCGGCAGCAGCTCCTGATTAAATCCCCATGGAACACCGTCTGTAGACCATGGCTTGGGATTGGTTTCAAATCCGCCCACCAGGTAGGCGCCGACATCCTCCCGGCAATAGAACAGTCTGTCAGGGTCCCTGATCACAGGCGTTTGCCTCGGCAATTCATGGCCCTGGATGGGTTTGGTGGTCAAATACTGGTTCATCATTGAAACGATGGGGATGTGCACACCCACCATCTCGCCGATGCGCGGCGCCCACTGACCGGCAGCATTGACAACGCATTCGGTCTTGATGCTGCCATGATCGGTAACAACTTCCTGAACCGCCCTGTCCGCAGAAAGTTCAATACCCGTAACCAAGACCTTGGTATTGATTTCAACACCCATTTTTCTGGCCTGCCGAGCGAACTCGTAGGTAATCCCGCTGGGGTCGATGTGCCCGTCATCCGGCACATAAACAGCACCGTAAAGACTTTCATCATTCAGCTGGGGGCATTTTTCCATCACTTCCTTAGGCGATATGAGTTCTGCGGTCAGTCCGATGGCGTTGGCCCGGCTGACTTCTCTCTGCAAGGCCTTCAAGCGATCTTTCGAACTTGCCAGTCTTAAACTTCCCACTGTATGCCAGCCCAGGGAATCACCGCCCTCCCCTTTGGCCAGTTCGTTGTAAAGATTGATGGTGTAATTCATCACTTTCATGAGTGCCGGTGAGGTACGAAACTGGGAAACCAGACCCACAGAATGAAATGTCGTGCCGCTGGTCAGTTCGCCTTTTTCCAGCAGTACAACGTCGGTGCAACCTGCCTTGGCAAGATGGTAAGCGATGCTGGTTCCAAAAATTCCGCCGCCGATAATGACGATTCGGGCCTGATCTCGCATTTGTTTTCTCCTCTTGAATTGCTAACTCATTTTATTTATCGATTAATATTACTTGTACACGGGTGTGATTTAAGATTATATCTCCACCAAGGTGAATTGCTTATATTATTTCTTTATAACCACAGGCTGTACCCCATGAATTTAAACCAACTAAAAATTTTTTATATGGCCGCAAAAAGAGGAAACCTGAGTCAAGCGGCCGAGGATCTTTTCATTACTCAGCCGGCGGTTACCAAGGGCATTCAACGGCTGCAGGAGCACTACGACATCCGCCTGATGGATCGTTTCGGGAAAAAAATGGTATTGACCCATGAGGGTGAGGTGCTTTTCAAAATTGCCGAAAAGATATTCGAGCTTGAAAAACATGCCGAAGAAAACATCCGCGAGTTCAAGCAGCGAAAAAAAGGGCGCATTCGTATCCAAGCCAGTGAAAGCTTCGGCGCCTATTACCTGCCATCCATTATGAATCCTTTCAGCAAAGCCCATCCATTGATCCAAATATCGGTAAATATTTTGCCAACTGAGCACGTAGTAAACAATATTGCCAACTTAGAATGTGATATTGGATTTATCTCCTATCCCATGGAACATGAAAAGGTACGCTCCCACGAAATTCTCGAAGACCAGCTGGTATTCATTTTACCTCCGGATCACCCCATTTGCCGGCATAAACACTTTAAGCCTCAGGATTTGGAAGGCAATCCCATGATTGTTCATGAAAAAGAATCAACACCGCATCGGGTTTTCCATGCGTTTATCGAGAAAAACAATCTATCCGTAACCTCTTCTTTAGAGCTCTCAAGTAACAGGGCCATTAAACTGGCCGTTGAAAGTGGTTTGGGGATTGCATTGATCAGCCGCAAGGTTGCCGACGAGGAAATTCAAAATGGTCAATTAGCGGCTATTCCTATACCGGACCGGTCCATAAAGAGAAAATTTTATCTGATTCATCACAAAGAAAAATTTATTTCCGAGACACTTCAAAGTTTTATCGACCAGGTGGATCGTTGGGCAAACGAATATGCCGGGCAGATATCCTAATGACGGATTAAAATATTCTTTCCATGATACCCTTCGGGAAGGACCACGGAGGCAATCGACTGCTGCGGCACAAGATCATGGAGTTCATCCAGGCGTGTGATGATGGGGATATCGGTTTCAACCTCGGGCCAGTTCCTTTTAACCGAATGATGCTGGAGCCAGATGGGCTGGATACCCGCATCCCTGGCACCACAAATATCAATCCGCCAGTCATCACCGACAAAAACAGCTTCACCGGGATGAATGCCCAATTGTTCCACACACAATCGAAATGGCTCTATATGGGGTTTCGGTGGCACACCTGATTCACCGGCCACAATGATAACCTGAAAAAAACGTTCGAGTTGGGGAAAGAGGGCCAGGCGGTGATTGCCTGACCGTTTCTGCCCCTGAGTATTGGTAACCATAGACAATGGATACGTTTGTGAGAGTTCTTCCAGCACTGACACTGTTTCAGGAAAAGGGCTGGTTCGAGAACCAACCCTTTTCCAGTATTCATTTTCCCATTTTTCAAAGACTTCTGGATCTGGTTTGCAGCCAAATTCCATGCATACTGCCGTCCAGATGGCCTGTCTTGAAAAATTGGATTTCCGGTGAAACGCTTTCCGCACACTGCGATAAAGGGGTAAAAATGTATCCCAGGAAGGCTCATCCGCTGCTGCGCTTAAATACGAAAAAAGTTTTTCTTTGGCTTCTTTTTCCGCTGTCCGAAATGCATCAGCCGAGTCCACCAGGGTTTGACCAAAATCAAACAGTACGGCCTTTATCATCTAATCCTTGCCCCATTTCTTCAGATACCCCGCACACAGATCCTCTACAGCCGGAATGTATTCTTCTTTGGGAATGGAGAGCAGGGTATAATTGAGAAAGTTTTCCCAGTTGATGTTGCCGCTGAATATATTCCCGGCCCAGGAACCACAACCCAGTGTATCCGTGGTAGGCAGCCCGGTGACCCATCCGCCGCTGTTGGCATGGGCGTGAGGCATGTTGCAGACGATTCGTCCCACGTTCGCCCGCAGAGCCAGTTGAACCCTTCGCTCATCATTTTCCGTGTGAATGGATGTGGAATGCCCCTCGCCGGAGAATTTGAGAATTTTCTCCAGGCGATCCAACATTTCATCGAAATCGGTCCATTTCCAGACGGTGAGAACCGGTGATATTTTTTCGCCGGAAAACCTGTCTTCGGGACCAATCTTTTCACCAACCACCATCAGAAATTTGGTGTCCGCCGGAACCTTCAGACCCGCATTCTCTGCAATAACGGTAGCCGGTCTGGCCACGATGTCGCGATTCAGATGGGAACCGTCCGGCCACATATATTTTCTCAGTGTTTCGCGCTCCTCTGTGCTGCACATATACCCGCCTTCGGATTTGAGTGCCTCTATCATCTCATCATAAATACTTTCGTAGAGTGCCACGGCATTCTCAGAAGAACAGGATGCGGAGTTATTGGCAATTTTTGACAGCCGAATCTTATGGGCGGCGGCGGCCAGGTCGGCTGTTTCATCGACGATGGATACCACATTGCCGGCCCCGACGGTCTGGGCCGGTTTGCCTGCCGCATAGACAACCTTGACCAGGGCGGCGCCACCCGTGGCAACGGCATAGTCGCAATGGGCCATGACCTCGGCGGTTTTGGCATGACTGGTTTGTTTGATACACTGCATCAGATCCACCGGCGCACCAATCTTTTTCAGTGCTTTGCGCGCATGCTGAACGGTTTCATAAGAGGTCTTCTGGGTTCGGGGATGGGGTGACACGATCTGGGCATTTCTCGTTTTCAAGGTGCTTAGGGACAGACAGCATATGGTAGATTCCGGATTGGTACAAGGCACCACGTTTGCTATCACACCGATGGGCTTCGCATATTTGCGAATACCCAGGGCCTTGTTCTCCTCGATGAGACCGCAGGTTTTGGCGTTGCGCATGTCATAAAGCGTGCCGAGGGTCTTGTTTTTGATCTTGTTGACTTTGTCTTCGGCATTGCCGATGCCGGATTCATCCACGGCCAGATGCCCGAGTTTATGCCGAACATCCTCTTTCATAAACTCCCAGGCCACGGCTTCAACCATTTCGTCGACTTTCTCCTGGGGCCAGAATTCAATTTCCTTGAATGCCTTGCGGGCACGTTCATACATCTCTTGAACATTGTCTTCCATGGTGTATATCCTCCACTAGTGATTGCCTGGGCTCAAAAGACCAAGCACTGATTATGCCCTATTAGGGCTTACTACATATTCGGTTGTTTGAAATTCGAAATCCGAATATCGAAATCCGAAACAAATTCAAAGACCAAATGTTTAAATGCCCCAAACATTGCACACAGGCTGGAAAGCTATCTGTTTGGATCATTCGAATTTATGTCATTCGTTATTGTTTAGTGTTTAAAATTTCGTGTTTCGGATTTAATACCTATTGCTCTATCAATGGTGCTTTACTCCAACGTTGCGATCGGGATACGATATCCCATCTCTTGAAAAGCCTCTTTGGCCACCACAAAAAAATCTTGAATGTCTTTTTCGGTTATAAGACCCAGGTTACACAGCCGGAAGGTCTGGAGACCGAACATTTTCCCCGGGTAGATGGTAAACCCCCGTTCAAAGCAGTAGTCGTGCAGTTTGAAAAAATCGAACGTCTCATCTTCGGGTGCCCGCACCGTCACCACCAGGTGTCCTTGAATCTCTTTGTCAATCACCGTCCCAAGACCCATGTCCGCCAAACCCTTGTGGATCGCCTCCCAACACTTGGTCAGTCGCTCCCAGCGGGCCTGCTCACCCTCTTCAAAATACTCCTTGATGGCCTGCTGCAAGGCATACATGGTTTGCACAGGCGGTGTAAAATGCATCTCGCCGACCCGGTCAAAAAAATCATATTGCATGAACAGGTTACAGTAATAGGATCGCGTGGGATAATCTTTTGTTTTCTTTATCTCCTCGATCTTACCGACCGTCCAGGAAGCACCGGTCATACCGGCCAGCCCCTTTTGAGCCGAGGACATGAGGAAATCGATGTTCTGTTCTTGCGATGTCTATGGGAAGCAGCCCGTAGGTCGATATGGTGTCAACTACAAAGATAGCATCGTTGTCATGGGATAGCTGACCGATCTCCTTGATGGGGTTGAGCACACCCGTACCGGTTTCATGGTGCACCGTTGCCACCACGGCAATATCTTTGTCCTTTTCCAGTGTTTCTTTGACCACCGCGAGATCCGGTAACCCCGTAGATGGAAATTTGAGATCCACACAGGGAATATGGTAATATTCGGCAATTTCCACCATCCTGGCCGAATAGGCACCATTGTTGACCACGCAGATTTTTTTGCCTTCGGGAACCAGTGAATTCACCAGGACATCCTGGATAATGGTGCCGGATCCCGTAAATATGACCGCACTGTATTTTTCCGGATCCCCGTGAACCACCTTGACAAGATCTTTACGGACCCCGGTCATGATATCCACGAATTCCTGCTCTCTGGGACAAATGTCAGGCACAACCTGAGCATATTTAACGGCATCACTGGTGGTTGCCGGCCCCGGGTTCAGTAACACATTTCTCTTTACAGGTTTGACCGCCTCCATGGTTACCTCCCTTTTTAAAAACTATCCTCATTGTTTCATATAACCGGATCTTTCATTCCATGCCAGAGATGTTAGGCTATACCGAAGACGATTGGTATTAAATCCGAAGCACGAAATTTGAAATCCTAAACAATACTTAATGATATAAATTCGAATGATCCAAACTGACAGGTTTTAGGCTTATGTGCAAAATTTGAGTCATTTGAGCATTTGATATTTGAGTTTGTTTCGGATTTCGATATTCGGATTTAGAATTTCAAATATCCGAGTTAGTAAGCCCTTATAGGGTATCATCATGCCCGGTTTTTCGAGCACTGGTATATGGTTAGAAACAATGCCGGCATGCAGTGTTTATAGCTTGCCGACTTTCTTGATTCCTGATTTCTTGCTGGGGTCCTGAACCTCCTCGATGATGCTGAAGCCGCTGCCCTGAACATCTTTCATCTTTTCAAAACGCTGCTTCCATTCATCGGGGGTGGTGCAAATCGCCGAAGTGGCGATTTTTTCTCGATCGGTGACAGGCGGTACCGGCCGATCTGCCGGACCGTCATAATCCTCTTTGGGTGTTAACTCCTGCCCCAGGCGATTGGATCCCTCCCTTTCTACCTCTTCAATGTAATGGGCGCCGGCCGCAAAGGAACGCGTGACGGCAAGAATGGCCCAGGTGGCCTCGGGGGTAAATCCCAGGTCCATCATGGCCGCACCTGTGGCACCCAGCATATCCAGATCAACGGTTTGGTCAGATATTTTCTGGGCGGCCTTGACGATTTCCCGTGTGAAGGCAATGTATTTCCCGGCGGTTCCCAGCTTTTCTGCACGGGCAAACATGCGTTTTGCAGCAGGGTCTTTGAGCATGAGATCTGAAACTCCCAGGGCTTCATCGTTGAGATTCTCCTCCACAAGCAGCGCAGCGGCAGCGGCAAGGGAAAGGTTCTTCTCTTTGGCCATGGCCATGTATTTTTCGAGTCTGTTCCCAAAGGCGGAAAAAGCCCCGTATGCATGACCAAATGCCATGATGGACGCACCGCAGGCCTGGGTTAAGAAGGTCTTGGATCTGGCCACGATCCTGGAGATGGCCGCCGGTGCGGACAGCCCATCCTCGAGGGTCAGGATCATGATGTAATTGAGCATTTCTTCCTCTTCGATGGTGGGTATGCGAGCCTGGTAATCCACAAAAAGGACTTCGATGACCCCGTATCCCTCTTCCATCAGCTCGGTTGTGTCATACCCCCTGGTAACGATGCGGTGCACATTCTTGTAGGCCACTTCAGACACCCACTGGAACGGTGCTCTTTTCGTATCTTGGGGTACAGTTCCGTATTCCCGGTCGTAATAGTCAAAGGGATTCTTAGGGCTGCCCAGATTTCCGACGGTACGCTCCCTTTTGGCTTTATTCAGCGCATCTGTTTTTTCTTTGTCTAGATAACCCATTGTTTGTATTCTCCTTCTTCCTTCTGTTTCTTGGCATATTCCTGCCGTTCCTCCTGCTTGGGAACGATTCTGTCTTCAGGTCCGACATACTTGATCATGGACAGATCAATCATCTGCACCATGGGTTCGTTTCTGCTGGCCCCCCAGGCGCGTCCTTTTTTCATGTTAAACAAGGCATGCGCCGCACAACTGAATCCCCGTACCACACTGCCGATACACCACCCCGCATTGGGTGAAAACCCGATCTCCATCAGTGCGGTATTCCCGGAACCCACAACATTTACACCCACATAGGAGCGCCCATCTGCCTTGCGTCGGGCGTGAAAGTGTTTTTCCACAGCCCGTTGAAATTCCAGATATACGCCCTTGAGTTCCAGTTCTTCCTGCTTGAGGTGAATTGGTTCCGCCCTGGGATCGCTGTCGATGTGCTGGGGCTGCCCCATGCCCATGACAGGACGTCCCGCATCCATGTATTCATCCACAAGGGTCTTGGCCATTTCATCAATGGTTTTGCCTTCTTTTTGGGCTCGCTCCAGATATTTGTTCAGCATATACCCATGCGCGGCACCGGGGCCATGGACGCCACCGAAGGTGGACACCGCTGCCGCCACGCAAACGGGAAGGTTTGGTCTGCCTGCGCTCACACCGATGGCACCGACGGCCGATGGTGACATGGAATGCTCCAGAAACACCCCCATTTCGTACTTGAGCATTTTCTCTTCTTTTTCTGTGGGTATCCGGTTCTGAAAGAGCACAAACATGGCATCGTAAAACGAATACCCCTCTTCAGCCAGATCGCTCAGATTGTAACCGCGCATCACGATTTTTTCTTCTGTTTTGTAGGAGATGGATGTTTTCCTCCTAACCATCTGTTTTCTATCCATTTTTACCTCCAGTTTATCTTTTCATATGGGATCGTTCTTGATCACAATATCATTGTAGACACCGATATATTTTTGGCTTTAATAAACAAAGCCGACTCATAGGTCAATCTAATAAATCTAATGAATTGCATGACAAAATATTATAATAAAATCGTTACACGATTTTACCTTTTTGATTCATTCGCTAATCCCTCAGCATAATTGGAGAATGGGGTTGCCAGCATCGTTCATCAAAAAAGGGTGGTATTTTAATTGGGTACGAATTATGATGTTATACCATGTTACATCATGTCCTTTTTATCGGTAACAGTCACACCTATTTTAATTACATGCCTCAGATGCTTTCAGCATTGGTATCTTCTGAGGATCGTGATCTTGAACTGGCTGTAGATCAATGCACCGGTGAAGGGGCCGGTCTCGAGTGGCACTGGAAAAATGTACCTACCCGAAATGCCATCAGGGAAAAGCCCTGGGACTATGTTGTGTTACAGGAACGCAGCGGAGGGCCTCTGGAAGACCTGGATTCATTTACCCAGCATGCCCAATTGCTGGATAAAGACATTCGGAACCAGGGTGCCAAAACCATGTTGTTTTTGACCTGGGCCAACCGGTCCCGACCCGAGACCCAGGCCGCTCTGGCGGATGCCTATGGCATGGCGACCCATAAACTTCAAGCCTCCCTGGCACCGGTTGGTCTGGCATGGGAAGCCATCCGCCGCATTGATCCCGGTATTGAACTGCATCATCGGGACGGCCGCCATGCCAATCCTATGGGTTCCTACCTCACGGCCTGTGTATTTTATTCCGTGGTGTTCAACACGAGTCCCGAAGGGCTTTCCGGACGTTTTTACCATAAAGGTAAAATGTGGGTGGACCTGAAAAAAGACAGGGCGCTCCTGCTGCAGAGAGTGGCCTGGGAAACGGTCAATACTTCAGGAATTCACTAAATTGTCATGGGTGCATTTCCATCGGTTTCATGGAAAACACATGTTGTCCTCATATCTTTATTTGATAATTTTTACTTGGCATCCTTTAATAACTTTGTTAATGTCAAGCGGTTCACATGTCACGTCTATTTTTAGCCGCTCCTTTAATTGATATTTTTCTAATACAAGACAACTGCAAGGAGGAAAAAATGAATTATCTTCGTTCGAAAAGGTCAGGTCGCTATTGGGGGGTTCTACTCGGATTGGCTGCAGTGTTGGCGTTCATCGGTGTTTCCAACGTGTGTGCCGCAGAGATTCTCGTTTATACCGCACTCGAAGACGATGAGTTGGCCATCTACATGAAAGATTGGGAAGCCAAATACCCCAATATCAAGGCAAACATCGTCCGGGACTCTACGGGTATTGTCACCGCGAAACTATTGGCAGAGAAAGACAACCCCAGAGCGGATCTCATCTGGGGTGTTTCCGCCACCAGTCTGCTGGTCTGTGACCAGGTGGGCATGCTCACCGGGTACAATCCCAAGGGGATTGAAAAACTGAAGCCCGCTTTCTTTGACCAGAAAAACAAGGAAGCTCACTGGACAGGTCTCAAAGCCTATATGACCGGTTTTGTGGGAAACACCATCGAGATGAAGGCCAAGGGGCTCAAAATGCCCCAGTCCTACCAGGACCTCCTGGACCCCATGTACAAAGGGTACCTGGTCATGCCGAATCCCGCCTCATCCGGAACCGGCTTTTTGACGGTGTCCGCCATTCTCCAGATCATGGGCGAAGACGGCGGCTGGGCTTATCTGGATAAGCTCCACCAGAATATCGCCGTGTATACCCACTCCGGTTCCAAACCTGCCAAGATGGCCGGTAAGGGCGAATATCCCATCGGTATCTCTTTTGCCTACCGGGGATTCAAACAGAAAAGCAGTGGGGAACCGGTTATCGTTGCATTCCCCAAGGAAAAATCCGGATGGGAGGTTGAAGCCAACGGTCTGATCAAGAAACCGAAGATCAAGAAAGAAGCCAAGATCTTTCTCGATTGGGCCATCAGCGACGATGCCTACAAAATGTATTCCAAGGTCTATCCCATCATCGGTTCCACAGCAGTTCAGGTAACCGTGCCCGAAGGATACCCACAAGATCCGACCACGCAGCTTATCGACAATGACTTTGACTGGGCTGCCAGAAATCGCGCCGCGATCCTGAAAGAATGGACCAACCGTTACGACGGCAAGAGTGAGCCCAAGAGTTAATCGGTCGGACACACTCACTTTTAAGAGATTAACCTTCACCGGCATACCCCTTGAAGGGGTATGCCGGTACTTTTTTAAGGAGTCATCCCCATGCCTCCCGAGTCGGCAAAAACAAACAAAGGCGATAGGTTTCTGGAAGTAAAGCATGTGACAAAAACATTCGGGCGTTTTGTCGCGCTGGAGGATGTCTCCATTGACGTATATCCTGGGGAACTGGTCTGTATACTAGGGCCCAGCGGTTGTGGTAAAACCACTCTTTTGCGTGTGATCGCAGGATTGGAAGAACAGAATGTGGGCCAGGTGCTTTTAAAAGGCATCGATATCTCCCGGATGCCCACGTCCCAGCGGGAGTGCGGCATCGTTTTCCAATCGTATGCCCTGTTCCCAAATCTGACGGCCACTCAGAACGTGGCCTATGGTCTCAAGGGCTCAAAATTCGAGAAAGGGCAAAAAGCCGCCAGAACCCAGGAGATGCTCGAACTGGTGGGCCTGGGTGAAATCGGCAAAAAATACCCCGCCCAGCTCTCGGGTGGGCAGCAGCAACGGGTGGCCCTGGCACGAGCGCTGGCACCAAGCCCTGCCATGCTGCTTCTGGATGAACCCCTTTCAGCGCTCGATGCGCAGGTCCGGATTTATCTTAGAAGCGAAATTCGTGATCTCCAGCAACGTCTCAAGATCACGACCATCATGGTCACCCACGACCAGGAAGAAGCCTTGACCATGGCGGACAGGATTATCCTCATGGATGACGGTCGCATTATTCAGTGCGCCTCTCCCCAGTCCATTTATCACAAGCCGGACGATACCTTTGTGGCAGGGTTTATCGGTGCCATGAATTTTCTGGAGGGCTGGACAGTAAAAAGTGAAAACACCCTCACCTACGGAAACCTGACCCTTAAAACAATGAACGGAAAAGCAAAGCAATTTCAAGGCAGGGAATCCACGGTCACCATTCGGCCTGAAGACATCAGGGTTCTCGATGAAGAAAAGAGTGGTGAAAACATCCTTTTTACGGTGGTTGAAAAAATCGAGTTCCGGGGCTCGTCTTACCGGTTGTTTTTGCGTCTGACCATGGACGATCCAGATCTGGATGCTCCGGTGATCGAGGCCGACCTCGCCGCAGAGAAGATCAAGCGATTCAACATCAGAATTGACAGCAGATTGCCGGTTTACTTCCCTCCGGAACGATTGTTGATATTTAAACAAACCGGATCATAACCTTATTGAATGTATTTGTAGACACCCATGCCAGCAACAGACCCATCACGTATTGAACAGGACATTCATAAAAACGAAACTCCCTTTGACCCCCAGACCGTCGTTTTAAAGAAAGTCCGGCAGAAAACCAGCTCAGAGAACTGGCTCAAAAGGGCATTGATTTTTCTTCTGGTCCTCTGGATGCTCGTTGCTGTCATCCTCCCCGTGTACCAGCTCATCGATCGCAGCATGCACGCCGAGGTCCTGGTATCCATCTGGGGCAGTGACGATGTTCGTATCGGAGGCCGGCGCGTCTATATCGACCACGAAACGTTGCAGTTGCGGATCGACAAGAAATCTTTCCCTCTGAGCAACAACATTGTCTCCCACGACGGTCTCACGGTTGATATCCGGGATAACCTCATTTACCGGGTGTCCTGTACCAAAGCCATGAATTATGCAGAACCGGTAAAGATAAAAGAGGTGACCGCCACGGTTGACGGGGACCGATATTTCATCGACGGTGTCCTGCTGGAAGGTGATGAATACAGCGGCCAGGTTGACCGTTGGATCGGGCTGAGCAACTTCATCAGCTATTTTTCCAATGAATCCCTGTACTATTCGGTCTATAATAGCATATTCGTTTCGGTCGTCACCACCATCGCGGCTGTCATTCTGGCCCTGGTGTATGCCTATGCCGTCACACGAACCCTGATTCCGGGTAAGGCTTTTTTCCGGGTGGTTGCCATGCTGCCCCTGTATGCCCCCACCATGTTGTACGGCCTGTCTCTGGTCTTTATCTTCGGCAACAAGGGCTTCATTACCACCGGCTTTTTCGGTCACCTGCCGTGGCTGGCCTGGGATATCGGGCTTTACGGCCCCGTGGGAATTATTATCGCCGAGGTGGTGTTCACCTTTCCGGCAGCCTACATGATTCTGATGGTTTCGTTGCTCAACACCGACGCAAGACTCTACGAAGCGGCCATCAGTCTGGGCGCCAAGAAACCACGGATCTTTTTTACGGTAACCCTCCCCGGGATAAAGTTCGGCCTGGTGAGCGCCATTTTCGTCTGTTTTACCCTGTGCTTTACCGACTTCGGCGCCCCCAAGGTCGTGGGCGGCAACTACAATATCCTGGCCGTGGATATTTACAAGCAGGTCATCGGTCAACAGAATTTCGGCATGGGCGCCACCATCAGCATTATTCTGCTCATTCCGGCGGTCATCTCCTTTATTGCGGATAGAATCGTACAGCGCCGGCAGGTGGTGGCCATGACCGCCCGCAGTGTGCCCTACACACCCAAACGCAATTGGGGCACAGACACGGTCATGTTTACCATTGCATCCCTGATTGCCGCTTTTATTCTGGCCATGCTTTTTGCCGGTGGATTCGGATCCCTGGTAAAAATGTGGCCCTATGACTTTTCCCTCGGTCTCTGGCATTACACGTTCAGGGATGTAGGCGGCGGCGGATACGGTGCCTTCTGGAACAGCATCCGCATGGCAACCTATTCAGCTATTCTGGGTACCATGATCACTTTCGGATCCGCCTATCTCATCGAGAAGACCCGGCGGGTGGCCCTTCTGAGACAGGCATCCTATTTTCTTTCCATCATCCCCCTGGCGCTGCCGGGCCTGGTAATCGGCATCGCCTATATCTTTTTTTTCAATACCACGCACTTCACCATCCCCTTGACGAATATTTCAATCAAAAACCCAGCCTATGCCCTATATGGCACACTCTGGATTTTGATCATTGCCAACGTTATTCACTTTTACACAGTCAGTTTTTTAACCGCGACCTCTGCTTTGCGGCAGCTCGACAAGGAATTTGAAACCGTATCCGAGTCCATGTCCGTCCCCTTTTACCGGACGTTTTTCCGCGTAACGGTTCCGGTTTGTTTTCCGGCCATTGTCGAAATCGCCATGTACCTCTTTGTGAGCTCCATGGCAACGGTTTCGGCAGTTATCTTTCTGTATTCCTCGGATACGACCCTGGCGTCCGTGGCCGTGGTCAACATGGACGATGCCGGGGATCAGGCGCCGGCAGCGGCCATGTGTATGCTGATTGTTCTTTCCAATATTCTGGTGAGAATCGCCAGCGAAGTGGTCAACGCCCTTTTCAGAAAATCAACCTCGGCCTGGCGCACGAAATAATCTCCGAAAATAGCGTTTACCAGAATAACGTTCCGAAACTGCTTCGGCAAATAACGTCAAGCAACCGCTAACTGGACGGCAGCTCCGTTGAAAGCATATAGGCCAGAGGCAGGGTGGTAAGAGCGGTCAGGCCAATAACGACCACTGTTAATTCTACCCCCGAAGTATCACTGAGCAAACCGAATGTTGGAGGAGCCAGGGCAGCCCCGATGATGATAGCGGTGTAAAACAAACCAAAAACACGTGGTGTATGGGTGGGCAAAACAAAATCGGCCACGGTCCCGTATAGAACGGATGAAGTCCCGTTCAGGGCAATGCCGAGCAGCGGCAGAAAGAATAAAATACCGGACAGCGTTGACCCATACAGGTATATGATGCCCAATCCCGTAACAGCCTCAGTGATGGTTATGGAAGGGATAATACCGATCTTTTCGGCCAAAACACCGCAGATAAATTTCCCAAATGCCCCACCAATAAAGAGTAATGACAGGGCCAGGCCGACGGATTCCATCTGCATACCCTTGTTGATGAGCAAGAATGGCAGAAAAGTAATCAGGGCGGAACGCACGGCTGTATCGATAAAGCCGATGGCAGATAGGGTGAAGAAAGCCTTTTTGTTTTCGATACCCCACCCACTGATTTTCCCGGAGATGTTGTCTGTCTGAATCTCCATGCCTCCGGAATGATTCCTTCGTAAAAGCATATACAGACTCATGGCAACCATGCATCCAAAAATGCCGAAGCCAAAACAGAGGGATCGCCAGCCGACAACGGATAATACAAGGGCCGCCACAACCGGGAAGAGAAATTTTCCCATGTCGCCCGAAAAGTTATAGGTTCCAAGGGCGATGCGGCGATGGCCCTGAGCAAAGGCCTTGGAAATCATGGATGAGGCCAGGGGATGCTGTACACCGGCTCCCAGCCCACCGATGACAAGAAGAACACACAGAATGTAAATGTTGCCGGAAAGTGCAAATCCCATGACACACAGGGCCGTAACAACTGTACCCAAGGTTAACAGCCTGCGTTCACCAAAGCGTTCCCCCAGAAAGCCCGCCGGTATCTGGAACAATGCCGTAGCGCCCTCAAAACAAGCCATCAGCAGGCCAACCTGGGTTAAGGAGAGCTGAAAGGCCATTTTCCAGAATGGCAGCAGAACAGCCAGACCATCTGCAATGCTGTCGTGAAAGAGGTGAAAAAGGCACCCGCTGACGAGAATTTTTCTGTTACGAGTAATTTTCATGCATTGTCATCTGGAAGATTGTCGGAGCACTTCAATATCACTATTGTTTCATGCTTCGTTGCGCGCAATTGAGCATGAAAATTTATGGCGATGGTATAAAATTTCCATCCCTGCGTTCCCGCCCAACCTGAATGATCGGACTAACCTCCGATACCCGACATGGGGTCATGGACACGAAAGGGGCTGCCCGGGGCAAAATGGTGGGATTCGTTTTTATGCTGGACCGCACGAAGGAAAACGGCTTTCAGTTCATCGTCACTGCAGCCGCTCCTCAAAGGACCTCTGATATCCAGCTGTTTGTCCGAAAGCAGGCAGGGACGAAGCTGCCCATTGGCAGTCAAGCGCAGGCGGTTGCACGTATGGCAGAAATGCCGGCTCATGGCTCGAATAAACCCGATTTCACCTCTGGCACCCTTGAGTCGAAATCGCTGTGCCGGGCCATCCATGCGTTTTCTCGTGATCGGGACCAGATCACCCAAAACACTGAGTCGGGATTGTATATCAGGAGCCAGAATATAATCATCACTTTTCATCAGGGCGTTTCCAATGGGCATGTATTCGATGAAGCGGATGTGAAACGGATAGGTCACGGAAAGCCTGGCCAAATCAACAAATTCATCGTCGTTGTATCCTTTCAGGGCCACGACATTCAGCTTGATGGGATCAAACCCGTGTGCATACGCCTTTTCGATACCTGCCCACACCTGGTCAAAACGATCATATCCCGTGATATATTTAAATTTTTCACGGTTTAAGGTATCCAGGCTGATATTGATCCGTTTGATACCAGCGGCTTCTATTTTTTCGATATTCTCATGCAGCATGACACCATTGGTGGTGAGAGAAATATCAGACAACCCGTCGACAGAAGCCAGTTCCTTTAAAAATTCGTAAACACCTGCCCGCATGAGCGGCTCACCACCGGTCAAGCGGACCTTTGAGATACCCAGGGAGACACCCACCCGGACAATACGCAGGATTTCCTCGTAGCGCAGGATTTCATCGTGGTCCAGCTTGGGCACCAGCCCCCCCGGTGCACAGTACAAGCACCGCAGGTTACACCTGTCCGTAATGGATATACGCAGGTAATTCAGATGACGGTTGTATTTGTCTACCAGTTCATTCATTTTTCATAATGGGCTATCAAGGCATCCACCAGCCCGGGGATGGTGTAGGTGTCGGCAACCAGATGAACATCGAATCCCAGCTCTCTGGCCGTGTCCGCCGTGATAGGACCGATGCAAGCAACGGTCACGGGGGCCAGGAGTTGTTTGAAGGCCCTTTCCGGTATGAGGTTTTTGAAATTTCTGACCGTGGAGGAACTGGTAAAGGTAAGGCAGTCGATATCTTGATCCGCCAATCGGTCCAGGAGTTTGGCCGTGTTGTCTTGGGCAATCCGGGTGACATAGACCGGAATCTCATCGACCACTGCGCCCATTCTGGACAACGCTTCCGGAAGGATGGGTCTGGCTTCTTTTGCACGCGGAAGCAGAATTTTCTTGCCCGTGACCTCCTGGTGTTGGAAGGCTTCCACCACCGACTCCGCCCGGTAGGCCTCTGGAAGAATATCACAGGTGAAGCCGAAATCCCTGAGTCGCTGTTTGGTTGCAGGACCGATGCATGCCGTCCGGATATGATGAAGCGTGCGAACATCCTGCCCAAGTTCAAAAAGACGCTTGAAAAAAAAGCCCACCCCGTTCACACTCGTAAATACCAGCCAGTGGTAATCAGACAGTCTTTGGATGGCCCGGTCCAGAGGTTTCCAGTCGTCCGGTGGCGCAATCTGGATGGTGGGGCACTCCAGACAATCCGCTCCCACAGCATTCAGCAACTGCAACAGATCACTGGCCTGTTCCCTTGCACGGGTCACAACGATACGCTTTCCCATGAGCGGTTTTTTCTCGAACCACTGCATGGTTTCCCGCAGTTCCACCACATCACCCACCACAATAATGGCGGGTGCTTTGAGACCTGCTGCTTTGACTTTTTGAACAATATTGCCCAGGTTGCCGGTCACGGTTTCCTGCCGTGTGGTTGTGCCCCACCGAATAAGGGCAATCAAGGTCTCGGTTGACATGCCATGCCGGGCAAGCTGATCCACAATAAGGGGAAGGTTCTTGACACCCATAAAAAAAACAAGGGTGCCGATACCCGTTGCCAGGGCCTGCCAATCGATACGCGAGGATTCTTTTTCCGGATCTTCATGTCCGGTGATAAACGCCAGGGTGGAGGTGTATTTCCGGTGCGTCAACGGGATGCCCGCATAAGCCGGGGCAGCCACGGCCGATGTCACGCCCGGAACGATATCATAGGGAATGCCAGCTGAAATAAGCGCTTCCACCTCTTCACCCCCGCGTCCGAAAATAAACGGGTCACCCCCTTTGAGACGGGTCACGGTCAGACCCTGTCCGGCCTTTTCCACGAGCAGATGGTTGATTTCATGCTGCTTGAGGGTGTGGTCCCCCCCCTTTTTACCCACATAAATAGATTCGGCGCCCTCCCGGGCATAGGCCAGCAGATAAGAAGAGGCCAGGTAATCGTAAACCAGAACATCGGCATTTTCGATACAGGCTTTTCCTTTGATGGTAATCAGTCCGGGATCTCCCGGGCCCGCGCCCACCAGGTAAACATGACCGCTAGTTTTTTTCATGGGTCTTCGCATTGTAGTTTCTCTATGATGGTCATGGCACCCTGATCCATCAGTTTCTCTGCAAGTTCGGTTCCGATACGCCCCGATGTTGCGGCAGGGCCGGTCAACACCTCCCTGAAGATCCGCGAACCATCCGGTTCTGCAACCAATCCGCTCAGTTCAAAACGTTTGCCTTCAATCCTTCCGTGTGCTGCAATGGGGACCTGGCAGCTGCCCCCGAGACGATGCAGAAAAGCCCGTTCCCCCAAGACTACGGTTCGGGTCTCGGCATGATCCAGTTCCCCTATCAGGGCCCCCGTGTCTTCATCCCCTGTCCTAACCTCGATGCACAGCGCTCCCTGTCCGGCGGCCGGCAGCATGACACCGCTGTCCAGATATTCCGTAATTCTGTGTTTCAAACCGAGTCGTCGAATGCCTGCGGCGGCAAGCACAATGGCATCCATGCCACCTGTGTCGAGTTTTCGCAGCCGTGTGTCCAGGTTGCCCCTCAGGGGATCGATACGCATATCGGGTCTGGAAAACAATATCTGTGCCGCACGACGCAGGCTGCTGGTGCCGATCCGGGCACCTTCCGGAAGATCCGCCAGGCATCCCCTTTTTGACACCAGAACGTCCAGCGGGTTTTCTCTCTGGGGTATGGCGCCGATGGTCAAGCCCCCGGGCAGTTCCGCCGGCATGTCTTTCATGCTGTGAACCGCCAGATCGATCTTGCCTTCGAGGAGTGCATCCTCGATCTCTTTGACAAAAAGACCCTTGCCCCCCACTTTTGACAGGGGCACATCCAGTATTTTATCGCCCTTTGTTTTGATAACGATGATTTCAACGGATAAGGTGGGATGGGTTTTCAGCAGTTTCCCTTGAACCCAGTGAGCCTGCCAGAGCGCCAGTTTGCTTCCCCGTGTTCCAATATGGAATTTTCTGTTCATCAATGACCACAGGATGCGCAACTTGTGGCTGCACACCCGCCACAGGAAGATGCTGACGCAGACGCACGGGTTGTTTCTCCGCCGCCCCCCTTGCTGACAAAGCCGCAGGAAGACATGAGACGAATCACTTTTTTACTGCTGCAGGAAGGACAATCCGGTTTCTCTGATCCAAATATCAGTTTTTCAAAGCTTTCCTTACAGTCCTCACAACAATATTCATATATCGGCATGGGTCTTACTCCAAAATTATACGGGTGTTTGGTGTTTTGTGTTTTGTGTTTTGTGTTTTGTGTTTGGTGTTTTGTGTTTGGGTGTTTGTTGTTCGTATTTTGTATTTTGTATTTCGTATTTCGTGTTTTGTGTTTGGGTATCACCTTCGTCGGTCTTCATAATAATCACCGGGCCGCCAAAGTCAATTGCCGCCCCCAGCTGCCAACAGACTTGCACGTACCATGGCCAGTTCCGATTCGGCAGGATAACCCAGGTCCAGGGCTTTGCTGTAGGCTGAAAGTGCTTTTTCAGGCTGATCCTGACGGAAGTAAACCTTTCCCAGACGAAACTGAAACAAACCGTTCTCAGGAGACATCTCAACAGCTTTCTCGCAGAACAGGGTCGAGATCTCGGGGTTTTCCGCTTTCTCATCATAGAGAAGACCCAGTGCTGATAGAGCGCACGCATCTGTGGGATTCTTTTTTATGGTTGTTTCGTAATGCATAACCGCTTCGTCGGTCATATGCATTGCTTCGCAGCACTCACCCAGGTGAAGGGAGGCAATCCAGGATTCCGGTTGCAGGCGGACCGCCTTTTCCAGATATGTTTTTGCCGCATCCAGATCACCGCGATCCAGACACAGCTTCCCGAGCTGAAAAATGACTTCAAAGACATCCTCCCCGGTAGCCTCCGCCTTTTGATAACACGCCAACGCATCATCTGTCTGTTTGAGCATGCTGTGCACATACCCGGCATTGTACAGGGCCATGACTTCCTGGGGATCGAGCCGGGTGGCCTCCCTGAAAAACTCGAGAGCCTTTTCCAATTCACCCTCCACCCCGTAACAAACACCCAGACTGTTGAGGACATTGACATTTCGCGGATCCAGTTTCAGGGCTGTTTTCAATTCCTGGATGGCACCCGACACATCCCCCTTCTGGTATCGTTCGTCCCCGCTGATATTCAGACTGACGGCATCGAACAGAACCGCGCTGTTGGCACCGAAAAAAGATGCATGGGTCAACGCTTTCCTGGCATTGTCGAAAATATCCGCTTTCCCATATGCAACCGTTGGATAGGAAGCGACACCGATGGAAACTGAACCATTGGCAAGCCCGTCAACGCTGTTCTGAATATCTTCCGCCAGCTGCAGGGTATCGGTATCGTTCTTTCCGGGGAAACAACATCCCAGCGAATCCGCCGCCATGGGCCCCCAGGTGCCGTTTTCCATCCTGCACAGCGCATCGACCAGATGGCTGACTCCCAGAATGCGGGGCGGTTTGTCCTGGTCGTCTGAAGATCCAGTGTCCCCGGCGTCATCCATCCGGATAATCATGCTGCCAAAACATGAGACGTCCTTCATCTGTTCCACGGCATACCGCAAAAATGCTTCGCCACAGTATATTTCCGGGAAAGCCTGCCGCACGGCTTCCATTGACCCGTTACCCGCAAAAGGGGCCTCCCCGTGGTCTGACGCTGCTGCAGGGGGATTGAAAAGAAAATGACGGGTGGTCCCCCTTTCAGAAAAAATAATCGCTTGGGTCTTGCTTCCGCTTGGTGCCATTATTGAACATTCCTATAAGTTAACATGCTTGAAGTATCAAACTTCTTCCATCAGTTGTTGAAAAGCCGCTTTTATGGCATCTGGTTCTTTCTCCTGGATGGTCCGAAAATCCATCATAAAAAAATCGTCTTCAATTCTGCCGACAATCGCCGGTGTATGCTCCCGCATCCATCTGTCGATACGGTTGGCCGACACATTCTGAATCTTGACACCCACACATCTGCTGGGCAGCTTCAGCAGCGGCAGAGAACCGCCACCGGCTCGGGAGGTGGCATGGAAAGATTGCACCTCGAGTCTCTTGTTATTCAGATCTTTTAACTGCGTCATGAATCTTTCGGCTTTCCCTTGAATAATCTGTTCCGGCATGGTGAGCATCTTCAATGTCGGAATCCGGTTCAATGCTGCGGTTTCATCCCGGTAGAGACGCAGGGTACTCTCGAGAGCGGCCAGGGTCAGTTTGTCGATCCGGAGGGCCCGGGTAATGGGGTTCAGTTTGATCTTGCGGAGCATCTCACCGGAACCGGCAATCACACCTGCCTGGGGCCCGCCAAGGAGCTTGTCTCCGCTGAAGGTTACCACATCCACACCGGTGGACACCGACTCCTGAACCGTCGGTTCTTTCAAAAGCCCATATTTGGACAAATCCACGAAGGTTCCGCTGCCCAGATCTTCCATGACCGGCACATGACGCTGTTCACCGAGGGCCACGAGATCCTTTAAAGAAACACCGGCGGTGAAACCCACCACGCTGTAGTTGCTGGTATGGACCTTTAACAGAAGTCCGGTGTTATCATCAATGGCGTTCTCATAATCCCGCAGGTGGGTTCGATTCGTGGTTCCGACTTCTTTTAAAACAGCCCCGCTTTTTGCCATGACATCCGGAATCCTGAAAGACCCGCCGATCTCCACCAGTTCCCCCCGTGAAACAATGACATTTTTACCTTTTGCAATGGTTTCCAGACACAGGAGAACAGCCCCGGCATTGTTGTTGACCACCATGGCAGCCTGGGCCCGGCTTATCTCACAGATGAGATCTTCGACACTGCTATAACGGGAGCCCCGCTTGCCGGATATCAGATCAAATTCCAGATTGGAGTATCCACCGGCAATTTTCTGCATATTTTCCAGGGCTTCATCCGCCAGCAACGACCGACCCAGGTTGGTGTGAATGACAACACCGGTGGCGTTGATCACCTGTTTCAGATTCGGCATCATGGCCGATGTGACCTGCTCCTTGATCCGCAGCATGATGGACGATTCGGAAAACATTTCCCCAGGCAATTCAGTTTGCGGGTCAAGAATCTTGGCCCGCAGCGATTCGATGACAGATCGGGCCGCGTCAACCTGTGTGGATCTGGGAACATCTGCAAAAAATGGATCCCCTTTGAACCATTCAAGAAGACGGTCAACACCGGGAAGAGATCGCAGCAGGGTCTGGTTGTCGGTTATCTCTTTCATGGGGTTCTCGTTTCACAATGCCAATGCTAAAAAATCGCCACCTGATTTGATTTTAAACCGTGTTGGCTGCCCGGCAGGGCAAAATCAAATTTTAAGTGGCTATCATTATCTTATTTTGTCTTAAAATTCAAGGTCCCTGTTCAGAAGACCTCAGGTTTCGCCTGACAGGTCGGGGAGAATGTGGTATTAGAGCGGTAAGATATACGTAGTAGGTTTTAGGTTTTAGGTGTTAGGTTTTAGGTTTTAGGTGTTAGGTTTTAGGTGTTAGGTGTTAGGTGTTAGGTTTTAGGTGTTAGGTGTTAGGTGTTAGGTGTTAAGGTGCCGTCAGCTGTCAGCAACCTAAAACATAATACGGTTAAATAGTAATAAAGGCTGAAATTCCATGAAAAACATCCTCGTGACCGGTGGCAGCGGCTTTATCGGCGCCAATTTCATCCGCTATCTGCTTTCTGAAACCGACCACAGCGGTCGTATCGTCAACATGGATCTGTTAACCTATGCCGGGAACCCTGAAAACCTGTCAGGACTGGACGCGTCAGCACCTGACCGCTATGTGTTTGTACATGCCGACATCTGTGATGCCACCGCCGTAAAGAACACTTTTGAAACCCATGAAATCGATACCATCTGCCATTTTGCGGCGGAATCCCACGTGGATCGATCGATCGTAGCACCGGATGCCTTTGTTAACACCAACATCCTGGGGACCTTCACCCTTCTTGAAGAAGCGCGGCATCACAAAGACCGCGTCCAGCGCTTCCATCATGTGAGCACAGACGAGGTTTACGGTTCCCTGGGCGAAGAGGGGTACTTTTCTGAATCTACCCCCTACGATCCCAGCAGCCCTTACTCCGCATCCAAAGCTGCCTCGGACCACCTGGTGCGCGCCTACCATCGCACGTATAATATCCCCGTCACCATTTCAAACTGCTCCAATAATTACGGCCCATATCAATTTCCGGAAAAATTGATCCCCCTCATGATTCTGAATGCCCTGGCCGACAAGCCACTGCCTGTTTACGGCAAGGGCATCAACGTCCGGGACTGGCTCTTTGTGCGGGATCACTGCAGGGCTGTCTGGACAATCATGCAGAATGGCCGGCCCGGGGAAACCTACAATATCGGCGGAGAATGTGAGATACCCAACATCACGCTCGTTCAAACCCTCTGCGATATCCTGGACGAGATGGTCCCCCCCGGTCACGGCCGACCACGGTCAGATCTGATCACCTTTGTGAATGACCGGCCCGGGCATGATTTTCGCTATGCCATCGATTGTACCAAATTGAAAACCGAGCTTCACTGGCAACCGGATGCTTCTTTTGAAACAGGCATCCGGCAAACCGTACAATGGTACCTCGACAACCCTGACTGGGTCGCGCATGTTCAGAGTGGTGAATATAGAAAGTGGATCACGAAAAATTATGGGGGGAGAGGGTGAAGGAAGGGTCCGGGGTTTGGAGGGGGATACAAGGGTTTGAGGGTAGCTTCCGAGCCTCCCAGTATCCCAGCTTTATCGAGGTTCAAAGGTCACTGAACTTCAACCCGCGCGAGCGAGTGGTCTCAAGACGTCCCCTTAAAGGGGCTGGAATATCCAATATCGAAACCATGAATTTCGAAGTGATGTTTCCCAGCTTATAGAACAAAGGAAACAATCTCTGACAGCTATCTTTCACGTAATTAGGATAAACCCGAAAGAGGTTCCGGCTATGAAGAAGGCTAAAGACTATCTCATTTTCCCCCTGGATGTCCCCACAAGCCAAGAGGCTATACACTATGTCTCATTACTCCGGGACAGTGTGGGCATATTCAAGGTGGGTCTGGAACTCTTTATCAAGACCGGACCGGATATTATTCATGAAATAAGAGAGATTTCCGCCAACGCCCGTATTTTTCTGGACCTGAAACTTCATGACATTCCAGAGACTGTTTTCCGGGCCATGCAGGGCATTGCTTCCCTGGGTGTCACCTATGCAACAGTCCACTGTGGTGAATCCAAGAAGATGCTCGAAGCGGCTGTCAGGGGCGCCGGGGGAAAAGTCCTTCTCCTGGGCGTTACCGTATTGACGAGTGTCGCCAAAGAAGATCTTCGATGGGCCGGTTATGATGCATCCTTTACCGAGGATGTCTCCCAGCTGGTGGTCAAAAAAGCAGATATGGCCAGAAAGGCCGGGTTTGCGGGGGTAATCTGCTCCGGTCAAGAAGCCGGACAGATAAAAAACACCTGTGGAGAGTCCTTTCTGGCGGTGACGCCGGGCATACGACCTGTATGGGATGTTCCCAACGATGATGATCAGGCGCGCATCATGACCCCGGCCCGGGCTATTCGGAATGGATCCGACCACCTGGTCATCGGCCGCCCCATCCGGGATGCCAAAGATCCGGCCAAGGCAGCAAGGCAGGTTCTCTCAGAAATCGAGGGAGTTCTCAAGGGGCAGTCTCGAACATATGATAACTGAGCCCCCACCCGCGGAGCGGGTAGGCTCAAGAAGCCCTCTCAAAGAGGGCTTGAATATCCAATATCGAATATCGAAACCATGAATTTTGAAGTGATGCTTCCCAGCTTTTATAGCACTTGTCATAATAATGTTCCGAAAATATGATGGCGGTATAAGGGTTTGTAGCAGAAAAACGGTCCTCAATCGGAACATTTTTCTGACAACCCCTATAACGAGAGGAGAGGCCATGAAGACCTTTGCCGAGAAAGCGTACGATCTTTTACGAAAGGTGCCTAAAGGGCGTGTAACAACCTATAAAGAAATTGCCCATGCCCTAAAAACAAAAGCCTATCGGGGGGTCGGGCAGGCTATGCGAAAGAACCCCTATGCGCCAGAGGTTCCCTGACACCGGGTTGTTGCCACATCCGGTCGGATTGGGGGATTTCAGGGAAAGACATCGGGAACCGCTATTCAGAGAAAAATAAATATGCTCAAAGACGAAGGCATCGAGATCCGGGGAGGAAAAGTAAGGAATTTTGAAGACGTTCTTTTTCGTTTCCCCTAATACCTGAAGACAACTCAATAGTGGTATCGAAGCTGAGCTATGTAAATGGGGGAATGCGTCCCCTGTAGCGGTTCAAGGCACCACAAAAAAAAACCGGTAAACTGCCAACCCCAGAATAATGAGGCCTATCAGGAGTACGAGCAACAACTGATCGTTGTTGAAATGATACCTCATGGGAAATAATACCGGCTACTCGGCATCCAGACCAAAGGCCGAATGAAGAACCCGTACGGCAAGCTCGGCATATTTTTCTTCCACCACACAGGATATCCTGATCTCGGAGGTACTGATCATGGAGATGTTGATGTTCTCTCTTGCCAACGTCGTAAACATGATCGATGCCACACCGGAGTGATTTTTCATACCCACGCCGATTACCGACACTTTGGCGATGTTTTCATCCCCAAAAACTTCCTCGGCACCGATTTCTTCAGCAACACGCTTCTCAATTTCCAGCGCCCTGGCATACTCCCCCATGGGAACGGTAAATGTCAGGTCGGTCTGACCACCGGAACGGGTATTTTGAATGATCATATCCACCACAATACCGGCTTCGGTTATGGGTGAAAATATTTTTGCGGCCACACCGGGCTGATCCGGAACCTTTTTAAGGGTTATCCGCGCTTGGTTTTTATCGCTTGTCACACCGGATACCACCAGCTGCTCCATACCGGCGTCCTCGCTTATCACCATGGTTCCCTCCTCGTCGGAAAAAGATGATCTTACATGAACAGGAATATTGAATTTTTTTGCAAATCCCACGGACCGAATCTGGAGTACTTTGGCTCCCAGGCTCGCCATGTTCAGCATTTCATCGTATGAAATCTCCTTGAGCTTGCGCGCCTTGCTGCAGATGCTCGGGTCGGCCGTATAGATGCCGTCCACGTCGGTATAAATTTCACACACATCGGCCTTCAGGGCGGCCGCGATGGCCACAGCGGATGTATCGGACCCTCCACGCCCGAGTGTCGTGATGTTGCCCCTTGTGTCATGCCCCTGGAACCCGGCAATCACAACGATGGTCCTTTTTCTCAACAATTCCTTGATGCGTTCCCCCCCGATCTCGATGATACGCGCATTACCAAACTCACAATCGGTCACCACATCCGCCTGATAGCCCATGAGGGATGCCGCAGTATAGTTCATGGATTTCAGCATCATGGCAAGCAACGCCGCCGTTGTCTGCTCTCCGGTGGCCAGGAGCACATCCAGTTCCCGTCTGTCCGGATTTTTGGTGACGTCATTTGCCAGATTGATCAGTTTGTCAGTGACGCCCGCCATGGCGGACAGAATGACCACCACGTTATCCCCCTGGTCATGGGTATGGATCACCCTTTTGGCCACATGCTGAATTCTCTCTATATCAGCCACAGAAGTACCACCGTACTTTTGAACAATGATCCCCATACTAAATACCTGAATAAAATCGTGGAACGATTTTATATGACGCGACGTTGTCGCTCTTTGACCAAGGGCTTGCCGGCCTTTGGCTGGTTAGGCTTTTGGCTGACGCATCGACGGGTGACAGCCAAAAGCCGGTCACCTGTTTGAAAGAAATTAACGATCATTAGGAACGACGAACACGTTGTCATTCCCGCAGGGTTTAAATTTTAAGATCTCTTACCAGATCCACCCCCGTCTGTCCATAGCCTGTTACGGTGATACGCCGTATGTCATCTTCCCCGATATCAAAGCGCACGACCACGTCTGCTGTCAGGTCCCCTTCACAAATCCTTTCGGCCCATTCGATGGCCAGAACACCCGGGGCATCCAGGATGTCCAGCAGTCCCGTGCTTTCAATATCCATGGCAGTGGATAGCCGGTAGAGGTCTGCATGAAACAAGGGTATCTTGCCCGGGTATTCGTTGATAAGCGTGTAGGACGGGCTGGTGATCATGAATCCTTTTGGAACGGCCAGTCCCCTGGCGAGCCCTTTTACAAATACCGTCTTTCCACTCCCGAGATTACCTGTCAGGGCGATAATCAAACGGCCTGTCGCTGCCCGGCCCATAGCCTGGCCCAATTTGACGGTATCCTCCGGAGATCGGGATGTCACCTGACACTGCATTTTTGGAATATTTCCTTTTGATTCTATTGTGTTTGGTGTTTGGTGTTTGGTGTTTGGTGTTTGGTATTTGGTGTTTGGTGTGCTAATGGTTTTGTCTGTCTGTATATACTTTTGACAGATACCCACAAAACACAACACTATTCGAACAATTTCCGGATCTGGTGGGGAAGCCGTTTCATGACGTCTGTGGCCAGATACCCGAAAGGTCCTTCATGAACAGACAGATGGTCTGCAGCAGCCCCGTGGAGGAAAACGCCCAGATGAATCGCATCCTCAGGCGCATATCCCTGGGCTACAAATCCGGCGATGACACCGGTCAGGACATCTCCCATTCCACCCGATGCCATCCCGGGGTTTCCCGTGAGATTGACATACACCCGACCGTCCGGATGGGCCATGACGGTCCTGGCACCTTTGAGAACAACATGGGCACGATACGCTGTTGCCAGGTGACGTGCCCGGCCGACACGGTCTTTCTGGACAGATCCCGGCAAAAGCCCACACAACCTGCCCATCTCCCCCGGATGTGGTGTCAGAATCACGGGTATCTTCATGGAACGGAGTACACCGGGTTTCGCTGAAAGAAGGTTGAGACCATCGGCATCGATAACAACCGGCATGGCGATCTTCTCCAAAAGTTGAAACAGCAGCTGCTTTGTTTCTTCTGTGGTACCAATACCGGGGCCGATGGCAAGACAGGTCTTTCCGGTCAACAACTCCTGGAGAGCACCCAATGCAGAGTTGTCCAGCATGTGGTCGGTGGTCTCGGGCAGTGCATAGGTCATGACTTCCGTCACCTGGGATTCAAGAACCGGGTTCAAACTTCTGGGAACCCCCAGGGTGACAAGACCGGCACCTGCTCGCATGGCAGCCGTGGCTGTCATGGCTGCAGCACCCGACTTCCCTGGAGATCCTGCAACCACAAGCAGGTGGCCGGTTCGACCCTTGTGTGTATTGGGATCCCTCTCCTGAATCACATCCCTGAGGGCTTCTTTTTCCAGAACGAATTGATGTGGACGAACACTGTCTGCAACCTGCCCTGGAATACCGATATCGATGATGTCGAGTTTTCCTGTGTATGCTGCACCGGGATAGACGACATGACCGATTTTGGGAAAAGCAAATGTGGCTGTGGCCTGCGCCTGTATACAGACACCGCAGACCTGCCCATTGTCGGCATTCAAACCGGAGGGAATATCCACGGCAAAGACAGGCTTTCCCAAGGCATTCAGAAACAGGATCACCTCCTTGTAATGGCCCCTGACATCCGAATTCAACCCGGTGCCGAATATGCTGTCCACCCACACATCATGCCGACGCATGGCGGCTTTCTGTTTCTTGAAGGCCACGACGTCCGGAACGTCCACCACCGGAACACCCAGGGGATCCAGAATGTTAAGGTTTGCCCTGGCATCACCCTGAATCCTGCCTTTTTCACTAAGAAGATAGACCTTTACGGAGATGCCTTTTTGGGAAAGGTGTCGCGCCATAACAAAACCGTCCCCGCCGTTGTTCCCCCTTCCAGCAACGACGCCGACTGATTTTTCTGCCAGATCCGGAAACACACGGTCCATAAACCTGAATGCACCCGCTCCGGCATTCTCCATGAGAATTCTCCCGGGAATACCCATATTGTCAATGGTCTCCTTATCCATCTGCTGCATTTCTCCAGCGGTAACAAGGTACATGGCATGTTCCTTTCTCAAGTCTTGACGGTTTCGTAAAAAGCCCAACTTCGGCGTTGTGCTGCATTTCGCTATCATTCAACGTTCAATTTGTTTCAGAAGTTCACGGCTTTTGGCTTCCATCCGCCCGGCTTCCGTTTCAGACCTTTCGTGATCATATCCAAACAGATGCAGAATACCATGAATCATAAGCTCCCCCAGACGATCCTCCATGGACACGCCGGCCGCCAGGCCCTCTTTGGCGGCTGTTTCCAGGGAAATAACAACATCCCCCAGCAAATCCGGATTGATTTCGGCAAAGACCCCCTCCCGCATGGGAAACGCAATGACGTTGGTAGGTCCTTCCCTTTGAAGATAGTCCTTGTTCAGAACAGCGATTTGGGGATCATCAAGAAGAAGGATGGAAAGTTCGCCATCAGGACTGCCCAAGGCGTCTAAGATGGCCTGTGCTTTTTTTTTCAGCGGCTTTGTCGCTATGTTGTATCTGTCCTGCCTGTTTTCTATGAGTACTCCCATTTTTTCCATTCCCTCCGGTCAAAAGGGCTGTTTCAGGATATTCGATGCGGTGGTGGTGGATGCCGGTCAGAATTTTCTTAAAGCTGCGGGCAATATTGTGCAGGTCCTTCAGGGTCAGCTCGCAATTGTCCAGCTGGCCATCGGAGAATATTTTGTTGATCAATTCCTGGACCAGTCGTTGGACGCGTGACGGTGTCGGGTTTTCCAGTGTTCGGGAGGCCGCCTCCAGAACGTCGGCCAACATGACCAATCCGGCTTCCCTGGTCTGGGGCCGGGGACCCGGGTACCGGAAATCCTCTATTTTAACGTTTTGTTCCCCCTTCTGTTTCTTTGCCTTGTCGTAAAAATACCGAATCAGGCTGGTACCATGATGCTGCTCGATGGTATCGATGATGGCCTGACCCAGCTTGTTTTTCCGGGCCATTTCCATACCATCCTTGACATGCGCAATCAGAATCAGGCTCGACATGGATGGGGCGAGCTTGTCATGCCGGTTGATACCATCTTCCTGGTTTTCAACAAAATAGAGGGGTTTTTTGATCTTGCCGATATCATGGTAATATCCACACACTTTTGCCAACAGAGGATTGGCTCCGATTTCAGATGCGGCCGCTTCCACCATGGTACCCACCACCATGGAGTGGTGGTAGGTTCCCGGCACTTCGATCATGAGCTGTCTCAGAATGGGCCGATCAAGATTGGCCAGTTCCAGCAGCGTGATATCGGTGGTATATCCAAATGCCAGTTCAATGAGCGGTGAAAGCCCCGAAGTGACGATACCAGTGCCAACACCGCCTGCAAACGCAAAAACAGTACCCCACACAATGCGCATCCCGGACAGGTTTCCAGAATAGATCTCGGCCGCAACAACAAGCAGTATGTTCAATAGACCCAGCTTCAGACCAGCCTTGATAAACATCTTGCGTTCCCTGCAGTTCTGAATCCAATAGGCTGCCATGGCGCCGTTCAAAAGGAGATAAATCAGAATTTCAAAACGGATATGATAAACAACCGCCGTGCAGATGGCCATGAGAACGGCAAATGGAATAGCGATCTGCATGCCGAAAAAAAGACAGATGGTCATGGCTCCGGCACCGATGGGGATTCCGTAAAACAGGGTTGTCTCGTTGATGGACAGGGTTGCTCCCATTGCCAGGGATTCAGAAAAGATCGCCGCAGCCTTTGCGATCCCCATGAAAAAGATAAAGATGCAGGTGATGCAGAGAAGGTTCCGATTGTAACTGCCCGGCAGTTTCTTCAGGTGCGACAGATAGAGAAGATGCATAACAATGAACAGGGAAACGATCACCATTGCCGCACCCAGACTCTTTGCATAGACGCCTTCGTCCTTGAACTGAGACTCGAGTGCTTTCAGTTTCAGAAGCTGCAACTCCGTAACTCTTTCACCTTCACGCAGCAGCATCTCCCCGGCCTTGATCTTGTAAAATATCGGTTTTATCTTCGAGGCAGCCTGCTTTTTTCGATCTTCAGTTTCACTCTTGTTGAGGGTGATATTGGGATGTATCAGATTCTGAACCACGTCTACGATGAAATTCCTGAGATTGTAATTAAGATCCTTGAGAAGCGGCTGCCCGATGACCCGCACCATCACCATGGATTGATCCAGACCGTAAAACTGACGCAGGTTGGTGACAATCGTTTCGGTCTTTTCATCGATCTGTCTGAGGGTAATCCCCTTATCAGCTTCCCGCAGAAAATATTTCTTTGTTGGCCACAACACCGTTATCAAGGATTTCCGACAAAATTTTAGTGATATAAAGAGCGATGTCATTCGAAAAGCCCTCTTTTTCGAGTATGGTGAAAGCACCACTATTCAAAGTGATACCCAGTTTTTTCTCGAATTCGGGTTTCTTGTCCCACAATGCTTTTTGAACCTGTTCCGCTCTTTCGGCCTCGATCCGGACCCGATCCTCTTCTGTTTGAGGTTCCGACAGCCCGGGGGAAGTCTCCGGGTCGACAACACTCGGAACTGAGTGACATGCCTTCCTGAATCGTCTCCTGCATGGTCTCGAAGGCATTGTTCACCTTCCGGGTCAATTCTTTGGCAAGGGTCGTATCGTGATCGTAAACAGTACGCACCGCTTCCACGGCTGCCTGTACATTGCTTTCGGTTGCTTCCTTTTCTTCAAACAAAAAGTCCTTGGGTGCCTTGACATCCGCATCAACAACATCACCCAGCAGGTAGGCATGCTGTTTTACGATCAGGCTCGGATAGATACTCACGGTAACCGTCAGGGTAATCACCCCCAGTAAAAGCCATTTAAAATAATCATTCAGCCTGTGGTATCTTTCTGCATTTATTTTTCGTTTCTCCTGCTTCATGCGCTCCTTTGCTTTTCTTTTTCCAGTTCTTCATAAGCCCTGATAATATCCTGAACCAGCTTATGCCGAACCACATCCTTTTTGCTGAAGAATGCAAATCGAATTCCCTTGATATTACCAAGAATATTTTTGGTCTCGATCAACCCGGATGGTTTGTTGGACGGGAGATCAATCTGGGTAATATCGCCTGTGATAACGGCTTTGGAACTGAACCCGATCCGCGTCAGAAACATCTTCATCTGTTCCGAGGTGGTGTTTTGAGCCTCGTCCAGAATAACAAACGAATCGTTTAATGTTCTCCCTCTCATGAAAGCAATGGGTGCGACTTCGATAATGCCCCGCTGCAGAAGACTCGAAACCTTTTCGAAACGCATCATGTCATGCAGCGCATCATACAGCGGTCGCAGATAAGGATCTACCTTTTCCGACAGATCACCCGGGAGAAATCCAAGCGCCTCCCCAGCTTCCACGGCGGGTCGCGTCAGAATGATGCGGTTGACGATTCCCTTGGACAGGGCCGAAACAGCCATGGCCATGGCCAGATACGTTTTTCCGGTTCCTGCAGGACCGATACCAAAAACAATATCATTATTCCGAATGGCATCGATGTATTCTTTTTGCGCCCGGCTTTTCGGCGTAATGGCACGGTCTTTGGATGTTACATAAACCGTATCCAGAAATAAGGACCGCAGATCGGCCGTGTCATCTTCAGTCAACACCCGTACGGCATAGTCCACATCATTCTCATAGATGGGGTAGCCTTCCTTCAGTAACCGATACAATTGATCCAGAATCTTCTTACCCAGGGCTGAAACAATGGCGTCACCCTGGATATGCACGGTACTGCCCCTTGCATGAATCTTGACATCCAGGGCCTCACCGATCCTTTTTAAATTATCGTTATGCTCACCAAAAAGATGCCTGGCCAGATCCACATCCGGGTAGGTTGCCCTGGCCTGGTAATTGTTGTCGCTTTTTTGCATGAACGCCCTATCCTGTTACCAAAATCAAATCGTCTTCGGATATTATCCAATCCGATGATGTCGCCAATTTACAAAATATTAGGTGTATTTCTTAACATATCCTTTCAGACCATTGCAAATCACAAATTTGCATGGGGCCCAAATGAAAAATGCCTTGACGAAAGGAATCCGCCTTTGTTAATTTGTTTTGTTTAGTATTTAAACTTGAACGATATGCAAAACTAAATTCGTGACATATGAATTCATTTGACATTCTTGTGGGTATCATTTTTGGTTTTTGCCTGATCAGGGGTATTTTTCGGGGTCTTATAAAGGAATTGTCCTCGATTATCGGGGTAATGGCGGGATATTACGCCGCCTACACATATTATCCCCATGTGGCCAAGTTTTTATCCCAGTGGGTTTCCGTTGTCGACTACAGCAGGTTGATCGGCTTTCTCGTCATTTTTACCGGGGTTTTTCTGATCATCAGCATACTGGGTGTAATCATCAAATACCTCATGAGCATCGCCTTTCTGGGCTGGGTCGATCGGATCAGTGGCGGGATCTTTGGTTTAATTAAGGGCCTGCTCATCGCATCCGTGCTGTTTATCGTTTTCACCACTTTTCTTTCTAAAAACGCATCCCTTGTCAAAGACTCCATTGTGGCGCCCCACCTGTCTCATTTATCAACGCAACTGGCTAAAATCGTGAACAAAGACATGAAACAGGAATTTACTGATAAAATTGAAGGCTTAAAAAAAGCTTGGAAGAAACACTGAACCATACCTCCCCTCCCTTTAATAAAATCATTGACCTGATTGAAACCCTTAGGGGTGAAAACGGGTGCCCCTGGGACCGAAAGCAGACCCCGCTATCCATGGCCCGTTATCTCGTGGAAGAAGCCTTCGAACTCATGGATGCCATTCACAGCGACAATGAGGAAGACATCTGTGAAGAGCTTGGTGATGTTCTTTTTCTGGTCCTATTCATTGCTGTCCAGTTTCAGTCCTCGAATCTATTCGATATCAAAACCCTGACGCAACGCAACCTGGATAAAATGACCCGTCGGCACCCGCATGTTTTTGGTGAAGGGACAGCCCATACACCGGAGCAGGTGCGAGACCGCTGGCATGCGATCAAACGTCAGGAAAAATCGCACGAGCCGGATCCCAGCATCCTGGGAACCGTACCCAGAAGTCTCCCGGCCCTCATGCGCGCTCACCGGATATCTGAAAGAGCAGCCCGTTCCGGGTTTGACTGGGACGACATCCAGGGTGTCATGAAAAAAGCACAGGAGGAATGGGGGGAATTGAAACAGGAGCTGAAAAAGGACCCGGAAGATACAGGTAACCGTGAAGCCCTGGAAATGGAGATCGGGGATGTCCTGTTTACCCTCGTCAACGTAGCACGGCTGGCAGGCATTCATCCTGAAACCGCTCTGGCATCATCGACCCGAAAATTCGAAACCCGCTTCAATACCATGGAAAAATTGGCCAAAGAGCGCCAAACCCTTTTTGAGGAGCTCTCCTATAACGACAAGCACCGTCTGTGGGATGAGGTGAAAAAAGGGGAGTAAAGAGTAGGGGTGGAGGGGAATAAGGCCGCCTTATCGGAGAGATGCCAGTGCGTTATTGGTATTTTTTAACTATTCATCGGCCTGGCAAGTTTCAACAGTTGTCATACATCCTTATTATCTTGCCAGTTTCTTTTCCCTCAATACTTCTAACATAACCATTTATCACTTTTCTCATCGGTATAGGATTATGACCGGGGAAATATGGCGCATATTTATCTACGGCATCTTCAACCAATCCCGATGACACGACATTAATTCTGATTCCCTTTTTCAGTTCTAAGGATACCGCTTTGACAAAACTGTGAATCCCACCATTGACCATTGCCGCGCTTGTGGTTAATTCCACAGGATGATCGGCAAGTATGCCTGTAGAAAGGGTAAAGGAGCCCCCTTCATTCACATAATTTTTTCCAATCCTTACAAGATTGACCTGTCCCATCAACTTACTTTTCAACCCGATATAGAAGTCTTCCTCAGTCATCGAATCAAAGGCGGCCCATTTCGCTTCACCGGCAATACAAACAACTGCATCCACGTTCCCAACAGAGTTAAACATTGCTTGAATAGCGCTGCTGTCTTCAATATCAACTGTCATGTCGCCGGAATTTCTTCCACCAATGATAAGTTCGTGCTTTGTTGAGAAATGATCACTGACTTTTTTACCGATTGTACCATTTCCACCAATAATTAAAATTTTCACTCTTCCTCCGAATTACGTATATTCGGGTTAGTCATCAAAATCCCCTTCAGGCCCCTTATCGCTGTCGATCTCGGCCGCCTTTTGGATTATTTTTTCCGGTGTCCATTCATCCGGGTTCTCGATTCGTTCCCCCTTGGGTCCGGGATCGTAGGATCCGGCTGACAGCATATTCTGGATGGCAATATCGGCCGTTTCGCTTGCGTTAAACACCGTCACCAGCATGTTGTATACAAAATCTTCCACGCGTTTTGCCATTCTCTCACGAACCGCCAAGGGTTGGCCCAGCAACTTGTTTTCAAAAGGCAGGTTGAGCTTCTTGTAATTGCCGCCTTTCAAACCCGCGGACGTTGCGTAAGCCACCATCGCTGCCCACATTTCATCTGTCACTCCCTGATCCGCGACTTTGATGAAACTGCCATCCTCGTTTAAAATGGCATTTCCGTAATCATTCACCTCCAGACCCCATGAAATCATCTGCAAGGCTGTCGCAACATTGGCTTTGGTTGTCCTGGTTTTGGCGGCGATTTCTCTGAGGCGATCTGAATTGTTCCCTGAAGTGCCATGCTGTGCCCCCGATACTTTATAGGGCGCCAGAGCATCGTGAATCTGACGTGTCAACTCCACCTGAATACCTTGCCCGCTGGCCTCGATACCATGCGTCGTGCCATTGTTGAGCGCTATCCAGTCGGCAAAAATATTGTGGGCATTGAGACCCTTGATGAGAAAACCGGCTTCTTCAACCGTTGACAACCCTTCTTTACCCTTGATTTCCCCCACCTCTGTTTCAAGACCTGCCCAGGCGGGGATAAAAGGATTCAACTGCAGATTGGCTAAAAGATTCTGATCATCCGGCATGTGAGAGGCATCCACGGCAATGGAGGTCATGCCTGCTTCGAACAGGGTGGGTATCTCAATCTTGGCCGCTTCGATGTCCGACTCTTTTTTGATACCGTAGTGATCGGCATGGATGGCCACCGGAATACGGATGTCCAGCTCGTTGCAGATGGCATCCACCTGTCTGGCGATATTCCAATAGTTGACCGCACAATAGGCATCGGCACCGCCTTCTGATCGGGCAATTTCAATGAGTATACATGCATTGGCCCGCTGCGCTGCCTGCAGGGCGCCCCGGATAACAAGGCTGTTTCTGCCATTGGCGGCCATGGCGATGGCCTGCCCTTTTTCTGCCATGGCCTGGTCGATGTATTTTCCACTCACAATCAATGCCCGGGAGTTCGGAAATAATCGGGTCACATTGGGGGGACGGCCGATTTGAATTGCCTTTTCAAAATCTGATGAAGAAACCATGGATAAACCTCCTTTTTACCGATGGCATCCCGCAGGATATTGCAGGAGCGAATCGATTGATCATGAGTTATTCTTTCAACAAGGGATGGAAACGTCTTAACCAGACAGCATATAACAGACTTCTCATGTGTCAATCAACCTCTTATCGAACCTGTGGGGAAGAAAACCCGGCTGTTTCACAACACACACCGGCTGCCTGTATTGGGTTTACAGGGCCATCATTGTCTGTTAATAAAATCACAGTTACCAAGTAAAGAAAGAAAATTATTTTTTATCATGACAGGGCAAAAACACGAAAAAAACCGTAAATATTTCGTGTTTTTTCATATTTCGTGTTTTCGTGATTGCTGTTGCTTTTTTTCACAAAACACACGAAAATTACCCATAACGACCTATTAATGGTAACATACGTTCATGAAAAATAGCCCCTTCCTCCTTATCATTGTATCAACAGTTCTGCTCTGGGCTTGCGCCCCGAAGCAAGCCATGCCGCCGCTGCTCAAACCCACGCCACCCCCCGAGATGGAAACCATCGATTATGAAAACATGTTTCTGGAAGCCGAAACATTGTTTGAAGAACAGTTGGTTGAAGACGCCCTGGTAAAATATGATTTCTATGTTCAACATCAACCCGATGGCCGTCATGCCGACACAGCACTCAAACGGATGGGTGATATCCACGTTCAGCTGGGTGTATATGAATCCGCCAGAAATGCCTACAGGATCCTTCTTGAAAAACACCCGCAAAGCCCTCTGGCCCCAGAAGTGATGATCGCTGTGCTGGACACGTACGACCGGGAAGGAAGATATGAAGACGTTATCCGGTATTCGTTTGAAATTCCGGACAGACATCTCACCCCAGAGCAGCGTATGAAAAAGGAAACCATGACGGGGGATGCCTATCTTGCCATGGACTCACCGGTGGACGCTTTTTACTTTTACAGCCTGGTGTATGATCAATCCCCGCCCCTGATAAAGGACGAAACCCTTGAAAAACTTAAAGAAGTTCTGCCGCACCTTAACACCATCAACACCATTTATCTGCTGGACCGATTGGAAGACGATGTGTTGCGGGGGCACCTGCTTTATCAATTGGGATTGCTGACCTTCGAGGCCGGCAGAACCGATGATGCCATTGCCGCCCTCTCGGAACTCGTAAACAATCATCCGGCGCACGAGCAGGCGGAGCAGGCCAAAACACTGATCCTGGAAATCTTTTCGGAATCCATCTCAAGCCCCCATTCCATCGGTTGCCTTTTGCCCCTCAGCGGTCCCTACAAGACTTATGGCTACAAGGCCCTGCAGGGTATCGAACTTGCCCTGAACGAGTACCATCGCGTCAACAAAGAAAAACCGATCCATCTCATTGTCAAGGATACCGCCTCGGATCCCTTTCAGGCGGTTCAAGCCGTAAGGGAACTCGACGAAGCCAATGTTTCCGCAATCATCGGACCCATCATTTCAGCAGAGCCGGCTGCCATGGAAGCACAAAGCAGGGGAATTCCCATTGTCCTGTTTACACAAAAGGATAATATTGCACAGATTGGTGAGTTCGTTTTCAGGAATTTCATAACCCCCCGGATGCAAATCGATCCCTTGGCTCTGTACGCGGTACAAACGATGGACCTCAAGCGCTTTGCCATCCTCTATCCGGATGAAAATTATGGCAATACGTACATGAATCTCTTCTGGGATAAAGTGCTTTCCCTGGGGGGCGCTGTTGTGGGGGTCGAATCTTACGACCCCATGGATACGGACTTCGCCAAACCCATCAAAAAACTGGTGGGTCTTTATTACCAGGTACCCGAGGAACTCCGGATTGATTTTGTGTTTACACCTGAAGCGGATGTGAGTGCAGATCCAATGGCCAAAACGACGATGGATATGTTTGCCTTCATGCCCGATGAGACAAAGTACATACCGGAACTTTTTTTCTGGGGGTTCCCACAATCACTGGGTCCCCTGGCGGACGATGATGCGCGGGGCAGAAAACGGGATGACGAGCTCGAACCCATTGTCGATTTCGACGCGTTGTTCATACCGGATGCCGCCAAAAAGGCGGGTCTGATTACCCCCCAGCTGGCCTATTTTGATATTGAAGACGTAATACTGATGGGAACCAATCTGTGGCACTCCCAACAACTGATCAGCATGTCACAGGACTATATCCAGAATGCGGTCCTGACGGACGGATTTTTTGCCGAAAGCGAGAACCCGAAGGTCAAGCGTTTCCTGAAAGACTTTCAGAACACCTTCGATGAAAAACCGGGTTTCATCGAGGCTGTTGCCTACGATTCCGCCAAGATTCTCCTGCAGACACTTGTCAACCCCCGCATACGTTTCAAGAGTCATCTCAAGGACGAGCTGCTGAACCTGGTTGATTTCCCCGGCGTAACCGGATCGACATCCTTCGACTACAAGGGGGATGCCATCAGAGACCCTTATATTTTGCAGGTCAGGGGGCGCTCCTTCAAGACCCTCCAGAACCCCTGAGGGTCTTTTCGAAAGTAGACTTATTCCGCATCCTTTATGGTTTGGTTTTTTAAAGAACCCTGCCCCGTTGCATCCAGCACACTGCGCCAGAGCTTTCCGTTGGGGTCCACCTGTTTCCGCCTCACCGAGGAGGCTTCCATGGGAATATGGACAAAGGTATAGTTCCAATACCCGATAAGCACCTTTGTCTTACCGGCCATGCCCGCATGCACTGCGTCCCTGCCCAGGAAAGAACAAAAGACATGGTCATTGGCATTGGCCGGAAGGCTCCGGATGGTGTAACTGGGATCGATATATTTCAGAGAAATATCGATGTTTTTTCGTTCAAAATAGCTTGTCAGGGCATCCTTTAAATAAATACCGATATCCTGCAGGCGGAGATTTCCGGATTCATCCCGTTTTTCCAGGTCTTCTTGAAAATATTTCTGCCCGGCCCCTTCAGCTACCACAATCACGGCATGCCGCCTCTCCTTGAGCCGCTTTTCAACGCTCGCCAGCAATCCCTTTGGCCCGGCAAGATCAAAATCAACTTCGGGTATCAACACGAAATTGACGTCCTGCTGTGCCAGAACAGCTGTTGCGGCGATGAAACCTGAATAGCGGCCCATGAGTTTGATGAGGCCAATACCGTCCGGATAGCCCAGGGCCTCGTTGTGGGCACTCTTTATGGCATTTGATGCCACATCCACAGCGGTATCGAACCCAAATGACCGGGCCACCAGGTGGATATCGTTGTCGATGGTCTTGGGAATGCCCACAACACTGATCTTGAGCCCCCGTGCAAGAACCGTGTCGCCTATACGGGTGGCTGCCCGGAGGGTGCCGTCCCCCCCGACCATGAATAATATGCCAATGTTTGTTCTTTCCAGACTGTCGACGATCTCCTCGATATCCTGGGGTCCTCTTGATGAACCGAGAACCGAACCACCCATGTCGAGAATGTTGACCACAAATTTTGGGGTGAGTTCAATGATGTCATGACCGTATTTGGGGATGAAACCCTGAAGTCCGTATCGAAATCCGTAGATATTGGTGACCCCATAACCGAAATAGAGTTCCAGCACCACTGCCCGAATGATATCGTTGAGACCGGGACAGAGACCGCCGCAGGTGACGATACCACAGCGCAATTTACTGGGGTCGAAATAAATGTTTTCCCGGGGGCCTGCCAGTTCGAAATGGGGGCCCGGCGAACCGGTTTTCAAGGCATCCATGAAACCGCTCAAGGTAACATCGATCATCACCCCTTCGTCATCCGCCACAAAACCATCGCTGATGCTGATGTTCGAATCTCGCTTGGCCGGAGAAGGGATGCTGGCGCGCCCAAGTGTCGGGATCCGGGTCTCTATGTCTGCGTATTTCACGGGTATCCACTCCTTTTTAAGATCAAATCGAAAGTGAAGAATCTCACAGCGAGACTTGTCGGTGTTCTCAAGTCGCGTTGCATCGGGGAATGCTCTTCCTATTGCGGTTCGCTTTTCCCAAGGGTCTCATGTCAATGCAAAATGCAATTTTTGATTCAAAAAATCAAGAAATCATTTGACAAACCTTTTTTCCATAACTATGTTCACCCCTAATTTTCGGTAAGATATCAAGTCGGGCCGGGTTTTTTCTCAGGCCTTTTTTATTGACCGCAAAGAAATTCGTGTAACAACGTTATCGAGTCAACTACCACCCGTGAAACGGGTGGCTTGGATTTCCCCCAAAATGGGGGAAAGACAAAGGAGACGGCACGTCTCCGCAAGTTCAGGTTCGGAACCGCGTGCCGAGCACGCGGTTTGTAGAACAATCAACTAAAAGGGGGTGATTCCAATGATTTGTACAACAATTAGAAATGGTGTTGAGTGCGCATTTATGACCGCACAAGGCTGTTCTTACAACGGCGGGCTTTGCCATGAAACCGTTGAGACCTGCAATGGATGTAATCGCGTCCAGGAATTTTCAGCCGGCTGGTATTGCACAGCATGCCCCGAGCCGTCACTGAAATGGAAAAATGGGAACTGCAATCTGGCATCTCATGTTACCATGGAAAAAGCGGGTGCCAAACAGAAAATCAATCCACTCAAAGCTTCCAAAAGAGCCAGAAAGTAATATCGCCAACGATTCCATGGCAAACCCCGCGCTGTATCTACGCGGGGTTTTTTTTTCGTTTTAGGTCTTAGGTTTTAGGTTTTAAGGATGATTGCCCATAACTTATTGCTTCCTGCAACCTAATACCTAAAAACTTAAAACCTAACACCTAAAACCAGTCGATCATTATCCTTCTTGACATGATTCCGAGTCAACTTGTATGAACAACCAAAAAGAACTGATTTGTGAATACGGAGGTTGTTCAATGAATCCCATTGCCAAAGAGTTGAACCAGGTCATCCAGAACGAAAACCCCCACCTGATGGAAATGCTGTCAACCATCGGCAAGCAACTCTTTTTCCCAAAGGGAATTCTGAGTCAAAGCGCCGAAGCCAGGGAAAAAGCACACAAGCTGAATGCCACCATCGGTATTGCAACAGAAGCCGATGACATCATGTGTTTTGAGTCCGTCAGGGATTCCATAAAGGATATCCCGCCCAGGGCCTCTTTGACCTATGCGCCCTCTTTTGGCATACCGGGTCTACGCAAGGCCTGGCAGGCATCCTTGTTTGAGAAAAACCCATCCCTCGCAGGTAAGACCATCAGCCTTCCGGTGGTCACATGCGGTATTACCCACGGCATCAGCATGTTTGCAGATGTATGGATCGATCCCGGTGATGTGGTCATTCTACCGGACATGATGTGGGGAAATTACAACATGATTCTCGGTGTGAGAAAGGCTGCCAGAATTCGCTCCTACCCTATTTTTACATCGGATGGTGCCTTTAACGTCCAGGCGTTTGAAGCGGCTATCAGGGAGGAAGCGAGTAAGAATAAAAAGATAACCGTCCTGTTAAATTTCCCCCACAACCCGACGGGTTATACCGCCACACAGGAGGAGGGGAAACAGATCGTTGGCATTTTGACTGATATTGCCGCCTCTGGCACTCATGTTCTGGCTGTGACGGATGACTCCTATTTCGGGTTATTCTACGAACCGGAAACGCTTAAAGAATCTGTCTTTGCCAGCTTATGCGGCCAAGATCCGAGACTGCTGGCCGTCAAACTGGACGGATGTACCAAGGAAAACTTTGTCTGGGGTCTCAGGGTCGGTTTCATTACCTATGGTCTTCAGGCAAAAACCGATCCCGCAGCTGTCTACGATGCCCTGGAGAAAAAAACTGCCGGATGTGTCCGTGGCAACATTTCCAACGCATCACACCTGGGTCAATCCATTGTCCTCAAATCCATGCAACATGACAATTTTGCAGCCGAAAAACAGGACAAATTCAATATCCTGAAGAAAAGGGCCAATACGGTCAAGAAGGTACTTGCCGATACAAAATATCAGGACGCCTGGGAGGTCTACCCATTTAACTCGGGCTATTTCATGTGTATCAGACTCAAGACCGTGCTTGCGGAAAAACTCCGGGTACACCTGCTCGATACCTATGGTGTTGGTCTGATTTCCATTGGGGAAGACAATCTAAGAGTGGCCTTTTCCTGCCTGGAAGAAAACGACATCCAGGCGCTTTTCGATATCGTTCTTCAAGGCGTCCATGACCTGCAGGACTCTGTTTGATGATAGTATGCCTTCGGCTGTTCATTTATGGTCATTTGCCCTGCGGGCGTCATTAGCGCTGCGCGCGATATTTCGCCTCCGGCTGTCATTTATGGTCATTTGCCCTGCGGGCGTCATTAGCGCTGCGCGCGATATTTCGCCTCCGGCTGTCATTTATGGTCATTTGCCCTGCGGGCGTCATTAGCGCTGCGCGCGATATTTCGCCTCCGGCTGTCATTTATGGTCATTTGCCCTGCGGGCGTCATTAGCGCTGCGCGCGATATTTATTGTTGCTAACGGCTGACAGCTTTGGGCATTCCTAAAACTTAAAACCTAAAACCTCAACTTTCGGGTTTCACCACAGATAGAGCGAAATGGGTGATCCAATGGTGATTTGCGCTGTTTGAGCCAATTAGGGCTCCTTACATCAGCGCATGAGAATGAACAATCCAATAAAAAAAAACGGTTATTTAATAGCTACGCCTGTTTAACCATATGGCCAGCGCTGATGTTAGGAGCCCTTGCGGCGAGTTCGCAAAGCGCCAGGGGATTATTCATTTCGCGTTTCCTGGATCTCAAAAGTTGAGTTAAAACTAATAATTCACCTTTATTAAAAACAGCCCTTTCGCCGGCGCCGTGGCACCGGCCCGGTTTCTGTCCCTGGATAGGAGAATCCCTTCCACATCTCCTCCAGGGGTGCGCCCCTTCCCCACATCCACCAGGGTGCCGACGATATTGCGAACCATATATCGCAGGAAGCCGTCTGCTTCGATATCGAACAGAATATGATCATCCGCTGTCTGTTGTATCCCGGCACGGATGACATGCCGAACCGTGCTGGTTCTGGGGCTTCCTGTCCCTTCGAAGGCCTTGAAATCGTGGTTGCCCACAAAAGATGTTGCGGCTTTCTGCATGGCCGAAACATTTAAGCACTGCCGAATGTGCCAGACATAATGCCTTTCCAGAATGGAAGGCATGTCACGATTCAATATCCGGTACTGATAAAGCTTGCTTCTGGCATCGTATCTGGCATGAAAAGCCGGATCCATTGATTCGCACACTTTGATGAGAATATCGTCCGGAAGAAGACTGTTGAGGCCCTTGAGGTATATGTCCGGTCCGAGACCGGCATCGCTCCTGAAACTGGCCGCCTGACCAATGGCATGGACCCCCGCATCCGTCCTCCCGGAGCCTGCCAGACTGACAGGTTTTCCCGTCATGGTCATCAGAGCCTTTTCGATCTCCCCCTGAATGGTTCGATCCGTCTTCTGCCGCTGCCAGCCATGATAGGCAGTGCCGTCATATTCCACAACTATTCTGAAATTTTCCACTTTGACACCTTTCAGTTTCAAAGCATCAACCCTACCGAAAGGGAAAAAAAGGAGAGAATCGTCGAAAGAACAATGGCGGATGATGCCAGCTCCGTGTCACTGTTGAGCTGGGATGAAAGGACATAGATGGATGCGGAAGTCGGCAGCATAAAAAAGATCATTCCTACCTTATACGGCAGCCCCATGACCTGCATCTCTTTCAGGACAAAATATCCCACAAGGGGCAGGATCAACAATTTAATGACCGTCCCAATGGTTGAAATGCTGAAATTGCCCCGCAATCCTTTCATGGTCAGCGCTCCCCCGATGGAGATGAGAGCAAGCGGAAGAGCAGCTGCCGACATGAGACGAAAGGTGTTGTCGATAAAGGCCGGAAAAGAACCCATCATCCTGGCATAGGCCAAACCAGCGGCACATGCGAGAACCAGGGGATTCGTGACGATCTCTTTGAAAAAAATCCCCAGGCGATGCCCGGAGCTCGTGGACTTTCCAGAATACCAGATCAGTGTCGACACCGCCAGGACATTGATAAAGGGAATGGCAAACCCGATGAGAAGACCAAAGTGTTTGATGCCCTCTTCGCCGAAGGCATAAAAAATGATGGCCATGCCGATATAGGTATTGAACCGGTAACAGCTCTGGGAAAAGGAGCCTGCCTTGTAGTCGGATATGTTGAACAGTTTCAACGCCAGGGCGCTGATGATGTAGGTTATGGCAATGGACACAAGGACGGCAATGCACAAATTCCAGTTTACAAAACGACCGACCTCTGCGCCCCCGATTTTCCAGAAAAGCAGCACCGGGAAAAAAATAAAATAGACCAGTCTGTCGGATAGTTTCAAAAACATCTCATTGGTCAGTTTCAGCCGCTTCAGCAAACTGCCGATCAAAAGAAGTGAAAAAACCGGAAACAGACTGGAAAGTACCAAGCTCATATAATTATAACCTATCACAACGAACATCAGCCAGAAGATCATCCAATGCATCGTCGCTGTCTCCAACATATTGTTGGACCGGGAATAGCTTACCGCAGGACCTGCAGCGCAAGCGAATCTGACGTCATGTTTTGAAAATATCGAGACGCACACCACAATCCGGGCATGCGCTATTCAGTTCGCGCATATATCACCTTTTTTGACGGTTTTATGTTTTAAGTTTTAGGTTTTAAGCATCGCTGACAGCTGGCATATTTGTACTATGCACAAGTAGTTTATCGCTTAATGCTTACAGCGATATGCTTCGATTTATAAGTCATGCAAAGGATTCTGTCAAACATGCCATGATCCATGGGCATATCATATCAAAATTCTTGGCTATTGATTTTCAATGTAGTTGGTGCCAAAATAATTATTTTGTGGGTAGATGCTATTATCAAGGTCTCTCGAATCAAAAGGACGTTTTCATGACAGCAATCACATGTATGGGGTTTCAGGCGGCCGGTATCCATTCCGGTCTGAAAAGCAACCCAGACAAGGATCTTGGGCTTATCTACTCAGAGGCGCCTGCATCGGTCGCCGGAGTCTTTACTACCAACAGGATCAAGGCGGCACCTGTTCTCATCACCCAGAAACGTATTCAAGGCGGTATCTCCCACGGAATCATCGTCAATAGCGGTAACGCCAATTGCTGCAATGGTGATCAAGGGCATCAAAGCGCCCTGGATATGGCTGGCGCAGCCGCCAGGGGTCTTGGATTGAAAGACCAGGATATCCTGGTGGCGTCGACGGGTGTCATCGGTGACGTATTTCCTATCGAAAAGGTCAACCATGCTGTCCCTGACCTCATCAAGGCTCTAAGACCTGATGGTTTTAGAGACCTTGCCACAGCTATCATGACAACTGACACGGTCCCCAAGCTGGAATACCGCCAAGGTCGTATACACGAGCAGTCTTTTACCCTGGTGGGCATGGCCAAGGGGTCCGGGATGATCGCCCCCGACATGGCCACCATGCTCTGCTTTCTCTGTACGGACATATCCATAACGCCGTCCCTCTTAAAGAAAATACTTGGGGGTGCCGTGGATAAAACCCTCAACCGGATTTGTATCGATGGGGATACCAGTACCAATGATACCACCCTTATTTTTGCCAACGGTCAATCCCAGGTATCCATCGACAGCCTGGAGCAGGCCGGTGAATTCCAATTTTTACTGGAGGACATTCTCAAGGGTCTTGCCAAACGTCTTGTGAAAGACGGAGAAGGTGCAAGCAAATGTGTGGACATCATCATCAAAGGAGCCATGTCCAATCAAGATGCCCATACCATCGCACATACCATCGCCACCTCACCGCTTGTCAAGACAGCTCTGTTCGGGGAAGATGCCAACTGGGGTCGGCTCATTGCTGCAGCCGGCAGAGCGGGCGTGCCCATTCAACCGGATACCATCGATATCTACTTTAATCAGGTACAGATGACCCGCAACAGTCTCGGCTGCGGGCCGGAAGCCGAAATACTGGCTACACGGGTGCTCAAAGAACCCGAGTTTGCTATTGTCATGGATTTGAACATGGGAGAAGGATCAGCCTCGGTTCTCACCTGTGATTTTTCTATCGATTATATAAAGATTAATGCGGATTACAGGTCATAGGTATTGGCTGTAAGCGCTAAGCAATAAGTGGCTTAAGGCTAAACGCTTATAGCTGTTAGCCACCCTTGAACCCTTGTATCACCCTTGGCCCCTTGAACCCTTTTCTCTAATAGAATAAAGAAATAACGATAATACGGATAGTTACCAAGGTATTAAATTTAGGATATCGATCTCAATATGCCCCTCGTCAGGCTTCAAAAATTTCTATCTTCGGCTGGATACTGTTCCCGCAGACAGGGGGAGGTCTTTATCCAGGAGGGCAAGGTGCGTGTCAACGGGCGCGTCATAACCGAGCTTGGCACCAAGGTGGATCCTGAAAAAGACAGGATCGACGTCAACGGCCAGTTGCTGGCCGTGAGGCAAACCCCAATATACATTGCCCTCAACAAACCCAGATCGTATGTCACCACCTGCAGCCAGAAAAATGAAAAGATCGTTGTGGACCTGGTGGATATCCCGGAACGTATTTATCCGGTGGGGCGTCTTGACAAGGATTCCACCGGTCTCCTGCTCATGACCAATGACGGAAACCTCCATCACCATCTGCTGCACCCGTCCTTTGATCACGAAAAGGAATACATCGTGACCGTTGCGACCCCCATATCCGACAGCGCCCTCGCAAAAATGGAAAAGGGTATCACGATTCTGGGGGAAAAGACCCGACCCGCCCTTGTCAAACGGCTTTCCAGCAACCGTTTTCTCATCCAGCTCAAGGAAGGCAGGAACAGACAGATTCGCCGTATGGTCAAAAAAACAGGCAATCACGTTACTGCCCTGAAACGCGTCCGGGTTGCCAATATCGAACTCGGGGCTCTACCCGAAGGCGCCTGGCGTCATCTCACCGAAAAAGAAATCCAACAGCTCCTGAAATCCATATAAAATCATTTTAGGATTTTATTGTCTTGACAAGTCCCATAAGAACGCTTAAATTGTCTTTTATGAGCATATACTCATAATATCGTATACCAAACCAGGAGGCGAATCATGAAAATAGCTGTAACATCGAATGGGAACGATCTTTCCGCGCAGGTGGATCCACGTTTTGGACGATGCGACCATTTTATTGTTATCGATCCCGACACCATGGCATTTGACGTTCTCGACAACAAACAGAGTCTAGACCTCCCCCAGGGGGCCGGGATTCAAGCAGGCAAAACCGTTGCAAACGCCAACGTCGATGTCCTGATTACCGGAAATTGCGGCCCCAAAGCCTTTATGGTACTGGAACGGGCCGGCATCAAGATTGTTACCGGCGCAAGCGGAACCATCACGGAAAACATCGATAAATTCAAAAAAGGTGAACTGCAACCTTCCGCAAGCTCAAATGTCAATGGGCATTGGATGTAAGCATCATCTTGTTTATCGAACCCATTTAAAAACAGAAAAGGAGAGTAAAAAATGAAATTTGCCATACCTATTGCAGACGGCAAACTGACCGCCCATTTCGGGCATTGTAAGGAATTTGCCATGGTGGAGGTGGAAGACCAAAAAATCTTGAACACAGAAATGCTGGATCCGCCGCCCCATGAACCCGGCGTTCTTCCCCGGTGGCTGAAAGAACAGGGCACAAATGTCGTTATCGCCGGTGGCATGGGCCAGCGGGCCATTGAACTGTTTCAGCAGGCAGGCGTCCAAGTATTTGTGGGTGCACCGGTGGATGAGCCTGAAACTCTCGTCAAGCGTTACCTGAATAAGACCCTGGTAACGGGCGGTAATGTCTGCGACCATTAGAAGCCATATTAAAAATCCGGAGAATATAATCGCATGATCATCAGCATCGCCAGTGGAAAAGGTGGAACCGGGAAAACAACGGTCGCCGCAAATCTTGCTGTTTCATTAGAGACGCCGGTACGGCTCCTGGACTGTGATGTCGAGGAACCGAACCTGCATCTCTTTGTACCACCTGAAAAAGGTGAAACCGAAACCATAAAAACCCTGGTTCCCGAAATTCTCGAAGACAAATGCACCTTCTGCGGCAAATGTGAAACCCTCTGTCAGTTCAAGGCCATCGCCATCATCGCCGGTACGGCAGCCATGACCTTCCCGGAGCTCTGTCATAGCTGCGGGGGCTGTTTCAAGGTTTGCCCCGAAGATGCCATTATGGCATCGTATCGAGAACTCGGTACCATCACCCGGGGTTATCATCGGGATATCGAGCTTGTTTATGGCCGATTAAGAGTGGGTGAGGCTATGGCGCCTCCCTTGATAAAAAAGGTCAAGTCCCATGCACCGCTTGACAGGGTCAACATCGTTGATTCGCCACCAGGAACCTCCTGTCCGGTTATCGCTTCTATAAGTGATTCCGATTTTGTTATCCTGGTAACCGAGCCCACTCCTTTCGGCCTCCATGATCTCAAGCTGGCTGTGGGAGCAGTACAGATGCTGCAGATCCCCTTTGGGCTGGTCATCAACCGTTCGGACATCGGCAATCAGGATGTCAAGGATTATGCGGCATCTATTGCTATGCCTGTTTTAATGGAAATACCCTTTGACAGGCAGATCGCGGAAGTTACCACCAACGGAAAACTCATGGTCCGGGAATTGCCGGACTATCGGGAAAAATTTCTGAGTATCTTCGAGCAGATCAATAAAATCGTTTAACGATATTAGAAAACGGAACAAACCAATATGAAAGAGCTGGTCATCATCAGTGGCAAAGGCGGAACAGGAAAAACGAGCCTCATGGGCGCTTTTGCGACACTGGCCAAAAACAAGATTCTTTGCGATGCAGACGTGGATGCTGCCGATCTGCATCTGATTGTCGAACCAACCATTCAATCCCGTCATGATTTCCAGAGCGGCCGCACGGCCCTGATCGATGAAAGTCGTTGCACCCAATGTGGTCAATGCCGGGACCTGTGTCAGTTCGAGGCCATCAACCTGGATTTTCAAGTGAGCCCTGTTGCCTGTGAAGGATGCGGGGTCTGTGTCCACTTCTGCCCGGAAAACGCCATCGATTTCCCCATCAACACCTGTGGTGAATGGTATATCTCAGATACCCGCCTGGGACCCATGGTTCATGCCCGGTTGGGGATTGCCGAAGAAAATTCAGGCAAATTGGTTTCCCTGGTCCGAAATGAAGCCAAAGCCATCGCTGAAAAAACCGGGGCCGACCTCATATTGACGGATGGGCCTCCGGGTGTTGGCTGCCCAGTCATCGCATCCATCGGCAATGCCGATGCAGTGCTTGTGGTGACAGAGCCTTCGGTTTCGGGCATCCACGATCTAAAACGCATTCTGGCGCTTACCGAACACTTTCGCGTTCCCGCCATGGTCTGCGTCAACAAATACGACCTGAATCAAAAGCTGACAGACGACATCAACACCTATGCTATGAATTCCCATGCAGAAGCCCTGGGGCAAATTCCTTTTGATACGGCCATAACCCGCGCCATGGTGCAGGCCCAAACCATCCTGGAATACGACCCCTCTTCTGAAACCAGCCATGCCATCCAGGATATCTGGCAGAAGGTTTCAGATCGCGTTTTATCTCAATCATAATGAAGGGTTCAAGGGGTCCAGGATCCATGTTGTTTCCGGAATGATGAGCGATTGCCAAGCTTGCCGTAGATACAAGAAAGAAGCCCGCTATAGCATGTGCTATGCGGGACTGCTTCTGACGCCGTAGATGCGGTGAGATCGGCAATCGCTCAGGCACGCTTGAGGGATATGGCACACCCAAGACCAACAACACTCACCCCGGTCAGGATACGAAAGACCATCTGGTACGACCCGCTTGCATCGAACACAACACCAGCCAGAACCGGACCTGCAGCGGCACCAAAGGTGGAGACAAAGGTGACGATTCCAAAGAGTTCACCATGGGATCGGGTCCCGAAATATTCTGCCGTGATGGGCGCCACAATCGCAAATAGCCCCCCGTGTGCAAACCCGTGCAAAATTGCAAAGACCACCATCATCCAGAACCGATCTGAAATCTGAAGCCAGAACAGACCCGTGGTCAGACACATAAAACAGATTACCAGCACCGACTTGGTCCCGATTCTGTCTGCCGTGCCCCCCATAACAAATCGACCCAGTATGCTCACCGCGCCCACCGTCGATAAAATACGAGCCCCGCGGCTGGAAGAAAACCCCATGTCAATCACGTGCGGAACAACATGTAAGAGCATGGTTGCCAGACAGAAGAGCGCCAGGATGTAGGCAACACATATGGTCCAGAACGACAAGGTTCGCATGGCTTGTTCGGTGTTGAGCCCTTTCTCCGGTCCAGTATCCGGTTCATGTGAAACCCTTTTTTCATTGTCCGGCCAGAGCCCCATTTTCCCGGGATCACGCACCAGAAACTGCGCTAAACCGATATATGCCAACAGGGAAAGAATGCCCAGACTCAAAAAGGTGATTCGCCATCCATACCGGACGATAAGCCAGTTGAGAAGAAGCGGCATGACCAGCATGCCAACCCCCGTACCGACTTTGGCAATACCTGTCACCAGGCCCCTGAATCGTAAAAACCAGCGCGAGGTGGTGGAAAGCATGACAACATCCGTACCACTGATGCCGAAACCGATGATAACCGTGCAGTAAAGATAGACATGCCAGAAGTGCGATACCCGGGACATCAGAAGATAACCGATCCCGAGAAACACGCCTCCCACGGCCATAACGACCCGTGGCCCGAATCTGTCACTCAAACCTCCCTGCAGGATGCTGCTCATACCGCAAACCAGCATGGCAAGGGAAAAAGCAGATGAAATAAGCGCCCTGGACCAGCCGAATTCATCCATGAAAGGTTTAAAAAAAACCCCCATGCTGTTGAATACACCCCAGCCCACAGCCTGAAGCACAAAAGCCACCACAACAATTGCGTATCCGTAAAAAAACCGGGATGTCCCTGGAGAATCGTTCACGCTACCTGCCTTTTATTTTGATAGTCTTTAGCTTAAAACGCTAAACAGCTATATTTCCCCGTCACCCTAACACGGAAATATAGACATATCCATACTCGGTCCATTAAAAACAAGCTCTGTCCACAAAAAAAGAGAGGGCGGATAAATTTTCTCTATCCGCCCTCTTTTCACTATGATTTCAGGGAAATCGATTATTCGTGTTCTCTTGGATGTTTCCGCCTGTCCATACCAAGCCGCCGATCCGCTGTCACTCTTCTTTCAGGGATATGGACGGCATAGGAAAAAACACGTCTGTCTACCCCGGAACGTCGACCACCGTTATCTATAAAACCTTCTTTCATTGGTATATTCAACCCCTCTGAATGCAATGACATGTCGGAACAGGTCAGTTCTGGTTATTCTGGTAAATTATGATGCAAAAACCATGCGAAATTGTCTATTTTTTTTCTAACTAAATGATTTCAGATAGTTATATTAATATAATTTTTCCTGTCCACTTAAAATAGGTAATGAATTCCCCATGGATTGTGGTTATGATTTCATAATATAAACAGTGGCATATTGCGCAATAGTTTTCAACCGAAAACTAACCCGTTCCTAACTTGTTTCTAACAATACCAAATTAAAATCCCCTCAATCGATGCTTCCGGCAATTTTTTGGAAGCGATACAAACAGGTCCCGAACAGTCGAAGAAATTGTCATCACAATATCAACCAATTGCAAAGATGTGAGTGGACCGGATCTTAAAATTGTTGTAAACTCCCGTGACACGTCTTCGGGAACCTATGAAACATGGGAAGGCAATGTCATAAAAAAAGAATGCCTCACACCCAGAGCGCAGATCATGGCTTCCAACAGGCCATTGCCCAGGCCCACGGCGGGAGGGTCTCTGTGAAAGCGAGCTTGGTAACGGAAGCACGTTTACCATTCACCTGCCGTTCAGTGACGATGAAGACAACTGAGTCTCCATAAGCAAAGAGGGCTGAAATATCCAATATTATTTACCAATGACTGAGATCCCTTGAGAAAGCGTGTGAAACCCGACATCTCCATTATCATACCGGTTTTGAACGAAGCAGAAACCATCCAGGCCGCACTTGAATGCCTTGAGAATCAATCCACAGGAATAACAATCGAAATTATCGTTGTGGATGCCCATCCCGAGGCCACGACCCTCGAAGCCATCCATTTTAAGGCGCGTCCGTCTGCAAATAAAAACCGATACATCCGAAAAGGGCCGCGGCACCCAGATGAACAGGGGCGCTGAGCTGGCCTCGGGACCCATTCTGCTGTTCCTGCATGTGGACACCCTGTTGCCTGCGGGGGCATTCCAGGCGATTTCAGAAACATTGCAGAATAAGCATATCGTCGGGGGCGCCTTTGATCTCGGTATCCGTTCCAGCAAATGGGGCTACCGTATCATCGAAAATGTCGCCACCGTCCGTTCCCGGATCACCCGGGTGCCCTATGGAGACCAGGCCATCTTTTTGCGTAGAGACTATTTCCATATGATCGGTGGTTTCAGCAGGATACCCATCATGGAAGACGTGGAAATCATGCGGCGCATAAAAAAGCGTGGCGATACCATCGAAATAATCGGCAAGCGGGTTCAAACAGACCCCCGCCGCTGGGAAAAAGAGGGTCTGCTCTACAGCACGCTTAGAAACTGGATGCTGATGATGCTCTACCTGATGGGTGTTTCACCCCACAAGCTGGTGAGGTATTATAGATAAGGGTTGGAGGGTGGCTACAGCGATCATAGGGGTTGTCATAAATTTTCATGCCCTGGCGCGCACAACCAAGCATGAAACAAAATCTAACTATCTCAATGTCATAGCTATCCTCTAAATATGAAGCATGAAAATTTATAAACCAAAGGAGGACAGCTATGACACGGAAAAATAATAACAAAATAATTTCTGTTGTGCACCCCATTTGTTGCGGATTAGATGTTCATAAAAAGTCGGTTTCTGCATGCATCATCATTACTGAATCGGATGGTGAGCAGTAATTCATGATTCAAGAATTCTGACCTTCACCGACGATCTATATCGGCTAAAATCATGGCTGTCATCACATGCATGCCCTGTTGTTGCCATGGAGAGCACGAGCGTTTACTGGCGACCGGTGCATAATGTGCTTGAAGATGCCTTTCAAGTTTTCTGCTAATGCCAAGCATGTCAAAAATGTGCCGGAAAAAAACCGACATCTCTGACAGCATGTGGCTGGCAAGTTTACTGCGTATCGGTGTTTTAAAGGCAAGCTTTATCCCATTAGAAACATTTAATTTCAAATCTGATTCGTCTCTCGTTAAAGGCTTATAAATATGTGATCAAAAAGAAAAACCGTTACTTGTTTCTAATGAATATGTTCCGTTTGCGTTTTACAGCTTCAGGGTTTCCATATTTTTTTAAACGGACATATCATTATTAATCTGCATCACTCGTGGCGTGCCCTGCCGGATTGATGATGTTTCTGCGGCCTTATGTTACGACCAATCGGCCGTATTCCATCATCAATCCGGTGGGCACAAGTTATAGTTTGGTTTGATATGTCCGTTTAAAAAAATATGGAAACCCCTTTTCGGAGTAACCGGAATGTTATTTTGACAAATGCTATAGCGGACAGCAGCGTCCTAGCTTCCCAGCTCAATTTTTGGGATTCAGGAGACGCGAAATGAATAATCCCCTGGCGCTTTGCGGACTCGCCGCAAGGGCTCCTAACATCAGCGCTGGCCATTTGATTAAACAGGCGTAGCAATTATATGACCGTGTTTTCATATTGGATTGTTCATTGTCATGCGCTGATGTAAGGTGCCCTAATTGGCTCAAACAGCGCAAATCGCCATTGGATTACCCATTTCGCTCAATTTGTGGTGAAATCCGAAAGTTGAGTTCCCAGTATATAAGGGTCCAAGGGTGATACAAGGGTGATACGAGGGTTGGAGGGTGGCTGACAGCTATAGCTACGCAACAATAAATGACGCGCGCAGCGCTAATGACACACGTAGTGCAGATGACGCCCGCAGGGCTAATGACGCACGAAGTGCAAATGACGCCCGCAGAAGCTAATGTCGCACGAAGTGCAAATGACAGTCACAAGCTATCTGTCGCGTTAGTTCTCATGAAGTCGTTTAAAAATAATGTCTCCATAGAATGCCGTCGCCGCCTCTCCGGTGTTGTCGGTGTCCGTCATGATGGCCACGCCCGATATCATGGGTGGATCCGTATGAAAGGCATTGCGGTAATCCTCAAGAAGATTCCTTTTTTGAGTGATCCACTGGTTGGTTTTTTCATCACCCGATTCAACGGCAATCATCATGGCACGGTCGGTATAGGGATTGGGGACTATCGTGCCGATGGCTGCATGGTTTCCCCAGATGTAGTTGATGGCACCTGTGGGCGGGTATTCGCCATACAGCAGTTTTGCGGTCTTGTACTTGACCCGGTTGCCAAAGGAAAGCCTGGATGGGTCATACGCAAAGGTAATGTAGATCCGGGCCGGGTAGTCATCCCCCTTTTTTTGCGTGACATCGCCCTTTTGCAGGATATTGCTCACCTTCCATCGCCATTCAACCAGGGGGTATTCCATGGGATCGATCTGGATCTTTCGAATCAACCCCGATGCAGCGGCAGTGCTGACGGCCTTTACCACCACAACACCGTCATCCATCACCAGTTCATAGCGGGTGTGCCGGTCAATTTTCTTGAACACCAGGGGTTCCCAGCCGGGTGGTGGATCCATACCGGGCTGCAGAGACGAAAAACGACCGACAACCAGGTCTTTGTTGCAAATCTTCAGCAATGCTTTGGCCCGGATGAACCATAAAGAGAAAGGTCAAAACCGCCAGGCAGACCAGGGTTGTTTTAAAATTGCCGGGCTTCATTGAAATCCTTTCAGGTTGAGCCGCTCCAGAAGTTTCATGGTTTTCAGGTGGGTGAGCCCGTTGGCTTTGCTGCGGTGATAAAAGGCCACCAGATCGTCATGGGTGTCGATGTCCTGCCGGGATGGAAGGACATGGCAGTTTAGACCCGCAGCATGAATTTCCCCCATGGTTCGGCGGAACACAGACGCCGTTCCCCAGTCGATGTTTGAAAATATGTCACTGTTAAACGCATGCTTCCGGAACCCGATCAGATAATAACCGCCATCCAACGCCGGTCCGATAACCATATCCTTATTTTTCAGATAATTCAAATGCCTCGTCGATGATACGGTTGTCGAAATCCGGCAGATCACTCCCCATCAATACGGCCTGGTCCACATCCCGTGGCAAAGACGTCTGAAAAGGCATTTCGCATCTTGTCCCCTAACGTTTTCCCTGTCTGTGGCTGGATAGGGACCGTGTCCCCCAGCCATGCCTGGACGGCCGATTTCTTGCGCGGGGGTGTAAAAAAGACAAGCATGTCATGCCCGCCAATGGTCAGGGTCTTCATGATATCCTGAACAAAGCACCGGTAGAGTCTGAGAACGGTGGCGACATCCATCTTTTTCTCCAGACGCGTTTTGACCTTGCCCAGTTCCGGCGCACGGATAAACAACAACACGCGTCTTTGTATCCGGTCTCGATGTTCGATTTCATGCATTGGATGTTGGACTGTTCATTTTCAGACCTCAATCAAGGTCTGGATCAATAGGGGCCACCAGATGAAGCCCCATAGCCCCATCTTCGTCACGCACGATAACCCCATCGACATCAATGGGGACCCTATCGGTGAAAAATGATAGTACCGTTGACCCATCCCTGCTGGATTATTTTCTTGTCATTGACAAAGCGCACCCCCCTTTCGGAGATGTCGATAACATCGAATTCCTGAAGACCGATCCGGATGGTCGGTCGATGATCCATGGAATAATTTTTTCGGGAATGTGCTCTCTTTTCAACACCAACATAATTTTTTCCCATTTCAGTGAACCTCTTGAAAGGTTAACTTGCAATATCTTGATAATTTGTTGATATATGAAAGCAACCAAGGAACGCCTCGTCAAGTTTCATGAAATATTCGGGGTAAAAACTTTGACATGGGGGTATCCTTTGCGTTAGGAGATCCCTGGAATGTCAACACAGGATTTTTACCATTGAACACCATCGCTTTCATCATACTCGCCGCCATCGTCCTGGATGTTGTTGTCAACATCGTTGCCGACACACTCAACTTGAGAATGCTGCAGGCAGAACTGCCCAAACCGTTCCAGGGTGTATACGATGCCCATCAGTATCGAAAATCACAGGACTACCTGCGTGTCAACACCCGATTCGGATGGGTAAGCGCCATGATCAATCTGGCGGCCATACTACTTTTCTGGTTTCAGGGCGGATTTCCTGCCATTGACAACTGGGTTCAGTCCTTTGGAAAAGGCCCGGTACTGACCGGTCTGATGTATATGGGGACATTGATGTTTTTCTACGCATTGCTGTCACAGCCTTTCTCGATTTACGCAACATTCGTCATCGAGGAACGATTCGGGTTCAACAGGACCACCTGGCGTACCTATCTACTCGACCTGCTCAAGGGCCTGGTGCTTGCAATCCTGATGGGACGCCCCTCCTGGCGGGTATCCTGGCGTTTTTTGAATATGCCGGCAACCATGCATGGCTGTACTGCTGGGCCGTGGTTATTCTCTACATGCTGGTGGTTCAGTATATTGCACCGACCTGGATTATGCCCCTCTTCAACAAGTTCAAACTCTTAGAGGAAGGGGAACTCAAATCGGCCATTCTGTCCTGTGCCGAGTCCATACAATTCCCCCTGAAGAATGTCTATACCATGGACGGATCCAAACGTTCCCGCAAATCAAATGCCTTTTTTACCGGGTTCGGCAAAAACAAACGGATCGTCCTCTTTGACACACTCATCCAGCAGCATACGATCCAGGAACTGGTGGCGGTTCTGGCCCACGAAATGGGGCATTATAAAAAGAAACACATCCTCCAGGGGATGCTGTTGGGGATCCTTCAAACCGGTCTCATGTTTTTCCTGCTCTCTTTTATGATATCTTACCAGGGTCTGTTTGACGCTTTCTATATGAATCACATGTCTGTTTATGCAGGACTTATCTTTTTTGGGATGCTCTTTGCGCCCCTGGACTTTTTTGTGGGCATCCTGATGCAGGTCCGTTCCCGGTCCAATGAATACCAGGCCGACAGATTTGCGGTGGCGACCACCCAAAACCCCGGGGCCATGATTGACGCCCTCAAAAAGCTGTCCGTCCACAACCTGTCCAATCTCCTTCCCCATCCTTTCTATGTCTTTCTCAACTACTCCCATCCGCCGGTATTGAAACGAATTCAGGCCATCGAAAAGATCGAACTCAATTGAGGGGATCTTTCTTTTGAAATGCTTTATATTTTCAGGCGAGGATCGGTTGATTTTACCCTATCGTTGCATAAACAACACGGCAAAATATAGATAATGATTTGTTATTATATACAATATCGTAGTAATATTGCCATTACCTGGATATGCCCCCAGGTGAACCGCAATAGCGAGCGCATTCCCTGGATCTTGCTGCGGGGTTAGCGAGCGAATCTATATTAGACAGAATTCCTTACGGTCGATGCGAAGCACTGCCGCACGGCAGAACATTCCTCGCAGCTTGCTGCGAGGTTCTTCAATTCTTCCGTCTTCGCTCTTCGAGCTATGCCGAGACAAGAAGGATGGTGTCTTTTTGCCATGTTGTTTACCCTACGGCTTTTGCAACGTTAGAGTTATCCTCTAAAACCGCAATAGCGGGACTATTTCCGGTTTTTCATCCTTTTTTATGGGAAAAAACTGAAAGGATTTGCTGTGAAATTTTTCCATCTGTTCCTCATTCACTTTTTGGGACAGCGGCAAATAGTAAAAACCCAGTTTCATACGGTAGTTTTCTTCGTTTGTTTTCAGTTTGATCTTGACCTCGCCCTGACGCCACTTGTAAACGGTTTCACCGGTTTTCATTGAAAAACTCTTATCCGGGTTGCCGTATTGCGATTTCAAGTACTTGCGGAACTCCCCGAAAACCTCTTCACTTTCCAGATTGATATACACCGCAAAAAACCGGTCTTCATAGAAACCGTACACCACATTGGGCACCGGGATCTCATGGATCGTATGAACAATATTGGGCTGGGTGTAATAGACCACATTTTTTCTCTCGTACAACCGGGTCAACCCTACCTGGTGAGCCGTGGGCGACCCCCATTGGATTCCCATGAACCCGGCTTCCAGATCCGCGGCGCCCGCGACACCGATAGCAAGGCAGATAGCGGCCAGGATGCAGCCTCCCGTAATTAGCGTTTTCATTTCACTATACCTCTATAGAGAATTTGTCCGGGCTAGAAACTTCTGTTGTTATCGGGGTGCCCGTAAAGTTGCGCCGAAGAATTGCTCTCAGCCTCATCTTTTCAGTGCGCGCGGCCGATGCTTCACTTTCAACCTTGGAATCATCGCCCTTGGCAAACAAGGTTATGGGGTCTGGAGGCTTCTCATCAACGGGTTCTTCCCTCTCGGTGTGGAATTCATCCAAGGTCTCAATCCACATCCCCTCGGGGGCCAGGGGGATGTTAAACTGATAGGACGCCTTGAAGGTGGTAAGGTCAGATTCGTTTCCCAATTCGTCCACAGCGGCCACTCCAAATTCTATGGGACCACCTTTGTGCGAAAAACCATTTACATCATCCGGTAGTACCACTTCGGTGACATTGCCCAAAGCCGCAAAGGGGGAGTCGTAGCCCACCTCTCCACCCTCTGCCCAATAGAGCCGATACCCAACCACTTGCTGGGATTCCGAAGCTTTCCAGCACAATTTGCGCTTCTTCATCTTGGCCATCTCTACCTCCTGTAGAAGCAGATCTAAAAACGATTCTGAAAACTGCGAAAGAGTATATTGTCGGTCTCTTCCTTATAGAGCGTAGCAATGGAGTTGTCAGTGGCATCTTCCTCAGACATCTCCTCGCTTAATAACGCGATCACCTCCTGACTCCATTGTTCAATCTCACCGGCGGCCTTGCTGCCAGGGGCGAACTGCATCACCGACACACCATATTTCATGGCATCGATATAGGCCACCCGTTGACACAATTCGGTTTCAAAAACGGGCGTATCAAATTTGTCCAGGGCCTGACGCACCTCTCTACCGACACGGGTGCCGGGGATCTTCCGGTTGATAAGGAGTCGGACCTTGCCGTTTAGAGGCGCCTCCGATTTAGGATCCATCGTGTCCAGGGTCTCCTTGCAGGACCACAGATCCAGAGAACTCGGGGTCACCGGCAAAATGGCCAGGTCTGAGGCCTTCAAAATGGTTTCCACTTTGTCATCCACCGCCGGCGGCGCATCGATGATGACGTAATCATATGCGGTCTCCAATAGTTTCGATATCGGCCTGGGTCAATTCGCCCGGATGGTCTAAAATCTCAAAAGCCTGGTTATCCTCAATGCTGTGCCAGGTGGTGGCACTGCCTTGGGGATCGGCGTCGATCAGTACCAATTTATGGTTTTTCCTGACCAAACTAGACGCCAGATTGATTGCCGTGGTGGTTTTCCCAACACCGCCTTTCTGATTTACGAAACTGATAATCATGGTGGCTCATCCTCTCCATATGGGATTCTTAAAACAAAGCACGTTTTTTATAATCCGGCATTTCATTAACAGTGGAATGGTTTGGGCACGCAGCCAATCACATTTATTGAAAGCGGATTCGAAACGATGGATTGTTTCAGATTACTTACAAGCCAAGGTAGAAATTGTCAACACCTTACCACACCATATAGTGGATACCGACGTTAAATGGCCGATATATGGTACGCACAATCATTTTGCCATAGCCTCTGATTTAATCCAAAGATCAGTGCTCATCACTCGAAATTCTTAATCGACCAAACTTCGCCGGAGCCGGTTATGTAAACCCTAACTTTGGTGTAATTTGCGCTGGGCATGGTCATCTGCTATTCAGCACGTTCCCCGCACAACACGACTACTTGGATATCCCTATCTTTCTAGTGTTTGGACCGGCCAAGAATAGACCATCTTCTTATGCTGAAACGGGAGCCCGCAGGCAGAAATCCAACGTGCATGTTATTGAATCTCAGTTTTTCACCATTGGCAATAGCTTTGTAATTCGACCCGGAGACATGGGTACTGCTTACTATTGTCACCATACCCGATCCTATCACCGTAAAATGCAGATTGGGATGAATCATGATACCGGTATCTTCATCCAGGCCGATTCCTTTTCTGCAATGGCCGCTGACCAATAATTGACAGAGTCTTGCCAGTCTCTTGCGGGCTGAGAAATGCGTATCGATGGCAACACCATCAATAAAACCGAATCCTTCCGAAAATTTAATCGAGCCCTTTTTAAAACCCTTTCGTTCTCCATTGTAAAGAATGGGATTTCCGGCCGCAGCCGCACCGGCACTGGTGCCGGCGATATTCAGGTCGCCATTTTCCAAGCGCTCATTTATTCGATCAAAGAGTCTGGTTCGGTTCAGAGTATCCACGAGTTTGACCTGGTCTCCACCACCAAAGTAAATCAGATCCGTCTTCTCAATAGCCTCTAAAATTTTTCTCCCGATCCACCTCGTCTCTATAACGGATATCCAAGTATCGCTATCTCTTGAATCCCAAGGTCTCTAAAGGCATCGGCATAACTTCTGTAAACATCTTGAGGATATTCAGAAGCTGTTGGAATAATAATGATATTATTGGGTTGTGTCTGATCTATGAGATGCTTCAGAACACGTTTATCCCCTTTTCGATCTTCTGCCCCACCGATCAGGAATAGGTAACCTCTTTTCATATAATATTGAACCTTTGATTTTCTGTGTATTCACTTGATAATCAGCCCAATACTCATCTTAAGCGATGACGACGTTTCCATATAAGAAATCACCCGTCTAATCTGTTTTGCTGAACATCATCCTTATCCTGAAACGCATTTAAACGTTCAATCACCTGCTCTACCCTGCCGGACATGATGCAAACCAGATCATCTTTTTTTGCGATGGACAATGCACGCTCGATAGCCTGCCCCTCATCGGCAATCTTTTCGAAAGCGTTGGTATCAAATCCGATGTCGATGAACGCTTTCTCCACAATGCTCATCAATTCCCCCGGTTGCCTTCCCCGAAGTTGTTTGTCCTCGTAAACAATGGCATATTGGCACCCGGAGGCGATCAATCGGCAGATCTCGCGAAAGTCCTCATCGCGGCGATCGCCCACAACATCAAAAACAAACAGGCAGCGTTTATGACCCAAACGTGAGACAAGGTCAATGATGTTTTTATAGGCCGGTGGATTATGCGCGTAATCCAGCATCACTTCGAAGTCTTTAATGGAAAAAAAGTTAGTCCGCCCGGGAGTTTGTGACGGCGATGGGAAAAAGGAAACCAACCCATGACGGATCTCTTCGATCTTCATCTCCATGGCATGACCCACGGCTGCTGCAGCAAGAGCATTTTGGACATTGAACAGGGCACGGCCTTCCAATGTAATGGGCATGTCCACCGCCCTGGCCACCGGCGTGGCGGATTCACCTGTAATGATGGTTATATAACCGCGATCATAGACAACGGCTGTATGATCATTGTCCAGTGTGGGCTCTGAATTACCGGATTGGACGGACGCAATGAAAAATAGATAATTTTCTCCCGGCAATATTGCGCCATGTTAACACAGTGTTCATCATCGGCGTTTAATACCGTTACACCCCCTTTGCGTACCATTTCGGCCACAACGGATTTGACTTTTGCCAGTTCTTCGATGGTGTGGATCCCTTTCAGACCCAGATGATCCGGCTGCACATTGAGAACAACACCCACATCCGCCATTTTATATCCAAGCCCTTCCCGCAGAATACCGCCGCGAGCCGTCTCGAGTACGGCGCAATCGACCATGGGATCCTTTCAGAACGACCTTGGCAGAGTAAGGACCGCTCATGTCACCACTGGCAATCAGCCGATCCTGCACGTAAATACCATCGGTGGTGGTCATGCCCACCTGGTACCCGACGCCTTTGAGCATATTGGCGATCATGCGAACCGTGGTGGTTTTTCCGTTGGTTCCGGTTACGGCCACAATGGGGATATCACTGGGGTGCACCTTCGGGGAAAAGCATATCAATGATCGGCCGGGCCACGTTGCGGGCCTTGCCCTTGGCGGGGGCCAAATGCATGCGCAGCCCTGGTGCGGCATTGACCTCGATGACCGCGCCACCCACCTTGGCGATCGGCTCACTGAGTGTCGGTGCCATGACATCGATGCCTGCAATATCCAGATCGATGATTTTAGCAATGCGTTCGGCCATGAAACGGTTGGTCTTATGGACCCGGTCGGTCACATCCTCGGCCGATCCGCCCGTGGAAAGGTTGGCGGTCAACTCCAGGTGGAACGTCTCCCCGTCTTCGAGCACGGTTTCCATGGTGTAATCGGATTTTTTCAACAAATGCTCCGTAACCGATGAAACCCTTAAGACGGGTCATGACATTTTCGTGACCAAATCCCCGGTTCGGGTTCTGATTTTCAATGTCGATCAATTCGGCGATGGTATGCTGGCCATCACCGACAACAGCTGCGGGCACACGCTTGGCGGCCGCAACAAATTTGCCATCCACCACCAGCATGCGATAATCGTTTCCAGTCAAATTCTGTTCGACGATGACCTTATCGCTGATGGCTTTGGCGCGTTGAAAAGCATCAACCAACTCTTCTTCATTGGTGAGATTTGGTGGTGACGCCCTTGCCGTGATGGCCGTCGTGGGGTTTAACTACCACGGGATAACCCAGCCATTGGGCATCCTCGACGGCGCTTTCAGTTTGCGAACCACGGTTCCCTTGGGAACAGGTATGCCGGCATCTTCAAGCATCATTTTGGTCAGCCGTTTGTTGCCGGCAGTTTCCACACCGATCAGGCTGGTATTGGAGGTCATGGCAGCCTGGATGCGTTGCTGATATTTTCCTTCGCCAAGCTGCACCAGATTGTAATCATCCAGGCGCAGCACGGTAATACCGCGAAGTTCGGCCTCACGGACAATCGAGGCGGTTGAGGGGCCCAGATAGTGATCGTCCCGAATATCTTTCAAGTCGAAGATGGTCGATTCCAGGTCATAGGCTTTCCCGGTTAACAGGCTGTTGACAATCTCGACGGCTTCAACCCCGGCATAGATACCGGCCTCCTCCACCCAGTAGCTGAAAATGACATTGAATGTTCCCGGATCATCGGCATCCACGGTTTTGCCGAAGCCCACATCCATGTAGGCAATGTACTGGAGCTCCAGGGCAATGTGCTCGATCACATGGCCCAACAGGGTGCCTTCTCGCATGCGCTTGATGAAGCCGCCTTTGACCCCTTCTGAACAGCGGTGATCTTCCAGGCTGGGAATCATTTCCAGCAATTTGTCGACAAAACCTTCGATCTTGCTGGTGGTGACTTCATCATATTCACCCAAATCGATGGTCATGACGATCACCGGGCGATAGCTGTAAATGTTGGCGCCTCGTAATGCTTTTTTTTCCAGTATCTCAACCATTGTGTGCTCCTCATTTCCATGGTGGCAAGACATGCCCGCCCTTTTCAAAATCGGCAGTTACATCCAGGGTTATATACCTGCGCACGCATTCTTATTGCGAATATACACCCGGAATTCTGTGGAATTGAGGCGATCGCTGGTCTTTTGAAGAACCCCGCAGCATGCTAAGGAATGCGCTCGCTACGGGGTTGGCGCCCGCTGTTGCGGTTCAGGAATTGAGTATCTTCTTGGCACTTTCATCATTGGCATCGCACATGTGGGCAATGCCGGTTTCTCTGGCGGTCTCCCGGTTCCCGGAAAAGATATCCCCCCGGGAAATGTTCTGGACGTCGAATTTGCGTGCACCGGCCAATAACTGCTGCAGCCCGCCATAAAGTTTATCCACCATGGTAACCATGGCAAGGGCACCGTAGGGAACATGCGCCATTTCATCTTTTCCGAGCTTCTTTTCAACGTCATGGTAGCATGAAAATATTTCCGTGGCCGCATTTCCCACGCGCAGGACCGTCTTGGGAAGCTCCGCCCAGTGACCGTTGAGTTCCCCTCTTTTTTCAGGGAACAAGCGCCTTCGATGTTTGCCCCTACAAACCCCGGTATCATGAGTGCCCGACCCATGCAGATCAGCTTGGTAAAGGGCGCACCCAGCGCAAGACCCTTGAAAATACTGTCTTCCTGGGCAAACCCGCCGGCAAATGACATATCCACCACCCGGTGGCCCTTGGCCGCCAGTATGTTGGCATATTCATAGGCTTTGGCGTGCAGGTTGATGGAAGGAACCCCCCAGCTCTGCATCATGTTCCAGGGACTCATACCCGTACCGCCGCCGGACCCGTCGATGGTCAGAAGATCCAGCTTGGCATCGGTTGCAAATTTGATGGCCATGGCCAGTTCTTCCATGCCGTAGGAACCGGTTTTGAGGGATATGCGCTTGAAACCAAGACTTCGCAGATAGACAACTGAACTCATGAAGTCTTCCCGGACCTGCTCCACCGTGGAAAGATCGGTTCCCCCCAGCCGGCTGTGCCTGGCAAACGATTTGACCGAGCGGGTTTCAAAGGCCTTCTGGACCTCCGGAAGCGAGGGATCCGGATCCACGACATAGCCCCTGTCCTGCAGGAACTTGGCATATTCAAGACTCGTAACCTGAATCTCACCACCGATATCCTTGGCCCCCTGCCCCCATTTCAGCTCGATGATACATTTGTCCCCGTATTTATCGGCCACAAATTCCGCCACGCCATTACGGGTATCCTCCACGTTCAACTGCACAAAAAGCCCACCATACCCATCAAAATATCTGAAGTAGCTGTCAATACGCCGTTCCAGTTCCGGTGCCTTTTTGATTTTTCCTTTTTTTGCCGGTGAAGGGTCAATTTCCGACTCCAGGTCGACACCCACCACGTTTTCCCCGATGACAACGGGAATCCCGGCCAGGGCCGCGCCCACTGAAAAAGATTCCCAGTACTTGGCCGCCACAAAGGTGGACCCAAGGGCGCCGGTCATAAGCGGTATGCGCGCCTTGGTCTTGATCTCGTTGCCGAATTCCGTTTCGAGTTTCACATTGGGAAAGATGCAGTCATCCGGATCGCTGGTCAATCGACTATTCAAACCATGCGATCCATAGGCATATCCCTGAATGCGAAGTGAATTATAGGAAACACCCACATGCGTCGTGTTGTTGGCTCCGGCCGTTACGATGCCGTAGCTGCGCGGATAGAGGAGTTTCCGGCCCACAAGACTCGACAGCCAGACTTCACACTTGCCCTGGCAGTCGGCCCTGCACAAGGTGCACAACCCTGATTCCGTCGGATTGCCCCTGTTGGTGGTTCCCAGTACATCGTTCGATTTTACAAATCTCATGTTGCTCTCCTTGGTCTGATGTTCTTGTGGTTTTATCTTTTTTGCTACCGTAAATCCTGCCGGATCCCGTCAACCATGGCGGGATTTTTTTTGAGGAATGTATCCAGAGAGTGATATCAATGGAAGAGGTATTTTCTCAAAACATCATTTGCCAGCATCTGCATAACTGACATAACCATTCCGCTTTTCCTTGGCCATGTACATGGCCTGGTCCGCCTTTTTGACCAGGCTGTCCATGTCTACGGCATCGGTGGGGAAAAGACTGATTCCGACACTCGAGGAGATGTAATCGACCATGTTCCCTTTGAGATTATATGGCTCGGAGAGATTTTTGACAATTTTTTCCGCGATGGCTGCCGGATGGATATGATGCGGGTTGTCCACCAGGACAACAAATTCATCACCACCGATTCGTGATACAAAATCGGTTTTACGCAAGGTGCTCTGCAGCCGGTCCCTGATCTCCAGTAAAAGCACATCACCGATCTCATGCCCCAGGGTGTCGTTGACTTTTTTAAATTTATCGATATCGATATAAATCAAAGCGACCTCAGTGCCATATCGTTTGGCGTGATAAATAGCGTCCTGCAACTGTTCATAGAACGCTTTCCTGTTTTTTAACCCCGTCAGTGCATCATGGTAGGCCAGGTAAATCAGGTTCTCTTCATATTTCTTCTGCCGGTCCACATCTCTGACAATACTGCGCAACCCTGTTTTTTTTCCCTGGGCGTCCTTGATGACCGTAGGCGTAAGACCCACAAATTTCCGGGTCCCATCCTTGCGTCTGATCAGACAGGTAAATTCCGGCTGGGGTTCATCGGATTCGTATAAACGTCTGCAAAATGCCCGAACACTTTTTCGACATCCTTCTCCTCCAGCATATCCGCGCTGTTCATCCCGGTCAGTTCTTCCCTGGAATACCCCATGATGTCCCGCATGCGATCGTTGACAAAAGTGATGTTCCCGTCCGGATCCACTTCACAATACCCTTCATCGATGTTTTCGATAATCGACCGGTATCGGTTCTCGCTGTCACGCAGGGCCTGCTCGGCTATGTTCCGCTCCTGTATCATCTGGTTGGCGGAGTTGGCCATGTTGACAAACTCTGAATAACTGAGGGCTTTTGCGTCCATCAGAACAGCAGTCGATGTCGATGTATTGAAAAACGTCGATCAAACTGATGGAAATTACCCCGCATTTTACGCATCATCACACGGTACACCAGGTACTGGAGCAGAAACATGGCGGAAAGGAGCAGTGAAATGGTCGAAACCTGCTTCATGATTTTGTTTCTGAAATCCAGTTGCTTATCGAATATGACCCGCTTGATATCACCAAACCAGAATCCTGCACCGACATACCATCCCAACTCCGGTACACTTTTGACAAAAGCCCGTTTCAGCTCCACTTTCCGAGTACTGGGATTGAACCACGAATAATCGGCATACCCTCCCCCGGTTTTCTTGATGGTTTTCAGGAAAAGCTGGTGCGAATTAATGCCATCGGGGTCCGTCATGAGAGAAATGTCCTTGCCCATAAGATCGGGACGGCTGATGCTCATGAGCTGGATACCATCGAGGGTTCGCACAAACAGAAATCCGGGTAGCCGGCCCTTGTTATGAAACCGTATCCTGGATATCCAGCTCAACATCTCCGCTTCCTGTTCATCGCCAGGCGTCCGCATGCTGTTTGCGCGTCCACCGGATATAGTCGATGGCCTTCTCCACCTCGTGCTTGAAGATCGCTTCCTGCTCCTGGATATAGGCTTTTTTAATCGATCGCGTTCCTGGCGAAAAAAATAATACTCGCCGAAAACAACGATACCACCCAGGAGGACCAAAGGAAGACTGATCATTAAAAGCATGCTCACCATGATCACATCGACCAGACTTTTCTTCTTTTCCTTCATTGCATATTCGTCCGATGTCGTCTTGTTGATACTTTTAAAACATCTTGATATAATAGATAATTGGTATAATACTGGCGGTCAATCTAAATGGTACCATTTTTGGTAGGGGCATGACCGGCCGTTGGGTTTGTCACTTTTCATCTGAAGTGTTCATATACCAAATGACACCTTTCGACAATGGCATATTTAGCATGGCTTGCACAGGTGCAAAAAATAGCTTATAAGCGAATAAAAATGCAAAATGATTTCATCAACGTTCAATGGAGGCATACCCGTGAAACGAGACTTTCTACACATCACTGACTTGACCACCGACGAGATTCATCATGTGCTGGACCTGTCAGCAGAAGTCAAAACCAGGATACGGACAGACAAGGATTATAAGCCCTTCAAGGGGCAGAGCATGGCAATGATCTTTGCAAAACCCTCCGCCAGAACACGCCTGTCTTTTGAAACCGGATTTTATCTCCTGGGGGGCCACGCCATCTACCTGGGGCCATCGGACATCGACATAGGGAAACGGGAAGCCGTCAAGGATATCGCCCGGGTTGTCAGTCGATACAACCATATGATCATGGCACGGCTATTCGCGCATGCCCATATCGTCGAAATGGCAACATATGCCGACAAACCGGTGATCAACGGCCTGACCGACTACAATCACCCCTGCCAGGTCATGGCTGACATCTTCACCATACAAGAACATCGCGGAAATCTGAAGGACTTGAAAATTGTCTATCTCGGGGATGGAAACAACGTGGTGAATTCCTGGCTGCATCTGGCCATGAGGCTCCCATTTCACTTTGTCTGTGCCTGTCCGGAAAATTACGAGCCTGATGCTGAAACGGTCAGGGCGGCCGTTGCCGAAGGGTTATCTGAAATCGAAATCGTCCATGATCCCAAAACAGCTGTCAAAGATGCCGATGTGGTCTATACGGATGTCTGGGCTTCCATGGGTCAAAAGCATGAAGCAGAAGAACGGGAGAAGCATTTTCAGGATTATCAGGTGAACGACGCCCTTATGGCGTCCACCGGCAAACAAACACTCTTTCTGCACTGCCTGCCGGCGGAAAGGGGTCGAGAGGTCACGGATTCGGTCATGGAATCGCCGGCATCGGTGGTCTTTGACGAGGCTGAAAACCGAATGCACGTCCAGAATGCACTCATGCTGGCCATCACCGGGCAGATGTAACCCGAATATTTCATGGAACTTGATGAGAAATCAGGAGATACCTTAATAACAGCTAATTGTCATGATATCAGTCGTTTGATGCGTTCCAACAGCGGTTTTTTCACGCGTACCTTAAGGAATAAGTCACCTGGCACGCCGCCATTCTTTCCGGTCTCTCCCATTCCCGTCAGGCGAATTTTCTGACCGTCACGCACCCCGGCGGGGATGGTGACCACGAGCTTTTTAGATCGTTTCCGATGGTAATACGCATAGGGACCGCCCGTTTGGGCTAAAGCGGTATCGATATGAATCACCTCGTAAAGATCCCTTCCCCTGATCTGTGGGGTCAAACCGGATAATTTTCCAAAAGCCTGTTGAGCCAGGCGAAGAAAGGAACGTTTAGCAAAAGGAAGTCGTCCTGTTTGGTCGCGATGCCTGCCCATGGCACCGGAAAAAATAAATCCCCCCATGAAAAAACCGGGTCCTTTCATTTCAAAGGATTGATAACCCTTCCCGTAAAACTCCCTGAAAATGTCATGGTATCCGCGAAAACCAAAGGATTTCGCCATCTCTTCCAGAATCCTGTGGATATCTGATCCGCTGAAAATATCCTGTTCGGTATAGTTCTGACGGAATCGATGATGGGCCGACGACCCAAACGTCTGGCGCAGGCTGTCATACTCACGACGTTTTTGGGCGTTGGAAAGAACGGCGTAAGCCTCGTTGATCCGCTTCATTTTTTCGACGGCTGCTGGATTTTCCTTGTTCCGGTCTGGATGATATTGAAAGGCAAGATCCCGGTATGCCTGCTTGATTTTCTCCGGCTCCGTGTTCGTCGAAACGCCCAGGATCTGATAGTAGTCGTTTTCACTCATAATATTTGCATAGCCGTAAGCTGTAAGCCATAAGCAGTAAGCGATAAGCTTGAAAACCGCTTACCGCTTACCGCTTAAAGCTTAAAGCTTAGAGCTCCCAGGCCTCCGGTGTTCCCCCCTGAAACCTTTTCGGCATGTTGTAATCCCCCACGGCCACGGACTGCTGAATCAACCGTGTGGTCTCTTCCATGCCCAGATCGTTCATCATGCCAAAGGGTCCCTTTGGCCATGCCAGCGCCGTACAGACACCCAGTTCCAGATCCGTCACCGAAACTACATCGTTTTCCACCAGATGGGTCGCTATGGTGAACACATTTCCCAATAGACGGTCTTTAACCCTAGCCCTGGCCTCCTGATCCGTCAAGACCTCGCCATCCGTGAGGTTCCAGGGGGTATTGCTTTCAAACTGTGCTTTGAGCTGATCCGGGACCTCTGGATAGCCAAGATCCGATCCGTTCAGATAATCGAACATGGACACCCCTGCGTGATAGCAAGTTCCCAGACCGGATCCGTTTTGAACCCACATGATACCGTAGCGGACATTCAGGGCTTCCTGGGATATGCTTTCAAGCGTGGCGACATTGTAGGTTTCGTCCAGAAAAGAATCCAGCACCATATAGCTGGAGATGAACAGCGGGTTAATGGCAAAACCGGGAAAATCCTTTACAGTAATGGCTGTTTTGCGGCATTTTTCAGCGAATGTCATGAGAGCTTGGTACGTGTCATCGCTGGTATTTTTCTGGCGAATCACTTCCACCAGGCGATTAATATTGGCTGGAAAAAAATAATGCAAGCCCGCGGTTCGCTCCTGATGGGAAGCTTTGGTCATGAGTGTTTCAATCAAAAATGTCGATGTGTTGCTGACCAGGATTGCATCCTCCCGGCAGGCAGAAGACAGATCTTCGAATATCTGTATTTTCAGATCCATCTTTTCAATGGCAGCCTCTATGATGAGATCACAATCCGAAAGGGCTTCATAGCGACTGGTGCCGCTGATCATTCCCGTTATGGCATCCATGTCGGCCTGGGTTATTTTTTCCTTTGCCACCCGCTTTTCCAGCGACTTGACGACCCATTTGTCAAACATGGTCTGCACCAGTTCATCGTTAATTTCCTTGAACACCACCCGGTATCCCGACATGGCCGCATTCATACCAATGGCCGCTCCCATAACACCAAACCCAATAATCCCGACGGTATTAATCTCTTTCATTTCCTCTCCTTTTGGTCTTATTCATTTTCAATAGCCGCTGCAATGGCCGCTCCCGTGCGATTGATGGCGTCCATGTCCCCGGGAATCATTTCCCAGGCGGTCAATTTGAGGGCCTCGCCACCACTGGCACGTGGAATCAGGTGCAGATGGTAGTGCATGACAACCTGGTTAACCCCCCTTCCATTCAATTGAACAACCGCCACTGACACCGGTCCCATGGCCTTTGTCATGGCGTGAACAATTGTTTTTGAAGCCGTGTGTACTGCGGACAGAGCCGTCTCGGGTATCTCCCACAAATTCTCGGCATGCGTCTTGGGAATGACCAGGGCATGCCCTTCTGAGACAGGATTGATGTCCATGAACGAAAATACGTGCTCGTCTTCATATAATTTGATACTCGGAATCTCGCCTTTAACGATTTTGCAGAAAATACAATCTTCCATGCTGAGTCTCCCTCCGGGTTTTGGTGGCAACATACCAAAGCCTATTCTTTTTGATCAATAAATTAAATCGTAAAACGATTTAATTTTGAACAATATAGTCCTCTATATCATCCGGATGAACATATTCCTCCGAAATGACCCGATCCCTGGCAGAGATGCCTGCCAGATGAACGGTTTCCGCGTCCCCGGAAACAAGGGGGTGCCACCAGTAAAGCTCTTTGCCGGCAGCCAGCAGCCGGTAAGCACAGGTTTTGGGAAGCCAACGAAACTTCACCACTTTGGCCAGTGTCAGTTCCAGACATTCCCTGACAAGGAACATCCGCTTTTCATATGAACGGCAGCGGCAGCGTTTGGTGTCCAGCAGGTAACAGGATACGTTCGTGTAATCGATCCGGCCGGTTTTCCGGTCTTCCAGTTTCTGCAGGCAGCAGAGACCGCAACCATCACACAGAGACTCCCACTCTTCACGGGTCAGTTCCGACAGGGTTTTTGTTTTCCAGAAGGGGAGTTGATTATTCGGCATAAACTATCAATGGAAGGTCGAAAGGTGAAACCTGGTCGGCAAGGCAGACACGCATTCCAGTTAAAACCTGTGCCTTTCTATTTTTTTTTGTTAAAACGAATTGATCTGTTGATCGTTCTCCATCAGTTTTATGAAATACCCGGGCTAAAAAGGCTTTCTGATAACCTTTTCCACTGCAACCGGACCCGGAATCTGTTTCTGTTCCAACATGATTTTTTCTGTCTGCTGCCAGGCTTCCAGATCGATCATCCCGATACGGGTATCCTTGAAAGGGTTTTATGAGGCTGCGGGTAATCACCAGCTGCTCGCGCATGATATCGGATGGCGTATCTTTATCGAACTGTCGCAGTGTTTTCAGGACTTGTTCTTCATTTTTCGGATCCATTGCCTCTTCCCATCCCTGAAGCAGGGCGCTGGTAAACTTCTCAACCACTTCCGGATGCGCTTCCATCATCCGCTTCGAGGTCACGACAGAGTTGGCAACAAACTTGACACCGTGGGCCGCCGGGTTGAAATAGGCCACTGATTCACCGAGATCACCAAGTTTCTTTTCCAGAATCGGTGCCTGTGAATTCCGATACACGGGCCACACATCCACTCTCTTTTGATAAAAAGGTGTATAATCGTACCGGACACTGAAGACACTGATATCTTTTTCCGTAACCCCGGCTTTTGCCATCAGTGTCCGCATGATGGTTTCATCGTTGCCGCCAAAGGTGATGCCGACAACCTTGCCCTTCAGGTCCTCGACACGGCTGATGTCAAGATTCTCCGACCGGTATATCCATTGCAAAGGGTTGACCTGAAACAGCTGGGCAATGACGACCACGGGAGAACCTTTGGCCAGAGCCCGAATTACCTGGTCGGCTGACGCCACACCAAACGCCGCATAACCCAGTTCCAGTTCTCGAATGGCGTCTCTTTCGGGCCCCCCCTCCTTGACGGTTACATCCAGGCCCTGGGCTTTAAAGTGCCCCTGAACATCCGCATAGATATCACCAATCACGCTGGCATTGAAAAGCCATTTCAACCGGTAGGCAACTGCCTCCGATGCCTCAGCAACCCCATCACCGGCTGGTGACAACAGCAGTGAAAAACAGATGGAAAACAGGAAAAGAAATACCGATATTTTTTTGATATGTCTGTTCATTTCCATTCTCCTTTAAAAATTGATAGACCATGTGACGCTGTTTAGGTTATTAGTCTGTAGGCTGTTGAACGCCTAATAGTCTAACAGTCTTCAGCCTATCTACCTGAATATTTACCACGTTTCCCGGTCAGTGGCTTGCCCACCCTTTTTTCACGAGGTACCCGACAATCTCCAGCAAGCCTTGGTAAACAGACAGGGTAATACCGATCAAAAATAGAGCGGTGAGAATTTTTGCCAGATCGCTTTGATAGAGTGCAATGCGGATACTATACCCTATTCCGGCATTTGCCGCAATAAATTCGGCAACAATTGTGCCTGCCATGGCAAGGGTGGCGCTCCCGGAAATAACGGTCGTCAATTTGTTCAGATTTTCAAATGCCCGTATCTTGACTTCCAGCTGCCAGCGCATCCTCCCGGTAACACGGTAAAAATGCTCGATATCATGAACCGGTTCCGACATGATGCTGATTACGGACAGCAGAATAGGGAAATAGCAGATCATGGCCGCAATCAGCAGCCTGGATAAAAACCCGTCACCGAAGAGAATAAAAATAATCGGTGCAATGGCAACGATGGGATAGGCTTGGACATTGTAGGCCGCCACCTTGATAAAAGATCCAAACCAGGTTGTCTGCCGACCCAGAACGCCCACGATGGTGGCCATGAGAATGGAAATGACCTGCCCGATGACGGCAACGGATATGGTATCCACCACATCCGATAAGTACCTTGAAAAAACGGTTCGAAACGTCTGAACCAGATCTTCGATACCCGGAATGACATAATCGGAAAGGTCCAGAAGATATTTCACGCTGAACAGAACCAGTAGTCCGAGCAGATAAATAATAAAAAACTGATAGATGCGTCTATGAAGCATGCATGATCTCCAGCATGGTCTGTTCCAGTTGATCTTTGGCCACGGTCTGGCCAAGTTTATGATCCTGACCCTGGACCGTTACAACCTGGGGCGATTTCTGGGGACTTCGAAAAACCAGGATTTCCCGGCAGAATTTGGAAACCTCGATGACATTGTGAGAGATATACAAAAAATAGGTATCCGGAAACATGTCCTTGATCCCCAAGATGATCTTCTCCCGGGTTCGCTCATCCACATTGGCCAGACTCTCATCCATGATGAGCAGATGGAAATCCTGCAGCAGGTAACGTATCAGGTTCACCCGGTTCTGCTGCCCAAGGGAAAGTTGAGAAAATCTGTTTCTCATGGTCTGGGTCATGTCAAAAGAAGCGATGAGTTCATTTTTCCGGTCTATGAGGGAAGGTGGCGTTATTTTTTCGAGATGTTTCCCGACACTCGACCAGTCAGGAAGCCTCTCCAGATTATAGGAGTAGAGAAGATTCTGCATGCCCTCCGACCTGACAACACCCGCATAATCGTTGATATCACCGACGATGATCCGTGCCAGGGATGTTTTACCTACACCGGAAGGACCAAACAGGGCATGAAACCCCGGGGTTTTCATCTTAAAGGACAAACCATGAAACACGTCCAAGGAACCGTTGGGATAGCGAAAATTTATATTCTGGCATTCAAGAAACATAATAAAAAGGGTGTTAGGTTTTAGGTTTTAGGTTTTAAGTTTTAGGTGTTAGGTTTTAGGTTTTAAGTTTTAAGTAAGCTCCGAGCTGTCAGCTACAATGAATAACGTCCGGAGGACAAATGTCAATAAATTACGTCTGAAAGGCAAATGACACCCGGAAAATAGATGACATCTGTGGTGTAAATGAGCGAATGTCATCCTACAGGCACCGTGTTCAAAAAAAAATCAGGGCTCCCCTATGGTTAACCACACGATATCACTCCCGGTCAACTGTCCTTCGCAGCGACTCAGGATATTGGATTCCCTGTCCCGGACACTCACGATCACTTCCGTCAGGCCCGCCAGTTCGGATTCAAGACCCTGGGGACTTTCCTTGTTTCGAAATCCCCTGTGCCTGAAAAAAGCATCATAGGGTTTCATGGTCAGAGACCCGCGCAGGTATTTGATGATCCATTCCACATGTGAACGGATATCTGAAAGTCCCTGTGACGTCTTCTGAACCTGCTCACATGCTCGAAGACCTATGGATATCCGGATCTGGTTTTTCCCCCAGTCATAGAGAACCGCGATGGTCGGCTCCGGTTCGAACAGGGGCTTTTCACCCTGCACAAACAGGGTTCGATGCCGGTAGAGGTGGTCCTCAATATTTTTCAGGCCCCAGTCCATCATGGACACAGGCTCTCTCATAAGAAACTGAATCGACGGTGTGGGTTCCGCCTCTGCCGGCTGTATGGTCACAATCCATAAAAAGACCAGAAGACAGCCAATACAAAGTCTTATCGCATATGTCACGAGCCACGCTTTCATCGACTAACCTTTTGCATCAGGAGATTCCAGTCTTCATCCACCATTGTCTGAATATGCTCGATATCGTCTTCGTTCAAATGTCGAAACCGTCCTTGGGCTTTCAGGTACGCGTCCACCACCTCATTCCCCTGATAATTGAGGGTATACGCCATGCCATTTTCTACCTCATAGAGAGGAAACATATTACATTGAACCGCAAGCCGGGCAATATGGATCGATTTATCAGAAGCGATGCCCCAGCCGGTGGGGCATGTCGCATACACGTGCAGAAATCGAGAGCCGCCCTTCATTTGCCGGGCTTTTTCAAACTTGCGCATCATGTCTTCCGGGAAAGCAATGCTGGCTGTTGCCGCGTACGGTATCCGGTGAGCCGCCAGAATTTCGACGATATTCTTTTTTCGCGAGTGTTTCCAGCCCGACCCCGGTGTGGTGGTGGTGCGCGTTCCATAGGGAGTTGAAGAACTTCTCTGTACACCCGTGTTCATGTAGGCTTCGTTGTCATAACAGACATAAAGGATATCTTCGTCTCGTTCTACTGCACCACTCAAAGATTGCAGTCCGATATCGAAAGTGCCGCCGTCACCAGCCCATGCCATGACAACGGTTTCGGTATCACCCCTCATGTCGAGTGCCGCCTTCAAACCACTGGCAGCGGCACCCGCTGTGGCAAACGCTGTCTGGAGCACGGGAACCTTCAGGGAAGACTGGGGATACGGACCTGCAATAACGCCCCAGCAGCAGGCAGGTATGACAACCATGGTTTCGGGTCCCATGGCTCTGAGGGCAAATTTCATGGCAATCGCCGCACCACAGCCGGGACAGGCCACATGGCCGGGGTGGATGAGGTCGGGTTGGGTCTGATTGTTCATCATAGCGCTACGCTAAATAGCTGTAAGCTGTATGCTGTAAGCCTTAAGCTGTTTACCGCTTACAGCTTAGAGCTTATTGCTTATCGCTTACTGCTCCTGGTTAAGTCCAATCCACACACTCTGCATTTCAGGCACTTCTGAGGATTTCGTCCGGTAGTAGATCTCCTTCAGGGTATCACCGGTGATATCACGCCCGCCCAGACCGGCAATATAGCTGAAGACCGGTGGCCCATTTCCCAGGTTACAGAGTGCCGAGCGAATCTCCTGCGCAAATATGCCCCCTGCACCAAAGGAGCAGTTTCGATCTACCACCGCTATTTTGGAAGCATCTTTCAGTACCCGGCGTATGGATTCGCCCGGAAAGGGGCGAAACATTTTTATTTTCAGCATGCCGGCTTTTTCCCCCTGGGAACGCAGATCAAACAGGGCCTGTCTGCAGGTGCCCGTTGCCGTGCCGCTCACCACCAAAACGATATCGGCATCGTCACAATGAACCGCTTCCACGTCACCATAGGTTCGGCCGAACAATTCTGAAAAGAGCCCTTCCATTTGCCGAACCAGAGTGGGAACTCTCTCCATGGCCTGCTGAATATCATGGCGCATCTCCATGTAGGCGCCGGGGGGCACCATCTGGCCCAGGGCATGGGGATCGGCCGTGTCGAGTCTGATTTTCGGCTCCATGGGCGGTAAAAAGCGATCCACCTGTTCCTGGTCGGGGATATCCACGGGTTCAAATGTATGAGAAAGAAAAAAAGCGTCCAATATCACCATGACCGGCAAGTTGACCTCCTCGGCAAGCCGGTATGCCAGCAGGGTCGTATCCAAAACCTCCTGACCATCCTCGCAATAGAGCTGAACCCAGCCCGTATCCCGCTGTGACAGACTGTCTGTTTGGTCTACCCAGATATTCCACCCGGGTGCCAGGGCGCGATTGACTTCTGCCATAACGATGGGCAACCGTGCCCCCGAAGCCCAGTGCAACAGCTCATGCATGTAGGCAAGCCCCTGGCCGGACGTGGCCGTGAAGGTCCGCACCCCCCCGCTGGCGGCGCCGATAACAGATGCCATGGCCGAGTGTTCACTCTCGACACACATGAACCGTGCCGCCAGCTTCCCGCTGGAACATTGTTCTGAAATAGCTTCCACGATATGTGTCTGGGGTGTAATCGGGTAAGCCGAAACAACCTGGACCCTTGCCAGGCGAACGGCCTCGGAAACAGCGTGACTTCCCTCAAGAACCTGTTTCATGTTCCGTTTCCTCCAGGGTCATGACGCCTCTTGGGCATTCCACAACACAGATACCACAGCCTTTGCAGTAGTCCATATCGATCCTCCGGGTATCTTCAACGGAAACCGCTGTTTCAGGGCAAAACAGGCGGCAGTTATCACAATCGTTACAAATACCACAGTTAAAGCACCGGCCAGCTTCGTCAGATGCCGACCGGGTCGTGAAATCAGACCGGTAATCAGAAAAAGATGCCTTGCGTTCCCCGGGCCTGTCGATCACGGGCTCTTTCCTGGCCGCTGGTAGAAAATAGGCCGTGTTGATATCATGATAACCCACAATCTGCGGATGTCTCCCCTGTAATCCATCGTAGTTCAGATAGCTTTCCATGGACAACGCAGGACCCTGGCCCACCCGGCAGTCTGCCAGTCTTTTTTCAACGGACGCCCATCCCCCCTCAAAACAGCTGTCGATGGCCATGGCCGCCTGTTTGCCTGATGCAACCGCATCACTGACACTCAGCACCTGGTTGACCAGGTCGCCGCCCCTGGCAACAGGTAAGCCGTCATTTGTCAAACTGCAGTGGCTCAGATGCAAATGACGCCCATGATCCGCTTGCTGCCACGAATTTTCCACTTCAGCACCGATGGCGGTGAACACCTGCTGCACGGGCATGCTTTCCTGCTCACCCTGTATGGGAATCACACGCGCTCGGCCGCTGTCTGTTTCAAAACCATCGACCGCCATTTTCTGTAATCGGAGGGTAATACCCCGGGCGTCTCTATCTATCTCTACCGGGATGGTCAGTTCCCGGATATCTACCCCCTCCTGCTGCGCCAGAATGATCTCCTGTCTGAAGGCCGGCATATCTTCAATTCGTCTGCGGTAAAGAATGATGGAATGTGACCCCAGGCGGACCAGTGAACGGGCAACATCGATGGCGGTGTTGCCACCCCCGATGACGGCGGAGACACCCCGGAAAGCACCCTTGTTGCCATCACGGTTGTCTTTCAGAAACGTAAGCCCGTCCATCGCCTCAACATCACCTGTGATCTGCATCCGGATCGGGCGGGACCTGCCGCAACCGACAAAGATCGCATGGTAGCGTTGCGTTGCTGTCTCCAGAAATGATGCCGAAACTTTCCGGCCGCAGTAAATCTGCACCCCCAGGTCTTCAATCCGTTCTATTTCGTGTTTTAGAATCGCGGTGGGTAATCGATAGGCGGGAATCCCCCAGCGCAACAGTCCACCCGGTTCTTTTTCAGATTCGTACACATCACAGCGATACCCAAGACGGCAGAAAAAATAGGCCGCGCTCAGTCCGGACGGCCCGGAGCCGATCACGGCCACATGTCTGCCATTGGCCGGGGCGGTTGGAATCGATGGCAACCTCTTCTCCCGGATGCCCCAACAGCCGACAAAGCGTTCAAGTGCATTGATGGCCAGGGCTGCATCCAGGTGAGACCGGTTGCAGACAGACTCACAGGGGTGAAAACATACATGACCACAAACAGAGGGGAAGGGGTTTTCTTTCAGGATGGTTTCCAGCGCCTCCCTGAACTGACCCTGGAATGCCAGGTGCTCTATATGGGGAATATCTTCTCCAGCCGGGCATGCAGCACTGCAGGGGGCCGTCCTGCCGATATAAACCGGCTTCATATATCGCCATGAGCCGGTTTTATTGATCCGCGATGATAGGTTCGACCGGGAAATGTGCAGCCGCCCTTTACGATCCTTCTCTATCTTCCCCGCCAATTCTCAGCCCCTTTTCTGTCTGCCGGCTTGTGGTGTATCATGAAATATTACGGTTTCAAAGGCCTCCAGTGCGGCCTGTGCATTCTTTTCCGGCGCTACGTCAATATCCGTCCTTATGGCATCCATGACAGTATCGATGGGCGGCATTTCCATGATCCGCGCGAAAGCACCGATCATGGCCGTGTTGACCATGGGATGGGTCCGGGTACCCAGATTGTGTTCCATGGCAATCCGGGTCGCATCGACGGATGCCAGACGGAAGTCTGAAAACAGATGACTGAAATCAGTGTCTGCCGGTGTATTCAGAAGTGCCCAGCCGCCCGGTTGCATGCCCTGGGTGACCGCCACGGTTTGCATCAGACGGCTGTCCTGAACCAGGATATGATGGGGGGCCGTAATGGTGGTTCGTGGAAGTATTTTTTCTAGACCGATTCTAAGGTAAGCTTCCACCGGAGCACCACGCCGCTCCACACCAAAAGAAGGGAAAGACTGGACATGAAACCCGGCCTGAAAAAAAGCCTTTGCCAGCAGAATCGCCGCCACCACCGTTCCCTGCCCCCCACGACCGTGAAACCTTATTTCCTGCATACCCGATATCCTTCGGAGGTCATTTACACTTCGTGCGACATTAGCGCTGCGCGCGTCATTCTGCCCTGCGGCGTCATTACGCCTGCGGCTGTCATTTGTCCTTCGGACGACATTAGCCCTTTCGGGCGTTATTCATCGTAGCTGATAGCAGTAAGCGGGTTACGCTTAACGAAACCTAAAACCTAAAACTTAAAACCATCTTTTGTGTTGCTTTTTGCTGTAAGCATCGAACCTTCAACGCGTTTCCGGCTCATCAACCCAATAAACACAACAAACTCAATGAACCCCGTTCCCCTCGAACCCCTATATGCTGGGAAGCCAAAATGCTCGGAAGCTGGGATGCTGCTGTCCGCTTTAAGCCGTCAGCCACCCTCGAACCCTTGTATCACCCTCGAACCCTCCAACCCTTTTTTTATACCACCAATCGATGCATCCTGCCAGAAAACCGCTTCTCAAAAAAAGCTTCCATGCCTTGGGAGCAGCGGGCTATTTTTTTAATATCGATCCCGGTGTCAATACCATAGATGTGCAGGAAGTTGGCCAGGTCTTCCGTGGCAATATTCCCGGTGGCCCCAGGTGCAAACGGACATCCCCCCATACCAGCCAGAGAGGCATCAAAATGTCGAATACCATATGTCAGAGCTGTCTGGACGTTAACGAGTCCCAACCCTCTTGTATCATGGAGGTGGAGTGCAATCTTCAGACCACCCACCACCGGACGTATTCTTTCCATGAGGGTATGGATTTTTACCGGATCTGCCATGCCGGTGGTATCACCAAGAACCAGAATCTCGATGCCCTGATCCATGTAGCCTTCCACAATGCGCTGAATCCGTTCAAATGGTATGACCTCTTCATGAAGATAACCAAAAGCACATTGAACGCCTGCACGGATAGTCATGCCCATTTCCTTTGAAAGACGAATCATATGGCCGATCTGGGTCCTGGCTTCCTTTAATGTCATATTGACATTCCTGCGACTGTGCGCTTCACTGGCCGACATGGAAACCTCAATAGAGTTAAGACCGGCCGCGGCGACACGCTCGACCCCTTTTATATTCAGGGCTAGGCCATTGTAAACAACACCTTGTCGCTTGGGTAACTGTGCCACCAGCAAATCTGCATCCGCCATCTGGGGAAGAATACCAGGGTTTACAAAAGAAGCCACCTGTATCTCCCGTAAGCCTGCCCCCACAAGACCTGAAATAAGATCTATTTTCTGTTGTGTGGGAAGAATCTTCGTCTCGGATTGCAACCCATCTCTGAGCCCCACCTCCATAATGGTGACCCTATCAGGCATTGCTGAACCGTAGGTCTGCCTTTCCCCTTGTTTTTGGTTAAACTCATCCATACCCATTAGATCCGTTTCCAATTATCTCCCAATAGGGCCAAAGCACCCGCGTTATGCAAGCACTAAACCCATCACTAAAATAGCAACAAGGTCACGTCTGATATCATCGTGCAACGATTTTATAAACATATGGAACGATTATTGAAGGGTCAAGACAAATGTCGCAGGTGGTGAAAAATGCCTTGACGGAATGGAGTTTGTAACGGTAATCAAGTCCACCGTCTAGCTCAGGCAAGACAGCAGACCATGAAACACAATGAACACAACAAACACAATGAACCCAAAGATCCACGCAAACGATAAGCCCTTGAACATCTGCCTCATCAGCTACAGGAGCAATCCCCACAGCGGAGGCCAGGGAGTCTATTTAAAAAATCTCTCAAGGGCTCTCAAGGATCTGGGACATGGGGTGGATATCCTTTCGGGACCCCCAGATCCGTTGACAGACCCGGACATCCCCCTGGTTACGTTGCCATGCCTGGATCTTTACAACCCCGCAGATCCCTTTCGGATCCCTTCTTTGAAAGAGCTGTCCAACCCTGTCAACCTGCTGGAATGGATCTCTGTTTCCACCATGGGGTTCCCGGAGATGTTCACTTTTGGTCTGCGCGCATACCACTATTTGAGAAAACAGCTCCATTGTTATGACATCGTCCATGACAACCAGAGTCTCTCTTACGGCATCTGGGCCATCAAACGACGGGTTCCCACCGTTGCCACCATCCATCATCCCATCACGGTGGATCGTGACCTTGCCATCCGAAGTGTTCGGGCCTATTGGAAAAAACAGAAATACCTGCGATGGCATTCCTTTCTGAGAATGCAGCGCATTGTTTCCAGAACATTTTCCCACATCATTACGGTATCAAAATCGGCCAGAAACGACATCGGACAGGATTTTAAGATCCCTTTGAAGCGCTTTCGTGTGGTCCCCAACGGCATTAACACCAATCAGTTTTATCCGCTACCGGAGATCCAAAGGGAAAAAAATCGCCTGATCGTCACCAACAGTGCCGACATCCCCTTGAAAGGCCTCTATTACCTCCTCCAGGCGGTTGCTTCTCTTTCACCTGAATACCGTCTCAAACTGGTGGTGGTCGGCGTTCCCAAGAAAAACGGCGGCATTGAAAAAAAGATACAGGAACTCAATATAGGCCATCTCATCGAGTTCACGGGCCGCATCGACCATGCCGAATTCGTCAAGCAGTACGCCAAAGCATCCATCGCCGTCATACCTTCCCTTTACGAAGGTTTCGGTATCCCGGCCGGCGAAGCCATGGCCTGCGGTGTCCCGGTGGTCAGTACCACCGGTGGTGCTCTCCCAGAGGTGGTGGGAGATGCCGGCGTCCTGGTACCACCTGCTGATCCACAAGCCATGGGTAAAGCCATTCAGAACCTGATGGACAATCCGGATCATGCTTTTCGGCTGGGGCAAAAAGGTTTCGAACGCATTCAGAACCAGTTTACCTGGAAAAGGGCTGCGGAAAAGACTGTGGCATGCTACCGGGAGGCCATCCATGATCACCATCGATTTTAGCCGGATCCCCATGGAACCGGGATCCCGCATCCTCGATATCGGTTGCGGAAGCGGCCGTCATACCTGCGAAGCCTACCGCTGCAGGGATGCCTTTGTTATCGGGGCAGATCTCGTTCTCGACGATGTCATGGAAGCCAGGGGCCGTTTGCAGTTTCACGATCAACTGGGAGAGCACGGAGGCGGGGCCTGGCAGTTGAATATCGCCGATATCCGTCATCTGCCCTATAAACGCCATGCATTCGATCTGGTCGTCTGCTCGGAGGTGATGGAGCACATCCCGGATGAAAAACAGGCTGTCCTGGAACTGGCCAGAATCCTCAAACCGGGAAAACACCTGGCCCTCTCCGTTCCGCGCTACATGCCGGAACGCATCTGCTGGATGCTGTCCCATGAATACCACAAGGCCAACCAGGGGCACATCCGCATTTATCACAAAAAAAGGATCATCGGCCTGCTGGAATCCGTCGGGTTTACCCATTGGGGATCCCATTTTGCCCACAGCCTCCACGCCCCCTACTGGTGGCTCAAATGCAGCGTGGGCCCCACCCGGGACCATCATCCCCTGGTCAGGGCGTACCACCGGTTTTTAACCTGGGATATCATGGAAAAGCCCCCCTTGACCCGTCTTCTCGATCAACTTCTCAATCCGCTCATGGGCAAAAGCCTGGTGCTTTATTTCAGGAAAGATGCTTTTTAACTTTTTCTCAAAAGATCGAGATGGATCTACCTCGCAGTTAATCCGAGCCTGTTCAGATCCCCTATGATGTCTTCAAGGTCCAGCCGTTCGAGGGTTTCCGTCCGCTGTAAACCCGATTTTTTGTCCCAACCCCGCAGGTCATAAAACGCAGATCGCATCTCTTCAAACACCTGCAAGCTTAGAACACGTCCTTTCAGACTGATGACCTCCTCTCCAGGGCCCGGTACAATGACATCGGGGTTCATAAAGACGGTCTCAACGGGATCGGAATAATTGAACGCTGGCAGAATATCGTCTTTTTCAGGACGCCGCCCTTCACGCAGGAGAATAGCACGCTGCAGATTGAAGATTCTTTCACCATATCGATTGAGTGCTTCCTCATCGGTTGCCATGCCGGTCACAGCAGTAAATGTCCGGCTTTCCAATGCCGGGTCCCCGGTATGGTCCGGTGTGTTCCAGGAAACCATCAAGGGCCAGCATGAATCACATAACAGCAGGCTGTCTTTCACGATTGTGCGATCCATAATTTTTGTGGCCGCAACAGCTTTTCCAGCTGGCACAGTTAGATCCCATGCATTTTCATCACCCCAGAACTTCGTCACCGCCTTGCGGTACACTTCCGACGACACGGGTGAAGAAGACGGATCGGCAAGGTTCATGGCCCAAAGTCCGATGATCCGGCTCACTTCATGCAGCATCGCTATGGGCTGTCTCGGTTCCATGGCATAGAGCAAGCCATTCATCAAATATTCGCGGGCGGAATAGGTGGCACCGTCCCCAACACCGGATACCTCATTTGCAAAATATTTTTCGGCTTCTTCACCCAACTGCTTCCCCGCCCTTAGAAGACCTTCGGCCAGGATATCACCAAAACCTTCCCGTCTGGCGATCATGTTCGCTAAATTTTCGAAAAATGCGCGTGTGCCCAGCTTGGAAAACGATAGTCCGGTTTTTTCATCGGTGAGATAGCCCGCCTTGTAGCAGGATGCCAACCACGCGATGATATTGTACATCTCCATTGTGCAGATCGACAGATCGTTGCATATGCCGGTGGCATCGACAGTTGTTTCTATTGATTCACCTGGTTTTCCCATGACCCAGGGGAAATAGACAAAAATGGACTGGCATTTTCTGACGACATCCTTTCCGGAAGCGGTTCGAAAAGAACTCCGGAAGTTACAGTCAAGACCACACTGATAGCAAGGTGCCTTCCCGGTACGCCAGACCTGGTCTTCAGGGAAAGGTACAAACATGGGTTCACGTTTGTTCAGGTGGATGGTCAGCCGATTCAGCTCTTTCAATGCTTCAGGATCCGCTACGCTTGGGTGCCCTGTACCCAACACGGCAATGGCCTTGAGGTTTTTTGAGCCCATAACCGCCCCGAATCCACCGGTGGCGCTGCCCTCGTTGTCTGTCATCAAATTCGCGGTTCGACAAAGATTTTCACCCGCCACCCCTGTGGTTACGAACCGTACGTTCTTGCCGTGCTTTTCTCTTAAGCTGTCCCGTACCTCGTAGACACCCTTTCCCCATAGCGGGCCGGCATCCAAAATGACAACGTTGCCATCATTGATCCAGAGATAGACCGGTTTTTCCGAACATCCATAGATGACAATCCCATCATAGCCGGCCCTTTTTAGGTAGGGACCGAAATACCCCCCCAAGTTTCCATAACAAAATCCTTCCGGTAAGAGCATGGGAGACTTGCCGACCACTTCGAAGCGGGATGCGCCTTGGACACCTGTGGCGCCCAAAGGGCCGGTCATAAAAATCAGGCGGTTATCCGGATCAAAGGCATTCACATCCGGTTGCACTTCCTCCCAGTAGATCCTGGTTGCAATCCCCCGTCCACCGAGAAAACGGTCTGCGTAACGGCTCGTTTCCATTTCTGTGATACGTGAATCGCTAAGGTTGATCCTAAGGATCTTGCCGCACCATCCGAAACTGTTCTTTGTCATTGGCTTTTCCTTTTTTGCTCACATCAGGTACCTATAACTGCTGTTTTCGACCCCTCTCCAATATACCGGTTGTGCGCTGGGCAATCGTTTCCGCCTGGACAGATTGGAAATGCTCATAATTCGTCTTTCTTTCAAGATCGAGCCCCTCACCCAGGGTCATATGAAAACCATCATCTATCAGCTTTTTATATTTTTGGATCATGTCCTGTGGACAGGATATCATATCCCTGGCAATATTGCGGCAAGTTGGCAGCAGTTCTTCCGGTGCCACCACGCGATTAACCAGCCCCCATTCCAGGGCCTGTTGAGCATCAATGTAATTCCCGGTGAGAGAAATTTCTTTGGCCCTGTATATCCCAAGCAGTCGTGAAAGCTTCTGACTTAATTCTGATCCCGGGATAATACCCACCCTAGCGTGCGTGTCCGCAAAGCGTGCCTTTGTCGACGCGATTAGAATGTCACATCCTAGAGCGAGTTCAAATCCCCCGGTAATGGCGGGTCCATTAATAGCGCCAATCACCGGCTGTCCGAATTCCTTCATGGGCGTTGTCAGGTTTATTCTCGCCCTCCTTTTTTCGGATAAATCGGCTATCATTCCCTTGCCTTGAGCAAGCTCTTTCAAATCCAGGCCTGCACAGAACGCACGCCCGGCCCCGGTTAAAATGGCAACCCGTATGGACGGATCGTTTCTTAACTCAGAGAATGCATCTTCAATCGACTTCCTTAATTCGGTGGAAAGGGCGTTCATAGACTCCGGGCGATTCAAGGTAAGTAAAGCAATTTGCTCTTTTTTTTCAATGAGTAATACGGGCTTAGACATAAATAAGAAGCTCCCATAAAATTGTTAATTGATTTTATTTTTTTAGATTAAATATATCAAAAGCCTTTTTTATGGCTGATGCCGGTCCGATGAAAATGACACGATCATCGACAACGATGTCGGTATAACCGCGCGGAACCACAAACTGATTATCCCTGATTATTGCGGCGATCAGGCATCCTTTGGGTATCTCGATATCCCGGATGAGTCCTCCAACAACCTTGGCATCTTTCGGCACGCTGACTTCCAGAAGGCTTGCCGCACCGATTCCGAATTCGAAAAGCTGGGCTAATACCGGATTGTCGAGAATGTTTTCAACCATGGCTGCGGTGGCCCAGGGCGCGTTCACCGCCACGATGTCGTTCTGCTCGAGAAGCTGGTTGTATTCGTGATTCTGGACAATTGCGATAACTTTTTCGAGATTAAGCTGTTTGGCCTGAAGGGCGGCGATCACATTCCTGCCGTCGTCTTCGAAGGCGGCGATAACCACATCGATGTTATCGACGCCCACCTGCCCCAGGAGTTCTTTCTTCGTGCCATCCCCCTGGTATATCGGGGAATGGTAACGCTGCTCGAGTTCCTTACACAGATCCTCGTTTTCTTCGATGAAGGTTATCTGATGCTCGGCAGAGCGAAACATCATCCGATACTCATCTTTTGCCAGGAGCCGGTCAGCGATATTCTGACCCTGTTTTTCTCCACTTATGATAAGCACTCGCATACGCCTTCTCCTTAATCTATAAATAAACGATTTGACTGAGGTTACAAATGTTTTCGTCAATACAACAACTTCTTTACGGTTATCCGTGTTGTTAAGATAAATACAGCTTCCAACCAGGGTCAGCAGCCCACCAAGAACAAAACTTCTCGATTCCAATGCCGGGACAAACATCCATGTTGTCGCAACGCCCAGAATAGGTACCCAGGGAAACAGCTTGGTTTGAAACGGGCGTCGCAGGTTTGGCATTTTTCTGTGCAGGGGTATGACGGCATAATTGATGATCCCGAGTCCCATCAGGTAACCGAAATCGCTCAATGATGCCACAAATTTGACGATGCCGGAGGCACTGAAGACAATCACAATCAGGGAACAGACAAAGAGAGCAACATGCGGTGTCTGGAATCGGGGGTGCAAGCGGCCGAAAAATTCTGGAAAATGTTTATCACGACCCAGAGCATACAGTATGCGGGCGCTGGCGCCCAAGGTCACGCTGAATGCCGAAAGACTGGCCATGATCGTGGCAATGACACCGGCCCAGCGTCCCCAGGCCCCGAAAAGACGCTCGGCTGTAAAAATGAAGGGGATATCGCTGTGGGCAAGTTCGGCGTAATGAACGGTTCCCATCATGACACCCACCACAAGAACGTAGATGGCGGTACTCACGCCCAGAGTGATCAAAATAGCCCTGGGAATATTTTTGCTCGGCTGGATGATCTCTTCGGCGGCATTGGAAATAAGTTCGAACCCCACATAGGAGATGTAAATAAGCGCCATAGCCGGAACAAAGGGCCCCCACCCCATGGGAGCCATCGGCTCCAGGTTTCGTGGCTCGATGTCCGTAAAACCGAGCGCGGCAACACCGATCAGGACCGCCAGTTCCACCAGATTCATCACGGTAATGACGATAATCGCTTCCCGCATTCCCCTCAGATTGACAATGGTGAAAACCACCGTGGTGATCAGGCTGATGACGGCAATGCTGGCGTCCGGGATAAAATAGGCCCGGATCGTCAGGGCAAAAATAAGGGCATACATGGAACAGGCCAGGGTGTTGCCGATCCAGAAGAACCACCCGGTAAAGAAGGCCACGGGTCTGCTGAGTGTTCTGCTGGTAAAAGAGTATCCACCGCCGGCTAACGGTATGGCTGCGCTGAGCTCGCTGTAATTTAACGCGGTGAATACGGTCAACAGGCCCATGGCCAGATAGACCAGAATACCAAGCGGGCCGATCAAATCTGCCAATTCGCCGGGAAGGGCGAAAATGCCCGGTCCCATAGTGGCGCCGATGCCGATCATCACCGCCATGAACAGACCCATATTTCGTTTGAAACCGATTTGTTCAGCCATAAATCTATGTTCCCGGGATCTATGTTACATATGAAATGCAGCTGACATTCAAGCACATACCGGTGGCTTCCGGGCGGCCCACGGTCTTGCCTCTTCGAGCTGTGCTGCCAGGCGAAAAAGGGTCGCCTCATCACCAAAACGGCCGATAAAATGTGTTCCCACGGGAAGATTGTCCCCGTTCCAATAGAGGGGTACGGACATGGCCGGTTGCCCGGTAGCATTGAAGACGGCCGTAAACGGGGCAAATGCCACCACGCGCTTCCAAGCCTGCATGGGATTTGATTCGGGCGCATCAAAGGTGCCGATATTTACGGGGGGCTCAGCCAGTACCGGTGTCAGCAGCACATCGTAATCCACAAAAAACCTGCATATATCCCGTGAAGCCCGCTGGATGGTCTGTACCGCCATCAGGTAGTCGGAAGCGCTGAACTCGCGACCGATTTCGTAGATTGCCCAGGTCAGCGGCTCAAAATAATCTGCCTGCGCTGTAATGCCGCCCACCCTGGCAATGGTATGGATGGTTGAGGCGCAACCTGAATACCACAAAACGTTAAACGCATGCAAAAAAGCAACCGGGTCACCTGCCACGGAAAGATCCGCTTCGACGATTTCATGCCCCAGATCTTGGCAAAGGGATGCTGCATCGTCCAGCGCCGCAAGACAGTCTTTATGAATTGCTCCGCCGGTCAGGGTCTGGGTTGAAAAAGCGATCTTGAGTCTGCCTGGATCGGTCCCCACCTCTTCAACAAACGATCTTGCCGGTGCCGGTGCAACATAGGGATCACCGATGTCAGGTCCGCAGGTGGCGTCCAGCAACGTTGCCGAGTCCCGGACAGAACGGCAAACAGCATGCTCGCAGACAAGACCCGATATGATATCGCCAAAATCAGGTCCAAGCGGGTTACGTGCCCGGGTCGGTTTCAAGCCGAACACACCACAACACGAGGCGGGAATTCGAATGGATCCACCACCATCGTTGGCATGAGCCATGGGGACGATTCCGGAAGCCACAGCCGCAGCGGAGCCACCACTGGACCCTCCCGTTGTTTTATCCCTATTCCACGGGTTGCGGCTCGGACCATAGAGACGCGGTTCCGTGGTCGGCATCAGACCGAACTCGGGTACGTTGGTTTTTCCGATAATGATAAGTCCAGTTTTTTTCAGTCGTCTGGTGAGCTCACTGTCATGGTCCGGCACAAAATCTTTCAAAAGCGCCGTCCCCAGTGACATGGGCGCGCCGGCGAGAAAGGCGCCGATATCTTTCATGAGAAATGGGACTCCGGCAAACGGCCCGTCAGGGATTTTTCCCGTTGCAGCGGTTCTGGCCTGGTCAAACAGGGTTGTGATGACCAGATTCAGTACCGGATTCACCTTTTCGACCCGTTCAATGGCTGCCTCCACCAATTCCAACGGCTTTATTTCCTTGTGACGTATCAACGCAGCCTGGGCTGTGGCATCCAGGTTCAATATTTCTTCGAAATTTGACATGTCGTTACCTCTATTCCGTGTTTTTATAAGGACGTCGTTGACAAAAAGCCAGCACCGGTTGCCTTGGCTTTGCCCAATATCTCCGGTTCATTTGCTGCCGATTTCCGATCAATACCTGTTTCATATTGATGGAAATAATTTTCATAGAATTTCCTTTCCGGTTGATAACATTGTCAGAGAATTTCATGGAACATGATGACGACCTTTTTGGCTGTTTTAAAAACACATTTCCTTCTTTGGAAATGTCTGGTTATTTGACCGGTCAAAAATCGCATGTTTCAAATGGTATCGCAAGATATTTCCTGTATTCGGTCATCATCACCGAAGCGCTCTACTGTCACGCCTTAAATGGTCTTTTCTGGGGGGTGCACAGCGATATTTTTCTTCCTTACATCGAAACATATGCCACCGAACAACAAAAACAGAAATGGATACCCAGATGCATCACAGGCGAAACCATACTGGCCCTGGCCATGACAAAACCGGCGGTGGGTTCGGATATTGCCCGACTCACCACGACCGCCCGTCGAGAAGGCGACAATTTTATCGTGAACGGAACCAAAACATTCATCAGCAACGGGCAGTTGGCTGATCTGTGCATCGTGGCAGTAAGAACATCCGAGACGGGTCGACCCCACGACGGTATCAGTCTGATACTCGTGGAGGCGGACAGGAAAGGCTACCGCAGGGGTGCGAATCTGAATAAAATCGGTCTGCATGCACAGGATACTTCAGAGCTCTTTTTTGACGACTGCCGGGTTCCAATTGAAAACCTTCTGGGTGTTGAAGGATGCGGTTTCAAATACCTGATGGAAAATCTGCAGCAGGAACGGCTGCTGCTGGCCATCGGCGCCTGTGCCGCCGCCAGGGGTGCTTTCGATGTAACCTTGAAATATGTAAAAAAGCGCCGGGCTTTCGGACAGACCATCGGTACATTTCAGAACACCCGGTTTAGCATGGCCGAGATGGCCACCAAGATTCAACTGGCCCGCCCTTTCCTGGATGATTTGATCCCGAGACATATGGCTGGTGACGATATCGTCAGCGAAGTCAGCATGGCCAAGTACTGGATTACGGATCTGCAGTTTGAAGTCGCCCATCGTTGCCTGCAGTAGTTCGGCGGTTACGGGTACATGAAGGAATTTCCCATTTCACGGTATTTTGTCGACGCCCGGGTCCAGAGCATTTATGGCGGGTCAAACGAAATCATGAAAGAACTGATTGCCCGTCGCATGGGTCTCTGAAATAATCAGAACCGCTATTAGACCATTCGAATCCATTCTCCTTTTTCAGACTTTTTCATGGCTCATCCTGCTATGCTACAGCTCCTTCTTTTAGGCTCCATTCAGATAATAGTCGAAAATAGGAGCGTTTTCAACAACGAGCTTTGTAGCGGGGAGGAGATAAGGATCTTTTGAAAGGTCGAACAATGGCAGTAAATTACCGGATCAGGCGGACGACCCGGCGTGTCCGCCACGTAGCCTTGTCTTCTGAGGCGAAAGCCATGCAAACGCCCCTTTGGCAATCCGGCTGTTGTGTTTGTGGCCGTTCCCACCCTGAGGTCTACGCCGTCTACCCGGCAGAGGCTTTGCACCGCGGGGCCTCGGTTGACCGGTAACCCTTGCCATGGGGACACGATAATCAAAATCCGCCAGCATGCGCTGTTCCACCGGCATCCCCATAACCCCATGAATAGCCCTTACCATCTGCCGGTCTTCATCGGTTACCAGGGTATAGGCCTGGCCGCTGTTTTCGGCCCGGCCGGTTCTTCCGATACGGTGGATGTAGGTATCCGGGGTAGAGGGCATATCATAGTTGATAACATGGGAAATATTGGAGACGTCGATACCGCGGGCTGCGATGTCGGTGGCCACCAGCACCTGATACTTGCCCGATTTGAAACCGTTCATGGCATCCTGCCGCCGCGACTGGGACAGGTTTCCCTGCAAAGAGGTTGAGCGATAACCGGCCTTGGCCAGTTTTCCTCCCAACTGTTTGGCGCGATGCTTGGTACGCGTGAAAACCAGGACAGCGTCGGTGCTCGTGTTGCCAAGCAACTTGAGCAGAAGCGCCGTCTTCAAATGTCGAGCCACCGGATAAAAGGCATGGCTGACCGTTTCTGCAGGTGCGTCATGTCCAACCTGCACCCGGACCTGATTGTTTAAAACCTCGTCTGCCAGACGACGTATTTGACCGGGCATGGTAGCCGAAAACAATAAAGTCTGGCGATCCGATTTTGGCAGGTGACCTAAAATCCGTCGAATATCCGGCAAAAAACCCATGTCGAACATCTGATCGGCTTCGTCGAGCACCAGCACTTCCACGCGTGAAAGATCCACGGTCTGCCGCCCAATATGATCGAGAAGCCGCCCGGGGCAAGCCACAACAATATCAGCGCGTTTCAGCAACTGAATCTGCCGTTGAATACCCACACCGCCGTAAACCGTAACGCTTCGCAGACCGGTTTTAGATCCCAGAACTTCAATGGCCTCATGAATCTGTTCAGCCAGCTCACGGGTGGGAGCAACGATCAGGGCGCGGACACATCCGCGCTTCCCATGCAACAATCGATGCAACATCGGCAACACAAAAACAGCTGTTTTTCCTGTGCCGGTCTGAGCCAGTCCCATTAAATCACGGCCTTGCATGACCTTGGGAATGGCTTGGGTTTGAATGGGGGTTGGTGTGGAATAACCTGCGGCTTCGATACCCGCCGCAACCTGGGGGTGAAATAAAAAATTTTTAAAATTCAAATGATTATCTTCCTTATACAAATAGAATTGCTTTTGTTTTAATAATCCCTTCTTCGAAAAGGGCGTTTCTTCTTCTTTTTTTTCCCACCTGAATCTGCGGGCTTTATTTTAATATTATTGCCGTCAACACGATTTCCGTTCAAGGCCTTGATTGCCTGATCCGCTTCGGAGTTGCTGGGCATATCAAGGAAACCGAATCCCTTTGATCTGCCGGAAAACCTGTCCTTGATCACTTTGACATTTTCGACAACGCCGAACGTTGCAAACAAGGACTTCAGCGTTTCTTCAGTGGTATTAAAAGATAAATTTCCAATATAGATATTCATGCAAAATACCTTTCGCCTTTCATTGTTTCGCTTATTTTTCGCTGGAAAAGCAAGCAGTACCCCTCATCAAAGGGCAGGTTTTGATTCACACGCAGGATAGGCACTATTTAAAGAGTGAGGTGTCCGAAGCATCGTACAAAAGGCGAGAGTTGGCGTGTGGTCTTCTTCCCCGGAAATCACTCAATAACGATAAAGGGCATCCTTGAAGGCATGCCCCTTTTTTACAGCTACTGAATTCTAGACTACAGTGACATTTGCTGCGGCAGGACCCTTGTTCCCTTGCTCGATGTCAAAAGAAACCCGGTCGCCTTCACTGAGACTCTTAAAACCGGTTGCATTGATTGCGCTGTGATGCACAAACACATCCGGCCCGTCTTCCTGTTCGATAAAGCCGAATCCTTTTTGGTCGTTAAACCATTTAACTGTTCCGTTGGCCATGATGTCATCCTCCTTTCTATGAAATGCTCAAAATTTTAAACTGGAGGAGAAACATCAAAAAATGATTTGTTCCTTCAGAAAAAAACCGCTCCGCTGATTAGAGGCGGAGCCATGTTGAATCCAGTTATGTTAACACTTTTTATTGCGAATGCAAGCTATTTATTTTTTTTAAGATTTTTTCCTTTATGAAATATTCGGGTTAATTGTCTTGCTATTGTATTTAAAGGTGCTTAGTATACGTCATCAATTGATTTCCGCAGTAAGCTGGTGGAAATGTTTCTTTCTGTAGGTATTATCCGTTTGTTAAACGCTATCATCCTTCAGTTTGCAACGTTGAAATATTTTGAAAGGAGGATGAGATTATGACAGACGGAATTGTTAAGTGGTTTAACGACCGTAAAGGTTTTGGATTCATCGAACAGGAAGACGGGCCGGATGTGTTTGTGCATCACAGCGCAATCAATGCTACCGGTTTTAAATCCCTCGATGAAGGTGCTCGCGTGACGTTTGACATCGAGCAGGGAAATAAAGGCCCGGCTGCTGCCAACGTGACCATTGTCTAACCCAGATATTTCATGAAATGTTCGGGCTAAGCTTGTTTTCTAAAGGCAATGAACGGCATCTCCTGTGAAACGGGGGATGCCGTTTTTATTGCCGCTTGTATTGAACCACAATTTGCCGGTCTGTATTTTTTCCTAAGTCTTAGGTTTTTGATTGTTTTAAGCAAATGTAGGGATTCGGCAACCAAGGAAAAGACATCATGGCAAAATCCTATTATCAGTTCAAAAAACGTCAGAAAGAATTGGAAAAGAAAAAGAAAAAAGAAGAAAAAAGACAGCGTAAGCTGGAAAGCAAGATGGTTCAACCCCATGAAACCGATGAAACCGAAAACGACCCGACCCCTCCAACGGAAAACCCGTAAAAAAGACCACGAGCACCAACGGCAGGAGCGGGCAATGGCAATAGGTGAACATGCAAAAGACACCCTCTCCAAAAATCAGACCGGATTTCGGGAAGGCCAGAAAGTAGCGCTGCTCATATCCACTCGAACCGAGATGGGATATGTCGCCGTGGTCAATGGCACGCACAAGGGCATTCTGTACAAGAATGAAGTGTTTCAGCCCTTGAAAATCGGTCAGGAAATTGACGGGTTTATCAAAAAGATACGTGACGATAAAAAATTGGATCTCAGCCTGCAGAAATCCGGCTATAAAACCATCGATACCCTGTCCAAAAAGATTATGGAGAAACTGCTGCAGGATGGATTTATTGCCGTTACCGATAAAAGCCAGCCCAAAATAATCGCCGATCTTTTCGGTGTCAGTAAAAAAACCTTCAAAAAAAGCATCGGTAATCTTTACAAAAAAAGACTGATTACCCTCGAGAAAGACGGCATCCGGCTGCAAGATAAACCCACAAACCCCGTCAAAACTGCGAAAACAAGACAGTTGAAAGCAAGGGCGTTCAAAACAAGGATGTCAAAACGTCGTTTTTGAGATGGTTATAGTGCGTTATGCGGCATAAGGCAGCTGCTGCAATATGCCACACGCCCGGTCATTTTACCCCACCGATATAACACATTGATATTTAATTTATTTTTCGAATTCCGCATATTTAGTGCTGCATTATGCCGCTTCTGTCCACGTGCCTGCATGTAAGCAACCCATTCTGGATAAAAAATTAATTCACTATAATTTAAGATAGTTAAAAATAATCTACGCTGAATTGGATGGTTTGGCCTGATTTATGCTCTTAGTTATAGACAAACAGGCAACACAGATTCAGATCTCACATATCACCAACAAAAGGAGGAAGTCATGGTTGAGAAAAAAAGAAAAAAAGCCGGACGCCCCAATGTTTTCGGTCTCTCAAACAATCAGTGTGTCTGGGCTAAGGCAGGCGTTGTAAAGTCCATGTTGTGCATCAATGCGTTTGATTGTCTCGGCTGTGCCTTCGATCAGAAAGTTCAGACGGATTTCCAGGCCAGGGAAAATGCGGCCGGACATTCAAGGGCTGACTTTCGCACCCCTCGAATGGGCTTGCTGGAAAATCAGGGGAAATGCCGGCACATGTTGAGTGGCCGGGTGGATTATAAAATGTGTGCCCACAATTACAACTGTGTAAAATGCCCCTATGACCAGATGATAGAAGATGGAGCCATGATGCCGGCTCTGACACCACCGGTGTGTGATGACGTGTCCGGCTTTTCTGTCGCCAGAGATCACTACTACCATTACGGGCATACCTGGGCGCGCGTGGAATATGGTGGTCGGGTTCGGGTGGGAATCGACGATTTTGCCCTGCGGCTGCTCGGCCCCCAGGATGAAATCAAGCTTCCGCGATTGGGTGCATCCATGGAACAAAACAGGCCTCAAGCCACAATGGTCAGGGGCAACAACGAAGCTGAAACGCTGAGTCCTCTGGATGGTACCGTGGTTGCTGTTAATCCGAGAATCAACGGCAATTCCAAAGACGTCAATAGCTCCCCCTATGCTGAAGGGTGGTTGATGGTTGTTCAGCCGAAAAATCTTCGCAAGAGTCTCAAAAACCTCTTGTTCGGTGTTGAGAGTCTGGCGTGGACCGATGACGAAGCAACACAACTGACCACCTTGCTAAACGAGGAAGGGGGCTACCGGATGGCAGCTACCGGTGGTGAGGCAATTGGAGACATCTATGGAGCGGTGCCCGAGATCGGCTGGGACCGACTGGTGAAAACTTTCCTCAAATAAAAAAGCGTTATACCGCTTGTCATAATAATGTTCCGAAAATATGATGGCGGTATAAGGGTTTGTAGCAGAAAAACGGTCCTCAATCGGAACGTTTTTCTGACAACCCCTATAGCCCGCCTAACAGCGGGCGGGCTAACCGTTTATCAGAAATGACTCAAACATTGTGCCTGAACTTGTATGCCAAGGTCTTGTTTTGATCATTCGAATTTGGATCATTCGGTATTGTTTAGGATTTCGAATTTCGTGCTTCGGATTTGAGTAACTATCACCATCGGCATAGCCATATATCTCTGACCTGGCGCAAAGGACCAGGTTTTAAATGACGGACTAAATCAGATTCACTCGCTATCCAAAGCCCTGATGCGGCGAGTGGTTTCAAATTCACAGGCCGAACAAAACTGCAGGGGCAGGGAATCGAGCTGCTCGATATTGCGGCTGAAATGCATCAGGCACCGGACTTCCCAGCAGTGCTCCAGCCCCAGTATATGCCCAACTTCATGAACACCTATTTTGGCTGCCCGTTCGTAAGCCAGGTCAGGACTCCCCCCCTGAAGACGGTTCAAGGAAATCAGTGCAATTTTCCCTCCCAGCTGTGATTCACCGTAGACAAACGTAAGGATGGGCGTACATATGTCGAGGGCCGTTACACCGAGTTTGAACGGCGCCCCGTGTGTTTCCCTGTAAAGCTCTTTAATGATTTTCAAGGCGTCGAACTGCCGCCTTTGCGGCAACAACGCGTAATCAGGGTCCGGCCTGGGTTTTGAAATATCGCTGTTCAAACCAAGGATGGCCTGCAGATTTGCCGCTATGATGGAGACCGCCAGCTGATCGACGTGTCCAAGAGGGATTAAATCGATGAGGGCCTTGGTTTTGGATATCGACTGATCACTGACCAAATCATTCACCCAGCAGAGGTTTAGTTAGTGTCCGTCCAGAAATAGGGATTTTCACGTTATGACAAGGCGGGTGTCAGATTTAACCCGGAGAAATAGCGTGCTATTTTGAGGAGTTAAATCATGGCGCCCAACGCCGTAAGAACGTGAAAAGACCATTTATGGATGGGCATTAGTTAGGTTCTGACAAGCTGGTAACGCTTTATTTTGCGGGCCAGGGTGCCCCGGTCAATGGCCAGCTGTTCCGCAGCTTTTGAAATGTTCCAGCCGGTAGCGTCCAGGGCAACCTTGAGATGACTGATCTCCACTTCCCTGAGGGTCATCGTCCCGAAATGGCACTCATCCGTACCGGGCTGAAGAAACGAAAGATCATCGGCACCGATCATTCGACCCCGGGCAAGGACCACTGCCCTTTCGACCACGTTACGCAACTCGCGGACATTACCCGGCCAGTGGTAGGCCATCAACATCCCGATGGCCCGTTGGGTCCACCCTTCCAGGCGTTTGCCCGTTTCCTGGACAAAATGAACCAGAAAATGATCCGCCAGCACCGGGACATCTGCCAGGCGTTCGCGCAAGGGAGGAATGTTGATGGAGATAACATTGATGCGATAGTAGAAATCTTCCCGGAACTGGTCCTCTTTGATCAGCTGAGGGAGATTGCGATGCGTCGCGCAAATCAATCGAAAATTTGAACTGACCTCCTGGCTGCCACCCAGCCGTTGAAAACGTTTCTCCTCCAGAGCGCGCAGCAGGCTGATCTGCATTTTGGGTGAAATTTCCCCGATTTCATCCAGGAAAAGGGTGCCATTGTTGGCCATTTCCAGTCTTCCCCGACGTGCCTTGACCGCCCCTGTAAACGCGCCCCGTTCATGACCGAAAAGCTCGCTCTCCAGAAGGGTTTCAGATTGGGCACCACAGTTGATGGCAACAAAAGGTCCGTACGCATTCCCGCTCTGCATGTGAATGGCCCGTGCCACCATTTCCTTGCCCACGCCCGTTTCCCCGGTAATAAGCACCGGCGCCGACGACGGTGCCACATCCACCAGATTATTGAACACGTCCCGCAGTGCATCGGATGCCACCACGATGCCCTCGAAGGTGTTTTCCTGCTGTTCCATGAGCTGCTCGCGCAACACCAGGTTTTCATTTTTCAGGGCCTGATTGGCCGACACCCGTTCGGTCATCAAAGACAGTTCGTCCGGATCAAACGGTTTGCAGATATAATCGCAGGCACCGCGTTTCATGGCTTCCACCGCTGTCTGGATAGACCCGTGAGCGGTGATCATGATGACGTTGGCATCCGGTTGAATTTCCTTGATCCTCCCGAGGAGTTCAATCCCGCCCATGCCCGGCATTTTAATATCCACAAGATACAGGTCAAACAAGCCCTCCTCGATGCATGCCAGGGCTGTCTGTCCCGAATCGGCCGTATTGACCTGATATCCATCTTTAACAAGCCAGGCACCCAAAGCCTCGCGAATCGGCTCCTCGTCATCCACTATGAGTATCCGCATCGATTGTATCATGTGTCTTCTCCTTTTGTTTCCGGAACGGCTTCAACACCAGCGGGCAAGGTAAGTTTGAACAGGGACCCCTCGCCCGGTTCACTCTGGGCCTCAACGGTCCCTTGGTGTTCACGGATGATGCCGTATACCATTGACAGCCCAAGTCCGACACCTTTACCTTCTTTTTTGGTGGTATAGAAAGGCTCGAAAATACGGGGAAGGTCTTCCGGATCGATCCCATAGCCGGTGTCGGCCACGGTCACCCATACCGTTTTCCTTTCATGGTCCTGCCCGCCCGACAAGGTCAAGGTTCCACCGTCCGCCATCGACTCCATGGCATTGAAAATTAGATTCATCAGACACTGCTGAATTTGGGTATAATCTCCTTTGGCGGTGAATGATGTTTCCGGCAGAGTCAGATCACACGTGATGTTGTTCATTTCCAGTTGATGACTCGTGAGGACCAGAATGGTATCAATCATTTCTTTCAGGTCGATCTGAATGAGTTCGATGTTTTTTTGTCTGGCAAAGGTAAGCAGATTTTTGACGATCTGGCCACAGCGCAAGGCCTCCCGGACACAGATATCCAGATATTGAGCAAAGGCTCCCATACCCTCTTCCGGCAGATCATCTTCCTGAATACACCGCAGGATGAGTTTGTTGAATGTCAGGATACTGGCAATGGGATTGTTGATTTCATGGCATACGGATGCCACAAGACGACCAAGAGAGGCCAGGCGGTCTTCACGTACCAATTGTTCGAGATCATTTTTGATGGCCTGTGTACGTTGCTCCACCCTGTCCGTCAATTCCTGGGTGATGTCCCGGATAGAAACCACGATCTGAACGATCTCGCCAGCAGAGTTGGTCAGCGGGTAAGCAGTGGACTGGTGGACCCGGGTATCCGGGCTGCCCGGTTGGGTCTCGTGAACAGTTCTGGCCGGTCGACCCGTCTGGAGCACTTCCTCCATGGGGCATCTCAGATCGTGGGTACTGCAATGGTCTCTGAAATTATGAATCAAGTCGAAACAAGATTTTCCAAGAACGGATTCTCGTCCTTTTCCGCCGGTGATGATGGGTGATTCATTGCAATTGATAACCCGATAGTCTCTGTCAAGGACCATGACCCCGTCCGGCGAAGCCTCCAACAGCGCGGAAGCAAAAGAGGAAGCCAGACTGATTTCTGAATCGCGCGCCGACACCTGTTGGTACAGTCCGGCAATGTCGAAAATGAGCATGGATGCCTGACGATCCAGCACACCGATGGAAGATGGTTTGTTAACCACCAGGTGGGACAGTGTCTGAGCATCTCCGGTCATCTCGAGAATCAGGTCCAGGTGCTCCAGCGCCAGCAGATCCGTGGGTTCGTCATAAACCGCAATACCCATTTCTCCGGCAAATTTGGAACAGGCAATGGATTTATTGACCGTGGCAATAGCAACCAGCTGCAACCGCAGTCTGCCCGGTTTGATTTCGCTCAGCATGCGCATCACGGATAGTGCGCGGTAGCCCCTGGCAACCACAGCCACCCTGAGCAACAAACAGTGCTCGTTTGATCTAACACCTTCCATAAACGGCCCCCTTTGGTACATGCCGCAAGATCGGTAAGGATTCTGTGCATTTTCCTGGTGGCGTCATGTCAGCCCGGATATGTCATCCTAAGATGAGCGTTTCAAATTAGGTTCAAGAAACTTGACGAGAAATTTCCGGGTTAGGTCGATTTGTTATGATAGGAGAGGCGCTGATGGTATGTCAAGATGATAATGTGTCATATTGTGGTATCGACTAACCGGGCGGTCTGAGCCTCCACCGGCGGAGCAGGCGGGCTCAGGCTGCCCCTTGAATGGGGTTGAAATATCCAATATCGAATTGCAGGAATTTGTGGGGCGGTCGTTAACGTCCTTCCGAGATATCCACAAGGAAAAAGATCGGAAATTAATTTTTATGAATTCGTAAAAAGTCCCTGTTGGACGGTTTTGTAAAAAGTTCAAATTCAAGGCGTGCAAATTTTGTAATCATGAGGCGTACGTATCGTACGTTGAATGATTGCGGAATGCAGCACAACGGAGAAGTTGGACTTTTTACGAGACCGTCAATCTTCCTGAAGTTCTTTTATATCTGCATAATGATCCAGCGATTCCGGGTTGCTGAGGGCGTCCTTGTTGAGAACCGGTTTGCCTTCGATAATTTTTTTGACCGCCAATTCGACTTTTTTCATATTCAAGGTATAGGGGACGTCCGGTATGGCAAGAATCTTTGATGGCACATGCCTGGGCGAGGCGTTGACCCGGATGGTCTGCTTGATTTTCTGGTGAGATCATCGGTCAATTCGTATCCGGCGGTCAGTTTGACAAAAAGAATCACGCGAACATCATTTTTCCAGTCCTGCCCTACAATAACGCTGTCTTCGATCTCTTCTATCTGATCCAGTAATCGATAAATGTCACCCGTACCGATGCGTACCCCCCCGGGGTTCAAGGTGGCATCGGACCGCCCGTAAATGATCATCCCGCCCCGGTCGGTGATCTCACAAAATCACCATGTCGCCAGACATTGGGATACACATCAAAGTAGGCTGCATGATACTTGCTGTTGTCTGGATCATCCCAGAAATAGATGGGCATGGAGGGAAAGGTGACAAGCACACCAGTTCACCCTGCTGGTTTACCATCGCGTTGCCCTCCTCATCGAATGCCTGCACGTTCATACCGAGACCCCGGCACTGTAGTTCACCGGCATAAACCGGACCCATGGGGTTCCCCAGGGCAAAACAGCCGTTTAAATCCGACCCGCCGGAAATAGACGCCAGCTGGAGATCCTGCTTGATTTCAGCGTAGATAAATTTGAAGCTTTCCACTGACAGGGGGGAACCTGTCGAAAGGAGTGCCTTCAGTGATGTCAGATCATATTCCTTGCCGGGTCTCACACCGGCCTTTTGAAGGGCGGCGACATAGCCGGCACTGGTACCGAAAATAGAAATTTTTTCGTCCTGGGCCATCTCCCACAAAGCCCCTGGATGCGGATGAAAGGGATTGCCGTCAAACAGAACCAGCGATGCGCCGACGGCCAGAGAACTGACCAGCCAGTTCCACATCATCCAGCCACAGGTGGTGAAATAGAATATCGTATCCTCTCTTTTTAAATCTGAATGAAGCATGAGTTCTTTGACCTGGTGGATGAGAATCCCGCCGGCACTTTGAACCATGCATTTGGGCAGACCGGTGGTGCCGGAGGAATACATGATGTACAGCGGGTGAGAAACGGCAGTTGCTCGAATGCTATCTCCAGGTTGCTTTCAGATGACTTGAAATCGTTGTAATGAACCGCATTGGGAACCTTGCTCAAGTCCGGTTCCGGTTCCGTATAGGGTACCACGACTATTTTTTCGATGGAGGGAAGTTGGCTGATAATGTTTGAAATCCGTTCGAGGGAATCAATGGACTTGCCTTTAAATAATAGCCATTGGCGGTAAATAATATTTTGGGCCTGATCTGACCGAAACGATCCAGTACGCCTTTGATACCAAAATCAGGCGAGCATGAAGACCAGATGGCGCCCAGGCTGGCTGCCGCCAGCATGGCGATAGCCGACTGCGGCATGTTCGGCATAAATCCCACCACCCGATCACCGGCCTGTACCCCGGATTCCTTTAAGGCCTTTGCCACACGAGCGACTTCGTCATACAGCTCGGTATAGGTCATGTGGACGGAATCCCGGCCCTCACCGTTAAAAATCAGTGCCGTCTGATCGTCCCGGTAGCGGAGGAGGTTTTCGGCAAAGTTGAGTCTGGCACCTGGAAACCACTGGCCCCCGGCATTTTGGCAAGGTCATCCACAACCCGGTCATAGGGTTGGGATGCGATGATGCCGGCCACATCCCACATGGAGGTCCAGAAATCGGGAATATTGTCAATGGACCATTGATGTAACTGCGAATACTCGGTGAAATTTTGATTGTACCGTTCATTGATGAGATTCATAAAACGGTACATATTGGTGTTTTTGATCCTCTCCTCAGATGGTTTCCATAAAGGTGCTGCCACTATCATCCTTTCACCATCTACCTGATCCTTGCCCTGATAGGGTTACGCCGCCCGCGTCGTGCTCAACGGAATGTTTTATGAAATTTCGGCTAAAACCTGACCTTACCCAGCCCTTCGAGATTGAAAATCTGTCGTGCCTCGTCAGAGGTCGCCGGTTGACACCCAGTTCACCGGCGATCCGACGATCTTTTCCACCTGCTCGGCACTGCTTTTGGCCTTCACGCCCTTTTCAAGAAAAAGATTGTCCTCGAGTCCCACCTGGCGTCGCCGCCCATCAGCAGGGCACCGGTAACATTTTGAACTGGTGTTTTCCGGCGGCGCACACCGACCATTGAAAATCCCCGATGGCATCTTTGGCGGTATTATACAGAAATTGGAGATTATTCATCGTGGCCTGAATACCGCCAAGAATCCCCATTACAAACTGGATATATACGGGTTTTTTAACATGACCTCTGTCGATAAGAAATGCCAGGTTGTTTATCATCCCGACATCGTAGACCTCGAACTCAGGTTTTGTACCTTCTTTGATGAAGTGCTGATTGAATTCCCGCAATGTCCTGAAGGTGTTCGGGAAAATATAATCTTCCGTCATGCTGAAATATGCGCTTTCCCAATCCTGTTTGA
>CAVUUM010000007.1:0-214099 GCA_963744665.1 uncultured delta proteobacterium | reverse complement strand
TCCCTGTGCATAAACCCGACATCCGTGCAGCTAACAGCACTTTCCGCAAGAAACACAAACTCGCTTCTAAGCGCTTCAAAATCAACACCCATACCCAGATAGCGGTTCAAGAAGGCTGTCACGAAGTAGCGACATTCCTTTTCCAGGACAAGGGTATGGTCATATGCTGCGCTCTGCCAGGTCCATTTCGGATCAAACCCGTGCCGCCCAGCCAATGCCATGTGGACAAGCTGATCGATGACCGAGTGATACAGGGACAAGATTACCTCACGATCTGCTGTGTTCTGCAGCACCACTTCCTGAAGATGAAGGTCTCCCAGATCTTCAAGAAACACAAGACCTGCGAAGGGGTCTGACAGAATGATGGCAGGCACAGCCACACCTGTGTCAAACAGATGGTTGCCGATCCGGATAAATGAATCGACTTCCTCTGTTTCAGACCCTGGGCGGATACCGTGGTCGACCATGATGATACTGGTATCAGCTGTGGCAAAGCGACACCACAATCGATCCGATCCGTCTCCGGCCAATTTTTGCCTGTGTATGTCCGGTGTATGGTTTTGGCCGGTCAGTCGAAAAAAAGCCTCCTGTATCATGGCCTGGCACGCCGCATCCCGGTATCGCTCCGGAGATCCAATGTCTGTCCAGACGAGTCCATCCGGAATATAGGCCTGGATCTTTTTTCTCACCGACAAGGCAGCTTTATAGGCATCGATCGTGCTGTAGAATCGATTCGATGGGATGAAATCCAGAAGTTCCGGATGAATGATCTGAATACCGGTGAAAGTCAGCGGGGTTTTATCTGCTTCGGGGGGACGTGTTTCAGAACCAAAATCCAAAATATGGTTCTCCGGGCCAACCCATACCTGGTTGAACATGGGGTGATCGCACAACATGAGTGTTGCAAGTGCACATTCCTGCATATGATAACGACAAAGGGCTTCAAGATCTGTTTCAAACAGAATATCACTGTTGATAACCATAAAGGGATCGTCACACCAGAAATCAGTCAGTTTTTTTATGGCACCACCCGTACCCAGAATTTCGGGTTCATACTGGGTTGCAACGGGAATGGGATATGACTGAGACAGCAGGTATTGCTCAATCTGGTGGTGAAGATGATGGGTGTTCACCATGATATGGGAAATGCCGGTCAAGGACAGCTTCCGGATAAGCCTGTCCAGTAATGGCTGATTTGATATGGTGAAAAGCGGTTTGGGCGTGTGTCGTGTATACGGTTCCAGCCTTTTCCCAAAACCAGCGGCGAGGATCAGCGCTTTCATGTCGGGCTAGTGATTAATACGGACCAGATAGTTTTGTATGACGTCTGTATAGAATTGGATTCTTTCTCCATCCTCCGAACCTTTCACATTATGGGTGGTAAAAAAGTTGATCCCATTCATATAATTGATTTTTGACAGCGATTCAATCAGGTCTATCTCGTTGTTCTTGTATAGCCGACTACCATATGCCTGTATTTTCTTGAGCTTATCTTTGGCAGGGTTTCCGTCCTGGGGGTTTCTGCGAAAATAGTGGAGGACAATCCAGTAGGACTCAAAATACGTTTTTAAAAAATGGGAATAATGCTTCAGCTTTCTAAAACCGGCCGAGGTGATATTGTAGGTTTCCGGAAGTGTTGGATGGGGAATGATGATGGCATCGTCGATAAACGACTTGATGGTTTTTCGAAGATAGAAATCCGGGGCTTTATCCATGTCAAAGGCAAATTCGTATTTAAAAAAGTCCTGCAAAAACAAATACGCTTTCTGGAGATCCGAGGCGGAAAACTGAAAGGCATCTTTTTCCAGAATTGCCAGAGAGGTAAAAGCGGCCGGCACGAAAAAGGATACACAGTTGTTTTTGTAGTATTCCAGAACAGGACGTTTGGAAACATTGACCTTGTATGTGGCTTCGGAAAGGGGCCCATCCTTGTTTTCATCGATTCTTTCTACCAACTTGCGACTGGTATAGTCTTCGAGAACATTCTCAACCGCATGGATGTGATCCATTACCAGGGTGTCGGCGATATCGGCATTCTGCAGGGTGACGTGCTGTACATATATTTCAATGTATCGTAACAGATCGTCATAGGGCAGTCGTTCCTTGGAAATATTCAGCAGAACACTGGCAACCAAAGCGTGAGGGGTAATAACGGTCACGGTATTGATGGCATTGATAATACGATGTCCCAGGTTGCGGCACAAGGCATTCTGGTCTTTGGTCAGCATCTCGTCAAAGCGTGTCCCGTCTTTTTCAAGAAGGTTGTTGAGCGAAATGGTGGGATGAAATTTAATATATATCTTACCGTAGCGGTTCTTTAAAAATTTTCTGGCACTGATCACCTGTAGAAAGGTTTCGGGTTCTTTTTTTCCGCCTTCGATTTCGTGCAAATAGGATTTCTCTTCGAGTACATGGTCATAGCCGATGTAGATGGGGGCAAAAACAAGATCTTCGCAGGCGCCGTTTTTATAGGCATTCATAAGAATCGAAAGAAATCCGAGCTTGGGCATGATGAGTTTACCGGTTCTACTACGGGTACCCTCTATGAATATTTTTATATTGTATCCCTCTAAGAGAATCCGGTGAATGTATTCAGAAAAAACCTTGGCGTAGAGGACGTTTCCCCGGAACGTTCTTCGGAGAAAAAAAGCGCCCAAGGCCCTGAAAATGGGTCCGATAGGCCAGAAGGAAAGATTGGCGCCTGCGGCGACGTAAGGAACCGCCATATTGTTGCGGTACATTAAATAGGGCAGCATCAGGTAATCAACATGGCTCTTGTGGCAGGGCACAAAAATGATCGGCCCTTTTTGGGATATGGCCTTGATGTGCTGCAATCCTTCTTCGTTGTAGGAGACCCCTTGAAACATCGTGTTGAGAACCCACCCGATAATAATTTCAGCAAAGCGAATAAGTCCCGGGTTTTGTTTGCATGCAATTTCGTCGATGTAGGCATCTGCCTTTCTGCGGACCTTTGTGATGGGCAGGTTGCGTTTTGTGGCATGCTCATCAAGATAGTCTTTCAGACGATCGCTTGTCAGAATGCTTTCTTTCAATTCCTCCATGGTTTTTTTCATGGGGCCGGTAATACTCTGGCGGTGTCGGTTGATCTGGAGGAGAAGATCCCGCCTGAGAATGAGTGCCTGGTGATCCATGGGCATCTCTTTGACGTTCGGGGTTTCCAGGAACTGACGCAGGCTCACGGGGGTGGAAACCTCATAAAATACTTTTTTGGGGTTTCTAAACAGGGTTGTCAGTCTGCGTGTAAGGCCGGGTTTGGCTTCAGGCCCTAGCAGTATGTCCATAAGGGTCGGGATTGAGCGGGCTGGTTTTTTTCCAAATGACATCAAAAGGGGTACGATATAAATCTCCCGTTCCAATTCGTGTTGCAATTCAATCAGGTGATAAATGGGATCGACCTGCGCCTTGACAAAACGCTTATAAAATCCCTTTTTGTCAACCAGGGACAGGAAAGCGCTTTTGCCCTGGGACAATTCCCTGTGGAAATACCCGTCTCGATAGGGATTGGGTAGTTTCCATTTCTGGATCAGGAAGTCAAATCTGGCAAACATAACACGCAACAATCGTGACAGTGGTTGGAAAATCGTGATATGGTAATTAAAACCCAGCTCAGGAACCGGAAGTCTGTTTTCAATATGGCGTGTATGATAGAATAAAAATTCAAAATAGCTCTGAAACTTGTTCAGGTAAACAACCGTGGCATGTTCCGGGATGTCCTTCAATATCTGAACCTGCTGCTGATTGCTTTCAATGCCGGAAAAAAAACGTTTCAAAAGCCAGGATGAAAACAAACCCTTTTTTGCCGGAAGATAGCACAGATAATGCTGATGCGTACCTTTTAGAATGGTATCTGCCACGCTGCGCCAAATGGATTTTGACTCTGACCTGATTTTATTGTACCCTTTTTTCATAATTTGAAAAGTAACAAAACAGATGAACCTTTGCAATATCAAAAAAAGAGGCTGACGTTCCCATGCCCCTATATAAAATTGAAAAAGACGCTTGCGCTATCCCATTTGATATGCTATTTTTTCGTTCATCAAAAATGCATGAGTGCGTTCCTGATAACAATCTGATATACTATTTATTTCTTGCATTTTCGTTAAAATTGGATCGTAAATATAGATTGAAGCTAAAACCAATGGATATTAAAGGAGGGTGACAATTTATGAAAACGTTAATCGGTGGTGCAGTTGCAGCTGTATTGGGACTTATCGGTCTTTCCGTCTGGTTCAGCGAGTTCCTGCAGCTTTTGGCGGGCGCTATTCCCGTCATGCTTTTGCTGGGGGGTTGCTTGGCAATTTATCTAGGCTTTGATGAAATGAAAGATACCTGGAAAAAAGACGATTCATCTTCAGACATTGGGTCTGGTTCTGGAGATCCAGAAGCCTACAAAAAAGAAATTGATGAATTGAAAAAAGAAATCGATAGTCTGAAGTCCGACAAGTCATAAGCAACCAAGAGCGCTGTCGACATCAGGCAGCGCTCTTAATTGTTTCCCTTCTCTTTATCGATGGCGGCGGTAGCGAGCCCATCCACTCTCTCATTCCCCACGTCACCGGAATGCCCCTTGACTTTGACAAACAGAATGTCCTTGAATTGTGAGATCATTTTTCGAAGCGTGGCAACAAGTTCTTTGTTTTTGCTAACCTTCCAGCCCTTGGCAAGAAGCCCTAGGGCATAAGAGCTGTCCGTATAGACTCGAACAGGCAGGGTGGGGTTCGTGATGAGAGAAAGTCCGACCCGAATAGCCTCCAATTCGGCGATGTTATTGGTTGCAATGCCGATATACCTTGAAATCTCTTTTTCATGGTTGCCATAGCGGAGCAACACCCCTATACCGGACGGACCGGGGTTGCCCGAGGATGCCCCATCCGTATAAACGTGAACAACACGATCTGGTTCACCATGTTTATCCTTGTGATTGGATACCGCTTTCACCGGAGGGGCAGACACCTGTTCAGGTTCAGTCGTTTTTGATGTGTCTGCCGATTCCAACGCTTGCACATGCCTGCTATGGACCCGGTATTCATGCGGCTGATCCAGTTGGTACTTGATCAATACTTTCCCATCCTCAACATGTGGCTGCCCTGATGGTCCCAGGGCCACCCACACCTTGTTTTTTTTAAATCGCATGCGTACCCAATCGGCGTTTGTTTTATTCATATTCGTATAGATGATAGCGCTTGCTCAAAGATTTAAACGCTTCCAGAACCGGTTTCCAGGCGTCAAACATTTCCCATGGATCATTCAGGTCCTCAAGTTGTTTCCGGAGTCCTGAATCACCGACAATCAGATCGATGGGTAATTTTTCAAATTCATATTCGTAGGGTGGGTCCTTCCATTGAAACGATTCCCCGTGGTTTGCAATAACTGCGTGTAGCAGCAACAGGGTGGTTTCATAAGGTTTGTAAGCTTCGGCATCCAGAATGTGGATGTGGAATCCCCGGCAAAAAGATCCCTGCCATTTGTTGGATGTCGGTTCAAAAGCAGTTTCCCGTAAGAAAACACCAGGCAGGTCCCGAATACCCGTATGGGAAAGCAGCTTCTCCGGTTTGATATAGGGTGCCCCAAAGCACTCAAACGGCTGGGTCGTGCCTCTGCCTTCCGAGACATTGGTGCCTTCCCATATTACCTGCCCGGGGTAGACCATGGCAGACGCCGGCGTTGGTAAGTTGGGAGAAGGCGCAATCCAGGGAAGCCCCGTGTCCGAAAAAAGCATGGGTCGTTTCCAGCCCTTCATGAGGGACATGTGAAGGTCACAGCCGATATTGAAATAATCGTTGATCATTCCGGCATATTCAGCGATTGTCAACCCATGACGCATGGGGATCGGATAGCGACCGACAAAGGAGCGGCAGGGGTCCCCCAGACAGTTTCCCTCAACCTTGGCGCCTCCCAGGGGATTCGGGCGATCCAGTACAATAATTTTTTTGTCGTACCGGCGGGCAGCCTCCATGCAATAAGAAAGTGTGGATGTAAATGTATATACCCGTGTTCCAACATCCTGTAGATCGACGACAAGTGTGTCGATGAGATCGAACATGTCCTGGTCCGGGCAACGGGTTTTACCATACAGGCTGAATGCCGGGACATTTAAAACCGGGTCGACAACATCCTCGGATTCTATCATATTGTCCTGTTTTTCTGAAAAAAGCCCGTGCTGGGGAGAAAACAATGCCGTGATCTGTCCGGGAAACCTGTCCTGGATCAATAGGCGGGAATGGTGAAAGCCAGCATCCACAGAGGCTGGATTGCACAAGAGCCCGAGTCGTTGACCCTTGATCCAGCGGGGAGGGGAGGACAAAAAAGTTTCGATACCTGTTTGAACACGTTTCATATATCAGGCGGCCGTCATAGTTGTCTTCCAACTTTTGGTTGGGAGAAAGGGTTCAATCCTTAATTACAATCAAGGCTTTCGGAGATGATACACAAAAGTTTAACATATCAGAAATTTTATAAAAAGAGAAAAAGCTTTCTTCTTTAAAACCCTTGACACGGCAGGTATTTGAAAATATGAAGGAGAGTCTTTTGAATTTGTTTTTTGAACAGAATATTATACACCGCTGATATACGCGGAAAACATTAGAAGCCATCTCAAAAAATGCGTGTGGACTACAAGGATATCGTTGTTATAGTCGGCAATTACGGCAGCGGCAAGACCGAGGTTTCCATCAATCTCGCAGTGACGGAAAAACAGGCCGGAAAGACCGTTCAGGTGGCTGATCTCGATCTGGTAAATCCCTACTTCAGAACCAGAGAAGCCCGTAAACAACTGCGGATGCTTGACATTGACGTCATTCTGCCGCAGGATCGTTACATGACGGCTGACCTTCCGATCCTGAGCCCCGGTGTCGCAGCAATGATTCGGACAAAAGAGATTCTGGCCATACTCGATGTCGGGGGAGACGGCGTGGGCGCAACCGTTCTTGCAGCATTGGCGGAGCCCTTTAAAAACAGGCCGGCAAAAGTACTTCAGGTCGTCAACCCTTTCAGACCGTATACCGACACCCTGGAAGGTTGTGAAACGATTCGAAGAGAAATCGAAATGACCGCCAAGATGAAAATTACCGGCATCGTCAGCAATGCCAACATGATGCAGGATACAACCATGGAACATATCCGGCATGGATATGAGTTTATTTTGCGTCTGGCAGATCAAAGCGGTTTGCCGCTTGAATTCATCACGGTTCCGGATGGTCTGCAAAAAGAAAATGATATGACCCTGTTTTCATGTCCCCTGTTGACCATAAAACGACAGCTCGTACCCCCGTGGCTGCAAGCTGAAGAACTTACATGAAGGAGTTGGAAATATGCCCTATCAGTATTCAATCGATGACGAGCGCTGTAAAGGATGTGGGTTGTGCGTAACCGTCTGCCCTAAAGACGTTCTGGAAATTGCCACGGATGTCAGTCCAAAAGGTTATTTTCCTGCCTACCAGGCGAGACCCGAAGATTGCATATTCTGTGCAACGTGTTGCCGAATGTGTCCGGACGTCGCCATAACCATTACAGAATCAGCTGAGAACACAAGCGATTGACAAAACCCGGAGGACTAAAATGGCTAAGGTTTTAATGAAAGGTAATGAAGCAATTGGTGAAGCGGCCATTCGAGCAGGATGTTTGAATTATTTTGCATATCCCATCACACCGCAGTCGGAAGTTGCTGAATATCTCGCCCGCAGAATGAAAGAGGTGGGCGGGGTTTTTCTGCAGGGTGAAAGCGAAGTGGCCGTTTCTTATATGATTTTTGGTGCAGCCGCAGCCGGCGCCCGTGTTTTCACAACCTCGTCGAGCCCGGGAATCAGTCTCATGAGCGAAGGTATCAGCTATATCTCAGGTGCGCAGTGCCCGGCGGTTTTTGTCAATATTATGCGGGGTGGTCCGGGACTGGGGGGAATCCTGCCATCACAGGCAGACTACCTTCAGGCAACCAAAGGCATGGGGCATGGCGACTTCCGGTTACTGGTCATGGCCCCCGCCAGTGTTCAGGAAGCCGTCACCATGGTGATGCAGGCATTTCCCCTGGCTGAAAAATACAGAAACCCGGTCATGATCCTAGGAGACGGACTTATTGGCCAGATGATGGAGCCTGTTGAATTCTTTGACGATCTGAAAACAGAAGCCTCCAACAAAGACGCCTGGGCAACCAATGGCATGGATCACCGCGGCAGCAGTCAGCGTAATCTTGTCAAGTCACTTTTCCTGGATCCTGAAGCACTGAACCAGAACAACCTGACATTGAAAGCCAAATATGACCAGATGAAGCAAGAAGAAATCCGCTTTGAAACCTACAACACCGACACGGACTATCAGGTGCTCATTGTCAGCTACGGTACCATGAGCCGTGTCTGTCGGACAGCGATAGATAACATGAAAAAAGACGGTCTGGAGGTCGGCATGGTCAGACCCCAGACACTCTTTCCATTCCCGGAAAAGCCGGTTTTGGCCGCTGCCGAAAAAAAATCCTGCAAAACCGTGGCAAGTATTGAAATGAGCATGGGACAGATGATTGAAGATATTCAAATATCGGTTCAGGGGAAAAGACCCGTTCACTGGTATGGCAAATGCGGGGGTGATGTTCCGACCCCGGAAGAAGTAACGGAATTTGTCCACACATTGTTATGAAATTTAGACCATCGCCAAAAGAGTTGATCTAAATGAGGGAGTTGAAATTATGGGAAAAACATTTACGAAACCCGAAGCCCTATCCGATCAGATAACCCATTACTGCCCGGGATGCACCCATGGCGTCATTCATCGCCTGGTGGCGGAAGTTATCGATGAATTGGGTATCCGGGGGCGCACCGTCGGTATCGCACCGGTGGGTTGTGCCGTACTTGCATATAATTACTTCACATTCGATTTTCAGGAAGCGGCGCATGGCCGGGCACCGGCAATGGCCACCGGTATTAAACGGGTCCGGCCGGACCTCATGGTATTTACATACCAGGGAGACGGCGATCTGGCGAGTATCGGCATGGGTGAAATTATCCACGCCGCCAACCGGGGGGAAAAGTTCACCAGCATTTTCGTGAACAACGCTATCTACGGCATGACCGGCGGGCAAATGGCCCCCACAAGCATGCCGAACCAGCGAACAACGACATCGCCTTTTGGCCGTGATGTTGACGATGTGGGTATGCCCATCAAGGTGGCGGAACTGATCGCCTCTCTGCAAACACCCGCATACATCGTCAGACAGGCCGTTTTGAAACCCAAGCATATCGTCAAGGCCAAAAAGGTCATCAAACAGGCCTTTCAGTACCAGATGGAAGGACGCTGTTTCAGCATGGTGGAACTGGTCAGCACCTGTCCAACCAACTGGGGTTTGACGCCGGTTGATGCGATCAAATGGGCGGAAGACATCATGTTGCCCTATTATCCTCTGGGCGAATACAAAACCCCGGAGTAAAGCTGATCACTAAAAGAGGAGGAACGATGCAGACTGAAGTACAGTTCGCCGGTTTTGGCGGACAAGGTATCATGGTAATGGGAAAAATTCTCGCTCATGCCGCAATGGAGGAGGGTTTTGAAGTGTCATGGGTTCCTTCCTATGGTCCGGAAATGAGGGGTGGCACCGCATACTGCACCGTTGTGGTGAGTGATCAGCCCATTGGATCACCCGTAATCAAGAACCCGACCCACCTGGTTGCCATGAATCGGCCATCCCTGGAAAAATTTGCTAGTACCATCAAGCCCGGAGGGGTTATTTTTATCAATGGATCTCTCATATCCGTTCGAAGCGGTCGTAATGACGTGCAGGAACTGATCGTCCCGGTTATCGAAATCGCAAGGGACCTTGGAACGGTCAAGGCTGCGAATGTCGTTGCACTGGCAGCCTTTGTGGCAAAAAGCGACATTGTCCAAATCGCCTCCCTGAAAGCATCCATCGAAGCGGAATTTGCATCCAGAAAAAAACTGATCCCCTTGAACATGAAAGCTGTCGAAGAAGGTGTCAAAGCGGCAGCCAACCCTGAATGACATGCCAGAACACGTAACTAACAGCTCCCACGCGCCGGAGAAAGCCCTGCTGATCACCATTGACGGGCCGGCCGGTTCCGGAAAGACAACCGTAAGCCGTCTGCTTGCAGAACAGCTTAATTATCAATATGTGGATACAGGGGCACTATACCGTTGTATTGCGTTTGAAGTCCATAAAGCCGGCATTGCACCAACGGATAACGTTCAAATACAAAAATTGTGTCAGGGTCTCTCCATACGGTTTCACAAAGTCGACGGTGAGTCGCGGATCTTTTCCAATAATAACGACATTACGGATAAAATCAGAACGCCGGAAGTGACGATGCTTGCCTCAGCTGTGTCGGCCATGCCTGCTGTAAGAAAGCACCTGCTGGATGTTCAGAGAAACATGGGGAAAAAGAAATCGGTTGTCTTTGAAGGCCGAGACATGGGAACGGTGGTATTTCCTGAGGCGGATGTCAAATTTTTTCTGGACGCGGCCATTGACATCAGGGCGCAACGGCGACACACAGAGCTGAAGGTCCAGCATGCCCAGACCCTGGAAGCGGTCCAGGAGGATATGCGAAACCGGGACCACAATGACAGCAACAGGGAATTGTCCCCATTAAAGCCGGCCGAAGATGCTTTCATCATCGATACCACCCATCTATCCGCCCAAGAAGTTGTCGGGGTGATGCTGGATACCATCTCGACCGCTTGTCGTGGGTAAAGCGCGTAATTTCTTTTCAAATGAACGAATTAATGAAATTAAATATTGTTTTATGAAACAGGGTCTGTTAGTTATTATAGGTTGTACAGCTATAAAAAGCTGATAAAAAATGGCTAAGGGGGTAACACGATTAATGGAAGATCTTACAGACAACAGCTCAACGGAAAACAACAACAAGGGTGATTTGGAAAACGATTCCGCGCCGGCCGGTGAAATTGAAGAGACACAGGAGGCGTCCGAGTCCGATGTCACGCAGGCGGCAGACGACGACATGGAAAGCATGATGGACCTGTACGAAGAAAGCTTCAAGCGCTTTGCAGAGGGTGAGGTCGTTATCGGCCGCATCATTTCCATCGACAAAGACCATGTCCTGGTTGACATTGGATATAAATCCGAAGGGCAGATCAACATCAATGAATTTATGGATGACAGTGGTAACATCCAGGCCGCCATCGATGATCCCGTTGAAGTGATGGTTGAATGGTGGGACGACGAAAACGAAGTGGTCGTTCTGTCCAAAGAAAAAGCCACCAAGGTAAAAGTGTGGGAAGAGATCAAGAAGGCCCATGATGCAGATGAAACCGTGGAAGGTACCATCATGAACCGCGTAAAAGGTGGTTTTTCGGTGGACATCGGTGTCCAGGCTTTTCTGCCCGGATCCCAAGCAGACCTGCGGCCCATACGAAATCTCGACGACATGGTCGGGAATGCCTATGAATTCAAAATATTGAAATATAATCGGAAAAGAAGCAATATCGTTCTTTCGCGTCGTGCTATTCTGGAAAAAGAGCGCGAATCAAAACGGGCGGCCACGCTTTCTTCAATCGAAGAGGGCAAGGTCGTGGAGGGTGTTGTCAAAAACATAACCGAATACGGTGTGTTTGTTGACCTGGGGGGTGTCGATGGTCTTCTCCATATCACGGACATCTCCTGGGGCAGGGTAAAACATCCCTCGGAACTTTTTTCGATGGGGGACCAGATATCGGTAAAAGTGCTGAATCTGGATCTGGAAAAAGAACGCGTATCCCTGGGCATGAAACAGCTGACCGAAGATCCCTGGTTGACCGCCAAAGATAAATATGCCGTCGGATCCAAGGTCACCGGGAAAATCGTCAGTCTTACCGACTACGGCGCCTTTGTAGAGTTGGAGGAAGGTATTGAAGGCCTGATTCATGTCTCTGAAATGTCATGGACCCGTAAAGTAAGACATCCTTCCAAAATTGTTTCCGTAGCAGAAATTGTCGAAGCCGTGGTTCTTGACATCAAGCCGGAAAGCAGACGAATATCACTCGGGATGAAACAGGTCGCCCCCAATCCCTGGGACGTTATCAGCGATAAGTATGCCGTAGGAACCACCATTGAGGGCAAAATTAAAAACATTACGGATTTTGGACTCTTTATCGGGATTGACGAAGGCATTGATGGTCTGGTTCATATATCGGACATATCCTGGACAAAAAGGATCAAGCACCCATCTGAAATGTATCAAAAAGGAGATGTTATTCAGGCTATCGTGCTTGAAATCGACAAAGATAACGAAAGATTTTCATTGGGTATCAAACAACTCCAGGCTGATCCGTGGGAGACCGTGGCCGAACGTTACAAAGTCGGCAAAGAAATCACCGGTACCATCACGAATGTGACAGATTTCGGTATATTTGTCGAACTCGAAGAGGGCATCGAAGGCCTCGTGCATGTGTCTGAAATCAGCAAAGAAAAAATCAAAACACCCGTAGGCATGTTTAACATCAGCGATGTTATCACCGCGCGGGTTATGAATATCAACAGTGAAGAACGTCGTATCGGTCTTTCCATAAAACGGATGGAGATAGAGGATGAACAGGAATTGCTGACCGAGTATGTCAATAATATCGGTCCGGCCACTTCTTCCTTTGGGGAAATCCTTCGCGAAAATCTTCAAGAGAAGCTCAACGACGAATAAAATCGTTGCACGATTTTTATATGACGCGACCTTGTCGCTTATATAACGAAATTGATGCTGCAGCCCGTCAGGGCTGCAGCATACTATTTTCCCACTTATAAACGCATGTTTTCTAGAAGACACCCATATTTGTTCTCATTTCTTATTTTCTCCTCATTGGTTACCATTGCGGTTGTCTGTATTCTGGTGTTGGTGACAACAACCATGAAACGCGCAGGCTTTTCCGATCTGATCATTGAGCCCGGCGACGGCAAAGTCGGTGTTGTTGAAATCCAGGGGGTCATTACTGAATCCAAAGATATTCTTAACTTAATCAAGCGGTTCAGAGAGAATGATGACATTAAATCGATCGTCATCCGGATCGATTCACCCGGTGGCGTCATCGGACCATCCCAGGAAATCTACCGGGAAATCCGTAAAACAACACCGCAAAAAAAAGTCATCGCTTCCATGGGATCCATTGCCGCTTCCGGGGGATATTATATCGCTGCAGCTACCAACGGCATTGTTGCAAACCCGGGTACCATTACCGGCAGCATTGGTGTCATCCTGGCTTACACGAACTTTCGCGCGGTTCTCGATAAAATCGGCATGGTCCCTGTGGTGATAAAAAGTGGCCCGCTAAAAGACATGGGATCCCCGACCAAGACGATGAGCAAGGAAGAAAAAGAGGTGTTGCAGGCCTTTGTCGATCAGGCCCACCGACAGTTTGTCACGGCCATCGCCGAAGGCAGAAACATGGATATCGACCATGTCAAATCACTGGCCGACGGTCGAATATATACGGGGGAAGAAGCCGTAAAGCAGGGTCTTGTGGATCGTCTTGGAAATTTCGAAGATGCTATCGAATGGGCGGGTCAACTGGGCGGTATTCAAGGCAGTGTCTCCACCGTTTACAAGAGAAAAGAAAAGCTATCCTTCATCAAATACATCATGGAGTCCACCCTTCATGATCTTGTCAACCGGGTGACCCGTCAGGATATCTTCGGCGGGTATCTTTACAGTCCTGAATCTATTCCAGAGAACTGACATCCCCCAGCCCTTCCCGTAATACTTCAGGATAATCCCCCATCAGCGATATAACACTGGATGGGCGGCCGGGCGTGGCGCCACCGTCGATGACCATGTCAAGATGCGAATTTAGCCTGTCGTGGATCAGAGAAGGATCCATTAAAACCTCACCATCGGGAAGTGTCGCACTGGTTGACAGAATCGGATTTCCCAAGGCTTCGGTGAGATTAAAACAGATGCGATGATCCGGCACACGAATACCGGCTGTTTTCCTTTTGGTGAGCATCATCCTGGGAACCAGCTTGGAACCTTCCAGAATAAATGTATAGGGCCCGGGGAGAAGTCTTTTCATGGTTCGGTAAGCATAGTTGGAAACTTTTGCATACAGGCTGATATGTTTCAGATTCGAACAAATGAAACTGAAGGGTTTGTTTTTCTGACGCTGCTTGATCTGATAAACACGTTCAATCGCCTTTTTATTCATGATATCGCAACCGATTCCATAGAACGTATCGGTTGGATAGGCAATGATACCCCCTTTTTTCAAATGTTCGGCCACGCGTCTGATGAGCCTCTCTTGGGGATTGATGGGATTGATCTTGAGCAGCATGATCCACCGTGTGAATGATTAAAACTGACATCAATAATGACACCTGTCTCTGTAACGGCAGATGTTTACTATGGGTCTCATACGCTGTCAAGTTGCGAAATAAAAGATTGCTAAAGAGCGCGTCATTTGCTATTCGAGTTCAAACCCAAATACACCAAATAGTGTATACACCCTCTTAGGGAACCATAATAACTTGTGGAGGAGATGTCCATGAAAACACCTCTCGAGGAGTCTTTTTCCTTCGATGACGTTCTGTTGATTCCAAACTACTCCGATTTATTGCCGAAAGACGTCAATATCAGTACCCGCCTGACCCGCAATATTTCCCTGAACATTCCCATCGTCAGCGCCGCCATGGATACCGTAACCGAAGCCAGGGCTTCCATTTCCATGGCCAGGGAAGGTGGCATCGGATTTATCCATCGGAACATGAGTGTTCAAAGACAAGCGACAGAAGTTGATCGGGTCAAGAAATCGGAAAGCGGCATGATTGTCGATCCCGTAACCATAACCCCTGACCAGAAAGTTCATAAAGTTCTTAAACTCATGAAAGAGTATCGCATTTCCGGGGTGCCCGTTACCAAAGGTGATACACTGGTAGGCATCGTAACCAACCGTGATCTGCGATTTGAAACCGATCTGGAGAAAAAAATATCCGATGTCATGACAAAAGAAAATCTCGTTACCGTTTCGGAAGGTATTTCTCTGGAAAATTCCAAAAAGCTACTCCATGAGCATCGAATCGAAAAATTACTCGTTGTGGACAAGGCTGGTCGCCTCACCGGCATGATCACCATCAAGGACATCGAAAAAATAAAGAAATACCCCAATGCCTGCAAAGACAAAATGGGACGCCTGCGTGTGGGCGCCGCCATCGGTGTTGGTGATGACATGGAAGATCGGACCGAAAAACTATTGCAGGCAGGCGCCGATATTATTCTTATCGACACATCTCACGGCCACTCGGAAAATGTCATTCAGGCCGTCAAAGCATTGAAAAAGAGATTTGCGAACCTCGAACTCATCGCCGGTAATGTCGCAACAGCCAAAGGCGCAGAGGATTTGATCCAGGCGGGTGTCGACGGCGTAAAAATCGGTATCGGCCCCGGTTCGATTTGCACCACACGGATTGTTGCCGGTGTCGGGGTACCCCAGGTATCCGCCATCATGAACTGTCGATCAGCAGCCGCTAAAAACAATGTCCCTCTCATCGCAGACGGTGGCATCAAATTCTCGGGCGATATTACCAAAGCCATAGGGGCGGGTGCGCATGTCGTCATGATCGGGGGACTCTTTGCCGGTACAGACGAAAGCCCCGGTGAGTCCGTGTTTTTTCAAGGAAGAAGTTACAAAGTTTACAGGGGCATGGGATCTCTGGAAGCCATGAAAAAAGGCAGTATCGATCGCTATTACCTGGGGGAAGATGAAGAGGACGACAAGCTGGTTCCAGAAGGTATTGTTGGTCGCGTCCCGTATCGCGGTACGTTGACGGCCAACATCCACCAGCTGGTGGGCGGTTTGAAAGCAGGCATGGGATACCTAGGTTGCCGAACAATTCAGGAACTCAGGGAAAAAGCACGCTTTATGAAAATAAGCGCCGCAGGTCTGCGCGAAAGTCATGTCCATGACGTTATTATCACCAAAGAAGCACCGAATTATCGACTTGACTAAAGAAGAGGGTACAAGGGTCCGAGGGTAGCTGAAGGCTATCTGCTAAGAGTACCTATCAGTCTTCAGCCTAAACCCCTAAAAGGCTGTCAATTGTCCCAGCATACAAGGTGTCGAGGATTACTGGATTCGAAATAGGTTAGAATAATACTCATGTCAAAAAGTTCAAACGACTTTGTGCATCTCCATGTTCATACCCAGTACAGTCTCCTGGACGGGGCTATCCGGTTCGATGAACTTTTTAAACGATCCATCGAACTGGACATGAAAACCGTTGCCATAACCGATCACGGGACCATGTTCGGCTGTATCGAGTTTTATGAAAAAGCTTTAAAGTCAAAGATAAAGCCCATCATTGGTTGTGAGTGCTATGTGGCACCCAGACGTTTGTCCGACAAAACCCCTTTGGACCACAAAGGGTTGTCTCACCTGATTTTACTGGCCGAAAACAATGAAGGGTACCGGAATCTCTGCAAGCTTGTCTCCACCGCCAGAATCGCCGGTTTCTACCACAAACCACGTATCGACAAGACCTTGTTGCAAAAATACAGCCGGGGTCTGATTGGCCTCTCAGCCTGCCTGCATGGTGAAATACCAAGAATGATCACCGCCGGAGATATGAAAAAGGCGGATGATGCCGCCCGGCAATATTGTCAGATTCTTGGTGATGGAAACTTCTACCTGGAAGTTCAGAACAATGGTATCGACATCCAGGAAAAGGTGAATCAGGCCTTGTTTGACATGAGTCAACGACTCTCCATTCCCCTGGTGGCAACCAATGACTGCCATTATCTGAACCGGGAAGACGTCAAAGCGCACGATGTGCTCCTATGCATCCAAACCGGCAAGACCGTCCAGATGACAAACCGACTCAAGTTTGGAACCACCCAGCTTTATTACAAATCCAAACCTGAAATGTTTGCCTACTTCAAGGACCATCCCGCTGCCATCGCCAATACCGTCAGCATTGCCGACAGATGTCATGTGGATTTTGACTTCAAAACCTATCATTTCCCCCAATTTGAAACACCGGCCGGACAGGATGAATCGGATCTGTTTGAAAAGAAGGTGCGGGAAGGGTATCAGCGTATTCTCAGACGGTTGAAACAGCAGAACCCCGGCATGGATGTGGCCGTCTATGACAAAAGGATCGATTATGAAATAAAACTGATCAAGGAGATGGGTTTTTCAGGTTATTTTCTGATCGTGGCCGATTTTATTCACTTTGCCAAAGAACATGACATCCCCGTAGGACCGGGCAGGGGATCGGCTGCTGGAAGTCTTGTGGCATACGCTTTGGGGATCACCAATCTCGACCCCATCAAATATGGCTTGATATTTGAACGTTTTTTAAACCCGGCCCGCAAAAGCATGCCTGATATCGATGTCGATTTTTGTATCAACGGCCGGGAACGCGTTTTCAAATATGTTGTCGAAAAATACGGCGGGGGAGAGCGGGTCGCTCAAATTATCACTTTTGGAAAGCTGAAAACCCGGGCCGTTATCCGGGATGTGGGCCGGGCATTGGATATTCCGCTTCACGAAGTCGACAGCATCGCAAAAATGGTTCCCGACGTCCTGAACATCAGTCTTGATGAAGCCCTCAGACAGGAACCCAGACTCAGAGAACTCACTAAAAAGAAACCGGAGATTGCCGAGCTGATACAAATTTCCAGAATTCTGGAAGGGTTGCCAAGACACGCTTCGACCCATGCTGCAGGGGTGGTCATCGGCGATAAACCCCTGGTGGACTACCTGCCCCTTTACACAGGGAAAAAAGATGAAGTGGTTACCCAGTTCGACATGAAAATCGTTGAGAAGATAGGGCTGGTCAAATTCGATTTTCTGGGTCTGCGGAACCTCACTGTCATTGCCAACACCCTGAGCCTGATCTCCCTCCAGGGCAAAGAACCACCCGATATGGACCATATCAAAGATGATGACCCCGCTACATACGCACTTTTATGCGCCGGGGATACCACGGGTGTGTTCCAGCTCGAAAGTTCTGGGATGAAGGATCTGCTGACCCGTTTACGACCAGAGTTTTTTGATGATGTCATTGCCCTTGTGGCACTATATAGACCCGGTCCCCTGGATAGCGGCATGGTGACCGATTTTGTTCAGAGAAAGCACGGCAGGAAGGAGGTCAACTACCTGGTGCCGGAGCTGGAACCCATTTTGAAAGAGACTTACGGGGTAATCGTATACCAGGAACAGGTCATGAAAATTGCCGGTGACCTGGCTAATTATTCCATGTCTGAAGCCGACGATCTCAGGAAGGCCATGGGAAAAAAGATCGTGGAGATCATGGCCAAACATCAAGAACGTTTTATCAGCGGTGCCGAGGAAAACGGCATTCCTTCCGACAAGGCCGCTGAAATTTTCGGTCTCATTTCCAAATTCGGCGGCTATGGTTTCAACAAATCCCACAGTGCCGCCTATGCCTTGATTGCGTACCAGACCGCTTACCTGAAGGCCCATTTTCCCGTGGAATTTATGGCGGCCCTGCTAACCAGCGAGATGCATTCCTCTGATGGTGTCGTCAAGTACATTTCCGAGTGCAAAAGTCACCACATTTCCATACTGCCACCTGATATCAATGAAAGTCGGAAAGAATTTGTCGTGTCCGGGCCCCATATCCGTTTTGGGTTGGCTGCCGTTAAAAACGTCGGAGAAGGTGCTATCGAATCGATTCTCGAAGACAGAGATGAGGGGCCTTTTACATCCATCTTCGATTTCTGCGAGCGGGTTGACCTCCGCAAGGTCAACAAACGAGTGCTCGAAAGCCTGATCAAGAGTGGTGCCTTCGATACCTTGGGATTAAAACGGTCACAGCTATTTGCCGGTCTGGAGGATATTCTCGATTACGGGCAACGGGTCCAGCGTGAAAAGAACGATCCTCAAATGGGACTTTTTGGAAGCGGCATGGATCAGCCTGCTATCAACCTGCCATCCCTACCCGAGATTGAGGAATGGGATGAAAAGCAGTTGCTGGCGTTTGAAAAAGAATCTCTGGGCTTTTATATCACAGGACATCCATTAAACCGTTTCAACGACATTATCGACAAATATGCCACAGCCGACACCATCTCCTTGAAAGAAATGCCCGACAATTCCGCTGCCAGGCTTGCCGGAGTCATCCGGAATACCAAGGTAATTACCACCAAGCGTGGGGACCTTATGGCCTTCATTACCATGGAAGACATGAACGGTTCATTTGAAATGACGGTTTTTCCCAACCTTTATGCCAGCACCAGTCACCTGCTTGAGGTGGATACCGCCATCCTGGTGGACGGTCAAGTTCAGAAAGATGAAAAAAGCATCAATCTCCTGTCCAATCATATTGTTCCGATCCAAAAAGCGGAAGAAACCTGGACCGTGAGCATTCATATAAAACTGGACATCACCACCACAAACAGGGAGCAACTTGAAACCCTGCATGGTGTTTTAAAACATCATCCCGGCACCTGTCAGGCCTATATCCACATTCAGGATCCGGATATGGCCGAAGCGGTGATTGCGCTGCCTGAATATTTGCAACTCCAACCGCGAGCATCCTTGAGAAAAGAGCTCAATGCGTGTCTGGGATATCAGGCCTACGAGAGTGTCTGCGGCAAGGCAGGGAATCTCAAAAACAGAAACGGTCAGCATGAACAATGGAAACCAAAAAAATGACAGTCGATAATTTGATGACATTTCCGGTGCTTCTGGCCGGCGGATCAGGAACGCGTCTTTGGCCGGTCTCCCGGGACCAGGCGCCGAAACAGCTGGCTGAAATAGGGGGAGAGAGATCCTTTCTTCAAGAAACCGTCCAACGGCTTCATCCTGCGCTTTGTCTCGATAATGTTCGGGTGGTCTGTGGGAAAGCACATTGCGACGAATCTTCGGCGCATCTTGCGGCCATTGGATTGACAACAGAAAAGATAATTATCGGCGAACCCATCGGCCGGAACACAGCACCCGCTATTCTCCTGGCGGTCTTGAAAGTTCTTGATCAGGCATCTATCCAGGATGCTCTTTTTTTTATTCTGCCGGCAGACCATGTCATCGGGAATATACCCCGCTTTCATGAAAGAATCCAAAAGGCAATCCATCTGGCCCAAAAAGGATACCTGGTCACATTCGGCATTCAGCCCGATTATCCAGAAACCGGATATGGATACATCGAAGCAAGAAAACCTGTTCCTGGAGGTGGCCTTGCCATTGATAGATTTGTTGAAAAGCCGGACATGGCAACAGCCAGATCCTATATCGACACCGGCGGTTTTTTCTGGAACAGTGGCATGTTTGCCTTTATGGCATCCGCTATTTTAAACGAATTCAAACGATTTGAACCTGAGATGCTGGCAAAAATGACGGCCATCGTCTCGAAAGGTGAGCCCATTGCGGTAGCGGCATATCAAGATCTCCCGAGCATATCCTTCGATGTTGCCATAATGGAAAAAACATCCAAGGGTGTGGTCCTGCCATCCGATTTCGGATGGAGCGACATCGGGACATGGAATTCCCTGCATGCGTATATGCCCAAAGATGGTGACGGCAACGTTATTGCCGGGGATGTCATCGCATATAAGACAAAAAACAGTCTGATCATCGCCCAAAGCCGTCTGGTTGCCGCCAACGACATTTCCGATACCACCATTGTTGAAACACCCGATGCTGTGTTTGTTTCCAGCCTGGAGACAAGCAGGGATGTCAAAGACATCGTATCCATATTGAAGCAACAGAACCGGAGGGAATACCAGGTTCATCTCCTGGAAACCCATGTCTGGGGGTCCATTCAATACCTGGAAAAAACCGATCAGCTCCTTGTTGCCAAGTTGTTGATCAAACCGAATGCCGTCTATGAAAAGACCCCACACCGTCCTGGACCCTGGCACATCTGTCTGCTCTCAGGTGACGCCCGGATTGCTCACGCCGGGAAACAACACCCGTTGCAGGCAGGAAATTCCCTGTCTCTGAACGTAAAGGATGAAGTGACAATCCGGAACTCCGGCAAAAACAGCCTGTTAGCCCTCGTCACGCATTCCAATATACCCTGAGCTTTCAGATGCACAACTTGAACCGCAATAACGAGCGCATTCCCCGTAGCTTGCTGCGAGGTTCTTCAATATGTCCTAGAAACCATCAAACGATTTTATGGGTAATAAATCAGCAAACCGGGCCTGTTTTGACATCAGTTTTTGACTCGACCCCGATTCCGTGCTAAATTGATTCCACGCTAATTTTGCACACATGTTTTTACCCTATGCGGAGGCTAAAATGAAGTGGATGCACCATCTAGGCTTGACCATTGTTTTTTTGATACTCCCGATTATGTGGGGGTGTTCATCCGATGAAGAAAAAAAACTGTCCCACTTTGAAAAAGGGAGTGCCTATTTTGAAAATGGCAGCTATAAAAGCGCCGAACTTGAATTCAAGAATGCCGTGCAGATTGACCCGGAATATGTGGCGGCCCATGTCAAGCTCGGTGAAACCTACCTGAAGCTGGGCAATTCCCAGGGTGCTTTCAGGACTTACTCCCGTATTATCCAGTTGGATGAGAACAACACGGACGCCCAGTTGAAAATGGCAACGTTCTATATGCTGGGCAAACAAACCGAAAAATCCAAAGAGCTCCTGGACAAAATTCTCGCCAGAGACCCGGACAATATCGATGCGCTCTTTTTAAACGCAGGGCTCTTTGATCTGGATAAAAAACTGGATGAAGCCGAGAATGTGTTTCGTAAAATTATTCAGCTCGACCCTGATCAGACACGTGCATACATGGGGCTTTCCCGCATATTCGCCGCAAAGGGGCAACTCGACCTGGCAGAAGAATACCTTGTCAAGGCCGCAAGCATCGATCCCCAAGACATCAAACCGCTTCTCATTCTTTTCAATTTCTACCAGAGTAAAAAGGAATTTAAAAAGGCGGAAGCGATCCTGGAGGAATCCATAAGAACGAATCCTGATAATGCCGAGCTGTTGATCTACCAGGGTAATTATTTTGCACAGCGGAAAATGAACCAAAAAGCCGAGGCTTCTTATACAGCCGCAATGGAAAAAGATCCGGACAACATGCGATCCTACATGGTTGCTGCGGGGTTTTATGAAATGACGGGTAATAACGAAAAGGCCCTGGCCCTATATACAAAAGCCCTGGATCGTCAACCGGACGACATTCGCATCAAGAGCACCATCGCCAGGTTTTATCTCAAGAATAAAAATCTGGATCAAGCCGAGTCCACCATCGACAGCATTCTCCAGGAACGTCCAAATTATTTTCCTGCCCGATTGCTGAAGGGGGAGCTGCTGGTACAAAAAAGACAGTTTGACAGCGCCATCGACATATTGAACCAACTGGTGAAAGAGGAACCTAAATCATCCAGAGCACACTACCTTCTAGGTGCCTCCTATCTCAGCAAAGGCGACAGCAGCATGGCAAAGTCCTCCCTGGCAAAAGCCATCGAGACCAATCCGCGTTTTCTCCAAGCCAAACTTCTCATGGCGGAAATTTACCTGCGGCAGCGTGATTTTGAACTCGCCAAGAAAGAGAGTTTTGAGATTCTTGCCCTGGCACCGGACAATTACCAGGCAACGCTGGTGCTGGGAAACACAAACCTGTTTCAAGAAAATTTCGACGAAGCCAAAGATATTTTTCAGAAACTCATCACCCTGGACCCCCAGAATCCTACCGGATATTTTCGCCTGGGGTTGCTGCAACGCTTGACCAAACAATATAAGCCGGCGCTGGCTAACTTTGAAAAAGCATTGTCCATCAATCCAAAGCTGATGGATGTGTTCACCAATGTCGTTCTCCTTCACACGGAGAAGAAAGAATTCAAAACAGCATTAAAAAAATGCGACCAACAGATGGAGATCATCGGTGATGTGCCGACGGTACTGGCCGTCATTTACAACCTTAAAGGAGGACTCTATCTTTCCCAGAACATGCCGGACAAGGCGGAATCGGCCTTTGAAAAGGCGCTTCAAGCCAATCCGGATTACCTCCGATCCTACTATGCCCTGGCACGACTATACCTTTCAGGGAACAATACGGACAAAGCCATTGCCCAGTATGAGTCCATTCTTGAAAAAAACCCGCAGCAAGCCAGTGCCAACATGATGCTCGGTACGATCTATGACCTGAAAAAACGCTTTGATCTGTCCGAAAAACACTATCGTGCCGCCCTTGACATCAAGCCTGATTTTGCACCGGCAGCCAACAACCTTGCCTATGTTTTATCCATCCAGGACAAGAATATCGATGAGGCCCTGATGTTCGCCCAAAAAGCCAAGGAACAACTCCCGGAAGATCCAGGTGTCATGGACACACTGGGATGGGTCTACTACAAGAAAAGTCTCTATGACAGTGCCATCAGCGAATTTGAAGACAGCCTGGAAAAGCTGCCCGACAACCCGACCGTCAACTATCACCTTGGCATGGCCTACTATCAAAAGGGTGACAAGATGCGAGCCAAAAAACAGCTCCAGAAGGCCATATCCCTTGATGCGGACTTTGATGGCGCCAGTGAAGCCAGATCGGTTTTGTCCAAATTATAATACCGTGTTGAGTAGACTTGCATGAAGTATTTTCCATTCAAGATTTTAATCCTGTGCATTCTCATGCCGCCGGTACTGTATATTACGTCTGTCCAGGTGCTTGAAAAGAAACTCCAATCCCAGTATAGCGATGAAATTGAAGAAATCTATATTGGAGACACCCGCCCGTTGTTTGAAGGCAGTCTCACCATAGCCCATGCCATCACCCGGAATATCGACAATTATCTTCAATCCAAGGCACTGCTTTCCTGGGGTGTCAAAGTATCCATAACCGTAACCACACCTTCGAACACCATTGTATATCCTGACGCATTCAGCCAGGAAGAGACGCTCAACGCACCAACCCCGCCCATGCGGATTGCCAAGGATAATTACGCTGCATTGAATGAAGGGTTCACCGTGGTTGTCGATGTGCAGGTCGCACGCGATCAATTCATCTCCTATGCCATCTTGGCATCGTTTGTCTTCCTGTCGATCATGATTTTTTCCTTTTATTATCGAAAGGGATCCCGCATCGCTGCAACGGAAACCAGCCATGTCCGGGATGAAATCCAGCGCCTGTCGCAGATGGAGCAGGCCCAGCAGGCAAGACTCAACACATTGAACGAGCAAAGAAAGTATCTTTCGGACGAGTTGCGTAAAACCAAACAAACATATGATTCCGAAAAAGAAAAAGCCAGCAGAACCGAAGATGAAATGATCGATGAAATTGTCAGCTTAGAAAAAAGCATGGAAGAAAATCTTTTTCTTCAAAAAACACAGGAAGAAGAAATCAATGCCCTCAAGGAGAAAATATCAGCCTATGAAAAAGGAGCCCTCAAACCCAACAGACAAAAAGTCAAGGCCTCCGAAGCCATCCAAAAGCGTTTTAAGACCCTATACAAAAATCTTCTCGTGCATGACCGGGCTGTCAGGGGTTTTGTTTCACTGACACCGGATTTGCAATTGAAAGCGGAAGAAATAATGCTTCAGCTGCATGACGACCCCGGGCAGGTTCCCATCAAGAGAAAGGTTTTCGGCAAAAAAAACAGGGAAACTGTATTTGAGGTTTTGTTTTCCTACAAGGGTCGGTTATACTATCGGAACACACCGGAACAAAAACTGGAAGTCGTTTCCATCGGCACCAAACACACACAGGGTAAAGACCTGAATTTTTTGGACCAGCTCTAAATGTATCTATCATACTACCAGCTTGACCGAAAACCTTTTCAGATCAGCACCGATCCGAACTTTCTCTGGCTTGGCGACAAGCACAAGGAAGCCCTGGCGGTCCTGAGATACGCACTGATGGACAACAAGGGCTTTCTTCTGCTCACCGGAGACGTGGGTACCGGGAAGACAACACTGATCAATGCGCTGGTGAACACGCTCGGAGAGGAGATAATCGTTGCGACACTGCCGGATCCGGGAATGGAGAAGGATGATTTTTTCGCATATATCGGCAAGGTATTTCAGTTGGAGCAGGCGTTTTCCAGTAAAGGAGCGTTCATTCACAGCTTTACCGACTTCTTGAACCGTGCGCATGAGGAACGAAAAAAAGTGCTGCTGATTATCGACGAATCTCAGCGGCTCAGTCAGGAATTGCTGGAAGAGATCCGCTTGCTCTCCAATATCGAAAAGCAGTCCGCCAAACTGATCAATATCTTTTTTGTGGGACAGATCGAACTCAACAGTATTATCCTGGAACCCCAAAACAGCGCCTTGCGTCAACGAATTTCGGTCAATTACAATCTGAACCCCCTGTCTGCCAAGGAGACGAGCCAATACATTCATCACCGTCTGAAAGTAGCCGGCGCCACCAAATCAATTTTCAATGCCGCCGCAGTACGAGAGGTTTTCCGGTTTTCCAATGGTTACCCGCGTCTTACCAACATTATCTGTGATCGGGCACTGGTAACAGGTTTTATCGGTGAGTCCAGAAAGATTGGGCCCAAAATTATCAAGGAGTGCGCCGAAGAGCTGAAGCTGCAGAGCCAGAAAAGCCGTCCCAAAAGGGAAAAGAGCCAGGACAAAACAGCCCCTGCCACCGGCCACGTGACGTCTGCCTTCATATCCCGAAGCCCGTTTATTGAAAAGATCTTGTACACGGTCTTGGCCTTGTTGATTTCAGTATGGGTTGCCATTGCCGTTAATTATTATTATCCACAATATTTCCCATTAAAAAGAACGCCGACGCCGAAAGTTGCCAATCCACCCCCCCCTGCAGTGGATGACAAACGGGTTGAGTCCGGAAAAAAGACAAGCACCCCGAAACAGACGGCATCAACCAAAGCAACCCGGAAACAGCCACCTGAGACGGCTGTATCAGAAAGCCGTCCCGGTGCCAAACCCGTCCCAAATAAAAGCCCCAAGCCGTTTCAAATGCCGGACCCCCAGATGGTTGTCCGCATAGAATTTGACACCAACAATGAGCTCAGTCCGGAAGGTATCGAGACACTCGACAATCTCAGTGTGGTGTTACACAACCACCCCCACTTAGAAATCCTCATCAAAGGGTATTCAAAAGGTCAGGGGAGTTACCGCTATAACAAAAAAATGTCCGAATTCACGGCCAATATCGTAAAAGGGTATCTGGTGGGCAAAGGTGTTTCGTCCCAGCGGGTCGAAGCCATGGGGATGTGGGTTGTTCATTCGGATTCACAAGTCCCGGCACCTGAAACGACAAAAAGCGTTCAGTGGGTTGAAATTCAATTCAAGAATCCGTGAAAGTGAATTAAGGCAGTATACCGGCTAAAGTAGCGTTAACTAATAGTTTTTACAATAAAATATCTTGATAAAAGAATTTTTTTATGAAATAAAGAGACCTTGTCCGTTCAACTTTCCGGAGCCGACAAATAAGAAATGAATAACCTTGGCGCTTATGATGCAAAGGTGTCTATCATTATTTTAAAGGAGAAACATATGCTTAAGGGCTCGTATTTTAACAGGCTTTTGATAAAGGTTTTATTCTTGGCCATGATAGGGTGTGTGCTAACAGCATGCAAAGAAGAAGTTGAGATTGTTGAACTTATTCGATCCCTGAAGACGATTACCGTATCCGAAATGGCCACCCAACAAATCCGCAAGTTCTCGGGCATCGTCAAGGCCGTCGATTCTTCCAATCTGAGTTTTGAGGTGGACGGTAACATTCAGACGGTGCATGTGGATATCGGTGACCCCGTCCGCAAAGGTCAGGTATTGGCCGTTCTTGACAAAGAACCCTACCGCCTGGACGTGGATGCCGCCCAGGCTGAACTGGTAGCGGCCAGGGCCAGGGTTGATAACAATAAGGAGGCCTACAATCGACAGATGCGGGTTTTTGAACAGGGCGCGGGTTCCAAAAGCAGGCTGGACAGAGCCAAGTTTGATCTCGAGTCCGCCCTGAGCCAGGTAAATGTTCAGGTGGCAAAGCTAAATTTTGCCAAACGAAATCTCACCAAGACCACCCTGACTGCACCCTACGACGGCTATATCGCCTGGCGTTCCGTGGAGCCCCACGAAGAAATAAAGACCGGACAAAGAATCTTCGTCATCGACGCCAAAGGGGCCATGGAAGTGGAACTGGCGGTTCCCGAGACCACCATCAATCGCATACGTATCGGTACAAGTGCAACGGTCCAGTTTCCCACACTGCCTGATTACTCTGTAAAAGGACGTATTTCTTACATCGGTTCTGCCGCTGTAAAATCCAACGCTTTTCCGGTCAAGGTCAGCCTGAAGGGGAATACGGCAAACATAAGTCCGGGTATGACCGCTGAAGTGGCCCTGGCCATGAAGAAGGGCAAACAAATTGCCGGTTACCTGGTCCCGATCCAGGCCATCCTGCCGGCCAAAGAGGCCGGGCAAGGATATGCGTTTGTGTATGACCCGCAAACCACCACCGTCCGAAAGACGCCCATCAAAGTCCTTGCCGCGCAAAACAACTTGATGGTCGTATCTGAAGGCCTCTCTGCCGGCGATATCATTGCTGTCGCCGGTGTCAGTTTTCTGGCGGATGGCATGAAAGTAAAACTTTTGGAAGAGTGAGGGTGTCCATATCGCCAAAGACTTAAAGATTACGTTGGGTTTTTGAAAATCAACAGCGATCTCATCTGATTTAGAAAGCCTTTCTTATGGTCAAAGATTTCTCACTGCCTACCGGAGAGAATCTTTAATTCGGAGTAGAAAATGAAAAGTATAACCGATTTTGCACTCAACAACTCGCGCACCGTTGTCATCATGATGCTGGTGATATTCTTTGGCGGCATTATCCTGTTTGGAAAAATTCCAAAACTCGAAGATCCACGCATCACCATTCGTGAAGCCCTGGTGGTGGCCCAAAACCCCGGCATGTCTGTGGAGAAGATTGAGCGACTGATCACCCGTCCCATCGAAGAAGAAGTCAGATCCATGGGTGAAGTGGATGACATCAAAGATTCCGTCTCCAAAGTCGGTGAATGTCTCATGCATGTGACCATTGACGACGAAGTGCCGGCAGAAAACTTGCCTGCGGTCTGGAAATTGTTACGCAATCGCATGAGTGATCTGGCGCCCACGCTACCTGCCGGCACCATCGGACCCATGGTGAACGACACCTTCGGTGACACATCCATGGCCACCATTGCCCTCTGGAGCGACGGTTTTTCCATGGCGGAAATGCGTGAAACCGCCCGTGAAATCCGGGAGCGCATCAACCTGATGAAAGGGATTCAGAAAATCGATCTCACCGGTGTTCAGGAGGAGCGTATATATATCGAGTATGCGAACGCCAAAATGGCACAGCTCGGTATCGATCCAAAGGTCATCGGCGATACTTTGAGACAGCAAAACGCTGTCCAGCCGTCCGGCCGGGTCGATATCAACGGTACGGAAATCATCCTGGAGACACTGGGCAGTTTCAACTCCATCGAGGAGATCGGTGATGCGCTGATACCCGTTGCCAACACCCAAGCCACAATCCCTTTGCGTGATATTGCCAGCATACGAAAAGCCTATGTGGAACCCGTCCAGAATCCTGCTTATTACAATGGACATCAAGCCATTGTTCTGAGTGTGTTTCTGTTCCAGGGTGTGGACGCGGTGGCATTCGGGGAACGCTTGAAGCAAAATATCCGGGAAATCGAACAGTCTCTTCCCCTGGGCTACAAGCTCGATTTTGCCACCTTTCAGCCCGACCTCATCTCCAAGGCCGTCAACGGAATGGTGAGTAATGTGCTTCAAAGTGTGGGTATTGTGGTTGTGGTTGTCATGTTGATGCTGGGATTTAGAACCGGCCTGATCGTGGGCTCTTTTATCCCCTTTGTCATGCTCTTCGGGGTGGTGATGATGGGTGTGTTCAATATAGACATGCAGCGCATTTCACTGGCCACCATGATTATCGCCCTGGGCATGTTTGTGGACAATGCCATCGTGGTGTCCGATGATATCAAGGTGAATCTGGAAAGCGGCATGGATCGCAGAGAGGCGGTCCTGAAATCGGGCCGCTCCCTTTCCGTCCCACTCTTGACCAGTACTCTCACAACCGTTTTTGCCTTTGGACCGATTGTACTACAAATTGGAAGTACCGGGGATTATACCAAATCTCTGGGCCAAGTCATGGTTATACTTCTCATGGGCTCATGGTTCCTCTCCATGTTCTCCTCCACCAGCTTTTGCTACTGGTTTATGAAGACCAAGCCGGCTGTTAGCACGGATAAAAAAGAAGATATTGATCCTTATCAGGGAAAGTTCTATCAAATTTATCGCAAAATCCTGGTATTTGGTCTGCGCAACCGATTGCTTGTGCTGGGAATCGTGGGTGTGGCCTTTGCATTTTCGATCTATGGTTTTACAAAAATTCCCCGTGTCCTGTTTCCCACTGGTGACAGAAATCAGTACACGGTCTATCTCGATTTTCCGGCCGGGACCCATATCGAAGTCACCGACAGGAGTGTTCAGGACTTTTGTACCTGGCTCCAGGACAAAGAAAAGAACCCCGAAATCACCGGGTCCATCGCCTATGTGGGAAACGGCGGACCCCGATTTTTCCTTTCCCTGTCACCCACAGACCCTGACCCCAACAATGCCTTTGTTATCGTCAACACCCAAACAGGGGATCAGGTGGCAGAAATGATCACACGTACACGGCAGTATCTGCTGGATCATTTCCCCAATACCCGTGGAAGGGTCAAGGCCATGTTTCTAGGGGCTTCAGAACCCGGAATAGTGGAGATCCGCCTCAGTGGTCCCGACATCGACATATTGATGGAACAAGCCGAACAATTAAAGACGGGTTTGAGGAAAATCCCCGGGACCCTGGATGTCAAGGATGATTGGAACAACCGGGTTCTTTCCGCCAAGATCAAAGTGGATCAATACCGTGCCCGCCGTGCCGGTTCATCTTCCCAGAATGTGGCCGGCTCGCTGAGTGCTTTTGTCGACGGTGCCACCATAACCGATTTCCACCAGGGCAACGTGGATATTCCCATCGTAGGGCGTGGTATCGAAACAGAACGCAAGAGCACCTCCAGCCTGTTTACAGCTAACATTTATGGACAAACCGATAAAACCATTGTACCCGTCAATCAGATCGCCGATGTATACCAGAGAGGAGACCTCAACCGCATCGTGCGCTACAACCAGGAGCGTACCATAAAAGTCAGCGCCAAGAACCAGGTATTGAAAGCTGTCGAACTCTTTGAGAAAATCGAGCCTACACTCGATCAGCTGGAATTTCCTCCAAACCACCACTGGGAAATGGGCGGTGAACTGGAAAACTCCGCCAAGGCAATGAGCAAGCTGTCTAAACCGCTGTTTCCCTGTTTTGCGGCCATCGTCATTCTGCTGGTATGGCAGTTCAACTCTATCCGACGTGCTGCTATTATCATGCTGACCATGCCCCTGGTGCTGGTGGGTGCCGTGGTGGGTCTGAACGTGATGCAGGCGGATTTTGGTTTTATGGCCATACTCGGGCTCCTGGCCCTGGCCGGGTCCATTGTGAATAATGGTATCGTCATGATCGATAAAATCGAAGAAAACAGACGGGAGGGGCAATTACCCTATGATGCGGTTGTCAATTCAGCCATCAGCCGCTTCAGACCCATACTGCTTTCGGTTTCAACGACCATGCTCGGGTTTACGCCGCTGATCATTTACCATGATGCACTTTTTTACAACATGGCCTGTGTCATGTTTTTTGGTCTTGGTATTGGCAGTCTATTTACCCTTAACTACGTTCCGGTGCTTTACTCTCTGTTTTTCCGTATTAAACCACCCAAAGAGCAGGTTGGGGCTTAGTAAATAATTCTGGATCTTTGCCAAAAGAATTGATCCAAATATGGGATAAAAACCATTTTTTACAAAAAGGAACAAAAGATAAAATGAAAACACGCTGTCTCATCCATGGATTGGTTATCGGTTTTGCCCTGCTGCTTACCGGATGCGCGGTGGGGCCGGATTATGTCAAACCCGAAGCACCGCAACCCCAGAAATGGCTTGAAGAGAAAGATCCGCTCATCAAGAGTGAGCCTGCAGATCTTAGCCAGTGGTGGACGGTCTTTAATGATCCGGAACTCAATACACTGATTGACATGGCTTCTCAACAGAATCTTTCCCTTAGAATCGCCGGTATCAGGATTCTGGAAGCCCGTGCCCAGTTGGGAATTGCCATCGGTGACCTCTATCCCCAATCACAATCTGTGGGAGGGAACGCCACCTATACAAGCGCAAGTGAAAACGCTGCCAATACTTCCCCTGTTGCTGATTATAACTATGGCACCATCGACCTGGGTTTTGACGCTGCCTGGGAACTGGATTTCTGGGGCAAATTCCGACGTGCCGTCGAGTCAAACCTGGGTAAGCTTGAAACATCCATTGCAAGCTATGATGACATCCTGGTCACCCTCACCGCCGAAGTCGCCCGTACGTATGTCATTATTCGTAAACAAGAGGCGCTTCTGACAATTGCCAGAGAGAATGTAAAGATTCAGGAACAATCCCTGAAAATCGTTGAAACACGTTTCAAAGAAGGCGACATCACCGAACTGGATGTGCAACAGGCCCAGACACTGCTGCAGGACACCAAAGCCACAATTCCCCGGATACAGATTGGACTTCGCCAAGGCAAGAACGGATTGGCTGTTCTGCTGGGAATGCTCCCCGGGGAACTCGAGACTGTCATAACAGCATCAAAGCCCATTCCCAAAACACCTGCCGAGGCAAATGTGGGGATTCCGTCCGAACTGCTGCGGCGGCGCCCGGATATCCGCCTTGCAGAGCGACAAGTGGCCGCCCAGAGCGCCTTGATCGGTGTAGCCAAGGCTGACCTTTACCCACATTTTTCTCTTTTCGGCTCCATCGGCCTGCAGACCAGTAACGCAGATTTGACATCGGCAGGTTATCCCGGTGGCAGCTCATTCAGCGATTTATGGTCTTCCGACAGTGTCTATTTTATTGGCGGGCCTGCTATTTCCTGGAATATTTTTAATTATGGCCGCATCAAAAACCAGGTGCGTGTTCAGGATGCCCGTTTTCAGCAACTGGTGGTCAATTACCAGGATACCGTACTCAAGGCCGCCCAGGAAGTGGAAGATGCCATGGTGGCCTATCTACGGTCCCAGGATGAGATGAAACACCTGACTGAAAGCGTAAAAGCAGCCACACGTTCGGTGGATCTTTCCATGATCCAATACCAGGAAGGAATGGTGGACTATCAACGGGTGCTGGATTCCCAACGAGCTCAGAGTCAAGCACAAAATCGCTTAACCGAAGCCGAGGGATCGGTCACCCTGAATTTTGTTGCCCTATATAAAGCCCTTGGGGGGGGGTGGCAGATTCGTGAAGGAAGAGATTTTGTGCCCGAAGAGACCATAAAGACCATGCAGGAACGGACAGACTGGGGGAATCTACTGACACCTGAAGAATCCGAGACACCACCGGAGGATGAAGACAGGCTGCGGTGGCGTGCGCCGGACTGGTAGACCCGGCATCTTTTTTGGAAAAATAAAAATGACGGTCTTGTAAAAAGTCCAACTGCTGTGTTGTGCTGCATTTCCTAATCATTCAACGTAGGGTAATACAGATAAATTGTATGAAAGAGAAAAACCTCACCAGAAATAACATCGGCCTCTTGCTTTGCCTGATCGTCCTGATTCTTTTCTTGCCCGTATTGTCGACCAGAGACCTATTGGTCAAAAGCATCCTTTTTACGGCGATTATATTCTTCGGCACTTTTTCTCTGGACTTTGTCAAGAGAGCTCAGAAGATTTTGATCGTATCCGGTATAGTGACCATTTGTTTAAACTGGATCGTTTTCTTTATCACCAGTGATAGGCTGTCCTTGGTTTTTTCCTTCTCTTATTTTTTTTATAACCTGTTCATTGTCATATTTATGGTCAGGCATGTGGCCAAAAGCGCAAAGGTCGATCTCACCATCATCATCAGTTCTATCAACGGATACCTGCTGTTAGGAATATTGGGAGCCTTGTTCATGGGTATTGTGGAAATCGTGCACAAACTTATCTATAATCTGGATTCCGGGGCGATTAACTTTGCCGGGGGAGCTGCCAAAGATTTTCATGATTATCTGTACTTCAGCTTTGTTACCATGACGACCTTGGGATATGGGGATATCACACCGGTGTCAGCTTTCGCAAAATCCGTTACCATGACCATTGCCGTTACCGGCCAGTTTTACATGACGATTCTGATTGCCATACTGGTGGGCAAATATTTAAGCAACGGTGCAGACAAATCCTAACCTGAACTTTCTGAACGATATCGGGAATCTGTTGCCAAGTAACTGCCTTCAAAATTAAAACGAAACTCCCCGTACGCTTGCGGCGGGGCAGGGGGGGTCATTTTCGACGTGGTCTAATCAATGTACCGATCAGGCAGGAAACGAGACCCGCGAAGGCCAGATACATAAACTCCTTTGATGGTTCTATGGTTTTAATTAAATTTTCTACGATGGATTCTGCCGGTGCGGATACATATCTCGCAGCAACCGAAGACACCATGATCAGGGCAAAAACCGCCGACCAAATGATGATGCTTGAAAAATGTTTCATAAAAACCTTCCCATGCTAACCCCGCGATACCGATAAACCGTGTTTTCCTTTTTGCTCCAACAAGCCACGGGGGTAGTGCTTGCTGATGCGGCTTATGCCCAGAGATCAACGTTTCAAGATATGGATTAGCAATTTTTATGCCGGAATATTGATATCGTCATATTCGACAAATAATACAGGAAGTTATATCAATTAAAACATGAAAGGTATCTTTATATTGAGAAATGAATTACCTAGCTGAAGGGTATTGTATTACTTGATCAGCAATAAAAAACGCCTTGACTATGGTATCAATTGATACCATAATGTGCGAAAAAGTATCAATTGATGCCGAAGAGCTGTGGCTGAATTTATGCAAGGACCGTCTATCCGGGAGCTCAACAGAAAGAATTCAGACCTTTTTGAGTTCAGGTAAAAGATTTGGATGTGCTATTTATCTGAAATGGTCTTTAAACAATGAAATATTCTATCTGGTATCGTGGCATAAACACAGACCCAGAGAAATATAAGAAAGGGGGGGGGTGATGGTGATAGGGAGCATTAACTGCCCAAATGAACATGGCGAGATGGCCCTTGAGGCTGCCCAAAAAGAGATAACTTTTAGGGGAGAAAAGATAACCTACCAGACCCAAAGCTATGTTTGTAAGGAATGTGGGCTAAATATTGGAACGATTGACCAGGGCGCTGCTATTCAGATTGTTATAGCCGACGCCTATAGAAAAAAAATTGGCTTGCTAAGCGGTGAAGAGATAAAACAAAAAAGAGCTGAGAGAAAGTGGACCCAAAAGGAACTTGCTGAAAGGTCCGGAGTTGGCATCGCAAGTATAAAGAGATGGGAGAAGGGTATCATACAAACAAAATCCGTAAACGAAGCTCTAAAGAGTGCATTCCAAGACAACAGGGTTGGAAATATATATACCGGTAACAGGGATAAGATATCACTTTCGAGAGTTAAGCTGGTATTAAAATGGTTTGAAACTCTATTAGGCTTCGGATTCCTCAATGAAGGGGACATGCTATTATTTGATGCCAAGTATTCATGGTATGCTGATATGTTAGCTTTTAAAGAACTTGGAATGAGTATTACAGGAGCTGATTACGCTGCATTGCCGCATGGACCACAGATTAATAATTATAAAGAACTGGTTGCGTTTATTCGTGGGGCGAATGAGTTAGGAGCTGAGCCATTAACAAAAGAGGAAATGAGAATTATTACCCGTGTTGCTAAAACTTTCCCTACCAAGCAGCAAGTTATTGATGCAGCACATAGGGAGATTGTTTGGCGAAGAAAAGGACCGGGAGAAAATATTCCTTACTCGGATGCAGACGAATTGACAGAGATATCGTTATAAATGAAAAACAGTACCTAAATTATATCGTTTCGACCGATAACGTTTTGACAAAAGTCATGCAGAGATATACAAATCATTGCAAAGGCTGTTCGCGAGAAGTATTGGCGGAAGTGCATGGGAATCGAACCCACCCGGGACGGTTTTAGCGCCCCACACCGGATTTGAAGTCCGGGAGCCTCACCAGTAAGCTGCGCACTTCCACAAGACAAGAACGGGCTTATCATATAGACATTCTTTATTTTGTCAACTCAAAACCGTGTGACAATTTTATGAAGAGGGGAGGACACATGATCGACAGAGAAAGACTGGCCCAGACGTTTTCGCGTCTGGTGCGCATCGATTCGGTCTCAAAAGAGGAGAAAGCCATTTCAGAAGTGCTCTGCCAGATACTGACAACCATGGGAGCCGATGTTGCCCAGGATGATGCCGGTGAAAAGATTGGGGGACAAACCGGAAACATCGTTGCCAAGTTCAAAGGCAGTGTACGGGTACCGCCCATGATCCTGAATGCACACATGGACACGGTCGAGCCGGGCAGGGGGGTTGAGCCTGTTCTGGAAAACGGTGTCTTCTCAAGCAAGGGGGATACCATCCTGGGCGCCGACGACAAGAGCGCCCTGGCGGTCATCCTGGAGGTGTTGTGGATCATCAAGGAAAACAACCTGCCGCACGGTCCCCTGGAAGTGGTTTTTACCATCAGTGAAGAGATCGGTCTTCTGGGGGCCAAAAACCTCAATTTTGACATGCTGTCGTCGACATTTGGTTTTGCCCTCGATGCCACAGACCCCCAGGGAATCATTACCCGGGCACCCTCTGCCAACTACCTTGTCTTCACGGTTCAGGGCAAAGCCGCCCATGCCGGTGCTAAACCGGAAAACGGTATCAATGCCATCCAGATTGCAGGCAAGGCCATTGCAGAAATGAAACTTGGCCGTATCGATCATGAAACGACCTGCAATATCGGCATCATCGAAGGGGGACTGGCCATCAACATCGTACCCGAACATGTCCGCGTGGAGGGTGAGGCCCGGAGTCATGATGAAGAAAAACTGAACCAGGTAACCAAAGCCATGGTGAATTCCTTTCAAAAAGTGGTTTCGGATGCGCGCCGGGATTCCGTTGAAAAGAATCTGCCGTCCCTGGAGTATACCGTTGAAAAAGAATTTACCCGTACCGATATTCCTGAAAACCATCATGTTGTGACACTTGCAAGCCAGGCGGCTAGCAATCTGAACAGAAGCATGGTCTGCAAATCCACCGGCGGTGGGGCGGATGCCAATGTTTTTTCCCAGCATGGCATCGATCTCGGTGTGATCGGCACTGGAATGACGGACATGCATACCGTCAAAGAATCGGTCAAACTGGATGACATGGTGGCAACCGCAGAACTGCTTCTGGAAATCATCCACCTGCACGCCCAGGGAAACCCAGTATGACAACAGCCTATTTTGATTGTTTCGCGGGTATCAGCGGCGATATGACGGTTGGGGCGTTTCTGGATATGGGTGTTCCCCTGGAATGGCTTCAAGAACAGCTGTCCGGGTTACCACTGGATGGTTTTTCGTTGTCCGCAGACGTCATATCCCGTCACGGAATCCAGGCTTGTCAGTTTCAGGTGCATGGTCAAGGGGATTCTACGCATCGCCACTACGGCGACATCAAATTAATGCTTGAAAAATGTACCCTGTCATTTCGTGTACGTCAAACCGGTCTGGCCATTTTCGACCAGGTAGCCGAGGCAGAGTCCAGGATTCACGGTGTGGAAAAAGCCAAGGTTCATTTCCATGAAGTGGGGGCCATCGATTCCATCGTGGACATCCTTGGAACCGTCTTGTGTCTGGAATACCTGGATATCGACACCATCTTTTCATCCAAGATTCCCCTGGGGAAAGGATTTGTAGACTGCCAGCATGGTACGCTGCCAGTACCTGCGCCGGCAACCATGGAGATACTCAAAGATGTTCCGGTCTATGGTGCTGGAATTCCTTCAGAACTGGTAACCCCTACCGGTGCTGCTATTATAAAAACCCTTGCCAAAGATTTCATTGACATGCCACCCATGTGTATCAAAAAAATCGGCTACGGTGCTGGATCGCGGAATCTGCCCAATCGCCCCAATCTCCTGCGGGTGGTGACCGGTCAGATGCATGCACTGTCTATTGATGAGAATTCCGAAAAGCACCTGGCGGACACCGTGGTGCTTGTGGAAACCTGTGTGGATGATATGAACCCGGAAATATTCGGTTATCTTATGGACCGGCTTTTTGATGACGGCGCCCTGGATGTCTACTGGATTCCTGTTTTCATGAAAAAAAACCGACCGGGAACGCTGATCCAGGTGGTGTGCAACATGGAAAACAGAGTTTCTGTTATTAACCGAATTCTTTCCGAAACCACATCCACAGGTGTTCGATTCCATTCGATTCAGCGGGCGAAACTCATGCGGGAAATTGTCACTGTCTCCACCACCTTGGGTGATGTCCTGATGAAAAAAATAGCCGATCCGGATGGAAAAACCCGCCTGGTTCCGGAATATGACTCATGCAAAAAAATTGCCCTTGCCCATAAGATCCCGATAAAAAATGTTTATGCGCTGATTGAGCGGGAAGTCGCACCCTCAGAGCTTTCCACCGGACAGATCCAAACCTGAAGTTATAACGATGCGGGTCATAACATCCCCTTGACAAAAACCGACCCAGACTATAGAGACGTGCCATGACATTGCGAAAGAAAACGATATTGTTTCTTTCGAGTGGCTGTCTGCTTGGCAACATGCCGTTTGCTCCGGGGTCATTCGGCACGCTGGCGGGTCTCCCTGTCTGCTGGCTGCTTTCGGGAATTGATGCGTGGATTTCTTTTTCCCTCCTCGCACTGACAGTTCCATTTGCCATCTGGGTCGCCGGTGAAGCGGAAAAAATTCTGGGGAAGAAAGATCCCGGGGCTATCGTCATCGATGAAATTGTCGGCATGGCCATCACCCTGGCAGGTCTTCCTTTCAATGCCACAACAGCAGGACTCGGTTTTGTGCTGTTCAGGGTGCTCGATATCACCAAGCCCTTCCCCATCCGTTTTTTGGAACGGAGATTCAAAGGCGGAACCGGTATCGTATTCGATGATGTCGCGGCGGGAATTATTGCAAATGTAACATTAAGAATTATACTTCAACTCTCTGATATTTAATAACCATAGGTGTCATACTTGAAAAATCCATCAAATTCAAAACCTGCCACGAAGCCCGAAACAAAAAAGAGCGGTCTGCGTGAAAACATAGAAGCCATTGCCATCGCCATCCTGCTGGCCCTTTTTATCAGGACATTCGTGGTTCAGGCGTTTAAAATTCCCTCCGGTTCCATGAAGGAAACCCTCCAGATCGGCGACCACATACTGGTCAACAAATTCATCTATGGCATCAAGATTCCATTTGTACAAAAGACGATTATTCCCATCAAGGAGCCCAGCAAAGACGATATTATCGTGTTCCGCTATCCTGAAAACCCCAAGCTCGATTTTATTAAACGCGTTGTGGGTGTCGAAGGGGACGTTATCGAAATCCGCAATAAAAAATTATATGTGAACGAGAAACTGGTGGAGCGGAAATACGCCATCCACACGGACCCGCATATCATACCGGCGGCCTATAACAAAAGAGACAACTTCGGGCCGGTCATTGTTCCCCCGGACTCATTGTTCGTCATGGGCGACAACCGGGATAACAGCAAAGACAGCCGCTTCTGGGGATTTGTCAATCTGAAGGCCATCAAGGGCAAGGCATTCATGATCTACTGGTCCTGGAACAAGAACAATTCCAAAACCTTTTTGAATTACGTACGCTGGGATAGACTCTTTGATATTTTAAGATAGGTCTATGGACTTACTGTTAAAAGACGGACACGTCATCGATCCGGATCATCTGGACGACCGGATGGATATTCTGATCAAGAACGGCCGTATCCATGCCATTGTACCATCCGGACAAAATACCGACCGGTTTCCCGATGGTTCCAGTGCCCCGGACCACCTGAAAATTATTGACCTTTCCGGTAAAGTGGTGGCGCCCGGCTTCATCGACATGCATGTCCATTTTCGTGAACCCGGCTATGAACACAAGGAGACCATCAAGACCGGCGGTCTGGCCGCAGCACATGGCGGATTTACCGGTGTCTGCACCATGCCGAACACCGATCCCGCCAATGATTCATCTTCCACTACCACCTATATCCTGGAAAAAGCGCGTAAGGCAGGCATGACAAAAGTCTATCCTTGTGGCGCCATCAGTCATGCCCTAAAAGGAAGCCGTATGACCCGGTTCGATGAATTGAAAAAAGCCGGTGCTGTGGCCCTTTCAGACGATGGCATGCCGGTCAGCAGCAGCCGGCTCATGCGAAAGGCACTTGAAATTGCAAAGATTTACGATCTCCCGGTGATATCTCATGCCGAGGATCTCGACCTTGCAGGAAAGGGTGCCATGAATGAAGGAAGAATCGCAGAAGCGCTCAAAATCCCGGGTATTCCCAATGCCGCTGAAAGCATTATGGTCCAGCGGGATATTGCTCTGGCTCATCTCACAGGGGCGAGAGTCCATATCGCCCATGTCAGCACAAGAGAATCTGTGGCGGCCATTCGGGCTGCCAAGGAGGCGGGGATTTCCGTCACGGCCGAAACAGCCCCTCATTACTTCATGCTCACCCACGACGCTGTCAGGACATGCGGGACCAATGCAAAAATGAACCCGCCCCTGCGTTCAGCTCAAGATCGAGCAGCCATTATCGAAGGTCTTGCGGACGGCACCCTCGATGCCATTGCCACCGACCACGCACCGCATCACCCCGATGAAAAAGCTGTGGCCTTCGAAAAAGCCCCCAACGGAATTATCGGGCTCGAAACATCTCTTTCTCTAAGTCTGACCCTCGTGGCGCAGGGACATCTGACCCTGGTTGATTTAATACGAAAAATGTCTGTCAACCCGTCTAACATACTGAATATCCCCTGTGGATTGAACGAGAATGCCGCTGCCGACATCACGGTTATCGACCTGGACATGCAAATCCGGGTTCATGCTGAATCGTTTCAGTCCAAAAGCCGCAATACGCCTTTTGACAACTGGGTGTTGAAAGGTGGGCCGGTCCTAACCATTGTCGATGGCAGGATCGTATACCAAAACTCCAAAACCGAAAGGATACGCCAATGCCGGATGTGATCAAGCCCCACATACTGGTAATCGACGATGAACGCAGCATGCTGGAACTGCTGGAGATCATTCTCACCAAGGAGGGTTACCAGGTTACGTGTGCCGACAGCGGGAAACATGCCATTTCATTGCTCCAAAAAGCTGCTTACGACCTGCTTCTCTGTGATATCAAGCTCGGAGACATCAGCGGCATAGAGGTGCTGAAACGTGCCAAAGAAAAAAACCCGGAAGCGGTCGTGATTATGATATCCGCCTATTCATCCGCAGAAAATGCCGTAGAAGCCATGAACGAAGGCGCCTATGATTATGTCCCAAAACCCTTTGATAATGAAGAGTTGAAACAGACTGTTAAAAGCGCACTGGAGATGCGAACCCTGGATCAGGAGAAAAAAGCGATCAATGTCGACCGTGACCAAACACTGCACTTCGGAAAGATCGTCGGCAACAGCCCCAGAATGCTCCATATTTATGACATGATTCGCCAGGTGGCAAAAACCAAGACCAATATTCTCATTACCGGAGAAAGCGGTACCGGAAAAGAGCTTATTGCCAGGGCTATTCATGAACAGAGTGGTCGTAAAGAAAATCCGTTTGTGGTGATCAATTGCGGCAGCATTCCTGAGACGCTCATGGAGAGCGAGTTCTTCGGGCATAAAAAAGGCGCCTTTACCGGCGCAAGCGACAACAAGAAAGGTCTTTTTGAAGTTGCCGATCAAGGCACTGTCTTTCTTGATGAAATCGGTGAGTTAACCACCAGTTTTCAGGTAAAACTGCTCCGGGCTGTACAGGAAAAAGTGTTCAAACGTGTGGGAGACACCCAGGATATTTCTGTCGATATCCGTTTCATCTCGGCAACCAACAAGGATTTGAATAAAGAGATCATTGGCGGACGATTTCGGGAAGATCTATTCTACCGGCTCAACGTCATCGAAATTAAAATACCGCCCCTTCGGGAACGCACAGGTGATCTGAAACCCCTGGCACAGTTTTTTCTGGATAAATATTCAAAGGAAATGGGCAAGGAAATCACAAAAATATCTTCCTACGCCATCGAACTTTTAAAGAAATACGACTTTCCCGGGAATATCCGTGAACTCGAAAATCTCCTGGAGCGCAGTGTCGCCTTGACCAGCACCAATATCCTGTTGCCGGACAGTCTCGAACTTTCGATTTATAAAAAACGGTGGATCGAGGGCGTCAAAGACCGTCGCTTCGACCTGGATGAAGTGGCACACGGGGTCTCTGTCGACACCATACTGGCGGAAATCGAAAGTGCCTACCTGGAGAAAGCACTCGATATCACCCAGGGCAACAAGCATGCCGCTGCAAAATTGCTCGGGATTACATTCAGATCCATCCGCTACCGCTTGGACAAATTAAATCTCGAAAGATGACAATTATTGTCATTGTGTGCCAAAATATGTCATTTCAAGCAACTGCCACGCTAACCTCTTCATGCCATAAAAATAATAAATATTTTTTTATTTAATGAATACAAATGGCTACATTTCTATTGATTTGTTTTCTTCCTTGTGGTATGTCTTTTGCAATTCATCACCTCAAACATGAAACAGAAAATCGAGGAGGTTCGTTGGGGGGTTGATACATCGTAAAAGAAAATAGAGAGAGGACAACACGTTTTTGTTTAACAGAAGCTGCAACAACTAAAAAGGAGAATCACAATGTTTCAGAAAATGAGAGGCAACAAAAAAGGTTTCACCCTGATCGAACTGATGATCGTTATCGCGATTATCGGTATTCTGGCAGCCATCGCAATACCCAACTTTATCGCATACCGTAACAAAGCGTTCTGCAGTGCCGCGGAATCGGATGCCAAAAGCATTGCAGCAGCCATCGCAGACTACTTTGCTATTCCGACTCATACAGACATCGCCGATGGTGATATAACTTACCGCGCATCCGGGACCAACACCTTTACCATCACAACCACCGACCCGAGTGATGGTATCACCATTACCGTTACCGATGGCAGTGGCAGGTGTCCTGACGATTACCAGGCTGCGACTACATGGTGGGGCGGCAATGTTTTTACGGAGGTCATGCAACCATAAGCGTTCACCCATATTGTTCGTTTTTGAATTCAAAAAAAGGGGGTGGGGAAACTCATCCCCTTTTTTTTAATCTGACTCCCTGTCACATTTACAAAATCATCATTCGATTTTATCGAGAGCACAGTAGTTGAAAATGAAAAATGATGCCAATAAATTAAGGACAATATCCGCCTTTACGTTGTTGGTGTTGCTGATATTCCTGATTTATTCCAACACATTTCATGCCTCATGGCATTTTGACGACAAACCCAATATTCTCGACAACAGCAGGCTACACTTAACCGATCTGGCACCCGGCTCTCTCTGGAATACCTTTTTTGCAAAGAAAGAAGGCGGTCAAAACGAATTTTATCGTCCGCTTCCCAGCCTTTCATTTGCTCTCAACTGGTATATAGGGCGGGATAACACTTTCGGGTATCACCTGGTTAACATCGCGATACATGCAACAACAGCATTTATTTTATACCTCACGACGTTCAGCCTGCTCTTGACCCCCAATTTAAAAAGCCGATACAGTTGTGCGGATGTCCATTTTATTTCCTTTCTGACTGCCGTTTTGTGGGCGGTTAACCCGATCCAGATTCAGGCCGTCACCTACATCGTTCAGCGCATGGCAGCCATGGCAGCCATGTTCTATCTGCTTGCAATTTACTTTTATATAAAGGGTCGTCTGGCCAGGCGTTGCACAATTCAGGTACTGTTTTACACGGCTTGTCTTGGCAGCTTTTTGTTTGCACTGATGTCCAAGGAAAATGCCATAATCCTACCGGCAAGCCTGGGCCTCGTCGAGTTTGTATTTTTCCAGGACGCGACCGTTATAAGGAAGTTAAAGAGCCACCTCCCGACCCTGGCGGTAGCAGGAACCGTACTCATCTCAATTGTAATTGTCCTTGTTAAAACGGGTGCTTTAACTGTTTTTATCCGGGGCTATGCCACACGACCCTTCACCCTCGTGGAACGTCTTTTGACCGAGCCGCGAATCGTCCTGTTTTATATCAGTCAAATCTTTTTTCCCATGCCGGACAGGTTTTCAATAGCGCACGATGTCGTCGTTTCCACATCGTTATTGTCGCCCTGGACAACGCTACCGTCAATACTGACCATCCTGCTGTTGATCGGTATCGGTGTATCGCAGATAAACAAGAGGCCCTTAGCAGCTTTTGCCATTTTATTCTTCTTTTTGAACCACGTTATCGAATCGTCATTGATACCTCTGGAACTTGTTTTCGAGCATCGTAATTACCTTCCATCGTTGTTTCTGTTCATGGCGGTTGCCGCCGCGCTGAGGTATCTGATCAATTTTTATAAGATCCGAAATCGTAGCATGGTTGCAGTCATTACGGTCTTCGTGATATGCATCGTCACGGGTCTGGGCTGTTTTACGTACATTCGAAATCGAGACTGGCGCACGGAAACGACACTGTGGCGTGACGCCATGAAAAAAGCCCCCGGTGATGCCCGTCCTCTCTGGAATTTAGCGATCGAACTCGCCTGGGCTAAAAACGTGCAAACCCTGCAACTTGATGTGGCCCTGTTCCTGTTTGAAAAAGCCCTGTCACTGAACCATGCAAGTATATTGCAGGAAGCACGCATCCTGCGCAATATGGGTCTCATCCATAGTCATCGAGGCGCGTATGACAAAGCGATTCTTGTCTACAATCAAGGGCTTGAAATTGATCCGAATTTTACAGAAATTCATTATGATTTGATCAGCGCCTTGATTATGAGCGGAAAATGGGAAGAAGCCTCCCAACAGTTGCACAAATTAGGTATCAAAAAGAATATCCGCCGGTCGTCTGACTATGTCAAACTGCAAGGATTTATCTTGCTGTGGCAGAAGCACCCTGAAAAAGCGCTTGCCTATTTTCGAAAAGCGTTGAAAATGGAACCGAACAACCGGGCGGTTCTCTTGAACACGGGCTCCGCCCTCAGCGTTTTGAACAGCTGCAGCAATGCCGAGTTGTTTTTGAAAAAGGCCGTCAAAGCATCTCCGGGTGATATCCGGCCCGTTTATGCGCTGATAGAAAACAGCATTAGGGCAGGGAACCTGCCAAAAGCCAGGGCCTACTCGGAGCAGATGTTCTCTCAATTCAGCACCCAAACCATCATTGACGGTATTGGGATTTACACTGATAACTATCGAACAGCTCCCATGTCACCGGAACTCATCATTCCGGTTATAAAGCAGAAACTGGCGCTGTTGTCGGAAGATTTGAAGCACATGGCACCAAGTGAAAATGCATCAAAAAATTAAACCCCTGCCGCTCCCATTCTATTTCTGGCCCACTGTCGCGATTGCATTCGTGGGGCTTGCAGACGCCGTTTACCTGGCCGTCTCCCACTACCGGGTATACACCGATATGGGATACAAGAGCTTTTGTGCCGTTTCCAACTCTATCAATTGCGACACGGTGTCCCAGAGTGCTTCTTCCATTTTTCTGGATGTTCCGGTTCCCGTATGGGGCATTGTGGGCTATCTTTTCTTTCTCTTGCTTCTTCTCGCAACCCGTAAAACCCCACCAGTCGAAAACCGACTTTGGCCCACCCTGTTCATCCTGGCGCTCTGTTATTCAATCTACAGCATTGTTCTGGCAATTATTTCCATGGTGTATATCCGCAGTTACTGTATCATGTGCATTGCCAGTTACGCCGTAAACCTGACACTGTTGTTCTACACCTGGCTGATTCACAGGCGTTTTGAAAACCGGAGCATGGTGGAAAGCATCAAAAGGGATTTTCGCTGGTTGCTCGACCAAAAAATAGCGCTCTGCACCTGTCTCTGCGTGGCCGGTGGCACGGCTCTCCTGCTGACACTTTATATGCCGCATTACTGGGAATTGTCATCACCAACCTTGAACCATGAACTCCCGAGCGGTATGACCGAAGACGGCCATCCCTGGATTGGGGCCCTGAATCCGCAACTGGTCATTACGGAATTTTCAGACTACCAGTGCTTTCAGTGCAGAAAAATGCACTATTACATACGCGAGCTCGTGGCCAGTCATCCGGGCAAGCTAAGACTCATCCACCGGAACTTCCCCATGGACCATGCCTACAACCCTATGATAAAAGAGTCCTACCACATAGGCTCAGGGAAAATGGCGCTGCTGTCCCTTTACGCCGCCCAAAAAGGAAAGTTTTGGGAAATCAACGACATGCTATACCATATCGACAAACAGGAAGGTCACTTCAACATCAGAGAGATGGCCGCAGCCGCAGGGTTTGACGTCATTGAATATGCAGCCTCGGCAAGGGATCGGTCACTAAGACAAAAACTCATGGCCGATATCAGGGATGGAATTCAACTCGGCATCACCGCCACACCAGGCTATTTGGTCAACGGGATACTCTTTGTCGGACATATCCCGCCCGATATCATCCATGTTCTGAGAGATTGATGCACCATCCCCGTATTCCCAAAGTCAGGCGTGCTATCCAGCAGCCACCTGCATGGGTTGCGCGGAACACCGAGGAGGAAAACACTTGACCCAAAAGGCTATCCACAGGCCGGAATCCAGAACGCGCTCTCACCTCTGGCTTCTTTTTTTGCTGATTGTGCTCGTTTACTCAAACACGTTCAGTGCTGCATGGCACCTGGATGACTTCACCAATATTTTGGACAACACCAATGTGCACGCCTCTAAATTGTCCATGGATACCTGGTTAAGGAGCGTACGTGCACCCTTCACGGATCCGGACAATCCTAAGCCCGGTCTTTCCGGTCTCTACCGCCCGGTCGCAATGTTGACGTTTGCCTTCAACTGGTACCTGGGGGGAAAGGATGTTTTTGGGTATCACCTTGTCAATATCGGTATACACTGCCTGACGAGTTGTCTGCTCTATTTTACGATTCTCAAACTTATAGGAACACCGAACCTTGGCGACCGGTATCGAAAAAACGTACATTTTATTGCCCTTTTAACGACGGCCCTGTGGGCCCTGCATCCAATCCAGACCCAGGCCGTAACCTACATTGTACAGCGCATGGCCTGCCTGGCTGCGTTTTTTTACCTGGCCGGGATTTATCTGTTTTTGAAAATCCGCAGCACGCAAGCACCGGGCAGAAGACTGCTGCTTTTCGGTTTGTGTTTGCTCAGTTATCTTCTGGCCATGGGTACCAAACGAAATACGGTTACCTTGCCCGCTGCCTGGTTGCTGATCGAGATTGTTTTTTATATGAAGCCGGGTTTCTTTAAGCGAACAAGAGTCAAGTTGATTGGCACCGGTATCATAATCGGCCTGATACTGTTTTATGGATTACTCTTATTTTATTGGCAGGAAAACCCCCTGTCTGCTATTGCCGCCGGGTATCAAAAGCGCCCATTCACATTGATCGAGCGGCTTCTGACCGAATTCAGGGTGATGGTTTTTTATCTAAGCCAGCTTTTTTACCCTGTTCCCCAGCAGTTTTCTATCGTGCACGACTTTGGGTTGTCAAAATCACTGCTGGATCCTTGGACAACCACGGGCGCGCTGGTGATTATCTGCTCGCTGACAACTGCGGCGTTTTACAATCTGCGCCGCAACGTGTTATGGTCTTTTTCAATCCTGTTTTTCTTTTTGGGCCACAGCGTAGAGTCCACGATTTTTCCGCTTGAACTGGTTTTTGAGCATCGAAATTACCTGCCGTCTCTCTTTCTGTTTCTGCCCGTTGCGGCCGGAATAAAAAACTTGATTGACACCTATCGGCATAAGAACAGGATCTTATATTTCATGCTGATAGGCAGTGTACCCATACTGATGGCAGGTTTGGGTCTTGGATCCTATATTCGGAACAATGTCTGGGCCACCGAAAAGAGTTTGTGGCAAGATGCGATGCAAAAAGCGCCATCGATTGCCAGGCCCTATCAGATCCTTGCCCTGGCCCTTGAAAGGGAAAATCGCCTGGATGAGGCCCTGGTTCTACATCGGAAAGCACTGAATCTCAAAGATCCTGTTCCCATGCTTTCCCGCTTCATATCGTTAGGCAATATGGGAAATATTTACAAAAAGCGCAAAGATTACGAGACAGCCGTATCTTATTTAGTCGAAGCAACCAAAATCGAAACAGGGCCGTATATTCAAAGAGTTCGCTATAATCTGGCGCTCTGCCTGCTGAACAGCAATCGGGAGGAAGAAGCCCTTGAACAGCTCGAGTGGCTTCTTGTCCAGCATAATAATAACGCTCGATTCCTGACCGGCAAAGGATTTGTTCTCATGTGGCAGGGGAAAACGGACCCGGCCCTGCATTATATGCAGCTGGCATTAAAGCAAAACCCTTATGACAAAGACGCCCTGATCAATCTGGCCGTGGCCCTGAGCAGCAAGGGATTGTATGAACGTGCGGAGCGGTTTTTACAGACCGCCAGAATAAGGCACCCCAAAAATCTCGTTGTTTACCTCGCGTTGCTTCAAAATGCACTTAAAATGCAAGACACGGAGCGGGTGAATCGCTACCTGTCCGCTGTCACCAGTCTGTTTACCATCGAAACGCTTAAACAGTATTTGGCCGAACGCGCCAGGGGATATCACTACATCGACGAAACATTGGTGTTGCTTGACGATCACGTCATATTCCCGCCGCTGGTGGATTTTCTGAATCAGAAAGCCGAAACGTTGGCATACCCATTAGAAAACATAACTGAATGATGTCCAAAACGAAATTACAAACAGGTCTTACGGTGTCAATCTGTTTGTCTTTATTGATGCTGGTTGTCTCAATTTGTGTCCTGGCATGGGTCCCCCCGGTGAGCAGAGATGCCCTGGTGCATCACCTGGCGGTACCGAAACTATGGATAAAACACGGTGGGATCTATGAGATTCCGGATCTGTTGTTTTCATATTATCCGATGAATCTGGATCTTTTGTACATGATACCGTTGTATTTCGGGAATGACATTCTGCCAAAGTACTTTCATTTTGCATTTGCTCTGGCAACGTCATGGTTGATATTCAGTTATCTGATAAAACGACTTGGCAGGGTCTATGCATTGTTGGGTGCTCTGCTTTTCTTGTCAACCCCCGTAATTGTGAAGCTATCAATAACGGTTTATGTAGATCTGGGACTGGTTTTTTTTTCAACGGCTGCGCTCGTGTCTGTCCTGAGATGGTACAAAGAATTCCCGCGCATACGGCATCTGATCATGGTGGGCCTTTTTTGCGGCCTGGCTCTGGGGACCAAATATAACGGCTTGATTGTTTTATTATTGATAACCATTCTGGTTGTATTGATTGCTTTCCGAAAGATTTCAGATGACAAGACAGCCCAGTATCGATCTGTGCTTTACACCTTGATTTTTATCGTTATCGCCGGCCTTATTTATTCACCCTGGGGGATAAAAAATTATTTATGGACCGGCAATCCCTTGTATCCACTTTTTGACAACTGGTTTAACCCTGCGAGACCCCACCAAACCTCAACATTACCACCCATTCTCCTACGCAAACTCATATATGATGAAACATGGTGGGAAATCTTGCTGGTCCCGTTGCGGATCTTTTTCGAAGGCCGGGATGACGCTCCCCGGTACTTTGACGGCCGGTTGAATCCCGCCCTTATCGTGCTACCCGCTTTTGCGTTTGTCGCTTCAGTCAAAAACAGGAAGACAGTCGCCACAAATGCAGAAAAGGGTGTCTTGGTCGTTTTTTCGATTTTATTCGTGCTCATCGTCTTCTTTGAAACGGATCTTCGAATCCGGTATATTGCACCGGCGATACCCTGTCTTGTTGTTTTGTCGATGTTCGGGTTGAAAAACATTTTTTCACTCATCGATAAAAATTTTTCTGGAAATCTGCGACGAACTTTCTTGGGACTTTCCCTGACAGCGGTGGTACTGCTTTTCAGTCTGAATGCAGGCTATGTCATTGAACAGTTCCAGATTCTCACACCGACAGACTATCAGAACGGCAATATAACGAGAGATCAGTACATCGAGAAATTCAGACCCGAATATGCCGCCATACAATATGCAAACGACATGTTAACACCCGCTGCCAAAATATTAGCCCTTTTTATTGGTAGTCGTGGATACTACAGCGACAGGGAGATGCATTTCGACCCCGAACTGTTTCAGGCGGTCATCCAGAACTCCGATTCAATAGGAGATATGCACGCAAAATTCATCGCGTTTGGTTTTTCACATATACTGATAAGATTTGACATGTTGGACAATTGGTGCAATAACAAATTGGATCAAAATAAAAAACAAATGGTTATCAGTTTTTTTGGCGCTCAGAATTTCCTTTTGTTTGCAAAAAACGGACATGTACTGTATCAACTTAAAAACCTTTAGCAACAACCCATAATTTTATCGAACATGGAAAAAAATGTATAATAATAAATCAATCTGCGTTGTCGTCCCTGCATTTAACGAAGAAACCCAAATCGGCAAGGTTATCGATACCATGCCGGCATTCATTGACCGTATCGTAGTGGTGGACGATTCAAGCCGGGATAAAACGGTCGAAACGGTAAAGCGCTACCAGGATGGAAACGAGAAGATCGTGCTGATCGAGCACGAGGCCAATCAAGGCGTAGGCGGTGCCATTGTTACCGGATATAAATGGGCCCGAAAATATGAATTTGATGTTACCGTCGTCATGGCGGGAGACGGGCAAATGGATCCAGATGACCTGGAAAGTATTATCGCTCCGGTTGCGAGCGACTCGGCCGATTATTCAAAGGGTAACCGACTGTTTTACGGAGATGCCTGGAGTATGATGCCACACTATCGGTACCTGGGTAACTCTTTTCTTTCTTTGCTTACCAAAATTGCTTCCGGGTATTGGCACGTGGCGGACTTTCAAAGCGGATATACGGCAATCTCTCTCATGGCCTTGAAACGTTTAGAACTCGATCGCCTGTACAAGAGATATGGTTTCCCAAACGATCTGCTGATCAAGTTGAATCAGTTCGATTTCAGAGTTCGGGATGTGCATATTCGGCCGATTTACAATATTGGTGAGAAATCCGGTATTCGACTGAGCCGGGTAATTCCCGGCATCTCCTGGTTGTTGTTCAAAGGTTTTTTGCAGCGCCTGATCTTCAAATATGTCATCAAAGATTTCCATCCACTGGTGTTCTTTTATGCATTTTCCTTTATTCTGTTGACCGCAAGCATCCCTTTGATTTTGCGGCTGCTATACCTTTGGTATGTAACAGGAAACATTCCAGACATCAATGCCATGGCGGTGCTGTTTACACTCATCAGCGGATTTCAAGCACTTTTTTTTGGGATGTGGTTTGACATGGAATCAAACAAGGATTTGAAATGATCGCGTACAACCCCCGAAATGATATTGTATTCAGAACGATAAGGGGATACCTGTCTTGAAAATTTGCGTTCTCACGACCTCTTTTCCAAGGTATGCAAAAGGTGACGGCGCCCATGGAAACTTCGTTTTCAGCCTTGTCAGGGCTTTGTCGGAAACATGTGAAGTAACGCTAGTAGCGCCTCACGCTCCCGGATCCAAGACAAGAGAGATCTTTGGTGGCATTACAGTCATTCGCTTTCGATACTTTTTTCCTGCACGTCTGGAACACCTGGCCTATGGCGAAAAGGGAATTATCGAAAATCTGAAATTCAATTATTTTCTGATCCTGCAGATACCTTTTTTTCTCTTTTTCTTCCTGCTAAAAACCTGGCAAGTTTCCAAGAACTGTGATTTGATCCACGCCAACTGGATTATTTCGGGAGCCATCGCCCTGGTGGTGAAGTTCCTGCGAAAAACACCTGTCGTCCTGACCGTTCACAATACCCGTTTACGGCATTTTCCCAGATGGCTGACAAGATATGTGGTAAAAAAAGTGGATACCGTCATTTCACCTCATCCTGAGCTTACTGATATCGTTCAATCTTTTGGAAAGAAGCAGGTGGTCGAAATTCCGAATATGATCGACTTCGATACACATGCGACGCCAGCTGACATCTCTCAATTAAGACGCGAGTTTGGGATAAAAGACGAAATGGTCATTACTTTTGTAGCACGGCTGGTGGCGTGGAAAGACCCCCGGACGTTTATCATGAGCATTCCATATGTCATACGTGAGTTGAGGCATGTCAAGTTCCTGGTTGTCGGGGGGGGGCCTCTGGAAAATGAGTTACGGCAGACGGTAAAGGATCTGGGCATCCAAAAACATGTTGTGATCACCGGAAGAAGAAACGATGTTGGTTCGATATTGGCCATATCGGATGTTTTTGTTGCCCTCAGCACCATTGAGAACATTTGGAGTGTGACCATCGTCGAAGCCATGAACGCCGACATCCCCTGTATCATTACCCGGGCCGGGTCGACTGAGAAGATATTGACACATTTGGAAACAGCTTATCTCATCCCGCCAGCGGACAGGCGCGGGCTTGCAAAGGGAATTGTAAGACTCTTCGGGGATGATGCTTTACGGGCCACCTTGTCTCAGCAGGCTAAAAATTTGATTCAGAAATCCGGGGTTGTTAAGAAAGATATCATTTTAAAGACGCTGGATCTCTACAACCAGATGACCAAAGGGTTCAATTATGAATGAGCGGGGATACCAAAAAGGGTATTCCGACATTGTCCCTACGGTGTTGGATGAGAGATCCCGGCTGGATAAAGCCGAAAAAATATTATGTGTTTTGTCGGATTACCTGGATGAAAGTGGGTTGGCTGCACTGCGTTGTCTGGATACCGGTTGCTCTGGAGGTATCATTGATGCCTTTTTGGCTGAACATTTCAACACGATGGTGGGAATCGACATCGACCAAAAAGCGATCCACTATGCAGCGAATAAGTATCAACATGTTGACAATATGGATTTTTTTGTGGGCAGTGCCGTATGCCTGCCATTTGAGAAAGACAGTTTTGAGGTGGTAATCTGCAACCACGTCTATGCCCATGTTTCGAATCCGTCCCAGATGATGAAAGAAATCTATCGTGTTCTCAAGCCCGGGGGCGTGTGTTATTTTGCAGCAGCAAACAAATATTCAGTAGTAGAGGGGAACTACACACTTCCCTTCCTGTCCTGGCTTCCACCGCGAATTGCGAACCTGTACCTGAAGGCCGTCAGGGGAATACCGCTTTACTATGAAAGACATCTCTCCCTACCGCGCTTAAAACAATTGGTTAAGGACTTCCATACGCTCGATTATACGCTGAAGATTATCATAGATCCTGGAAAGTATGGATACGCAGGCAAGGCTGAACGATCAATTCCTGTGACATTAAGAAAGCTGGCGCCGGCTTTGTATCCCATGATTCCGACCTACATATGGTTGCTGATAAAGCAGAAAGGGGCCGATAGTAAATAAGATGAGCCACCATAAATCCTTTCGAGTGAGTTTGATTTCCCCTCCCAGCAGAGCTAAATCGGTGCGTCCACCGCTTGGCTTGATGTATTTGGCATCAAGCATCAGAGAAGTGGTCAGCGATGCGCAGGTGGATATTGTGGATCTGAAATCTTCAACACCCGGCCCTGTTTTCGAAGAAATCATCCGTCATATCAAAAAGCACCGACCTGACTTGGTGGGTATTTCCTGCCTTTCAACCGATACAAACGATGTCCAGAAATTGGCGCGAAGGATTAAAGAAGAGGACCAACAGATTCTGATTGTGGTCGGTGGCATACACCCGACCCTTTTCCCCAGGTATTTTTTTGAAAACACCCAGGATATTGATTACATCGTCATGGGCGAAGGAGAAATTACCCTCGTGGAGCTTATCAAGGGCATCCGTTCTCAAGAAGACTTAGGCGGAATCGATGGTATTGGTTATCAGCACAAGGGGGAGATCCATATAAACAAAAAACGCGATCCCGTCAGAAATCTGGATGAACTTCCATTTCCAGCTTTTGATCTCGTAAACATGGCGCATTACACCCGACCAAGCGAGTGGGTCATTCGAGGTGTACCTGTCTCTGGATTTTTTGTCTTTACCGGCCGTGGTTGTCCGTACACGTGTCGATTTTGCGTCAATAAAAACCTGTCTGAACGCAGGGTAAGATTCCGCAGCGCTAAAAATGTCGTAGATGAACTGGAACTGCTGGTCAATAGATATCAAATCGACGGTTTTTTTATTTATGACGACGCCTTCGGTCTGAATCGAAATCGATCCATTGAAGTCTGCGACGAGATCATAAAGCGAAGATTAAAGTTGGTTTGGGGGTGTCAGGCAAGGGTGACGCTGATCAAAGAAGACATGATCAGAAAGATGAAAGAAGCCGGCTGCATTCAACTTGAATTCGGAGTGGAATCGGGTTCTCAGCGAATTTTAGATAGCCTGCAAAAACAAATCAAAGTCGAAGATGTCAGAAGGGTTTTTAAACTATGCGATAAGTATGGGATCCGCAAGCTTGCCAATTTCCTGATCAATGTGCCCGGCGAAACAAAGGAAGACATTGATGCCACTTTCGATCTGGCGGCTGAAATTGGTGCAAATATAAACTTGTTCAATATTACAACGCTCTTTCCGGGTAGTGATCTTTATTATGAATTTCAGAACGACATACCTGAAGAGGATCTGGCCAGATTTGCAAGTCAGGATAATATTGAAGAATTTTTGGCGGTCATTGAAGATAAATACAGGCTTTCAAGCCATGACATTCCATTGTCTGACTTATTGAAGGCCATTTCAAACAAATTTCCTGTGCGGGGCAGTCTTACGCTGAGATGGGATGCCGAGTACATGTCTCGGATGTGGAAACTCATTTCTTTTCTGTATGACCCGGCATATTTGAACGTCATACTGAAATCCAAAAAGAAAAAGGAGTATCTGAAACTGCTTTTCAGTTTGATATCCCAAGTATTTTAGAGGCGTATTTCGGAGATGGGTGACGGTAATTTTTTATTGGTAAGCAATGATCACGGGTATTTGCGTGAACAAGTCGAAATCGAAGGATTGAATGGACATTGCGTGGAGGCGATCGTCCCACCCCAAGATCTTTCGGGGTATGCGTTGATCCTTATAAACAGATTGGTGCTGAAAAAGGCAATGGTCCGCAAACTGTTCGAATATGCCGCCCAAGGAGGAACGGTAATTGCGATCAGACCCTGCGAAAACTTTGAGAAAGCCGCCGGGGTAACAAAAACCGGGGAACAGCTAAAGGGATGGATGCACGACGATTCGGACGGTTATATCTATCAGGTTTTCGATGTTGCAAAGTACCACGCGGGACAGATTCTTTACCCGCTGTTTGAAGAGACCGGGACAGTTACGGACCAGGCGTTGATCTCCATGACACCTGTAGGCACCGGAAGGGTATTTCTTTTCGCGTTTGATCTCAGCCAGACACTGTTTTCGCTTCTTCAGGGAAGAGATCTTCTGCCCCACGAAAAAGACCCGTCTGGAATCCCGAGAGTCGATTATGGGAGGCTGGTTGAGACCAAGAGGCGATTTGTGCCCCAAGCAGACGGATTGAGAAGAATCCTTATCCGCTTAATCGAAGATAATGTTTCTTTCCCCATACCTCGATTGTGGTATTTCCCCCATGGTGCCAAGGGGGGCATCGCTTTCACGCATGACAGCGATGCTTCGAAAGGTCCTGATATTGAATCTGTCAATGCCTTGAATTTGGAAATGGGCGTAAAGGCCACTACCTTCATGAAAATTGTCGATGGTAATCCAAGATGTTGGAAGCGACTGGTTGACAAAGGATGTGACCTGCAGCTGCATCCGATTTTGAGTCTGCGGCAACCGGCAATGGTCAGGAAGCAGGTAAAGAAGCTTGCCTTTAAGTTACCGCCGATGATCAAAAAGACAAGCCTGTTATTCCAGAAGTGTTGTCTGGAATATTTTTCTACTCAAAATATCATTGGTGTTCGAAACCATGGTCTTGTATGGCCCAAAATGGCAGATGGTTTCGATAGGATGTCAAGACTTGGTATTTCTTACGACAGCACCATGGGCTCGAACCACTATTTTGGATATATGTATGGTACCGGGCTGCCTTATCATCTAAGATTGCCGGGAACGTTCGGGAGATCTGACATTCTTGAATTCCCTATGCACATCATGGATTCTGTTTTCATCAAAGGCTATGGGCGTGAGTGGCAAGAGGGGGCCTGTTTTTCTCGAATAAAATGCTTTTTAAAGCAGGCCATTGAAAAATACCATTCGCTGATAACACTCAATTTTCACTATTTTTTCCTGCTGAGTAACCATCATCGGTTAAACAACCTTGAACTGTACAAACAGATCATCAGATATGTGAAGCAAAACAATATTTATGTCACTAATTTGACTGAGTTCAATACATTCTGGCGGAAAAGACTTCGTATCAAAATGGTAGATACCCTCTGGGATAAGATCGCAGCGAGATTGACTTTTGATATAAGATCCAAAGAAAAAGTTGAAGGGCTGACTTTTCTTGTGCCAACGATCTTTAATACACACACACTTCTTGGATGCACAGGAAAGTCTTTGCAATCGATTTTCCAAAATGGCAGGGAATATCAAATGGTTCAGGTTGATCTCCAGAAAGATTCTCCGCTGAAGATAATCGCACAATATTCCAAAAGTTGAGGTAGATATGAATTTGAAGGAAGCCTGGAACTATTTTGTCCGTGGGTATTCATACTTTCACAGAAAGGAAAGATGCCTTGGGTTTGCCGAGATCTACAATCTTGAGTCTACGAATATTTGTCCCATGAACTGCAGGATGTGCCCCCGCAAACACATGCAGAGAGATATAGGGTACATGAAACTCCCCCTGTTTGAGAAGATAATCGATCAAACCAGCGGTTATACGAAGATACTGTGGCTGGATCATTTCGGTGATCCGCTTTTCAATCCCGTATTAAATAAAATGATCGGCTATGCGGGAAGCAAGGGCATCGAAACAAGAATATCAACCAATCCCACCTCTCTCTCCGACAAAAAAATCAAAGAACTCCTGGATTCAGGCGTTGACCGAATATTGCTGTCTTTGGATGGAACCAACCAGAAAACCTATCAATACCTTCGCGGTAAAAATGCAAATTACCAAAAAGCGCTCGACAACATAGATCGGTTGTTGGCCTTAAAATTGCGGGCTCAAACAAAAATGCCTTTCATAGAAATCTCCATGATCAGAATGAAAGAGACTGCGTCGGAAATTGCATCGTTCAAAGAACGGTGGAACATCAAGGGTATTGACAAGATCTTGATAAAGCAATTTAAAACCTGGGACGATTCGGACCGGGAAATCGCCAAACTCGCCGAGGACGCGCAATTGACCGACTCCTACAGACAACCCATCGAATATCCCTGTGTCAGACCTTGGTTTATCGTGACCATTCTGTGGGACGGGAGGGTCGTTCCCTGTTGTTATGATTATGATGGGAAATATATCATTGGCGATCTTAAGGTCGAATCACTGGAACAAATATGGAACAATCAAAGAATGCGAAAGTTACGGTGGCAGCACATCAACAACCATTTTGAAGACAATATTTTGTGTGCCGACTGTAAGGAGAAAATGGGCTTTCCGGCAAGCCGATCCTACCCTTTCGACATCAGATTGTTGAAAAATATCAAAATAAAAAGAATCGTCAATTCAATAAAAAGGGAAGAGGAATCGGCAGAGTGAGCATACGAGAGGAAAAACAGATTATCCTGATGATTACCATACCGATATGTCCACCCTGGGATAATGCATCCAAGAACAGAGCGTATAACATTGCTCTGAATGTCAAAAAACACAGGATTCATCTTATGACCAGGAAAGGCCATGTACTGCCACATAAAACAGGCAATGTCGTTTTTGAAGCTGTCTACAGAACAAAATATCCTTTTCTCCAGAAATTTTTTCTCTTTCTTCGTTTATTGAGATCGGATTCTCACATCAAGATCTACCATTTTTTTTTTCAGCCCACTTACATGAGCGCCCTGGTTTTTAAATGTCTATTGAAAGTCAAAAAGAAAATCGCTGTTCAAACGATTTTGAACATTTTCGAGGAAGGTCAGGATTTAAAGCAGTACATATTTGGAGACGTCATCCTGGTGTCTTCCGAATACATGCAGAACAAACTTATCGATGCAGGATTCACCCACACGAGAAGAATCAACCCGGGGGTGGATTGCGTCCGGTTCAAGCCACGTGCAGCATCTGCCGATATAAAAAAGAAATTGGGATTAGGTGCTGAGTCCGTGGTCCTCTATTCGGGCGAATACCTTGAAATCAGGGGGATTTACCAGTTTTTGGATGCCATCAAGCAGATTACGGAGAGAATGAACACTGTCAGATTCGTTTTTGCCTGCCGGGTTTTCGGCAAACAGGACCTGTTCAGAGAGCAGCAGATCAAGAGGCGGACACAAGCAATGAACCTCTCCAAGCATGTCGTTTTTTTACAGACCTGTGAGGATATGCCCGGTCTGATCGGCCTGAGTGATATAAGCATATTCCCGACCTTGGAGATGTATGATAAAATGGACATCCCCATGACGCTCCTGGAATCTTTGGCCATGGAAAAACCGATCGTTATATCGGATGTACCGCCATTGAATGAACTCATGAAGTCAAAAGTCGGAATCTTGGTAACTCCCGGGGATTCCAAGGAACTCGCGGATGCTGTCCTATATCTTTTGACGAATGAACAGCGACGCAAAGAAATGGGAATGAGGGGACGGGAAATGGTTTTGAAGCATTTCAATATCAAGGATATCGCCAAAAAGTATGATGAGCTATACGATAGAGAGGTGTTGCATGCGATATCGAAATAATTCATGGCATCAAGAACAATTGGTTGTCGATGCGCTTCTGGGACGACACAAGGGGTTAACAGCCCACCATATCAGAAGTATTGATTATATATCAGCGTGGGCCAAGATGAACGGGGTGCTCTTTCTACTGGCATCCTGTATAGGGAAATCGGTATCCGGAAACTCGGCAGCGCGCGTATTCAACACGAATCTTGCAGAGCAGAAACTGAAGTCCGGTAAAATGTCTGAAGCCGCTTGTGACTTACTGGCTCTTTTTGAAAAGCACGGTATTCGTCTTTTGCCCATTAAAACCTTCCTGCAATATCCATACGTAGACGACGATCTTGATATTGTTGTGGTCGATAACGAACGCCTCGACGAATGCCGCAAGATACTCCTCAAAAACGGGTACCGTTATCTGAAGAGTCGCTCTTCGTTGAGAGAACCCAAAAAAAGATTTTACTTTCCCAAGGGTGAGAGTAATGCCGGGCTCAGAATTCACATTCACTTTGCCGTCTCCTGGAATGGCGTAGATTATCTCGACATAAAAAAAGTTTATGAAAGACGGCGGCCCTGGAGAGTCGGTGGTTACGAGATACCCATCCCCTCTCTGGAAGATGAAATCCTTATCATGGCGGCGCATGCCGTGCATGAGAACAGGTACATACTGCTGGGAGAGATGCTTCAGTTCAGGGAACTCACCAGCGGCAGCGAGGTTGATTGGGACTATATCGTCTCGTCAGCAAGGAAATACCACTGGCTGGCAGGGTTGTTTTTATTTCTCGTTTTATCCAACAGGATCATGCAAAAATTTCATCACGAAAAACCGGTTCCTGATGAGGTGCTGGCCAGGTTATCCAAAGAAAATGACATATTACGTTTCATGAACAACTCTTTGAACCTTCGGGATGTTTTTGTCCGGCCTGTTCGTTTCCCGGTGACGACACCCTTTTTCCTCACATCCTTGAGTTTTTTTGACAAATTGTTTCATGATTTAAAAGAAAGAAAAAAAAGTGCCCGCGAACTCGGAAGGGAATTCATCGCTTATACGCTGGTCGACTGGGCCGTCTACTGGCGGTTTCAAGGTGATCTGCGAAGGCTGAATAAATTGAAATAACTCATGATTATCTCTTTTTCAGGTTTAGATGGCTCTGGTAAGAGCACTCACATAAGGATGACAGCCGCATTTTTAGGTGGCCTGGGGAACCAGCCAAAAGTCATTGAAGTTTATAACATTTCATCTTTTTCAATCATGGGGCGGTTGCTGAATCTATTTTCAAGACAGCAAGCCCGGCGGTTGGTAAACGCACAATTCAGAATTGGTGATACCATTTCGACCGAACGGAAAATCCTTTCCTATATTCGAAAATGGTCTCTATTTCTGGATATCCTGAATTTCGATATATTTGTCAAACTGCCCGCCTGGTATCAAAAGCGTCATGTCATCTGTGATCGATATTTTTATGACGCGGTTATTCAACTGTATTATCTTGAAATGTGTTCAAAAAATTTTTATGAAAAAATGTTGATGAGGATCCCGGCTCCCGACATCCCCATCTTTATCCTGGTGGAGCCCAAGGTTGCCATTGCAAGAAAATTTGAATACGATGAAGGTTATTTTGTCCGGAAAAGCCGGCTGTATCGAGATGCTGCCGTGCAAAGGAATTGCTTTGAGGTTGTAGAAAGTGAAGAATTAGATAAAACACAAAAACAAATAGAAAAAATAATCACCACACATCTTTATGATTTATAGTCGTTAAAGTGGCATGGCTATAAAAGGGGCAGGGGTAAGAGCATCAAGAAAGGCACGCTCAAAATTATAGGTTTGTCTGGGGTGGGGTTGATAGGGACTTTCTTTTTCATCCGCAATTTCGATGAGATAAAGTCGATCTTTGCCATCAGGATTTCCACCCTTGTGCTACTCTCCAGTCTGGTATTGTTGACTCAGTTTTTAAATGGATTCCGTTTGAAGGTCCTGACGGACAGTTTGAATCTGCGTCTCAAACCCCTTACCTGGATGGGGATGGCCGTTATTCAGAGCTTCTTAAATTATCTTCCTTTTAAAGGCGGTATGCTCGCCAATGCTGTATATCTCAAGCAACTGCACAATTTTTCTTATCTTAAATTTATTTCAATGATAGGCTCGAGCAGTCTGATTACGATGCTGTCCGCTGGATGTATCGGCTTTGCTGTTTCTGGTTTTTACTACATTTATAGTCGTATCGGGATAGTCCTGCCCTGCCTTTTCTTGTCCCTGATTGTATGTGCCATGTTCTGCTTTGTTCTTGTGACACGTGTCAAAGTATCAGAGAAAACTTCGAAAAAATTATACCAGGTGATCGAAGGGTGGCAGGTGATACGAAAAAAACGTAACACCATATTTTTGTTGATCGTCGTGGACATTACTTCAACCTTTATATTTTCCGTCCGATATTATATTGCCTTCAGAGCCTTTTCGATTGATGTCCCTTTTTTGTATTGTCTCTTGATAGCGCCATTGAGCATTTTGACGACATTCACCAGCATTACCCCCGCGGGGCTGGGGATCAGAGAGGCGGTTATCGGATATGCATCAAAAATATTAGGTATGGGACTGAACCCGGGTTTGTTCGCAGCCTCCCTTGACAGGGCCGTGGTAATGTTTTGGGTATTTATCATAGGGCCCGTATTCGGTCACCTGTTGATGGCCCAGGAAAAAACAGCTTCTGAAAAAATATGATGGGTAAACGATACCGGCATCCAGGAAAATATCCCGACCAGGATAAGATGCCCCCTGCGCTGAAAATGGCCTTGTTTTTAAAAAATGAATGTCGGTGTTGATTAACCGTGTAATCTTATGATATTGTAACAGGTTCACTGTGGAGAGCTCAAGCCCTTTCCCGGAAAAGCTGACAGGAAAACGGTCGTGAATCTTTGAACATGGAAGAAGTGGTACGCCTGGCAGGATTCGAACCTGCGACCTACGGATTAGAAGTCCGTTGCTCTATCCAGCTGAGCTACAGGCGCACAAAGGATGGTTTAAAAACTCGACCGGTGCAATAACATATGTTGGAATTCATGTCCATACAAATCCGTGCTGCAAGCTGAGCCGGTGTTACAGATAGTCAACAGGTGATTACTGACGTGACAAAAACAAGCAAATCCTCGAAGAAAGCTGCAAAGAAGCCTAAGCCCGCTAAAAAGACACTTAAAGCTTCAACAGCAAAAGTGACTGCAAAGGCAAAAAAAGATTCATCCACCGAAAAAGCGGTTGTCAAATATGATCCGCTCCAGCGGTATCTGAATGAAATCAGTCAATATAATCTGTTGACGAGGGATGAAGAAAGAGAACTTGGCGCCCGTGTTCAGGAGCATGGTGACTCCGAAGCTGCCTACAGACTGGTAACATCAAACCTCCGTCTGGTGGTCAAAATTGCTTTGGAATTCCAAAGAGTCTGGATGCAGAATCTCCTGGACCTAATCCAGGAAGGCAACATCGGACTCATGCAGGCAGTTAAAAAATTCGATCCCTATAAAAATGTAAAATTTTCCTACTATGCGTCATTCTGGATCAAAGCCTATATTTTAAAGTTCATCATGGACAACTGGCGTCTTGTTAAAATCGGCACGACCCAGGGACAACGGAAACTCTTTTTCAAGCTGAAAAAAGAGAAACAACGGCTGATAGATGAAGGCTTCGACCCCAAACCGAAACTGCTTTCCGAGAAACTGGGTGTGTCCGAGCGCGAAATCGTCGACATGGATCAACGACTGAACGGTTGGGACGTATCCCTGGACGCGCCCCTGAAAGACGATTCCGATACCGAACGGATCGAGTTTCTGAGTACCGAAACACCTTCCATCGAAGACAATGTAGCCAAAAAGGAAATGGAAGTGTTGTTACATGCCAAAATTGCAGAATTTAGAAAAAAAATGACCAAACGCGAACTCGAAATATTCGATCAACGCATTTTCTCGGATAGCCCGGTAACCCTCCAGGAAATCGGGGATCGATACGGCATCTCCCGGGAAAGGGTTCGTCAGGTCGAAAAAAGTGTTGTGAAGAAAATGAGAGAGTTTTTCAAAAAAGAAATACCCGATTTCGACGTATACGCATATACGAACAGTCCTGAAACATGATGAAACCATTTCTTTCCCGCCACCTGGTGGCCATATTGTCGGCCATATCCATCTTCGCCTGCGTGCCCACTGTTTCCAATGTACCGCATGGGAGCCTTCCACCCGAGGTCGGCCCCGAACGCATGGATAACAGCTATTATTATTATACCGAGGCACAACTCGCCCTCAAGAAAGGCCAGGTGGACCAGGCCATTCAGCTTATGTTGAAAGCTTCTGAGAGCGACCCAACGTCAGCTTTTCTTAACCTGGAGCTCGCGTCTCTGTATCTGAGTCAAAAAAAGACCGCGGAAGCGGTGCTCGCTCTTGAAAAAGGGCTTGCCACGGACCCGGAGCATGTGGAGACGCTGATACTCTATGGCAATATCAACCAAACCCTCAAGCAGACCGACAAGGCCAAACAAGCCTATACCAAAGCCATTGAAATAGCCCCGGATAAAGAAGAGCGGGTATATTTGCTCCTGGGAAGCATCCTGATGGAAGAAGGCGACCTCGACAATGCCTTTGATATTTATCAACGTTTGGTGGACATCTTTCCGGCATCCTTTGCCGGCTATTTTTTTCTGGGCAAAATCCATGCAGAAAAAGACCGGCCCGATGCAGCGGAAGCCGCCTTCAAAAAGGCGCTGGCTCTGGAACCGGAACTTGAAGAAGGCCGATTCGAGTTGCTAAAAATATATAAAACCTCGGGAGAAAACGAAAAAGCGCGAACCCTTTATCTGGAACTCCTTGATAAAAATCCCAACAATATACGCGCTGCCATGGAACTGGGTCTTTTTTATGAGCAAAACGGATCCGTGGAAGAGGGTGAAAATCTGTTGAAAGATCTTGGCGTAAGAAGCGAACAGGATCCGGAAATTATCAGAAAAGTCATTCAACTCTATATCGACCCGGAACAATACGACGATGCCATCGTCGTGCTCGAAGGCATGTTAAAAGGGATGCCGGACAGTTCGGATCTGCAATATCTGGCAGGCGTTTCCTATGACGGCAAAGGGGATGATGACAAAGCCATGGCCTACTTTAAAAGGGTCACGCCTGATAACCGGTTTTATGAAAATGCCGTTGTTCAGATCGCCATACGCTACCAGGAGCAGAAGAAGATCACGGAAGCCATCGCCCATATCAAGACGGCCATAGAGAAAACCCCCAGCAACCCTGAGTTCATGCTCTATCTCGGATCCTTTTACGAAGAGATCAAGGCCTACGGCGAGGCAGAAACCGCACTGAAAAAAGGTCTGGATATCGACCCCGGGCATATTCGGATTCACTTCCGGCTGGGCGTCGTATATGATAAATGGGGCAAGAAATCGGAGGCCATCGCCTATATGCAGAAAGTTATCGCCCTGGACCCTGAAAACGCCAATGCCCTGAATTATCTGGGTTACACCTATGCTGATATGGGTACAAATCTGGATGAGGCAGAATCCCTGATCCGGGAAGCATTGAAGTATAAACCCGATGACGGATATATCACGGACAGTCTGGGTTGGGTTCTCTACAAAAAAGGTCTTTTTCAGGAAGCATTGATATATCTCGAGAAAGCAGTGAAACTGACCGCGGATGATCCCATTATCCTGGAACACCTCGGTGACGTTTATTTACAAATCAATGACAGGGAAAACGCTTTAAAATACTATCAAGAGTCCTTGCGGATAAAAACCGAGGACACCCAAAGTCTCGAAAATAAAATCAACGATCTCCTTGAGCTGTGATCTGCTCCCGGGTATGACGCATCGAATTCGACACGTTGATCATTTTTCTAATATAATCCCTTCACCATGAAACAGTTACTAAGCACATGCGGTATTGTTTTTTTACTCCTTTTAGGATGCGCAGGACTTAAAGATCCAGGAGCAATAAAACCGGAATCGACGTTGATTTCAGCAATGGATCCGGGATCCATTTTTGCACATCTCCAACAGACCAACGCCGGGTTGACATCCTTTAAAGGTATTGGAAAGATCAAAATCTGGAAACAAGGTGGCCTGCAAAGCACACGGGTTGTATGGGCCGGATATCAAACAGAAAAATTGCGTTTAGAAATACTGGGGGCAGGTGGTAGGCCCTTTTCAAGTGTTGTCTACGACGGCAGTCGATTTTCCCTTTCTCTCCATTCAGAAAGCCGTTTTTATCAGAAACATACACGCCGGGCAGATCTTAACCGTCTCATATCCTTGCCGGTATCGGTCCAGGATGTGCTTTCCATACTGGCAGGCCGTGTACCACTCCTGAAAAACGCCACGCTGACGCTTGAAAATGCCCCCCCCGGGAAGCAGGTTGTCCTGCTTCTAAAAAAGGGGTGGCTAAAAAAACAAACAGGAAAAATTTACCTGCGCGAGGACATGAAAACGGTCTGGAAATACGAATTGTTTCAGGGAAAAGATACGCTTCTTTATCGGGTTGAATTTTTAAGCCGCAAACCCTACGGAGACTATCAACTCCCGGACACCCTGCTGTTTTCAAACGATCTGCAGACGAGAATCCGGATCGACGTGGACAACATATGGCCCGATGCAAAATTGTCACCCTCTGTTTTTGTACTCAAAGCGCCAGGATGATCCATGCGTAGAAACAGGCCGATAGCCTTAGAATCACGTCTCTCTCACTGTGAAAGTATTATCACGCTCGGTGTCAAACCGAACCTGGAGGATTATTCCAGCGAGGCAATGGCACGTATCCGAAATTCAAAGAAAATATACTATCCATCATCCTTTCATGCGGAACTGTTTCATGCCACGGGCAAAGAAACATTTCCCAGTCCCCATAATTATTGGTTTGCACAGGATAAAATCAAACAGACGGCAATATTTAAACTCCTGGGCACCCCCCATCCCCGTACCCGGGTTTATTACGGAAAACATCAAAAGACCTCTATTCTCAATCGCTTTCAATTTCCATTTGTCGCAAAAATACCCAGGGGGTCTGCCATGGGGCGGGGTGTTTTCCTGATACAGAATCAGACTGATTTTTATCGCTACCTATCCCTTGATACGCCTGCCTATATTCAGGAGTATTTACCTCTGGACCGCGATATAAGGGTTGTGATAATCGGCAAGGATGTTGCCCATGCCTACTGGCGAATTGCTGCCAAAGGAGAATTCAGAAGCAATGTTGCCGCCGGTGCCAGCATCAGTCTCGAACCGGTTCCTAAAGAAGCACTTGAACTGGCAAGGCATACGGCAAACGCATGTTGCTGGGATGACGTGGGCATCGACATCTGCTCCCACAACGGAAGATTTTATGTCCTGGAGGGCAACATGAAATATGGCAAGGAAGGATTTCGGGCCGCAGGCATCAATTATACGGACATGATGGCACATAAGATCACTACCGGGGTCATATAATTGAAGATTCCTCGCAGCAAGCTACGGGGAATGCGCTTGCAATTTCGGTTCAATGAAGGGTTCAATGGTTCGAGGGGGATACAAGGGTTAGAGGGTGGCCGAAAGTTTTGCGCAGACAGCAGCATCCCAGCCTCCAAGCATTCTCGCTTCCCAGCATACACAAGCTATGTAGGACACCAAGGCGTGTGATATATTTAAAAGTTACAGTACGTTAAAAATTTATCTATTTGACGAAAAGAACGATGATGAAAATCAGAAAAATGATGCGTATTTTGAATGAAACCGAATCCGAACGGTTCTCATCCATGGCAACAAAAAGCGGGCAGGGCATCAGACGTCGACATGAGACGCGTCTGGATTCCGATTATCGGCAATCCTTTTCCCTGGACGTGGATAGAATACTCCACTCCCGGGCTTATGCCCGTTATATAGACAAGACCCAGGTTTTCTACCTGATACAGAATGACCACATCACCCATCGTGTCCTCCATGTTCAGTTGGTGTCCAAAATTGCCCGTACCATTGGCCGGTTTTTAAGATTAAATGAAGACCTTATTGAAGCCATCGCCCTGGGTCACGATATTGGTCATACGCCGTTCGGGCATGATGGCGAGCGTTTTCTGTCGGATATTTGTCAAGCCAACGGCATCGGTCATTTTTTGCACAACATTCAGAGTGTCCAGTTTCTTGATCGGGTCGAACGGTCTGGAAAAGGCTGGAATCTGTGTCTGCAAACCCTGGATGGGATCCTCTGTCACGACGGTGAAATACATAATATGTTACTTGAACCAATGATGGATAAGTCATTCGAATCACATGATTTAGAAATTTCTAACAAGAAGAATATACCCGCCTATCCTTTAACACCCATGACCCTGGAGGGCTGTGTGGTTAGAATGGCTGATACCATCAGCTATATCGGTCGGGATATTGAAGACGCCATCCGTCTGGGCGTTATTCGACGGGCCGACCTGCCACAGTATTGTGTCAAGCATTTAGGTGATACCAACGGCACGATTGTCTACAGCCTTGTAACCGATGTCATTGAAAACAGTTTCCATCAGCCGTACATTACCTTCAGCCACCCGATTTCCGAAGCATTGAAAGCACTCAAACAATTCAATCTCGAAAGGATCTATCTCAGTCCTTTGATAAAAAAATATTATGAAGATATCAGATCCTTATTCCATATTCTATTTGAGCGTTTTTTACATGATGTGAAGCATGACAACCGGGATTCAATCATTTTCTCGGCATTTCTGGAAAACAAGCCAGACGCCTACATGGCTTCCCATCAACCCGAAGAAGTTGTAAGGGATTTCATTGCCGGTATGACGGATCGCTTTTTTCTACGTCTGTGCCCCGATAAGATGCGGCCTCTCATGCAGACCAACATCTTGGAGGCCTATCGAGAGAACAGGTAGATACCAGGGTCCAGAGGACCCGACACTGATTTAACCCTATAGGGAATTAATAGTTTGAACATTCAGCGTGTGATAAATTCTAAATCCGAATATCGAAATACGAAACAAATCCAAATATCAAATGCTCAAATGATTGAAGAACCTCGCAGCAAGCTGCGAGGAATGTTCTGCCGTGTGGCAGTGCTTCGCTTCGACCGCAAGGAATTCTGTTTAATTTAGATTCGCTCGCTATTGCGGTTCAAACATAGTGATAGAACTTGTATTTCCAAGGTCTTGTTTTGATCATTCGAATTTGGATCATTCGGTATTGTTAAGGATTTCGAACTTCGTGCTTCGGATTTATGGAACTACCGCCATCGGCATAGCCAAATATCTCTGACCTAGTCCAAAGCGCAGGTTTTAAATGACTGAATAAAAACACCATGCCCCAGGAACGTACATATCGCAACCAGCTTGATCACGACCGTCTGATCTCTTTTCGAGTTATCGTGAAAGAGACAGACCTGTTTATCCAGGCATGTACGAACCTGGATGCCCAGACAAAGGAGTCCATACTGCTGCACCGTGGATACATCGAGTCCTTCATCCAGCGGCATCCGGATTTTTCAGCTTCCCTGATACCCCTGCAATTCGGTAGACCGGTTCCGGGCATCATCGCCAACATGCTGGACGCCGCCAGCCGTACCGGTGTCGGTCCCATGGCTGCCGTCGCCGGTGCCATTGCAGAACATGTCGGTTTTGACCTGCTGCAGTTTTCAGAGGAAATTATCATCGAAAACGGCGGCGATGTCTTTATTCGAACCCATCAGCCGGTGACCATCGGTATCTATGCCAACCGCTCGCCGTTAAACATGCGTATCGGTCTTAAGATCGATAGCTGTGATGGCCCCATGGCTGTTTGTACCTCCTCAGGAACCGTGGGTCATTCCCTCAGCTTCGGTACTGCCGATGCCGTGACCGTGGTTTCGCACTCATGCGCTGTGGCCGACGCAGCTGCCACTGCCATTGCAAACCGGGTGAAACAAGAAACAGATGTGCAGGAAGCTATATATTTTGGCAAAGATATCAAAGGGGTAAAAGGGTTGGTTGTTATAAAAAATGATAAGGCCGGCATGTGGGGGGATATCCATGTTGTACAGCTTCAACAAAATAAGGGTTGAGTTTTGACCATTAAAAAGGTAACAAACATCCATATTGAAAAAAATAGACAACGGTGGACAATAAAAATGAAGACCCTGTGGGCACCTTGGCGCATGGAATACATCCTGGGAGACAAAGCGGAATCCTGTATCTTCTGCGATGCGCTGGATCAAAAAGACGATCTGACGCTCTATAAAGGATCGACAACCCTGGTTGTTATGAACAAATTTCCATACATCAATGGTCATCTTCTGGTTGCGCCGGTAAGACATATCGCATCCCTGGAGCAGCTGAATCACATGGAGACGAGAGATCTGCTGCTGACCGTCGAACGCGCCATCGCCAATCTCAAACAGCAGATGTCACCGGATGGATTCAATGTGGGTTTGAATCTGGGCCGGGTAGCAGGGGCCGGCGTGGAAGAGCATCTTCATTTTCATATCGTACCACGCTGGTTCGGTGACGTGAACGCTCTGGCCGTTTTTGCAGATGTGCGTGTTATACCGGAGCATTTACTGGCTACCTACCAGAATTTGAAGCCGCTTTTTGCTGGGCTTCCCGAAAATATCTGTGAATGAATTTTATGATTTGATTCGCTCGCTAACCCCGCAGCATGCGAGGCACTGCCGCACGATAGAACCAACGGGGAATGCGCTCACTAATTCTGATCAAACAGGGAGAACATAAGATGAAAAAAGCAAAGATTGCTTTCTGGTTGATACTTATTGGCTTTATTGCATTACTGGCCTATCAAAACTGGGATTTTTTTATGTCCGAGCATCGCCTTCGCTTAAATCTGTTTGTGACCGAGGAACTCAGTACGCCTGATTTGCCAAACGCCATCCTCTTCCTGTTTTTTTTCTTCGCAGGTCTACTTATCTCTTATTTCATTACCCTGCTCGAGCGTTTCAAATCAAAAAAAATCATCAAAGCCTTAAATGCCGCCCTGGAAACGAATCAGAAACAGTTGGATGAGTTGAATGCTGAAATCTCCTTGCTTAAAGGTGACCCCCCCCCCATTGCCAGCCCCGATGTTACCACAGACCAAAACGAAGCCAAGGATTCTGATGTTTCATGAACCCTTCTAGCGCTACCCCGATGATACAACAGTATCTGGCGGTCAAAGAAGAATACCCGGATGCCATCCTTTTTTATCGAATGGGCGATTTTTTCGAGATGTTCTTTGAAGATGCCGAAAAAGCTTCCAGACTTCTGGATATCACCCTGACTTCGCGAAACAAGAAAGCGGATACCCCCATCCCCATGTGTGGTGTACCACACCGCGCCGTTCAAGGCTATATCGCACGCCTAATTGAAAAAGGCTACAAGGTTGCCATATGTGATCAGGTGGAGGACCCAAGCACGGCCAAGGGACTCGTAAAGCGTGAAGTTGTCCGTGTTGTCACACCGGGAATGATCCTTGAAAATGAATTGCTGGATGAAAAAGCAAACAATTATGTTTTGTCCGCAATATTCGAAAACAATCGGATAGGTCTCTCCTATCTCGACATTTCCACGGGGGCTTTTCGTATGATGGAAACCCAAGATGTGGGTGCCGTCATCGAAGAGACCTTTCGTGTTTCACCGCGCGAAATCATTCTTCCACCCACGGAAGATGACGATTTAAATATTATCCGCTACATCGAGGCCGTAAAAAAGTTCCGGCCCACCACTCTCGAGGCAAAAGCCTTTGAATACAGACCGGCCAGGGAACGCCTCCTCAAATCGTTCGGAACCGTCTCTCTCCAAGGTTTCGGCTGTGAAAACTTGCGGCAGGGTATTCGTGCCGCCGGCGCACTGGTATTTTATGTTCAGGAAACCCAGAAGCAGCAACTTGAACACATACGCCGCATAGAAGCCTACAGTCTCGACAACTACCTGTTCATGGATGACCAATCCTATCAAAATCTTGAAGTTGAAAAAAACCTGCATTCCGGAACCCGCAAGGGCACATTGCTCAGCGTCATGGACATGACCATGACCGCCATGGGTAGCCGCATGCTCAAACAGTGGATGCGCTACCCCCTGAAAGAGCCAACCCAGATCATACCCCGGTATGATGCGGTTGACGAATCCAGAAAACAATATCAATCCACATGTGAGATACGCGATCACTTGAATCGGGTTTACGATATAGAACGTCTGAGGAGTAAAATCTCCATGGGGCACGCCAATGCCCGGGATCTGATCTCTTTGAAACAATCATTGCAGAATCTGCCGGCGATCAGCCATCTTCTGACAAATTTTCGGTCACCGCTGTTTGGGTTGTCTTTCGACCTGCAGTCTTTGGAATCCATCGCCCTGCATATTGAACAGGCCATCCGGGAAGATGCGCCACCGACGCTTCATGAAGGTGGTATTGTCAGGGAGGGTTTTGACCCGGCCCTGGACGAACTCATACAGATCACCCGGGATGGTAAGCGCTGGCTGGTTAACCTGGAAAAGCAGGAAAAAGAGCGCACCGGCATCACGGCTTTGAAAGTGCGTTACAACAAAGTGTTTGGCTATTATCTGGAAATCCCAAAAACACGCCTGAATAGTGTTCCCGCCCACTATATTCGAAAACAAACCCTTGTAAACGCCGAACGGTACATTACTGAAGAACTGAAGGCGTTTGAAGACAAAGTGATGGGTGCCGAAGACAAACGTGCTGAAATGGAATTCGATATATTGAACACCATCAAAGCGTTGGTCATTGATAAAAACGATGTCTTGGAGACAGCGGGTTTATTTCTGGCGCGTCTTGATTGTCTTCTGACCCTCGCCATTGTTTCTCTGGAAAATAATTACACAAGACCTGTTATTAACACAGAAGGCCTCTTACATATCCAGGATGGCCGGCACCCTGTCATAGAAAAAATGATTGCAGGGGAACGATTTGTTCCCAATACCCTGTATATGGATAATCACCAGAATCAGGTCCTTATTATCACGGGACCCAATATGGCCGGCAAATCGACGGTTCTACGTCAGGTGGCCCTGACGGTCCTGATGGCCCAGATGGGTTCATTTGTTCCGGCAAAAGAGGCTTCCATCTGTGTGACGGATCGCATTTTTACACGGGTTGGGGCACTGGACAACCTGTCACAGGGTCAGAGCACTTTTCTGGTTGAAATGCAGGAGACAGCCAATATTCTCAACAATGCATCGCGTGAGAGTCTGGTGATCATGGACGAAATAGGACGCGGAACAAGTACATTCGACGGCTTAAGCATTGCCTGGGCAGTAGCGGAGTTTCTGCACGACGTCAATGGAATGGGGGTTAAAACACTTTTTGCCACTCACTACCATGAGTTGACAGCGTTGTCCAAGGAAAAGGAGCGGGTCAAAAATTTCAATATTACCGTCAAAGAATGGAATGACGAGATTATTTTTCTGCGAAAACTGGTGGAAGGCGGAACCAACCGAAGCTATGGAATCCAGGTCGCCAGGCTGGCCGGAATACCCGAAACAGTAATTCAGCGCGCAACACGGATTCTTGCTGATATCGAAAACAAAAACCCCACGCTTCCCAGCGCGCAAAACCAGGACCAAGTTAGCCGGGGAGGGCAGCCGTTACAGGTCCAGTTGGAGCTGTTTAAAGGTCATGACGATATTGTCATCCAGGAAATTCAGTCGCTTGATACCGCCCGTATGACCCCCTTGGATGCACTCAATTTTCTCCATTCATTACAGGATAAAATAAAGCTGCGACCGTTTGAACACGATCGTCGTGCTCCAGACAAGAGGAATTGAACCTTGCAACGTTTTTTGCAGAAACAGTTGAATCTGAAAACGAACCGCCTGCATCTGATCATGGCGCTATTGCTCATCAGTGTTGCAATCGGTCTTTGCTCATCCGATATTGCTCAGGCTAAAACAGCCAAAGACACCTATACTGAGGCGGATAGAAAATATTCATATCTGAAAAAGAACCCGAGACTTCAGAAATACCGGGACAAATGGTTTGTATGTATCGATCTATTCAAAGAGGTCTATCGAAAAGACCCTGATGGCCCCTGGGCAGCCGCCGGTATGTACAAATCCGGAGAGCTCTATTACGAACTGTACAAGAAATCCTACAGGCCGTCCGATAAAGCAGAAGCTCTCGACACATTTCAACGCGTCATCAAACGCTACCCGAATAGCAGATACAACCCAAAAGCCAAGGCGTTTATTGCCGCCATCAGCGGCAATGTCAAGGCATCTCCCCCAAAAAAAGCTCAGGCCCGGACCCAGACCCAAACCCAGTTCCTGAAGGAAGCGGAAAAATGCCACCAGTATCTTCTCAACAATGTCCGATTACAGAAGTACCGAGATCGATGGCTCTCCTGTATCGACAAATACAAAGCCGCCCACTCAGCCGATCCCAGAGGACCCCATGCAGCCGAGGCCATGTATCGGACCGGGATGGTGACGTATGAGCTTTATCAGCGGTCCTTTGCATCTTCCGACAAGACCAATGCCCTGACACTGCTCAACAAAACAGTCCAATCCTATCCCAACAGTTCATATGCTCGCGAGGCTGAAAAAAAGATTGGGGCCATTACAGGAAAGCCAGTGGAAACCGGCCCTGCCGATGCCATCCAGCAGGTTATTGCGGAAGCAGAAGCATCACCGGTCATGGACAAACAAAGCGTCACACACCCTTCGGGATCACATACCCTGATCCAGGGACTGCGTTACTGGTCCAACCCGAGCTACACACGTATCGTTATCGATGCGGACACAGAAACATCCTACCGGCATCGGCTTTTAAATCAAGACCCTTCCATCAAAAAACCCAAACGGCTTTATGTGGATCTCGACCACAGCCGTCTCGGTGAAGACTTTGAAAAGATAGTGCCCATCAACGACAACCTCCTCAGTAATGTACGCGCCGGTCAACACACCAGCAAGTCTGTCCGGGTTGTCGTGGATATCAAGTCATTCAAGACCTATAAAATATTTTCATTGCGCAATCCCTTCAGGATCGTCATCGATGTTTGGGGAATCGCCACCGCCGCCAGTCCGCCGGCATCAACCGGCAAGGATATCCGTCAGGACCAGGCCAAGATATCGCCAGGCTCACTGGCCAAACAACTGGCCCTCGGGGTCAGTAAAATCGTTATCGATCCGGGACATGGCGGACGGGATTATGGTGCCCCAGGGTATTACAAGGGTGTTCATGAAAAAAAAGTGGTCCTGGCCCTCGCAAAGAAACTGGCTCAAAAGATTCGCACCGAACTTTCCTGCAACGTCATTCTGACGAGGGAAACAGACAAATACCTGACGCTGGAGGAAAGGACCGCCATCGCCAATACAAAGAATGCAGACCTTTTCATTTCAATCCACACCAATTCGGCCAGAGATCGAAGAGCGTTCGGTTTTGAAACATATTTTCTGAATCTGGCTACGGATGATGAGGCCATTCGTGTGGCTGCATTTGAAAATGCGACTTCGGAAAAAAACATCAGTGATCTGCAGACCATTCTGACAGACCTCATGCAGAATGCAAAGATCAACGAATCGAGCCGCCTGGCTGCACATGTGCAAAGCGAATTGTTCGGCCACTTGAAAAAATCATACAACAAGATAAAAAGCAAAGGCGTCAAGCAGGCGCCATTTTACGTGTTGCTGGGTGCTCAAATGCCGGCCATATTGATTGAAACATCGTTTATCAGCAATCCCCGTGAGTGCAAACGGTTGACGGACACCCGCTACCAGGACAAACTATGCGAAGGCATCGTCAAAGGTATAAAAGAGTATATCAAGGAAACCAACCCGACTGCATTACTTAAAAGCCCCCCCAAAACAAAGGGAAAGGGGTAGCTATCCCGGATGCCCCCCCTCATCCATAACGATACGCCCAGGATACACCCTTATTTCATATTGATCAGCGGGATACTGGCGATTTCCACTGGAGCCATCTTTGCGCGCATTGCCGATGCACCCTCATTGGTGATTGCCGCCTATCGCGTTGGGCTCGCATCACTGCTGCTTGTTCCAATAGCGTTCTGGAAGGCCCCCAACGAGTTGCGCAGGCTTTCTCCCAAGGATTTTAAAATCGCCTTTTTTGCGGGTGCTTTTCTGGCCATGCATTTTGCCACATGGATTTCTTCTCTCAAGTTTACAGCTGTTTCCAACAGCGTTGTGCTCGTCAGCACAAGCCCTCTGTGGGTGGGAATTTTTGCACCGCTGCTCATTAAGGAAAAAATCAAGCGCATGACCCGCCTGAGCATCCTGTTGAGCATTGTTGGTTGCATCATTATCGGGTCGGGAGATTTCTCCAGCGGCGGAAGTGCACTCTGGGGAGATTTTTTAGCTTTGATGGGTGGACTTTGCGCTGCCGGATATCTCATCCTGGGCAAAACACTCCGTCAAAGGCTTTCTCTTCTGGTGTATATCTCCATCTGTTATGGCAGTGCCGCCATCCTTCTCTGGATCGTGGTTCTGATAATGGGTCTTCAGGTTTCAGGATTCAGCAACCAGACCCTGGGCGCGATCTGGGCCATGGCATTGATTGCACAAATTATCGGACACAGCAGTTATAACTGGGCCTTACGATATTGCAGCACCAGCCTGGTTGCCTTGAGTTTTCTGGGCGAACCTGTCGGCAGCACAATCCTGGCTTATTTTTTGTTCCACGAACAGCTGACACTCACCAAGGCCATCGGTGGGTTCATTATCCTAATCGCCATCTACCTGGCCGCCAGGAGTGAGGTTGTTCCGGAGAATAGAAATTGACAAAAGCGCATGGGTGCGTTTAGTTATTTGGATCATCTCCAAAAGAGTTGATCCAAATCATTGAGGCGACAATCTGACATACACGGAGGGACAAACATGGCATATGAGCACATTATTTTTGAAATTGAATCATCACTGGCCACCATAACATTTAACAGACCCAAGGCAATGAATGCGCTGAACAATGCCCTCATCCAAGAATTTTCCACGGCTCTCGACAATATCGCTTCAAACGAGGATATCCGGGTACTGGTTCTCACAGGGGCGGGTGACAAATCCTTTGTAGCAGGTGCTGATATCAATGAACTGGCCACCTTTAATCCACTTGAAGCAAAATTGTTCAGCAGAAAAGGACATCGGACCATTCACAAGCTCCAGACATTGTCAATTCCGGTTATTGCCGCAGTTAATGGTTTTGCGTTGGGCGGCGGGAGCGAAATCGCCCTGGCCTGTGATTTTATCTATGCCTCCAAAAACGCAAAATTCGGCTTGCCCGAAATTACACTCGGCCTCATACCCGGTTTCGGCGGAACCCAGCGACTTCCAAGACTCATCGGTAAAAATCTGGCCAAAGAACTGATTTTCACCGGAAAGATGATCAATGCCGAGGAAGCCAAACAGATGGGAATCGTTAACCAGGTTTACGAAGCAGAATCCCTGATGGGGGCCGTTAAAACAACGGCCAGTATGATTTCAACCAAAGGCAAGACGTCTCTTCGTGCGGCAAAAGAGGCTATAAACAGAGGCATGGATGTCGATCTCAACACGGGTTGCCATATGGAAATTGATGCGTTTTCTCTGTGTATGGCAAGTACGGATGCAAAAGAGGGGACCCACGCTTTTCTTGAAAAACGCAAAGCGATTTTCAAGGGGTCCCTGATCGGATAATTATTTGACACAAAACGCAATTTTGCGCTATAGTGACCTTGTTTTCAACAATATCAGTGCGTTCATACCACAAGGAAATCTGTTTAACTCAGATGTCAAAAAAAGACTCGCCACTACAGATGAGGTGGGGGATATTGCTGCTTCTTGCAGGTCTGGGGGTTTTTTTAATGACACCCCAGAAAATGCGGGAAATTGAAAAAATAGAGCACTTCTCTGCCTATATCCCTTTTATCTGGTTCTGTTTTTACTTTATGAGTATCCTGCTGATCGGTGGCGGGATAAAAAAAATCTATCACCATTATCGACGTTCTGAAAACGCGAATGAAGCTGATAACAACCAATGAAATTGTTACACGATTTTTTGAAACATAAGGGCAACGAGGTATCTCATGGCAAATAGCTTAGATGCATCAACGCAGGCTGTCCAGAATCTCAAGACCGAAGTTGAATATCGCACCAAACTTCAGGAGATAGGAAACAAGTTGAACTCGGCCACAAACCTGGATGAAATCTTCATCGATCTCCAGGACGATGTAACATCTCTCTTTGAGGCAAAGCGAATGACGGTGTATGTCGTCGATGGCGTCAAGAGAGAACTTGTATCACGTTTCAAAACCGGCGATGAGGTTTCAGAGATACGTATCCCCGTCTCGAAAAGCAGTATCGCCGGTTATGCCGCGTTTACACAGAGATCCGTCAATATCAAAAACGTCTACGACAGCGAGGAGGTCTCTTCCATTGATCCGGATCTGCAGTTCGACAGCAGCTGGGATCAAAAGACCGGTTTTGTCACCAAAGAGGTCATTGCCCACCCGATCATTTTTCAAAAATACCTTCTAGGTGCACTCCAACTCGTAAACAATAAAAACGACCGCCCCTTTAGCACCATCGATGAAAAATATCTCGAAGAACTGACCAAGATGTTCGGTATTGCCCTGTACAATCAAAAGCGCATCGCTAAAGGCAAGAATACTAAATTTGACTATCTTCTGGAAAACCATCTTATCACTCAGAAAGAACTCAATAAAGCCATTGCCGATGCCCGAAGGGGAAAACGACCCGTCCCTGACGTCCTGATGAAAGACCTCAAGATCAAGAAAAACGAGATCGGTAAATCCCTGAGCCGGTATTACAAGACCCCGTTCATCGAGTACAACGCCAGGATTCCTATCCCGGGCGATCTTCTATCAGGGGTCAAAATCCCTTTTATGCGAAACAATCATTTTGTCCCCATTCGGATGGAAGAAGGCAAGCTGCTGATAGCCGTCGACAATCCCAATGACCTCCAGAAAATTGACCAGATAAAGGTCCTCTTTCCCGGAAAACCGATTAAATTCTGTGTTTCTTTAGAAGACGATATTCTCAGCTTCATCAAGCTTTTTACGCAGGATGAAAGACAGATGGCAGAAATTGACGACATTCTCAGCCAGCTGCAGAATGAAGCTGAGGAAATCGAAGAAGCGGAATCCGCCGTGGGGGAAGAAGACAGCGCTGTGGTTCAGGTTGTCAATAAAATCATCATGGATGCCTACAATCGTGGGGCTTCTGATATCCACATCGAACCCTATCCTGGCAAACAGAATACGGAAGTTCGGATTCGAATCGATGGTGCCTGTACGCTTTATCAAACCATTCCCTTCAGCTACAAGGCCGCGGTCGTTTCCCGTATCAAGATCATGTCAGACCTCGATATTGCCGAGCGAAGAAAACCGCAGGACGGCAAGATAAAATTCAAAAAATATGGTGGCAAGGATATCGAACTCCGGGTGGCAACCGTTCCTACCCAGGGCGGTCTCGAAGATATCGTCATGCGTATCCTTGCAGCGGGGGAGCCGCTTCCATTGAACAAAATGGGGTTTTCAGAAAGTAACTACGATAACTTTATCAGTATTGTGACACAACCATATGGCATTATCTTTGTGTGCGGGCCAACCGGTTCCGGAAAGACCACCACGCTGCATTCCGCACTGGGCTACATCAATAAAACTGAAACCAAGATATGGACTGCTGAAGACCCGGTAGAAATCACCCAACGGGGTCTTCGGCAGGTTCAGGTCAAACCCAAGATCGGTTTCGATTTTGCCGCCGCCATGCGCGCTTTTCTAAGGGCCGATCCCGATGTCATCATGGTCGGTGAAATGCGGGACAAGGAAACAACCTCCATTGGTATCGAGGCTTCCCTGACAGGCCACCTGGTTTTTTCGACCCTGCATACCAACAGCGCGCCGGAAAGCATTACACGCTTACTGGATATGGGCATGGATCCTTTTAATTTTGCAGATGCCATTCTTGGTATCATGGCCCAGCGGCTGGTTCGAACCCTTTGTAAGGACTGCAAGAAGGCCTACAATCCCTCCAAAGAAGAATATGATGAACTGGTTCGGGAATACGGCGAAGAAGAGTTCCATAAAAACGTCAATATTCCCTTCTCGAATGATCTTACCCTGTACAAGCCCGAAGGCTGCGACGCCTGTCACAATACCGGTTATCGCGGTCGGATGGCGCTCCACGAACTGCTCATGGGTACGGACGAGATGAAGAAATTGATCCAGATAAAAGCCAAAATGGAAGATGTCCGCAAGCAGGCACTTTTGGATGGCATGACCACATTGAAGCAGGATGGCGTTCAAAAAGTGTTTGGCGGAAATGTTGACCTGATGCAGGTGAGAAAGGTTTGTATCAACTAGGGCATGGCTTAGAGCTTAAAGCTTACAGCTAACGTAGTTCCAGCGCTTTCTCGAATCTCGCTATCTGCTCCTGGTAATAGGCCCGTCCCTTTTTTGCGATGGCCAAGGCTTCCTTTTCTGCTGTCAGGGCTTCCTCAATTTCACCATTGACAAAATAGCTTTCCGCCAGTGTGTCCAGAACGTGGGCTTCCCTTTCCAGGGCTGCGGCCCTTTTGGCCAGTGTAAGTGCCCTTTCCGGATTGCGAAAGCGTGCATCTTCAGATGTGGCGTAGAGCCATGCCAGATTGTTGAGTGCTCTTGAATGCTGCATTGCCAGTTCAATGGCTTTTTCATATTGGGATGCTGCGTCGCCGTAGTTGTTCCTGCTGAAATAAAGATCTCCCATCATGGTGTACAGATCTGCATTGTCAGGCGTTTTTGCAAGCTCTTTTAAAATAACTTTTTCAAAAAAATGGGTATTGAGCACTGCACCGGCTTCGCCGTAATTGAGCTGATATCCCATAGCGCCTATCAAAATGAGCCCCACCAGATAACACCCAATGCTTTTGCGTAATCTGCTGTTATGCCTCCCGACATGGGTGCGATCCACCTCACATTTTCTCAAGAATTCGATTCGCTCGGTAATGCTGAAGTGATGCCAATTGGGTTTGTCAGGTGATTGCCTGCCTGTTAAGGATATTTTTTTCAAGGTGCTGATCAGGGATGTGGCCGTGTCAAACATCGTGTATACATAGGCATCTGCCTGGCGTTCAAAGTTGCGCATGAAAAAACCGAAAATATAACGAAAATAAATTAAAAAGGTTGTAATGATAACGAGGCTAAAAATGAAGGATGTGACCGTGACCGTGTTGAAACCCATCCGGTTGAACGCCTTGATAAGCGGGTCGAAATAAATCATGGCATAGATAATCAGATCAAGAAACGAGAATGAAATAATCATGTAGCCTACGAAAAAAAAGAGATAAAATAACAGATGGCGTTTTTTTACATGCCCGATTTCATGGGCGATAACCGCGTCCACCTCGTGTGGTTCCAGTAAATTCAGCAGGGCACGCGTCACCAGAATATAGCGGAATCTCTTTACAAGCCCCATGACACCGGCGGTAATGATTCTGCCTTCAAAAATCGGCCAGTGGAGAATATTCCGGTACCCCAGATTGACGGATCGACAGAGATTTTCGATGCGGGTGCGGTTCACCCCCTGTTCCAGGGGCTGACAACCCCAGAATTTTTGGATCAGCAGGGGGCCCATTATGGCAACGATGATCAGAAAGACCATAAAATAGGCTATTTCACCTTCCGGGGTGGAGAGGACTTGCGTTAAAACTCCCATGGGCAAGAGGTGAATGATATCGGAAACGCCTGAAATAACAACCCAGGGAAGCAATACCGGCATGGAAAAAGAAATATTGGATGTCACATAAGCCCGTCTGCTAATCCTGGAATAGTAAAGCATTTGATAGGACCGGTGAGCACATGCCCATATAATAGACAGGTAGGCAATAAACAGCAGCATAAACAAGATGGCCTGTAATGTAGGAAAAAGAATAAATAAACGGAAGTCCGACACGAAAGATGAGAGATTAAGACCGTATATATCCACTGCAAAGATGAGAATGGCCAGAATTGACTGCCGGGTGATCAGCGATGTGAACCGGGAATCACCTTCGGCATACCCATGGGTTGCCATCATTCGATTCAAACGCTGAAATTGCCGCCATGTATATGCCGTGAAAATAACCACCAAAATTAAAAACAAAAAAAGACTCTGGAATGCCGTAAAGTTGGTTGTGTCGGATGGCTGGTAGGTGGAATAGACCAGTAACGCGATAATAAAATAAAAAAAATTCGCAAACATAAGGACCCTTGTCTTAACCCGAAAATTTCATGAAACTTGACGATGAATTCTATATTTGAGTTTATATTTCATCAAGTTAACATGCCACCATAACGAAATGCCTGCTATTTGATTCGTCAAGTTTCACCCTCCGGGCTTTCCTGATCGGCCCTGGCACTGCGTTATTCAGCCTTCGCAGTAAATTACTACTTTGAAAGACTTCTATTTGTAGTATCTCTGTTTTTCGCTATAAATACACCCACAGTACGACTGGCGATACATCTTGAGCTGTTTAGAGGTTTCAATGCCTTCTTTCCAGCCGGTCCGAAAATCCTGGTAGTAAAATGGAATGCCGACGGTTTTCCCTACGGATTCACCGATGGATCTGATCTCTTCGTGTTTCTGGAACTTACTGTACAACAGGCTGCTGGTAAAATAATCGAATTTACCGTTTTTGGCCATGAGGGCTGTGGATCTGAGACGGTCATGGTAGCAGTAGGTACACCGATCGTTCTCCCGGAAGACAACATTTCGAAGAAAATTTTCCATGTCATATCCTTTTGAATAGATAACCCGCAGCCCGATGGAACTCGCGTATGCCTCAAGCGTCTCCCGTCGCTTCATAGATTCCGTATAAGGATGGATATTGTGGCCGTAGAAATACCCCATCACGTCAAATTCTGCCCGTTGCAGCAATGCGATGGGGACAATGGCACAGGGTGCGCAACAGGTGTGCAATAATATTTTCATGCGCGTTCTCCAAAAATGGCTGTTCCGATGCGAACCAGGGTGGCGCCTTCCTGAATGGCCACCTCAAAATCACCGGTCATGCCCATGGAAAGCTCATGCATGACAACACCGGAAATCTCCATGGCCCGAAGTTCATCCCGCAGCAGCCTCAAGGCCTTGAAATAAGGACGCACTTTTTCTGGGGCATTAAAATAGGGCGGCATGGTCATGAGACCCTTGACTTCAAGATGGGGTAGTTGACTCATTTCAATCACGAGCTGGGTCGTGTCTTCTAATAGAACGCCCGATTTGCTGCTTTCTTCTGCAATGTTGACCTGCACCAACACACGCTGAACCTTGTCGATTTTCCCCGCTTGTTTGTCAATTTCTCTTGCTAACTTCAGGGAATCGACAGAATGGATCAGATCGAATATTTTCACCACATATTTGGCTTTGTTTGATTGAAGATGGCCTATAAAATGCCAGGAAAGGGGATGTGCGTAGAGCGCATTGAATTTATCTCTGGCTTCCTGTACATAATTTTCACCAAACACTGTTACGCCCAGATCGATGGCTGTCAAAAGTCTTTTGCTGGGCACTGTTTTACTCACAACAACCAGCTGCACATCTTCAGGCCGTCGCCCGGAATCAACAGCCGCTGCCGCAATTCTACTCCGTATCAGTGATAGTCGCTCTTTCAACACATCTCCCTATTTCATGAAATTGTCCGAAGTTGAGTGATTGCAGAGGTTGCCGTAGCTACAAGGAAGATGCCGTTCCGCTATTCTTAAGATTTGAAACGCTCATCTTCGGTACGGGTTAATCCGCCAGTGATTATCATCGGCCGCCTCTATGATGCCTTTGTTAAAAAGATGTTCAAGTACCTCGCAAATGGGCAGCCCCACAACATTGGTATACGACCCGCAAATTCGTTTGACCAGAAACGATCCCAGCCCCTGAATGGCATACCCACCGGCCTTGTCATAGGGTTCGTCAGTCTGAATATACCATTCGATTTCCTGTTGACTGAGATTCCTGAACTCAACCTCTGTTTTTTCAACGCCGGAGATACAGGTTTTTTTACCTTCACAACAGATGGCATAGCCGGTAAAAACGTCGTGAGTCTGTCCATTCAACTGCCGAACCATTTGCCGGGCTGTTTCCGTAGAGTCCGGCTTACCCAATATCTTGCCCTGGATAAGAACGATGGTGTCAGCACCGATAACCCAGCTTTCAGGGTAGGCACCGGCAACATCCCGGGCCTTGGACTCAGCCAGGGTTTTTACCAGTTTTTCAGGTGCCGAAATGGTGATGCCATTCTCATCCACAGAACTTGGAACGACTACAAATGTGAGACCCGCCTGCTCCAGAAGTTTTCTTCGCCGGGGAGATTTGGATGCCAGGATCAAGGGAGGGGGGTTCGTTTTCATATGGGTCGACGACCTTATTCTGCTCTAATGAAAAATAACAAGGAAAATATCGAATATCGATATTCGATATTGGCTATTCCAGTTCCCTTCGAGGGGGCTTCTTGAGCCAACCCGCTCCGCGGGTTTAAGCTCAGTTTCTTTCGTTTTTAATAGCGACAACGTCGCATCATATAAATTTGTAAAACAAATTTATTATCAGATAGGTATCCGCTTGGCAAGCACGGATCCCCGGTTTTGGTCGGTAATACAGATCAACAAAAAATTTGAATTGCAGCCGTTCTGCAACACCAACATCTTGGCTTGACAATGGTTTCGTTAATCGATACATCTCAAGCCATTAAGATATGCCTGGGTGGCGGAATAGGTAGACGCAAGGGACTTAAAATCCCTCGGTCCTTAGTGGCTGTACGAGTTCAATTCTCGTCCCGGGCACCATAATATAAAAGGCTCAGGAGGCTTCGCGCCTTCAGGGCCTTTTTCTTATCTCTGGCTTTGTACAACCCCTGTACAACTTTTTGGCTGGATAGTAAAAAGCAAAAAAATAGATCTGGCCTGTTAATCCCTCAATGCTGCATTGGATGGTATAACTGCTTTGCACCCATCTAATACTGATTCCGGACTTGCTGCCAGAACATCATTCGGTGCGAGAAACACAGTTGAGCACCCCTCTTAGGAGCACGATGACAAATAGGTCCGTAAATTGAAAGTGTAAGAATCCAGTCTTTATCGCTCACTCCCTTCTTTTTTACCACTTTTTGGGCCTTGTATTGTCGGCCACAATATATTAATTTTGTAAAATACGATTTTCTATTTACTTTTAGCCGTAATAAAGTATGTCCGAACAATAAATATCCAAACCTCATTTAACAAAGGAGGAAAGATTATGACAGATCGTATCACGACCAGGATACTGGGATTGGCGATTTCCTTCATCTTTGCCTTCACAGCCGTCCTTGCGGTACAAGAGGCATCAGCGGAGCAGGCCGGAACCTTCGCGGGAACCTGGATTGCCAGCGGCAAACGTCAGCCCTTCGACTTTGTGGAGGGTAGAGATGTTGGCACTTTCAACCTGGCAGGCAATGTCAGTCTCAAAGATCAATTAGGTGGGATAGATGATTTCTGGGCCGAGTGCATCGGCCTGTCGGATTCAGCGGCGGGCGGCTCGGTTCGCTGCGTCTGGCGGAGCCTGAAAGGTGAAAAAGTTTACAGTGTTCTCAGCGGACAACCGCTAAAAGAAGGTGTCAAGGTCATCGGAGAATTCGTTGGCGGTACCGGCAGCCTGAAAGGGGCTACAGGCACTTTTACCTTCACCTGGGCATCCACTTTTATCGATAAGGACCGGAGCATGTTTACGGGTTACACCGAAGATATCAGCGGTTTTTATCGGATCCCTTGAAAGTAAAGAAAGGAAAATGCAATGTGGATAATTGAACTTTTGGTCGTTTTAATCTTTATATTTTTGGGTGCCCGCCTGGGAAGTATCGGCATCGGGTTTGCCGGCGGCATGGGGGTGCTCGTTTTATCACTGGGATTTGGCCTCAAACCGGGCGATATACCTATCGACGTAATCCTGATCATCATGTCCGTCATCGCAGCCATCGCCGCCATGCAGGTAGCCGGCGGCCTGGATTATCTGGTCCAGCTGGCCGAGCGGGTTCTGCGGAGCAATCCCAAATACATTACCTTCCTGGCGCCGCTGGTAACTTACACCATGACAATATTTGCCGGTACCGGCCTGACGGCTTTCTCAACCCTTCCGGTCATAGCCGAGGTAGCCAAGCTGCAAGGCATCCGTCCGTCGCGGCCGCTGTCGATAGCCACCATCGCTTCGCAGATAGCCATTACAGCTTCTCCAATCTCTGCGGCAGTGATATTCTTAGCGGGGGCACTGGAAACGGTTGGGGTCGACTATGTGCAGATATTAATCATATGCATTCCCACCACTTTTACGGCGGTGATGCTGACTGCTTTCGTAGCGAATTTTCTTGGTAAGGAATTAAAAGATGATCCGGTTTACCAGGACCGCCTTGCCAAAGGCCTTGTGGCGATGCCTACTGATAAAGAAAAGCAGCAACAGGAGCTTCCAGCGGGCGCCAAAACTTCGGTGCTGATTTTTCTGATCGCGATCATCGCTGTGGTCTGTTATGCAATGGCCATCAGCAGCACTGTCGGCCTGATCGAAGATCCGGTCCTGGGTCGCGATGCGGCTATTATGACGTTTATGTTGGCGGCCGCTGCTGCGATTGCCCTGTTTTGTAAGATCGACTGCAATCAAGTCCTGAACGCTGCGACTTTCAAATCCGGTATGAGTGCCTGTGTGTGTGTTCTAGGGGTTGCCTGGCTCGGCACCACTTTTGTGGCCGCCCATATCGATGAGATCAACGTATTTGCCGGAAATTTGCTGGAGTCCAAACCGTGGATGCTCGCTGTGGTGCTGTTTTTCGCTGCTATGCTGCTTTACTCCCAGGCGGCGACCACCCGGGCTCTGATGCCCGCAGCCATCGCACTGGGCGTCAGCCCGGTGGCCGCGATCGCAGCTTTTGCGGCTGTCAGCGCCTTGTTCGTATTGCCGACCTACCCGACGCTGCTGGCGGCCATCGAATTCGATGATACCGGCTCTACCCGCATCGGTAAATATGTGTTCAATCATCCTTTTTTGATCCCCGGTGTTATTTGCATTACTCTGGCGGTGACCTTCGGCTTTCTGTTGGCGCCGCTTGTATTATGAGTGTGCGTGTCATGTTTTCGTAATTGACTTTTAAACGTTGGAGCAACAATCAATATTCCTGGTTTGAAAACGTAGCAGTGATTTAAAAGGAGCAAAAATCATGAACAAAATCGATGAAGTACTTCAAAGGGCATCCAAACGAATGCGGGTACCCATGTCTGATTTGCAGGGATTTTTTTCCCGTGGTGAGCAGAAAACGTATGATGCCGAAGAATGGCTGTTTCACGAATCCACCCCGCGGCAATGGGCCGGCCTGGTTGTGGAAGGAGAGGTGGAAATCGTACGCGGCCTGCATGGCGCCACGAAACATCTCGTTGTCCTGGCACCCGGTGCCCTGATCAGTGAAGGCGCATTCCTTGATGACCAGGCGCACGCCAACGGCGCATTCACCCGCCAGGGAACAACGGTCTGGCAGATATCGCGTGATCAGATCGAGGCTTTTCGGGAGGAGAAACCGGACCTGTTTTATCGGATTATGGCCCGCGTGGCTGCGGGTATCAGCGAGCGCTTGCGAATGCTTTCACAGCACCAGGTCAGTGTTGAAAGTCCGGCGCATTTGGTGGGGGATTTTCGCTTGGAACATGATTCTCTTGGTGAGCGCGAACTGCCTGAAAAGGCCTATTACGGCGTGCAGACCTTGCGGGCCATGGAGAACTTTGCCATTTCCGGCGTTTTCATTAAAAATTTTGAACACATGATCGAAGCATTGGCCTTTGTAAAAAAAGCCGCTGCACTGGCAAATCACGAACTGGGTGTGTTGGACGAAGACAAAATGAAGGCCATCTGCGAGGCCTGTGATGACCTGTTGGCCGGAAAATTACACAACCACTTTACCGTGGACATGTTTCAGGGAGGAGCAGGCACCTCCACCAACATGAATGCCAACGAAGTTATCGCCAACCGGGGCCTGGAAATCATGGGTCACAAAAAAGCGGAATATGACTATTTGCATCCCAATGATCATGTCAACTGTTCCCAGTCTACCAATGACGCCTACCCGACATCTATTAAACTGGCGGTTTTGCTGTCGTTAAAAGATCTGCTGGGTGCCATGGAGGAACTCAAGCAAGCACTGGAAGCCAAGGCCGAAGAATTTGCCGATGTGCTGAAAATGGGACGCACAGAAAATCAGGATGCTGTTCCCATGACCCTGGGCCAGGAATTTTCTGCTTATGCCGTCATGATCGAAAGTGCCGCGGCAGCGCTGGATCGCACCAGTGATGAATTCCTAGATATTAACATGGGGGCAACCGCCATTGGAACCGGCATAAACAGCCCGCCGGGCTATGCCGATCTCGTCACCCGTAAACTGTCAGAAGTCAGTGGTTTTAAGCTGCGCAGGGCCCGTAATCTGGTGGAAGCCACCCAAAACGCCGGATCTTTCGCCCAGATGTCGGCCACCATGAAACGGGCTGCCGTTCAACTTTCCAAAATCTGCAATGATCTGCGCTGGATATCATCGGGTCCGCGCTGCGGTCTTAACGAGATCAATCTGCCACCCATGCAGCCAGGGTCATCTATCATGCCAGGCAAGGTCAATCCGGTTATTCCCGAGCTGGTCAACCAGATATGCTACCAGGTCATGGGTTATGATGTCGTGGTCTCCATGGCGGCCGAGGCCAGCGAACTGGAACTGTGCATGGCCGAACCCATCATTGCCTATGATCTGCTGCACGGAATGCTGATTCTCAAAAATGCCTGTATCACCCTTGCCAGCCGGTGTATCGTAGGTATTGAGGCCAACCGGGATGTCTGTCGTCAATATGTCGAAAACAGCATCGGTCTGATCACCGCTCTGGTTCCGGTGATCGGGTATGAAAAATCGGCGGACATTGCCAAGGAAGCCCTCAAAACCGGTGGAAGTGTTTATGCCCTGGTGCTGGAAAAAGGCTTGATGAGCCAGGAAAACCTGGATGACATGTTGCGGCCGGAGAATATGACGGATCCACGGGAAATGCCCAAATAGGTTTCTCTCCTTCGTCTTCCAGGCTATGGAGGGCAGCAGGTTTCGGTGTTCAGGTATCAGGCTTTGTTTGTCAGACATTCTGGCACTAAACCTGACACCCAAAAATAGAGCCTTGTACGAGGTGTGCTGTTATGAAAAAAATCACTGTATTTGCTTTAGCGCTACTGCTTGTGCTAGCACCCCAATGCTGGTCCGGTGAGATCGAACGTATTCAGAAAAAAGGTGAGATCACGGTTTCCCTTAACCGTGGGTATCCGCCCTTTTCCATGGAAAGAGACGGCAAGCTCTTTGGCCTGGATATCGACCTTGCCATTTTACTGGCTGATTATCTCAATGTGAAGGTGAAATTCATTCGACCGCAAACCTATGATCTGCAAATCCCCAAACTGCTGGCCGGCGAATCGGATATTATCATTGCCGCCATGACGCGAACGGTCGAGCGAGGGCTAAAGGTCCATTTTAGCGAGCCTTATTTTGAAGTCAGCCAGGCGGCCCTGGTTCGGCGGAATCTGCTGCCTGCCGACGCAAACGCTTACTTTGATCTGCTTGAGATCAAGACGCTACGACTGGGTGTCAAAGCCGGCACCACCCATGAAAAATTTGCCCGCCAGTTGTTCCCCGCCAAGGTGATCAAGCTCTATCCAACGGCGGAAGCCGCTGCCGGAGCATTATTAAAGGGTGACGTCGATGCTATGGTGGCGGATTCGCCCTTTGTACAGATATGGCGCAACACACACGTTGAGTACTACCAGGAAATTGCCGCCCTGCTTGAACCTGTGACACGGGAGTTCTATGCCTTTGCCATTCGTCCAGGAGACCCGGACTTTTTAAACTGGCTCAACCTGTTTGTGGATCAGATCCGCACGGACGGCACCCTGGAGCTGCTAAAATATGAGTATTTCGAGAAGATTGCCGGGGCTACCGCAATAGTGAAACCGGAAGAACGGTTAACCCGGGCCCAGTTCCTCAAAAACAGGTTTATCTCCAACCAGAAAGCCATGATCGAAAAGCGCCGCAAAGCGTTTCAGGGGAAAGGAGACAATTATGAGTAAAACAGACTGCTGGATGTCGACTCCGTGGAAACAATCCGGGAAAAGGAGGTTTCTATGAAGCAGCTCCGGTGGTACTTCAAATCCAGCCTGCTGGTGCGCATTCTCATCGGACTAATTCTGGGCGCGGTGTGTGGCCTGGTTTTCGGGCCGGCCATGGCGTGGGTCAGTCCGTTCGGCGAGATCTTCATCCGACTACTCAAGATGATTGTTATGCCGGTGATCCTGTTTACCCTGACAGTGGGGGCTGCCAGTGTCCACCCGTCTCAGTTGGGCCGTGTGGGCGCTAAGGCCTTGGTCATTTATATGATAACCACCTGTTTTGCTGTAAGCTTCGGCCTGATTTGCGGCAATATTTTTCAACCCGGCAAGGGCATGCAGATTAGTGCCGCAGCTGCCGAAGGCATCAAGGCGGACGTGTCGGCACCTTCACTGGTGGACACCCTGATCAATGTGGTGCCGGTAAATCCCTTCGGTGCCATTGCCGAGGGCAATGTGCTGCCGGTGATCTTCTTCTGCCTCCTTTTTGGTATTGGCCTGGCCTATGCCAGGAACAGCGAGGACGAGCAGATTCGTCAGTCTGGAGAAACTGTGTTCCGCTTTTTCAACGGCGGCGCCGAAATTATGTACCGGGTGGTACATTGGATCCTGGAGTACGCGCCCATCGGTGTGTTTGCTCTGATAGCCGATGTTTTCGGCCAACAAGGCCCCGAGGCCTTCGGCCCGCTGGGCTGGACGACTTTGGCGGTATACTTGGCATTTTTAGGGCACATGTTGTTGGTCTACGGCGGTATGCTGCTAATCTATAAGTTATCTCCGCTGGCCTTTTTCAGCAAAGCCAAGGAGGCCATCGTCACTGCCTTTGTGACCCGCAGCAGCGGGGGGACCCTGCCGGTGAGCATGGAGATTGCCGACAGCAAAATGGGCATCTCCCAGGGGGTGTACTCCTTTTCCCTGCCGTTAGGAGCAACCATTAATATGGACGGAACGGCTATTTATCAGGGGGTCTGTGCTATATTTGTAGGCTTCGCCATCGGTAGCCCGCTAACTTTCTCGCAACAGCTGACTATCATCGCGACCTCGCTGCTGGCCTCCATCGGCACAGCCGGTGTGCCCGGCGCAGGCGCCATCATGCTGATGATGGTGCTTGAATCGGTGGGATTAAAGGTGGAGCCGGGATCCCCGGTAGCCTTGGCCTATGCCATGATTTTCGGCATCGATGCCTTGCTGGACATGGGGCGTACCGCCTGCAACGTCACCGGAGATCTGGCCGTCACCTGTATCGTGGCCAAAACCGAAAACGAAATGGACATCTCCTACTGGCAAAAAGAAGATAAGTCGGTTGGCCAACTGGCAGAATCAGCCGCAGACTAACCGAGAGCAACACAGAGATTGGGCCAAAAGACATTTTTATGATAGGTTCTACCAACTTTTAGCAGAAAGGAAGTATCCCATGAACTGGTATCTTTTCATACTCTGTTCATCCGTTGGCAAGAAAATACTGATGGCGGTGACAGGGCTGTGTCTGATCGGATTTTTAGCGGTGCACCTACTCGGCAATGTTATGGCCTTTGCCGGGGCTGAAGCATTCAACGGATATGCGGCCAAGCTGCATTCGTTGCAGCCGTATCTGACCGTTTTTAACATCGGATTGGCAACGCTGGGACTTGTTCACCTAGTTGTCGGCGTTATTCTCTTTTTTGAAAACCTTAAAGCGCGTCCGAAAAGATACGAAGTGTACCAAAACCCAGGAGGGCGAACGTTCGGATCCAGAACCATGCCATACACCGGTGGATTGATCCTTATCTTTATCATTTTCCATTTGCTCAAATTTACCTTTGTCGACAAATCCATCACACCTATCTACCAGCAGATGGCGGCAACTTTTGCCAATCCGATCTGGGTTGTCATGTATGTGGTGGCAATGGTCATAGTGGCTGTGCATATCAGTCATGGTTTCTGGAGCCTGTTTCAAACCTTTGGCATCAATAGCCCGCGCTACATGCCGCTGATCGTGAAGTTGGGTCTGGTGATAACATTGGTGTTTGGAATTGGGTTCGGGGTGTTGCCGATTTATTTATTGATTATAGCTTAACCAATTGACGAAGGAAAAATTAAGGAACGCTATCGATTTTAATTTTGTATGACAGGGTAAAGCAACTTCCACAATTCGACATTCATCATTCTTAAGGGGATCAACCATGCAACAACTTGATGCAAAAATACCGGACGGCCCGATCGCTGAAAAGTGGGACCGCCATCGAATGGATATGAAGTTGATCAACCCGGCCAACCGGCGGCGTTTCAATATTATCGTCGTGGGTACCGGACTGGCAGGCGCCGCGGCATCTGCCAGTCTGGCCGAGATGGGTTATAACGTTAAAACCTTCTGTATCCAGGACAGCCCGCGACGGGCCCACAGCATTGCAGCTCAGGGCGGCATCAACGCGGCCAAAAATTACGCCAACGATGGCGACAGCATCTGGCGACTGTTTTACGACACCGTCAAAGGTGGTGATTATCGTTCCCGGGAAGCCAATGTATACCGCCTGGCACAAGTCAGCAACAATATCATCGATCAATGTGTGGCCCAGGGTGTGCCTTTTGCCAGAGAATACGGTGGACTGCTGGCCAACCGATCTTTCGGCGGTGCCCAGGTCTCGCGTACTTTTTATGCCCGGGGCCAGACCGGTCAGCAGTTGTTGCTGGGCGCATATGGAGCGTTGTCCCGCCAGATCGCTGCCGGCCAGGTCAAAATGTATCCGCGTCACGAGATGCTGGACCTGGTGGTGGACAATGACCGGGCCCGGGGCATCATCGCCCGCAACTTAATCAACGGGGAGCTAGAGGCCCATGCCGCCGATGCTGTTTTGCTGTCTACCGGTGGCTACTCCAATGTGTTTTACCTGTCTACCAATGCGATTTCCTGCAACGTCAGCGCCATCTGGCAGGCTTACAAAAAAGGGGCCTACTTTGCCAATCCCTGCTACACCCAGATCCATCCGACCAGCCTGCCGCATGTCAGTGGCCATCAAACCAAGCTGACGCTGATGAGTGAGAGCCTGCGCAATGACGGGCGCGTGTGGGTTCCTAAAAATGAGGGGGATAAGCGTGCGGCCAACGACATCCCGGAAAATGAACGCGATTATTACCTGGAGGAAAAATATCCGAACTTCGGCAATCTGGTTCCACGGGATGTGGCCTCGCGCAATGCCAAACAGCAGTGTGATGCCGGCAAAGGCGTGGGACCCACGGGGCGCGCAGTCTACCTGGATTTTATGGAAGCCATCAAACGTGACGGCAAAGATGCCATTGCCCGCAAATACGGCAACCTTTTTAACATGTACCGCAATATCATCGCTGAAGATCCCTACCAAACACCGATGATGATTTACCCCTCGGCCCATTTCACCATGGGCGGGTTGTGGGTCGATTACAACCTGATGAGCACCATTCCCGGTCTATTTGTTCTCGGTGAGGCTAACTTTTCGGACCATGGCGCCAATCGTCTGGGGGCCAGTGCGCTCATGCAGGGTCTGGCGGACGGATACTTTGTGGTTCCCTACACCATGGCCGGCTTTCTGGGTGATGCCGGCAATTCCGATGTGGGTGAGGACCATGCCGTCTTTAACGACGCAATTCAGGCGGTCCAAAGCCGCATTGCCAAACTGCTATCCATCAACGGCAAGCGCACGGTGGAGGACATTCACAGGGAACTGGGGCGGATCATGGAAGACAAGGTTGGCCTCTCTCGCAACGAAACCGGCCTGAAAGAGGCAATTGAGCAGATCCGTGCTTTGCGTGAAGAATTCTGGCAAAATGTTAAGGTTGCGGGACCGGCTGATACTTATCGGTTGAATCTTCAAAAAGCCGGTCGTCTGGCCGATTTTATCGAACTCGGCGAATTGATGGCCATCGATGCCCTGGACCGCAAAGAATCCTGCGGGGGCCATCTGCGTGAGGAATCACAAAGCGAAGAAGGCGAAGCCATTCGGGATGATGAAAACTTCTGCCACGTGTCGGCCTGGGGGCACCAGGGTGATGATACAACGCCCGAACTTCATAAAGAATCCCTTGTTTTCGAAAACGTCGGGCTCACCCAAAGGAGCTATAAATAATGAGCGCACAAGAGACCATCAATATTACCCTAAAAGTTTGGCGCCAGAATGGATCGCAGGATCCCGGTCGGTTCGAAACCATTGCCGTCAATGATGTCGAAACCCACAGCTCCTTTCTGGAGATGTTGGATTTTTTAAATGAAAAATTGATTCTGGGAGACAAAGAGCCGATTGAATTTGATAACGATTGCCGGGAGGGCATCTGTGGCACCTGCGGTGCCGTGGTCAACGGCATCCCCCATGGTCACCGCAAAGCCATGACCCTCTGCGAGTTGCACATGCGCGAGTTTGACGACGGCGATACTATTGTGGTGGAGCCGTTTCGATCCAGGGCCTTTAAAGTGGTCAAAGATCTGATCGTGGATCGCAGCGCGCTGGATAAAATTATCCAGGCTGGGGGTTATATTTCGGTTAATACCGGCGGGGCAGCGGATGCCAATGCCCTGCCTATTGCCCAGGAAAAGGCGGAAGAGGCCATGGATGCCGCGGCCTGTGTCGGTTGCGGTGCCTGTGTGGCATCCTGTCCCAATGCCTCGGCCATGCTGTTTGTCAGTGCCAAGGTGTCCCAGTTTGCCCTACTGCCCCAGGGGCAGCCGGAAGCAACCCAGCGTGTGCTGGCCATGCTCAAGGAAATGGACAACTGCGGGTTCGGCAATTGCACCAACCATCGTGTGTGTGAATATGCATGCCCCAAAGAAGTTTCGATTACTCATATCGCCCGCTTTAATCGGGAGTTTTTAAAAGCATCCCTGTTCAATCGCTCGATATAGAACCTGCATTTTTATTTTTATCTTGACGTGGCTTTGGGATTTTTCGGCATCACTCGAAGTAACTTGGAATATCAAAGAACGGGTTTTGGGATAAACTCCCCGACCCCTCAGATTGTTAATCTTTTTGAGGCAGCTGGAAGCAACGAAAAGATCATGTGCGTACCCATGGATTATGCCAAAAAAGATCACTTGGTGATGTTTTGTAACGGACACGGTGATATTCTACGAAAACCGTTTTTGGTAAAGAACACACCAGAAGGCATAGCGTATATCGATGATCAAGTCATGCGTTCCTGCCATCGGCGTGGCATAAAGAAGGAGCATGTCTTCTTTGGTGGTGAAGATGCCAACTCATTTGCCAAAAACTTTGTCAGTACGCTGCGTAGCAAAGGTTTTCTGGTTGCCAATGTGAATGCGCGTGACGCCAAAAAGCAGCGCGAGAGCGTACAAGCCAGGACCCACCGAATAGAGTTAATGGGCATCGCCGCCATGTTGCTGAATTGTCGTGGAAGCTGCTGCCCAGCGCAATCCGGCACCTTCTGAAGCGATTCGGCACATCGAAGGCGGAAAAGACAGCCGCTAAACTTCAGCATTATGCATCAAAGGTTCTGCATGCCCCGGTTGAACATGTTGATAACCATGCAACTATCCCTGGCTCAGCATGTCAAACAAATAAGGTGTTTGAAAGAAAGTGTCGCGCAGATGGACAAAGAAATAGCCTTGAATCTGGCCCAAACCCAGGGCGCTTTTCTGACGAGTGTTCGTGGTATCGGACTTGTTTTGGCAGCAGGGGTAACCGCTGAGATCGGAGACCCGAATGAACAAAAGCCTTTGAACAATTTGTCATCATATGCAGGCATCGTTCCCCGGGTTAAACAAACCGGCGGTTTGGATGGCAAAACATATACGGGTCCGGTTGCTAAACGCTGCAACCGTATTCTGAAAGACTATGTTGTCAAATCGGCATACCACCTGGGATTGCATGGCCCGCTAGATTTGATGGTCGACTACAAACGTCGGGATGCATCCGGGCAACATGCTGATTTTGGCATGGGTCGTAGATATCTGCGCATGGCCATGTGTTTGATGCAGACGTCGCAAGTTTATCTGCCACCTGATCTCAGAAAGAGTGATTACACGCCAAAAGACAAAGCAGGCTATTACTTGATGAACTGGCCCTACCTAAGAGAGAAATGGAAAAGGGTTGGCACGCTTGAGGAAGCTTTTGCAAACAATCGGCCCTTGGGTCTATGGCGTTTGATCGTAAAGGAGTTATATGGCATAAAGCTAAAATTATAAGCCCGACATATACTGGACTTAACCCTCTTCGGTTAAAGATTTTCGAAGTTTCGGCGGACAGGATGGCTTCTGATGCCAGTCGCGGTGCCCCATTGATAGATGGGTGTCATTGACGGCTCGTTGGAGAGTGCCTCACCCTGTCCGCCCGAAAACTAATTATGACTCCAAGGTACTCTGATCCTGGATATATCCGGAGATCTCGTCATACCAGTCTGTCAAGATCAGGCGTTATGGGCAGGGGTTACCACCTGTTAAGCTGAACTTTGATTATCTGGAACTGCAATGGTTGAAACCGGTTCAATAAGATTCGAAAAAACCGACAAAGATAAAAAGGTCTCAATCCTGATTGATGAAAGAAGCGGTTTTATTAATGCATTTGGCGCAAAAGGGGATTTTTTTCTTGATCAGCTCCTTGCATTTTGTCGTACCGGCAAACTCCAGGAAATGCTTTTCAAATTCCTGAGCCTTGTCGGAGCGATCGTTTTTTTCAAAAATGTACTTGGCTGCGAAAAGCATCCCACATATGCCATTAGGTGCTTTCCCGTGGCCCATTTTTTTGAAATCTTTTACCGTGTCCTCGGTTAAAAAATCATATTCATGTCGAAAGGCTTCAGCAATCGCTTGAGCACAATTGAGCCGCTTATATCCATTGTGTTTTCCTAAAAACAGCTTTTCAGCAAAATTTCCGACCACTTTTTCAATCCCCAAATTTTTTTAGTTATAAATTCATTTTAAAGCCACTGTTAATAATGAACATTAAATTGGAAATGTAAATGTCCAGCGCAACAATTCTGTGATTCAACAACCACAGCATATTGAATTGATATTCGTTGTATCATTGAAAACATTATGATCGTTGTGATCGATTAGACCGTTTGATTAGTTTGACTTGTTGGGCACTCAGCTATTGGCGAAGGGCAACCAATTCAACAAACAAAACGAATCCGACCAATAAAACCAGCCATCAACTCAACATCGTTGGGCGCGTTTGGATCGGCTAGTCGTTTCTCAACCAATTATTGGAAATCCGTTTGACAGAATTCTATTGATGTCATATACTGATGTCATTTTGATGACAATTAATGATATCATTATAGGGGGGGGGAGATATGAAGACTGTCACAATAAGAGGCATTGAGCCTGAGGTTTCTGAGAAACTCAAATCAACAGCGGCAAAACAAGGCAAAAGTATCAACCAGTTAACCATTGAAATAATCAAAGAAAGCCTTGGCCTCAAAAAAGAAAAGAAGTATTCGCGCGAATATGATGATCTGGATGATTTGTTTGGCAGGTGGAGTGAAGATGAATTCAAAGAAGTTCATGCCAAAATAACCAAAGAGCGACAAATTGATCAGGAGCTCTGGAAATGAAAAAAGTATTGATCGACACCAATGTATATTCATTGGCCATGAAGGGTGAAGCCAATGTTGTCCATTTGTTGAGAAAGATTGATCAGCTTGGTTTTTCAGCCATTAGTATTGGTGAGCTTTTATCAGGGTTTAAAGCCGGCAGCCGTGAAACCAAGAATAGGGAAGAGCTCAGTATTTTTCTGGATTCTCCCAGAGTTGTTGTCCATTCCATTGATGAGGGTACAGCTGATTTTTATGCTTCAATATTGACTACTCTGAAGGCTGCGGGCACACCCATTCCAACAAATGACATATGGATTGCAGCTGTTGCATTTCAGTATGGGTATAAAATATTTTCAAATAATAAACATTTTAGTCTGATTCCGGGATTGGTGCAATTACGGCTATAAAGATTTTAGGGACGTTCCTTGATATATTGATATGTTGTAAGCGGTGTAACTTTTGATTGGTTTTGTTCGTTGGGAACGTTAGGAGCGTTTGGATTGTTGAGATTGTTGAGATCGTTTGATTAGTTCTATTGGTTTGATTGGTTAGCTATCATCTGATGTGAAATAATTTTCTCATCGTTGAACAACATGTCGATTTTATGGGTATTTATTTTCCTATTTACACCCAAACAATACCAGGCGCATAACCTTAACTCATTGTTATGGTTTGTTTTATTTTGACATGTAAACTATTGCATGATTTTTGCATTTAAATAGGAATTGATTGTCAAAAATGGATGTCTGCTACTTGACAAAATGGGCGTTTCTATGTAGGATTTTTCTTGTCCGGAAAAATAGCCTGTCTGGACACAAGATGTACTGTTTCAACCCTATCAAAAAGATGTTTAATACCCGGTGATGCCATGGTTCTCCGCTTTTTAAAACGGCTTCTTACATTTAGATTTCGCAAGCGGCCACGCTTCAACGCACGCGACGGCGTTTACGTCATTATGGAAAACTCGATCAAAATGAACCAAGTCCAGAATATCAGTATGGGGGGCCTGGCTTTCGATTATGAAGACAACGGATATCTCGTCGGAAAAGGATCATATCAGCTAAAAGTTTTGAAAGATAAGAAAATACAACTTGATCGCATACCTTTCAAAACGGTTTCTGATTTTCCCGTCGGCGAAGTCCTGTATCCCTATCGAAAAATAAAACGACAAACCGTACAATTTTCAGGCTTGAACAGTTCCCAGAAAGCACAACTCAAATATTTTATCAAAAACAATACGATCGGCAGAGCCTGACCTAAGATGAGCGTTTCAAATTTTAAGAGTGATTAATTTTTTATAGCTTGAAAAACCGTTTAACAAGCAGAGCTGTTTGCTCTGCTTTTTTTAATAACCTTCGTCATGGTTCTGCATGGAAAATATTGCCCATATCCTCAAACTCATTCCCATTCTGGTAGCGGCTATTCTGCTCGGCAACTGGTTTTTGTCTGAACTCAAACGTGCCAATGCAACAGGCAAACCCTGGTATACCGCCTATCTTTCAATACCAGGTCTGTTGATACTGCTGGCCGTACTCGTAATCCCCATCGTGCTATGGTTGATGTCACATTGAAGATCGAACTATCCAAAGACCTGAAGCTTTCCGATATTCCTAAACCAATCAAAGCGGAACTCATCCGCAAACTGACCATTCCCAATCCCAAATGGCTCGAAAACGCAAGAATGGGAAGATGGAACCGAAACGTTCCCAAAGTGCTTCGCTTTTTCCATCGCTACAAAGAAACATTGTGGATTCCCCGGGGATACCTCAGGCAATTAATCCTCATGTGTCGACATTACAAGATCCCCTATCAGATGGAAGATCACAGACGAAAACTGCCATCAGTCAACTTCTCGTTCCAGGGTGAATTGAAATCCTTTCAGAAAAAGGCCGTCGATAAAATGCTGTCCAGGGATTTCGGGACGCTGAATTCGCCCACAGGCAGCGGCAAGACCGTCATGGGCCTTTTTATGATCGCTCACAGGCAACAGCCTGCCCTGGTGGTCGTTCACACAAAAGACCTAGCCTTTCAATGGCTTGAACAGATTAACCAGTTTTTAGGAATCCCTGAATCACAAATCGGATTGATTGGATCCGGGAAAAAACAGATTGGGGATGCCATTACCGTTGCACTCGTCCAATCGCTTTATCGTTGCGCAGATGTCGTATCAAGGAGGGTAGGGCACATCATCGTTGACGAGTGTCATCGGACACCGAGTCGGACCTTCACGGATGCCGTTACCGAATTTGACGCCATATTTATGCTCGGTCTGTCGGCCACCCCATTTCGCAGGGATAATCTTTCAAATTTGATATTCTGGCATCTGGGTGATGTGCACCATTCTGTGGATAAATCTCACCTGATTGAGGAAGGGCATATTCTTGAAGCTGAAATTATCCTACGAGAAACCGATTTCGAACCGTATCATGACCCTGTGAACAGTTACAGCAAGATGTTGCTGGAATTGACCATGAACGACGAGCGAAACCATCTCATTGCATTGGACGTGGTCAAAGAAATTCAAAAAGGAGAGGGCGTTTGCCTGGTCCTTTCAGATAGAAAAAGACATTGTGAAACACTGCTGTCACTCCTGCGTTATAAACATCGTGTCGATGCAGATCTTTTAACCGGTGATTTGTCGAACGAACAACGACAAAACGTTCTCCATCGTGTCAAAACCGGCGCTGTCCCGGTCGTAATTGCCACCGGCCAGCTGGTGGGGGAAGGCTTTGACTGCCCCAATCTGACGACGCTTTTTCTGGCAACACCCATCCGTTTCAGTGGAAGAGTCCTCCAATATCTTGGAAGGGTTCTCAGACCGGCAACAGATAAAAACAGCGCCAGGGTCTATGACTATGTCGACGTCAAAGTCGGTGTACTCCAGTCCGCCGCAAAACATCGTCAAAAAGTGTATGCAACGATGTGAGTTGATGAAAGAGGGTTTGAGGGGTGGAGGGGGATACAAGGGTTGGAGGGTGGCTGATGGCTATGAGCGGACAGCAGCATCCCAGCCTCCAAGCATCCTAGCTTCCCAGCATAAAAGGGCTTAGTCGAGTCGGGTGATACCCTCGGTTTTTGCAGCGGACAAGGCATCCATAAACTCTCTTCTGGAAACGGATCTTTGAAGCGCTTTGATACCCGTGACATCTCCACAGGGTCGGTATTGAGACATGAGGTTGACATAGGTGTGGGTGGATATTTCCCGGGAGATAAACCGCATGATGTTGCGTGTACCTGCCTTTTCTTCAGGCAGCACCAAATGGCGTACCAACAGACCCCTCTGGGCGATACCCCTTCGATCGAGAACCAAGTCCCCGACCTGGCGGTACATTTCCCGTATGGCTTTCCTGGCGACTTTTGCATAGTCCGGCGCATGGCAGGTTATTTCAGCCACATCCGAATCCCAGAACTTGAAATCCGGCATGTAGATGTCAAAAACGCCATCCAACAACCTCAGTGTTTGGACCCGGTCATAAGCCCCTGAATTGTAAACCAGTGGTATGGTCAGCCCTTGCGCACATGCCATCTCCACCGCAGACAATATCATCGGCACCACATGAGACGGTGTCACGAAGTTAATATTGTGGCAGCCCTCATTCTGCAGGGCCAGCATCATGGATGCCAGCTGCGTGTCGCTTACTTCCTGGCCAACGCCCTGGTGACTGATATCGTAATTTTGACAGAAGTTGCACAACAGATTGCAGTGGGTAAAAAATATGGTTCCGGAACCGTGTACTCCGACCAGGGGAGCTTCCTCTCCAAAGTGAGCGTGAAAACTGGAAACCCAGGCCTTTTCGAATGTGCTGCAGACACCTGTTTTCTGGTGGTCTGTCCGGTCCACATTGCACCGGCGGGGGCACAGACAGCAGGCGTGCAATCGGCGTCCGGCTTCCGCTACACGCTGTCTGAGCAGGCCCGAGCGATGACTTCTCATATAGGCCGGTTCAAAATCAGTCACGAATATACCCTTACGAATATTCTTGAAAATTAAAAAGATAAATATCGAATGTCGAACAGGGAATGTAGAATATTGAAGTGTTGTATCGCTGCGCTCTATCTTCTATTCTACAAGCTGGGAGCGATCACTTCGAAATTCATGGTTTCTATATTCGACATTGGATATTCTAGCCCCCTTCGAGGGGGCTCAGTCCTTTAAAAGTTCAAGGGCTTTCCGAGCCACACGATGATCCAGCAGGCTTGCCATGGCGGTGATGAGCGCATCCGGTGCACCCTTGTAGCGCATCTCTTCCATGAGCGTGTTGATCATGGAAGATCGGTGAAACTCTTCTTCCTGCAAAATCGACAACAGGGTATTTTTTATATCCGGTGTTTCTTTGGCCACCTGTATTAGGGTAATGAAGGGTTCTTCGATGGGCGTCTGCTCAGACCGTTTCTTCATGCGTGATATGAGTTTTCTTAAATATTCCATAAGCCACCTGCCCACAGACACGCCTTAGAATATTCATTCTGATCTAAAACTGCCACCTCTGGTGGAGGCTCAGTGGGCTTTTACTTGGAAAATAGGGTCTTCAAATAAGCCCTGTCTGACGCTTTTTCAAAAACGATATCCTGCAGCGTTCCCTGGGAATTGAACCAAAAGGTCAGGGTATCGTAACGTGCCAACCCGCCCCTTGCCGAAACTTCAACACTCCCGCCTATGGCCACCTCAAGCACCGGAATCATTAGAGAAAGACCGCTCTCCTGAAACAGGGAGCGCCGGTAGACGAGCAGGTCCGTGTTGCCTAAGGTATGAACCTCATCCGGTGCGCCCAGGCTGGACAACACATCACCGATGGTTGTCTCGCCTATCAGGTAAGCGCTACCCGGATTTTCAATCTCAATCCCTTCAACCCGGCGTTCGTACCGGTAGGAGAGACATCCCGAGAGACTCAAAAAAATGCTGCCAGCCAGGACGAGTATTGCGAAACAGCAATTAAAACGGCAAACCATATTCAGCCTTGTCTGCATTTAAACTCGCACCATAGTGCGTCAAGAGATCGTTCTTATCGAAGAAAAAGACAATTTGGTCAACCTGGGTGTCATAGTTTGCAAAGCTGAGAAGCACCAGCCATATCAATGTGGCCTTGGCAACGGAACGTCGATAAATATACGCATTCCCATTGGACAACTCAACAGTACCCGTGGGAGCGCCAAGCAGTGCGGAGACATCTGCAGCCGTTGTTATACCCGGTTGAAACGCCTCGAGAGCTTCGGGATCGAAGGAGTGATAGTCTTTATTGGTGCCAAAAACAAAACAACCCGTGCAAAGAAACAGGAATCCTATGGCCAATGGAAATAAATATCTATGGGTCACGATTATTTCTCCTGTGTCTTCTCCCAGTTGGGAGAAGAACCACTTATGAATAGTGTCGCTGTTGCGATTCACGTCGCTAAGCTATCAGTCTTACAGATAAATGCAATGATAATTGCTCAATTTAGCTTACAATATATGGCAAAGTTGTCAAATCTGTGTTAATGCAGGGTGACAATATCCGTATAAAATCGTCACACGATTTTATTAAATGCGACATTGTCGCTCCGTGATGAAAGATTTTTTTAAATTTGGATCATCTCCAAAAGATTTGATCAAAATTAAGGATTCCAGGATTCGAGTGCAATGCTTAAATTATAAAGAGTTAAACGGTAACGATAATATCTGGATTTTTTTATAACATTAAAAAATGATTCAAGGAGAAAAAAATGAAAATTATGGTTTGCTTTGATGGTTCCAAATCATCCAAAGAGGCAGTTCGTCTGGCCACGGAGCATGCACAGGCCTTTGGCGCATCCGTTGCCATTGTCACATCCATGGTGAAGGGGACCGAGTCCGAGAGAAAGGATATCAAAAAAGCGGAACTCGACCTTGAATACGAAAAGAATATCGTAGCCAATGAAGGTGTGCCATGTGAATACCATCTGCTGATCCGGGGTCTGTCTGCAGGAGAAGATCTGCTGCACTTTGCTGAAGAACAGAAAATTGATGAGATCATCATCGGCATCAAACGTCGCTCCAAAGTGGAAAAAATTGTATTTGGTTCGACGGCTCAATATGTCATTTTAAAGGCGCTCTGCCCGGTTGTCACGGTTAAGTAGATACCCGGGTCCACAGGGCCTGGCACTGATTCAACCATATAAGGGCTATATTATACACATTCATCGTGTGGTAAATTCTAAATCCGAATTTCGAAATACGAAACAAATCCAAATATCAAATGCTCAAATATTTCAAACAGAATGCTTAAATTTGTATTGCCAAGGCCTTGTTTTGATCATTCGAATTTGGATCATTCGGTATTATTTAGGATTTCGAATTTCGTGCTTCGGATTTAAGTAACTACCACCTCAGGAGATCACGAATGAACGGAAATTTATTTTTGAATCTGGTGAACGACAGAATCGTTTTTTTCGATGGTGCCATGGGAACCATGCTGCTGGCCGCCGGTCTACCGACCGGTGGTGTCCCGGAACTGTGGAATCTCGAGAAACCGGATGTTGTCATGGATGTTTACCAGCAATATTTCAATGCCGGTGCCGACGTCGTTCACACCAACACATTTGGTGCCTCAACACTCAAGCTCAGCATCAAAGGACATGCCGAGCAAATGGAATCCATCAACCTGGCAGCTGTCCAGCTTGCCAGACGTGTATGCCCTGAAAACGCATTTGTGGCAGGGGACCTCGGACCAACCGGAAAGATGCTCAAACCCATGGGGGATGCTACATTTGAAATATTGGAAGACGCTTTTTTTCTACAGGCCGCAGCCCTCATAAAAGGTGGTGCAGACATCATCAGCATCGAAACCATGTTTTCTCTTGATGAGGCAACCGCAGCACTCAAAGCTGCCAAACGTGCCGGAAATATCCCTGTGATTGCCGGTATTACCTACAACAAAACACCCAATGGGTATTTCACCATGATGGGTGAAACCATCGAACAGTGTGCCACCACATTGGCAGAGAATGGCGCAGATGCCGTGGCTTGTAATTGTACACTCGGCAGCAGCGACATCATCGAACTCACAAGGGAGCTACGCAAAGCCACAACCAAACCTATTTTGATTCAACCCAACGCCGGAAAACCGATCCCAAAAGGTGACATCACCATATACGAGCAGACACCATCGGAGTTTGCCAGCGATATCAAACGAATCATCGATGAAGGGGCGGACATGGTAGGGGGCTGTTGTGGCACCAATGCTGCATTTATCAAAGAAATTGTCACAACCATCGGCAAATGACATCGCAACACGATCCGAAGAGGAGCGTAATCGCTCAACTTGGGATGATCTCATGAACCCAGCAAAAGAGGGAGGTAGATGAATGAAAAGAATAGCATGTTTGTGGGGTGTTCTCGTAATTCTCAGTCTGGTATTGCCACTGGCCGCAACAGCCGAAATGATTCGTATCGGGGAAGCACAGATTGTTTCCCATCCCGCCCTGGACAACGATTCCAAAGGCTTCAAGGTCGCTCTGGAAGAGGAAGGATTCATTGAGGGAGAAAACCTCATCATCGATCGCCAGAACGCCCAGGGGGAACAACCGAACTGTGCCATCATTGCTAGAAAATTCGAAGATGACAGGGTCCATCTGATTCACGCCATCAGTACACCCAATGCCCAGGCTTCGGTGAAAATATCAAAAACCATCCCCATCGTCTTTTCTTCGGTGACGGATCCAGTTGCCACCGGCATCGTGCCAAAGCTCGGTCCCACAGGAACCCATGTTACAGGCGTCAGTGACCGATGGCCCATCGAACTGCAGTGTAAAATGTACCAGGATCTGGTCCCCTATGCAAAACGGTGGGGAACCATCTACAACCCCGGCGACGTCAATGTGACGTTTCATATCAAGGAAATGAAATCCGCGATCGAGAAAATGGGGGGAAAACTGGTGGAGGCCCATATCTCCAACAGCTCAGAGGTGCTGCAGGCTGCGCAAAGCCTGGTGGGACGTGTAGATGCCATCCATATAACATCGGATAACACAGCGGTTTCCGCTTTTGAATCCATTACCAAGGTCTGCAATGACAACAATATTCCTCTCTTTGCCGGTGACCGTGACAGCACAGCCAGAGGTGCCGTGGCCGCCTACGGGCTAGACTATTTTATGATCGGATACACAGCAGGCAAAAAGGCTGCCCAGATACTCAAAGGTAATGATCCCGGTGAGGTACCTGCAGGCCTGGCTTCGGGTTACAGCTTGTGGGTCAGCCTGAAACATGCCCGCGAACAAGGCCTGAAACTTCCACGAACCTTGATCGAAAAAGCGTCCGACAAACTTTGGGACGAACAGGGGCAGGTGATAAAACCCTAGAATAATTGTTTCAATACCTAAATCCGAAGCATAAAATTCTAAACAATACCGAATGATCAAAATTCGAATGATTAAAACAAGACCGCTTAGATACAAGTTCATGCGCCATGTTTGAACCATTTGAGCATTTGATATTTGGATTTGTTTCGTATTTCGATATTCGAATTTAGAATTTATCACATTGGTGACGGAATGTTTTTCGAAGGTATCCTTAGAGTTGTGCCGGTTTCTCTTGAGCTGGGTCTGGCCTATGCACTCGTTGCACTGGGTATCGTTATCAGCTTTCGAATTCTTGCGTTCCCGGACCTCACGGTAGACGGCAGTTTTGCGCTGGGGGGGGCCGTAGCCGCCCGTCTGATCATAGAGGGCATCTCCCCCCTTGTCAGTATTCTCATTTCCGTTGTCTGCGGATTTGCTGCCGGTTGCTGTACGGGCTTTCTCAATACCCGTTTAAAAATCAACAGCCTCCTGGCCGGTATTCTGATGATGACCATGTTGTATTCCATCAATCTGCGCATCATGGGCCGGTCCAATATTCAATTGTTGACAGTCGATACCATCCTGACACCCCTGGAAAACCTGGATATCAATCGCTTTATCCCCATTATTCTTTTTTTTCTCGTGGTAACCATTGTCATGAAGATACTCCTGGACCTCTTTCTGCACACCCAGATCGGCTTTGCCATGCGGGCAACTGGTGACAATGAACAGATGATTCGCACACTTGGTGTAAATACGGACCACATGACCATTCTTGGCTTGGGTATTTCCAACGCTTTTGTGGCATTGTCCGGTGCCCTGGTTGCCCAGGATCAAGGATTTGCAGACATCGGTATGGGGATTGGCATGATCGTATCCGTATTGGCTGCCATCATTATCGGGGAAACCCTCATCAAGTCAAAGTCTGTGCAGCGTATGACGCTGGCAGCCGTGATCGGATCGATCGTTTACAAACTGATTATTTCCATCGGCCTGCGACTGGGTCTGGCTCCCACCGACTTGAAGATGGCCACCGGCATCATGGTCATTTTAGCTCTCGGTATTCCTGCCATTAAAAAAGGGAAAGAGGGGAAAGTGCACCTGAGAGGCATATGATGCTTGAATTGAAAGGTATCAGGAAAATATTCAACACCGGTACTCCCGATGAAAAGGTCGCCATTGACGATATTGACATCAGTATAGACAAAGGTGAATTCCTCACCATTATCGGCAGCAATGGGGCCGGAAAGACCACGCTCTTGAATCTGATCACCGGAACCTGCGAGGCAGATGAAGGCGATGTCTTCATCGATGGATTAAGTGTCACCCATCTCCCGGAACACAAACGGGCCGTTTATATGGGCCGTATTTTTCAGAATCCACTCATGGGAACGGCGGCTTCCATGACCATCGAGGAAAATCTCGGCATGGCCGATCTTCGCGGCAAGACCAGAACCTTGCGATGGGGCGTTTCCCGCAAAAGGCGTGCGCATTACATCCAATTGTTGAAAAAAATGAAGTTAGGACTGGAAAATCGTTTGAAACAGTCGGTAAATCTCCTTTCCGGTGGTCAACGCCAATCCTTGACGCTTCTGATGGCAACCCTGTCACTCCCCAAACTACTGCTCATGGATGAACACACCGCTGCGCTGGACCCCAAAACAGCCATGCGGGTAATGAAACTGACGGCAGAGATTATCCACCAGAATCAACTCACCGCCATCATGGTGACACATAACATGGAGCAGGCCATTAAATACGGGAATCGTCTGATCATGCTGCATGAAGGCAGAGTGCAACTCGACATCCGTGGCAGAGAAAAGGAATGCTTTACTGTGGAAGAAGCCGTCAAGCGATTTGGTTCAACACTCAAAGACGAGACACTGCTGTCCTGTTAGAAGCCATCACAGTAAAGAAGCCTGGCCCAGAGGACCAGGTTTTAATTATCGACTGAGCCTCCACCCCCGCGCAGCGGGTGGGCTCAAGAAGCCCCCTCGAAGGGGGCTGGAATATTCAATATCGAATACATGAATTTCGAAGTGATGCTTCCCAGTTTTTAGAATAAAGGAAGATAGAGCGCAGCGATACAACACTTCATTATTCTACATTCCTTGTTCGATATTCGATATTTTCCTTTTTAATTTTCACCGGATCGGTAGAATCTTTCCGGGTCCTCCACCAGAGGTGGAGATTTTAGGTCAGAATAAATTTGAGATAGCTTCTAGTAGTCATTTCCGCAAATCTGGTAATCCAGGGCCATCACCCGGAGTTTTTGGCAAGCTAGGCAAGGGCTTGAAAATATGAGAATCATCACCACCCATCGAAATACAGATTTTGACGCACTGGCATCTGTCATGGCGGTTAACATACTCTTTCCGGAGGCAATTCCTGTTCTTCCCAAACAGCTCAACCCCAATGTCAAAGCGTTTCTATCCATCCACAAGGATGTTTTTAACACCGATACCTTCGATTCGGTGGATCTGAACCAGGTGAACCAATTGGTGGTCGTGGATACCAACAAATGGGAACGCCTGGAAGGAATGGCCGGTCTCAAGACAAGGAGCGATCTTGATATTCAGCTCTGGGATCACCACCCCATACGTGGTAACATCATCACCCCCTGGAAGGTCTGTGAAGTCACCGGCGCCACCATCACGCTCTTGCTTCGCAGAATCAAACAAGAACGAAAAATTCTAACCCCCATTCAGACAACCCTTTTTCTCCTGGGGATTTACGAAGACACGGGTAACCTGACGTTCCCATCCACAACAGCGGAAGACGCCTACGCTGCCGCCTATTTACTTGAGCGAAAAGCCGATCTGACGGTTGCCAGCTCTTTTTTGAGACCGGCTTATGGTGAAAAACAAAAAGAGATCCTTTTCAGCATGCTTCAGAACGCCGAACGGCTTCGAGTAAAGGGATACGCCATCAGCATCAGCCACATAGATATCGGTGGTCATGTGGAAAATCTGGCTGTGGTCATGCGGATGTATCGTGAGATAGTGAATGTCGATGCTGCGGTGGGAATTTTCCACAACAAACAAAAAAATACCTGCATGGTGATTGGCCGGAGCCATGCCGATGAAATCGACATCGGTTTGATCATGCGGGGTCTTGGCGGTGGTGGCCATCCAGGGGCGGGTTCTGCCATGTTGAAAAACAGTCACCCGGATGATGTCCGTGAAAAGATCCTGACCCTGATTCAGGGAAACCAGCCTGCATCGGTTCAAATCAGCGACATCATGTCTTTTCCCGTGGTAACCGCACAATCCAAGGACACCATGGAAGAGGTGGCCTTTCTCCTGCGCAAGAAAGGATGCACAGGCGTACCCGTACTGGAAAGTCATCAGCTTGTGGGGATTATTTCCAGACGAGATTTCCGAAAAATAAAAAAAAAGACGCAGATGAAATCACCGGTAAAAGCGTATATGAGCAGAAAAATCATCACCATCTCGCCGGGTAAGAGCCCAACTCAGGCGGCTCAACTGATGGTGAAATACGACGTGGGCCGACTTCCGGTGGTGGAAAACGACCGGGTTATCGGCATTGTAACCCGGTCTGATACGATGCTTTACTTCTATGACCAATTACCAGACTAAAAGTGGTTTCAAAATGCCATCTAACACCCAATAACTGTGTTGTGGCCCTCCTCAAAATACTCACATACAACATGTATGCTCCGCTTTTTCGTCAGCCCACGCCTTGTTCTTGGGTGCGATCTGGAATTTTGAAACCACTTTAGGCATTTTTTAATACATCAACTTTCGGTATTATCAGCAGATAGAGCGAAATGGGTGATCCAATGGCGATTTGCGCTGTTTGAGCCGCCTAGGGCACCTTGCATCAGCGCATGGAAATGAAAATCCAATCTGCAAACGCGATCATTTGGCAACCATGTCTGCTTAACCATATGGCCGGCGCTGATGTTATACCGCTTGTCATAATAATGTTCCGAAAATATGATGGCGGCATAAGGGTTTGTAGCAGAAAAACGGTCCTCAATCGGAACGTTTTTCTGACAACCCCTATAGGAGCCCTTGGCGGCGAGTTCGCAAAGCGTCAGGGGATTATTCATTTCGCGTTCGTTGAACCCAGAAACAGGCCAAATACCGGTAAGTGGCTTATGGATTACCGGCCTCATATTCTTGAACAATTTGTTGGATTCTTTCTTCAACAAAGGCGGTAAGTTCTGTGATGGTTTCAGGGGATATGTGCGCTATGTCCCCGGCCAGGCTTTCCACTTTTTCTTCATCGATGCCGGTAACTTTGTTTACGAGAAACGAATCAACGTCACCGTCATCCAGGCATTTCCCACAGGCTCCCACAGCACCGACAAAGGTATCCGCCACAAAAATAGGCACGACAATCTTGACGATACCGGCATCGCACTCCTCTGCAACCGTCTGCCGGCTGTTGCGAGCCATGACAGCCAGGTTCATGTGAGCCACCGCACAAATAAAGCTTTGCCCTTTATCGGTCGCCTTGATCTCTGGACATATCCGGTTGACCCATGACTTGTATGGCGTAATCCGGATACCGTCCGTGTTGAAGACATTGGTATCCAAGCCATATCGTGAATGAATTTCTTTCTCTAACTTCATCCATTCCTCTACCGGCAGCAGATCCGTCAAGTTCATGTTCCCATCCAATCTTTTAGTTGTTTCAACCCCTCTGTTAGGGACACCTCCGGTACGTAGCCCAGATCTTTCTTGGCAGCACTGATGTCAAACCAATGACTCCGTGATAGCTCATTGGCCAAAAAGCGGGTCATTCTGGGTTCAGAGGCGATTCCCAGGCCTTTATAAACACATTCCAGAACCCAGCCGATGGCATACGCCAGACCCTTGGGAATCGATTTCTTTACCGGAGGCTGACCAGCGGCAGCCAAAAGGTGATTCACCATGTCCCACAGGTAAACAGGCTCTCCCTGGCTGATAAAATAGATACGGCCTGAGAGCTGTTGGTTTGCCATCAGTTTTTCGGCGGCCATTATATGGGCCTGTGCCGCGTTGCTTATATAGGTTGTGTCGATACGGTTTTTGCCGTCGCCAACCCGTCTGAGCGTCTTGGCCTGCTTGATAATTCGAGGTACAAAGTGGGTGTCTCCCGGTCCCCATATCAAATGGGGTCGCAGGATGATCGCCCGCACCACATCCTCCTCGCATGCCTGGAGCACAAGCCGCTCAGCCTGGGCCTTGGTTTCCTGATAGAAGGTTTGGTATTGATCGGGGTAGGGGGTTGTCTCGTCCACGCCCATTACGTCGGTATCCCCATCATAAACCACACTGGGGGAACTGGTATGGATCAAATAGGGTATTTCCTGCTGATTGCAGGCTTCTATGATATTGCGGGTGCCCACAACATTGGTCGTATAGAATCCTTGACGGGGACCCCACATGCCGCCGGTTTTGGCTGCCACATGAAACACAAGATCCCGTTCCTGACAAGCCCGTTCTACGGCGCTCGGGTCACCGATATCCCCCTGCACCTGTTCCACATCGAGGGCATCAAGTTCCGGGTTTTGTTTCCGACTCAACGATCTGATATTTGGCGTGTACGTCAAAAGGCGTTTGATAAGCGCTTTGCCAAGAAACCCGCCGCCACCGGTGACGAGAACACGGGCATCTTTCAAAATGAGGTTGTCGGATAGCCTTGTTGACATATTTATTCTGATCTAAAACCTCCACCTCTGGTGGAGGACCCGGAAAGGTTCTACCGGACCCTGGTTTGCGCCCAAGCGGCCAGTTTCTCACGGAATATCTTTGAATTGTGCCGTATGTCCACCGGAAATGCCTTGTGATATAAGATGGTGTCGATTCCCTGCGTGAGGACAGACTCTTTGGCAAGTTCCAGCAGTTCTTCGGTGATCTTTTTTTTGTTTTTCTTGGGGTGGTTTTTTTCCAGCTCAATGCATATAACCGGTTTTTGCTTGGGGCGTGGCCGGACACCCACCAGGGCACTTCTGAAAACATGTGGATGGCGATTAAATATGGCCTCACAGGGAATGGTAAACAGGGTCTGGGTCTCGGTTATGACGCGGTGGCTTTTCCTCCCGCAAAACCAGAGTCGTCCTTCCGTGTCGATCCATCCAAGATCTCCCATGCGATGCCACACACTGGTGCTCTCTTCAATCTTTGAAAGCATGTCATCCCGTTTTCTTCTGAAATATTGAATGGTTACCAGATCACCCCTGACCGTGATCTCGCCGATTTCACCATCGGGAACAACCAGATCGTCAGACCACTGGGGGATGGGTTCATCACTGATCTGGATGATACGGACCTTCAGACCCGGCAAGACCCGACCCACACACATCCCATAACCCTGTTCGCTCAAATGGCGTGTTTTCTCCAATATCTCATGACTCCCCATGACCGAAACCGGCATGGCTTCGGTGGCACCATACCCGGGAAATATTTCGGTTTCGGGCTCCAGCATCCGACTGAACCGCTCCAGGTTGTCGGGTAATGCCGGCGCGCCAGCCGAAATTACCCGTTTCAATGATGGAAGCTTGATGTTATGCGCCTGGCCGTATCGTCCCACACGATTGAGAAGTGCCGGAGATGCAAACATATTGTTTACACCATGATTCAGAATCAGCTCGATGATGCGTTCAGGGTTCACCTGGGCTGGTTTGGTGGGGTCCATGTCCGGTATCACGGCAGTCATTCCAAGGGCAGGATCAAAGAGCGCGAACAGCGGAAATGTCGGCAAATCGATTTCACCGGGGACGATGTTAAATCTGTCTTTGATATGTCGCACCTGGGCATCGAAGATACCGTGGGTATAGACCACACCCTTTGCCGGGCCCGTGCTGCCGGTGGTAAAAAGAATCGCTGCTGTTTCGTCCTTCTGGGTTTTTGCCATTGGAAATGGTTTCCAGGGTGTTTGACGAATCTCTTGGAGTCTGGGACCACTCCAAAACCATCGTTTGCCGATTGTTATGGATCTATTGAGTGATTTAAAATAGCTGGGAGCACACACACGCAATGCATGCGCAAGGGGTATGCCGATAAAAGCGGTTGCTTTGCTCTCTGAAAGACAGCTGAGCATCCGCTTGATTCCCATTCCCGGATCCACCACCACGGGCACCGCACCGGTTTTAAAAAGGGCAAAGGTCAGAGCGAAGAATTCAAGACTCGGCTTGACCATCAGAATGGTCCGGGTACCCCGTTTGATACCATAGCGAAGAAGGCCGTGGGCCAGACAATCAGACTCCCTGTCCAGCTGTCTGAAGGTAAGATGGGCGTAGGCGATTCCCCTGTCCCGGTTCTGGCGTAAAGGACAAACCACAGCCCGCGTGTAGGGCTGATTCCGTGCCATTTTACGAAGCAGGGACGCCACGTTCACCATGTTATCTTCGGGGTATTCATCGGGCATGGGTATAAAAAGTAGGTTTTAGGTTTTAGGTGTTTTGATCATTCGAATTTGGATCATTGGGTTTTGTTTAGGATTTCGAATTTCGTGCTTCGGATTTGAGTAACTACCGCCATCGGCATAGCCAAATATCTCTGACCTGGTACAAAAAACCTGATTTTAAATGACGGAATAAACAAAGACTTTTCAGCCGTTTACCGCTTATGACTTACTGCTAATTGATTTTATTTTTAATTTCTACTGGTTATCAGTCAATCTCTCACTCGGTCTTCTAACATGAATGTATGGATGTGGTCAACAACGGTCTCTGCTGCATCTTCCAGGACATAATGACCGGCATCTTCAAAGGTATGTACCCGGGCGTCTGGAAATCGGTGACGCCATTCATCGAGGTATGCCTTGGTAAAGACAAAATCTTTCATGCCCCAGCAGATAAGCATGGGCAGATCTCTCAGACGATGCAATTCGTTCTGAACCGTTTTCACCGTCTCAAAGCTCGGGTCACCGGGTTTGATGGGGATATCTTCCACAAACCTGAGGGTGGCAATGCGGTTCTGCCAACAATTGTATGGCGCCAAAAGCCCCGATTTCACATCGCCGGGCATGCCCTTGGCCGTTGCCATAAAAAGAGCGCTGCGTGCAAAGGCGTTGAACCCCAGGACCGCAACTTTTGCAAACGGCTTGACATGTCGGATCAGTTTCAGTCTGAGGGGCAGGGGACGGCCTTGGGGAGGGAAAAACCCTGCGGTGTTGAGCAGGACGATTCTATCGATGCGACTCAAATGTCTGAGCGCATAAGCAATACCGATCATACCGCCCCAATCGTGGACCACAAGTGATATTTTCCCCTTTAATTCCAGACCATAAATGAAACGTTCCAAATCGTTGACCCGGCAATCAAGCGTATAGTCATAGTTCTCCACAGCTGGTTTGTCTGATAAGCCACAGCCTATATGGTCCACCGCGATAGATCGAAAGCGTGGCGAAAGCGTCTGGATGAGTCTCCGGTAATAAAACGACCAGGTCGGATTGCCGTGCACCATGAGTACAGGCGGACCCGAGCCCTCATCCACATAGTGATACCTGAAGCCATTGACATCCATAAAATGGGATTCGAATGGATACAGGTGCCGGCATTTCGACAAATCAATGGGTTTTGGTTTCATTAGCTCATAGCTCACAGCTCATAGGTGATAGGCTAGTATAGGCTGTTAGGTTTTTAGGCAGTTAGGCTGATAGGCGCCCAATAGTCTAATAGTCTAACAGTCTACAGCCTTCAGTTTTCTACCACGCAATTCCCAGCATCAAACAATTCAACCCGCTACCGATACCCAGCATCCCCACCAGGTCACCCGCCTTGAAAAAATCACGCTCGGCAGCGATGGCGGCGGTAATAGGCAGGGAAACGGTTCCGATATTGCCCAGGTATTGAAAGGTTGCAAAATCACGCTGTCTGGGTATGCCGATGGATTTCAGGATCGTGTCCTGATGGGTTGAACCCACCTGATGGCAGACCGTCTTGTCAGGTTGATCTGCGCTAAGCGAAAGGGTTTTGCGAAAGACCCGGTAGGTCTCTATCCCCAGTACAACGCCATGCTTCAAAACCCCTACGGAATCGGTGTTCATGACCTGTTTCCCCACGGCGGATATACCGCTGTCAGGCCCCCAGGTGCAGAGCCTATGATGTTCGGTGGCACATTGATAGGCTCCCCCCAGGAGACGGTGATTTTGATCAGACAAGGATGTATCCGTCAGAAGCACGGCCACCGCGCCTGAACCCCCTGTCAGGGTGGCAACTGTCTGTTTGAACACATCCATGGTCCCGGAGGTCAGCATTCTTTGGATGGTACTGTCCACGATCTCACGAGCGGATTCACAGGAGACCACAAGCCCGGCTGATATCTGCCCGAGTTCTATGGCATTCGCTACCTGAACCAGACCATTCAGAATACCAAGACATGCATTGGAAACATCATAAACCAATGTGTCCGACCCGAGCCCCAGTCCATTGGATACAGCGCAGGCAGTGGCCGGTTCCAGGTTATCGCGGCACACACCACCGTACACCAGCATCTGGATCGATTGCGGATCGATGCCTGCCGCTGCAATGGCTTTTTCCCCAGCAAGGATCGCACCCTCTGCCATCCTGAATCCTGGATCCCAGAATCTTCTTTCTCGAATACCCGTGAGAGATTCCAGCTGCCCCTTCTGAAAGTGAAGCGCTTTGTACAGCGGCGCCAGTCGTTTTTCCAGATCTTCCGAACTCACCACATTCGGGGGCAGCTCGTATCCAAACGAGGCAATCTTGACTTTTGAGTATTTCATTTTCTTTTGTGTTTTGTGTTTTGTGTTTGGTGTTTGGTATTTTGTGTTTGGTGTTTGGTTTTTGGTAGCTAAAGGCAGTATCCTAGCCCCTAGCTTTCTAGCCGCCCAGCGTTACTGGTGTTACGTGTTAAGTTTTAGGTGTTAATAACGGTGTTAGGTTTTAAGTTTTAGGTGTTAGGTCGGCCTCGAGCTGATGGCGAAAAGCAGCCTCACAGCCTCCTAGCATCCCAGCTTCCCAGCATGTCAGCTGCTGCCATCTGTATCACCGGTGAGTTACCGGGATTAAGCCGATAGAAAATTGTTCCATATGATAAATGGGCAGTCCGTCAACTGTCAACAGGCTATCAGCCGTGAGCATGGGAAATGGCTTTCCCGTCACGTCTGTCACCACCGCGAGAAGCTCGATGCGTTTGTTTTCAGGGGTGATTTGCCCGCGATAGGTCCATTGATGGTGGCGCTCCGATTTCAGGGTAAAGCAATGGTCATCCGCCAGGTGTGGCCACCGATCCCGGGCCATGAACTTCAGCAGTTGTATCAGGGACTCCAGACCCAGGGAACCCGGGCAGACAGGATCATTCAGAAAATGGGCTTTAAAAAACCATTCCTCGGGCAAAACGTGCTTCGAGGCCTTGATGATGCCACATCCGTGAGGTCCTCCTTCCGGAAGATAGGCATCGATGTGATCGATCATGCGAATGGCTCGTCCCGGCATTGCCGCATGTCCATGGACATGACCGGACAAATCGCCCGGTGCCGTGGGTGCATGATCCGGCATCACTATCTGCCTGCGGGTTGACGAATCCTCCGGTATGGTAAAGCGAGACATATCCATCTGTTGCAATCCCACCTGCTCAGCCAGGGCTTTTCGGGTAAAAAAACCAAAATGTGTCTGCCCCTGATAAATCATCTGCTGAGAATGCAGGATCTGGAAATCAAAGTGCTCGATGATCATGTCACCCGCCTCAGACACCTGTGTCAACCGTGCACGTGTGGTCAGTGACATTTTTTCTGCAGGTACATCCCTGCCGAGTTCAGCGGTACCACCCAGATTTCTGAACCTGAGGTCTTTTTCACTCCGCAAGGCCGAACCCAGGTATGCCGCCAGCCAGCCACAGGGCTGGAGTGCGATTTCATTTAAAACACAAAAGGGTATGCTGGGTGTACGGTTGGCACGGAAAAACCAGTCACCCGGATCAACGTCCACCTCGGCTTCGATCCACCCGCCGGGTTTCAATACCCAGGGCTCAGGCGCAGCTGCAATCACCCGGTCCATAAACAGATAGGGCGGTTTCGGCAATCTTGCAATGAACCGGTGTCTGTCAAATTCCCGGTAGGGTTCTCCAAACGCCCTGGAGGGCCTGCCAAACGCGAATTCCTCCAGCATTTTCCGGTTGAAAATTACGGGTCCATGCCCTTTTGCCGTTTGCAGCGCGTTTTTAACTGCAGGAAAGGGCTCTCCTGCAGCGGCTTTCTCTGAACCGATTTTCCAAATATTTTCAATCTCTTCACGCGTGCCCCGGGTCAGTTTTATGGAAATACTGTCAAAATAAACAATGTACGAGCCATCGGCTGTCATGCGGGCATCGGCAACAGCATATGGCTCCGGGCCATACCCCATTTCCTTGATATCGATTTCATACACCACATGCCGGGTGTTCGGTGTTACCGGTCCGCGGCACTTCAACACACTTTCAACCCCCACAACCGGTTCATAGCAGGCATCTTTGTTATCACTGATCCACCCGATACGTTGCAGAAATACCCGCAATGTGTGTGCACAGCATTCGTACATGAGTGTTCCCGGCATGACCATGTCATCCACAAAATGACAGGTCAGATACCAATCGTCCGGATGAACATCCGCTTCGGCACGTATCAAGCCTTTACCGAAGGTGCCCCCATAAGGATCGAATGTGAGAACACGATCGATGAGGTGCATGCGCCCGTCTGGCAGCCACAGGGAAGAAGATATGGTTTTACCTTGAAACACCGCTCCAAATGCGTCCCCCAGACGCCCTGATCGCAGGGCATCCAGGGCAGACTCGGAAAACGATTCCGTGCTTACCGGGGCAGGGTGCCGCCATTGAGCCCCGGTATCTTCTTTTTTACGCGGGCCATCGTTCTTTTTCGCGACAATCCCCCCGGAGTTCCGCACCTCCTCCTCGGTAAAGAAACCCGCACAGCCATCCTTCATTTGAATGAGCAGGTTGTCATCGATAAATCCTTTAAATTTAAAGAAAAAAAGGTGTGTCTCTCCCTGGCGGATAAACTTTTCGATCTCGATATCATATCGAATTGTTTCTCCAGGCTCTGGCAAGCCCCTGAAAAACGTCACACAGGCATCCAGCAAGCGATAGGTTCTTCGGCCTTTGACCATATGATCGATCCCCAGGTAGGAGCTGAGAAACAGATCTGCCTGACCGGCCTCCACCGATATGCATGCCGGCGCACGGCCACCATCCAGATACCAGGCCCCTGGAAGCACGTCGTGTTCGGTAACGATCCGTCCACTGCCCAGGGAACATTTTTCACCCACAAGGGAAATGACCCGATCCACGAGCATGAGGGGTTCGTCCGGCAGCCGCACCCGGGCCTGGTAGGTATCAACCACCTGGAATTCAGGACCAAATACCTCGGCCACGGATCCTGTGGCAAAGCTTAAACAGTCTTTTCTGGAATAAAGGGGGACAGGAACTGTCGGGGCCGGGTGTGTTCCAGATCCAGTTGTAACAATCCCTGCCTGATTATTTTGCTCCATATGCGCGGACAGGAGTTGGGCCTGCAATGCCATGGCCTCCTGGTAGCCCTTTGTCATCCGGCTGGAAATTTCCAGGAATTGCTTGTGTGCCTCGGAAGTTGTCCGGGCATTTTCCTGAACAGACCGCATGAGATCCCGGGTCATTTGGTGGGAAATGCTTTCAAGCGGCGGCCCGGAAATGGCATCTATTACACGATTCATTTCAGGAGGATAGGCTTTCCTTCCATATAATTTTTCAAGCTGGACATCAACCCTTTCTGCGCTGAGCGCTCCCAGCATTTTCAATATTGACAGGTATTCGTTGTCATCGCTTCGACTGACTGCTACAGCAAGGTGGGGACGACCTTCAAGGGTCTGCTGTATCATTCGTGTGCAGGAAGCCCGGGGTCCCATTTCGATAAAAATGCGGATGCCATCGTCATAGGCCTGTTGAACAGAGCGGGTAAAATCAAAGCCATTGAGTGCCTGTTCCGTTATGGATGCCGCTGTATTTTCACTGGTCAGATCATACACATGACCCCATGCACAACTGTAGAAACGCATATTCCCGGGCGGGTCTATGGGGTGCAGATGAAGTTGCCGGTAGTCGTCCTCGACAGGTCTGACCGCATCGCAATGGACCGTCACCACCCCGTCCAGGAAAACGGCGTTACACCCCAGTATGGTGACAATGTTCCGGATCGACTCCTTGTCGCCGCCTATAACAGATTCCCGGGGTGAATTGATGATCAAAAGACGGGTCATGGGGAATTGCTTGACAGCATGCATGACCTCTTCTGCCGCTCGATCAACCGCCACCACCTGCCATTCAAATCGTTCTTCAGGGTCGATGTTCCACGCCCGCCTGAGAGAAAGGCACGGTCCGGTCAAGGCTGTCTTGAACAGGGGTGATTCAACCATCCGTTTCAACAGGTGGTCTTGACCTTTCCAGACACCCATGGCGACCAATCCGGCAGTCTCCCCGAGGCTGTATCCGATGATTGCCCCGGGTGGGGTCATGAACTGCAGCATCAGTCTGGCTGCGACACACCCGTGCATAACCTGCCCGAAAATCGCCGAAAGCGGATCGGAATGAATCCGATGCAAGGCCTGTGTTTCCCACCGCGTTTCCCAGGACCGCCGATAAGGCATAAAGTATTCGGGAATCATTTGCTTTTTCAACTGTCGGGTTTCTGCATCCATCCGGCGTAAGATCAAGGGCCACTGGGTTCCCATGTCCCGTCCCATGCCGAGATAGTGGTTTCCTGAGCCAGGAAAAACAAAGGCGATGTCCGCCGAAGCCCCCAGGGGTTCGGGCGTGTAAAAAATGTTTGCATGCCCCGGGGCAGTGTCCCTGTTCCCTGAAGCAACAAGCTGTTTGGCTTTGTGAATCTCGTTTTCAGCTTCGTGGATATCTCTGATCACCAGGCTGAGCGCTCTTTTCTTACCCGGTTGACACCCCATTTTTTCGTACCAGACCCGTGCGAGCAGCTCCATGGGCAGTTCCTTGGCAATTCCTTTCCGGATCTGATCCCAAAGGGCCTTCAGACCTTCCACGATCTCATGACCATTATCACCTTCCACAACAAAAAGGCCGCCGGGCTGATATCCCAGGGGACGAAGCCTGTCCCGTACGGCCTCTGCGGTTATTGTTGTGCCGGCATCTTCATATTCTTCCAGGAGGACATGGCTGCAGTTTCCATCGGATGTCATGACACCAACACACGCCCGGCGGGGACCGCTTTCCCGGTCTCGAAACCAGTACTGAGGTTTGATGGGCACGTGAAAACGCTTCCCCCATGCAATTTCCCCAGGCGATCGATACCCCGGCATGGGCGGTATAAGGGCATGGTAGAGACACAGGCTTGTTTTCACAAGGGAAGACAAACCTGATGCGGCGCCCGTGTGCCCCACAATCGCTTTGGTGCTGTTGACGGCACAATGCAGCCCCGTGTCGGTCGAAATCGTATTCAACACCTTTGACTCTATGGCATCTTCGGTATGGATACCACTTCCGTGGGCCTCAAAAAGGCTGAGTTTCGACAAGTCGATTTCAGCCTCCTGAATGACTCGTTCGAGGGATACCTGATATGCTTCCTGTGATATGCCCCCCATTTCCTTTGCCATCCCGCTGGCAGCGCCAAAACCGTTGATGGTGGCATAGATACGATCTTTTTCGGCAAGAGCATCTTCCAGGCGTTTGAGTACCAGGGCAGTGCCGCCTTCCCCGGGAAGGGTTCCCCGAGCCGATCGATCAAAAGGCAATACAGATGCTGCAGCGGAATAGGGCCTGACATGATGGTGCGTGGCCAGGTATCGAAGATCCCCGGTAAAATCCACAGCACCCACCAGCATCGCGTCGGTGTCATTGTCCTGCAAAGCCCTGACGCCTATTTCCAGGGCTTTGATACCGGAGGCCTCTTCACACGAGACCACGAAACTGGGGCCGCCCAATAAATATTCCTTGGCGATCCGGCTTGCTATGACACTGGGCAAGGCACCCAGTGTCCGGTTGGAAGTCAAGGGTCGGCTGACAGATGCTTTCAGAGAGCGAACCCATTCGGCGGCATGGGGATCTTGAGGGTTGAGCCCATATTTTTTTTCCCACCGGCGGATGCTTTTATTAAGGATCCATCTTAAATGAAAATTGGTGGCTTCAAAGTCAAAATCCGCGCCTACCATCACGCCCATTCTCGGCCGTTTTTCCTTGAGGGGGACACCGGCATCGATGAGTGCGCTTCTACAGAGTTTCAGCATGAGGAGATGCTGGGGCAGAATATCCGGTATTTCATTGGGGGGAATGCGAAACAAACCCATATCCAGGGGGATATCTTCCATGAATGCACCGTGTTCCGGAACCAGATGCCTAAAATAGGTATCGGGGCCGATTTGTGTGCCGCGCAGATGAGAATGATGTTCAATGATGGATTGCCCGTTGAAAACAGCCTCTTGAAAAGCTCTCAGGGTCGACAGTTTCCCCATGGCAGCACCCATACCGATGATCGCCACGAGGGGTTTTTCATTTGTTGATATGTGGGGGTAGCCATTTTCACCGCCGTTCTCTGGGACAGCCTGATTCTGCAGATTTATAGCACCTTTTTCACACCTGCTTGGATGGGTCCATTCTTCCAGGAGCATGTGAGCATTGATGCCGCCGAATCCAAATGCGCTCACAGCGGCTCGACGGGGGGTATCTGCATCTCGTGAAAGCCAGTCGCTCAATTCCGTCTGTACCCTGAAAGGACTGCCGATCAAGGGGCTGTTTTCAGTTGGCTCCGTATAGTTGTTTGATGGCGGTATGCTCTTGTGCTTTAATGCAAGTAATACTTTAAGTGTTCCAGCTGCCCCGGCACCCGTCAAAAGATGCCCGATGGTAGATTTGACCGAGCCGATGGGACAGACACCGGTATCGCTGGCAATGCCCTCCCACAGGCTTGCGAGACTGCTCAGTTCGGTATGATCCCCAAGGGGTGTGCCCGCTCCGTGGCATTCAATCAGGTCGATCTCATCCGGTGTCCACCCAGCGGCGTCATAGGCCATGCGCATGGCTCTTACCTGGCCTTCACGCTGGGGCGCCAGGAGACTGCCCCCCATATCGTTGGAAAGTCCGATGCCTTTGATAAGCGCCAGGATATTGTCTTGGTCTTTTACAGCATCTTCCACACGTTTCAGTACGAACATGCCGACACCTTCCCCGACAACCAGACCGTCTGCATGTTTGTCAAAAGGCGCACAACGACCCGAAGGCGACAACGCACGAAGCTGGGAGAATCCAACCTGTGTATAGAGGCAGTCAGGTCGTGAGGCCCCTCCCACCAGCATGGCATCTGCCCTGTGTTGCGACAAGGCGTCACAGGCAAGTTTGAATGCCACCAGGGATGATGCACAAGCCGCATCCAGTGTAAAGGTGCCGCTTCCGAGACCGATGCCTTTGGCCAACAGAGCTGCCGGGAAACCGGTCATCCTGCCGGCCAGACATTGATTTCTGGTCAGCGCCGGCGCCATCTCTTCAGCCATGGGATGGAATAATTGTTTTTCGAGATACGATCCCAGGATTTTCTCTGCGATCAATGAGGATGCATCCGTGGGGAGGGCAATGGCGGCAAGAATCACACCGGTCCGTTTCCTGTCGATGGATTCATGTCTGGCGGCATAAAATGCTTCCCTGCCGGCGTGCAACACAATTTGGTGAAGGGGGTCAAGATCCCGAAGCATGTCTTTGTCAAGATCCAGATCTTCAAAACAATAGTCCATCTCCTGGTCCAAGAGACAGGCCACCCTGGACACAGCCTTGTCAGGCTGCAGTCTTTCTGTGGCCATCATCGCCGGGTCCATCCGCCAACGATCTTTTCCAACCTCCTGGCAGGCATCTTTTTTGTAAACCAGATTATCCCAGAAAGCGTCCAGGCTTTTTGCACCAGGCAGGAGCCCGGCCATGCTGACAATGGCGATATTGTATGGCCTGGGCGTTTTCATATGGTTGGTATCTTTCCTCACCGATGCTTCTTGCCGCGTGTTAACACCCTAATGTCATACGTTACAGCGTTCTGGATCGGGCGAACACGAAAGTTGGGTTATAACATCGTATCACGATGTTATTGGGCTACATACCTGAGTCACACCCTTATTTCAACTGCGAATAAATTCGCTTCGCGAATTTATATGACGCGGCTTCGCCGCTTTTAATGAAGGATTCCAGGGTTCGAGGGGTCAAGGATTCGATTGATATGCTTAAAAATTATAAAGAGTTAAAAGTCTGGCAGGCATCGTATAAGACTTGTTTGCATATATATAAAGTTACGAAACAATTTCCCAATTTAACCATATGGTCAGTGCTGATGTTAGGAGCCCTTGCGGCGAGTTCGCAAAGCGCCAGGGGATCATTCATTTCGCGTTTTCTGAACGCCGAAAGTTGAGATACAATACGGTTTATTAATACGTATTATCTGCGAGTTTTTCCAGGATTGATTTTTGATTTGCTTATGGGAAACTGCCCATACCACGCCTGCCGGCAGAAAGGTGGGTCTGACATCGGGATGCCCTGTCAGACAAAACAATACGATTTAAAAAGGAGGAAAACACCATGATGAGAACACAGAAATGGATGACAATTGTTATGATCTTAACCCTGACCATGCTTATGACCGGTTCTGTCTTCGCCGAGGAGCAGGGAAAAATCAATATCAACACGGCCACGGTGGAAGAGCTGGTTCAACTGGATCGTGTGGGTCCCCAGTATGCAGAAAAAATCGTTGCCTTTCGTGAGGAGAATGGCCCCTTTAAAGTGCCTGAGGACCTCATGCTGGTAGCAGGCATAGGGCAGAAAACATTCGAAGTCAACAGGGAGCGGATCGTGGTTAAATAGAACCCATCTCAAGCTTGAGATATGGTCTGATAATACCTGAAATACAGAGTGTGGTTAGCGTGCGACCCCGCGGGTTCCCGTCGTATCATCTCAAAGGAGTCATTTTATTGAACAAAGACAATTCTTTTGTCTTTCCCGCCATTCAATCCCGCGGGGTCAACCAATTTGAGTCAGGCAATGAAAAGGAGAGAGCCATGGACTATGCCTATCAACGGCTGGACGTCTGGAAAAAGGCGGTCGATCTTTCCATCAAGGTCATTCAATGTATCGCGGAAGTGGCTGATGAGCTTGAAAATCAACGCATCGCAGAAGAAATTGAAATGAGCGCCGTCAATATCGCCACCAACATCGCCAAGGGCAAAGCCTGTTTGTCGGAGGAGGATTTTATCTACCATCTGTTTTTATCCAAGAGGTCCCTTTACGAAACCATGACACTGTTGGAAATTCTCAAAGCCAAACAGCTGATTACCGACGAGTGCTATACGGAAATAGAAACAAAAGGCAAGAACATCACGACCATGCTGATTGAATTTATCCGCTCAGTCAAAGAAACAGGCAGCCCCTACCAGGCAGAAAACTACCAGGCTAGGTATAAAAATTAAGCACAGGAGGTAAAAGATGACTTATATCTATGAAAAACTCGACGTATGGCAAAAAGCCATGCAGTTTGCCGGAGACGTTATGGATTCCATGTCGATGGTGAATATCAAAGATCACCATCAAGAGGTTTTACAGAAAACAGAAGGGCGTGCAGCCGGTATTGCCGGTGCCATTGCCACGGGAAAATCCTATAGTTCAAAACACGACTTTGCCAGGCATCTGTACAAATCCAGGGGCGCCTTGTACGAAACCATGACATTCCTGGAATTGTTGAAACGCAAGCGCTTAATACCAGAAGATAAATTTGTCGATTTCGACACCCGGGCCAACCAACTAACCGCCATGTTAACCGCCCTGATCAAATCCATTTACACACCCAAATCCGATAATGACCGACCCGCATCATAAGCGTCAGGATGCCTTAGACAAACCGAAAATACTTGTCGACTACAGGGAAAGTTCCTGCAATCTACCCGATCGACTGATAACTGCCGGGTTTAATGTGTCAATAAAAAAACTTCCCTATTGTGATTATGTCATCAACCAGGAGATATTTGTCGAGCGCAAAACCGGAAGAGATTTCGCCATCTCAATCATCGACGGGAGGCTGTTCGAGCAGGCCAGGAAAATGAAACGATTTCTACCTCGGCCCTTGTATCTTGTTGAAGGAAATCCATTGAATTCCACGATCAATATTACAAAGGGTGCGATCATGGGAGCAGCTGTTTCTCTTCAAGCCATCTGGCAGATACCAATGATTTTTTCGGAAAATATTGAGCAGTCATGCCAAATCATCAGTATGATTTCCCACCAGTCCAGAAGATTGTCAAATCTTGTGGAAATGAGACATGGATATCGCCCGAAAAAATTGAGAAGCAGAAAATTGCACGTACTTCAAGGTTTGCCGCAGGTTGGACCTCAAATCGCAAAACGATTGTTGGATCATTTCAAATCCGTACAAAACGCTTTAAACGCAAGTGAAAATGATCTGTTAAAGGTCCATGGCATTGGAAAAAAGAAAGCCATGCTGATCAAAAAAGTATTGACTTGAGTCCGTCTGGGTTTCCCATAAATATAGCGACGCAGTCGCGTCGGATAAAATCGGATAGTTTAACTATCCGATTTTATTTTTGGATTGACATCCCCCCTGAGATATGTTCATCTTCTGAACACTTTTGTATGTGTCAGCAGCAAGCGGCGCCACGCCATCCAGACAACCCAATCGGCAGCAACAATACGATTACTTTTTCTTGCCCGTGTAATCCACCAGGCGGAGCTATCCCGAACATTTCATGAAACTTGACGAAGAACTCTTTGGTTGCCTATATATGTCAGCAAAATATCAAGATACTGCAAGTTAATCAAAATGGCGCAGTTCATCATAAGGGAATGGCTATCTGTTTGACTCGTCAAGATTCACCCTTCGGGCTTTCCTGATAGACTCCGGCGCTGTGTTATTCAGCCTTCGCAGTAAATTACTACGACTTCAGGCTGAAGTGCCTTGCGCCAGAACCAATCAGGTTCGTGAAATATTCGGGCTATGTCTCATTAATTTGGGGAGCAAATTAATTGATGAATCACCAGGACATCCGAACCCTGAAAATTCTTGAGGAAATCGAGAAAAGCTCTCGATTGAGCCAGCGCTACCTGGCAGAACATCTCAGCATATCTCTGGGACTGGTGAACTCCTTTTTAAAACAATTGGCCCAGAAAGAATTTTACAAGGTGACCACCTTACCAAAAAACCGTATTAAATATATGCTTACACCAAAAGGTGTTGTCGAAAAAAACCGACTCACCTATGCGTATATTCAATTTTCTTATCAATTTTACGGTGATGCACGCCAGAAAATAAAGCGAACCCTTAAGAAGCTGGAAGAGGATGGCATGCAGGATATCGTATTTTACGGTACAAGTGACCTGGCAGAAATTGCCTATGTGTCACTCCAGGAAACACCCTTGAAATTCAAAGCGGTGGTGGATGATCAACATAAAGGCAGTCTGTTTTTGGGACATCCCATTCAATCATTTAATGCACTCAATACCATATCCTTTGATAAAATATTGATTACGGCTTTTTCCGCCACGGAAAACCCCGTGGATATATTGATGAAAAAAAATATTCACAAGAGCAAGATTATGTTGATTCAATAATCTGCCTGCGGAACAAAAGACAGGGGACCTATGAATTCCAATCGACATAAAATCGATCAGTTGATCCAAAAAGGCGTGGTTATCCCCAACCCCGAAAGCGTTGAAATCGATGACGATGTCAAGATCGAAAACATATCCAATGATGGGGTCATTATCCATTCAGGGTGCCGCTTGTTCGGGAAATCAACCCTTATCATGGGACAGGCACAGATCGGCTATGAATCCCCGGTCACCATCCAGGATTGCCAACTCGGCCCCCATGTCATGCTCAAAGGGGGCTATTTCAACGAGTCTGTTTTTCTGGAAAAAGCCAGTGCCGGAAGTGGATCCCATGTCAGGGAAGGGTGTGTTTTTGAAGAGGAAGCCAACATCGCTCATACAGTGGGCCTCAAACAGACCATTCTGTTTCCTTTCGTGACCCTTGGCAGTCTGATCAATTTCTGTGACTGCCTCATGGCGGGGGGGACCAGTAGAAAAGATCACAGTGAAGTTGGCAGCGCCTATATCCATTTTAATTTTACTCCCAACCAGGACAAGGCAACACCTTCTCTTCTGGGTGATGTACCCAAAGGCGTCATGCTTGATCAATTGCCGATTTTTCTGGGAGGGCAGGGGGGGCTGGTGGGACCCAGCCGCCTTACCTTCGGGACGGTCATTGTAGCCGGTACCCTGTTTCGAAAAGATGCAACCAAACCCGGGAGAATGATCTTCGAAGGTGCCGGCAAAGGGGGCGATGTGCCTTTTGTTCCCGGACTCTATCGCGGCACCAAACGCATCGTGGTTAACAACTGTCTCTATATCGGGAACCTCATCTCCCTTCTGCAATGGTATCAACATGTGCGGTCCCTTTTTATTTCAGACAGTTTCCCGGATGCGCTTCATACGGCAGTCATGGCGAAATTGCAGTTAATCATTCAGGAACGCATCCAGCGATTAAATCAACTGATAGATAAAATGCCTTTATCCATTCAAAAATATAAGGATATTTATCAGATGAACCCTGAAGCTAAAGTCATGGTTCAACAAAAAGAACTGTATGAAAAGCAGGACGCTGTCATCAATTGCCTGCTTTCCATGCAAGCATATCCGGGAAACACCACCCGTAGAGACCCATTCTTGAATCGGGTGGCACACGCCTCACAGGATAATGAAAAAAACTACATCAAGACCATCCAAGCCCTCGATCCCGAAACAAAACAGATGGGAAGCGAGTGGCTCCAGGAAATCGTGGACAAGACCCTTTCGAAGATATTGGCGATTCTACCCAGCCTTCGTTAGCGCCACAATTAAAATATAGCGGCAACAGCTGCTAAAATGTAATAAATTCTAAATCCGAATATCGAAATACGAAACAAATCCAAATATCAAAGGCTCAAATGTTTCAAACAGAATGCTTAAATTGGTATCGCCAAGGTCTTGTTTTGATCATTTGAATTTGGATCATTCGGTATTGTTTAGGATTTCGAATTTCGTGCTTCGGATTTAAATAACGACCACCATCGGCATAGCCAAATATTGCTGATCTGGCCCAAAGAACCAGGTTTTAACTGACGGAATAAAATCCGGAGGATTTTATTTATGGGAACACTATTCGGCACAGACGGAATTCGGGGAAGGGTTAACCAGCATCCCATGACCCCGGAGATGGCATTGAGGGCAGGAAAAGCGGCTGCTGTCTTTTTTCGGGGTAACACCTCCCACAAACGTCCCAAAATAGTCATTGGAAGAGATACCCGTCTTTCGGGAAGCATGATTGAATCCGCCCTGGTGGCCGGGCTGTGTTCCCTGGGGGCGGATGTATATCTGGCAGGCGTTCTCCCCACGCCAGGTGTGGCATATCTCACCACTCACCTGGCAGCCGATGCCGGTATCGTGGTGTCGGCATCCCACAACCCGTTTTACGATAACGGGATCAAATTTTTCAACGACCGGGGATTCAAACTCAGCGATGCCATGGAAAACGACCTGGAACAGTGGATCCTCGATGACCATAAAAAGCAGCCCGCTATCGCAGATAACGCCATCGGAAAGGTTTTTCCAATACCCGATGCCGGCATGCGTTACAGCCAGTTTCTTCTAGACACGCTGACCCAGGCGATCAAGACCCGCATAGACGGCCTGAATGTTGTTTTGGATTGTTCAAACGGTGCCACCAGCACAATTGCACCGGATCTCTTTTCCCGACTGGGGGTGGGGGTCATCCCCCTGTCAACAACCCCGGACGGCATCAATATCAACGATGCTTGTGGATCGCAGTACCCTGAAACCCTGGCAAAAAAAGTCCTGGAAACCGGTTCTGACGTGGGGTTCGCATTTGATGGAGACGGAGATCGGCTGATTGCCGTTGATGAAACAGGCCGTGTTCTTACGGGCGACCAGCTCATCGCAATTTTTACACGATTTTATCACCAGCATCATCTGCTTAAAAATCAGACAGTTGTCACCACTGTGATGAGCAACATGGGTCTCGGCAAAACGTTGTCCGCGCTGCATGTTACCCACCTGAAAGCACCTGTGGGGGATCGTTATGTCATGGAGCAGATGCTTGATTCCGGCGCGGTTATTGGTGGAGAAGATTCCGGTCATATCATTTTTCTGGATGCACATACCACCGGTGACGGCATACTGGCCGCACTCCAGTTCCTGCGTGTGCTGGTTTCCGAAAAAGCAATGGCATCACAGCTTGCTGAAGTGATGACGGTTTTTCCCCAGGTTTTGATGAATGTCACCGTCGATGCCAAGCCGTCCATCAGTGATATCGACGGAATGTCAGAGGCCGTCACAGAAATTGAAAATCAGCTCGGTGCTACCGGCAGGGTGCTCATACGCTATTCAGGCACACAACCCATGTGCCGGGTCATGGTGGAAGCATCAACCAAAGCTGAAGCCACGCGTTTTTGCACACAATTGGCGGAAATCATCAAGATCCAAATAGGCACATAAAAAACCCTGTGTAAAAATGAACACAGGGTTTTAATATTAGAAATCATATATAGGGGTTGTCAGAAAAACGTTCCGATTGAGGACCGTTTTTCTGCTACAAACCCTTATACCGCCATCATATTTTCGGAACATTATTATGACAAGCGGTATAGACGGCCCAGCCGTCTCAAATAAATACCGCGAAGCGATATTTATCTTCGGTCGCCTAAAATCCGCAAGAGCATCAAAAACAGGTTGATAAAATCAAGATAGAGGGTCAACGCACCCATAATGGCGCCTTTTCTGACGACGCTGGCCCCGACATCGGCCGGTTGCGTGAGGGCCATTGTTTTCAGTTTCTGGGTATCATAAGCGGTCAAACCCACGAATACCAGTACACCGATATAGCTTATGACCATACTCATAGCGGAACTTCGAACGAACATGTTCACCACGGAAGCAATAATAATTCCAATGAGACCCATGGTCATAAAGCCCCCCACGGATGTCAGATCGCGTTTAGTGGTCATGCCGTAAACGCTGAAAGCCACAAAAGTGGCGGCACAGATGAAAAAGGTGGATGTAATGGAGGATGCCGTATATATGAGGAAAATAATGGAAAGGGTGGCACCGTTAAGTGCGGCATAGAGGACAAAGAGTGCCGTTGCAGTGGAAGCCTGAATTTTTTGAACCCGGGCACTCAGGAAAAAAACAAGAGCCAGTTCACCAATAATGAGTCCATAAAATATGAGTTTATTGCCGAAGATCACCTGTTGTATCGAAGGTGTGTTGGCCACATAATAGGCCACAAACCCGGTCAGGGCAAGACCCATGGCCATCCAGTTGTAGACACTTCGAATAAAGGTGTTTACCTGTAGCTGAGCCTGTGTTTTTGACAATGCAACGGGTTGCATGGTATCCTCCTGTTAATTGTGTTTTGTGTTTTTTTTGTGATTTGTAATAATATAGCACAGCATTTGTTTATTTCAACCTGAATTGAACGATTTTGGTCGTTGCTGTTTACGCCTATCTTAAGATGAAACCAGATCAAATATACCACGCGTTGATGGAACTGGCTGATAAATTCGAGATTGCTGTATCCGAACAGAATCTCCAGAAAACAATCGGCAAGGCAAACTCAGGTTTTTGTATCGTGAAAAACCAGAAGCGCTTTATCATTGACAAACACTTGAGCCTTCATAGAAAGATCGATGTCCTGGGGGCCTTTCTCAGTACACTGCCGCATGAGAACGTGTACCTCATGCCAGCCCTGAGGGAGGTGCTCTATAAATATAGGGTTCGAGGGTCCGAGGGTGATACAAGGGTTGGAGGGTAGCTGTAAGCGGACAGAAGCATCCCAGCTTCCGGGCATCATGGCCTCCAAGCATGCAGGAGAAGGGGTCGAGTTCCTGAAAAATAAGCGCTTACATAAAAGTTTACATAATATACCTTATCAGACGTTGTTGATATCTCAGAATTACAGGACATCCGTAAAACATTGACGAAAATGCAGCCTTCAATCGCCCAAAGACATATTTTAACTGTTTCAGAGCTCACGGCACAGATTAAATCTCAGCTGGAGACAACATTCCCTTTTGTCTGGATCACGGGAGAGATTTCCAACTTTCGCGTCCCCGTATCAGGCCACTTCTATTTTTCCCTTAAAGATTCTCGGTCTCAAATCAATGCGGTCATGTTTCGCGGACAGAACAGTCAATTGAAGTTTGAACCTGAGGACGGCATGCAGATCAACGGGATTGGTCGTATAAGTCTGTATGAGCCCAGAGGCACGTACCAGATTATTCTGGAATATATGGAACCCGGTGGCGTGGGTGCATTGCAAGTAGCGTTTGAGCAGCTCAAACAAAAGCTGTCTTCCGAAGGATTATTTAATGATGAGCACAAACAATCGATTCCTTTTTTACCCCATAAAATCTGCGTGATAACCTCATTGACCGGCTCTGTTGTCCATGACATCATTCGGGTCTTGAACCGTCGCTTCACCAACATCCCCCTGGAAATTATTCCCGCCAAAGTACAGGGCGCTGATGCGGAAAATGAGCTGATTGCCGCCATCCGACTGCTCAACCAGCGTAACGATGCGGATGTGGCCATTCTGGCAAGGGGTGGCGGATCCCTTGAAGATTTGCAGGCGTTTAACACCGAGGGTCTTGCCAGAGAAATATTTGCATCCAAAATACCCATCATTTCAGCCGTTGGGCATGAAACTGATTTTACACTGGCCGATTTTGTCGCAGACCTGCGCGTGCCAACACCATCGGCAGCAGCTGAAATTGTCGTTCCTTTAAAAGCCGATCTGGAACGGCAGTGTCTTGATCTCCGGAAAAAACTGACCCTCTCCTTTTCGAACTATCTTCGTTTTCTGAAAACCTATCTTAAAGAGTTCTCAAAACGCCTTGTGGACCCCCGAAAACGAATTCAAGACTTGCGTCTCCGCACAGATGACCTGAGCAGCCGATTGATCCGTGCATGCAGACTGATTATTCGACAACGTCGGGAACGACTCCTGTGGCGGTTGGAAAAACTGCATACATTTTCACCCGCCGCACGGCTGCCACAGCTTAAATCAAGACATGATCAATTGCATAGTAACTTACTGTCATCATTTTCTATATACATAAAGGATAAAAATAACAATCTTCGCACAAACCAATCCAAACTAACCGCTTTAAGCCCCATGGCCATTCTTGAAAGAGGCTACAGCATTACCCGGTCCTTCCCCGATGCTCAGGTGGTCCGGGATGCCGAAAGCGTTGCCGTTGGCGATCGTTTACAGATTCTTCTTGGAACCGGCTCTCTGGAAGCCCTGGTTGCCAAGCAGCTGGTTAAAAAAAAACAATCACGAAAACACGAAATATGAAAAACACGAAAACCATCATGGTCTTTTTCGTGGTTTCGTTCTTTCGTGATTTCGTGATAATATGTCTTGACCTTCAACAATAAAAAACAGGAATCCACACAATGCCCAAACAAACCTTTGAAAAATCCATTCAACAATTGGAAGAGATTGTCCAGGAACTTGAATCAGGTGACCTGCCCCTTGAAAAGGCCATTCATCGTTTCGAAGAAGGGATAACGCTTTCCAAGCGCTGTTCCAAAATGCTGGACGAAACCGAAAAAAAGATCTCCGTCCTTATTCGGGAAACAGATGACACGCTGTCTGAAAAACCCTTTCCCACAGACAACTCCTGAGATCCTTGGCGCAATGTTTGATTTACAACAATATTTACTACGATATCAACTGACTATAAACAATAAGATCCTTGAGTTCTTAAAGGCGGATGATCATTCAAACCGTGTTTTAAAGGCCATGCGATATTCAATATCCGCCGGCGGCAAAAGGATCCGCCCTATTCTGGCACTCGCTGCCGCCGAAGCCACCCATGCCCGGGTGTCGGATGTACTGCCGGCTGCCTGTGCCATCGAAATGATTCACACCTATTCATTGATACATGACGACCTGCCTGCTATGGACGACGACACCCTCCGTCGCGGCAAACCCACATCTCATGTTCAGTATGACGAAGCCACTGCCATTTTAGCCGGCGATGCCCTGTTGACCTTCGCCTTTGAGATTCTGTCCTCAACCAAGGACAGCGCCAGTGAAAACCTTTCTCGAGACGTAAAGATTATTCGCGTGCTCGCAAAGGCTGCAGGATATCAGGGTATGATCCAGGGTCAGATGCAGGATATCCAGGCCGAAGGCAACAAATTGGACCTGGACGAACTCATTACAATGCATTCCCTCAAAACCGGGGCCCTCATTGAAGCTGCGGTTGATGTGGGTGCCCTTTTTGGAAATAGCGGCCAGGAAAAAATGCATGCCCTGCGTTCCTATGCACGCCACATCGGTCTGGCATTTCAGGTCATCGACGACATGTTGAATGTTTCGGGAGACCCTGCAAAACTCGGAAAAGCAGTGGGAAGCGACATGGATAAAGGGAAAAACACCTTTCCGGGACTCATGGGCATGACAAATGCCACAGCATATGCCGAAAATCTTGTTCAAACTGCCTTGAAATCGCTGGAACTTTTTGATAACAAAGCAGATCCGCTGCGCGCTATCGCCCGGTATATCATTGATCGAAGAAGCTGAGAAAGGAATGAACATCGAACATCGAACGTTCAACATCGAATCTTGAATGAAACATCATTGGACGCTCGGTGTTCGATGTTGGACGTTCATCTTTTAAACAGGAGACGCTATCTTCCTTGAATTTACTTGATAATATATCTTCCCCGCATGATTTAAAAAACCTCTCCCGAAACAAATTGAAACTTTTGTCTGGAGAACTCCGCAAACGCATCGTTGATGTCGTATCCCAAAAAGGCGGTCATCTTGCCTCCAGTCTGGGGACTGTAGAGTTAAGTATTGCCCTCCATTACGTGTTTGACACGCCTGAAGATAAAATTATCTGGGATGTCGGGCACCAGGCATATGCGCATAAAATCATCACCGGTCGAAATGACCGATTCGAAACGATTCGGCAATTTGGCGGCCTTTCGGGATTTACCCGAAAAAACGAAAGCCCGTACGACACGTTTACAACCGGTCATAGCAGCACCTCCATCTCGGCAGGTCTCGGTATTGTGACGGCCAAACGTCTCAAAAAGGAAAAATCAAAGGTGATTGCCGTTATCGGGGATGGTTCCATGACCGCAGGTATTGCGTATGAAGCCCTGAATCAGACCGGAGGTTCTCACAATGACAAGGACCTGATCGTGATCCTGAACGACAACGAGATGTCCATATCCAAAAACGTGGGTGCCCTGTCCTCCCTTCTGAGTCGGACGTTTTCACGTAAACGCCTGCAGGACTGGCGTAAAGAGTTCGGTGTCTTTCTGAAATCGCTCCCCGGGTTTGGTGACGACATCTATCAGTTTGCCAAACGCTCAGAGGATTCCTTCAAGACCTTTGTCACCCCCGGCATGCTCTTTGAAGCCTTTAATTTCGAATATTTTGGCCCCATCAACGGCCACAATATCGACCATCTCATCGATATTCTGAACAACATCCGATTTCGTGATGAACCGGTTTTACTGCATGTGGTGACCACCAAAGGCAAGGGCTACCTGCCTGCTGAAAAAAATCCAGTCTATTTTCATGGATGCAGCAGCTTTGATGTCGACACCGGCACATGCAAGCCCTCGGATATCGAAATTCCCTCTTATACAGACGTTTTCGGCCAAACCCTGCTGGCTCTTGCGGAATCGGACAAAAACGTACTGGCTGTTACGGCAGCCATGCCGGAAGGAACCGGTTTAGCGGCATTTTCAGATAAATTTCCAGATCGTTTCTTTGATGTGGGTATTGCCGAGCAACACGGCGTCACCTTTGCAGCAGGCTTGGCAACCGAAGGATTCAAACCGGTGGTGGCCATCTATTCCACATTCCTGCAGCGGGCATTCGACCAGGTGCTGCATGACGTCTGCCTGGAATCCCTTCCCGTGGTGTTCGCCATCGACAGAGGAGGTATCGTGGGTGAGGATGGTCCTACCCACCAGGGGGTTTTTGATTACGCTTATCTGCGATGTCTGCCCAACATGGTTGTCATGGCACCTAAAGATGAGAATGAACTCCGTCATATGCTTAAGACGGCCATATCGTATGACGGCCCCATTGCATTACGGTATCCCCGTGGAACCGGTGTGGGCGCATCGCTGGCTGCGCCCCTTGCCACGCTTCCCATCGGCAGAGGGGAAGTTCTGAAGCAGGGCGATGACCTGCTCATTCTTGCCGTGGGGAGCAGCGTCAACGAATCGCTGTCAGCCCATACGCAGCTAAAGGCTGAAGGATTCAATGCAACGGTCGTCAACTGCCGCTTTATCAAGCCATTGGACGCAGAACTGATAGGGAGTCTTGCCAAACGCATCAAGAAAATCATCACTGTCGAAGAAAATGTACTCCATGGCGGTTTTGGCAGTGCCGTTCTCGAAAGCCTGAACGATCAGGATATCGTCGATGTCCATGTCAAACGGATCGGTATCGCAGACCGCTTTGTGGAACATGGCTCACAACAGCAATTACGGTCGGTCTATGGTGTGGATGCCACCGCCATTGTCAATGCTTCTAAAGCCCTATTGAAGCAATAAGCTGTAAGCTGTAGCTATAAGCTGCTTATTGCTTAATGCTCAAATTTATGGCTCAACTCAAAAAAAGACTCGACATTACCCTTCTCGACAAACAACTCGTCCCTACACGGCAACGCGCCCAGGCCTTGATTCTGGCAGGCAGGGTGCTCGTCAACCAGGAACCCATAACCAAGCCTGGAATCCGGATTTCCGAGGGCGACACTATCGTCATCAAAGGGACTGACATGCCGTATGTCAGTCGTGGCGGTATCAAACTGGCGGAAGCGCTAACACAATTCAACATAGATGTTGCCGGCCGATATTGCATGGATGTGGGTGCCTCCACCGGCGGTTTTACAGACTGTCTTCTTCAAAACGGTGCAGCCCATGTGATTGCAGTGGATGTGGGGTATGGACAGCTTGCCTGGAAATTGCGACAGGATCCAGGTGTTACCATCCTGGAAAGAACCAACATCCGCTACCTGACGGTTGATGAGGTTCCATTCCCAGTGGATATAGCTGTCATCGATGTCTCTTTTATCTCATTAAAAATTGTCGTGCCGGCCATTCGTAAGTTTCTTAATACCCATGCCACCGTGACAGCTCTTATCAAGCCGCAATTTGAGGTTGGCAGAAATCGGATCGGCAAAGGGGGTGTCGTTAAAAACCCCCTTCTGCATGAGGAGGTCACCCTGTCCCTGTCACAATTCTTCGCAACCATTGGATTCCAGGTTTATGGCATCCTCCCCTCCCCCATCACCGGACCCAAGGGAAACAAGGAATTTCTTTGTCACATGAAAATAAAATCATAAATGATTTTATTTTAGAGAGGTCGTTTTTTCAGGAGTTACACTTGATTTTTTTGTCCATACCATATATGGATCTTTTTTCGGATTTTCTCCAGAAAATTACACAAAAGACAATTTATAGTGATTGTCATCATAACGTTCCGTATAATACTCACGGATCAGAGAACATATATATGACACAACTGGTATTAACTTGAGCAACGTACTTTAGAAGCGACCTAGTCGCGTCATATAAAATCGTGTAACGATTTTATTGGGAGGAGCATTGATGAGCGAAGCAACAAGTGAACTCAGAAACATAGCCTTTTTAGCTCATGGCGGCGCCGGGAAAACATCTCTGGCGGAGGCCATACTTTTCAAAGCCGGTATCACCAATCGCATAGGCAGGGTTGAAGACGGTACGACCGTCATGGATTTTGAACCTGAAGAACTCAAGAGGAATACCAGCATCAGCAGCGGCTTCTGCCAATATGCCTGGAAAAAACATACCGTCAACATCATCGACACACCCGGTGACCAGAATTTTTTCAGCGACACCAAACTCTCCATGCAGGCTGCGGATGCCGGGGTTCTTCTGGTGGATGCCGTCGACGGCGTCAAGGTACAAACCGAGCAGGCATGGGACTTTGCTGCTGAACTCAATCTGCCTTGCATCATTTTCATCAACAAGCTGGACAGAGAACGGGCCGATTTTTCCCGCACGCTTCAGGATATTTCCGACTGTCTTGACCTGAAGCCGATAACCCTTCACCTGCCCATCGGGAAAGAAGAAAACTTCAAGGGTATTGTCGATCTCGTCAGCATGAAGTCATATCTCTATGACGAAGATGGAAAAGTCACCATCGGTGATATCCCGGGCGATATGCAGGACCAGGTGGATTCGGAAAAAGAAAAATTGATCGAGGATGTTGCCGAGGCGGATGATGATCTCATCGAGCGATATCTGGAGGGGGAAACACTCAGCGATGACGATATTAAAGACGCTTTAAAAAAGGGTGTCATTTCCAGGGAATTTGTGCCGGTGCTGTGCGGGGCTGCCGTTAAAAATATCGGTATCGATATCTTCATGGACACCATCAACAGTGTCATGCCCTCGCCAGGGGACAACAATTCCAGAACAGGCATCGACCCCAAAGATAACAGCACCATTGAACGCTCTTTTGACCCGGATGAGCCCTTTTCGGCAATTGTTGTTAAAACCATTGCCGACCCCTATGCCGGCAGGCTGTCTATTTTTAAGGTCATATCCGGCACCTTGGGATCAGAAGGAAATTTTTACAATTCCACCAAAGAGGTCAAAGAACGCTACAACCAGTTGCTCACCATTTTTGGTAAAGAGCAAAAGCCGGCCACTGGAGCGGGCCCCGGTTCCATCGTTGCCGTTGCAAAACTGAAAGAGACAACCACGGGAGACACCTTGTGTGATGAAGGCAGCAAAATAAAGTATATGTGTGCAGAACCACTGCCGACGCTTATTTCTTTTGCGCTCCAACCCAAATCCAAGGGGGATGAAGATAAAATCTTCAGTTCCATTTCCAAGCTCCTTGAAGAAGATCCTGCCTTGAAACTCGATCGAAATCTGGAAACCCATCAGATTCTTCTGTCAGGTGCCGGTCAGGTTCATATCGAAGCCACCACCGAAAAACTAAAAAGAAAATATAATGTCGAAGTGAATTTGAGTACGCCGAAAGTTCCCTATAAGGAAACCATCAAGAAAAAAACACGGGCACAGGGCAAACACAAGAAACAGTCCGGTGGCCATGGTCAATATGGCGACTGCTGGATCGATATGGAACCACTGCCCAGCGGTTCTGGTTTTGAATTCGTGGACGCCGTGGTTGGTGGCGTTATTCCCAGGCAATACATTCCAGCCGTAGAAAAGGGGATTGTCGAAGCTTCCCGAAAAGGCGTCCTGGCCGGTTTCCCCTGCGTTGATTTCAAAGTGACCCTGAATGACGGTTCCTTTCATGCCGTAGATTCTTCTGAGATGGCGTTCAAGATAGCCGGCTCCCTGGCCTACAAAAAGGCAGCTGAAAGTGCGAACCCCATCTTGCTGGAACCGATTATGAAGGTGACCATCACTACCCCTGACGAGTACATGGGTGATATCATGGGTGATCTGAACGGACGACGCGGCAGGGTGCTCGGCATGGACAGTGCCGGAAAAAACCAGGTTATCAACGCTAACGTGCCCATGGCAGAATTTCTCACTTACGCCCCCGATCTTAGGTCCATGACCGGTGGTCGTGGTATCTATACCATGGAATTTTCACATTATGATGAAGTCCCGACCCAGCTCGTGGATAAAATCATCGAGACGGTTGCTGCCGAGCAAGAATAAATGGATCTTCTCCCAATTAGTTGGGAGAAAGGGTTCAAGGAGTCCAGGATCCAAGGATTCAAGTGTTTGTTTTCCAGGAATTTGATAATTGCTTTCAGCATTCTCTCGACTTCCGTGCTTTATATATATATGCAAACAAAGCTTATACCATTTTTGCCAAACGTTTAACTATTTACAATTTTAAAGCTTTTTCACTTGAACCCTGGACTCCTTGAACCCTTGGATCCTGGTTCTTCTCCAACTAATTGGGAGAAGAACCGAATAAATTTACTTTGTAAATTTATATGACGCGACGTTGTCGCTTTAAATAATTAAAAAGCGTCATGGAAGAATCTTCCATGACGCTTTTTTTATGGTGCTTTTCAAAACCGCAGAATGTAGAACAAGAAATAATGAATATCGAAGTTATACCGCTTGTCATAATAATGTTCCGAAAATATGATGGCGGTATAAGGGTTTGTAGCAGAAAAACGGTCCTCAATCGGAACGTTTTTCTGACAACCCCTATAACCCTTCGTCATTCTGCGGTTCCTTGTTCGATATTCGATATTTCTTTGGATATTATAGCCCCTTTTCGATGCACGTCTTAAGCCACCCGCTCTGTAGGTAGAATTTCAGTCTTCTTTGGCAACAAAAGCCCCCTCTTGAAAACATTTTTTACAAGGCGCATATCCCGCCCAGAAAGCATCCCAAAGACTGGAAAAGAATACCCTGTTCGACCGTTTGGTTTGCACCCCGAATGGACAAGCCTTCCGGTGAAATCGCCTGGAGCGCTTGTTGGCCAAAAGCGTCTGCGTCTGCACCTCCCATCCATGCCACATGCCCCGTTGCCCTTGCATGGCAAAACGCTGTGTTTTTAAGAACAACGCCTGGAAACGAAGATTGGGTGGCTTGAACAAGCAGTACGCCCATCCCTGCTCAAGCATCATTTGATTGATAAAAATATTATTGTTTGTATAGACATAGGCAAGCTCCCTGCCATGACGGTCCACGCTCTCTTGATCGTACACCAGATAGATTTCCCGGTTCCCCACAAGACCCATATTATAGTTTTTTGCTTCAATGCCGAAGGGCTCCCCGTGCTCATTTCCGTGTTGTACCTCCGGGGCATTGATACCGATGTACCGCACAAAGCGCTTGTTATCCAAAAGGAGGGTATCCCCGTCCACGACGCGCTTTACATGCAGCAACTCCATGGCCGGGGCGCACACCGGGGAAAAAAGAAGTACCACGCATATCAAATAGAATGCCATCTTTATTTTATAAAGAGACAGATTAACCCGAGCCGCATGCACTTGCGTTGCACGAGCGTCTTTCACATTCGACGTTGGAAGTTGAACGTTCGATGTTCCATGTTCAAGTTTTTTTCTGGAACGTCTGTATTGTGTAACCTGCATTCTCTGCTTTCCATTCTTGACCCTGGGGTCTTTTGGGACTTCAAATTTTCAGGCCGCAATGCCTGGCTGCACTGCTGTCCAATATTGCGGATAGCCCTCCCCGATCAGACGGTAGATATCCCATGACCTGTTCCCAGACATCGTCGTCTTCCATGCAGAAATAGACCGTCAAATCCGGTGCAAATTTTCGAATAACCGAAACCATGTGCTGATATATTCGAATGCGAAGGGGTTTGAAATATCGCATTTTACCGTCCAGACCCGGAATGAATTCTCCGTAAACAATCGATGAATCCGGAAAACGCTGTTGAATGATCGGCTTTAACTGTGGCATGAAACGAAAGGTTCCGATACTTATCCAGACAACATTCCGTGGGGACACGTGAGCAAATATCTGTTTGATAACGTCTTCGTAGTCATCTTCACATCCCTCATAAATAACCACCGGATCGAAATGAAATCCCACTGGATAACCCCATGATTCGCACGTCTGGGCAGCCCGGAGTCTTGATTTTATCTTTGCGGTCCCCCGTTCTTCAGTTTTTGACACGGCAAGAGCGTTGAGTGACCAGGAAAGGACTGTTTTTCGATGATGGTTCAGTGATGCGAAGGGTGCGATGGAAACGGTTTTGGTTTTCAACTCAAGCACCGATCGCGATTGAGATGCAAACCGTTCCACAAGCCGGGTGTTTAAATCGGACCATTTCCCCCAGATAAGACTGTCGGTAAACTCACCTGTACCGATCCGGGATCCCTTCTCAAGAGACAAATGATGATCCAGCTCGGTGAACAAATCCTCATGATTCACAAAAAACTGGCACATGGGTGGGTGAAAATAGGTTTGCAGGATACAGTAGGTACAATCCATGGTGCAGAAGGTGCCGATGTGAAGAATCTTATATCCACAACAGGTATAAAATCGCGTGCCTGGGCATTCTTTGATGAATTTTCCCTTGTTGCGGGTCAGCAAAAGAACCTCTTTACCGCTTTGAATCGGGTCTTTTGCGCCGGAAACCTGCCCAAACAGCGTTTGGGTTTCATCCACCACGCTGAAAGGAATATCAAGACGCGACACTATCTGCTTCACAACCGGGAAATCAACGACATCTTTATGAATCAGGAGCTTTGAAATGCTCATCTTGAATACTCATATTCAGGTTTTTTTCTTGACACGACTCAGATCAATCTCTTACCATAACAGGGTCATGGCACAGAATAATAATAAAAACAAACGATTGATCAGTCTGTTCTTTTTGGGGTTTCTCCTGCTGAACTATCCGCTACTCTCCCTGTTCAATGTAAAAACGTTCGTTCTGGGAATCCCCCTGCTCTGCCTGTACATTTTTTCGGTCTGGTCTGCCCTGGTCCTTCTCATCAGTATCACCACACGTCGACCAAGGGGAACGCCGCAACAACCGGATAAGACAGGTTAAGAAATACAACAATTCATGGGATAAATAAAGCTATGATATGTTAACAACCAAAACCATTCTATTCTTTTCTTTTGCCTATATCGGCCTGCTCTTTGCCATCGCGTATTACGGTGACAAAAGAGCTGACGCCGGTAAAAGTATTATCAGCAATCCCTATATCTATGCACTTTCTCTGGCTGTCTACTGCACGGCCTGGACCTTCTATGGCAGCGTCGGTCGCGCCGTGGCTTCCGGACCTAATTTTCTCACCATTTATCTTGGACCGACGCTGATGATTGCCTTGAGCTGGTTTGTTTTGCGAAAAATAATTCGCATCAGCAAAACCTATCACATCACTTCCATTGCAGACTTTATTGCCTCCCGATACGGGAAGAGCACGACATTGGGAGGATTGGTCTCAGTGATCGCTGTCATCGGTATTGTCCCCTACATATCCATTCAGCTCAAAGCCATATCAAAAAGTTTTTTGATCCTGACAAGCCAGCCCACCAGCGTAGCAAAAATACCGGTGTTTACGGATACCGCTTTCTACGTAGCCGTGATCCTGGCCATTTTTTCAATTCTTTTTGGTACACGTCATCTGGACGCCACTGAAAGACACGAAGGTCTGGTGGCAGCCATTGCATTCGAATCCATCATGAAACTGGCAGCCTTTATAGCCGTTGGCATTTTCGTGACATTCGGTATTTTTGACGGTTTCGGCGATCTGATGCAAAAAGCGACCGCCCTGCCGAATGCGGAAAGCCTTTTCAGAATCAGCAAAGAACCCGGCGCCTATGCCAACTGGGGATTTCAGATTTTCGTCTCCATGATGGCCATTCTGTTCCTGCCCCGCCAGTTTCAAGTGGCTGTGGTAGAAAATGTCAATGAAGAGCACCTGAACAAGGCCATGTGGCTATTTCCCCTTTACCTGATTGCCATCAATATTTTTGTCCTCCCGGTGGCGATCGGCGGGCTTCTCCATTTCCCGGGAAATTTAATCGATCCCGACACCTATGTCCTGTCTCTGCCCATGTCTCAGGAAAAACCGGTTTTGACATTACTGGTATTTCTGGGAGGTATGTCGGCAGCAACCGGTATGGTCATTGTGGAGACCATCGCCCTGTCAACCATGATCTGCAACGAATTGGTCATGCCGATTCTGTTGCGTTTCCAGCCATTGAAATTGACGGAAAGAAATGATTTGAGCAGTCTGCTGCTGGGTATTCGCAGGGGCAGTATCGCCATGGTGTTGCTCCTGGGTTATATTTACCTTCGTCTGACAGGTGAATTTTATCCCCTTGTATCCATCGGCCTTTTATCATTTGTCGCCGTAACCCAGTTTGCACCCAGCATCCTGGGTGGCCTCTTCTGGAAAGGAGCCACCCGGTCCGGTGCACTATGGGGTTTGACTGTGGGTTTCGGCATCTGGATATATACGCTTTTTCTTCCCTATCTGATCCACGGTGGCATGCTGCCGGAAACCTTCATTACCAACGGACCTTTTGGTATTGAATGGCTCAAGCCCTACCATTTATTTGGTTTGCAGGGACTCAGCCAGAAATCACACTCTGTTTTCTGGAGTATGCTGTTCAATATCGGTCTCTACGTGGGCATCTCCGTCTTCAAGCGGCCTACGGCGCTGGAACATACCCAAGCAGCCTTGTTTGTGGACATATTCAAACACTCCGGTGAAAATGAACACTCCCTCATATGGCGGGGGAAAGCATCCCTGCCGGGCCTGAAATCCATTCTCAGCCGATTCCTTGGGGAAGATAAAAGCAATGAGGTTCTTTCCTCCTACGCCCTTAGAAACAGAATCAACTGGGATAAAGACATCATTGAAGATGCCGGTTTGATAGCACATATCGAAAAATTACTGGCAGGTGCTATTGGATCAGCATCGGCACGGGTTATAATGGACACAGTCGTCAAGGAAGAACCACCCAGTATCGATGAAGTCATGGACATGCTGGATGAAACCCGCCATGCCATTGCTCATAGCCAGGAACTGGAGAAAGCCACCACAGAGTTAAAACGGGTCAATGAACGTCTCACCGAACTGGACAAGCTTAAAGACGATTTTATTTCCACGGTGACACATGAACTCAAAACACCACTCACCTCTGTCCGTTCCCTGACGGAAATCCTGCATGACAACCCAGCACTGAGTCTGGATCAGCGCAACAAATTTCTCAGTATTATCGTCAAGGAAACTGAACGCTTATCGCGTCTGATAAACCAGGTTCTTGATTTCCAAAAAATAGAAGCAGGTATTGCGGATTGGGAATTCACGCACATCGACATCAATGCCATTATTTCGGATGCTTTGGCGGCTTCTGCACAACTAATTAAAGACAAGCGTATTCACCTGGCCCAGGATATCAGGGTTGTCCAGAAAATGATCAGGGGAGATCGGGATCAACTCATGCAGGTCATGATGAACCTCATCTCCAACGCCATCAAATTCTGTGATCAGAAGAATGGTGAGATCAAGGTTAAACTGTCCACAGAAAAAAGTTTTTTGAGGGTGGATGTTGCAGACAACGGCATGGGTATCCACAAGAAGGACCAGAATATTATTTTTGAAAAATTTCGCCAGGCCAAAACCGAGTCTAAGGGCAGGCCTGCCGGCACCGGCCTGGGATTGACCATCACCAAACAGATCGTCGAACTTCATCACGGTCGTATCTGGGTCAAAAGCAAACCCAGAAAAGGCACCGTGTTTTCCTTTACATTACCGATGATAGATAAAGAGTAACGATTGAACATCGAACATCGAACGTCCAACATCGAATTTTGAAATCATCATTAAAATGTTATCCTAGCATAATACGTCTTCTCCGAGGCCGCCCTCGCCTCTCCCAGTGTCCGAATACCCTTATTTTCCAGTAGAGGAATCATCCTGATGAATATTTTGGCTGTCATCATGGCGTCTCCCATGGCCGTGTGGCGAGCTACCACGGACACGCCCAAGCGTCTGGCAATGGATGAAAGGGTCTGATCCTCTTGTGAAGGGTGTACAATGGCGGATAGCAGGAGTGTATCCAGCACCGGATTGACAAACCGGATGCCGGTTCTGTTTTCGTAGGTCTGTAGCATGCGCATGTCAAATGCCGCGTTGTGTGCCACAATGATGGTGTCCTCGGTGTATTTGAAAAATGCCGGCAAAACCCCATCGATGGTTGGTTGGGATTGTACCATGGCATGAGTGATACCGTGAATTTTTGTTGCGGACATGGGGATTTCTCGCTGGGGATTCACCAGTTGATCAAAGCATTCCTCGCTGAGGATATGTGTATTGACGATGCGAAGCGCGCCAATGGATACAATCGCGTCTCCACCGGATGGATCCAGACCCGTAGTTTCCGTATCAAAAACCGTGTATGAAAGCTCCTTTAACAGGCGCTTATCAAGATCAGGCGATTGACCGGGCTGGTGGAATAGATCAAAATCATAGAACTCAGGGCGGCTTGCCGGCAGAATAGCTGCATGCCGTACCGATTCCTGCTCTTGAGGCCGAAACGTCGGCATATAGAGACGCAAGCAGGATTTTTTTTGATCTTGCTGATCTATATAAGGCCATATCTCAGCATTGTGATAGTCCAGCACCTCTTTCAAATGCAGGGGCATTTCCTCCTCCATGAAGTTCAACTGCATGTTTTCCCATTGTCTGAGTTTCTCAATTTTTACCGGGGTACCCTTCCATGAAAAATCCAGAAAAACAACATCCTCATCTTCCGAAAATCGACAGGCATATTGGTGTTCACCGGTCTCGGCGCAAACCTTTTCAAGAACAAACAGAAGAACCAGCGTCATTGCATACGTGTCGATCTTGACCCAGCATTTTCCCGTGCAAGGTTCTATTGCCAGATCGATCCCAAGTCGTTCGTCTGCTTTTTTCTGCAATCTTTCAAACAGCTCCGGAATAGAAACTGGCACCAACGGCCACTGGTTCCTGATCTGTTTGAAAGTCTCTTTGGACTCACGCTGTATCAGTTGTTCCAAAGATTTTGATTCTGTGTGAATGATCTCTTTGAGTTGACGTTCACGAGATGGATCTATCTCCGGGTATGTTTGAATAATCTCGACAGCTGATTTGATGCTGGCAACCGAATGACGGATTTTCTGTTGGAAAGATTTGAGAAGGAACTCCGCCCTTGCTTCGAGTCTCAAGCCCTGTGTGATGTCATTGAAAATGACGATAAACCCGGAAAATTCCTTCTCTGGATTCAGAATGGGAGCCGCTTCCGCCTTCAGCAGTCTGTTGGCCCTGTCCGTCACCACAAAAGCCGAGGTAACATCTTCTTCGTTCTTTTTGAGTCTTGCACGGATTTCACCCAGTGCATGATGGATAATGCTTTCGTTGATGATACCGAAGATCGATCGACCGATGCCCAGATGTGCCTTTCCCTTGTGGTCGGCAACTGTATCGTTGATGACATCGGGAGAATGGTTTGCCTGCAGGGTGGTGTTCTTTTCACTGAAATAACGCTTGGCCTGAGAATTGTAGAGGATAATCATGCCTTCCTTGTTACAGACCAGCACCGCTTCCGGCAGTTCGGCCATGATGGCGGCAAGAATGTTTTTTTCTTCCTCCAGTTCCGCCTTGGCAATATGCACGCGGTCAAAGACACTCTTTTCCATTTTCTCGTATTGTTCAGCCCCGGCGTTGATTTTCTCCACCAGCTGCATCAATCCATATGCGCCTTTAAGTTGAATCCGGTGGGCCGGGTTTACGGAGTGAATCAGCTCCACCTCTTCCGGCAACTGGTTCATGGGAATGATCGCCATTCGAAAAACCCGGGCAAGCATGAACCCGAACCCGGCGATCAACGCCAGACTGATGACGAGAATGACGTGCCCGTAACGTGCAAAGATCTCCTGGAGTATGGGTCTGTTTTGTTGGATGGATTGATGCCAGAACAGCACCACCAGGGCAAGACCAAGTATTGCAGCAACACCGATGGATATGCTGAGAGCCCACCAGATTTTGTTGTTGCTTTTCATTCCGGTTCTTCGAGTAATTTCTTTACAGCGTCGATGATTTGCTGGTTGGAAAACGGTTTGGTAATATATTCATCAGCACCCAGCACCATTCCCTTGGCAATATCCACATCACGTCCCTTGGCGGTCAGGAAAATGACCCGGGTATTGCGCCATTCAGGATTCAGACGTACGATTTCGCATACCTCAAACCCGTCAACACCCGGGAGCATGATATCCAGCAGAATCAGATCCGGTCTTTCCTTGGATATCATTTCCAGGGCTTCTTCACCGCTCTGGGCCACAAGGGTGCTATAGCCGTTCTGTTCCATCAGAAACTGCAATGGAATAACAATGTTCGGCTCATCGTCGACGATTAATATTTTAATAGGCATGAGATGGATAGCCTTATCGGTTCCATATTTGTTGGATTCATCGGATTTTCATGAAACACCAAATACGGAAAACACCATCAGCAACAAAAGACTCTGAACAATAAAAGACAAAAGCCATGTACCCGCGCAGAGTAAGACAGCAGTACCTGTATGGGATATTTTAAAGACCATCTTGGTACCTATCACACTGGCTGCGATGATCCAGAGACTGGTAAAAATAAAAAGAATACCGGTTGTATGGGGAATCACCCCCAACAACCGAAACACACCGGGAGCGCAGGCAAAAGCCACCACCCTCAGGACAGTTTTCCGATCCGTTTTGTATGCGGTGTTGCGAAACAGGTAGGTGCTGACAAAGTAGAGGGTAAAAGCCCAGAAATACCAGGCAAACAATGTCGTCACAAGACAACTGTTGACGGCGGTAACACCTGCCCGGCTGAACATGCCATAACCCGTAGCCATAGCCAATATCGCCACCACCCAGACAGATTGTCCCTGGGTCGATGGATCGTTGATGAGCTCTTCAAAGAGTGAAGCGTCCAGTTTTGCAGCTCTGATCATGCGGGAAACAAACGTATTCATAAAGACCCCTATACTAGAAAATAAACCGTTTATTAAGGGAGGTATTAGGTTTTAGGTGGAAGAGATGAACAACTCTTCGCCAGAGCGTTGATATTACGTATCCCGGTAACAACCTAAGAGGGCACCTGCGTTTTTAAATACTCCAGATGTTTCCGGATACCCCTGTCGGTATTCGGTTCGTTACTGAAAAGACGTTTGATAAACCCCGGCGGATTATCAATTTTTGGATCCAGGGCCAGGGCTTTCTCGTAATCGGAAATGGCCTCCTTGAATTGTTTCAAATGACTGTACGCAATGGCACGGTTCACATACGCCTTGGCAAAACCGGGATTGATCTCAATGGACCGATGATAATCCAAGAGGGCTGCGTTATACTGTTTCTTGGCGTTGAGAACATCGGCCCGGCCCAGATATCCATCCGCACGGCTGGGATCCAGTTTGATGGCCCGGTTGAAAGCTGCCAGAGCTTCATCAAGTTTGTTGCGGTTTAACGCGGATACGCCGTCCAGAATGGCATCTTTATACGGTGAAACGCCCACCCCGCAACCCAAAACGACAATGATTGCCCCAACAATGAATATATATCTTATTTTCATGCAGCTATCATACGGTATTTTCAATAAAAAATAAACAAAAAATAGAGGGGGCAAACATGCCCCCTCTATTTTTTTTTATTCATCACTGCAGTACCCCATGGGTATGCAGTCAACACTCACGAGGACTGTTATTCATCGTAAATGTCATGTTTCAGGGCATCAAAACTACCCTTGATATTGGTGGACATTTCCAGCTTATAAGCCAGGAACCACATCATGCAGATACCCAGAATCCACCACAGAATCTGCCAGATCCAGATGGAGGGCATACCGTTGACCCAGGTCGAGGGTGTCATGGGATCTCCAAAGATCGTGTTGCCGATAACGGCAAAGGGACCGATGGCAAACAGAAACCACACCACGGTGATGATCCAGCCCACCTTGATCAAACCTTTTTTCTCCGGTGGCAAGCTGGCATGTTCCCTGAGAAAATTGTGGTATCCCATACGACGCTCTTTTTCCTCGGCATCCGGCTGGGTGAAAAAACTCACCAGGATGGCAATGGGCAGGTTGAAAAAGATGCCCCATCCAGCGCAGTAGATGGTCAAGGGATTATAGCCCCAGGGGAGTCCCAGGTCGAACCGGAAGGTCACGATGACCGCGATGATGCCGCATATCAGACCGGTTACAACGCCTTCCCGCGTCAGCCAGGGCCAATACAGGGTGGCAATCAGGGGCGGGTACATCATGAACCCGAAGGAGGTCGCAAAACCGCCCAGCATGACGATGGCGCCCGGCACATAGGTGGAAAAGATCAGGGCCGATCCCACAACGATGACAACCGTGATCCTTCCCCAGTTGGTCTGTCCGACTTCGGTCATGTCTTTCTTGAAAAACCGTTTGACGATATCGCGGGTCAGCATACCGCTGGCCGTGGACATGTAGGCAGCACCCGTGGATTGCATGGCAGCCAGCGCACAGATGGCCAGCAGACCCACGGCAAAGGGTGCCGTGTCCTTCATGAGATGAATGAGATACGGAACCAGGTTGGCCTGTTTACCGCCGGCGAGATTTTCAAGGGGCAATACCGTTCCGGTCATGCCTTCAGGTGAAAAAAGTGTCAGAACCCAGCCACCCATACCCTGCATGGCGGTAAATATAAACAGTGCGAAACCGATGCCCAGGGTGGAAGCCCACACCTGCTGCAGCGGAAAGGGTTTGGGGTCTTTGTTGGCAAAGGCCCACATGGAAAAAGCCGGTGAGGCATGAATACCCATCAGGGCAAACATGTAGGTCAGAATCATCATACCGGTCCAGACACCGCCCACGGCCGTAGCCTGGGACGGCACCCACTGAATCATACCAGGCACGGCCACGAAGTGACTGTACCCGTCAGGGGTCAGCTTAATGATGGATTTGCTGTTGGCCATGAACACCTTGACGGCCTCCGGATCCGCCCACTTGGGTATGTCTGCGCCATTACTGTTGATCCAGGCCACGATATCACCATACTTGCTCATCATGGAGTCGTATCCGCCGGCGAATTTCATGGTGATGACACCGATGGCAATGATGCCGCCCCAGAGCAGAACACACTGCACCGTGTCAACATAGGCCACGGACCGCAATCCGCCGAGCCCCACATAGAGCGCCACGATCACCGCCAGCATCCACATACCCACGTTGACCGAGAACAGGCCGTCCGTCAGGATGTTGAACAAAACACCCGATGCCCGCAGTTGGATGCCCAGATAAGGGATACTGAAAAACAATGCGATGATGACGGTGAGAATCCGCATGGCTTCGGAATTGAAATACTGGGAGTACATTTCTCCCGGTGTGACAAAGCCATAGCGTTTTCCAAGCAACCACTGCCGTTTCAGAAAGAGGACACCCGTAAACGGAATGGTCAGTACGTAAAAAGACGCATACCCGTATGGGAGCCCGTCCCTCCAGATAAGGGCCGGATGTCCCACAAATGTCCAGCCGCTGAAGGAAGTTGCCGTTGCCGCCAGAACAAAGACCCAGATGTTGAGCTGTCTTCCGGCGATGAAATAGTCTGTACCGGATTTGGCGGCAAGGTATCCCCTGACACCAATGGTGATACAGTACGCCCAGTAGCATAAGACAAAAAAGAATAACCAGTAAACATGTGCACCCATTGCCTTCTCCTTTGCTGAATAGGGGTTATTGGTTAAACCCTGTCCTGCCGTGCATGACGCGGCAGGATATACGGATTCTATGAATGACATTCACAAACAACACAGGTTTTCTTAAGCACCTTTGATGTTTATGATTGAACCATCTTCTTGATCGATTCGACGATCTCGGGATTGGCGAGCGTTGTGACGTCGCCTTCATCAGCATTGTTGGAGATAGCCCCCAGGACGCGTCGCATGATCTTGCCGGATCGTGTTTTCGGCATATCCGGAACGATCCAAACCTTCCTGGGTTTGGCAATCTTGCCGATCTCCGTACTCACGGCGTCTGATATTTTTTGAGCCAGTTCCGGGCTGGCCTCGTAACCGGGCTTCAGGGCGATATAAAGATCCGGTTCCTTGCCCTTGATGTCATGGGCCACAGGAACCACCGCCGCCTCTGCCACTTCTTCCACAACCATGGAAGCCGATTCGATTTCCTTGGTGCCCAGACGGTGGCCGGACACATTGATCACGTCGTCGATGCGACCGAGAATACGGTAATAGCCGTCCTGTGACTCAACGGCCGCGTCACCGGTCAGATACGGCCAATCCTGCCAGCGCTTGCTTTGGGGATCTTTGCAGTATCGGGCATAATAGGTGTCCACAAAACGGTCCCGATCACCCCAGATGGTCTGAAAACCACCCGGCCAGGGGTTTTGTATACAAATATTGCCTGCTTTTCCGGCACCCTGGGGCAGCACCTCACCCTCATCATCGTAAATAATCGGATGGATGCCCGGCATACCCGGTCCGGCGCTTCCCGGTTTCATGGGTGTGATGCCCGGCAGCGTGCTGCACAGAAATCCACCGGTTTCAGTCTGCCACCAGGTATCCACGATGATGGCTTCTCCCTTGCCCACCACTTCGTGATACCATTTCCACACTTCCGGTTCGATGGGCTCACCCACGGTGGTCATATGTTTGAAGTGGTACGTGTATTTGGCGGGCTCTTCCGGTCCTAATTTTCTCAATGCCCGAATGGCCGTTGGTGCGGTGTGAAATATATTCACATCCAGATCCTGGGCGATGCGCCAGGCCCGTCCGGCATCCGGGAATGTGGGGACACCTTCATACACGACCGTGGAGGCGCAGATCGACAGCGGACCATAAACGATGTAGGAATGTCCTGTAATCCAGCCGATATCGGCCATGCACCAGTAGACATCTTCCGGATGAATATCCTGGACGTATTTACACGTGCCGGCAACGTAGGACAGGTAACCGCCTGTGCCGTGCTGACAGCCCTTGGGTTTGCCCGTGGTACCACTGGTATACATAAGAAAAAGCGGTGCTTCCGCCGGCATGGGGACCGGGTCGACCCTGGCACCATAAAAGTCTTTTAAAAGATCGTTTACAAAGAAATCCCGCCCTTCCTTCATGGGTGTCGGCGCAGAAGCCTTGCCTGGATAACGTTGCCAGACCAGGACCTTGTCAACTTTCTGACCGTCTTTCTCGGCCAGGTCGCAGGCAATATCGGCATTCTGTTTATGATCCAGCAGCGTACCACTTCTGTAATAGGCATCGGCGGTAATCAATACCCGGCTGTTGGAGTCTACGATGCGATCGGCGCAGGCTCTCCCGCTGAACCCGCCAAATACCTGTGAATGAATAACACCCAGCCGGGCACATGCCAGCATGGTAATGGGAAGTTCTGCCAGCATGGGCATATGCAATGTAACGCGGTCTCCGGCTTTTAACCCGGCAAAATCTCTTAGAAGGGCTGCAAATTCATTTACCCGGACATAAAGTTCCTGATAGGTTACGTGTTCATACTTCTCATCCATGGGTTCAGGGACAAAGTGTATGGCTGTCTTGTTCTTGTTTTTGGCAAGGTGCCTGTCAACACAGTTGTAACTTGCATTGATCTTCCCCCCCACAAACCATTTCCAGCAGGGTGCATCACTTGTGTCCAGTGTGGTGTGCCAGTATTCATACCAGTCCAGCAGGTCTGCATACTCTTTAAAACAATTGGGGAAATTATCCAAAGCAAAGCGATCATAAACAGCAGGATCGCTCATGTTGGCCTGGGCCACAAATTGATAAGATGGATAATAGTAGTCCTCCTCCCCCCAGTGAACCGCAATCTGCGCTTCCGATGTTTCAACAACTTCTTTTTCCGCCATTTATAGCCCTCCTTCATGGTAAGACCACGTAAAAAACAATAAATTGTCCTTTTACGGGTGTTTTAGGTTTGAAGTGTTGCGTTTTCAGATGATTAAATAATTTGGGAGAACCTCATTATCCAATCTGAAAGCAAACACTGAAACCAACCAACTTCGATTTTTATTCGAAATCATCATCAATGACGATTCCATGTTAAATTTTTGTTTGGGTGCCTACTGTTTTGGGATGTTTCTTGATGCCGCTGTCAAATATTTCAAAGGCTATCTCGAGCGTTTCCCTGAGATAATCCTTGTCTTCGTTGATAATGCTTTTGCTTGTTTCCCAGAGGATGACACCGGAAAACAACGCCCAGAAAGTGTCGGCAATCGCCATGGGGTGTTTGTCGATAAATACACCTTGTTGAACCCCTTCCTGGAACAGTTTGGCCATCTCAGAAAGTGATCGTTTGGATAAGTCTTTTATCTCTGACAGCAATTCTGGCGTCAAATTTTTTAAAGTGTCGCTGGATTGCAGATGGAACATGTTAATGAGGATCATGGGGTCGAATTCGTAAACATCATACATGGCTTCCTTGAGACCTGATATCCGCGCTTCAATGTCTGAATGTTCATCGCTATTGAGATGTTCCAGGCGTATCAGCAGGTAGTGTAAAATCCTGAGAGACAGTGATGCGTACAATTCGTCTTTGTTCTTGAAATAGAGATACAGCGTGCCCGGGCTTAACTCTGCCTCATGGGCGATGTCTTCCATGGTGGCTCTATTAAAGCCTTTTTCAGAAAATACACGTTTCGCAGCCACGATGATCTGCTGGCGTCTTCGCTCGCGTTCTCTTTCCTTGCGTTCATGTATTCCCATATTTAATGAACCTTATTTATTTCTTAAAAAGTCGTATAATCTTTATATTGTATTTGTCAAGTAAAATCTGTTCACTAATAAAATCATTCCACGATTTTATATGACGCGACCATGCTGCTGTTCATTCGACGATATATGTCAGACTATAGAATTCAGGGAGAATTGAAAATCTTCTTGAGGTGGGGATTGCGGAGGGCTTTGTTGAGAATGTCAATCTGCTCTTTCAATTCAGTCTCGTTCTTAAAAGACATATTCAGTTTCAGGGATGTCCCTTCGAAATACTCAGAAGGAAGGATACGGATCCTGCTGCCCAAATTGAGCGCTCGCAGGTTACGTTGGAAGGACGCTTCAGCGAGTGAAAGATTCGGGAAGCGCCGCCGACGCAAATTCGATCTGACAAGCTGGGTTTTCTGGAGATTGTCCAGATCTTTGTCATCCAGGACTTCCGGAACACCTTCGGACAACAGTATCTCCTGGGTACTGCATTTTTCACGATGGGCGATTTCCCTGAGATGGGAGCAGATTTCCCTCTGCTTGTTCTGGTTCAGCTTCAGCTCCATGAAAAGCCTGGCCAGGAAAATCTCCGTAGGCGGCTCAAATTCGTGGAGCTCGGCAGCCATGTTCAGAGATATTCTGTTCTGGTAAACCCCTGTCTGAAGCAGATGGGGGAGTCGACAAATCCCTGTGATTTTTTCAATGTGATGGGGGTTGTCAGGCAACCCGAGGTTTTTGGCTTCTTCAAACAAACATTCCCGGTTCTCGACATATGCTTCCAACAATGAGAGGGCTCGGGAAATCTCCAGGAGATCGAGTTTCCTTTGTGAGGTGTTGTCGGCAATGGCAATCCGGATGCATTCGAGGGGTAAACTTTCTGTGGGCAGCACCCTGGCCAACGTCTGCTTATGATTCAGCTCTTGCATGGCTGAAATACGACGAAAACCTGCGACGATACTGTATCGATTCTGATTTTTTAGGAGAACAGGTGGGTGGAGCAGTCCAACGTGCTGTATGGATTTGGCGAGATCTACCACAGCCGCCGAGGTGGTAATTCTATAGGTGTCATCTTCCAGGTCAATAGCGGTCAGATCCAGAACCGTCCCTCTATAGGACATCGTCTCTACCCGTCAACTGGGTTAAGGCCTCCTTGTATTTCTGGTAGGTTTTCTGGATAACGGTATCCGGAAGCGGGGGCGGGGGCGGCTCCTTGTTCCATTCGATATCACTCAGGTAGTCTCTCAGGTATTGTTTATCAAAACTTTTCTGGGCACCGCCCGGGGCATAGGTTTCCTTAGGCCAGAACCTGGAGGAATCCGGTGTGAGGACTTCATCGATGAGGATGATTTCATTCCCTATTATTCCGAATTCAAATTTCGTGTCGGCAATAATAATTCCTTTCTGATCAGAAATTTCAGCACCCTTGTTATAAATTGACAGACTGAGACGTTTGACTTCCTCGGCAATCTCTTTTCCGACCATCCGAACAGCTTCATCAAAATCGATATTGATGTCATGGAGCCCGATCTCCGCTTTGGTAGATGGTGTAAATATGGGTTCCGGAAGCTTGTCTGACTCTTTGAGTCCGTCCGGCAGACCGATACCGCATACACTGCGGGATTCCTGGTAAGATTTCCAGCCGGATCCGGAAATATAGCCTCTGACGACACATTCGATGGACAGGGGTTCTGTTTTCCGAACCAGCATGCTTCTGCCGTGCAATTTTTCAGCATAGGGCCTGCAGACAGCAGGATACTCGGCGACATCACTTGAAATAACATGATTGGGCACCAAGGTCTTCATGGCCTCAAACCAGAACAGAGATATCTGGGTCAGAATGATGCCTTTTCCGGGGACCGGGTCGTTCATAATGACATCAAAGGCGGAGATTCTGTCGGTTGCAACCATCAACAAGGCATCGTCCAGGTCATAGACATCACGCACCTTACCCCTTTTCAGCAGTTTCAACGCTTTAAAATCCGTTTCCAGAACCTGTTGATTCATGATCACAATGCCTTTCAATTTTATTTGTTCTTGAACACTTCTATGAATTTAAGCAGAATCATCCGCTCCCTGTCATTGATCTGTGAAAACTGGACACCTGCCACATAGATATCTTTCGCGCTTTTCTTCAGGAAAACGACCTCCCCTTCTATATCGACAAGTTCATCTTCGATGCTGAGGGTTATTAAAATCGGCGTCTGGGAATCAAGGGGTTTGTAGGTTTCGAGCAAGATGCCGTCCTCAGACACATTGAGCGTTCTGCCCATGCCCTGATGATATGGCTCACCGTCTTCACCCATACAGACAAAATTCAGAAGATTGGTCGATTCTACCCGTATGTGTCTTCGTTTGTCATTGCCATTCATCCTGTCCACCCGTCGTTGAGGTGATTCTGCCCATACCCGTCAGCAGACGCTGCATGGCTAGGTCATCAGTTCTCTCTGCTTATTGTTCAGCACCTTTGTTAAAGAATGCGTACACGTCGCGATATTATCAATAAAATTTTTGAAGGTAGTGGAAATGTTGTCGTATTCCTGTTGGATGATATCCGGGTTCAGGGTCTGAATTTTCAGGTCCTTCGAGGCCAGCACAGAGGCATATTCCGGTTCATGGCCGAGATCTAAAAATGGAATATAACCAAAAAAATCATCTCGTGCCAGATGTGCCAAGGGTACAAAACCGTCTTCTGTTTTCTGAACCAGGGAGGCCTTGCCATGCTGGATGCGGAATAAGCGCTTCTCATCATCACCCTGCTCGATCACCTTCTGCCGATGCCTTAGATAGTCGTCAAGATCGATCTGTTTTGTCGAATACTCCACCACACGATCCGTAACATGACGCAGTCTTCTGTCCAGACTCATGACGAATGCCTTGAACTCGTATGACATCTTTGAGTATTCCTGGGCAAGACGTTGGGAATCGAGAACACCCAGCTGAACATCTCCCACGGCCTTGGCGGAATACATCCGTGAATGGTTTCGGACCAGGAAAGAGGAGACACTCCCGACAAAGGAGCCGTTCCCGATCTGACAAAGTGTCACGGGTCCTGAATCGGTTTCCTTAATAATATCGATGACCCCCTCGAGAGTCACCCATACCCAGTTGCCGTGTCTGCCTTCTTGCAGTATGGTGTCACCGTCATGAAATTCTTCTTCATCCACAACATACATATAATCGATCAAAGGGCCCCAAATAACCGGGAGTGCCGCACCAACATCAGAATATTTGGCAGTTCGGCTGTCCATGGAGACCGGTCCCAGTCTTTCGATCTCACCTTCGTCCAGCATCTTCAGACCATCCAGAATGATCCCCATGCGTCCCTTGGTGATGACCCTTTCACTCGTGACGCTCGTGTTTGTAAACTCAAATTCACCATCTGTCCAGCCGAACAGTGAGTACAGAGCATCCAGTCCCGAAAGCATGCCGCAAGAAGCATTGATTGGGTTGCCGTTGTCAAAATAGATAATGCCGGGTTCTGGTGCATATGGGCTCATGATCCGCAATATGCCTGAACTGCCGTTACCCCCCAGAAGCTGCATAAGATCGCCAAGATTGAGAAATTTGATGTTTCCCTGTAGTGTGTCTTCTTTCATACGATGCCTATTGTGCCCACTGTAATTCTTTTTGCAGAGCCTTCAACGTCAACTGGGCACACTCTTTCAGTGTATCGCCGACCCCGGTACCCTTGGTGGCACTACCTGGGAAAGCGGGCGCCTTTAACTGACGATTGAGGTCTTTCTCCATTTGCTCTATCGACATCAATGGGATGCCTTCTTCAGCCAGATCTCTTTTATTGTATTGAAGCACCAGCGGTATTTTGAAAATGTTCAGACCGTACTCCTTTAAATTCTTCTGCAGGTCTTTCAGGGACAGCATGTTCTTTTCTCGTCTGACTTCTAGAGAATCGGCCACAAAAACAATGCCATCGACACCCCGGAGAACCAGTTTGCGGGTCGCGCTGTATTGTACCTGCCCCGGTACCGTGTACAGCTGCATCTTAATATCGCATCCCCTGATCTTTCCCAAACCCATGGGGAGAAAATCAAAAAAGAGTGTTCGGTCACCTTCCGTGTTAATGGAAACCATCTCACCGGTTATCTGTTTTGAATATTTTTTGAATATATACTCCAGGTTCGTGGTTTTCCCGCCACGTCCCGGTCCATAATAGACAATCTTGCATTCGATCTCTCGTTTTTTCAGGTTAAATATTGCCATACGGCGTGATTCCAGACCTTGATGCACCCGGCTAACTACTTGCCGGGGCAGGCTTATCAAGCTTGTCCCCGACCTGATCGGGGATCCGGCATGACGAAATTGGTTATTTAGTCGCCAAGTTAATAAGAATTTAAATTCAGGGCTGGTCCGATGAATTGGAAACGTCATCACACAGCCCGGAATTTGAATGTCAACATATCATAATCAACTGTTGCCCAAAAGCTCTTTCTTTTTATTTGCTCCTGATCTTTATATCAAGACAAAAATCTCCCTGCTTGGGGCCGGATTTAATTTCTGATTTAGCGGATACGACACCAGAACCGTTGAACATGGCTATGGGAGAAAAAAACTGAAGATCTTTTAATGCATCACCCTCTTGAATGGGTTCAATGATTTTGGCGTCATTTTTGGAAATGATCAGACTGAGCATATTGCCTGATTGGAAGTTTACATCAAATTCAACCACCTTGCCTTTTGCAGGCCCGACATTGAAATAGATACCGATAGAGCTGATATCGATAAATTCTTCTTCTTCCTCGGGTTCCTGAACCGTTTCTTCTTGCATGGAAATTGAAGTGAGATCTTTTTGGATGTCTTTGCTTTTCAGTATCTCCACAAGGAAAAGACGAATTTTTTCCAACTGGCCCGGCGGGAAGTCCCCGTTGCCGGCCCATTCTTCATATTGATCTGCGGCAGCATCTTCATCGTTGAGTTGGATGTGGCATCGCAATATATTCTTAGCGGCTACCACCCGGTGTGATTCTTTGTCGATAAGCTTCTTGAATTCGCCCAGCGCCCGCTCAAACTGTCCGAATTTTGCAAGGGCGATAGCCCCTTCCAGAAGCGCCTCCTCTTCGCTGTCCGTCTTTGAAAATGAAAACAGCTTTTTTATAAGATCCTGGGCCTTTGCCGAAAGCTCGGGTGACGAAGGCCCTTTTTCAACCCTCTTGGTATCTGAATCCAGCAGACGGATCTTATTGGCAATGCCATTAAGGATCTTCTCTTTGTTCTGAATTCTGTCATGTTCCTGAATCCGTTGCTCGGCCTCGGCATATTTACCTCTTGCTTCGTCAAGCAGACCGTGTCGCGTATAAAGATCAGCCTCCTGCAGCAATTTCTTGATGGATTCCTTGATTCCCATTACTTTCCTCGTTTTCATGACAGACTTGTTTTATACCGCTTGTCATAATAATGTTCCGAAAATAGGATGGCGGCATAAGGGTTTGTTGCAGAAAAACGGTCCTCAATCGAAACGTTTTTCTGACAACCCCTCTATATCTTTCTGACTCGCAATTTAGCTCCTTATCCTGTTTTCATATAAAATGTCAATAATTGAACACCATATAAATGTATTGACATCACTAACGAGTATGCTATCAAAATAAATTTTCGCAGGGTAAACAACATGGCAAAAAAAGACCATCCTTCTTGTCTCGGTCTAGCTCCAAGAGCAAAGACGGAAGAATTCACCTGGGAAATACCCAGGCAATGGCACGATCACTACGATATTGCATATAACAACAACTCATTATCTATACTTTGCCTGGTTGTTTATGCACTGATTGGGACAACTTAACATAGTACACGGTTTACGGAGGAAACATCACATGGACAAGAAAGTAACCGTCGTGGGAGCCGGCAATGTCGGCGCAACCGCGGCCCAACGCCTGGCCGAAAAAGAATTGTGCGATGTCGTTCTGATCGATATCGTCGAAGGGGTACCCCAGGGCAAAGCGCTTGATCTTACCGAGGCGGCACCCATTGAAAAACACGACGCCCACCTGATAGGATCCAATGTCTACGAAGACTCGAAAGATTCCGACATTGTCATCATCACAGCAGGTATACCACGAAAACCGGGCATGAGTCGTGACGACCTGATCAGCACCAATGCAGGTATCATGAAAAATGTGACAACCCAGGTCGCCGAACGCTCCCCCAATGCGATACTGATTATCGTCAGCAATCCTCTGGATGCCATGTGTCATGTCGCCTATGAAGCCAGTGGATTTCCAAAGAACCGTGTAATCGGCATGGCAGGCGTACTCGATTCAGCACGTTTCAGGGCATTTATTGCCATGGAGCTCAAGGTGTCAGTAGAAAACACCCATGCATTTGTCCTGGGTGGACATGGTGATACCATGGTTCCATTACCCCGTTACTCCACGGTAGCTGGTATCCCCATCACGGAGTTAATGCCCAAAGACCGCATCGATGCCATTGTTGATCGTACAGCCAATGGTGGTGCTGAAATTGTAAAACTTTTAAAGACGGGTAGTGCGTACTACGCCCCGGCGTCTGCGGCCGTCGAAATGGCTGAATCCATTTTAAAGGACAAGAAAAAAATATTGCCGTGCGCCGTGTATCTGGAGGGTGAGTACGGCATTCAGGATCTTTTTATCGGGGTGCCTGTGAAACTGGGTGCCGGCGGTGTGGAAGAGATCATCGAAATCACGCTTACAGAAGAAGAAACTGCAGGCCTGATGAAATCAGCAGCGGCGGTTCAGGGGCTGAAGGATGATCTGAAAAAATTGGCATAGCTTTAAGATTTAAGCAGTAAGCGGTAAGCCATGAGCCGCTTACTGCTTACCGCTTACGCAATCCCTTCTTCAGCGCCTTGGCTATCTTGCGATTCATCCCCGGGAGCGCCGCCAGTACGTCCAAATCAGCCCTGCTGACCGACTCGACATTGCCGAAGTGCTTCAACAGCATCGCTTTTCTCTTGGGGCCTACACCATGGACGTCATCCAGAACGGATCGCATGGCCTGTTTACCGCGAAGTTTTCTGTGGTATTGAAGGGCAAATCGGTGCGCCTCGTCCCTTATTTTCTGTAATAGGAGCAGACCATCCAGATCTCTCCCAAATGAAACTGGATTGGCTCTTCCCATCTGGTATATCTTGTCCCTGACCTCACCCTTTTTGTCATCCCTCTTTGCGATACCAATGATCTTGAACGTGTCGTTCAGCCCCAGCATATTGATGATGTCGCCTGCAATATTCAACTGTCCTTTGCCGCCATCCACCACCAGAAGATCGGGCAAAGGATCGCGACCCTCAGACCTGCCGTACCGCCGTCCCAACACCTCTGCCATGGCTGCGTAGTCGTCATGCATACCGGCTGTTTTGAGTCGGTATGTACGATAGGATTCTTTTTTGGGTCTGCCCTTTTCAAAAACCACCATACCGGAGACGGATGCCCGTCCAAACAAATGGGAGTTGTCAAAGCACTCTATCCGTTTCGGCAAATGCGCCATATTCAGCCGATTTTTGAGCCGTATCAATAACGCCATATCGGCAGCGTTGGATGCCAATGCTTCACGCAATCCATTTTCCGCATTTTCCACGGCCATCAAAACAAGACGTCTTTTCTCCCCCCTCTGAGGACGGTGAATGTTGACCTTGCCTCCCCTGGCCTCTTTGAGTATGCCCTCGATTATTTCAGCGTCTTCAAGATCATGGGATACGAGGATTTCCGGTGGGATCATATGTGCCTGTTCATAAAACTGACGCAAAAACCCGGCAAGCATATCCTCTTCCGTTGCCAGAACCTTTTCAAAAACAAATTGACGTTTTCCCAGGAGAAAGCCACCTCGGACAAACAGCATGGTGACCATGGCATGGTCCGAGGATGTCACCAGCCCAAGAACGTCCCGATCTTTCAAATCAGCTGATACCGAAAGCTGTTTTTCAAGGGTCTTTTCAAGGGCAAAGAGTTTATCCCGCAATTCTGCAGCTTTTTCATATCGCTCCAGACCCGCCTGTTGATTCATCTCTTTCTTGATCTTCATGATCAGGTCGGGTGTTCGGCCGTTCAGGAACAGTATGACCTCCTGTATCAACGCCCCATAGGTTTTCTTGTCGACATCCTTACAGCAGGGGGCCAGGCACCGCCGCATCTGGTAGTGCAGGCAGGGTCTTGCCCTCTGGCTGAACTCCCTGTCCGAACACTTGCGAAGTTTGAATGTCCGGTTCACAATTTTAAGGGATTGCCTCACTGCACCTGCCGATGTAAAAGGACCGAAAAAAAGCGTTCCGTCTTTTCTGATTTTTCGGACGATCGTTATTTTGGGATACGCATGTCGTGTGTTGATGCGCAAACAAGGATAGCGTTTGTCGTCTTTCAGGATAACATTATATCGGGGTCTATGCTTCTTGATCAGGTTTGACTCGAGGATAAGGGCTTCTTTTTCAGATCCTACCAGAATGACATCGAAAGAAGCCACCTTGCTCACCAGGACGTTTATCTTGGGTTCCACATGTTTTATTTTTGAAAAATAGGATGCCAGCCGTTTCTTCAGCTGCGCTGCCTTTCCCACGTATATAATCTTGCCTTCAATGTCCTTGAACAGGTAAACGCCCGGCCCGGAAGGGGTTTGGGAAAGTTGTTTTTGAATTTCCGATTTAGCTGATAGCTGACAGGTCATAGCTCATTGCCCGTAGGCTGTTTTTTAAAGATGTTCGATGTTCATATTTTACGTGCCTACAGCTCAAACAACATGGCTTTTTTCAGTTCCGCAATCTGGTCACGAAGAATCGCAGCTTTTTCAAATGCAAGCGCCCTTGCAGCCGCTCTCATTTCCTTCTCCATTTGATCCAGGGCTGTTTCAAGACTCTCTTGGCTGTCATAGTCCTGAAGTCGCTCTGACACCCTGTCCAAAACGACATGCGCTGCATCGGCCACGGCTGAAAATGAACCGGCAATCTCTTTTTGGATCGACTTGGGCGTGATCCCGTGGATCTCGTTATAGGTTTTCTGAATCGTGCGTCTTCTGTTGGTCTCGTCAATCGCCCGCTGCATGGAAGCCGTTATGACATCTGCATACATGAGGACACATCCGCTGAGATTCCGGGCGGCACGGCCGCATGTCTGTATCAAAGATCGCGTAGAGCGCAGGAACCCTTCTTTGTCAGCGTCGAGAATGGCCACCAGGGACACTTCGGGAATGTCCAGACCTTCACGGAGAAGGTTGATGCCGATGAGTACATCAAACGTGCCCATGCGAAGATCCCTGATAATATCCATCCGTTCCAGCGTGTTGATATCCGCATGCAGGTATCTGACCTTCACTTCCAGATCCGAATAGTATTCGGTTAAATCCTCAGCCATCCGCTTCGTCAGTGTGGTGACAAGTACCCTTTCATTTTTTTGGGTGCGTCCACGAATTTCCGTGAGCAGGTCATCCACCTGGTTTTCTGCACCTCGAACGACTATTTCGGGATCCAACAGACCGGTTGGCCGAACAATCTGTTCGATGATTGCATCAGATCCTTTCTCCAATTCATATTCGGCCGGCGTTGCCGACACATAGACAACTTGATTCATCCTGGCGGCTGTCTCTTCAAATTTCAGCGGTCGGTTATCAAGAGCGGAAGGAAGACGGAAACCATATTCCACAAGAGTCATTTTCCGGGAGCGATCACCTTTGTACATGGCTCGCAACTGCGGAACAGCAATATGGCTTTCATCGATGAACAGGAGGTAGTCATCCGGAAAATAATCCAGAAGCGTCGGTGGCGGGTCCCCCACCGACCGACCGGTAAAATGACGGGAATAATTTTCGATCCCATTACAATACCCGATCTCCTGAATCATTTCCATGTCAAACTGGGTCCTTTCTTCAATCCGTTGTTCCTCGATGTACTTTTTCATTTCCCGAAACCCTTGCACACGCTCCTTTAACTCATCCTGAATGGTCTGGACCGCTCGTCTTCTTTTCCTGGCCTGCATGACATAGTGGCTAGCCGGGAAGATGGCGGTTCTTCGAATTTTTCGGTGGACGGTTCCTTTTAGGGCATCGATCTCTGAGATGGCTTCAATCTGATCACCAAAAAAATCGATGCGTAGGGCAAGACTTTCTTCATAGGCGGGAAACACCTCCAGGCGATCTCCGCGCACCCTGAAAACACCCCGATGAAAATCCACGTCGTTTCTTTCATACTGCATGGCAACAAGACGTGCCAGCACAGTATCCCGGTCAATATCCAGACCCTCTTCGATTTCGACTTTCATGGACAGATATTCCTCTGGTTCCCCCAGTCCAAAAATACAGGAAACACTGGCCACCACAATGACGTCTTGGCGCGTCAAAACAGATCGGGTAGCGGAATGCCGCATTTTATCGATCATCTCGTTGATGGAGGAATCTTTTTGAATATAGGTATCACTCGAGGGAATGTAGGCTTCCGGCTGGTAGTAATCGTAGTAGGATACAAAGTACTCGACTGCGTTTTCAGGAAAAAGAGAATGAAACTCATTGTAAAGCTGGGCAGCCAGTGTCTTGTTGGGAGCAAGCACCAGTGTGGGTTTACCGGCCATAGCAATTGTGTGCGCCATGGTGAATGTTTTTCCGGAACCGGTCACACCCAACAGAACCTGGTGCTGTTCACCGCGTCCCAGGTTTTCAGTCAGGGTTTTGATGGCATTTGGCTGGTCACCCGTAGGTGTGAAGTCAGAAACTAGTTTGAAAGGCGGCATGCTTTAAGGGTCCAAGGGATCAACTCATATTGAGTTTATTGGGTTTTTTGGGTTCATTGGGTTTGTTGAGTTCATGGGGTTTATCGTGTCGATATACTGAGCCTCCACCCACAGAGCGGGTGGGCTCAAGACGCCCCCTCGAAGAGGGCTGGAATATCCAATATCGAATGTTGAATTTGAAATATGAAGAAACAGCTGTCGGTTTCGATGTTGGACGTTCATCTTTGGTAATTCATCATCAGAAGATTCTGTATTCTGTTTTCTGTTATTCTGCGAAGCGGGAAAAAAGCGGCAAAGCCGCGTACAATAAAATCGTTTCTACGATTTTATTTCCCAATGGGTCCCATCCGGCTGGTCTTTGAGAACGATATTCATGGATGCCAGTTGTTTTCTGATCTGGTCAGCTCTTTCCCAGTCTTTCTCCTGTCTTGCACGCTCACGGTCAGCGATCAATTTTTCAATGACGTTGGCATCAATGGCTTCCTGTGCCAAAACAGATTCACGCTGGGCATGGAAATAGGTATCCGGTTCATCGCCGCCGATGCCCAGCACAGAACCCATTCGCAATATTTCACCCTTGACGGTTGACAGCGATATCAACACATTCCTGGGGATCGTGCCGGTTTCATTCTCATCCATGAGACGGTTGGCATGCCGCACGGCATTGAAGATCACGGCGATACCGTTGGCGGTGTTGAAATCATCGTCCATGGCTTGACAAAAGCTCTTCCAGAATGGCATGTCTTCCGGCACCATGGCAGGTATTTCTGTCCCGGCGATGGCTTCATCGATTCGAAGGAGCAGGACATAGATCCGGTCCAGGGCTGCCCGTGATGCTTCCATGGAGGCCTGGCTGAAATCAATAGGCTTTCGATACTGTTTTGAAAGAAGAAAAAGTCTGATGGCTTCTGGATGGTATTGTTGAATAACATCCTTTATCATCCGGAAATTGCCGAGAGACTTGGACATTTTTTCCTTGTCGATATTCACAAACCCGTTATGAATCCAGTATCGAACAAAAGCACGATCATGTCCTGCCTCTGACTGAGCGATTTCGTTTTCATGATGCGGAAAGATCAGATCCCTGCCGCCCCCGTGAATATCGAACGTTTTGCCCAGATATCTGGCACTCATGGCCGAACATTCAATGTGCCAACCCGGCCGCCCTTTTCCCCATGGGCTGGTCCATGACGGTTCACCCGGTTTTGCAGACTTCCATAGGATAAAATCGAAGGGATTGCGCTTACGGGGATCGACGTCGACACGCGCTCCGGGATCCATGTCTTCCAGACGGCGATTCGATAATTTGCCATACGCATCAAAGGTTTCAACAGCAAAAAACACATCCCCATCGACAATGTAGGCGACTTTCTTGGCCAGCAGTTTTTCCACGAGTTTAATCACATCGTCGATATGCTCCGTCACTCTCGGTTCAAAACTGGCCCTTTCCACATGCAGGGCATCCATATCCCGGTGGAATTCAGCGATGTATTTGTCTGCCAGTGCTTTGGGATCCATACCGATCTCCGTTGCGCGGCGTATGATCTTGTCGTCGATGTCTGTAAAATTTCTCACGTAGACAACGTCATACCCCTGGGCCTTCAAATAACGTGAGATCACGTCGAATACCACCACTGACCGGGCATGCCCGATGTGACAAGAGTCATAAACCGTGGGTCCACAGACGTACATTCGAACCTTTTCCGGCTCGATGGCTTGGAACAATTCTTTCTTGCGGGCTAATGTATTATAGATGGAGATGGACATGGTTGTTATCTTTCTATCGTGTTGTTGGCGATGCCAAATAATTGTTTATTAACTTCGAAAGTGACCAAATTGAACAAGGGTTTGAGGGTCTGCGGGTTGGAGGGTTGGAGGATAAGACCTGGGCTACAAGCAGAATGCCGTCAGCTACCCTCGGACCCTTGTATCCCCCTCGAACCCTTGTATCCCCCTCTAACCCTCCAACCCTTTCTATACGCTGGGACGCCAGGATGCCTGGAAGCTGTGATGCCGCCATCTGCCATATGCCGTCAGCCACCCTCCGACCCTTGTATCCCCCTCTAACCCGCCAACCCTTCTTTTAACAATGCCACACACATGGCACCGATCCCCTCGCCTTTCCCAAAGGAACCAAGCCCTTCATGTGTCGTGGCCTTTACATGCATACAGGTTTCATGAACCTGTAATGCATCGGCCATGTTCGACTGCATCCGATCCAAATAGGGTGCAAGTCTTGGCGATTCAGCTATAATGACGGCATCGGCATTCATGAGTGAAAAACCGTTCTTTTCCACCAGACGTCCTGTCTTTCGCAACAGTTCAAGACTGGACACATCCTTGTACTGCGGGTCGGAATCCGGAAAGAGCCGACCGATATCGCCGAGATGTGCGGCTCCCAGCAGCGCGTCAATGACCGCATGAACCAGCACATCCGCATCTGAATGACCCAGCAACCCCTTTTCATACCTTATGTTGACACCACCCAGAACCAGTTTTCTGTCCCGGGTCAATCGATGAACATCATAACCCATGCCGATTTTTATCACGGACAAGGTCCTCCGGCTTCATTAATCAAATATAAACAGATGAACATCCAACATCGAACATCGAACGTCGAACATGAATGAAAATAAAATGGTATATGGGATATCTGTTCAACAGCCTTTATGAATTCTCCGCCGAATACACGAGAAATTTTTCTTCCAGACCATCCGCCTGTTTCTTCATCTTCTCATTCGAAATTCGAAGTTGGACGTTGGATGTTCGATGTTCATCTCTTATAAACCCTTGGTCTTTCTAAAAACAAGGATGCTTCTGGCTTACAGCTTACAGCTCAACTTTCGGGTTTCACCACAGATAGAGCGAAATGGGTGATCCAATGGCGATTTGCGCTGTTTGAGCCAATTAGGGCACCTTACATCAGCGCATGACAATGAACAATCCAATATGAAAACACGGTTATTTAGTAGCTACACCTGTTTAACCATATGGCCGGCGCTGATGTTAGGAGCCCTTGCGGCGAGTTCGCAAAGCGCCAGGGGATTATTCATTTCGCATTTCCTGAGCCCCGAAAGTTGAGTTAGAGCTTATCGCTTATTGCTTATTGCTCACTGCCTAACCCCCGTAATATTGAAAACTTTTACAGGTTGAAATTTTCCTTTTGCATCAATGGGGTTGAGCGCATCCATATTGAATTGCGTGTGCACTTCCTTGCGGGTATTTTCTGATATGACGATCTGTCCTGCCTTTGCTGCGGAACAAATCCTTGACGCTGTGTTTACCGTATCTCCAATGACAGAGTAATTCATGGTCTGGGTTGATCCGATATACCCGGCCACAAGGCTCCCCGTATTGATTCCGATACCCACGTTGATTTCCTTCTTTCCCTCTGCCCGCAAAGAGGTGTTGAAATCCACAAGCGCTCGTTGAATATCGATGGCTGCAAAGCATGCCCTTGCGGCATCGTCCGCATGGTTCACCGGGGCACCCCATATGACCATCATCGCATCGCCGATAAACTTGTCGACCGTGCCTTCGTGCCGGAAAACAATGTCAACGATAAGCTCGTAATGCTCGTTCAGTATTTGCAGTACCTCTGCTGCAGGGATGTTTTCGCTCATAGCCGTAAAATCGCGTATGTCCACAAACATGACGGTGGCTATGCGATTTTCACCACCCTTTTCTACGGTCAAGCTACCGGAGACGACCATCTCTGCCAGATCCGGAGAAAGCAATCGCTGAAATCTTTCCCGGGTAGCTATCTCCTTGAGACTCCGTTCCTCGGCTTTTTTTCTCTGATTGATGGTAAACTGCGCATGGGATCCAAAAATGACGAAAAGACAGATGACAATCAGACGTGGCCAGAGATTATCGTATCCACCACCAAAAAGATGACTGCCAACACTATATTCGTAGGACCCGAACAGTGACAGAATGGTATCCAGGATCCAGTACACGCCGGCGATACCCAACCCGATGAGCACCATTTTGTCTGTCAACCCAACGCGAATTTTCATGATTTCTCCAAAATTCGTAAACAGATTTTCTCGTTTAAAGCAGATCTCATTTCTTTTTTCAAGCATGTTGCGTCTTTTGCCTTGTATGTGTTTTATTTCTTGACAAATATGCCTATTTATGAGAGATATACTTTGTATATATTTATAGGTAAAAGTTATATACTTATTCATATATATATAGACCATCAAATCCCATTGACATTTAAGTTAGAAATCATCATTAAATGGAGACCCCCCTTGGCCAAGAAAGACGAAATATCCTCGACAGAAAAGCTGTTGGGTCTAATTCGCCAAAAGGAAAACACAACAGAACCCCCCGCGGAACCAGAACCTTCAGAAACCTTTCAGAAACCTCAGCAGCAGACAATACTTTCAAATGTTGTTCCCATGAGAAAAAGAGCCGGCGTCGGTATCGATATTGGCTACCATGAACTCAATCTGGCGATGGTCAATCAGATATCTGATAAACGTCAGGAATTGATCGACTTTGTCAGCATCCCCTATGAAACCGGCATCACACCCAGCAGCACGAACTTTCCGCAATTTTTGCGCAATACATTAAAAGATTTTTGTGGCAAAAACAAAAAGATTGCCTTGTGGAATGCCATATCGTCAGCCAAAGTGGAAACCCGAAACCTCAAAATCCCCAAAGTCTCCAAAAAACAGATCGACAATGCAACGTATTGGACCTTGAAAAAAGACTTGTCTTTCAACGAAGACGAGATGATTTTCGACTACGAAGTCTTAGGCGACGTCGTAGAGGATGGCATCAATAAAATCGAAGTCATGGCCTACGTGGCTCCCCGGCAGGATATCGCCCAGCAGAAAAATCTATTTGAAAAGATCGGATTCCCACTGACAGGTATCTCCATTGTTCCTTTTGCACTTCAAAATCTGTTTCGAACCGAGGTGGTCGACACCCTTGGCAAAGATATCTGCAGCCTGTTTATCGGAAGAGACTGGTCAAGAATCGTCATATATTCCAACGGGAATCTCGTCCTCTCCAGGGGTATCAAGGCCGGCATCCGAAGTATGATCGAGGCAGTGGCCCAGGAAATCAGTAAGAGCAAAATGGATATTGCCCAGCAATCAATCCAGCCGTCCGAAAGCAGTATTTTCGGCATCGAAGAAGAGGGTTACATCCTCGACATCGATGAAGCCCGCAAGATTTTCTTTGACCACATTTCCAATGCCGAGCCGATTCGACTGGAGGAAACCGGTCATATCCTCAGGGAGCATGATGTATTCGGCATGATTCAGCCGGCCTTAGAACGCCTGGTCAAACAGGTTGAGAGAACCCTGTCGCATTATTACCTCCACTTTAACAAAGAACGTGTCAGCAAGGTCTATGTGTCCGGCCAGATGAGCGTCTACGAACGTTTGTTCGTTTTCATGAAAGAACAGCTCGACATCCCCATCGATACCATGAATCCTTTTTCGACGAAACTGAATTATCTTGGTATTGCTGCCATACCGGAGACCCTGACAGAGAAAGAAGCCTTTGCCCCGGCCATCGGCATGGCCCTTTCCAACAATTCCCTGACCCCCAATTTTATTTACACATACAAAGACAAGCAGCGATACGAAAATACACGTAAGGTTAACCGGGGCATATTTGCCAGCATTCTTTTTTTTCTCGCCGTATGCTTCGGTCTGTTCCTGTGGGGTAACACGCTGATCGATCAGAAAAAGATGGAACTGGCAAAACTGCAGACGGAGATCGAAAATTTCAAACCCCTCGTCAATAAAAATCTCATCATCAGCCTGGCCGCCAAGACCCAGAATAAACGCGAGGCCATCAAACAACTCGGGGAAAAATACAAAGGCATAGCGGTTATCAATGAGATATCATCCCTTACCCCGTCGGAAATACGATTGCTCAGCATATCCGCCAATATGGGGGATAAAAACCAAACAGAAGGTAACCGGCCCAAACAACAGATTGAGATGGAGGGGGTTGTTTTAGGTAACCGCCTAACATTTGAATCAACTCTGGCCGGCTATATCGTCAAGCTGAAGGCCTCCCCCATGTTTGGGACGCCCAGCATTGAAAACAAGTCATTTAAATATCTCGACCAAAAAGAAGTGTTGCTTTTTTCAGCTAAACTCGACCTGGTTTAAAACTGGCGTTGCGGCATAAAAACAGGGTCGAAAAACAAGCGCATGGAAACATCAATGGCTATCAGTAAACTGCCGACGAAAAATATCATGGTTATCGCTCTTTTCGGCGGAGGAATCATTTTTTTTGTGCTTCTCTCTATCTTTCCCAATTATATCAACTACAGTAACATTGAAAATGAAATCAATCTGCTGAAAAACCAGATCGAAGAGCAGAAAATTCTTTCGCCCATTTTTACCGACTTGTCCGATAAAGCAAAATTCGAATATCCTGACAATCTTCCTTTTCCAAAAAAAGAAAGCTTGTCAAAAAACGAGACCAGCCGCATATCAGGCATCATCCAAGATATTGTTCTGCTGAACGATTTTACGGTCAACAAGATTTTAACCGATGTCGGTGGATTAATGGACGGGTCGGGGATGCTTGAAATGAGCGTTGAAATCACTGGAGATTTTATGAACCTTCGGGGCCTTATTATACACCTCGGGACACTGCCCTATCTTGAGCACATTGAAACGATTCAAATAGACAACGCTAACGATAAACAAAATATTATGTTGAAACTCTGGATCGCTCAAGAGGCATAAATTTGCTGCATGTGTCTATGGAAAGCAACCAACCGATATTTGCATTAAAAAGCAAAGAATTGAAGATTCCTCGCAGCAAGCTGCGGGGAATGCGCTCGCTGTTTCGGTTTAATCTTTGACCATCTGGACTGTCGGATCCCAACTTATGGCGAAAAGAGAAAAAATTATACTACTGGTAATGATCCTTGTTATCGCTTTTGGCGCCTACACCTACTTTTTCAGTCCCAACGCCAAACCCATCATCGGCAATTCGAAACAGAACCTTTCGGAATTGAAAAAATTTGTTGTCGGCGCTGCCACGAGTCTGTCCAATGAATACATCTCGGCTGCTGATAGATACATCATCGATCAGGCTGAAAAAGTATGGCCACAGGATCCTTTCCTGAAAACCGGCGCGCTTCTCAAATCCGAACCGTTTGAAGCCAGTGCCGAGGTAAGGGTTCAAACCGTCCAAATATCTTACACAGGATTTTTACAGACATCCGACACGCTCATCGCCATCGTCAACGGTAGCGAGTATGAAACCGGCGATCAACTGAATGAGGCGGGATATTATGTTAAAAGGATATTGCCGACCAAGATAGTCCTGGGAATTGAAAACAATCCCGACACCATTATCCTTCCACTGGATGAACCCGTTAACATGTCATTGGAAGAAAAGGAATAAGCTTTTAAAATGAAAAGACAAATCACATATTCGTTTATCGTCCGATGGGTGCTTTCTTTCATTTTCATGCTTTCTCTGTTTTCCGGTTGTGCGCACAAGCAGGAGGAGGAAGAGACTGATCAGTTTTTCAAACAATGGAAAACCACCGCTGATAAATCCAAAGGCTATTCTCCCCAGACAAGAAAACGCTCCCTCGAGATGCCCCCGCGTGTTTTGTCCGTCAAAGAAGCCGAAAAACAGAAAACCGAAAAGGAAAAACCACTTCCAACCAAAAAGATTACCATGCGCATGCACGAAACCGATGTAACGGTCCTTCTTAGAGCGTTGACGCGGGCAGTCGGGTTAAATTTAATCGTCAATGAAAATGTAAAAGGAACCGTCAGCATCGATTTCAAAGAGGCTTCCTGGGACCAGGCCTTTCTGAGCATCCTCAATACCCAGGGGCTCTCTTATACCTGGGACGGGGATATTATCCGTATCGTGACGCAAGAAGACATCAACAGGGATCTGGAACGGGTAACCGCCGAACAGAAAATCAAGGCTCAGAAAAAAGATGTGGAACTGGTGGAACCCCTGATTACCAAGGTGGTTGGGGTTGAATTTTCCGATGCCAAAAAACTCCAGGAAAGTCTTACCATGTTCCTGTCCGAAAAAGAGAAAGACCAACCCATCGGGTCCGTCATGGTGGATGAACACACCAACTCTCTCATTATTCAGGCAATTTACAGTGATCTGGAACGAATGCTCCCACTGATCCTGGAACTCGACAAACCAACGCCCCAGGTCCTGATTGAAGCGCATATTGTCGAGGCGGCAAAGGGTGTCTCCATGGAACTGGGGGTGCAGTGGGGCGGTCTTTATAACAGCGGTGATCTTTGGATCACCCCCGGTGCGAATTCGTCGGGTGTTCTTGACAATACGCTCTCCGACGGTGGTATAGACCCCACTTCCGGAAATGTCTTTAACTCCGGTGCGCCAACAACCGGTTTGGCCAGCGCATCCGGTGCAACCGGTCTGACACTCGGTCTTGCCCTCGAAGACATCGGCGGCAGCATTCTCGCGGCACAACTTTCAGCACTGCAGGCAGAGGGTAAGGTCAATATTCTCTCGAGCCCATCCATTACCACACTGGACAACCAGGAAGCCGTCATCGAAAGTGGTGATGAAGTCCCCTACCAGACGGTGGTGGATGATGAAGTCAATGTCGAATATAAAGATGCCGTCCTCAGTTTGGTGGTAACCCCCCACGTCATTGGAGACAATATCCTCAAACTCAACATCAAGACCAAGAAGGATGAGCTTGACTTTACCAATTCAGTCCGTGGCCAACCCGCCATTAACACCAAGCGGGCCAGCACCAATGTACTTCTGTACGACGGACAGACCACCGTCATTGCCGGTCTGAGCAAAGAGAACTCTGAAAAACAAGACACCGGCGTACCATGGCTCAAAGACATCCCGATTCTCGGTTACCTCTTCAAAGGGAAAGGAAACAAAGACACCCTGGAAGAGTTGCTGATTTTTATTACGCCCCATATTCTGGGTGAGCGGTTTGGTGACGATCTGGATGAATCCCCACTGGATGATTCGTCATCTGAAAGCACACCCGAATCCTGAGTCGGTGCCCGGGGTCCAAAGCGCATAGCACTGGGTTGCAATCGTATGGAACCTTTTCACCAATCTCGGAATAATTCCGGCTGAGTCAATTACCCATGACCTGGCCAAAAGTACCAGGTTTTGAACATGGACTACTTCAGTATTCTGAATCTAAACAAAGAACCCTTTTCCAATTCTCCGGACCCAGATTACTTTTTCAACTCCCAGCAACATATCAGCTGTCTTCAGAAACTGGAATTGTCCTTGCGGCTCAGACGGGGATTGAATGTGGTCATCGGGGAAGTCGGAACCGGGAAAACGACCCTCTGCCGCCAACTTCTGCGACGATTTTCCGATGATGCCGAAATCGAGTCCCATCTTATCCTGGATCCCCATTTCAGCACACCCCATGAATTTCTGCTCGCAGTGACGGAAATGCTCACCCAGGAGAAATACGCCGAAAATGTCCATGACTACAAGCTGAAAGAACACATTAAAAACGCCCTTTTCACAAAGGGCGTCGATGAGAATAAAACCGTGATTCTCATCATCGATGAAGGACAGAAAATTCCGGTCTTTTGTCTGGAATTGCTGAGAGAGTTTCTCAATTTTGAAACAAACGATTATAAACTACTCCAGATCGCTATTTTTGCCCAAAGAGAATTTGACAATACCCTCAAGGCGCATGCCAATTTCGCTGACCGGATCAATCTCTACCACCTGCTGAAACCCATGAATTTTCGCGACACGCGCTCCATGATCCAGTATCGCTTGAATCAATCCAGTGCCGCGGCAAAACGACTTGCGCTGTTCACCTACCCTGCCCTCTGGGCTATTTACCGTGCCACAAATGGCTATCCGCGTAAAATTGTCAATGTCTGCCACCGCAGCATTCTGACGATGATCATTCAGAACAAAAGAAAAGCCAACTGGTTTTTGGTGCAATCGTGCATTCGAAGGGTTTTTTCTTCCGGAAAAAAACGGACATGGCAACTGGCAGTTCTTCTCCTGATTGTTCTTGCCGGTATCGCCTTTACCATACCAAAATGGCTCCCCAACCAAGCCTTATCACCCTTGCTCAAAGAAACAGAAGCATCCAAAGAATTGCCTGTGGCGCCCATCAACCCTGTCCCGATCACACCCGTGACAAGAGATGATGCAGAAATCGCCATTACAACCAAGAGCCGAACAAGCCCGGAAAAGGACGTGCCTGTCACGCCGGTCAAGCCAAGCCTGACAGGAGATACGTCCCAATCCACGGAGAAAGCCCAGCTGCTGTCCTCTACCACCGCGCCGGAAGAGACAGGCCCTGTGATACATGAAATCCCCGGTGTCCTTGGACAAATAAAAGTTCAGCGACATGAAACCCTCGGTGGACTCATCCAGACAATCTATGGCGTCTTCAACAAGGCGTATCTTCAATCTATTCTCCGGATCAACCCGCACATCAAAAATCCGGACACCATCGATGTCGGGGACGTGATCCTTTTTCCGGCCATTGCATCCCATGTGGAACAGCAACCACTGAAACGCTGGTGGGTTCAAATTGCCCAAGAGGATAACCTGGAAGCCGTATTCAGATTTTTACGACAAGATACCGTCGTCGTTTTTCCCGCACGTCTGATCCCTTACTGGAACCGTACATCAGGGCTTCATTTTTCAGTGCTTCTGATTCAGCCTTTTTTTGATGAAGCCTCGGCTGTCAATAAGCTAGAAAATCTTCGTTTGAGCGGCATTACCAAAGGTGGGATTGTTTCTGAATGGGATGAACATACGGTTTTTTATGCAAATCCTTACCAAAACACGAACACTAAAAATATAAAATAAGCGAGAGCAACAGTGAAAACAAAAAAGAAATTTGGAGAAATGCTCATAGAGGCCGGGTTGCTGAGCGAGGAACAACTGAAACAGGCCATCATTGACCACAAGCGAACCAATATGAAACTGGGACAATATCTGGTTCGTGAAGGAATCGTCAGTGGATCTCAGGTGGCGGATATCATATCCCAACAACTGAAAATCAAGAAGTATAACCCCGATGACTATCCCATCGACATCGAACTTTCCAAGGCGATACCCTTAGAACTTGCCCAGAAATTCCAGGCCGCGCCGTTAAGAAAAACCAAATTCCTCCTGACCCTTGCCATGACGGACCCCATGGATATCACAGGGCTCGATTCCATTGAGGTTTACACCAATACAGAAGTGGAAGCAGTCATCTGCACATACCAGGAACTCAATCATTTGATCGGCAGCCTGTATGGCACCTATTCCGGCATCGATGGTGTTCTCGAGGGCATGCAGGATATGCAGATCGAAAGAGACGATGATGAAGACAATGTGCGGGCGGCTATCGAAGATATCGAGGTCAGTTCCCTTCAGGACATGGCTGAAGAGGCGCCGGTTATCCGTCTTGTCAATTCGATTCTCTCCCAGGCTGTCCGGGAAGGCGCCAGCGATGTCCATATCAGCCCGGAAAAAGATTATGTCCAGGTAAGGTTTCGGGTTGACGGCAAACTGCATGAACTGCCGGCGCCGCCCAAAACCATGATACTGCTCATCATTTCAAGGTTGAAGATTCTTTCCAACATGGACATCTCGGTTTCAAGAATTCCCCAGGATGGACGTTTCACCATCAAAATGGATGAGAAAGAAATCAATATCCGGTCTTCCACCATCCCCACCATTTATGGGGAGAATATGGTGTTGCGACTTCTTGACACAAGCGGCGGGGTTCACTCTCTGGAAGAACTGGGTATGTCCAAGGCTGATATTCGCAAACTCGAACCCATGATCCACAAACCCTATGGCATGATTTTGAGCACCGGACCCACCGGAAGCGGCAAGAGCACCACACTCTATTCAATCCTCAAAAGGATCAATCAGCCCGACATCAATATCATCACCATAGAGGACCCTGTCGAGTATCGTATTAACAAGATCAGACAGATCCAGCTCAACAGAAAAGCCGGAATGACTTTTGCGAGTGGACTTCGTTCCATCATGCGACAGGATCCTGATGTCATCATGGTCGGTGAGATCCGAGACCCGGAAACCGCTTCGATTGCCGTTCAGTCCGCCCTCACCGGTCACCGGGTGCTGAGTACGGTTCATACAAACGATGCAGCCGGTGCCATCACACGGTTTATTGACATGGGCATCGAGCCCTTTCTGGTTTCATCGGTAATGCTCGTATCCATCGCCCAGCGGCTCGTCAGGAAGGTTTGCCCTTACTGCAAGAAACCGTACACCCCCCCGGCGCTGGCATTGGATTACTGGGGTCTCAAGCATGCGGAAAACCCGAATTTCATGCAGGGCAACGGATGCTTCAACTGCATGGACAAAGGGTATAAGGGCAGAACCGGTGTCTATGAAATCCTCATCATCGACGAAATGGTTCAGGATATGATTCTCAAAAGAAACTCATCCCAGGAAATTGCCCGGGCTGCCGTTCAGGAGGGAAAACTGAAAACACTCAAAGATGACGCCGCAAAAAAAATCCTCCAGGGTATTACCACCATTGAGGAAGCGGCATCAGCGGTGATTGTATGATCGTTTTAAGTTTTAAGTCTTAAGTTTTAGGTTTTAGGCTGTAGGTGTTTAGCCACCTACAACTCCTACACAACACTAAATACAAAATACTAAACACTAAATACAAAATACTAAACACAAAACACTAAACACAAAACACCGTAAATAGGTTATTATGCCCACATATTCATACGAGGCCATCAACGAGTCCGGATCCATGGTCACCGGTGAAGTCGAAGCCGATTCCAGCGATATGGCCAACAACATTCTTTCTGCCAGGGGATACCTGCCCTCACGGGTGGTTGAAAAGGGTCAGATGGTGCCCAGTGCTTTTACCAAGCAGCTTAGAGAGCGCTTCACGTCCATAAAACCGCCGGAATTGATTCTCTTTACCAAGCAGTTCAAGACACTCATCAGAGCGGGTATACCCATCTTGAAAATTTTCAAGGTGATTGAAAATCAAACCGAAAATATTGCCTTGAGGGATATGATTCTGTCTATTTCCCAGGATGTGGAGGAAGGGTCCAGTCTGCACGATGCGTTCCGCAAACACCCCAAGGCCTTTTCGCCTCTCTACTGCAGCATGCTGCGTGCTGGAGAAGCCAGTGGGGCATTGCCGGAAATATTGGAACGGCTGATCTATATCCTGGAACATGAACACAAGATAAAGTCCGAGATCCGATCAGCGCTTTCCTATCCCATCATCGTCTTGGCCTTTCTAGGCATCGCTTTTTTTGTTCTCCTGACCTTTGTCATCCCGAAATTTGTCGCCATTTTCGAAAGATCGAGTGTCGCGCTCCCACTGCCCACACAGATCTGCATGCTGATGTACCAGATTCTTGCCAATTACTGGATGATAATGATCCTTGGTATCGTTGGCGGTGTTGTATTCCTGAATTACTATTTAAAAAGCGAACAGGGATTGCTGGCAAAAGACACGTTTCTGATGCGTCTTCCCCTCCTGGGACCCCTTTTTGCAAAAGCCGCCATGGCACGGTTTGCCAGCATTTTCTCCATTCTGCAGGCCAGTGGCGTCCCCGTTCTCGACTGTATTCGTATTTTAACGGAAACCATTGGAAATCATGCGATTTCAAAAGAATTCGTCCTTGTTACAGAGCGTTTGGAAGAAGGACGGGGATTGGCGGAGCCATTGAAATCCGCCAAATATTTTCCACCGATTGTCATCAACATGATCGCCATTGGAGAAGAATCTGACAATCTCGAAGACATGCTGAACGAAATTGCACTGCATTACGATTCGGAACTCGAATATGCCATGAAAAAACTGTCCGAAGCTCTCGGCCCCTTGCTGACGATTGGCCTGGCCGTTGTTGTAGGCTTTTTCGCCCTGGCGATCTATCTGCCCATGTGGGACATGACCAAGATGGCTGGATAATAAAATCGCGGAGCGATTTTATATGACGCGACGTTGTCGCTTATAAAAACACGATATACGTTCCTACGCCGAAAATCCTGATAAAACAGGCAAGCAATGAATATTGCAAGATAACTTCAAAGATCATATATCGGCTATAACTAATTGTAATCGTAATTAAACAATAAAAAATAGCGACGATAGTCGCGTCCTATAAAATCGCGGAGCGATTTTATTTATGAAAGACATCCGATTCAATATCAGCCTGTACGTTATCATTCCCGTCATCATCGCGGGCATCTCCATACTGGCTACCATTGCCTCCTTCAATATCACCACCTATTTTTCCAAACGCGGTCTTGATCCCACCTGGCCGGTGGCCTTCTGGGGGACCATCATGGTCATTGTGACGGCTATTTTTGGCGTTTTAATCGTCAAGTTCATTATCGATCCCATGAAACGATTCGCACGAAACACCGAAAATTTGGGTGTGCTCGGGCGAATGTCCAAAACTGAAGTCAAAGCAGACAAACCGGACGACATGGAACGATTTTCACAACTTTTCGATCAGGTAACCGATATTTTGAGTCAAGTGGAGGCCCGGGAATTATTCCCGAATATTGTCGGTCAGAGTAAAATCATGCGGGGCGTTCTCAAACAGATTCTTCAGGTTGCCAAGACAGACTCCACTGTTCTCATTCTCGGCGAGACCGGCACCGGGAAGGAGTTGATAGCCAGAAGCATCCATCAACACAGCAAACGGAAAGAGCGTGATTTTATCGCCCTGAATTGTGCCGCCATTCCGGAAAATCTGCTGGAGAGCGAACTGTTCGGTCATGAAAAAGGTGCGTTTACCGGTGCTGATGCCCGAAAACTGGGGAAATTTGAAACTGCCCACAACAGCACCCTTTTTATGGATGAAATCGGCGACATGCCCATGGAAACCCAGACAAAGGTATTGCGAGCCATCCAGGAAAATCAATTCGAACGTGTGGGCGGCATCAAACCTTTAAAGGTTGATGTTCGATTTATTACCGCCACGCATCAGAATCTGACGTTTCTTGTGGATCAGGGAAAATTCCGCCAGGATCTCTTTTACCGTCTGAATGTGTTTGCCATCCATTTGCCCCCTTGCGGGAAAGACGGGAAGATATCCCCTTGCTCGTCGAGAATTTTTTAGAGCAGCACGATGGATCATTTACGGTGACACCCGAAGCCATGCAACTTCTAACCGCCTATGACTGGCCCGGAAATGTGCGTGAGCTTGAAAATGCCATCGAGGCTGCCACGATCATCGCCGAAGACGTCATCCAGCCCAAACACCTGCCCTCAGCCCTTAACCATGTTTTTGGCGAATCCATAGCAAAAAATATCGACACCCTGCCCAAAGCGATGAATCTGGATCACCGCATCCATGAGCTTGAAAAAGGAATGATCATGGATGCCTTGACCCAGGCCGGCGGCATTCAGAAGAAAGCGGCCTTTTTTCTGGGTATCAAAGAACGCAGTTTGTGGCATCGGATAAAAAAATATGACATCGATGCCGCGTCTTTCAAACATCAATGAATGGTGTATTATCCCTACAATATTTGTTGCTTTACAATTATGCCAATGATTTAAGCAGTTTTAACTATTTTTCTATAGTCGATATTTTGTGCCAGCAACTACGATTATATTATGACCGTGGATGAAACTGAAACAAACCCTTAATTTAGAGACCTCTGAAACGTTTAGCATCCATAACTACTTGATATAATAGATTTTATATCCTTACTCAACTAACGCCGAATTGTATGTTCCTTTTTATTGGTTGTAGGATTGCTTAACGTTCTATTACCTGTTTACGTGACACGTTTGTCATTGTTCTCAGCTGTATTTGACCTTTTAATTAAATGTTTTTTCCATATTGGCACTTTATTTGCTCTCTCTTTCACCAGCACTGTTGACACAGATAGAATTCAATTGCTTTTGATCTGTTTTCAGAATTGAAATTACACGAAAAGGAGAAACCCATGCGACCGAAAACACTTACCGTGAAAAAAAAGCTCAAGCAGGAAGAGGGTTTTACCCTGGTGGAGGTCATTGCCGTCCTGGTCATCCTGGGCATTCTGGCAGCCGTTGCCATACCCAAGTTTTTTGACATGCAAGACACCGCCCGGCAAAAGGCCATATTAGGCGCCGTCGGCGAACTGAATGGTCAGGTAGCGCTTGCTTTTGCACAAAATGCATTGGATGGCGGTGTCGCAGGAAATTACTCCGGGTATACAGGTGACATAGGCCCCGAGTTTGTTCTCACCAACCAGGGTGTAGATGCACCGGCTACCGGCACGATCGCTTTTGCCAACCCCCCTGGTGTGCACATTTATACACTTACGTGGGCACCCGGCGATACGGAGTCTCCTGGATACTTTTCTGTAACGTTCCCTTAATGGTTTAATTGAACATGGTTATTTAGACACCTGAATAATAAAAATCGGATGTAGGGGTTTCCAGCCCCCTTCGTGGTCGCTTTTTTAGCACTTCCGCTCTGCGAAGGGGAAGGCGTATGATTCCATCATTTCGACAAAGGGGGTTCCTGTTTTAGTATTTCATGCTATCATGGACTTTTTCATCCGTTTCCATGTGTAAATACCATAAATCTGCAAACATGGCTTCCCGTATGTCAATAATGCGTGAGTGCAAAAACAAAAATGGATTTTCCCTCGTTGAAGTCATTGCCGTACTGGCCATTCTCGCCATCATCAGCATTGTTATCATCAGCCAGTCCGGTTCTTTTTCAGCCGATCTGGTTTCCCAAACGGAGATCCTGAAAACCCATCTTCGCTACGCCCAGGCGCTTGGCATGTCCGGGACCGATTCGAGTGATGTTTTCGGTATCAAATGTGAAGCTGGTTTCTATTGGATGTTCAAAGGAAATGATCCGGATCTCAATATCATTATGCTCCCGGCTGATCAGCGATACAACACCAACAATGACGGAAAGCTCGATTTGGCCGAAAAAAAAATAGACATCGGAAACACTTTTACTGTTTTTTTTGATGAGCGGGGAATTCCGTACAGTGCTTACATAAACCACCAAGACCCCTTATGCCGCAGACCTAGTAATTAATGTAACGCCGGCAGGAGAAGCCGGGCCCGTAGAAACCATCACCGTAACGCAACACACGGGGTTTATACCGTGATTGACAGATTTCATACGCATTCCATGATGACCTCCCAGAGGGGGTTTACACTACTGGAAATCATCGCCACCCTGATTCTGGTTGGTATTTCCGCGGCGATTCTTTTCCCAATCATGGGAACAAACCTGATTCGAAGTGCCCAACCCGTAAACCGGTTGAACGATCATCAGCTTCTTATTCAGGAGATGGACAAATGGACGGGTATTTATCGGGATGATATACATAATGACTCTCTGGACATAAGTGCTTTCAAAACAGCTGTTGAGACATCCCCTTACCTGGGCAGCACCGTATATATCAACAGCTTCAATGGTGGTGCCTATACCACCCAGGGGACCAATACAATCCTGCGCGTTACCCTGACAAACAATGACCAGACACTGGTAGCCTTGTTTGCCGAATGACCTCGCTGCGCGATGTCATGGAACGCGACTGCGTCGCTATTTAAACTTTGGACAAATGCCAATTTTGAATCCAGTATTCCATCAATTCAGCATTCCAGTGTTCCATCGAACTCATATGAAGGCTTTCTGGAATACATCTTCAACCAAGGTTTCATGCATGGATCATCGCACAACAACAAATTGCAATGGTTTCAGCCTGGTTGAACTGATTGTGAGCCTGGTCATCGCTGGGATTCTGGCGGTTGCGCTCATGACCATCGTGGTCACTGCGCTCAACGGGTTTTCTCTTTCAAGAGACGCGGCCGGCGTAAACCAGAAGGCCAGTCTGGCCCTCTCCCGTATCCGTATTGAGCTCTTGAATGCCACCCGTATCACCACTGCCGAAGCAAACAGGGTCGTGTTTGCCAATGATGAGGGCACCTATGAAATCTTGAAAACAGGCAACCTCATCACCCTTGAAAAAACAGGCGGCACACCAACCATACCGGCCAAAACCCTGGTGGACAATATCCTGACAAACTACGGGGCAGACAGTTTTCTTACCTATGAAAAAAGGGATGCCTCCGCATGGACACCTTCTGATGACATGTCGGAGCTATATGCCATCACGCTGATACTCAAATTTACAAACTACTCCCGTGCCATAGAGACAATGGTCAACCCACGCAATAACCGGGTTAGAAATGCACCCTTATTTGTTATGGCAACTTTTATTGGATCGGTATGAACTTAATTAAAAATTTAAAATTAAACATTCAAAATTGCCCATCCCCCCTGGCAAATGCTTCGGGTGCTGTTCTGTTGACGGTGGTGGTGGTCATCATCATCATCGGCCTGGCGGGTGTTGCTATTTTCTCTATGACCAGCACATCTACCTTTACCCAATTACACGCCCAGAATGCCGGCAAAGCCTTTTTTCTGGCCGAATCCGGCTTCAGGGTGGTGGCCAGTGAATACAACAACGCAGAGGATGACGAGAAATTGGATGTTCTGGAAGGCCTGCATGGCACAACCCTCAACCTGCCGGGGAATGCCGGGCAGTTCGATGTGAAGCTCTATCCTTACTGGTTTTACGTCGACGACCCATACACAGCTGGCAACACCAGCATCAGTGTTAAAATACCAGGTGGCACCCCGTTGATAAACCCGATAGATACAGACTCTCCCACCAGAATAACCTTACCCAGAAGTGGATATCTAAAGGTGCAGGGCAAAAGTCAGCTGGCCAAGATCACAGATGTGTCACCCGAAAACCCTGCCGATCATGCACAAATTTCCTTCACTATCGAATCCCCAGGATTCCCCTTTGGCATTCAAGCCGATGAGGAGGTTTTTCTGGTTTATACGGACAATAACACCATCAGCCAAACAGTTTTTCAGGACGGAAGCATCGACTTTCCAGGCACCAACCTGGTTGCTCAGATACTGCCGGCCCAGAATGGCTCATTCAGGGTATACAATGAAGACAACGATAAAATGGATTATACCTACCTGGAGAAAGTTCCAGCGGTTGTCGTTCCCGGGAATCTTCCCACCACCATTACGCTGAACGGCATCCAGCACCAGAACGACGACACCCCATCCCTGTTCGATTTTAACATAGACAATACCTCCGAAATCTATTTTGGACGCAATCTGGCTGTCTTTTCCACCTCAACGGTCGGAGCCGGTAACATGGCAGCCAAAAAGACCGTCGGCAACTATACGGATGTGGGAGTGGATGGTGGCTTCTTCGCGGGGAGAGACACCATTTCCTTTGACGAGGATATTGGCGATTTCACGCCTACCATGAACGATCCCAACCCCTCGTTGGGACAACCCATCGAGATCGACATAGGAGCAGGAACCATTCAACTCGGTGGCGACCTGCCCGGCGGCTATGGCTCTGTCTGGTACAAAGGCAATTCGGACATCGCCGACTGCCTTGAGGGCGAGTGCCTGTTGGGCCGGGGTTTTAGAGCCTATTTCGAGTTTACATTTGACGACACGGATGACTCCGATGAAAGCACGATTTATGGTGACGGATTCACTTTTTCTCTTGTCAGCGGTGTCAATTACACGCTTGGTGATACCGGCTTAGGCGGCGAGTACATGGGATATGCCGGACCCGGTCTTTCCAGCGACGGACTGCAGCCGCCCAAACTGGCGGTCGAGATCGATACCTATCCGAATCCCGGTGCCGGTAGTGTGTGCGGGAGCGACAGCCGCTATGACGATGAACCCGTGGCCAACCATGCCGCCCTGGTCTACTGGGGTGAAGAAACTGTCGGCTCTTTGGATGCTCAAGGCGGGTACATTCGTATCGGGTCCGCTGCACCTACCGATGACGATGACGAGGACTGGAGCTCCTCCCAAGGAACCATCAGCTTCTGGTTCAAACGCGATACCATTTTCTACGGTGACGGAAATGCGAGCGGTGACAGGCTGTGGGGACAGAGCGCCAACATGGAAACCCGCTTTAACAACACCGGCTCAAATTTTTATCTCGATTGGGGTTCCGGTGGCAATGCCGAGGGCGCAATCAATGCAGCCAACCCCTTTAACGGCGCCGGTACATGGTATTTTATTGCCATCACCTGGGATGATGCAACGGACCAATTGATAGTGTATTGGGGCAATGAAACTACCCTTATCTCACCTCTTGTTCCAGCAGGGGACCCGGCCATGGCCAACTTGGCCTGGACAGGAGACATGTCCGCTGTAGGACTAATTGCGGAAAATCTTTTTCTGAACTCCAGCGGTGGCAACGGTTCGAAAAACTTTGCCGTCGACGGCAAGGGCTCCGACCTGCGTTACTACGATGTCGCCAGGACATTCGAAGACATACAGGATGATTACGAACAACGTCTGGCAGGCAGTGAAGTCAACTATAATGATCTACAAGCCTATTTTCCTTTGCAGGCAGACCTGCTGGATGCCGATCTCCCCTCCCCCGGCATATCGGCCGTGGCAATGGGGGCAACCGGCTGGTCTTCAGACACAGTGTCCGTTTTCGATTGTGACACTGGTTCCGCCTTGGCAAGAGCAACATATGACGACAACCGTCATGGCGCCGGTGGCACCACCAGCACAACACTTCAGAATTCCTTGAACAGCAACAGCGGCAACGGCTATGACGGGTATCACCAGGTGACGGGTTTCAGTCCCAACTGGCTTGAAGATGGATCGCTGCACCGGTTCCGCATGGAACTGATACGCCCTCTCATTGAGGCGGACGACGGCGACCCCGACACACTCTATGATTACCAGGTAAAAATCTGGATTGACTGTGCCACCTGTTCGGCCGCGGAGCTTGCCCAGTTCGAGGATGTCAAAGCGGATTTTTCCGCCAGTCTTCCGACGATCGAAAAAACCATTAACAGAGGAAACTCTCTGAAAATCAATCCCGCTGACCATTTGGACCTGATACGTGTCCTGTTCGGATTTACCCAGGGCACCGGCGGTGCGACGCAAAACATCACCCTTCGAAATCTCGAACTCTATTTCCTGAAAGAATACCCGGCATCCTACCCGGCTGGATGGTAATGGAAATCGAATCGCTTTGCGATTCGATCTGTCGCGGCATTGCCGCTCTTACTGACGACATTCCCACTTAATATTAGTCTGGCAACTAAATAGCCAACACCCGCCACATTTTTTACTTTCTTGATTTTTCCACGGAATCATCTTAAAAGACCGGCAAGGATTTTATTACGTCGAAGCCATAACTAAGCCCCCTCGAAGGGGGCTGGAATATTAATATCGAATATCGAAACCATGAATTTCGAAGTGATGCTTCCCAGCTTTTAGAATAAAGGAAGATAGAGCGCAGCGATACAACACTTCAATATTCTACATTCCTTGTTCGACATTCGATATTTTCTTTTTTATTTTTCACCGGATCGGTAGAACTTTTCCGGGTCCTCCACCAGAGGTGGAGGTTTTTGATCAGAATAAGGCGGATGGCCATGCCTTATATTGATATGTTGATAGAAGGAAAATGTGTTAGGTGTTAAGTTTTAGGTGTTAGGTATGGCATATTGTGGCTTAGTTACAGACAGTTAACCAACTTAAAACCTAAAACTTAAAACTTAAAACGATTCTTGATTCATCATTGGACGTTCGATGTTCGATGTTCGATGTTCGACGTTCATCTTTTAAATGTCTCCATGAAGGAATTTCATCAAATTGAACATAAATACCATTCTGAAAAAATACAAAGCTTCTGAAAGAAAAACACTCTCGGAACACGAATCCAAACAGATCCTGCATGCCTATGGCATCCCTGTGGTCCAGGAGACTGTTGCTGCTACGGAAGAAGATGCAGTGGCCGCCGCCCTGGAAATCGGATTCCCCATCGTTTTGAAGGGCCTGGGGGCCCGCTTGACACACAAAACCGAAAGGGGTCTGGTGCATACGCACCTGAAAACCAGGGCCGAAGTTCTGTCAGCCGCCGAGAGCATACGACACAATGCCGGGGACGATCTGGAAGGATTTCTGGTCCAACCGCATATTCAGGGCAAACGGGAGTGGATCGCGGGTCTTTCCCGTGATGAGCAGTTCGGGCCGGTCCTCATGTTCGGCGCCGGCGGTATCCTCACCGAAGCCATATCAGATGTCACATTCCGACTGGCGCCATTGTCGCCTGGGGATGCCCGAGAGATGATTGATGAAATCAAATCAGCTCCTCTTCTCGAAGACTTCCGGGGGGAAAAAAAGATCGATCGATCACAAATCATTCAGGTTCTAACTGGATTGTCGACCCTTGCCACAGACCACCCGGAAGTATTCGAGGTGGATATCAACCCTCTCATCGCAACCGCGTCTGGAGATCTAATCGCCGTCGACGCACTGGTGGTTGTGGGTCCTAAACAAGAAAAAATCGCCGCACCGCGCCATGTCTTCCAGCCCGACGACCTGCGGCCTTTCTTTTACCCTAAATCCATCGCCTTTATCGGTGCTTCGTCCATCATGGGCAAATGGGGCCATATGCTGGTGGCAAACACCAAAAGCGGCGGATATAAGGGAAAGCTGTACCTTGTCAATCCCAAAGGCGGGAAAATCGTGGGCGAAGAGGCCTATCGGTCTATTTCAGACATTCATGACCCGGTTGAGCTTGCCATTGTCACCATACCGGCCGAACATGTGATACAGCTGATCCCGGAGCTAAAGGCAAAAAATATCCGGCACATGCTTCTGATAACCTCCGGGTTTTCCGAGACCGACAGTGAAGGAAAAGAACGCGAAAAAAAGCTGGTTGCATCGGCGCGGCAGGCCGGTATCCGGATACTGGGCCCCAACACCATGGGGATCTGCAATCCCCATGTGGCTCTCAACTGCACCAGTCTGCCCGTACAACCCACGACCGGGCTCCACCGCTCTCATATCCCAATCCGGAAACATGGGCACCCAGTTCCTGGCCTTTGCAGAGCATCAAGGAATCGGTATTCGTGGATTCTGTGGTTCCGGCAATGAAGCCATGACCACCATCGAAGATTTTCTGGAAGCTTTTGAAGCGGATGAACTGACAAAAACCGTTATGATCTATATCGAAAGTGTCAAAAATGGCCGTCGCTTCTATGAGACTGCCAAACGTCTGGGCAAAATGAAACCGATTATCCTGATGAAAGGCGGACAAAGCAAGGCCGGTATCAAAGCGGCAGCCAGCCATACCGGGGCGTTGCGTACGGACGCTCGAATTTTCAACTCGGTTTGCAAACAAGCGGGAATTGTCAAAGTGGAGGAGTCCATGGATCTGCTGGATCTGGCTGCGGCCTTCTCTTCCCTGCCCCTGCCCAAAGGCAACCGGGCCGGCATCATGACCCTGGGAGGCGGCTGGGGTGTTGTCACCGCCGATCTTTGCAACGAATACCATATAGACGTTCCGGACCTTTCCCCCGACCTGATCCAGCAGATCGACACGTGGCTGCCACCTTTCTGGAGCCGATCAAACCCCATTGATCTCGTTGGGGAACACAACGACACGCTTCCGCTGACAATTATCGAAGAGCTTTTAAAGTGGGATGGTTGTGACGCCGTGATCAATCTCGGTATTATGGGGCGCAAGCACCTGGCCGGACTCTATTTTGACGCTGTCAAGCAATCGGACCCCATGTACGAACCTGCATTTTTAGACAACATTAAAGAAGCACTGATGACATTCGAAAAAAGATACGTCGAAAAAATCGCCCGGCTCATGGAGATCTACCAGAAACCCGTGATCGGTGTCTCCCTCTTGACAGATGCCATGGATCGTACCACCTATTTGGTTGAAAACTGCCCTTATAAAGGCGTTTTCTACACAACCCCGGAGCGTGCCGTTAAAACGCTGGCCAAAATGGTGGAATACGGTAAGTATAGGACATTGGGTCCGAGGGTTTAAGGGTGATACAAGGGTTGGAGGGTAACACACGGAGCAAAAAAATGGCTATAGACTATTAGACTGTTAGACTATTAGCGGTCTACGGCCTAATGGTCTAACCGTCTAACAGCCTATAAACCTCACTGCATATCAGATGAGGTTTGGAGATTTATATTGAAGACCAAGTATACTAAAATATTCGACTTCGAAGTCGGTCATCTCATTCAAAGTCCCTGCAAAAACTGTGGGCGCTATGGCATCTTCCCTCGCTGCATCGCTGAATGCACCCTGCTGGACAAAATACAGGATGTGCTGTCGATGGTGGTTTCGAGTACAAGATAATGGAAAACGGATAGCGTGTTAGGTTTTAGGTTTTAAGTTTTAGGTGGGTTGAGCGTCGTGTAGCGCAGGTCTTCAGACCTGCAAAAAGGTTGTCCAGGCAGAGCTGAAGCTCTGCCCTACTCTTTCTTACCGTTCAAAACTTACCCTCCAACCCTTGTATCCCCCTTGAACCCTCGAACCCTATCTTTTCTTCAATTTCGCTACCACCTCGATATGATAGGTGTGTGGAAACATATCCACCGGCTGTACTTCCAACAAGTCATAGGCCTCCGATAGAAGAGCGACATCTCTTGCCAGAGAGGCCGGGTTGCAGGAAACATAGACAATCCTCTCTGGTGCCAATTTGAGAACCTGCTGGGTCACGTCCTTGTGCATGCCTGCCCTGGGAGGATCGATTACCACAACCTGCGGTTTTTCAGTAAGTTGGGGAAGTTTATCTTTGATGTCGCCCTGAACAAATCGGCAATTGGGTATTTGGTTGATCCGGCAATTTCTTTCGGCATTTCTCACGGCTGATTCAACCTGTTCAATACCGATAACATGTTTGGCCGATTCCGCCAGGTAAATGGCAATTGTCCCGGTACCACTGTATAAATCAAGAACCGTCTCGTGCCCCTGCAGTTCCGCATACTCTCTGGTCTTGTCATAAAGTGTCTGTGCACCCACGCTGTTGGTTTGAAAAAAAGAATTCGCAGAAATGATGAATTCGAAAGACCCGATCCTTTCTCTGAGAAAAGGTTCTCCGGCAACCCGTATTTCCGACTCTCCAACGGCAACACTTGATTTCCTGGCGGTAATATTATTGATAACCGAGACAACTTCAGGATAGCGTTCCATCAATTGGTCGTGCCAGCGCTTCCATGGCCTTGGTATTTTCGTAACTGGTGACAATATTGACCATCCAATGGTCATGGAAAGCCGAATTTCTGAGCATGACAAATCGCCAGTAACCTGTATGACTTTTCAACCCGTATGGCGGTAGTTCAGAACGTCGCATAGCCTGCCTGAGTGATGCCAGAATATCGTTTCCCAAGGGCGGGTGCAGCAGACAGACCTCCGTATCGATCACCTTGTTAAATGTTCCGGGAACATGCAGTCCCAGGGCAAAGCTTCGATCCAGATCATCGTTATCCATCTCGTTGGGCAGTACCCAGCGCCGGTCCGAGCATGAAAATTCCATTTTATTTCTATACCCGAATAATCGCTTAGATGGAATCGTCTCATGAACCGGAACGGTCTCAATCCCGCCGATATGCGCCAGGGCTTCCGCCACATGCTGCCGTTTGTAAACAAGCTGTTTTTCATAATCCAGGAATTGCCACTTGCAACCACCGCAGTAACCGCTGTAGGGACATGGCGGTATCGATTCTGTCGGGAGAAGCAGTCAACAGTTCCAGGACCCTTGCTTCAGCATAATTCTTTTTTTTACGGGTGATCAGCGCCTGCACCACATCACCGGGAACAGCCTTATCGACAAACACGGCAAACCCATCCGGTTTTGCAAGGCCTTTCCCACCAAATGCGATGTGGGATATTTCCAGGGGTATCGCTTGACCTTTTTTCAACATAAATTTTTTTCCAAAAAATTTATATGGCGCGGCTTCGCCGCTTTATAGGGATTGTCAGAAAAACGTTCCGATTGAGGACCGTTTTTCTGTTACAAACCCTTATGCCGCGATCCCATTTTCGGAACATTATTATGACAAGCGGTATAAGACCTATAACACCAAACATTTGCTTATAGTTCCCCAAAATATTGTTGTACTTAATGGATTATCCGTATCTTTTGATCATCGGGATTGGGGTTAGAGCAGGAAGCAACCTAAAGGAGGGTATCTTTTTTGAACCATATGTCGTGATCTGGTGTTTGCGTTGAACAAAATAAATTTTATGGTGACACCGATCTCTTGTATGCTGGGACGCCAGAATGCCTGGAAGCTGGATGCTGCTGTCTGCTTTAAGCCGTCAGCCACCCTCGAACCCTTGTATCACCCTCGAACCCTCAACCCTTCCTATACGCTGGGACGCCAGGATGCCTGGAAGCTGGGATGCTGCTGTCTGCTTTAAGCCGTCAGCCACCCTCGAACCCTTGTATCACCCTCAAACCCTCCAACCCTTCCTATACGCTGGGACGCCAGGATGCCTGGAAGCTGGGATGCTGCTGTCTGCTTTAAGCCGTCAGCCACCCTCCAACCCTTGTATCACCCTCGAACCCTCGAACCCTTCCCATACGCTGGGACGCCAGGATGCTTTGAAGCTGGGATGCTGCTGTCTGCTCAAAACCGTCAGCCACCCTCCAACCCTTGTATCACCCTCGAAACCTCGAACCCTATAGTTTTAACAACTTACTGACGGCCTGACCCCGCCACTTTCCTCTTCCCGAAGGCGTAGGGATATTATCCATATCCAGTTGGCGGGCAATTTTGTCATAGCTGAATCCTTGTGCTCGCATATCTCTTATCGTATCTGTAAGTGTCATTTCGACCGGAGCTGGAATCTCATCCACTTTTTCTAAAACAGTAACGTCTGCTGGTTTTTCCCCAGTCTCATTCGGCGAATCCATGGGGTCATTTTCTTCGTTGTCGGCTCCAGCAAGTTTTTGCAAATAAAGGGCGATGCGTTCCATAGCCTTGGCTTTACGACCTTCTATTTCCAGAAAATCCTTTTTATCCGCAACAATCGTTTCCAGCAGTGATTTTACCGGCGGCAGCAATTTTGCAATGGTTACATACGCATTTTCCGCCACATTGCTTTTGGTGTAATTCCCTCGTCTCCTTTTGTCCATGCTGTTGTGCCTGTCGCCCGGACGATAAGGCACATTCTCATTCCCTCTTCTGCTTCGATCGTAGCGCTTGTCTTTCCCGGTCCGAAGACTGTGGAGAAAGTCGTTCATAAAATACCCCCATTTTTTTTGTTTAACCTGATTTGAGCGATTGTCAAGGTTGCCGTAGCTACAAGGAAGATGCTGTTCCGCTATAGTCTACTATGCGGCATGGCATCTGACGCCGTAGATGCGGTAAGATCGGCAATCCCAGCGGGTTTCAAATTTTAAGAGTTAAAATGGTTCAAATCCTTTGAAATTATTTCTAAATATCATATTCTTAAAATATGAAACGTTCACTTTAGGTTTAAATATCTGGATAAAATATCCATTCAAATATCCCGAGTTTGGGAATTAGAACCGCTTGCCACATACGGATTGAATCACAATTTTTTCATTTCGAAACACGAACAGCATAAAACCGGCAAATTAAAGTAGAATCGCTATTGGATGTGATCTGAATTGAAGATTCTCCCAACAAACGGCAAGGAATGTTCTGCCGTGCGGCCGTGCTGCGCATCGACCGTAGGGAAGGATTGCAATGTTGACGCAGACCATCACATAGCAGAGACGCTTTGTCAACCAAAAATAAAATCGTTTCACGATTTTATATGACGCGACTGTCGTCGCTATTTTCTAAGTTGACTGTCGTGGTGCAGGGCTTCAGCTCTGCTTGGACAACTTTTTTGCAGGTCTGAAGACCTGGGCTACTTCAGGATAAGTTACCTTGCACCAGACGGGAGGGCATCCGATGTCTTAGATGGATTAAGATCGGCAATACCAAAGTAAATTAGAGCTTTCCTTTTTTTACATTTTTTGTACGGGTTGCGTTCTGAATTTCGTCAACCCAGCGTTTATGATGAAGGATCGCGTAGTCGGTAGGAACGTTTCCCGTAAACATGGAAAAAAAGGCGGGCGCCTGCCCTTTGGCAAAGACAGCCATGCAAATGTGAACCAAGAGGCCGGCAAATACGATTCCCACGCTGACAAAGTGAATCAGAATCGCCCACTGCACAGTGCCCTGACCGCTAAGACCCTGCTGAGAGGTCGTCAGGATCCAGCCGGTTGCAGCAATGACGACGCCACCCAAAAGAGCGCTGATGCCAAACATTTTCTGCCCCAGGTTATAAAACCCCTGGTCCGGAATAGACGACGTCAGACCCAACCGCCGCATCACCCTGGTTCCTACCGTCATACTGAGACTCTTTTTTAACAACCATTCAAGATCGGTCTTGGGTGAAAATGTCAGCATTTCTTTGATGAATGGTAACGTGATGTGTTTAAATCGGGCAAGACCGTAAAACAGAAATCCTGCCGACCATATGGCGCCGACAGTGATGTGGAATTCAAGCAGTGCCGCGCCGCCGCCAAATATCTTATGTGTGCTTTGCACCCATTCCATGCAGAACGGTTGCAGGACGGGATTGTCCACAAGACCAACCCCGCTCGCCAAAAGAAGAATCCAGCAAATCGTGTTAAACCAGTGCATGAGCATGGCATCGATGGTGTGGCGACGAACCATCGTCACATTGTCATTACGCTGCTTGATGTCTTGCTCCACAGGATGGATGGCGGCATCCTGAACAAACACTTGTCTTGTCAGCATGACCAGCAAACCGACCCCGGTCATGCTGATGAGGCCCTTGAGCAGTGGCCCTGCGCCATATCGCCACAATTGAATGGGCATTGGCGCTGCGGCTTTCACTGTCCAGTCCAAAGGCCCTGTCTCATCGACATAGTACAGAACGGGGTCCGTGTCTGTCTCCTGATTGATAACACGAAGAATCTTTTTGGTTTTCAGCAGTTTTGAAGCCAGGCTGCGGGGATCGTTCAGGTTCCCGAATGTTCTGGCCTGGGTCGGGCAGGTTTCCACACAGGCGGGCATTTTCCCTGACTGCCTGCGGGCTTCGCAGTAATCACATTTGTCGACAATTTTCTTTTCCGGGTGTCTGTGACGGGCGCCATAGGGACAGGCTGGTATACAGCTGCCACAGCCGATACAGAGGTCCTCTTTCACCTTCACGATACCGTCTGCCGAATCCTTGTAGGTCGCGCCGGTGGGACAGGCATCCACACATGTGGGATCATCGCAGTGCATACAGTTTCCAGGCTGAAAATGCATGCCCAGAGGTGTTTCCAGCAAATTGGTCTTGATCCAGTTTCTGCTGTGGCCCGGCAACACGTCATTTTCAAGCTGACAGGAAATAATGCAGGCCCTGCAGTTAAAACATTTTGACGAATCGATTACCATCGCGAACTTAGCGTTCATGTCACATCTCTTTTAGCAGGTACACGCCTCACCACCGAGACCTTCCAGAATAAAAAACGGCTGAACCCTGAGAAACAGCTTGCGGTCGAAGCCTTCTACCAGGAGCAGCTCTTCGATAAACTGAAAATCACCCACTTCCTCCCGGTAAGCCACGATGGCCTGGGCAAGTTCCGGTGTGATCAGGGGAACCTGTGCCAGTTCTTCGACCGTGGCTGTGTTTATGTTGACTGTTTTCCCCTTGAGTTTCTCTTCCGCCGCTACCATGGGGTCGCACAGGACCATCGTTACTAGCAGTACGCCGATTGTCCAAGTAAACGTCGATATTTGATTTCTCATCGGTTCTCTCCGGTCTTTTTCACTGGTTTTTAAAATGAACGTCCAACATCGAACATCCACCGTCGAATTAAATAAACAATCAATACCGAATTATTTCTGTTTCTTCATCTTTTCCATTCAAAATTCGATGTTGGGCGTTGGATGTTCGATGTTCATCTTTTCACCAGACGGCAGCCGAATCCATTGAATTGTGCCGACACCTTGCTCCAGTAGCTGGGAACAATACTGTTGACTGACTGCCCGGAATTGCCTTTTAGTTTATTGGCCGGTGCCGGATGTGACGGTGTAAAAACAGTGCCGGGCAACACCGCCTTGGTAACCCGGGCAACCGCCTTTAGTTTGCCGACAATCGACTCGATATAGACCATATCACCGTCTTTTATTTTCAGGGCATTGGCCGTTTCCGGGTGAATCTGCACAAAATTGCCCTGGGAAAGATTCCCGATATATTCCGACCAATTGGTAAAGCTCTGCTGCCAGTGCTGCACAACCTTTCCCTGAACAAATATCAAGGGGTAGTCTTTGGCCTTTTTGTTTTTCTTGTCCATGGGGCTGCCCTTGGGTTCAAACCAGCGCATGGACCCCAGGTACCTGACATCGAGGTTGACTTTACCATCTGCCGTCAGAAAATTACCATCCGGGAACATGGAGCCGCGTTGCTCGTTTGCATATTCTTTTGGATAAGGCCAGGTAATGCCAGTGGGGCTGGCTTTGACCCTGCCCAGTGTCAACTTGTGCCAGGATTCGATTTTTTGTTGGAACAGTTCATATATTTCTTCAGCCGATTCAAATTCGGGGAAATGATCGCCATTGAGTGCTCTTCCCAGGTCTGTATAGAACCGCCAGTCCTCGATGGTTTGGCCTGGTTTTTCCATCCCCTTTCTACGCCAGACCACCTGACGCTGGGCCCCGTATTGAGAGCCTTCGCTTTCAAAGGGCATGGTGCCTGGAATGATGAGATCGGCCAGTTGCGCCTCTTCATCCATGAAAAATCCCCGGTAGACAACAAAACCGACCTTCCGGATACGGGCCTTGACTTCTTTGGCATCGGGATAGCGTCGGTAGCTGGAATTCAGCAGCAGCACATCGACATTCCCCTTTTTCATATTGTAAAGGACCTTGCGAATATTGAGTCCATGGGGCATGTTCGGCGCCCGGTAGTGTTCCAGAAATTCATGTTCACCACCTGGTTTGCCGCCCTGGACATTCATCAAACCTTTCCCGCTTCCCACAAGATTGTTTGTGATAGCCTGCAGGGCAATGATGTTCTGTATGGTCTGCATACTGTTGGTATACCGGGACAGGGATCCCCCCAGCCAGATCAGGGTTCGATGGCTCTTGCCAAGTATTTGTGCGAAAGAATGAATCGCCTGGGTGGACAATCCAGTGAGTTGGGCGGTGTGTTCCAGTGTATAGGGCTCTACCGCATGCTTGAGTGCTTCGAATCCATTGACTTTCTCCTTGACATACCGGGCATCATACAGTCTGTTGGCAATCAGAAAATGGGCAACACCCAGCGCAAGCGCACCGTCTGTTCCAGGCCGCAGACGCAGATGCACATCACTGAATGGACTCGTGGGTGTTTCACGCGGATCCAGAAAAATGATACGGGCGCCTTTTTGTTTTGCCCTTGCCACCCAGCGCATGTATGGCGGGTATATTTCGGCGATATTGGCTCCCCACAACACAAAGGTTTCGGTTTCAAGGGCCTCATCGAGGGTGGTGGGTGAATTGGGGCTTCCCAGACAAATTCTGAGCATCGTTGCAGAACTGCCGATACAGGTATCTCCGGGTGAGCAGGCATCCGGAAAGCCGGACATCTGCAAAGCCATCAGAGCGGCTAACTCACTCTCACGGCTGTCCCATAGCGGCATAAAGAGTGCCAACCGGTGTGTGAAATCCTCAGGATGATTTTCTTTGGCCCCCTTGATCTTGTTGACCACAATTTTTAAGGCTTTCTCATAACTGATTCTCTCCCATCCCCTGGCTGTTTTCCGGAGGGGATGAAGCAAGCGGTCTTTGCGAGCGTGCGTCTCCACCAGAGACTTGCCTTTGGGGCACATGCTCCCGGCTGTCCAGAAATTCTCTGGATTGCCGTATACGTTGACGACCCTGCCGTCCTTAATCTGCAGTTTTGTGGTACAACGAACCTGACAGAACTGGCAGCAACTGTCGATCTCGGCATCCATGTAAACGCCCCGATGCGGTTCGGCGGCGGACGCACACCCTTTTTCCGGGTCTGGTACAACGCTGCTGCCGACAGCTGCGGCACCTATTTTTAAAAAACTGCGCCGGGTGAGATCAGGCATCCTGTTTTTTCATCTTTTTATAATCCTTGAGCATTGAACGCTGATGCTTCACTTCGTGTCACTCGACCCCTGGAATCCTTGACCCCTTGAATCCTTCACTTAATCAACTATGTCATCAAGCGCGTTTATCACCTGGTCCGCCTGCCATTTTGGAACTAAAAACAGATAGTCGTTCTGTGAAGAGATGGCTGGGTATTCGGAAGCATCTTTTTCGAGTTGTTCGAAAATTTGTAGGGTATATTCTTCAGCACCTTTGAAGCTTATCTTGGCGATGGGATCCGTGAACGCGGCTTTTTCCCGGTCATAGACAAAAGCACTGCACTTCAACGAGGAAAAGTCGTCAATCAGTTTGGTGAGCTTGTTTTCTTTTACAACTTCCCCGGAAGCATTCCTCCAGACGGAATGGGTGGTTTTCATCTTGGGTGAGTCATCCTCAGCCGGTTTTTCACCGGCGGTTTCCGGAACTGTTTCCTTCACAAACGTATCCTGTGCATCTTTTTTGATCACCCGAACCTGTTGGATCTGGCCCGGCTCAAAAGACATGACGGTTTTATCTCTGAAGGTGTCTGCTTTCCCTTGTATTCTGTTTCGAAAGCCTTCTCCGGCGTGGTACACACGATGATCATCGGCCAGTTTGACAAAGGTCTGGCGATGACCCGAAACAGCTTTACCCACACTGAATTCCCGTACCAGCGTATCTCCTTCCCATGCCTTGATGGTGATGGCATGCTCCGGATCCAGGTCATACCGCCCATAATTTTTCGATTCGGATATCAAGGTCGTCAAGCTGAGGTTGGCAACAATGTCGGCAACCCGATTGATGCTGGATTCATCACCAGGATAGGCCTCTTCATTGACAACCCATCCCTCTGCTTTTCTGATAAAAACAATGGAACCTTCCGGGGACTCTATGGTCATCTTTGATATTTTTGAAGCCAAAATGGGTTTGAGGTCCGGCAGTTGATAAAGACTGCGATCACGCTGGTTGAAAATCAAGACCAATGACAACCCAACAATAAGGATACCGAGAATGACAGCTTCTTTTCGTATTTTCATTTCTGGATCTTCCCCACAATGAGTGAATTTGTTTCTTTTGACAAAAAAATAAAATCAATCACGAAACACGAAACTGGGAAAACACGAAATATTTCAAGTTCTTTTTCGTGATTTTGTTCTTTCGTGTTTTCGTGATAAAATTGTTTCCGTTTTACTATGAATCAAAAAGATCAGATAAACCTGGATCCTGCACCTGTTTCTTCATCCTTTCATTCAAAATTCGATGTTGGATGTTCGATGTTCACTCCCCTGACCCCTGGACCCATCGAATCCTTATTTGCTGAACATGTTCTGAATGGTCTTTTTCCGGTGGGTTCGCCGGACCCAAACAGCCAGACCGAAAAACACAACCACCACCGGCACACCAACAATGTTAAGTGCCTTGACGGCTGTTTTGGTCGAAGCACCTGTTTCATTCAAGGGTGTAAAGCGCTGTTGTTTACTCCGCAAGCGGGCCACGCCTTCCTGTTCGTTCAGATAATCCAAAATGTTCATCACGAAGATGTCGTTAACGCCCCGGCCCTCCTTGTCCAGGAGGTTGTCCTTGATCATGTCGCTGGATGCCAGGATGAATATCTTCCCAGGCTTTCCTTTTTCAATGATGTCATGCGCTCTTTCGATCAGCCCCGTGGCAGGTGCTGCCTTTTCCTCTTCTGTCTCGGCAGCGGCATCATCTTTTTCCGAAGGATTTTCCGGTTCTTCTTCCTTGGGTTTTTCAGGCACCGATTTCCCGGCAAAGTAACTGGGAAATTCTCCCTCAAGCATGTATGCCAAATCAAATTTCTTTCTCTCGACATCCGGATCCGGGAGTTTTATGAAGTTGGGGTTGAGATTGATCTTGTCCTTCATCTCCCAGGCACGTTCTGAGGATTGAAACAGCAGCGTTGCCTTCAAATTGTGGGCCCGGGTTTTTTCCAGATCAATATTGATTGGCGAAACTTTCAGTGCAATAAGCGCCTTGATGTTCTGCATATAGCCAGGTTGATTGTTGATATTGGCATTCTTGATCAGCGGTGCAAAATAAACGGGTCTCTCGCCACCGCCCATTTCACGCGGCATGCGTTGCCTGAAGCATTCCTCGTCATTGACAATCGAGGGATGGACATGGATTCCGTAATGAGACAAGAGCCTTTCAAGACCTGATTCCATAGGAACAAAGCCGGAATTCATACCCGGCATCTGGAAACCGGTATTTTGCGCTGGTATTTCGCGCAGGCTGTCCATAAAAATAGCCAGGCTTTTACCCTTCATCAAGAACTGATCGATCTGAAAAAGGTCATAATCTGAAAATGTTTCCTTGGGCCCGGGTATAACCAGACAGTTGACAGTGTCCGGTATGGAACCTTCTTTTAGTGCAATCTCCTTTAATGAATAATTCTGGCTTGCCAGGGCATTAAAATTTCCAGCCTGTTCCGGCGCTGGCCCAAATTGGCTCGGAGCCGGCGGCGATACAATGGGAAGACTGCCAAAATCCGTCAGAACACCCAGATTCTGATTGATATCGATGAGTGATTCCATATTTGCACTGAGTACTTCCTCCATCTGTTCAAGCTCAGCCAGTTGGTACTGCGTTCCAATAATGGGAATATTTATCACCTGCATCAGGGGTATGGTAATCGTCTTTTTGCCGTAGGTCATCACCAGTCCGATGGCACCCTGGCCGGCCTTTATCCTTCCATTGTCAAGTTCCGGCCAATTCAGTTGTAATATGCGCAGCTTTTCCAAGTCAGCCTTGAGGTCAGGGTTCCGGCTCGGGTCCTTGTACGCGAATACCACCTTCCCATAGCTGTTGATGTTGATCCGTCCAACCATCGCCTCTAATTGTTCAGGCAAGCGCTGCAAGTCATTCAGTTTCATGAGCGGGGCCACATCCATGAGAGACGAAGACATGTAGAGGTCCACGTGAATCTTGTCTTCCAGAGCCAGCAGGGCACTGACCTTGTTGTTGAGTTTCCGCATGGCCATGGTCAGTTTGTATTCGAGTCCATCCGTAGCGGTTATGGTTGGAATACGCTCAATCTGATCGCCATGAATCATCGCCAGACCCATATAAGCCTTCTGAAACTTGACTTCGTCTTTTTCGATGGCCTGGATCTGAATAGGATGAATACCGAAGCTGGTAGCCAAGGCCTGGTTCTGGGCTGTTTCGTTATTGAGATCCCCTTGATCCGGACTGACATCATAAAACCGATAGTTGAAATTTTGGTTTGCCGAAGCTGCGTACTCCGATAAAAGATCATGCAGGTAACGCTCGGTACTGTTGTGGGGTGCCGGAAGGTTCTTTGTGAAAAACACATTGATGGTGAGTGGCTCCTTGAGCGTCGACACCACCGTTTTACTCACATCAGAAATAGAATAGAGCTTTCCTGCAGTCAGGTCCATTCTTTTAAAGAAAGTCAATCCTGCCGCATTCAACAGCACCACAACAACAGCATAGGCAATAAATTTGGTATATTTTGATGATGTATGACCCATATTCTTACATGTCTCCCGCTAATAAATTACCGAATCTTTTCATTCAAAATTCGATGTTGGACGTTCGATGTTCACTTTTTTGGTTTTTCTCCCAATTGGGAGAAAGGGTTCAAGGAATTCTGTGATCCTTAATTTGGAACAGCTCTTTTGGAGATGATCCAGAAAATCTAATTTCATTTTCGTGTTTGGGGCCCTAATGGTTTTAGCACCTTTCTGAAATCGATAGATGCGTTGCATAAAGGCCTATAAAAATCACACTCACAAAGTAAAGAAGATCCCTTGTGTCTATAATACCCTTTGAAATATTGGCGAAGTGCATATCCACACCCAGATAACTAAAAATTCCCAAGAGTGTTTCCGGCATAAAAAACAGCATGTTGCTCAACATTGTCAGGCCGAAGCAGATGGCCAGACCGATAATGAAAGCAATAATCTGGTTGCGTGTCAGGGAGGAGGCAAACAAACCCACGGCGCAATAAGATCCAGCCAGCAGAAATGCCCCGATATACCCGCCGACCACAGGTCCCCAATCCAGCTCTCCCAGAAAAGAGATGGTCAAGGGGTATGAAATTGTCGGCAAAAGCATCACGGCCATGAAAATCGTTCCAGCCAGAAATTTGCCCAGCACGACCTCCCGAATGCTTACCGGCATGGTCAACAAAAGCTCATACGATCCGACATTGAGTTCTTCCGAAAACAGCCGCATGGTAACTGCCGGCGCCACAAAGGAAAAGATGATCGGCATCATAGCAAAAAAATTACGCATGCTGGCAAGGTCATAAATAAAAAAAGTCGAGAAGAAAAACCATCCCGTGACCACGAGAAAGATGGAAATAACAATATAGGCGATGGGGGATAGAAAATATGCGTAAAATTCCTTCTTGAATATTTGAACAACCTGCTTCATGTTAGTTCTCCAGTGTAATCTGTCTGAAAATTGATTCCAATGTTTGTGTTTCCATGCTTAATTCGGTCAAAATCCAGTCGGTATCCTTGATTGCCAGGTAGACCGAGCGTCTTATGTCCGTTCCGCTTTCACAGCTCAGTTTTAATCGAAGCGAATTTTCGGTCTGGTCTGTCATTTCCACCTGCTGAACCCCTTCCACATCCCCCAGCAACGTTTGCACAGCCTCCGGGTCTGCATCGAGTAACGACAGTCTGAGATGATTCTTTTGGCCACCGGCAACCTTTAGATTCTCTGTGCGATCATCCGCGGCAATTTTTCCCTTGTGAATAATCACAACACGATCACAGGTTGCCTCGGCTTCACTTAGAATGTGGGTGGAAAGGATAACGGTTTTTTCTTTTCCGATTTGTCGGATGATGTCACGAATCTCGACGATCTGGTTCGGATCCAGTCCGGAGGTGGGCTCATCCAGAACCAGGATTTCAGGGTCGTCCATCATGGCATGCGCCAGACCCACACGCTGTTTGTATCCCTTGGAAAGTTCTCCGATGGGTTTGTGCATCATGTTGTTCAAACCGCAGAGGTCGGCTAAATACTTGATCCGTGATGGAATCTTGTCGTGGCTGATACCCCGGATACCAGCCACATACTGCAGATAATCGTATGCCAGCATGTCTTTGTAGAGAGGGGCGGACTCGGGCAGGTAACCCATCAATTTTTTGATACCCAGGGCATCGGATGCCACCGAGAGCTCTTTCACCTGGATCGTGCCCTCAGTAGGCTTCAGAAAACCGGTCAACATCCGCAGGAAAGTGGTCTTACCGGCACCGTTGGGGCCCAGCATTCCCAATACCTCCCCCTTGTGCACATCCAGATTGAAGTTGTCGACGGCACAAAAGTCATGGTAATATTTGGTCAGATTTTCAACATGAATCATACAGGTCCTCCCCTAATTCGATGGTAGCAAATGGAAGATTCCTCGTAGCAGAACTTGTCGACAAGATCAAGTCGGGTTGCGGCGAGGAATCTTGAATAATTATAAGACGGAAGGAAAAAAATTCAATCTTTTTTGATATGAAATCAAGGGGTCGACGCTTTAATTTCTTTTACCGCTGCGACCATATGTTAATATAATTAATATGTTAAGAAAAAGTCGGCTTCGCCAGAAATCGGTTTTTTTGTGCTTTGAGACCCGTAGGATTTGGGGGGTGACTTTTGGCTTATATTGGGGGGTCAAATTGACGGATATTGAAAATAATGTCTATAATAGGAAGAAGGGCTCACGTTCGGTGAGCCCTTCTTTTATAAAAAACGCGACGTTCTAATAATACGCTGAGGGAAGTTTGCCATGAATCAACAATTCTTTCTGGGTTCTCGGTAAAAGATGGCACAGAAGGTAGCAGTTAGGCCACCGATCCCAAGGATCATGAATGCCCAACCCCAGATTTCAGGTGAGGTGCCGGCTGGGTTTGTCAGATCAAGCATTGCACCGAACATGATTGGAGCGATTCCTCCAGCTCCAAAACCAAGCAGCGCCCGGGCGGCGAGGATGGATCCGAGGTATCCCGGTTCCACAGTCTCGGTCAGTGCGGTAGACAGCACAGGGGAATCGCCGATTGCGAAAAAATAATAAACAAACCCAATAAGCACCAAGAGCACAATGGGCCACGTGATTAACCAACCGATCACCAACGAGATACAGGCGCCGCTCGCCGCAACTTGGATCAGCACAACTCGCCTGCCCCGCCTATCCGCCAGGCGACCCATTGATGCCGAAGCCAGTGCTCCAATAAGATGCATGGAAGCCACAAGATACGCACCGAACTGAGCCGTTTCACCGAAGCCATTTTCGGAAATGGCTATGCTTGCAGCAAAGAAGGCTGGTGTCCACGACCACATACCCAGTAATTCCCAGCAATGGAACGAGTAACCAGCGATTAGTAGGCCGGCATTACGATTGCGCTGCAAAATTGTGGTTATGCGAAGGCGCTCGACACGTGGATGGATGTTATTGGGGGTTGTTCTCAATGCGCAATACAACAAGATTAGCCCGACTACGGGCATACATCCGGTCACAATGAAAGCAATGCGATATCCCCCCCAAGTAAGGCATAGCCCTGACACTGCCAGTGAAAACGCGTATCCAACGGAAGTGCTCGCAATCAGATACCCTACCGCGGCACCGCGTCTTGATGAGTCATAACGATCCGAGAACAGCATGATCGCGGGCGTATATAGTCCGCCTTGTGTAGTTGCCGCAAGACCATACAGCAATAGACCTGAGAGATAGGAATGTGCAAAAAAGCCGAACACTAAAGCCGACGATGCGCTCAGAACAGCAGAGAGAATAAATAATCGCTTCGCCCCGAAATGATCGGAGAGCCACGCAAACACGAACAGGGACGCGGCGTAGCCAACCATGAAAGCCGAGGAGATGCTACCGGCCTGCGTTGCCGTCATATCCCATTCGTTGAGAAGGATCGGTAAACAGGCAGCGTATACCATGAAGTTCGCATACATTGCTATACGCGCAAAAAAGATCAAAACCAGCCATCTATCGAATCGAGTCGTCGCCATTTGGAGGAAAATTGTATCTATTGCTTGATTTTCTGGGAGTGTGGTTTTTTTACCAAAAAACCAAGAGGATAAGGGCATCCAGTAATATTTGGCGGGATGCCCTTTTGCATCAGAAATAGGGCGTTAGACTTTCTTCACGTTTGCATCAGCAGGATCTTTTTTTCCTTGCTCAATGTCAAAGGTAACTCGATCACCTTCGTTGAGGGATTAAAATCCGGTAATTAATTAATCAAAAGTGCGATGTTCTATATCGTTCAGCAAACCGCCCGTTGTGATATATTAAACAGATTCTTTGAGTTTTTTACCAGCCCTGAATTTTACATTATTTGAAGCTTTGATCTTAATTGTCTCTCCTGTTTGAGGATTTCGTCCTTTTCGAGCTTTCCGACGGATTTTAGAAAAAGTGCCAAACCCCGTGAGTGTGACCTTGCCGTCTTTCTTTTTGAGTGTTTTTGTAATTCCGCCAATCAAGGAATCTAATGCTTTTGTGGCTGCTACTTTCGTGATACCGGCATCGTTTGCCATTTGATCGATCAATTCAGCTTTTGTCATTTGATTATCTCCTTCATCTGATTGTTTTTATTTCCCTAAAGGGTGTGGGTAAATAGGACATTTAAAAGTCAAAATCAATAAAAATGTGCCTACCGTATCCTCTGACGGTTTCGTCTTGTAGGGCGCCATCGACGCCTCCGGCATCGACGGCAAGAACTCTGAGCGCCACGGGTGTCGCTTATATTGAAACCGGAAACAGGTGTCAAGTTCGGGTTAGCGATTTTAATCGACGTAATTTTGACGTTATGGCTACTTTTGGATTTCACCTGAATTATGTCAACCCACTGATATTGCAAATATATCCCACTGTGTTACAAAGCCCTAACCTTAAATGGTGCTACCTCGCAGTAAGTTTCATTTCGATACGTCTGTTTTTTCGGTATGCTTCGAGAGTTTCAGCTGGGTCGATGGGATGGAATTTGCTGAATCCGGTTGCTGCCATTCGATCCTCTGGGATTCCATTGTTTGCAAGAAACCGAACCACAGACACAGCTCTGGCAGTTGACAGTTCCCAGTTTGATGGGAAAAGCTGGGTGTGAATGGGCACACGATCGGTGTGTCCGTCAACTCTCAGGATCCAGTTGAGATCATCAGGAAATCTTTTAGATAGTTGCTGTAATATATCTGCAATCTGGATCAGGTGTTGTTTCCCTTCCTCGCCAAGATCAGCAGACCCGGACTCAAATAACAATTCTGCTTGGAGAACAAAACGGTCTCCTTCAACACGCACATAAGGGCTGTCACCCAGTATTTCTCTCAAGCGGCCGAAGAATTCCGACCGATATTGTTCCAGGAGGTTGACACGCTTAGCAAGTAGGATGTTCAACCGTTTTCCAAGATCCTCCAATTCAGCTGCTTGAACTGACTTTTCTGATTCAGCTACCTTTAAAGCCCGACTGATTTCTTCAAGCTGTTTTTTCAGGTTTGTGATTTGCTGATTCAGCAACACCACTTCCGCCCGTGCGCTTTGTGAAAGTTGACGCTCATCGTTTAAGGCCGCTTCCTGCTCGCCAACAAGGGCAGCTAATGCCTGTATGCGAATTTCACGCTGGTCAATAATTTTTTGAGCCAAGACAGTTCGTTCCTGTTCATCGGCCAAGCGTGCCTCGAGTGACATGGTCCTGTCCCTCAGACTACCCAATTCAATTTTTTTCGCCGAAAGTGCCAGAGCATACTGACCTACCGTTGCTTCCAGTTCACGTCTCATAACACGCAAGGCATTGATATCTTCTTGAAGACTTGCAACGATTAGAAGTTGTCTCTTTAATTCGGCTTGATCCAAGTCGGACCGTTTGGTCAATTCAGACAAGCGTGAACTCAGTGACTCTTTTTCCTGGGTAATATCCGTTATCAACCCAGACAAACTGGCAATTTCAGTTGTCAGCATCTCATTTTGCTCTTTTTCCAAGCCAAGCAATCCAACAAGTTCATCCATACGACGATGGAGAGACACCAATTCGCTCTCTTTTCCAGATAGGACCTCACTTAATAAAAACTGAGTGAGTGTAAAGATGAGAACGACAAATATTACCACCATGAGAAGGGCAGACAGGGCATCGACATACCCCGGCCAAACACTGCTTCCCATTGTGCGTCTACCAGAGTTTATCATGCCGGTTTCTTCTCTTTGTTGTTTTGGTTATTCTGAATTTCAATCAACTGTTCCAGGCCTTGCTGATTATTCCGTATTTCTCTAATCAAACTTTCGAGATTCCGTTCAATTCGCACCATGCCGGGTTCGCTTATCATCCCATCCATATCTGTGTCGTCACTGCTATCCAAAAGTTGAGTGACACCAGACAGCCATTCTTCCATGTCATTAAAAAAGCGATTCTGAGCATGACTGGCTTGAATATCTATAAAACCAAGTACCAACGATCCTCCCAGACCAAACAACGACGAGCTAAACGCTGTCCCCATGCCTTGCATCGGCTTGAGAAGACCTGTTTTCAATGATTCGAATGTCCCCACAAAATCACTGCTTCCAACATTTAACCCACCAATTACATCGCCGACAGCGCCAATCGTTCCGAGAAGGCCCCAAAACGTGCCCAGGAGTCCTAAAAATATCAGCAGGCCAATCATGTAGCGAGAAATCTCCCTGGACTCATCCAGATGAGCCCTAATGCCCTCAAGTACCGTACGTAATGATAACGCGGACAGCTTGAATCGATCTCTGTGAACGCCATGGAGGTGTTTTATCAGGGGCTTGAGCAAAACCGGGTCTTCTTCTGCCACCGATCGTCCTAATTGACCGGTTCGAAAAATATTCATCCATTCGATTTCGGGTTCAAGCCGCAAAACCTGGAACATATTAATGCCTATACCGGTTGCCAGCGTACAAAAGATCATTAGATTGAAACCCCAGTTGGCCATGAAGGCAGACTTCAATGAACCAAATAGAAGTGCACAGATGACACCGACAACGGCCAAGCATAAAAACATTAGGTAAAGATAATGACGTGGATTCCTCATGATACACCTGTAGTCCTGTTAATTGATTTCTATTTCATCCGCCAATGAGGCACTTCCTGATATTCTTCCATTGACTATTCTTCACCCAGGAATACTTCTCAAAGTACAGCTCGTCACTTGGGTAAAACGTTCCCTTTTTATTACGTTCGAGAACCTTCTCAAACTGCCCTGGTCCACCATTATACATCGCGTAAACAATCCTCGCGAAGGTGTCGCCGTCCAGGGCTTTTTCTATTTTCATTTTTCTTATTCGATCCAGGGTGTACTTTCTTAAATAAAGCTCGAGAATTTCACAACCGGCTGCGGTGTTGTATCGTATGTTCCACCGCAGATGGTGCCGGTCGTACATGCCTCGCCAAACGCGTTCGTTTATCTGCATCAACCCTACGGAGGTGCGATTGTAGGACAGAAGATAAACCACTTTCCTCTTCCTCACCCTAAATTGCCTGAAACAGCTTTCCTGCCAGGCCGTGGAGAGGGCGATCAGCCGATAGAGATCGTGGTAACGCCCTTCAATCTCACTGTTTTTCAAAGCACCCTCAGAGGCTTCCTCTATAAGCGCCTTGACACGCTCAACGTAGGTTTGAAAGTTTTTTTTAGAAAAGACCCAAGGTTTAATGTCTTTGAACGTGATCGTCGGCTTATCCTCTTTTGCCCAGGCTGGCGTACACATAAAGGACATTATCAGTTTCTTGATACTGGAATCATCCTCTTCATTGAAATCTCTGTCTTCTTCCCCAATATCTAATTCCTCCATATTGGTGACTGGATCTGATGCTTCCGGTGGTGCGCCCAGGCCAAGAACCCCCCTAAGTTCTGAATTCACGCCAAGACGGTAATCCAGGGTCAATGATTTATTTTTCGCTAACAACCGCGCCAGACGGATTAAGCCGTTACGGCTGATCTCTATTCCCATGGTGGGGCTGAGTTTATCCAAAGCCGATAAAGCGTCCGCAGCTGTAAAAAACGCCAGGTAGCCGAAGAGCGCCATAGAGGGGTCATCTCCCAGCTGCTTTCTGAAAATGGGTGACAATTTTTCCCATGTCCATATAAATTGCTCTCTGACAAAGTCCCTTTCCACCGTTCCATCCAACAAGCCCGTGACAAATCCATGCCGGGTTTCCAGCAGTGCATCCAGAAAAATCTGACGATCAACTTCGGATAAAGGCTCTGTTGAAAGAGATGTGATTATATGCACTAGAAAAGAGTCCCACGCCTCCCAGGTGTCAATAAATACGTCCATTTCCTCTGTGGAGATCTGTTCTCTTTCAGTGTCTTTATCCTCTTCATAGGTTTCCAGAACCTCCGCATGAATACCGATCTGTAACGCTTCAGGGGTTGTATCAATGGTCCCCGGCCTCATGCTTTCCAACATTTTTTGCCCATGGACTTGAAAATCAAGGGGAAGCAGTTCCACCAAGATTGACTTCAGCTCCAATATTGGCGGGGCAAGATTGATAGATATACTTTCTAAATATTCGTAAACCTCGGTTTTGACAAGATCCCAAACAATCCCAGCAATTTTTGATGATCTGTGGTGTTTGTCATAGAGCGCGTAGTCAACGGTCTGAAAAGACAGCTTCCATTTGCTGTCAACTATCGGTTTTTGAACCAATGCGAGGTACCCTTCCCATTCAATAGGCATTACGCAATGGTTCAAAATGGTGGTACCTGCCACGACATGAACTTTCGTTTCAAACAGAACTTGCGAGTTTTCTTCCCTGACGCTGGGTTCTGAGATCGTGATTTTCATGCAACCACCATTTTCATCTAGCACGATGGCGGTTTGGCCCTGATCTGTGTAAGCCGTCTTGATAACGATTGACTTGAGCAACTGATAGTCGATTGATAGAGGCAAAGAGACTGTTTTTGTGGAAGCGTGTGTCTGTATCGGGGAGAAAAAAACAGGTGCAAGTAAAAGGAGCAGGGTTTTGACCAGAATTCTATAAAATAATTTCATGCATTCTACCTAACTTGCAATCTGCTATACCTGTCGATCTATAATGATTGATAAAAAGTATTCGTTCTCCTATAAGGAAATATGTGCATTATCGAAGGTTTGGTATTCAAATAGCAACATGAGAAGAGAAGTCAGGTATTGCTTGGTCGACTTTCAACACGATCACGGATAGAGGCAATAAGCATTTCAAGCTCCGTAATGTCTAATTTCGTAAGGAACCGCAGATCGGCATCCGTTTTAAGAACTCTTTGCAACACTGTAATGAGGGTTTCTTTTTTCATCTCGGTCGTTGTTTCCAAAAAACCTCCTATACATTCCCATTATGCAGACCAGTCCGGCACACCGATTGAGATCATTTCAAACTATGGCTATATTATTACAGGGCAATTTCCAAGTGAGCCACCCCGTAGCAAGTACGGGGTAGCTATTGTCATGCCCTTATAAAACCATTTTCGGCGATATTATGAAAAATTCTTGCTGGCCTTGAATGTAATCGCATTTCTACCTTTAATTTTGATCTGTTCACCTGTTTGGGGATTTCGACCCTTGCGAGTCTTTCGATATATTTTCTTGAATGTACCAAAGCCCACCAACGTTACTTTGCTGCCACGCGTCTTTAATCCGCCTTTCAATCCGTCCAGGAATGATTCGTACGCTTTGCCGGCAGCAACCTTTGTGATACCCACGTCCGTTGCCATCTTTTCGATCAATTCTGCTTTTGTCATGTGACCTCCTTCCAACAGGTTATAGGTGAAACATAGAATCCCAGCAATTTAACACAGTATCGGATTTAATTACCTGTCTGATTGCATTGTGTCAAGAATCATGGTTCAGTTCTATAGGGGTTGTCAGAAAAACGTTCCGATTGAGGACCGTTTTTCTGCTACAAACCCTTATGCCGCCATCATATTTTCGGAACATTATTATGACAAGCGGTATATTTTTTTTCTCCCATACCCCTCGGCAATATTCGATGGTAACGACATGTTCGGGTCAATAGGTGAACGGGTTGTTCCTGATTTCATCTGCAACAGTTGAACTCGGGGTCGGTCCATAATCATGACCCGGCCATACAATGGTGGTACCGGGTAATGTATAGATCTTTTCCTTAATCGATCGCAGCAACTGGGCGGATGATCCACCCGGAAGATCGGTACGGCCCACAGCTTCGACAAACAAGCTGTCACCTGTGAACACATGTCCCTGGGCGTACAGACAGATGCCGCCCGGTGTATGCCCGGGTGTATGGATTGTTTTCAGGTTGGAAGCACCCATGGTGATAACGTCCTTGTCCTGGAGGAGAACATCCGGAACAGGTGAAGACCTGCCGCCCAGAACACGTGAAAACGTGCTGTTCAAGATTGTATTCAGACGTTCGGCATCAACCGCATGGATCAGAAGTTTTGCCCCTGTTGCGGCAATGACAGCCCTATTCCCGGCAGTGTGGTCAGAATGACAGTGCGTATTGATTACATGGGTAATCGTGAAACCCATCTCCCCTGCAATCTTGAGAATCCTCCGGGTGTCGAACGCCGGATCGATAAGAGCACAGGTCTGCGTTTCTGCATCGCCCACCAGGTAGCAGAAAGTGTCCATTTTTGAGAGCTTGATCTGTTTGACAATCATGGGCTGGCCTTCCTCCTGGCTGTATCTTCCGATGGCTTATTGCCATGTCGAAGTGTCATTTCCTGATCAAGGTATTTTTTAAGCTTTTTGTGTACCCGACCATAAAGTGTTCCTTCAGGAAAATTGCCGGCTTCGTCGGGTGTCCCCACAGGGGTCCCTGTCAAGATCTGGATCCCCTCTTCCACGGTTGCCACCTGATAGATATGAAAATCACCCGCGTCTACAGCGTCGACCACTTCTTTTTTCAACATGAGGTTTTTCACGTTCACGGCCGGTATCAGGACACCCTGCTGACCGGTGAGCCCTTTGGTTTTACAGACATCAAAAAAACCTTCAATTTTCTGGTTGACGCCACCGATGGCCTGAACCTTTCCCTTTTGATTGACGGAACCGGTTACAGCGATACCCTGATCGATGGGACACCCTGAAAGACTGGAAAGGATGGCGTACAGCTCGGTGGACGAAGCGCTGTCTCCGTCCACTTCGTGATAATTCTGTTCAAATGTGAGACTGATGGAAAGATTCAGGGGTTGATTCTGTGCAAATGTTCGGCCCAGATACCCGGCAAGTGTCAGCACCCCCTTGTCGTGAGCGCTGCCACTCAGATTCGCCTCCCGTTCGATATTGACGATGCCTTTTTTGCCCATAAACGTTTCTGCCGTAATGCGGGATGGGCGGCCAAATGAAATGTCTCCAATCTGGTGGACAGCCAGGCCGTTTACCTGCCCGACCACAGCCCCCTCCACATCCATGAGAACGGTCCCATCGCTGTAGGATTCATGGATCTTTTCCTCGTATAGGTTATATCGAAAGCGATGCTCGTTAAAAGCTTTGATAACGTGTGTTTCGGAAACAAGGATCGCATTTTCTTTGCGTGCCCAGTAATCGGCCTCCTTGACGATGCCGACAATGGCGCCAAACCTCAAAGACAGCTTGTTTTTGTTGGATGTATATTTCTCACCAAATTCCACCAGAGCGGCAACACCATTGGGAGAAAATGGGATTAGTGTTTCCGTTTGACACACCCTGGCCACAAACTGTGCATACTGCTGAATGGTCTTATCCGTCCGTTCGACTTCGTAATCGAAATCAGCCCGGACTTTGAAGATTTTGTTGAATTTGGGATCATAGTTCTGGAGTGTCTGAAACGGCTCATACCCCCCGAGCAGAATGACCTTCACATCCGTTGGAATCGACTGAGGACGAAGCGAAGACGCCGCAATACCTTGTCCGCCGGGCATGTCCTCGATAAAAATACGCTTGTTTCGCAAAGCCCTCTTCAATGACTCCCACACCACGGAATGCATCAGCAGTGATTCAATTTCCATGATGAGAAAACCGCCGTCAGCCTGAAGAAACGAGCCCGACTTGACCATCGTGAAATCGGTTGTCATGCCCCCCATGTGCATTTTTTTTTCGATATGCCCAAAAACATTCTGATATGTCGGGTTAGGTTCGAAAATAACGGGTGCACCCTGGGTATCTTTGTGGTCTACAAGAACATTGACCTGATATCGGTGAAAGGCAGGCTCAGCCTCGGGAAACAAAAATGGCTGTGCCTTATTAGCCGGCTCTCGACTCGGAAGAAAATCATGCACATTTGCCACAATCTTCTCACGGACCTCTTCGAGATAGGCCTTTATTTGCGGGCAGTCATCATACGTTTCCATGATATATTCCATCTGTTCGCTGACCACCGACAACGCTATCTCGGTCATCAGTGCTTCCACGGCCTTTACCTGCTCCTGTCGAATTTTGTTGACGTCTCTGAAGGCTGTTTCAATTTCCTCCTGGAAAGCCTGCACCGTGTTTTCAATCTGTTCCCGGGCTGTCTTTGAAAGTTTCAGGAATGCTTCCTGGGTCAGCGGTTTACCATTTTTCATAGGAATGGTCTGAAGCTTTGTTTCCGATTTTTGGATCGTTAAGTTTTTTTTCTGTGCGGCTTGCTCCAGATTTAAGAAGTGTTCGGTTTCCTGTTTTTGATACGTGTCCTGGATAACACCGATTTTTTTCTGATACGATTCATCCTCAAATGCCTTGGGTAATTTAATTTTCAAGCTCTGGATCAGCCTGCTCATTTGCCGGCTGAGAATCGATCCTTTGCCGGCTGGAACCATCAGGGGTTTTGGATGATAGGGGTCCTGGAAATTGTTCACCATACAACAGTCCTGCGGTGTGGGCAGGGTTCTGGCATGTTTCCGGGTGATGTCCTTGGTGATCGTTGATTTTCCGGTTCCCTCTAAACCTGTTACGAAAATATTATACTCGGGATTTTTCATATTAAGCCCAAACTCGATGGCCTGGACAGCACGCTTCTGACCGATGACCTCATCCAGTGGCTCAATCTCCGCCGTACTCTTGAACTTGAATATTTTTGGGTCACAGAAATAGCGCAACTCAGATGATTTCAATTCATGGGCTTGTTTCATTTTTTGTCCCTTCCTCCCTGTTTTGTTCCTATTTGGAAGAGGTCATTCTATTATAAGGCGCATGACTTAAGACAGCCCCTGTCGGGGCTGTTTGGTCGGAGAAATATTGTCAGGTTTGGTTCTTCTCCCAATTATTTGGGAGAAGTTGAAACGCTCAACTTAGCGAAGAATCCGATGTGATTGGATGTACTCTTTCGGAGAGATCCGTCTGTCCTCATTAATTCTCCGGTCTTTTAATATTCTTCTTTCAGGAATATGTATGGCATACAGGTATACACGTCGATCGGAATTGGAACGTCTTCCACCATTGTCAGGAAGAGATGTTCTTATCATTTTTCTTTTTCCCTGTTCGTTGTCTATCAAATACAACGAGTCCGATAAGACCAATGCAAAGGAGAAGAATAATCGGTTTTAAATGTATTTTAATAGAATCCGCAGAAACTTGATTTGTAAATAACCCGTAATATCTGGCTATTTCACTATCATTGGGATTGACATCGAAAACCAACCTATCAGAAATTACCGGACTGCCTAATAAAACAATCACTATCAAAAATAAAAACGCGCTATATGCAGGTTTCATTAACCCATCTCACTGGTTTCTATCTCTAAAGTTATTGTCAAAATATTGTGTAATAACGATGACTTTATCACAATATATTGTATTTTTCAACCACAATTATTCTCACAACTTAAAAACTCAACTTTCGGGTTTCACCCCAGATAGAGCGAAATGGGTGATCCAATGGCGATTTGCGCTGTTTGAGCCAATTAGGGCACCTTACATCAGCGCATGACAATGAACAATCCAATATGAAAATACGATCATTTAATCGCTACGCCTGTTTAACCATATGGCCAGCGCTGATGTTAGGAGCCCTTGCGGCGAGTTCGCAAAGCGCCAGGGGATTATTCATTTCGCTTTCGCTGAATCCCGAAAGTTGAGTTAAAAACGTACAACTGAAATGGAAAAGATAGGCTCCAGATATAGGATATCAAGAAGAAGATCATTTTTTTATGAGTTCATATAAATACGAAAGGCTCCCCATTTGCCGTATGCACGTACATATGAGAAGCCCGATAAATGTCACTTTCAGCAACTCGTTTTTCAAATATAACCTTTGGAGGCTGATGAAGCCATCACATGGTTTAGGTATAAAGTGTTGAAGCTGAGTGACATTTAATCCCATCATCGTTACTGAGTAGATAATAACAAATCTTGACTGCAATGTCAATACAATGAAAACGCTGTGTTATTTTCAAATGGATAAAAACTCGCGGGATAATTCTTTTTCTTTTTCGATACTTATTCCCCCCGCCACTGGCGGTAGCAATATGCCCGTGAAAACAATAAATATTATCGCTTCTGTGGTCATGCTCGCTCAGATAGACTCTCTGACAATGCTGATTGCAGCCGCTCTTTTATACGGGATTGGTTCTACTATATGCATGCCAGCATTGACGGTCTTGATTGCTGATACCAGCGATACCCGCATTCCAGCCCCCTTCGAGGAGGCTCAGTCGGTTTGCGAGGTCTGTTCATGATTACCGCTGGCATGGGTTTCGCGTCAGCCCTTTTTTTCATGCTGGCCATCCAGCGGCGGGTGGGCCTTTCTGTGCGTTGGACGCTTATAGGCAAATAAAAGTCAATACGGAATAGAGGCGCCGAATACCACAAAGGCCACCTGATCGCCGGAAGCCGTCAGTACGACCTGGCCTGTTTCCTCTGAAATGGCCATGGTCCACCCGAGACCATCGTGTAACTTTTCATAACCGTCTTCGGCTCCCTGCAAAAAAAGTATGCCGTCGACGATCTCCTGGCGTTCGATGACCGTTGGCGGCATATTATCGTCGGCAGCGGCCGGGCGGATTGTCTTTTTAGTGAAATCGATTTTCAAAAACTGGTGCAGCTCTACACTTGCAGGGGGCACCTCAAGGCAGGTGCCGTCCGGCACACATTCGAGCACCCGGATAACCGATACCAATAAAGGTCGCGTACCATCGAAGTCTGCAGCCCCAGCAAATGACACTGAAATTATTGAGCAAAATATTGTGAAAACGATCAAGATATATCTTTTCATCGTAACCTCCGGTCAAAGAAACCCAATTGTTTATTTAACAGTGTAGCCCTTGCCCTCAAGACAGGCGGCATACGCGCGGTTGTAGGTATTGCGCTGCTGCGTATATTGGTTGACCTGCTGCTGCTCCCACTGCTTGCGCTCCTGGTCGGCCTGGCTGTTCTGCTTCGAGCTGCGCATACCACCGATGGCACCACCGCTAAGACCACCTATGGTCGCCCCTCTCTTGGCGCCTTTACGGCCTCCGAGAACGCCGCCAAGCAACGCCCCTCCCACACCACCGGTCACGCCACCCCCGACAACGCCGCCGGCTACACTCTTGTCACCCTTGGCCGGAGGCGGGGAAGAAGCCGTAGGTACCTGCATAGGATCAAAGCCCGTCTGCCCCTTGGCCCAGCTGTAACACTCGAATTTGTCCTTCTCCACCTGCTCGCTACTCTGCCCTTTGGCCGGATAGACAATGATTTCCTGAGCCTGGACATGTGAGACTAATAATACCGCGAAGACCAGGACAGCAAATGCCCATTTAATCACTTTCATTTGTGTGCCCCCTTTTTCAAGTCGTTATAGAAATATCATACAAATGGCGTAACTTAACCATTTTAAGAATTAATGATCATTATGTCACGTTTTAATTGAGAAAATCAAAAAAAATATCAGTTTAAACAACAAAGGATTAGCCCATGTTTGAGCTAACCCCTTGATATTACTGGCGCGCCCGGCAGGATTCGAACCTGCGACCTACGGATTCGTAGACAAGACCTTCGAGTTTCCTAACCTCCTCATATTACTATAAGTACTTGAAATTGTTTGGCATGTATTTCCACACTTTTTCCGATTTTTTCCAATTTTAGCAGGTTTTGGAACTTTTTTCACACACAGATTCACACACAGCTCAATCCATTTTTTTATCAATCTGACTTTCAATCCATCCCATATTCAACGCGACAAGAAAATCGACCTCTCGTTCATTCAGTGCCCTCCCCTTTTCGATTCCGTACCATTTTGAAATGCATCCACGACAACATGTGGCTGTTGCGTGCTGAGCGATGAAAACAGGATGACATCTCATTGGCGTTTGCTTGCCATCATTTTTTGGATAATCGGACGCAATTCTGGAATTTACAAATTGAAACGCATGTTCTTTAATGGTTTCGAGACCTTTGGCGGCTATATATTCCCTTTCATTCTGGTTTAGCTTGAACTTGGATCTGAATTTAGCTTTCCTAAGGAAGGTAAGCTTTTGTGATATAATGAATTTGAAATTGCCATTTTTAAATTACGCAAAGAATCGTTTCACCACCTAATATATAGCGTACTCGACGTCTAAACCCAAGGTAACATGATTCAAGGTCGGCACAATGGGGTCTCTTTGAATTTCCAGGCAAAGATTCCCTCTGTCAAAGCCCTATCAGGTTTTACGCAAGACAAGGCTCCCGATGGAATATCCAGCGCCAAAGGAACTGATCACACCGATATCGTCGTGCTCCAAGTCCTGGTTGTGCAGGTTGAAGGCGATGATGGAGCCGGCCGAAGCGGTGTTGGCATAGCGGTCAAGGATGATGGGAGCTTCTTCGAGGGTGGCTTCCCGCCCAAGCAATCGCTCGATAATCATCCGATTCATATTGATGTTGGCCTGGTGAAGCCACCAGCGCTTGACATCCGAAATGGTCAAACCCAGGCTTTCTACATGGCTGCGGAGGTGCTGCTCGGCTATGGGGCAGACCTCCTTGAAAACCCGGCGTCCGTTTTGATGGAAAAGTTTATCAGAACCGTAAGGATCCACATCGTTAACACGGCTGAGATATCCCATGTTGGATCGCACATTGCTGGAAAACTGTGTCATGGCCTTTATGCTCAAGATTTCATAGCTGTGGAGGGCTTTGCAGGTGTCTAAACGTTCAACGATGGAGGCCGTGGCCACATCCCCGAAAATAAAATGGCTGTCACGGTCGCAGTAGTTGACTTGTGGAGAGGTCAATTCCGGGTTGATCAAAAGAACGCAGCGTGCAGTACCGGCTATCACCATCTCATAGGCGCGATGCAGGGCAAACGTGGCTGCAGAACAGGCCACCAACATATCAAAGGCAAAACCTTTGATACCGAGTTCTCTTTGTACTTCAATGGCAATGGCGGGATAGGAACGCTGGGTATAGGCGCATGAAACAATGACGGCATCGATGTCTGGGGCTTCTTTGTTGGCGGTAATCATTGCCGCTCGTGCAGCAATGGTCGACATCTCAGCCTGGTTGGATAGCTCTTCTTCCGGACGTTCCGGTATGCACGGGCGCATGCGATTGATATCCAGGATCCCCTCCTTCACATAGGCAAAACGCTGACGGATTCCGGAAGCTTTGAAAATGAACTCCACCGAGGATAGGGGTTTGGCTTCACATTGGCCCTTTTCGATATCGACTGAGTGCCGGGCATTGTACTGCTCTGCCCATAGGTTATAAGCATCGACCAGTTCTTCGTTGGTAATGATGTTCTCCGGTGTATAGAGTCCGGTTCCGCTGATAACAACGGCGTGGGGTGTTACTTTCGACATAGGCATCCTCTGC
>CAVUUM010000006.1:0-163226 GCA_963744665.1 uncultured delta proteobacterium | reverse complement strand
AAGCATGCACCCAAACTGATTATATGCGTTTCATTAAGTCGTAGCAACTTTAAAGAGATAGAAAAAAGGGCAGAACCATTGCAACTGACTGGCAAATTAAAGCCGGACATGGGATCTCTTACCTTGAGTTCCCTGAATTTCAACAAGCAGGCCAGCATTAATGAGCCTGAAATCATCAAAGGGCTTGCGGCGATAATGAAAGAAAAAAGATAGCCTGCGTTCGAAGCGTTTGATATCGGTATGATCAACTATGCACGGTATTTGGAAAAAAAGGGATTGATATCGCCGCCATATTATTTCAATTTTTTATTGGGCAACGTTGCCTGCGCCCAAGCCGACCTACTGCATGCAGGTCTGATGGTGAGAGACTTGCCATCTTTATCTTTTTGGAGCATGGCAGGAATTGGCAACTATCAACTGAGGATGAATAGCTTAGCTATCGCTATGGGAGGAGGGGTCAGGGTCGGTCTTGAAGATAACATCTGGTATGATACGAAGCGGGAAAAGTTGGCGCGCAACATCGATTTGCTTCGTAGGATTCACACGATTGCCAAGGCAAACGAAAGGAATTTGATGACATCGGCAGAGCTGAGAGAAAAATTAAATTTGGAAAATGGTATTGATGACAAATATGGTCTAAAGCCTTAGGGAGTAGATATATAATTTCACCACAAAGCTGCAGGGTTTGCAGAAATTTGCCCTCTTTATCCTTTTCGCTGAGACACCGATCAAGAACAACCTCATGTAAAGCAAAACGTTGATTCTCGAAAAATTATTGATTATGAAAAGAATTTGACCAGTAAGAAGTGTATACTAATTGGTCAATTTACAAGCTTTCGCGGTGAGTTATCGGATTTTTTTAAAAATCAAATTGTCAGTGATTTGAGAAAGATCAGGTGTTCGTAAAGGGGATCATTTGGCATAGGTGTATCTTTTCTAAAAGTATCGGAACCATTCAGGGTGGACCGGATGGTTTCATCGATGCACTTTTAGAAGCCGTCGGTTCTGACGGGACGCTGATGGTGAACACCTATACAAAAAATTTTTATGTAACCGAGATACGGCTTGGTTGGACTGACTTCGTTTTTGATAACAAAGAAACAAAGTGTAACACAGGTATCGTTTTTGAGAAATTGAGATTACGAAATGACGCGATTAGAAGCAGACGCCCAGTTACCAGATCTAACGCCGCTATAGGTAAAAATGCACAATTCCTCTCAATTGGACATGATGAAAGTAGGGGTTCAGTCTTCCCATATTCAAAACTTGCCAAAATAAATGGCAAATATATGGCTATAGGAATAGAAGACCGTAGTAAGGGGTTGAGACACCGTGCTCAATACGAAGCCGGGCTTTTGACTGTCGTACCATGGAAAAGGGCGGTCAGGTGCAAAGACAGGAAAGGGAATATTAACACTTTCACCTGGAAAGATCGTGGGGGGTGAACGACTCGCTTACCGGATCTGGTCGCAGATCTCAAGAAAGAAGGGTTGGTCGAGGAGGGTAAAATTGGCAGAGCCCCATCCATTATCGTACCTGTAAGAAAAGACATGAAGCATATGAGTAGCCTTCTAAAAGCGGATCCAACCTTAAATCTATGTGACAAGCCCTTTTGTCTCTGGTGCCGAGAAATCGAGCGAAGATTGAATTTGTATGGAAAAATTAATAATCCAAAGTTATTTCAACAAAGCAGATTCGTCATAAATTTATTAGCGCTACTCAACCGCGTTCGTGAACTGGATAACAGCGTCATCGCAAGATTCAAACGCATCCTTAAGAAAAGAAACGTTTTCTTTTAACTTCCATGGATTACACAACCATAAATCCGATTCAGAAACCGGAGTGGAATACGCTCATAGGCAGAAACACAGAAGCCTCAATTTTTCATACTCAGGAATGGGCTAAGGTTTTAAGTCGGTCATTTAATTACAAGCCCCGCTATCTTATTTCAAAAAGGATAGAGGAATCCATTCGCCCTAGTGCCTTTGATCGAAGATCAAAAGTCTACCCAAAAGAAATTTAGAGATAGCGTGACCATTCTCCCAGACTGTCAATTGCATCCTGTAACCCAGATGGTGCAGACGATTCCAGCTCACATTTTCAAATCAGTCATTCGGCATGCCTTAGGTGGTTCAATTGGAAATATATTGATTTTCACGGTGGTGAAAATCTCTTTGCAACAGCTACCCCTTCACGTGGATTTGTTGGTCACCGTTTGGAATTGAGTGAAAAGAAAATGATATCTTCAATGAAGTCAGTTCAAATACGAGAAGGAATATAAAGAAAACATCTAAATACGATATCCAAATTCATTTAGAGTATTCCTCACGGTGGTTGGATAAATATTATAAACTTCACTGTATAACCAGAAAAAGACACAAACTCCCAGCACAGCCCTTAGTGTTCTTTCGAAACATTTATCAGCATATACTCTCCATGAAATTGGGGAATGCCTTTTTTGCTTCTTTTCAGGGGGAAAGTTGTCGCCAGTGCTATCTTTTTCCATTTTGGCGACAAAGCATATTTTGAATTTGGCGAATCAGATCAGGAATATCATTACATAAGGGCCAATCATTTATTAATGTGGCATGCGATTAAACTTTATGCAGAAGAAGGCTATAAAACAATATGCCTCGGACGTTCTGATATTGCAAATGCCGGTCTGAGACGTTACAAAGCTTCATGGGGTGCTAAAGAATCTCCATTGAACTATTACCGTTATGGCATGATTGATAAACGGTTTGTAACGAACAACACCCGTCATCTTTATTGGGTAATCAATTTTTTATTCGGTAAAATGCCGCTCGGGGTTGTATAATTATCGGTGGCCTGATGTACAAATATTTTGGATAGCAGGCAGTCACCTCGCTTGTGGAATAATCGGATGAGTGGATGTTGTTTCAATCGATAAGATCAACTAGTTTTCTGGTGACAAACTCCGGGGCGTACATTCATATATAAATAACGTTGTGAGACGAGAAACGTGAGACGGGAGGCTCCGAGCATCGTCTAACGTCTTACATCTTACGTCTAACAATTTATGTCGTCTAACGCACATTATACAGGGCTGGAGTTAACGATAATTCACTGTCCGCTGTGCTCAAGCCGCCCCATACGATTTTCCGAATCTACGGGGTAAACAGAGTACGCAAATGATATAAAAAGACTATATTAAGTCATAATAAAGACCCATTGGAGGGATGATTCGTATGAAATTAAGTCGAGATCTCAAGTCAATCAGCTATTTTAAAAATAATATGGCTGAAGTTATTCGTAAAATAAACGAAAACCAGGGCACTATGATCATTACCCAAAATGGTGAAGCCAAGGCTGCGCTGATGGATATCAAGACCTACGAAGATTTGCAGGAAACTCTGGCCATGTTAGAAATGATAGCGATTGGAAATAAAAACTTGTCCGAAGGAAAGATGTACCGGCCGGCAGAGGAGGTGTTGAGAGAATTTGAAGCACGCATCGAGACGGATTTTTCCTGATGTCATATACAGTTTTATTTCTCGAAGATGCCATAAAGGATATCGAAGCTATCTACTGGTACATTCGAAAAACAGGGAATAAAAAGGCCGCAACGGATATGATTAAACGTATCCGCGAGGCGTACCACAGCCTTTCAATAAATCCAGAACGTGGCCATATCCCCACAGAGCTTTCCCAGACCGGTCAGTTTCAATTCCGGCAAATCATCTTAAAAAAGTATCGTATTATTTACCAAATAGCCAAGCCCAACATTTTTATCTTTGGTATTATCCACGGCAGTCGTAACATCGGTGAGGTCTTAACACGACGTATGCTGATATGAAACTGATCCGAAACCCTAACATGGAAAAATTGGGGACATCCTATAACCCCCGAGTCAACATAAATATTTAGAATTTATTTATTGTTTAATATCAGGCGGATAAATATCGAACGATTTTAAGGGCGCAACTCACCTTATAGCATTTTATGCAAAATTCGGCGATTCTCTCACTAATGCGAACCTGTCTCTGATCGTTACGTTTATCCGGCATTACCGTATAACTGCAGCGCCGATCATCCCTTATCCAGAGTCTTAAGTTCAGTGAGAGGCCCAGGATTGTCCCTCCAGAGGTCATATTGCCCCTACGTTCATGAACGGGCTCTCTCGCCGAAGATGGATAACTGATTAAACGATACTTAAATATACCGGATCAAATACTTCTCTTTTCTTCATAAGTGTCCAGGCAATCACCAGCATTTTGGCAGCCAATTTGACACGCATCTTTGTTTTAATTCCCCGCTCACGCTCTCTTCCTCGAAGCAATTTTGGAAAATATCTTCTGAACAGATCCGTCCTTGCTGCAGCCACATTCGCTGCCTGATACAAGGCATATCGGAGTTCACTATTGCCTTGTTTAGATATTACCGGAACCGCTTTATGGCTTGTTTTTCCACTACGGTTGGCACATAGATCATAGCCGGACATCTTGATAAGTTGTTTTCTGTTCTAAATCGAAAAGGATCTCCGATCGACGCCAACACCCTGGCCGATATGTAAGGACCAAAACCAGGTATGGTAAGAAGATAGTTGTACTCAGGAATATCAAGGCGATATCTTCCATCCAATCTTCAGTCTCTTTTATATCCTGACGAACTTGCTCAAGCCGTTCAACCAGAAGCTCAGCTTCAAACTCGGCACTATGGCCCATTGGACAACCTACCGAGTCTATGGCTGCCTGATGGATCTTCCGCAATCTGAGTTTCTGCGCGATCCCTCTGTGAGTCCGGGTTACCATCTTAAAAAACTGGTCAAAGTCCATCGAGGCAATCTTATCCGGATTCAAACACCATTTGATATCGCCAGAGATTTCACTCTCACAGGCGCTATAGTACTTGTCCAACTCAGGAAAATATTGTGCCAAAAGTCGTATTCCTGATTCGCATCCTCAGGCTGTGTTCGTTTTTCTTTAACCGTCTCCTCAATGACAGCAAATGCCCGGAGTTCTGTAATTCCAGATGACGGGGAGTCATAAGTAAATGCATCTTCCCCTGATACCAGATCCGCCACATTGGCCGCATCTTTGGTGTCATTTTTATCCCAACGGCCATCCAGAATCTTGCGGTTGCTTTTGACCGCTTGCCCGGATACCAGAACAACATTACCTTCACAGCGAATATATGTCTGGCCAGGGGTTTATGATAATTGCCGGTTGGCTCCAAGCCATAGACGATTTTGGAAAGACCATTTTGTGCCTTGATCTGTTCGGCTGTTTTGAAGCAGCCGAGAAAAGCCTCAATGTTGTTTTCAAAGACCAGTCTTCTTTGCAACGTTTTGCCGGTGGCCGTGCCCATAAAGGCATGATGCTTTTTTTGGCCACATCGATACCGACCACCAGGTATTGATCGGAACCAGAAATCTCTTTGACAATTTGACAATACTGCTCTCGTCTGATAATCTCTTGATTACTCATAATAACCTCCTTTTGGCATTCAACGGTTAATTAATTTGGCAACCATATGCTATCAGGAGGTTATTTCTTTATCTACGCGATAATAATTTTTTTCTATGCTATGATGAAAGGCATAACTTTTTGTTTTTCTATTATATAACGTACCTTCATATATTAATAACGTTGTGAGACAAGAAACGTGAAACAAGAAACGTGAGACGCAAGACGTGAGACGTAAGACGGGAAGCTGCGAGTATCGTCTAACGTCTTACATCTTACGTCTTACGATTTATGTCCTCTAACGCACATTTTATAGGGCTGGGGTTAATGATAATTCACCGCCCGCTGCGCTCAAGACGCGAAGATCGCAAAGGATTTTTTTTTATCTTTGCCGCTGAGACCCAGATAAAATCCCCCCCAGTTAAATGAAAACTAATATTTAACGGGGTAAACTTCGGATCTGCTTTGCAGAATTTCACAAGGCAAGCGCCGACAAAGATAAACCACTATGCTCTTAGGGCATAAATTCGTCACCGAATTTATTGTGGGTGGATGATGAATGGCTTGGTTTTTTTCAGTCGATATACCAAAAAATCCTTTTGATCGAATGTGACGATATTTCGAATCCCGGTTTCAGATGCAAGGCAGACCAGCGTTGCGTCAGCATAGTCCATTGGCAGGTCAGAATACTTCTTGAGAAATGTTTTCGCTTTTTGCGTGCTTTCAATATCAGCGGGAACAATTTCCACTATGGACTGGACAATAAAATCAAGTGCCGCCAATTGTGCTTCTGTAGAAAAATTTAATAGATACATCACTTCCGTCAGGACGGCTTCGGTTGAATAGAGGCGTCCCCTAAAGTCTTTTAACCACCTGACACAGTCCAGGTGCCGGGATTCGCTCCTGTCAATGAGTGCAACCCAGGGGCCGGTGTCTATAATAGCGTTCATTCCTGAATGGCCTTGATTTTTTTGATCAGATGCCTGCGATGATTCTGGCCAAGGTCGGTAACGCCGCTTTCAGCGATTCCCAATAGATGCTTTGCCCTTTCATAGGGAGACACGTCTTCCCTGATTTCATTGTCGCTGATATATTTCTTTATCGCCATTCTGGCCACATCTGATTTTTTAAGACCCATCTGTTTTGCCAGTTTTTCAATTTTTAATAAATGTTCGTCGGGCATGCGGATGGTTAGTTGCATATTGAGTCTCCCTTTTTTTAGCCAGTGCATTGCAATGTAGTCTAACTGACTGCAAATGTCAATTAGAACCTATCTCAAAAAGTGTAAGACGTGAGATGTGAGACGTGAGACGGGAAGCTGCGAGCATCGTCTAACGTCTTACTTCTTACGTCTCACGTTTTTTTAATTTGGTTTAAAATGATCAATGCGCGTTATAATCATCAACGGATGTGGCTGTGGATATTGATGCTCTTGCTGGTCAGTGTCCTCTTCTTTGGATTGCGTCCCAAAGGTTTTCGTTTTGAAAACGGGGTGGCCTGGCTGGAAGATGGAACGGGGGTCCGGTTCAATGACTATGGGCTGGCCTTTACACAGCCTTTGTATGAGGCAGGCGGGTGTCGATGATTCCCTCCATCAGGGTTTCTCAATCGACATTTCTTTGAAGTCGACGGATCACAAACGTGGAAAATTTGGCTTAATTCTTTCCATTCATGATGGCAGAGATCGTGATCAGTTTCTCGTGGGGCAGTGGCGGTCGCATATTATCGTGATGAACGGCGATGACTACAGTCACAAAAGAAGACATCCCAGAATCTCGGTGGACACTGCTTTTCAAAAGGACAAGCCCCTATTTCTGACCATAACGACGGGGAAGCAGGGCACGCGGATTTATATCGACGGACACATCGCAAAGTCCGATCCAAGACTGACACTGACGCTTCCGACTGGACCAAATTCCAGGATGACCATAGGCAACTCGGTCTACGGAATAAACGCCTGGAAAGGCGAGATCCATGGCCTGGCCTTGTACGGCCGTGTATTGACCGATGATGAGGCTGCAACGCATTTCGACCAATGGTCGGCCGAAAAGAGCTTTACGTTCGCAGAGACACACCGGCCGGTCCTGCTGTATGCTTTTGAAGAAGGGCAGGGGACGCATGTGCAGGACCTGTCCGGAAACGGCGCCCATCTCGAAATTACCTCAGAAAATGCGGGTACTACAAAAACGCATTCTCTGCGGTACCCTCCGGCACAATCTGGAACTGAACAGGAGCCTGTTACGCGGATGTGGTTGTCAACCTGATTGGGTTCATTCCCCTGGGCTTGGTTCTTTCAGTTGTTTTGAGTTTCTACAAGGGGCAGTTCGATAGGAGTGTGATGGTTTTGACCGTCCTGATATGTTTCCTGCTCAGTCTTGGGAATCGAAATCGCCCAGGCGTGGATACCGTCCAGGAGTTCGAGTTTGCACGATCTGGTGTTGAACACGGTGGGGGGGTGGCTTGGGGCAAGTATTGGCCTAAAAATGAAGAGAAAGGCATTATACGTGAGAGGTAAGAGATGTGAGACGTGAGACGGGAAGTTCTTGGCACGTCTATCGTCTTACTTCTCACTTCTAACGCTCTCTACAGGAGACTGAATGCGGAGCCATCAAAAACTGAATGTTTGGGTTGAGTCAATAGCTTTGGTTAAAGAGGTTTACAATATTACAAGAGAATTTCCAAAGGATGAAACATATGGTCTGACGAGCCAAATTCGTAGAGCTGCCGTATCAATTCCTTCGAATATTGCGGAAGGGGCTGCTCGAAACAGCAAAAAAGAATATCTTCAATTTTTGTATATCGCACGAGGCTCTCTGAGTGAGCTTGAAACTCAACTAGTAATCTCAATAGAAATTGGATATATTCCAAAAAACACAAAACTTTTACAGCAAACAGATAAAATATTTGCACTGCTGAGTGGATTGATAAGGTCAGTAGCGAAAAGTATGTAAAGTGTAAGATGTGAGATGTGAAACGTAAGACGGGAAGTTGTGAGAAGTGAAGTGTGAGACGTGAGACGTGAAGCTGCGAGCATTGTCTAACGTCTGACTTCTAACATCTCACGCAATTTTGGGACGTCCTTGACAAATAGGATATATTACTCCCTATCTGATCGAGTTTAACTGTCTGATTTAAAAACTAAAGCCAGGGCAATGGCGATAAGGGCTATGTTGCTGCAGGCCCTGGAATATCCCTCCGGATCGACCCCCAGCAGATCAAATCCGAACACCGACCCCAGAACCGCAATCACAAAGGCGAGTACCGACAACCCGATAAGCGATTTAATGATGTTCGGCATGGTTCATCCCTCCCTTTTCATTAAGATCCGTTATAAATTTAGTCAGTATATACCATAGAATATGACCGAATCATATAGATGAAAAGGAGTATGGTTAGGGGCTCATTTTAATATTTCACCACAGAGACACAGAGATTTTATTTTTGGATCTTCTCCCAATTAGTTGGGAGAAAGGGTTCAAGGAGTCCAGGATCCAAGGATTCAAGTGTTTGTTTTCCAGGAATTTGATAATTGCTTTCAGCATTCTCTCGACTTCCGTGCTTTATATATATATGCAAACAAAGCTTATACCATTTTTGCCAAACGTTTAACTATTTACAATTTTAAAGCTTTTTCACTTGAACCCTGGACTCCTTGAACCCTTGGATCCTGGTTCTTCTCCAACTAATTGGGAGAAGAACCATAAAAGTGAAAAGCGAGTATTATTCCGTAGGAATGAGTGGTTATTTTCGATCGGTATCTCCCGATCGAAAACAAAAAGATCTTCTCAGTGCTCTCCGTGCCTCTGTGGTGAAAAAGAATATTATTAATCAAACACACTATTCGCACGCAGGATAAACCATGATACATGTTTCCTATCGACCACCTATCAGCTAAAACCTGTGAGCTATGAGCTGATCTTAGTACGCCCCTTTTCTTTGCAGCACCACAAACACCGTCTCGTACAGCGTATTGAAATCCATTAAAAAGCTGCGGTTGTAGACGTAATAGAGATCCAGAAGGATCATGTCGTCGAAAGCCACGTTGCTGCGACCGGAGACCTGCCAGAGACCGGTGATGCCGGGCCGGACCCTGGTGCGCTTCTTGTGCCAGTCCTGGTAGAGTTCATATTCGTACATCAGACAGGGTCTGGGCCCCACCAGGCTCATTTCTCCCTTGACGACATTGAGAATCTGAGGGAGTTCGTCGAGACTCAACTTCCTCAATAACTTGCCCACCCTGGTTATTCGCGGGTCATCCGTGATCTTCAGTGTCTGGTCATCTGTTCCGGACTCACCGATTTCACCCTGGATGAGCTTGGTGACATATTCCCGGTGAACGCCCGGGTCGCTGTCCGGGATCATGGTCCTGAATTTGAACATGTTAAAGAGCGTACCGTTTTTTCCCACCACCCGGGGACGGTAAAAAACCGGGCCTTTTGTATCGGCTTTTATGGCGATGGCGATAATGGCAACGATGGGAAGACAGACAATAAACAGTAATAAGCCGATGACGGCATCGAAGGCGTGTTTGACTTTGTTGTAGAGCCAGGCGTTTCGTGTTGACCGGAGGCGTACCATACTAAGTCCGCAAAAGCGGTCCAGATATAGTTTGATGTCGATAATGGGCATGATTTTCGGTGGGAGCCAGACATCTATCCCTACGGAGGTACAAAAATCGACCAGAGAAATCAAAAGCGTCTTTTCGATGTCTGGGTCTGTCACGATAATTTCATCCAAATGATTGCGATGCAGGATGTCTGGAAGATCGTCAAGTCTTCCCAATCTGGCCTTGGGAATCACGATATTAATCTTTGGTTCTCTTTCAGACCCCACGGTCCCGTTGATCCAGTATGGCGCCTTGGCCCTGATAATGTAGTTAGCGATTCTTTCCGTGTCCGGGTTGTGCCCGACGATGAGAACCTGCCGCCGAAAACGCTTGCGCATGATCGCGCAGAAAAAGATGTGTACCAGGATGTACCTGCCAATCCCTAAAAAAAACGCCAGCAGCAGGAACCCCACCGGCAAAACCTGCCAGTTCAGTATGATGTCGGGCACGTTTACAGGGTCTAACATGCCAAAGACACCGGTTGCCAGAAAACTGATGCCCAAGATCTGGAGAATGTTCAGCAATTGCCCATAGATAAACCGGCTGATGAGGAGTACGAGAATAGCGAAAAGAAAAAACATGGGTATGATGGCCTGGCTGGAAAAAAGTTGGGGCCAGTTATATATCAGAACAATCATGAGGGTCGTTGACCCACCAAAGGTCAGGGCCATGGCTAGGCCTTTGGCGTGGTTTCTCCTGCCGAAAATGAGATGGTGGGAGTAGAGCTTAGTGGACGCAAAAAACGATAGGGAGATGCCGGCAAACACCATGAGGTGAAACACGGAAAGCATACGGGTCGTGCTGTCGAACGCGTAGCCGCTCAGCCAGGCACCCAGGAAAAATGCCGTAAGCGCCATAAGCAGATCAAAAAGCACCAGGATGACCTTGTGGTTGAAATAACGCTTTTTTCGTGTTCCTGCCAAGGCGGCATGGGTTTCCGCGGAAAACAGGCTCGCCGGATCCAGTTTGGCGACATGTGGGTGTTTATCAGCCATAAATTTCTTTCGAAAAATCTAAAATCATAAAAATCAAATCACAAACAAACTCAAAATCACAAGAAAAAATTATAAAAAACGCCTGAAGATTAATTGTCATACAAATTTAATGCCAACTCGTTATTCTGTGTCCATATATCAAAAATATATATAAAAATCAATTGGTAACAGAATTAATTCTATTGCTGTCGCATTGGGGTGAAAAAGTGATGCGGTGAAATTGGGTAATTGTTTACATACAAATGTTGAATCGGGAGAGATAAAGAATAAACGTTAGACGTGAGATGTAAGATGTTAGACGTGCAGACAGCTTCCCGTCTAACATCTAACGTCTTACGTCTCACGATCTTAAGACTTTCATTACTGGCATGAAAAATGCTTTTATTTTCCTATTTGAAACATCACATAAATCGCGTGTTTGGTGTAACAACTTGACTTTAATGAGAAATTGATATAATCATTAAGCTTGAGCTTCCTGTTTTTGTGGTCGGCGCTATTAAAAAAGTTAATATAATGACTTTTTTTTTAATAATCGAAGCAATAAGGAAATAAACCATGAAAAAGCGATCGCTTTTCAAGAATAAGTTCTTAAATGGGGTATCTCTTTTTGTTCTGATTTTATTGCTTTACAACACCATGTTCAGCTGATGTGAACTACACCTTTCAATGGGATCCCAATCATGCCAACGACAATGTGGCCACATATCGATTCTATTGGAGCACCACATCCGGCGATTATTCCGAGGCTAATATGGATGAAATCCCCAATGTTGCCGCGGGGGATTTCGATCCGGACACGCCTCGGCACATAAAAACATTTCCGGACTCTCCTCCTGCCATGTTTTTTGTCATTTCGGCCGTCGATGACGAAGGATTTGAAAGCGAATACTCTCTAGAAGTCGATACTTCCGCACCCCAGGTGACGTCCCTGCCGTCGGTCATATCTGTAACCCAAAGCACCGCCACGATTTCCTGGACCACGGACAAACCCGGCACGAGTATTGTCGAATACGGGGCAACCACTGCCTACGGTTCCACCGCGCCGGTGCCCCCGTCTACCCAATATGTCACGGACCACCTGGTGACGATCACAGGTTTGGCGTCCAGCAGCACCTACCACTTCCGGGTCAGTTCCGTAAACATACAGGGAATAGGTCCGGATTCATCCGGTAACGACGCCAACCCATCTATCGATTACACCTTCACCACTGCGACTGCCGGTCAGACCGACACGACACCGCCGGTTATCACCAACATACCAGGCGCCAGCGGTGTTACTGACACGACGGCAACCATCACTTGGACCACCGACGAACCCTCCGACAGTGTTGTGCAATACGGTCTGACAACCAGCTACGGCAGCACGCGGACACTGGACACGGACGTGGTGTCCCACAGCGTACAACTTCAAGGGCTGAGTGACGACACGACGTACCAGTTCCGGGTTAGATCTACGGATATTGCCGGAAACGGCCCAACGACGTCGCCCAACTATTCCTTTACCACCGATCCAACACCGGACACGACCATGCCCGTGATTACGTCGGCTCCCACGGCCACAAATGTCACCGACACGACGGCCACCATCGTTTGGACAACCAACGAGCCGGCCACCAGCGTGGTCGAGTTTGGAGAAACCACGTCCTATACACGTTCCAGCTTTCTGGGCAGTTACGTTACGAATCACAGTGTGACCCTGACCCTGCTCGAAGACGCCACCCTTTACCATTTCCGGGTGGGATCGACAGACGCGGCCGGCAACGGACCCCGGAACTCCACCGACAGCACCTTCACCACGGATGCAACACCCGACACCACTGCGCCGGTGGTCATCTCACCCCCCACGGTGACCGGCACCACCGATACCACGGCCACCATTGTGTGGCAAACCGACGAAACCGGCAACAGCCAGGTACGTTACGACACCATCGCGGGTTCGTGGGATACGCTTGGGACAACTTTTACCAGCGCCGCCATGGTAACCCAGCACAGTGTAACCCTGACGGGTTTGACCGTCAACCAGACCTATTATTACCGGGTGGGAAGCACGGACACCGCAGGCAACGCTCCCAATCCTGCTTACACCACGGACAACAACCCCACCAATGCAGCGCTTTCCTTCACCACCAAGCCGGATGCCACGCCCCCGGTGATAACGTCTGCACCGACGGTGACCGGGGTAACGGACAGCACGGTGACCATCGAATGGGACACCAACGAACCCAGCAACAGCCAGGTGCGTTACGACACGGTATCCCGCACCTGGGCTGCCTACACCCAAACGAAAACCGACGCCGGCATGGTGACACATCACACGGTGACCATCACCGGCCTGCTGAGTGATCAGGCCTATTATTTTAGGGCTGGGTCCACCGACCTTGGCGGAAACGGCCCGGATCCGGACACCACCGGGGACAACAACCCCACGAACACCGAACTTGGTTTTACCACCCAGCCCGACAGCACACCACCGACCATCACGTCACCACCTACGGTCACGGGTATTACCGAATCCACGGCTACTATTGCCTGGTCCACGGATGAACCCGGCAACAGCAGGGTCCAGTACGGGACCGCCCGTGCCGCATGGGATAACTATCCTTTAAGCCAGAACAACGCCAGCATGGTGACCGATCATGTGGTGACCCTGTCCGGGCTCGATCCCAGCACGCCGTATTTCTTCCGGGTGGGTTCCACGGACATGCTAGGCAATGGGCCCACCGTATCCACCGAGGTGACGTTCACCACCGGCGCTGCAGCGGATGTTACGCCACCCCAGTTCGATTCACCTCCCACGGTGACAGCCAAGACGCACAATTCAGCCATCATCAACTGGACCACCAACGAGCCCAGTAATTCCGAAGTACAATTCGGACAGGCCATGTCGGCGTGGGGAGGGTATCCCTCCAATGCCACCGACAGCAACATGGTCACGACCCACAGCATGACCATTACCGGTCTTTCCGAATCGACGCTCTATTATGTGCGGGTGGGATCCAGTGACCTTTCCGGAAACCTTGCCACATCCAATGAAATATCTTTCACCACGGATGCGGCCCCGGATATGGAAGCGCCCCAGATTGTTCTGCCGCCCACGGTGACCATCAAAACCAACGCTACCGCCACCATCGAGTGGACCACGGATGAAGAGAGCAACAGCCAGGTACGCTACGGAACCCAGAGCAGTGTCTGGAGCAATTACCCCCTGACACAAAGCAATGCTACCATGCTGACCAACCACTCCCTGACACTGACCAATTTGAGCGGTAACACGGCCTACTATTTCCGGGTTGGATCCACGGATGCCTCCGGCAATGGTCCGGCAACGTCGAGTGAGGTCGTTTTTGTCACCCTGCCGGATCCGGATATCACGGCACCCCAGTTCACGTCACCTCCGACGGTGACTGACAAGTCCAACGACTCGGCGACCATCGCCTGGTCAACGGATGAGCCTGGTAACAGCCAGGTACAGTACGGGAACAATTCAGCCACCTGGGGAAACTACGACAGCGCTGAAAACGACGCGGAGATGGTCTCGTTTCACACCGTGAGTGTTTCCGGACTTACCGGCGACACGCGCTATTATTTCAGGGTTGGCACCACAGATGCGGCCGGTAACGGGCCGTCGGTTTCCAGCGAGATCACTTTCAGGACCGATGAGGATCCCGATGTGACAGCTCCCAGGATTACGAGCCCACCCACCGTCACGGACAAGACCGTCGGAACGGCCACCATCGAGTGGGAGACGGATGAGCCCTGTAACAGCGAGGTACGTTACGATATCAATTCTCTGGCGTGGGAAACGTATCGATACATTGAGAACGACAGCGACATGGTGACAAGCCACAGCGTCACCATCACCGGGCTCGATCTGCTCACGGGTTGTGAGTCCGGTGGTTGCCGGATCTACCTCATGGTGGGGTCTACGGATGCGGCAGGCAATGGACCCGATCCCGATGGAGACGACACCAACAATCCTTTCAGCGAGGACAACTTCACCACGGAGGTCGAGCCTGACGACAATGCACCGGTGGTTATTTCCGGTCCCACTGTCACAGCGGTCGACTCAGAAACAGCCATTGTCGAGTGGGAGACAGACGAACCATCCAACAGCATCGTCAAATACGGTCTGGAGAGCGCCACATGGCCCACCTACACCCACAGTGAAGACGATGCCGCCCTGGTGACCCAACATTCTGTGACCCTGACAAACTTGAATGATTTTGTTGTCTACGAAACGCGAATATGTGCCCATCTATGATGATGACGGGAATGTCATCGGCGAGGAAGAGGTGATCGTGGCGGTTCCCATGTGTGCCCAGGGCGACTGCACCTTCTATTATCAGATAGGGTCCACCGATGCCCTTGGAAACGGCCCCACCCTGAACCAGAGTGCCAGCAACCCGTCATCCGAGCAGACTTTCACCACCACACAGAGCCCTGACAACGCGGCCCCCATTGTGTCGAATGTCAATGTGGCATGGGTTACCAATAAAACCGCCTTGATCACCTGGCAGACGAACGAACCAGGCAACAGCCAGGTGCGATACGGTCAATCAACGGCTAACTGGGAGACCTACACAGGCAGCGAGAACGATCCCGACATGGTAATGAACCACAGTCTGACCATCACGGCGCTGCAACCGTTGACACGCTATTATTTTCAGGGTGGGCTCCACCGATGCCAGGGGTAACGGGCCCGCACCCTCTATCGAGGGCCAACTCAGCACGGCGGACGGTCCGGACGAGAGCGCCCCGCAGATCTCGAACTTCTTTGTGCAGCCCACTTCCGGTGAAACCGCTGTGGCTACCTGGATAACCGACGAACCCAGTAACAGCCAGGTGCGATACGATACACAGAGCCGTCTCTGGGATGCGTACGCCTTTAGTGAGAACGATGCCGGTATGACCACCCAGCACAGGGTCACACTGACACGTCTTTCACCCAGCACGCTTTACTATGTGCGCGTCAGTTCCACCGATGCCAGTGGCAACAATTTTGCAACCAGCACCAATGACGACAACCCCTCCGGGGAGAGGAACCTGACCACCACTACGGAGGACCCCCCCTCCATCGTGGAATATCCGGATGCGAAATTTCCCCGGCTGGATGCAACTGCCAACACCATCGAGATTACGTATGACGAACTGAACATGCAGAATGCCGAGGATGAAGGAAATTACATTTTGTCGCCGGCCCTGACGTTTACAGGCTCTGGTAATTCCATCGATCTTTTCAGTACTGCCGGTGGTCAAAGCACCTATCGCATGTCTTTTGTTTCTGTTGAAGCTCACACCGTCTATAGCCTGACCGTTGGGGACGCGATTACCGATGCGGATGGACATCGGGTGCAGCCAAACACGGTTCTGATCAACGACAACGATGCCGACGACCTGCCGGATGACTGGGAGATAGCTGTTGGTTTGGATCCCACCAGTGGCGATCCGATTGCGGGGCAGGGTAGGGATGGTGACCGTGATAGTGATGGATATACAAATTACGAAGAATTCATCAGCAATACCGATCCTACGGATAATAAATCTTCCCCGGCACCGTCTGATATATTTCAGGTCATGCCGCACGACCAGGCGGGTGTGACAGATGTCTTCAGGGTGCCGAACAACACGTCGTTTGCCATTTATATATCCGGTACCGGTGGTATCGACATTACCACGACAACCAGCGTTGTGTTCAGCATCGATGACGGCAGCAACGCCGCTTACGAAATTGACCTGGGTGATACCCAGGTGGTGCGAACGATCAAGATTGACGAAACAGATCCAGACACGGCCGTAACTGAGTTTTGGGTGGTCTATGACAGGTCGAAGGACAACTTCGGCGTGTTCCCTTTTGATGCGATTGTCAACATCACGGCCACTGTTACAAACAACAATAATAACATTACAGAAGAAGATTTTAGCTTCAAGGTGGAAAGCGAAGCAGAACATGATGACGCTACCGACCCTGACCAGTTGCCCGCTTATGAAGCACTAGGCCCAGGGGACCCCGCATTCACGGATGCCGATTACACCTATAATGCCGGCTTTGAGATCATAGATGGCGATATGGCAGGCACCAAACTGGTATACAATACAGCAGACATCATGCCTCAACTGGGCCCCACGGGTGAACTACCCGTATTTAATGTGACCAGTGCCATTGCCGTGGGCGACTCTCTCAATCTTCAACCGCCCAATGTGTTCAGGACACCCATCAAGTTGATAGTGACCACACCGGGAAAGAACGATGTGAGTGGCATCGGTATCTATTTCTACAATGGTGAAGAATGGGTCATGGGGTGCGATTCAAAAGGAAGAGCGACCATCGACGGGTGGATGGTGCCGGGGTCCCGGGTCAATTCCAGCGGCAAAATCGAGTTGAAGATCTACCACTTCTCGGGTATCCAGGCCGCCGTGATTGACAGAGGTGTGGTTGGGGTGGATGCAGCTGGAGACGATGAGGTTCCGGAGGAAGATGTTGCGAATTGCTTCATTCAATTAATCAAATAGGATAATATCATCGATATACCGATTCTTGACATTCCGCACATCATGATATATACTCTGGTATCTATCAATACAAATTAGGAGTGTGTCATGCAAACTGCAAAAATATTCACCAATGGGCGAAGCCAAGCTGTAAGGTTGCCAAAAGATTTCAGATTCTCTGACAAGGATGTTTTTATAAAAAAAATCGGCAAGATGGTTGTCCTTTTGCCAAAAGATGATCCATGGTCCTCATTAGTCAATAGCCTGGATCAGTTTACCGATGACTTTATGGATAGCAGAGATCAACCCAGACAGGATTTCCGGGAAAATATCTAATGGAATTCATGCTAGATACAAATACGTGTATTTATATCATTAAGCGAAAACCACCCGATGTAATAGAACGTTTTTGCCAGACTGAGATTTCGCAAATCGGTATCTCGTCAATCACACTGAGCGAACTTTTTTATGGTGTTTCAAAAAGTTCAAAGCCTGAACAGAATCAAATGGCTTTAACACAGTTTGTTGCGCCACTGGAAATATTGCCCTATGGCGATGAAGCCGCCCAGTATTATGGCGACCTTAGGGCCCATTTAGAAAAGAAGGGTACGCCTATCGGGTCTCTCGATATACTAATTGCCGCCCACGCACTTTCGATCGATTGTACTCTGGTCACAAACAACGAAAAAGAGTTTATTCGAACACCGAACCTAAAAATCGATAATTGGGTAAAATAACAACCCACGCGTATGCTACGTAAATCTCGAATCGACGCCAGAAAAATTAATGGACGTTCTTTCATTAAATCAATATCATACACGATTTATCCGATTTAAAGCTATGCAGAATACTCTCAGGCTGGTGGATAACCTTTTCTTCGCCTGCAGGGGAAGGGTTTCAACTAGCCCCGAATGAGATACTAAAATGGTTGAAAAAGAAAGCCCTTGCAGTTTGTTGCAAGGGCTTTCTTTTTTTTAGGAGCAACATGGTCGCGTATTATAAATTTTCATTCGCATCTTTAGAGGACAGCGATGACATTTCAATACAAAGATTTTGCTTCATGCTGGGTTGTGCACGCTCGAGCATGAAAATTTATTAGGGTAAACAATCAATGAAGCAAGCACTACCCCCACTGCTGCTGGTTGAATCATCGCCGGAGTTGAAATCTCTTTCAATACCCGTCGATATATACCCTGGGGCTCCCAGATTAAAAACCATGCGGTCTTTGGTTAGGATGTTGTCTCCTCTCTTGCCGTCAGTGAGGAAAAGGGTAATGATGTTTTCATCGATTTCCGCACCTGTTTCACCATTGTCCAGGAATTCATACCAATGGTCAGAGGGATTATCCGATGTTGGGCCATAGATGTATAAGGTGTCGGGAGACGCACCCTGGGGCAGGGTGATGGTCACGATGACACTCTTGCCATAGCCGGTATCCCGAACGACATACTCGTACAGCCCATAGATAAAATCGATATCTTCTGGAAACGCATCAGAGGATAGGTCATCCAATCGTTTAAAGCCGCTGATGCAGGTGCCGTCCGGGGATTCCATGCTGATGTAGTTTTCTTTGTCACTTGTTTTTATGCTGCCCACGTTGCATTGCAGGCTATCAGGGATGTCATCATGGTTGGCGTCGCCTTGGTTGGGGCCCTTTGCTTCAGCACGGTCACTGATACCGTCGTTGTCATCATCGTTATCATTACAGTCCCAAATACCATCTTCATCCGTATCAATGTCGTCTTTTCCACATCCGCATATACCGGGGTTGGTCTTATCGGGGTCATCCGGGCACCTGTCATTACAGGCGAGACTTCCATCCTTATCCGTGTCGATATCCGGAACGCCACAACCACATATACCCGGCTCGGTTTTTTCGGGATCGCCCGGGCAGTTGTCAATGTCTTGGGGACTTTCATCATTGCCGGACTCCGGAGCGCCGCATCCATTCTCGCCAGGTTTGGTTTTGTGCAGGGTCATTGGGGCAATTATCATAGCAGTCGAAGGTGCCATCCCTATCCGTATCGATATCAGGTGTGCCACAACCGCAGGCGCCCCGAGCAACCTTGTCAGGATCATTGGGACAATTGTCATTGCAGTCGAGACTGCCGTCACCATCCGAGTCGATATCCGGAATGCCACAACCGCATACACCAGGCTTGACTTTGCTTGGATCATTTGGACAGTGGTCAATGTCTTCGGGGACGCCGCATCCGTTTACCCCTGGCTTGGTCTTGTTCGGGTCATCCGGACAGCTGTCCTTACAGTCGAGCGTGCCATCCCTATCCGAGTCGATATCCGGCGTGCCGCAACCGCAGATGCCCCGAGAAACCTTGGCAGGGTCATTCGGACAACTGTCCTTACAGTCGAGACTGCCGTCACCATCGGTGTCGATATCCGGAATGCCACAACCGCATACACCAGGTTTGACTTTGCTTGGATCATTTGGACAGTGGTCAATGTCTTCGGGGACGCCGCATCCGTTTACCCCTGGCTTGGTCTTGTTCGGGTCATCCGGACAGCTGTCATTACAGTCGAGCGTGCCATCCCTATCCGAGTCGATGTCAGGCGTGCCGCAACCGCATATGCCTGGTGCGGTTTTGTTTGGATCGTTGGGACAGTTGTCATTGCCGGGCTCAGGGAAACCACATCCGGATGCGCCCGGTTCGACCTTTTCAGGATCATTGGGACAATTGTCATTGCAGTCCAGGGTACCATCCCTATCCGTGTCGATGTCAGGTGTACCGCAACCACAAACGCCCCGTACGACCTTGTCAGGATCATTGGGACAACTGTCATTACAGTCGAGAGTGCCATCCCTGTCCGTGTCGATATCAGGCGTGCCGCAACCGCATATGCCTGGTGAGGTTTTGTTTGGATCGTTGGGGCAGTTATCGCTGGGAACTGTAGAACATCCAAGACACGCTTCATCAGAGTTCTGGCTTTCGAAGCCTCTCGTGTCAAATGCCCGCGCAACAAAATAATGGCGATTTTCATCAGTCGCAATCGTGATGGTGCATGAAGTTTGAGACCCTTGCCAGACAGGATTGGAATAATTGTACGAGCCTCCTGCAAGACGGTGAAATATTCTATAGCCTGCGACGTCAGCTTCACTGTTTGGGTCCCATCTGAAGGACACCTGTGTCTGGGCCTCAGACAGCATGGGGAACAGGAGCGTTAAGCCGAGAAATAAAAGAATGAACTTGGTTGTTAAATAATCCGAAAGTTTAAATGTCATGATTGAAGGAACACCGTGTTTTATTGTTTCACCGTGTTCTGAAGGATAGATTGATAGAATCTGCTTGTTGCGGTGAGTCTTGAAATTGTTTGATAGAAGCAATCTCAAGAATGTCTTTTGGTCCAAATTCTGTGTTGGCTTTGTGTTTCAAATCCTCAAAATACTACAGTATTACTGCGGGTTGAAACGTAAAGTCGCCTTGAACTTGAACCAAAATCCTATTTTTGAGACACCTTCTGTTTGACGATATTGGATAATGTGTGGGTTTATCTCAAAGGAAAGGTTGTGTGTCAAGAAAAAAATAGCCCCAATATCTGGTAGTTTTTGATAAAAAAATATGCTGAATGATATCAAAATATTAGCGGAAACATCTGAGGGCAATTTTAAATTTTAAATTTTTAGTTTTTAATTATTTGATTTATTGGTGACAGCTTACAGGGGATAGGAGATAGGAGATAGGTGATAGCTCATAGCTGATAGGAAATAGGGAATCTGCTAAATTTTAAACTTTTGACAGGATTAACCCAGTACGATTTTCCGAACCTACCGGGCAGGCAGGATTGACCCCGGTGAAATAATCTTCGAATTTCACTGGGCAGGCATGATATTTTCCAAAACAATTTGCTTTACTATTGGTCGAGACAGGCAAAAAGCAGCACAGCAGAGGTTGACTATCTATGTGTAGATGAAGGAGATATTTTTCCGGTAAAAGTCAAGAGCGGGTCTGCGGGGTCCCTGAAAAGACTTCATCTTTACATTGAAAAATACAAACCAGCCACCTTTGCCACGGTATTTTCAGAAAGGCCTTTTGCTGAACTGCCAAACCAGCGTATTCGTTTCATTCCACTCTATTATGCTTTTTCAGCAGCCGGTGGACTGAACCGGGTGTGAATCTTTTCAGGGGTCCGGTCTTCCCTTGACGCTTAATGCCTTTTCTCTTTCGTCCGGAAAGAGAAAAAGAATAAAATAAATCCTGAAAATCCTGTCAGATAAAAATAGTTCCGACAGCTCAGAATCGGTCTAACTCGCTATTTCCAAAAACTGCGCAGGGCTGAGGATATGAATATCCTTATAAGCCTTGAGTGAGAGCAGATGAATATCGCCTGAAACGATTACTTTTGCATTTCCGGCTAAAGCACATTGTATAAATTTGTCATCTGAAGGATCGTTTGGTATGATAATTTTTCCTTGGGAGGTTTCAACGATGTCAACATAGGGTAAAAACTGGCGATATAGTAAAAACTGAATTTCTTTTTCGGTTAATTCGAACTTGGCGTAGGCGAGAACCCTGATATACTCGTCAACGATATCCCTGGAAACAATTGGCTCGATCCTTCTGTTTTGCCACAATGGGATCAGCTCTCCAGGTTTACCACCGAACAGCAGGGCAGAGATGATTACGTTTGTATCGATAACGACCCTTGAGACCTTTGATACATACCCCCTTTCACTCAATTTCGGTGTCATGCCCAAATCCAAATCCTCAAAATACTCAATGTATTCATTCGGTTAAAGTTAACGTTTTCCTTGAAATATAGCGAAATTGCACATTTATCAAACCTCTCTCTTTCTGATCATTTTTTACTCGCCCACCGAATCGCTTCCGCTACGGTATCTTGTTCGAGGCCGAGTTTTTTAATTTTTGACCGAATCTGGTCTAAGTCCGTATCATAAAGAAGAAGCGGTTTCATCACGACCACCCCGTCATCGAGTTCAACATCAAAATGCTGAATGTCAGGCAGTTGGTCCATGATTTTTTTGGGAATCGTTATCTGGTTTTTGGAGGTGAGTTTTGCCAACATAGTTGATGTCTCCTTGTATGCATAAAGTAAGATATCCTTATAATAAGAATTTATTATAGATGTGTCAATAAGTATCTTGGCAAGAAATTGCTTATAGAAGAAAAGATTTTTTTTGCCGCAGATTCACCCGGTGAAATCCTCTCAAAGAGAGGTCTGCTTCGCAGAATTTCACTGGGCAGGGTCGCAGACGAGCGCAGACATTTGTTTGGCCGACTTGGCCAAACAAAAACATCAAATTTTCTAAGACGAAGGTCGGTCTTAGAAAATTAATAGTTGACATACAAAAGTAATTAGCTTAGTTTATGGTTAAACTAAGCTAATTGGCATTAGATTATATCATCAGATCATGTTCATATTTTCAGGGCATAATAATAGCGACGATAGTCGCGTACTATAAAATCGCGGAGCGATTTTATTATGGAGTATTCAGATGGAAATCGGGATTCATGAAGCAAAAACAAAGCTATCAAAACTGATTCCGGCGGTCCTTTCGGGCGAAGAAGTTATCATTACCAAGTCAGGACACCCGCTGGTAAAACTTGTTCCAGTTAAAGAGGCGGGCGGGAAAAGAAAACTGGGGATTTATTCCGGTAAAATGAGGTTTCATGAGGAGTTTGATGCGCCGTTACCGGATGACATTTTAAACGATTTCTGGCCCGAGAATGACGATGATGTCTTATCTTCTTGACACCCACACATTTCTTTGGATGGCCGGCGATCCGTTGTCCCTATCGGAAAAGGTGCGGGAAATCGTGGAAAAAAATACCACTCACCTCTATCTGAGTGCAGCGAGCGCCTGGGAGATCGCGATGCTTCAGCAGCTCAAACGTCTCGAGCTTCCGGATGTGCCGCAACGGTTTATAGCAGAAGCATTGCAGCATCTCAATGTTCTGCCGATTCCCATTGGGTTCACCACCGCCATATCCGCTGCAACCCTTCCCTTCATTCACCGTGATCCTTTCGATCGCATCATTATTGCCGAAGCTTTGAAAGAAAAGATGACGGTTTTGACCAAGGATGATCTTTTCGAGTCGTATGGTGTAAAGGTTGTATGGCAATAAAATCGCTGCGCGATTTTATAATATGTGGGTTCTGCTGTTCGGCAGTGCTTTCATGCCGCGGGGTTAGCGAGCGAATCTGAATTAGACAGAATTCCTTTTTCAGGGGCCATTATGGTGCCACCCTTTTTAGGGGTGGTTGTTGACTGGCAAGTTTCACCTTACGACTTTTTTCGTCTTTAAAGTGATCATTTATTACGTGCCCACTGAATCGCCTCCGCCACTGTATCTTGTTTGAGGCGGAGTTTTCTAATTTTTGATCTAATCTGGTCTAAGTCATTATCATAAAACAAGAGGATATCTAATAATCAATAATCAGAATCCCGGCAGTTTGAATTTCAGTGTTACTTCACCCGTATTTTTATCAACCCGAACCATGCGGTTGCTGTCGGATGCGTCAGGCAATTTTTGCCCGGTTACCAATTGCATGAGATTGCCGATAAAGGCCATTCCAGAATTGAGAACGGCTTCCATTTTTTCAGATGACTGGATCGATATACTACTGTCGGTCGTGGCAACACTCGGTACCGATGGGATCGTCCGGCCATCTTCATAGGGATTCTTTTCTTCAGCAAAGACGTCAAGAGCCTGGGTTGTTTGGGCGACCGCTTTATCATCGATGGTGTTAAGGGCTTTTGGATTGAGAAAGCCGGGTGTGTTTTCGGGTATTTCTTTTCCGGATGAAGATTCCCGGATAATAGGTGCGGGTTCGTCTCCCATCATGTCTCGCAGACGGTTGAGCATTTCAGTTCGTTTTTCGCGTGAAAATTCAACCGAATCCAAACCGCCGTCAAAGACACCCATGAAAAGATCGGTTTTCAGCTGAATGCCGGCAAGAATTTTTTCCTCGATGCTGTCTTTGGTGATTAAATTGATGACATTGACGGATTGACTCTGCTGCCCGATGCGGCTGACCCTGCCGATGCGCTGATTCAAGCGGGCCGGATTCCAGGGCAATTCGAAATTGACAACACAGTCGGCGGCTTGAAGATTCAATCCGGTGCCACCGGCATCTGTGGACAAAAAGACCATGCATTCTGGGTTATTGGTAAATTCGTCTATCAGGGTCTGGCGCTTTTTCACCGGCACTTTTCCAGATAGTTCCACAAATTGAATGCCGGCTTCTGAAAGACGGCGCCCAATGAGATAGGTCATAGTGGTCCACTCGCTGAATATTACCACCTTGTGCCCATTTTCCTTGACCAGTTCTTCGATGATGCCGTCAAGTTCCTTCAATTTGGGAGATAGGTGCGTTTTGCGATCGATAAGATAGGTGGAGTCGCAGACCATACGTGCTTTTAACAACAGTTCCATAATCCGGCGCAGATCAACAGGGGTGATAAACTTTTTGTTGAGCAGGGGAAGCAGGGAGGCGATGTAACCACCGTGAATTTTCTTCTGGATATCGGTCAACTCCAGATAGTAGTTGTTGACGATTTCATCCGGCAGTTCTTTGAGCACTTCCATCTTACGACGTCGGATCACTATGGATGAAAGCCGAGCATGGAGTTGTTTTAGATTGCGGTATCCCAAGATTTTGCCCTTGTTTTTGCGGCTGAGCATGAAATGATCAGCCGCGAATTGCCAGAGAGGGGAGAGCATGTCGGGATCGAGAAACTGGACAATGGAATAGACATCCTCAAGTTTGTTCTCAAGCGGCGTGCCTGTCAGAACCAGTGCGTGTTTGCGAGGAATGTGCTTGACGGCGTCGGCAGTCTTGGTGGAAAAATTCTTAATACGTTGGGCCTCGTCCAGAATGATCAGATCCGGTTTGAATCGTGTCAGGACGGTGATATCCCGGAGCACGGCTTCATAGTTGGTGATTTTAAAGAAACCGTCGTCATTGAAATAGAGCTGTCGGCGCTGATCGGGGGTGCCGGCCACCACGGTGGCTTTTTCGTTGCTAAAACGCTCAATTTCTCTGCGCCACTGTTCTTTAAGTGATGCCAGTGTCACGACCAACACTTTCTCAAAACCAAAAATCTCCTTTTTTAGGATGCCTAAGACGATGGCCTGTAAGGTTTTGCCCAATCCCATTTCATCGCCGATCAGGGCAGCAGGACGGTATAAGGCGAACGCAACGCCCTCCTGTTGATAGGGATATAAATTGGCCGTAAGCCCTTTTAAGGGCGGCACACCCTGGACGGCCATGTTTTTGAACTGAGTGCGGCTCAGTTCCACATCCATGCGCTGTAGAACCGACTCCTGTATTCGAAACTGTTTATTGCCGTATAGATCCGAAAAGATGGGTATGAGATCTGAAAGTTGTTTGCCACAGAACAGTCCGTTCTTATCAAAGCACTCAGCCAGGCGGTTCATGATTCCGTTTTTACCGGGCCTGGGAAGCTCATGGAATAGACCTGGCCGGTCATGCACCGAATCCCAGTAAATATCCACAAAGGGAAACCGCTCCCGGGCGATGCGTTTTTTAAAACCCCGCATTTTGGAGAATCGCCGGGACAGATGGATCATGTGCTTGCAGGTTCCCAAACGATTATGGTGATAATCCGGACAGGAGCAGTGGCCTGATGGCGAGGCTGGATCGTGGAAGGTGACAGAGTACTGCTTTCCAGCTTCTGTTTCGATGAGATGCACCCCTTTGAACATGTCACCGATTGTGACAGTGAACAGTTCGCTTCTAGCGCGTTTTTTTCGGTCTTCCAATGCCTGGGCTTTGATTTCTGCAGGGGTGAGGAGCTCGCTTTCTAAATCTTTGTCTTGTAAAGCCTTTTCCGGCGCATTCGATTCCTTAGGGCGAAAATCGGATAAAATATTAACGGCATCCAGCAAAGCTGCCACGGTATGTTTGCATCCATTACCAGGATAGGGGCAGTCGCAAAATGTTTTGACCCCCTCTGCCAACATCTGAATCCGGATGTTGTAATCACCAATTGAACCATCCACACGATAATTGAAATTGCCCCGTTCTGGGTCGGCGGCCGATAGCATGAACGCTCCATGTTCGAACAGGTGGGTGCCCCGCTTATAGATGATATCGGAATCAGATACTTCTTTTTGGATATAGGTTCTGTTAAGTTTCAGCATTTTTCCTCCTTGCTCCTGCAGCGATAGCCCTTTCAGCGTGGGTGGACCGAAGTTATACCGATGTAAATAAGGATTGGCAAACCAGATTGTTTTTAAATTATGGGGTTTTTACAATGAACATGTGATCGTGTCAATAAAAGGGAATGGGTATCAAGTTTGGAAAAAAAATCGGGGTATGACATCCATCCTTTACTCACAAACCCAATCGCAAGAGTACTATTGGGAGAGGTTCAGTGGGTATCCCTAGTATATTCCCGTATTGCCGTGATTTTGAAAGGATTTGGCCGGTAGGATATTTTGAAATCTGTTTTAGATCTTTTGGGCGAAGTTGCCCTGACCACTTGATTTCAATCGGATGGAAGTGATTTCCATCAACATAGGCAATGTCTACTTCACCGTTCGCTTTGATATAGTAGGTTCGGTAGTATCTTCGGTATAGTGATGTAGCGCAACCTTCAACCAAACGTGAAGACCATATTGGGTCACTTAAGGCAGATACTACATGCTGTTCATAAACATTTTGTACTGGGAACAACCAAGCTTTGACTGAGTGAAAAATGAAAGGATCTGTAAAAATAATTTTGCGGGCTTTTTTCGGGGCAGCCTTCAGGTTGTTTTCGGACAATGCATATTGAACAAACACAGCATCCATTGATTCCAGCAAGTTGATATAGTCGGCGACCGTATTGGGATGGTCGATCGAGAGATCTTTCACTAAAGCGTTCCACGTTACCTGGCTACCATACCGTTTGAAGACAGCTTCCAGAACTTCGCGAAGGTATCTCTCTTGTTTCCCCCTTTTTAATAAATCTCCCCTTATCCAATCACTGTATGTTGAAAAAATGGAATTAGGAATATAGTCGTATTCAGCCAAAGCATTGATTGCCGGAAGGAACCCGCCATGTACTAAATAATCATCAAAGGCGTCGTAGATAATATCTATCACTTCGTTGTCAGGATGAACTTCAAGCATCAATAGGTGCTTTAATACATCTGGTTCTAAAATATTCTTAAGCTGGATGGTTTCACGAAAATCGAGAGGGTATAAATGGAAATCTATTTCATCTGACATCCCTCTCCTGCCTGGAAATCTTAGTCGGGAATCCCTGATAATCGCAAGGTCCGATCCGCTCAAGATCATTACAGCCCTTTCCAAAAATCCTGAATCGGCTAAATATTTAATACCTTTATCCCAGTCGCGAATATAGGTGACTTCGTCTAAAAGAAAATATCTGATATGGGAATACGGTAAGTCTTCCATGGTTTCGGCAAATAATTTCACCAGTGAATGGTGGTCATCAATTAATTCGCCGGTGAAATAGGCGATTCTATCGGGGGAAATATCAGTATTAAGGAGATCGGCCATCCATTGTTTCATTAATGTTGATTTGCCGACCTGTCGGGCGCCACTGATTGTGTATATACCTGGTTGTCGCGTTGGAAGTTTTTTTAGCAACTCTGAACGATGGACGTAGGCTATATCTTTTAACCGTCTTAGATGAGGATCTTGATCAAAGAAAATATCCGAACTCTCCCAATGCAAATTATGAGATGAAAAACGATTGTTCATATTTATTCAATGTCCATTGATTAAATTTAATCAACAACCATTATATATAAATATTCAACAAGGTCAAGTCAAAAAAGAATATCATTGCAGCGTGCAAGGATATTCTTTTTTAGAGGTATTGTCAGGTTGTTCTTGAAATGATAATAAAATCGTTAGAACGATTTTATATGACGCGACGTTGTCGCTATTACTAAAGATGCAGAAGGGGCGCGGACTCAATGAACCTTGATAATTCAAAATTAAACATTCAAAACTCAACATTCGACGGTCGCGTCAGCGATGCGACGATCGCGGTGATCGGTCTCGGCTATGTGGGACTGCCCCTGGCAGTGACGTTCGGTAAAACACTGACCACCATCGGATTTGATCTGAATAAAACCAAAATATCGCAGCTGCGTAAGCAGGTGGATGTTACCGGTGAGGTGTCTCAGGAAGGATTTGCAGCGGCAAAGCATCTGACCGTTACGGCGGATCCAGCCGCAATTAAAAGCGCCGATTTTGTTATTGTTGCCGTGCCCACGCCCATCGATGCGGCCCGGCAGCCTGACCTGAGCCCCTTGGTTTCCGCTTCCCGCATTGTGGGAAAACACATGCAAAAGGGTGCCGTGGTTGTCTTTGAATCCACGGTTTATCCGGGGGCGACCGAGGAGGTCTGTGTCCCCATTATAGAAGCCGAATCGGGTTTTGTTTGGCAAAAGGATTTCCACGTGGGATACTCCCCGGAGAGGATCAATCCAGGCGACAAGGAGCACACGTTGACCCGGATCAAGAAGGTGGTTTCCGGGGATGATTTAGAAACCCTGGATGCTGTGGCGGCTCTTTACGAATCCATCGTTACCGCAGGGGTTCATCGCACCGGAAGCATCAAAGAAGCCGAGGCGGCCAAGGTGATTGAAAACATCCAGCGTGACATCAATATTGCCCTGATCAACGAGCTCGCCATCATTTTCGACAAGCTCGATATCGACACGCTCAATGTGCTGGAAGCAGCCGGCTCCAAGTGGAATTTTTTACCTTTCAGGCCGGGGCTGGTGGGGGGGCACTGTATCGGTGTGGACCCGTATTATCTGACCCACAAGGCCGAACTCGTGGGGTATCATCCGGAAATCATCCTGGCGGGTCGCCGCATCAACGACAATATGGGTAAGTTCATTGCAGAAAAAACGGTCAAGATGATGATTGCGGCCGGATCTCACATCAAAGAAAGCAGGGTGGGTGTGCTGGGGCTGACTTTCAAGGAGAACTGCCCTGATCTGAGAAATTCACGGGTGCCGGATATTGCTTCAGAACTGGCGACCTACGGCATCGAGGTCTTGGTGCACGACCCCACGGCCGATCCAGACGAGGCCAGGGCTTTTTACGGGGTTGATCTGGTGTCGTTCCAGGAACTGAAAGATCTGGATGCATTGGTGGCTGCGGTGGCCCATTCGTTTTATATAGAGCAACCACTGGAAAAGATAGTGGAAAAGCTGATTCCAGGGGGATGTTTGATTGATGTGAAGTCCATGTTTGATATAGAGGAAGTCACGAAGATGGGTGTGAATTTCTGGAGACTTTGAGCCTGCGGCAATATTCGAATTTTAATTTATTTACCACAGAGACACAGAGTACACAGAGAATATCTTTTTTATTCGATCGGGAGATACCGATCGAATAAAACCACTCTGCCACTTTGTGACAAATACCCATACGATGATTGTCCATCTTACAATTGGATAAGTAATATCTACTTCAAGTTTGAAATTTTAGCATTACAATATCAGCTTCGTATATAAAAAATAATGATTCCCGAAGGGTGAGTGGTTATCTACAATCGGTATCTCCCGATTGTAGATAAGAAAAGTCTCTGTGTTCTCTGTGTCTCCGTGGTGAGAAAAAATCCTGAAAATCCTGTTGATCCTGTCTGATAAAAGGAGTTCGTTATGAAAGTTTTAGCGCTGAATTCGAGTCCCCGGGGTGGGGGGCAGAGCAAGACGGAATGGATGCTCGATCATCTGGTGTCGGGCATGCAAGCTGCCGGGGCGGAAGTGGAAAAGATCGACCTGCGACAAAAGAAGATCAACTACTGCATCGGCTGCTTTACCTGCTGGACCAAAACACCCGGTCAGTGCCTCCACAAGGATGACATGAGTGCAGAACTTTTTCCCAAATTTATCGCATCGGACCTGGTGGTCTATGCGACGCCTCTCTATCACTTTACCATCAACGCACAGCTAAAAACCTTTATCGAGAGGACCCTGCCGATTCTTGAACCATTTTTAATCAAAAAAGAGAACGGCAAAACCAGCCATCCCCTTCGTTACCCGCACCCCGATGCGGTTTGGGTGTCGGTGGCCGGGTTCCCTGAAATATCGGTGTTTGACCAACTGTCTCATTATGTCAGATTTTTGTACAAAGACAAACTCCTGGCGGAGATCTATCGACCGGCTGCTGAAACCATGCTGGGATATGGAAAGGAAGATGTGAGGAATGACATCGCCTTAGGTGTGCAACAGGCAGGCAAGGAGCTGGTAGAGAGTAAAAGTGTCTCGCCAAAGACCTTGGAGGTCATTCAGCAGCCTGTTTTTTCCGCAAGTGAGGGTGGGTTTCACGGTCTGGGTAATCTTTTCTGGAAAACCTGTATTGAGGACGGGGTGACTCCCAAGGAATTCGAAAAAAAGGGTATGATTCCACGACCCGATTCCCTGGAAAGTTTCATGGCCATCCTCAAATTAGGATTTAACCCCCAAGGGGCAGGGGATACACAGGCTATCATGCAGTTCTGTTTCAGTGGTTCTGTGGAGGGGGATTGCTTTTTTAATATTGAAAACGGGTTGATACAGGCGGAAGCGGGTAAGCATGCACAGCCGACGGTTACGATTCGAGCGCCATTTGAGATGTGGATGGACATCATGACCGGTAAGGCTGATGGCCAGGAATTGTTCTTTCAGGAGAAGTATACGGTGGAGGGGGATTTTGCACTATTGATGAAGATGGAGGCGATGTTTGGGAGGAAATAGGGCTAATAGCTGATAGCTCATAGGTCATAGGAGATACAGAGAACCATAGAGATTTTGACATACCGATAGAACAACCAGTGAAAAATCTGCCATCAGTGATATTCACTATGGACATTCTATCAGGAAATATGTGGTATAAATAGATCGAATAAAATATGCCTGAAGGATATGGTCTTGTTCAATCGGTATCTCCCGTCTGAATATAAAAGTAACCCCTTTAATCTCTTATCTCTGGTAATAATATGTAGTGCTATGAATAATTAAACAAGTATTAATCTATGAACATAAAGAAATACTTGGACATAAAGCGAAATCCGTGGCGGTCGTGGGGGTTCCTTATGATGACAATTCTTCGTTTATGAAGGGACCGGCCAAGGCACCGCCTAAAATCAGGGAAGCCTTTCATTCCGACGCCACCAACAAGTGCACGGAGAGCGGGCTTGATCTGTCACAGCAAAGCAATTTCTTTGATGTCGGCGATCTGGAACTGAAGAAGGGTCTGAATGCCCTGGGATACATCGAGAACATTTACCAGGAACTCCTCGACAACCATGTAAACGTTCTGTCTCTGGGGGGCGATCATGCGGTGACGCTGCCCATCATACGAGCCTATGAAAAGCATTTTCCAGAATTGAATATCCTGCACTTCGATGCGCACCCGGATCTATACGACGAATTCCAGGGGAATCGCTACTCCCATGCCTGTCCTTTTGCCAGAATCATGGAAGAGGGGCTGATAAAAAAACTGGTGCAGGTGGGCATTCGAACCATGACACCCCACCAGCAGGCGCAGGCTGATCAATTCAAGGTTACGGTTATCGACATGAAATCATGGCCAAGAGGTCTTTCCCGGCTTCAATTTAGCGGTCCGGTTTATATATCTCTCGACTTGGACGCACTGGACCCAGCCTATGCCCCGGGAGTGTCTCATCTTGAACCGGGTGGTTTGAGAACCCGGGATGTCATTTCAGTCATCCAGCAGTTAAAGGCGCCGATAGTAGGTGCGGATATCGTGGAGTACAATCCCTTAAGGGATATCAATGGTATGACCGCCATGGTGGCAGCGAAACTGATGAAAGAGTTGGCGGATAAGATGCTTATAACTGATAATTTTTAATTTTGAGTTTTTAAATTTGAATTATTCGGTTGATAGCTGATGGTTTTTAAATAATTTTTGCCACGGACACATTCTGTTAATCATCGATCAAGTCGATCGATGATTGTCTGCGTGTGTCTGTGGCTAAAATAAAAAGAAAACTGCAAAATCGGAGAACCCCGGGCAGTCATGAACTAAAATTTGTCCATGATTCGCGGGTCTTTTTTCAAGCGTTCCTGGATGCCTTTGCCGATCTCATACGTTTGGTCGAACTCGGACCAGAATGTCTTGTCGCTATCTTTCCAGTCGGCACCGAAGCGTTCATCAAAATAGGCGCCCAGTTTATTGAAAAGCAGTTTCCAGGGCGCTTCACCCCTTTCATAGGCACCCAGCAGATCATTCAGCAGTTCATCCAGTTCAGACAGAGACTCTTTGGGAAGATAGGAGATGGCGCCTTTACGGATGGAGGCCATGAGCGCCTCCGGATTGACGGCATGGGCTGTCAGCATGACGGTCGGGAACCCTTTGGCAACCGATTCTTCCAATAGTTGCAGGCCGTTGACGCCCATGATGTCGAGAATCACCAGGTCATAGGTCTGCTTTTTGATTTTTTCAGAAGCACTTCCATAATCCCGTGCCGTGTCCACCTTCGCTTCTTCCAGAATATCCTCGATGGTTTCCAGGATGTCCGCTTCATCATCCACCGCCAAAATCGATTTGCCCGCCAGGAATGTCTGTCCAGTCATATTACCCCCATGATGCGTTTGGTAAGAATTATATTGAATAGAAAATCTAATATTGTAATTATTAGACAGGATTTACAGGATCAACATGAGTATATAAATATATCTTTTTCCAGACGAAAGAGATATAGATCAATCCACCTTTGGTGGAAAATATCATTTCTTACAATTATACCTATTTGATATGATATCAAGAGCAAATCCACATGTAATTATACATTGGGGTAGTGTTAAAAGTCATTCGCCATAGGCGATGGTGATTTCTCAGTTTCATCAGGAAACTGAGAAAAATCGATCCTGTCAAATTAAAAACACCTATCAGCTACGACCTATGAGCTATTTGTAAAATCTATCGGCAGCCTCAATTCAAATTTGGTGCCTTCGGTTTTGCTGCATGTCAGTTCGATATCACCACCCAGGCAGCGCGCCAGTACACGGGCACCGGCCAGCCCCAAACCGTGCCCCTGACGCGGGGTAATGGTACAATCATTTCCTTGAGAATAGCGTTGGAAGATGGATTCACAATGCTCAGGTTCCACACCGGGGCCGTCGTCTGTCACGGCTACCAGCAAGAAATCCTTAATATTTTCCATCTTGATATCAATGCGTTCACGCCGGAAATGCAAGGCATTTTTTACAAGATTTCCGATAATTTGGCGGTACTTAACTTGATCCTGATGCATATCTGTCTGAAACAGGTCCGGTGCAGCGGATAGTGAAATGCCATATGAATCAAGAAAAGTCAGAACCTGGGCTACGTCCGGATTCTGATGAATTTTCTCGGCAATAGAAGAATCCCGAATTTCCAAACAGGTTGCCAGCACCTCAAAGGTCGTCTCTACGGGTTTGAACTGGTTGCAGGCAAAGCTACCGGCTTCGGAACGGCCCACCTCCAACAGGCTGTAAAGCATTTCACGCGCCTTGCGGGCATTGCGAATGATCCGGTTCATGGTCTTTTCCTGGCGGGGGGACAGGGATCCAAATTTGTCCTGTTTTTCCAGCAGGGTACGTGCACCTGTTTCGATCACCGCAATGGGGTCCTTGAGTTCATGGATGAGAAATTCTACAGTTAGTTCTTGGAAGAAATGCTTATTACTTGAATTGTGTTTGCTATCATTCATAGTTTAGTCAAATTTTGGGTTTTTAAAGCTATTTAATATTCGAATTTGTTTGAGAATTTGAATATGGTTCGAAACTTTTAGAATTTATACAAACAACATCTTTAACATAAACCTTATCCAGGCAAATAATCTTTTGATGACCGAAAAAGCACCTCATGGTGGTTCCTGATGATAGACAATCTGCATCCTTTTTGCAATGCTCACAGGCAGCGATGCTGCCGGGACCTGAATCCTGATCGCTTGTCAGATGAGGGCATCGTTTGGAGGACATTTTTAACTTAAAGTGATATCGCTCGGAAAAAATCCGTATCCGGATAAGATCAAAACCCTTGCCGCCGGCATTGAAATCATAGGGTTTGCGAGATGCATATTGGGCTGTCTCATAGGCCGTGAAATAGTTTTTAAATATCAAACACTAATTATCTTACAATATTATCACACCACAATCCTAAACAACTAATTCAAAAAACTTAAAATTAACAACAACATTAAAATCAAAATTCGAGATGCATATTGGGCTGTCTCATAGGCCGTGAAATAGTTTTCGAAAATCAAGCGCTGGTTATTTTCCGATATCCCCACACCATAATCCTGGACAACGAATTCAGGTCCCTTGGGTCCCTGGGTCAACGATATGACGATGCGGCTGCCATCTGGTGTGTTTTCTACGGCATTACGGATAAGACCTTCTGCAATTTTGGTCAGGACTTCCGGGGGTATTAAAATCGTCTCGCTACTCTCAAAGCGTGTTTCGATGTCAAAAGAACGATGAGCAAAGCGAGGGCGTAACGATTCAAAAAGATCTGACAAAAAAGGGCCGGGCTTGATTTCTTCAGACCTTATGTTGCGTGGGCCAAACAAGGTATCGATACGATGCCGTAAGCGGTCGGTGAGCCGCTCCGAACCCATTTCATCGGCAACCATGGCCTCGAGTTCGTCTTGACAGGCATCCAACATAGAGGAAAGCATGCGATGACTCTGGTAGTCGCGCCGGTCCATGATATCTTCGATTTCGTACTGCATGTCCAGGATCCGTTCAAGATTTCGTTGTGCACGATCCAGAATTTTGGAAAGACCTTTGACATCGGGTCCCTGATAGCGTTTCTTCATTAGGTTCAATGAAGCGGATAGAACAGACAGGGGTGTTTTGAGTTCATGGGAAAGATGGTGAATCACCCGGTCTTTGGCGCGGTTCAGGTTCTTGACGTTTTCATAGGATTTCCCAAGCGCTTCGTTGATGCGGGCATTTTCTATGGGCAGCGCCACCATGTTGGCAATGGCACTTACCAGGTCCACATCTGTCTGGTCAAAGGGGCCGCCCTTTTTGTTGACAATACACAATACGCCAATCAAACGGTCTTCGATATGGATGGGGACATCCAGCATGCTGTGTGTCTGCATGTCAGCCTGGTCGTCCACCTTTCTAAAAATATGGGGGCTTTTAGAGGTGTCGTTGACGATCATGGGTTTGCCGGTACGATAAACCTCCCCGGCGACACCCTTGTCCAGGGGAAATCGGAGCTCCTTAACTTTTTGGCCGGTGATCTCACTTTCGAAGGCAGCCTCACGAAAAAAGAACTCATTTGTCTTGTGATCCACCAGAATGACCATGGCACCGCCGCAGTCGATGAGTTCCTTGACTTCCTTGGCGATAAATTTCAGTCGATCGTCCAATCCCCGGAATTGATAGAGTGCCTGGGCAATTCTGAAAAGGGCCTGGTTGATACGCACACCACGGTTTTCCTGGGTGACATCCTGAAGCGTGACAACCTGACCGGCAGGCTGGTTGTTTTCATCATAAAAAATAGCACCATCCAAAACAATGTCGAGAATTTTGCCATCCTTGGTGAGGCGCTGGGTCTTGAAACCGGTGATTCTTTTGTTTTCAAAAAGCGCCTGGATACCCTGGCGGGTTTTGGCTTTCTGATCTTCCGGTACAAAGGAGATTTGTTTTCCCTCCAGTTCCCTGAGTGTCCATCCAAATGTTTTTTCAAAGGCAGGGTTGAGATAGGAGACCGTACCATCCATGTTGAATACAAATACCGGAACAGGCAGAAATTCCATAAAAGATCGATAGCGCTGCTCCGCCATGCGGCTGGCCAGATACTGCTCTTGGATTCGATTTTCCGACGCTTTCAATGCCTGCTCGGCTTTGACCTTGTCGGTAACATCTCTGGCGATACCCTGAAAGCCTACTTTGACGCCGTTTGTATCTTCCAAGAGGTTGGCATTGATCTCTATTATTCGTGTTTCACCATCTTTTCTGGAAATTTCCCACAGGATGTTGTTGACGCCTTTTCCCGTTTCGAACATTTTGTTGAAGCTGTCGTAGGCATATTCAGCATTGGTGCCGTCCATAAAATATCTGAAATTCCGGTGTTGGATCTCCTCTCTGGCATGTCCGAATATACGGCAAAGGGCATCGTTGAAGAAGACAAAATCCCCCTGGATGTTTGTTTCAAAAAATGCGTCGGCAACGTCCTGAATGAAAACACGATAGCGGTCCTGGGGTATGTCGCAGGCTTCCAGTAGTGCTGCATCATTAAGACGATGGGTATTTTGAGGCAATTCATTGCTCATTATGCGAAGTTTTCCATTGCATTTACGATTAGTTATGCTGGGAAGCTAGGAAGCTGGGATGCTGTGGTCAGCTCATCGCTCATAGCTGATAGCTCATAGCAGCTTCCCAGCATCATAGCTTCCTAGCCTCACAGCATCCAAGCCGTAAGCGGTAAGCAGTAAGCAATAAGCCGCTTATGGCTTAAAGCTTAATGCTTAGAGCTTTCCGTTATTTCCCGACTCCAGGATACCAAAGGCATCGGCATCCAGTATGCGCACATGTATGCTTTGAAGGAGTTTTATGGCTTTGTCGTTGTCGCTGAACTTAAAAATCATGACGGCCTTGTCGGAGGACAGACCGATGAAGGCGTACATGAAAACGACATTGATGTTGGCCGCCTTGAGTGGTTTTAAGATGGCCGCCAGACTGCCGGATTTGTCTTCGATCTCTGCGGCAACGACTTCCTCGACATGGGCTGTTGCTTCCAAGCCCATCAGAATATGACGGGTTTTTCTGACATCGGAGACAAGCAGGCGCAATTGTCCAAAGGCACCGGTGTCCACCAGGTTGAGCGCCCGAAGATTGATTCCGGCATTGCCCAGGGCCTCCGTTACTTCTAAAAGTCGACCGGGTTCATTTTCAATGGAAATGGTGATTTGTTTGAGTTTCATCGGTACCCTCCATAAATTCGCTTCGCGAATTTATCATACGCGGCGTTGCCGCTTTTATTAATTCCAGATTTTCGTATTAATAATTTAGTGATACATATTGATCTACTGCTGTTGGAGCTGGAGTGCACCCCTAAAGTTGCACAGGCCACAGCGCTTGATCAAAGTGCCTTTCGGATTAGAGTTTTAACTGAAGACGACATTCCGTAACCAGGACTGCACTTAATAGCGACGGAGTCGCGTCAGATAAAATCATGAAACGATTTTATTAATATAACCTATCTTGAGAGAAATTCAAGTTATGAATGATAACAGGATAGGAGGCTAGGATGCTATAAAGCTGGGATTATAGGGGTTGTCAGAAAAACGTTCCGATTGAGGACCGTTTTTCTGCTACAAACCCTTATGCCGCCATCATATTTTCGGAACATTATTATGACAAGCGGTATAACTGAAAGCCATAGAAAAGCTTTTTATTCACCACAGAGACGCAGAGGTCACTGAGAAGACCTTTTTTATTCGATCGGGAGATACCGATCGAATAAAACCACTCTGCCCTGCGGGCAATTTTTGTATTTACCCCATGAACCCTGAAGTCATACGAACGGAGTAGATGAAAAACCGCCTGTGACATTATGATATGATAGAGGAGATTTATAGCCCGAAGGGATGGAGTGGTTATCACCGATCGGTATCTCCCGATCGGTGATAAAAAAACTCTCTGTGCTCTCTGTGTCTCTGTGGTGGGAAAACAAGTTCTTGAATCAGTTGCTACCTCCCAACCAAAGGAATTCAGGGCCTCCAAGATTCTCAGCCTATCACCTTTCCAGTGTCTCCTTGAAGAAAAAACTGGCAATCAAAGCAATGACAGCACATGCAAACAGGACCAGAAATGCCTGCTGGTAGCCTTCCAGGGTAAATGCACCCTCTATCCGGCCCTGTTTTTCCAGCACGTATCCCAGAACCGGCTGAAACACGGCACCGCCTGAAAAGGGAAAGAGATTGATCATGCCGGTGGCGGTTCCGGCCATCTGAACCGGAAAAAGTTCCTTGTTGGTGGTGAATCCGATAACCACAATGGCGCTGGAAAATATTCCCAGTCCCAGACAGATGATGTAATGCCCCATGAGGGGGATGCTATCCGTAAAAAAAGCAAGGGGGAAGACCAGACAGAGAACGATGACACTCGAGAGCACCACGGCAATTTTTCTGGATCTAACGACTGTATTTGAAAAATAGCTCAACAGGGGGCTGCCGATGATCATGCCGATGGCAAGCATGGAGAGAATATGCCCTGACTGGGCTTTGCTGTAGCCATACACCTGCATAAGATAGGGGCCGCCCCAAAGACCGCCAAACGAGAAAAAAATCGCACAGTCAAAGAAAAACCAGATCGCCACCGGCCAGAAAAACGGGGTTGTGAGCACTTTCGTGACACCCGCCATGAGGGCGATGGGTTCTGGTGGTGTCTGGGGTGTTCCGGCCGGTGAGGGCCAGCCCATAATTGCCGGGCGGTCCCGGACAATCAAATACACGAGAATTGCCAGTACCACGGTGATGAGGCCTACCAGGATGAATGACTGCCGCCAGCCTATCCAGGTACTGAGCCAAACCAGGGGCGTTGCGGCAATCAGAGATCCCACGCCTCCCAGTGCCATGAGAATACCGGTCATGGTGGCGAATTCTTTGATGTGGAACCATTCTGCCAGAATCTTCATGGTGGGTACAAAAAGCATGGCAACGCCAAGCCCCACCAGGGTTCGTCCCACGATGGCCAACGAAACAGATGGCGCAAGACCAAGGATGACGGATCCAATAAAGGCGACGATGAAAAAGAGGGTGATAGTGTTCCGAGGACCCCAGGAGTCGGACAGGAGTCCGGCGGGTAACTGCATGGCCGCGTAAGGATAGAAATAGGCGGCACCCAGAAACCCGGTCAAGGCACCGGTGGTATTGAGGTCCTTCATCATTTCCACGGCTACCACTGCCGGGCAGAGTCGATGAAAATAAACCAGCACATATCCAAGAGCGAGTATCCAAAAGATATACCAGCGATATTTTTTCGCTTTTTCTAGCAGATCGTCATTCATCCGGTTATCTCCAAAAAAAAAAGATTCATGGCACAGCAGGTATGTCATTAGCCCTTCGGGCGACATTTGTCCTGCGGACGTCATTTGCACTGCGTGCGTAATTAATCGCTGTTCATGGTATCAAGGTGAGAACAGGTATTAAGTCAAATCAAGCAAAACAAAAGAGCGACAACGTCGCGTACGATAAATTCGTTCGATAAATTCTTTTCCCAGCAACCCCTCCGGTCTGAAAACAAGTACAACGATGATGATCAGGAATGCGAGGGTGTTTTTAAAGGCCACTGAGATAAACCCGCCAAATAGCGCTTCCACCACACCCAGCACCAAACCGCCGACAATGGCACCGGGCAGGCTGTTGAGTCCCCCTAAAATGGCTGCCGCAAAGCCTTTGAAAAAAGGCCCCAGCATGAAAAAGGGATCGATAAGTAGTTGAGCTGCCAGAAAAAGTCCTGCCAGAACACCGATAAAGGCCGCCATTCCCCAGGAAAGCGCTAGAATATCACGGGTGGGGATGCCGAGTGTCTGGGCCGTCTGCAGATTTTCCAATGTGGCTCGCATGGCCAGCCCAATGCGGGTTTTTTGGATGAGGAGATAGAAAAGAAGACTGCCCAAGATTCCTATTCCATGGGGTGACATCGCGCCGTAGCAATTACCTCTTTTTAAGCATTCATCCACGGGCATGTCCGTGGTATTCTGCCAAAACGGATAAATTATGTTCAGTGAATATGGATGAATCAATATAAAAAGTACATTAGGAGGATGCGTCCAAATTGTCAAGACACGAATCATAGTGGTTGTTGAAGAGATATTCCATTTGACGTGACTTGCAGAAGCAGTTTCGGACGCTATTCTGACAATCGCAATAAAAGCGTGTAAATATTTTATTCCGTCATTTAAAACCTGGTTCTTTGGGCCAGGTCAAAGATATTTGGCTATGCCGATGGCGGTAGTTACTCAAATCCGAAGCACGAAATTCGAAATCCTAAACAATACCGAATGATCCAAATTCGAATGATCAAAACAAGACCTTGGAGATACAAATTCAAGCACTATGTTTGGACCGAAATAGCGAGCGCATTCCCCGTGGCTTGCCGCGGGGTTAGCGAGCGAATCTAAATTAGACAGAATTCCTTACGGTCGATGCGTAGCACTGCCGCACGGCAGAACATTCCTCGCAGCTTGCTGCGAGGTTCTTCAATCATCTGAGCATTTGATATTTGGATTTGTTTCGTATTTCGATATTCGGATTTAGAATTTATCACACGCTGAATGTGCATAATATTAACCCCTTATAGGGTTAAATCAGCGCCGGGCCCTTTGGACTCGGGTGTCTACTTATGTCTTTATCCAGGTAAGCGTCTCATTCAGACTGGCGCGTTGCCGTTCAAAACAATTCACCGGTGCATTGGGGTCCGGCCAGCCGAGAACAGCCCCCATGACGATGGTTTTGTCTGCACCAATGGGAAAGAGGGAACGTAGAATGTCCGGATAGTTGACCGATGCTGCCAGTACGATGCCACCGAGGCCCTTGTCATGGGCAGACAGCAGCAATGTCTGGAGGCATAAACCCACATCCAACATGGCATATTCCAGCGACACGTCTTTACTCAGGAGAAACAGAACCATCACCGGCGCATCAAAGAGATAAAACATATCACCGTAATAGTTGAGCCGGCCGTCGAGATCTTTGCGATCGATAGACAGAGATTGAAGAACGCGTTTACCCACATCGACATAACGGTGTTTGAGATGGGCCGGGAAGACTTCGGGCATCTGAATTTCTGGTTTTGGCTTGGCCCCGCCAAAGAGCGCCGCTTTGTTTTTCTGTTTGAATTCCTCCAGTGGGGAACCCGTGATGGCCATGATTTCCCATGGTTGCGTATTGCCCCATGATGGCGCCCACTGGGCCTCTGTCAGAATTTCCTCGATCAGTTCTTCCGGCACCTCCTTTTTTAAAAAATTGCGGATACTGCGCCGGCCCAAGATAGCTTCTCGTAATTCCAATATTCTTTTTCCTTCCAGGACGATTCTTAGGTTATTTATTTCGTTATATCTCACCAAATTGATGTAAAGTTACCAAGACGCTATAATGCTAGGACGCTTGGATGCTGGGAAGCTGGTGAAGGTTTCCCGGCAGGTCTTTTTTTTGCAGGGTTAAAGTTCTTTTTATTAGCCGCGGACTCACGCAGACAATTTCTTCGATCGACCTGATCGAAGAAACATAGTCATTCATTTCGCGAATAACAAAATATTCGATATTCAAATAGTGTTCTTTCTTAATATACCCGCAGGGTATTGAGAGTGATCTTCGGCCATGCATGCCTCGGCAAAGCTTAGCGAAGACGGGTCGGCCGAAGATTGTCTGCGCATGTCTGCGTCTAAATTTGATAAAACAGACACCTATTAGCAGCCTCCAGGCGTCCTGGTTTATTCTGATCTAAAACCTCCAACGCTGGTGGAGGACCCGGAAAGGTTCTACCGATCCGGTGAAAATTAAAAAGGAAAATATCGAATATCGAACAAGGAATGTAGAATAATGAAGTGTTGTATCGCTGCGCTCTATCTTCCTTTATTCTAAAAACTGGGAAGCATCACTTCGAAATTCATGGTTTCGATATTCGATATTGGATATTCCAGCCCCCTTCGAGGGGGCTTCTTGAGCCCACCCGCTCAGCGGGTGGAGGCTCAGTGGCCTTACCTATCACCGATGAGCTATCAGCTATCAGCTAATCTAACGCAGCTTTTTGAGAAACCGCTCCCATCTCGGTTTCAGGAACGACCCATCGCGGCTCAGAACGATAGTTGTAGCGTGCCCCAGCACCTGGTCCAATTCAACAAAACCAAAAAAACGGGAATCGGCTGAATTGTCCCGGTTGTCACCCATTACAAAAGCGTGGTCTTCTGGAACCACGATTGGATCAAAGGAATCAAAAGGCGTATCGATAATTGATATCATGATGGGATGTTGCTTTCCCAAAAGGTCTTCAAACAGGTAAACATAGTGATCTTTTGTAATCGTGTTTGTTCCACCGCGGGTGGCCTGGTCGTTCATACTGTAACCAAGCACGTTCCCATTGATATACAATCTGTTGTCTCGCAGGGCGATTTCATCCCCAGGCAAGCCGATCACTCGCTTGATCAGACGTTTGCCGTCGGCGGGGGAATAAAAGACCACGATGTCGCCGTGTGCGGGAGACCCCCAGCGGGCGATATGCCAGGTGGTGTATGGAATTTTGAGGCCATAGGACAGCTTGTTGATAAAAACCCTGTCCCCCACGAGTATGGTCGGTTTCATGGAACCCGTGGGAACTCGTTCCAGTCGGCAATGGCGGATTTGAAAGACGTGGCAATCAGAACAGCCGCAACGATGGAGAATCCCCAACCACGTAGAAAGTTTATGGTCCATTGTCGGATTTGAAGAATAGTCATATGGTGCCTTCCATAAAAGCGTGAAACAATATTTTTAAAATCTCAAATCACAAAATTTAAAAACCAAACAAATTTGTCGCCATGTTAATTAATCGCTGGGCAATTTTATTTAAAATGTAAATCATAGTACTCAAATTTTGAACCGCTTCAATATTGATATTTGAGATTTGGGTATTGTTTGTTTTTTGCTATTTGGTGCTTGAAAATTAGGTCCGCTTATTTTGTTGTTATCAGCAGACTGGCTATTGCCACAACACCAAAGGTGGCAATAACAACCCCAGACAACTTGTTGATCCAGGACAGCCTCTCGTTCAGTCTGCTACGAAAGAAGTTGGTGCCGCCAGACAAGAAAAGCCACCAGGATGCAGACCCGAGAAAGACACCGACTACCATCAACGCTGCCGAACCATAGTGAATGGATGAGTCCACAAGACCGAAACCCGAAAAAATAGCTGCAAAGGAAAGAATGGTCATGGGATTGGAAAGGGTCAACAGGAAGGTGGTGCCGTAGGCGCCGACATGCTTTGGTTTGCTTGTCGTTGTCGCCGTGTTTTCCAATGCTGAAAAATAGGCCCGGATGCCCAAATAGATGAGAAATCCGCCCCCGATAAGACGGAACCACGTTTGCTGGGCAACAAGGAAGTTGGAAATAAATGTCAAACCAAAGGCAGCCACAAACCCGTATACGGCATCTGCACTGGCGGCACCGAGACCCGTAGCCAAACCATTCAACTTACCATAAGCGATGGTTCGTTGAATGCAGAGGACGCCAATGGGGCCGACGGGTGCTGCGATGGATATGCCGATGATGAAACCCTTTAGGAAGATCAATTTTTAATTTTTAATTTTGAGTTTTTAATTATTGCAAAATGCTGGGAAGCTGCAATTAGCTCACAGCTCATAGGTGATAGGAGCATCCCAGATTCCCGTCTACTACAACCTAATGCCACTGAACAATGAGCCAACTAATTAATAATTTAAAATTTAAAATTCAACATTGATCTCTGACCCGTCAGGGATCAGAGATCACACACATATTTTTGTTCCGTGACGGTCGTGCCCCATTGAGACCCTTGCTGCTCATGTACAAGCTTAAATCCGCTCTTTTCATACAGATGCCTGGCAGCGTCGAGGCCGACGAATGTCCAGAGAAATACCTGCCTATATGTTTGCTCCCGACAAAAGCCCATGGCAATGGACAGAAGCTGCCTACCGATGCCTTGACCGCGAAGCGTGTCTGAAACGATGTACCACCGCAAATGGGCCCCTTCGGCATGGGCTTTGATGCCATCGATGGCAATGGAACCCTGCACCCGTTTGTCGGAACAGGCGCTCCAGAAACCATCTTTCTGGTCATCGAATCGACCGATAAATTCGGACAGCTCAGTGGCCACCTTGGCTTCGAAAAATGGCCCGAATCCCCAGTGCTCGCTGTAGTAGCATGCATGCATTTCAACGACACGACCGATGGCACCGGGAACGTAGCCCGCTATGTTTATTGAGTTTGTTGGGTTCATTGGGTTTAGTGTTTTGTGTTTTGTGTTTAGTGTTTTGTGTTTAGTGTTTAGTGTTTTGTGTTTTGTATTTGGTGTTTTGTGTTTTGTGTTTGGTATTTTGGGTTTCGTGAACGGTTTAAATCTTTTTTATTTAGCCGCAGACACACGCAGACCCAGTTAAATGGACTTCGTATTTAACGGGGTAAACATTTTATTTTTATCTTGGATCAGCCGAAGATTGTCTGTGTGTGTCTGTGGCTAAAATGAAAAAAACGGATAACCATTAGCAATTTCCCAGCACTATCAATTCAAAATTAAAAATTTAACATTGAACTTCGTTTCAGCGAAGTTCATCCGGTATCTGTATCACCGGAATCGGGTCCATTTTATGCCGGTTCTGGTTGTGAAAGCGGCGATAAATTATCAGAACCTCATTTTGACGTTCGGTGAAATTGTCCGTATTCTCATGAGTCTCAGCTGACATAGCCCATTCCAGTTCCTCATAGCTGGCGCCAATCTGGCTTTCATCGGTTCGGTTGTCTTCCCACAGGCCGTCTGTGGGGGGAGCATGAAGGATGTCCTCGATGACACCAAGGGCTTGACCGAGTAGATAGACTTCCGATTTTAAAAGATCTGCAATGGGTGAAATGTCCACGCCGCCATCACCATATTTTGTGAAAAATCCCACACCGAAATCTTCAACCTTGTTGCCGGTGCCCACTACCAAAAACCGGTGGTGGGTTGCATAGGCATAGAGGGTCAACATACGCAGTCGTGACCGCGTGTTGGCCATGGAAAGTTCATCCTGAATGTCGGATGGAATCGTCCTGCCGAGGGACAGGAAAGCCTCGGAAAGATCGATCCGGACTCCCTGTACGTTCGGGAATTCTTTTTCAAGCCAGGCAATGTGTCTGGATGAAAGGGAATCCTGGTTTTTTGCCTGGAGGATAGGCATATTGAGGGTGATGACCGCCTTACCTGTTTTGGCGCTGAGTGTCGACGTGACGGCAGAGTCGATCCCACCGGAAACCCCGACGACAAATCCCTTCAAACCGGCCTTGTCACAATAGGCGTTCAACTCTTTTACGATGTGTTGGATGACTTTATCGATTTGCATGATAGATCAATAAATATTCTACAGCCATAAGCGATAAGCTGTAAGCATTAAGCTGCTTATGGCTTACCGCCTAGTGCTTACCGCTTGTTTCGTTTCCCCTTAAGCACTTTATCCGGTGTAATGGGGAGATCCATACAGCGATATCCGGTGGCATCACAGACAGCTTCGGCAATGGCCGGGGCCGTGGGGGAGGCCAGACCTTCACCGGCTTCTTTAGCACCCATGGGGCCCTCGGGTTCGTAGGTTTCGATACAGACGGATTCACCTGGCGGCATGTCCAGGGCCGTGGGCATTTTATAGTCGAGAAAGGTGTTGTTGAGAGTGCGCCCTTTCTCCACAATCAATTCTTCGGACAATGCATATCCAAGACCCATGTGAATTGAGCCTTCCAGTTGTCCTTCAACCGCCATGGGGTTGATGACGGTCCCGCAGTCATGTGCGGTATACATCTTTTCGACTTTGACAATCCCGGTTTCCTTGTCCACCATGACTTCGGCAACCTGGGCACCGAAACTGAAAGCCGGCGTCACCAGACCCTTGCCACGTGGTGTGTAATAGCCTCTGGCAATGAGTGGTTCACCGCGATTGGCTTTCTGGACCATGGCGACGGCTTCACCAAAAGACATTCCCCGATCGGGTTTATCTTCGGCATACACCTGTCCATCTTTGCATACCATATCGAATATGACGTTCAGATTAAAACGGGCTGAGACAGCCCCAAAGATTTCTTCCTTGATTTGACGGGCAGCCTGTAAAATGGCATTACCCGCCATGAGTGTGACACGACTTCCCCAGGTCCCCAGGTCGGCCTGGGGGGTCATGGCGGTGTCGGCTGCCGTGAGACGGATGTCCTCCATCCGGAGCCCGAGCTCCTCGGCCAGAATCTGTTTGAGAACCGTATTGGCACCCTGGCCGATATCTGAAGCCATGGTCAGAAGATGGGCTGTACCATCTGAAAAGACTTTGACCTCAGCCGCTGAAAAGGGGTACTGGGTATTGAACCAGTTGAACACGCCCCCGGAAATAAAACTGTAGCAGCCGATACCAATGCCGTAGCCTTTCTTTTTTCGACGGCGGTTTCTCTTCCAGTTGGACATTTCCCTGACTGCTTCCAGGGACTCGATAAAGCCGCAGCTCGATATGGTGGCAACATCCGGAATTTTGTCTCCGGTGACCATGGCATTCTTGATCCTCAAATCGATGGGGTCGATACCAAGTTCCTGGGCGGCGATATTCATCTGGGACTCTGCCGCAAACAGGGATTGCGGCGCACCAAATCCTCGCATGGCACTTGCCGGTGGCTTGTTGGTGTAAACATGTTCCCCCACAAACCGGTAATTGGGATAGCGGTAGAGCATGGCCCCGAAGTTTCCACAGAGAAATGTTGCCGTGGGACCCATGGCGTTGTAGGCGCCACCGTCCAGATAGATATGGAGGTCTTTTGCCATAAGCGTGCCGTCTTTTTTGAACCCGACTTTAGAGCGCAGCTTCATGGGATGACGTCTGCGTCCGGTTGTGAGTTCTTCCTCGCGGGTCAGGGTAAATTTGACAGGTTTGCCTGTTTTAACAGCCATGAAGGCGGCACAGAATTCCCATGGACGCAATTCCATTTTGCCGCCGAAACCGCCCCCGACAGCAGGTTTGATAACGCGAATGTCATTTTCGCGCATGTTGAGGGTGGAGGCCAGCAGGCACTGCACAATGTAGGGAACCTGGGTGGATGTCCAGAGGGTTATTCTTCCGTCGATCTCACATTGGGCAATGGAGGAGCAGGGTTCGAGGTAGGCTGGACTGACGGCGTGGACCGTAAAAACATCTTCCCTGACATAATCGGACGCGGCAAAACCTTTTTGAATACTTCCATATTGAATTTTTCGATCGATGCTGATGTTGCTGGGGGATGTTTCATGAATGACCGGCGCTCCTTTGGCCAGAGAATCTTCAATCTCGAAAACCCCAGGCAGTTCCTCGTAGTCCACCCGTATCAGCTCCAGGGCTTCCGCTGCGATGTCTTTGTCAACCGCAGCAACAGCCGCAACCTCATCGCCGATGAAACGCACCCTGTCGATGGCCAGGGGGTATTCGTCCTGAGTAATCGGGAACAGCCGCCAGTTGCCATATTTGATTTTGGGTGTATCTTCTCCGGTAATGACGCATTTGACACCGGGTAGGGCCGCAGCCTTGCTCACATCGATATGGGCAATTCGGGCATGGGCTAGCGGGCTTCTCAACAGCTTGCCATGCAGCATACCCGGCAATTTGATGTCGTCGGTATACACCGCGCTGCCGGTAGCTTTTTCACGGCCATCGGTTCTGGGGATGTCATGGCCAATTATTGTATGCTCTTTACTCATAGGGAGACCTCTAATTCAGTTTATCATAGATTCACTAACTATGCTTACTACCTAAAAGGGTTCGAGGGGCCGAGGTTTCGAGGGTCCGAGTGGGTTTTTCGCTGATAGTAGAAATCCAGCCCTAAATCCTTGTATCACCCTCAACCCTCAAACCCTCATTTGTTTGCCCTCGCTAATTGATACGCCTCCAGTACAGCCCGCTTGACCAATACCGCCACCATTTTTGAACGGTAATCCTCATTGGCCCGGACATCTGAAATGGGTTTGGATTCTTTTGAAGCCTGCAGGCCGGCTTGTTCCGCCAGGACTTTGGTAAGTTTTTGGCCCATCAGTTTTTTTTCAGTTTTGGGCATTCGCAAGGGCGTGGGACCGCAGGCGCCGATGAAAATTCTAGCCTTGTCCACCCTGGGTCCTTTCAGCGTCAAAGAGACACCTGTACTGGCAGCAGAGCAATCGATTCGCCCCCTTGCGGACAGGTGAAGATACCTAGCGCCTGACCCGGGAGGTGGTGTGGGTACAAAAACAGATGTCACGATTTCCGCGGGCTGAAGGGCTGTGACACCGGGTCCAAGAAAAAAATCTTCCAGGGGAAGAACCCGTTTCCCCTGGGGTCCCACAATACTCAATTCCGCGTTCATAGCCAAGAGCGCGGGGGCATTGTCGGCTGCCGGGGATGCATTGCATAGATTTCCTACCACGGTGCCCATGTTTCTGATTTGAACATTGGCCGTATTTCCGGCAGCCTTTGCAATAGCCGGATAGAACTTGAGAATTGTCCGATGCTTGGCAACATCCCCTAACAAGGCTGTCGCACCGATGGTGAGGCCTTTGTCAGGACTAAATGAAATATAATTCAACCCACTGATTTTCTTGAGACTGACAATTGTTTGGGGATGGATAATCTGGTGGCGGCGTTTGATCAGCAGATCGGTTCCCCCGGCCATGACAAAGGTATCTTTGCCCTTTTCTTTCAGCAGGGCAACAGCGTCTTCCAAACGCTCCGGTGAAAATAATTCAAACCTAGAAAGGGTCATTTCTTTCTTCCTTTACTCTTTTTGGGCTTCATTTTATCAGCAGATTCCGCAATTGCCTCCACGATTTTGTTGTATCCGGTACAGCGACACAAATTGCCTGAAAGGGATTCTCTTATTTCTCTTTCGCTTGGATGTGGGTTTTGGGAGAGCAGATTGTAGGCGGACAATTCCATCCCGGGTGTGCAAAAACCGCATTGGATGGCGCCTTTTTCAACAAAAGATTCCTGGATGGGGTGGAGTTCTTCACCGGAAGGGGCCAAGCCTTCGATGGTCATAATCTCCTTCTGATCCATTTCCACGGCCAGCGTGAGACAGGAACTGATGGAACGCCCGTCTACGATCACCGTACAGGCACCACAATCTCCGGAGCCACATCCGAGTTTTGTTCCGGTAAGATTTAAGTCTTCTCGTAGCACCTCGTTCAAGGTACGCCAGGGATCGATGGCCAGGGAATAGGTGTCCTTGTTGACCTTCAATGTGATTTCGTGTTTCATACGATCCGCTCTCCAAAAAATATGTTTATTGGGTTTGTTGGGCCTATATGTTTGCTATGATGTTTGGGCGCTGTCGTGAAGCTCATAGCTGATAGGAGCCTCCCAGCTTCATTACACTAACTATCACCTATGCGCTATCAGCTGATCTAATTGAAAAATCTCGCAGCAAGCTGCGAGGAATGTTCTGCTTGTACTTACTGGATTCCTGCCTTCGCAGGAATGACGAGGCTCTATCCCGAACCGTCATTCCCGCGAAGGCAGGAATTCAGAATTGTTATCCTGGGCTTTTGAAAAACGTCTAAACATAGCTTTAATATAGCTTAATCATAGCTATTTTATCGAATACTATTTTTTAATATCGAATGCAAATAAAATCGTGTAACGAATTTATCACACACGACATCGTCGCGTTCCATGGTATCGTGAAGCGATATTATGTCAGCAACCGCAGTCGCCATCGCACCCGCAGCCACAATCGCATGACCCGGTTCCTTTGGCAATAGCCTCCACGATTTCCCGGTTATCTGCTGCTTGGATGTCAGTTATGGTTGCTTTCAAATAAAAGGGTGTTGCCATGGGTAAGAAATTGATCAGGGCTCGTTTGAGATGTCCAAAGATCTCTCCTGTCTGCTGTGGATTTACCTGTAAGAGGATTTCTTCCCCTGACCGCTTTTCAAAAAGGGCTTTTTCAAACAGACAGACGCCCTGGGCTCCCACGCCGTAAATGAACTCAAATGAAAAAGGGCGTTCACTTAAATCCATCTTGTCTGCAGTTGTGCCGGTTTCCAGGGTAACTGTGATTTTTTTCATGTAAGCAATGACATCAGTATTTGTATTCATTTTAGGTCTCCTAAAATAAAATTGTTATGTGATTTTTTGTAGTGTTTATTTCGTCATTCAATATTTGGTCCTTTGGGCCAGGTCAGAAATATTTTGGTATACCGATGGCGGTAGTTACTCAAATCCGAAGCACGAAATTCGAAATCCTAAACAATACCGAATGATCAAAATTCGAATGATCAAAACAAGACCTTGGAGATACAAGTTCAAGCACTATGTTTGAACCGAAATAGCGAGCGCATTCCCCGTAGCTTGCTGCGGGGTTAGCGAGCGAATCTAAATTAGCCAGAATTCCTTACGGTCGATGCGTAGCACTGCCGCACGGCAGAACATTCCTCGCAGCTTGCTGCGAGGTTCTTCAATCATTTGAGCATTTGATATTTGGATTTGTTTCGTATTTCGATATTCGTATTTAGAATTTATTACACGCTGAATGTGCATATTATTAATCCCTAATAGGGTTGAATCAGTGCCGAGTCCTTTGGACCCTCGGGTATCTACTTAACCCAAACGCTCCTGTAGCTGCCGTTATCGTGTTCCACAACACCTTTGCGTATCAATCGCTCCAAGTGTTTAGTCATCATGGCTTTTTCAGCAAAGGTATAGAAAGAAAGGGGTTCTCTTGGTTTGCGATAAACGATCCACGCGTTGACGATTTCCTGAAGGGTGCAGGGCATTTCCAGGAGTGCCAGAAGTTTTGCTTCGCGTTCATAAATAACATCCAGATAGCGTTGCCACAATCCTCCGGATGGGCTTTCGAACACACCCTGTTCATGAGACGTCAACCAGGTGGATGCCGGGATCTGCTGCAGCATTTTGATGGATGATACGGTTTGTTCAACGCTCGATTCCACATCACCATACCAGGGACCGAAAGGGGTCAGGTCATAATCTGCCAGGAACAGAATGCCGTGGTCGGGAAAGTGTAACGCAACGCTTCCGGGTGTATGACCGGGTGCGGCCAGGAGTTCTACCTGAATGGATCCAAAGGAGATTGATGATCCAACCGGGAGAAAAGCATGCGGTTCCCTGGGATGAAAATGGAAGACGTCGGTGGCCAGAGATCGCCATTCGTCACGCGCCTCGGGCGCAATGCCATAGGCATCCAGAAAGCACTCCAGCCCGGAAAGGGGTAGGGCGTCTTCCCGGGACACCATGAACGGCAGTTCATCAAAAAGATCGAGATGCATGAAGTGATCTTCGTGCCAGTGGCTCAACCATATGCTCTTTACACCCGGATTTTTCTTAAGCTGTATCAGTCTTTCACGGTTGGATGCCGGATCGATGAGGATGCCGGGTCCCTCGATATAAATGGAGTGACAGAACGGATACCTGCCTTTGTTCTCCCCGGGGATAAACCATATGGGACCGAAGTGGCGTTCTTTGATAGTCATATAAAACCTGTTGGTTAAAAAAATAAGTTAAAGTATATGATTAGCTAAATATATAATTTAAACACGCTGTGAAGCTAATAAGCTGTAAACAGCTCATTAGCTATAAGGCTATACTTTCCAGCGTCCTGGCTTCCTTCAGCCTCCCAGCTTCTCTTTCAGGTGAGGAATAAACTTATGATTTGCCTTGGGAAATGGGTAATCATCGATTTGTTCCAGTGTGATCCATTGGTGGTCCACCGGGCCATTCAGGGCAACAATACCAGATACATTGTCACAAATAAACACATCCACAATGATCTTGAAGTGGGTGTAGGCATGTTTGACCTGTGTCAAATACTGACGAACCGCAACCGTCAGGTTGGTTTCCTCCTTGATTTCACGAATACAGGCGGTGGCAGGTGTTTCGTCTTTCTTGATTTTACCCCCTGGAAATTCCCATAACCCCCCTAACAGGCCATCATGACGACGCTGGGTAATGAGTACACGGTCATGCTTTAACACAACACCGATGGCAATGTTGTACAACGGTATCTGTTTTGTTTTGACGCGTCTGGGATAGATATCGACTGTGGATGATTGGTACGCTTTGCATGCCGGCTGAATCGGGCACGTACCGCAAAGAGGAGAGTAGGGCGTACAGATCAGGGCCCCCAGTTCCATCATAGCCTGGTTGTATTTTCCAGGATCTGGCTCGTAAAGCAGTTTGTCGGCATGTGTGTTAAACGTTTTGGCATGTGTTGTCTGATTTACCGGTGTGTCAAGTTTGAAAAGGCGTGCCAGCACCCGTTTGACATTGCCATCCACAACGGCAAAAGGAAAACCAAAGGCAATACTGAGAACAGCGGCTGCGATATAATTACCGATGCCCGGTAAGGCATGGATGTGCTTCCACGTGTCTGGAAATTTGCCATGATGTTCTTGTGTGATGATGTGAGCGGTACGGTGCATGTTTCGTGCGCGTCCGTAATACCCCAAACCCTCCCACATCTTTAACACCGTTTGAAGGTCCGAAGCAGCCAGCTCCTGTACCGTCGGAAAAGCACTCAGAAATCGTTGGTAATAGGGGACAACCGTTTTGACCTGCGTCTGTTGCAGCATCACTTCCGAAACCCAAACGGCATAGGGGTCGTTGGTTTCTCTCCACGGTAGATCACGGTGGTTGTGATCGTACCATGTGAGCAGGGGCGTATGGATATTTTTTAAGCGATTTTGAGCCATAAATAAATTTGTTTCACAAATTTATGAAACGCGACCTTGTCGCTCATAAAGATGAAAAAGATTTTTCAGTAAATCAAGAGGCTAACACAATAAAATGAGAAATTCCAGTGCATAATCTGAACGAGAATTCTTGACCAAATTAGCTCAAAGCTGATAGGTGATAGGTGATAGATGGCTCGAGGGGTACGGGTAATCTTTATGTTCGATGTTCAAGTTTTTTTTAACTTTTAATAAATGATGATTGAATATGTTATACCTGCTCCGTCACGGCGAGATTGTGGGAAGCGAAAAAAAACGTTATATGGGCCAGACCGATGTGCCTTTAAGTCCAAAAGGCCTACGCCAGGCAGCGTGGTGGAAAGAAGAGCTGAGCCAGGTCGAAATTGAAAAGGTTTATTCCAGCGATTTGAGCCGTGCGCTTGACACGGCCCGAATAGTGTCTGATTTTCCTGATTCCGATATACACACCATGTCACGATTGCGTGAAATCGATCTTGGCGATTGGGACGGCGAGACCGTGGAAAACATCAAGACACGGTTCCCTGATGCCTGGAAAGATCGGGGCAGGCATATGGATACGTTTCGGACACCCAATGGGGAGAGCTTTCAGGATCTTCACGATCGGGTCATACCAGTGTTTCTAAAAATAATGGCAACCGCTCATGGAAATGTGCTTGTGGTGGCACATGCCGGTGTAAATCGCATCATTTTATGTCACGTTTTAAAAAGACCGCGCCAGGACCTGTTCAGCATTCCACAGGACTATGGGGCCCTCAACCTGATTGAACACCGGAAGGGTAGGTTCCAAGTCTTGAGCATGAACCAAACGCCCCCAAGATCAGTTTTTTAGCGGTTTAGACTGTAGGCTGTTAGGCGCTAAAAGCCTCAAAGTCTACGGTCCCTCTGGTCTTCCTGAAGCTCGCTATTTTTCTTCAAACAGGCGTCCGGCTGTTCGCTGTCATCTACCGAAGCGTTATTCAAAAGCCAAATGAAACATATTGATGGCAACGACCGCCGCACCGTCATGCCGGATCCCCGACCAGGTCGGGGACAAGCTTGATAAGCCTGCCCCGGCAAGTAGTTAGCCGGGGGCATCCAGCTCATCTCTATTACGATTCAGCATTTAACTGACGCTGTAGCACTGAGCTTTAGCTCTGTTGTACTTCTCTATTTGCAGGTCAAAAGACCTGCGCTACATTACACGCAACTGCATATTGCCAGAAGTGATCATTGTTAGGATTCAGTTTCTAACGACTGCATTGTTTGGGGATGCCAAAAGACATTTTTGAAATAGTTTCTAACCGATTTTGAGGATCAATGCAGCCCCACTATCTCCTGCGGCACAGCCGGTCCAGAGAAAATAGCCGCCGCCCTTCATGACGGTTTCTTCGATACCCTCAATAATCAGACGTGTTGCCGTTGATCCCTGGGGATGCCCATAGATCATGGAACAGCCATAGTTGTTCATGTCATTGACATCGATATTGAACTGTTTGGCAAAGTTGATGTCGTTTACAATAAACGGATTGTGGGATTTGATGACTTTCATGTCGCCGATAGCGAGATCTGCATTTGCCAGAGCCATTTTGGTTGCCGGAACCGGAGCTGCGGCCATGTAGCCTTTTTTCTCCCTGGCGAAACCGTAGGCGATCACTTGAATCGGCATGGAAGGATCGGCACTCAGTTCTTTGGCTTTTTCCCGGGTGGTGACGATCATGCTCGAATTGCCGTCGGCTGGGTGGGTCTGGGCACCAAAACTTAAGACACCGTCGGGAATCAAGGGTCTGAGAGAAGCCAGTCCTTCGGCCGTGGCGGGTGTAATGCCTTCATCTTCTTCCACGAGAATACTCTTTTTTCTGGATATGCTGATTTCAGCCGAAAACATGTATTTTTTCTGAAATTCACGGTCGTTTTCCAGTGCCATGAGATATTGTTCGTAGCGTTTCAATGCTGTGGCATCACAGGCCTCCTTTGTTATCCCTTCTTCCCGGGCAACATTTTCCGCTGTTTCGATCATCCGCAGACCCACATTGGGATCTGCGTTGAAATTGTCCATGAGCCAGTTCTCCGAAATAACTTCACCACCGGGTCCCTTTGGGTTCGGCCAGATGGTATGCGGTCCGTTGGATGTGCGGTCCGTGGTCAGAACGTAGGCATTTTGGTAGAGCCCTGTTTCCACACCCACGGCTGCCTGGAAAACACAGGTGGTACCGGTGGTACAAGCCTGACTCAAGGCGATGCCGGGTACATGACCAGCCCCCATCAGGGCGGCTGCCCAGGGGGCTGCGTAGAACTGGTGAATCTGGCTGATGGTGATGCCCAGATAAAGATAATCGAACATACCGGCATCATAGCCTTTTTCGGCAAGCCAGCGTTTAGAGGTTTCAGCACCCAGTACAATGGCGTTTTCATTCTGCATACTTCCCTGCCAACGGCAAAAAGGCGAGCTGTAATACCCACCGTAGGGGATAAAGGCTTTTTTGAGCATTGTTTTGTCTCCTTTCGATACTATTTGTTTTCAATTCGATGTTCGATGTTGGATGTTCATCTTTATGAAATTATCCTTGGACCCTATTTTTTGAACTTCTCCCGTAATTTTCTGTGCAATATCTTCCCCGTGGGCGTACGGGGCATTTCATCTTCCTTGATAAACAGGATCTCCTTGGGTCGCTTGTAGCCCGCCATCTGATTTTTGCAGCAATCCACGATCATGGCCTCGGTGACTTCAATTTCTTCACTGCCCTTGGGAATGACCACGGCGACTACTTTTTCACCCCATTTGTCATCGGGAATCCCGATGACCGCACAATCGAAGACGCATTCGTTGCTGCCGACGACTTCTTCGATTTCACTGGGGTAGACATTTTCTCCCCCGGTGATGATCATGTTGTCCTTTCTGTCGACAATCTGGTAAAACCCGTCTGCATCTTTACGAGCCATGTCACCGGCGCTGAACCATTCACCCTGAAAGGCTTCTTGGGTCTTGTCGGGCAGTTTGTAATATTCGTCAAACAACATGGGACCCCGGGAATACAATTCTCCCACCTCGCCAGGTATGACGTCTTTACCATTTTCATCGAGAATTTTGATAAAATCGGTGCCAAGGGACTCCTGCCCAATGGAACCCAGTTTCCGAAGTTGATTTTCAGGCTTCAAAACGGTGACAATACCTGCTTCCGTGGAACCATACGCTTCATAGAGTTCAACACCCTGGAAGAAATCCATGATATCGAGTTTCATTTTTTTGTGAACCGGCGCGGAAGAGCAGAGGAGTTTTCGGATAGAAGAGACATCGTATTTTTGAGCTTCTTCCGAAATATTTAAAATCAGGTTGTAGTGGGTTGGGATCAGTGAAATAAACGTGATTTTTTCATTCTGGATGATATCCAGAATTTGTTCGGGTTTGAATGATCGGGCCGGGTGAATATAGACGGTCGCTCCGATATAGGTGAAGGTAAATGTAAAAAAGGTCGAGTTGATGTGACACAAGGGCATCACATTCAGACAGACATCATGATCGTTAAATCCGAAATCGATGCTATTGATGAGGAAAAAAGCAATGTGAGATTCGTGCGAGCGAACCACACCTTTGGGTTTACCGGTTGTTCCGGAGGTATAGATAAGAATCCAGGTGTCCTTGGGGGCCACAGGGCATTCGGGCTCATGATCCTTGCTTTTCTCTATGAAAGGTTCGTAGAGCCGATAACCATCAATGGCTTCCCCCACGACAATATAATTTTCGGAAGGGATATTTTTAAGGTCATCCTTGATGCCATCAATTATGGGTGTGAATTCATCGTGAACAATGAACGCCTTTGCATCTGAGTTGTTGACGATGTAGGACACCTCTTTTCCCACAAGACGAAAATTGATGGGGACAATTACAAGACCGGTTTTGGCGGTTGCCAAAAAAATCTCCACGATCTCGATGCTGTTTTCCATGAACACTGCTACCTTGTCCCCCTTGCTCAATCCTAAAGAAAGCAGGCTGTGGCATAACTTGTTCACCCGTTGATTGGTTTCCGGGTAGGTGAACTTGCGGTCTTGGTCCACCAGTGCCAAGGTATCGGGGTACTTGGATGCATTCATTTTTAACTGCTGACCCAAATTCATCCAGGCGGTCATTGGCGGCTCCTTCCGATTGTTATCAAAATCGTTGCCTATTACATGAGTAAAATACGGTATCGATGTATTGAAGCTCTTAACACGCTGCAGCTCATAGCTGATAGCTGATAGCTGAGAACTTTTAGCAACCTATCAGCTATCAGCTATGAGCTATGAGCTATCACTAAATGCTAATCCTAGCATCGACCACTACCACGCTATCCGCAAACGCCAACGTGGGATTCAGATCCAGTTCCTGGATCATGGGATGATCTGAAACGAGCTGCGACAAGCGTTGGATGATGTCTGTAACGCCATCTTGAAAAATCCCTTTCTGGCCTCGGATGCCTTTGAGAATGGGTGACAGCTGAATGGAATCGAGCATTTCCTGTGCCTCAAAGGATGTTACCGGTGTCAGATTGAACACCACGTCCTTGAGTACTTCGACATAGATGCCGCCCATGCCGAACATGATCAAGTGGCCCAGCCCCGGTTCTGCCTTGGCACCCAGAATGACTTCCAGACCCTCTGGAAGATATTTTTGGACAAGGAACGTGGGTTCGTCCCCTTTGAAGCGTTCACGCATCTCATCGATGGTTTTTTGAACATCGGCGGCATTGTTGAGATTTATAGCCACACCGCCCATGTCGCTTTTGTGTACGATGGAAGCGGCATCTGCCTTGACAACAACCGGGTACCCCAGATCGTCGGCAGCTGCGACACCTTGTTTGGCCGTGCTCACCATGGCCCATTTTGCCGAAGGGATCCCATATGCCCCCAGGATGTCGTAAACGTCCCCGGCCGGCAGAAACGCAAGCCCTGCGTCTTTGCCTCGGGTTAGAATTTTGCTGACTGTATCTTTGTCAACATCCGTGAATTTTGTCGGCTCCCCGATGTCACGGGCCCGAATACCCTGGTAACGCACCAGCGCCGTCATGGCCCGGGCAGCCTCGCCGGGCAGGGCATATGTCGGAACTTGCGCCTGCATCAGGATGTTTGTGGTTTCCGCCCACTGTTTTTTATCCGTCATCAGGTTACAGACCATGGGTTTACGACCCTCCTTGTTGACGGCGGCAATTTCCTTGGCAATACTGTCCGTGTCCACAAAAAAGGGTGTCACGAAATTGATATAAAGGGCGTCAAAACTGTCGTCGGCCAACATGGCATCCATGCAGGTCCGGTAATGCGCTGCATTCCCTGTGGCAAGCACATCCACGGGGTTGTTGACAGATGCTTCCGGGAATAGGTTGTCTTTCAGGAGAGCTTCTGTTTTTTGAGATAAGGGGGGTATTTCTGCGCCGGCACCCACCAGGATGTCGGTGGCAATGACGGCCGGCCCACCCGTGTTGGTAATAATACCCACACGATTGCCTTTAGGGATGGGCTGGGATGCAAAGGCTGCAGCCGCCTGGATCAGTTCGCCTTCGTCCATGAACGTCAGCACACCGGCCTTTTTGAATATCAGGTCTGTTGCAAGATCTTCTTTGGCCAAACCACCGGTATGTGAAGCTGCGGCTTTGGCTCCCTGCAGGGTTCTGCCGGCTTTCATGGCCAGGATCGGCTTTTTTGCCGCCACTTCCCGAGCGACTTTCATGAATGTGGCCGGATCTCTCAATCCTTCGACATAGGTAACGATAACCCGTGTGCCTTCATCGTCGCCCAAATATTGAATAATTTCCGGGATGGTGATGTCGCAGGCATTGCCATTGGAGGCGTAAATACGTGTGCCGACACCCATGGCGGAAAAACCCTGGTGGATAACTTCTGCTACACCGCCGCTGAGTGCCACGATGGAGATGTGACCCGGATCCGGCTTGGTAAATGTAAAATTGCAGTAGGCTCTGACATCGGGATCCGAATTGATGATACCTTGGCAGTTGGGGCCTAAAACACGAATGTTGAATTGCTTGGCTTTTTCTAGGAAAGCCTTTTCATAGACATCACCTTCAGGACCGATTTCTGAAAAACCACCCGAGTTGATAATGATGTTTTTGACACCTTTTTTACCGCAGTCTTCCACTGCCATGGGCACAAATTTGGCCGGAATGACCATGTGGACCACATCGATATTGTCCGGGGCGTCCAAGATCGATTTGTATGCCTTGATGCCCCTGACCTCATCCGCTTTGGGGTTGATGGGGTAGATGGGTCCCTTGAAACCAAAATCCACAAGGTTTCGGATGACCCGGTTACCAATGGACAGTTCTTTGGTGGATGCGCCGATGACGGCGACGGATTTGGGGCGGAATAAGCTATCCAGCATACTATATCTCCATATCTGATTGACCTGATTTTAACAGATGAACGTCCAACATCGAACATCGAACGTCCAATGTTGAATGAAAACAAATTATGTCTAATATAGATTCGCTCGCTAACCCCGCAGCATGCGAAGCACTGCCGAACGGCAGAACCTACGGGGAATGCGCTCGCTGTTTCGGTTCAAAATTCGATGTTGGACGTTCGATGTTCGACGTTCATTCATTTTCCATGGTTTATCTACTTATTCTCTTCCAGTTGCTCCATAAACGCCTCCACATTGGTCTTGGTCTGCTCATCGGACAGGAGACGCAGATCATTCAAATCTCCATTGATGGTCAGGCTCGGTATGTGGGTCTCATTTTCAAGCCGTTGCGGCATGCCATAACGGCAGTTGGAGTTGTTGGGACAGGTCTTGGCATCGTGATAGACCACCCCGTCGATATCGAAAAACGCGAGTTTGTTTTTGATGTACTGCTCCTTGTATTCATCGGATCTGACGATAAAAAGCTCGGTATAGGCCCTGGCCATGCTGTTGAAAGGATCATCCGGGTCCAGGGCCGAAAAGATCCAGGAACTGCAATAGGTGGATGCAATGACATTGGCATTGAGGGCTGCAAACAGCTTGGAGTGCATACTCAGACGCCCCCACACCGGCATACCTTCCCAGTAAATGCGGTGCTGCTCATGGTCGATGGTGCCGATGCCTTCCGCAACGCGTTCTTCCAGTTCTTCCAGGAGAAGATTGTATGCATCGATGGCCTTCTGGGTCCCACGACCGACAACGGCAGGCCCCATAAGGGTGGTTGCATCAAAAAATGAGATGGGTGACGGTTTTGCTGAAGCAGCAGCGAGACATTTTTCCCACAGGTCCGAGCACTCTCTGGACAACCCAACAGCATGCTGGAACTCATCCATATCCAATTTTCGTCCGGCAACTTTTTCCAGGGGTTCGACAATATTTTCCATCTGCCTGGCAATGGACGTTATGTGTGAAGGGGTTACATCTTTCACTCCCCGGTAGGTGTGGACACCGACGACCGGCACATTGAATTTCTCGCCATACCATGCAAACCAGTCCTGCACATCCCGGCACTGGTTGGTATTGAACACCAGAACATCTGGCTTGGGAACACCTTCAATACCCTTGAAAGCCCTGGAAAGGGGTGAGACGCCTTCTACAAAAGCGCCGATATCGGCTGTCAGGTAAGAGCAGATTTCTGGAGAATATCCCATGGCATTGGCTTTGGGTATGAGATCCACAGCCATTCGGGTCGTACCGAGCATGGCAGAGTGAGTTTCCGGAAAATATGTCAGGAATCCCATCCCTCTGAGAATTTCGGCCGGTCCCACACTGGTGCACCAGGCGATTTTCTGCTTGCCGCTTTTAGAAGCGCCGTCCAATTCATAATAATAATCCGCCATGAACTTTCCCATGTCCCTGGCTGTTTTCAATCGTCGAATATTGATTTTTTTTTCATCGTTCATAGAAATACCCCACTAGTTCAGTTTTGATTGCTTGGTTTTAAATTTTAAATTATCTTACCAATTACGCAGTCCTTTAGGGGTTTAGACTGTAGGCTGTAGACTATTAGGTGCTTACCGCTGTAAGCTTTCAACCATCCTCCAAACCTCCACCCCTTTTGATACTAAAACGCTGGGAAGCTGGGATGCTGCTGAGCGCTAATAGCTGTCAGCCACCCTCGGACCCTCGAACCCTTGAACCGCAATAGCGAGCGCATTCCCCGTAGCTTGCTGCAAGGTTCTTCAATCCTCGAACCCTTTTTGTGCATACAATGCCGCTCCAATGGCGCCAGTCAATTGGGGAAACTCGGGTACGAGAATCTTTCGGCTGATGAGTTCTTCGGTCATGGTTACGAGATAAGGATTATGTGCCACCACACCACCCGTCATCACCACGGTATCTGTAAAGGCATCCATTTCGATGACCCGTTTGATGACCGAGTAAAACAGGCCCTTGATGATATCGCTGACTTTTTTGCCCCTGCGGATGTTCTCAAGTACTTCCGTACCGGAAAAAACAGTACAGAAGCTGCCCAGCTTAACCATATTCACGGATTGTCTGGCCAGCCCATCCATTGCTTCGAGGGGGATGTCCAGACGCGGAGACATCTCTTCCAGAAAGGCGCCGGTACCGGCTGCACATTTGCGGTTCATTTTAAAACCGGTTCTGTGGCCCCTGTCATCAAGCTTGATGATCTTGTTATCCTGCCCGCCGATATCGATAATGGTGATTGCAAAAGGGTAATAGAGATAGCAGCCTTTTGCATGACAACCGATTTCAGTTTTGGTTTCGTCGGAGTAGGTGACATTCTTGCGGCCATAACCCGTCGAAACCACGCGTTGAATGTCAGAACGGGCTGCACCGGCCATCTTGAGAGATATTTCCAGGCAGCTATCGGCTGTTGCGGAAAAATCGGTCCCTGATTTCTGAACGGCATGACCTAACAGCCGTTGTTCTGCATCCAAAACAGCCACTTTGGTCCGGGATGCCCCCACATCGACGCCGACGTAGATGGGTTTCAATGACACCATTACTTGGATTCTAATCCTTTAACCAGGGAACGCAAGGTGATGTTGTAGGGTGTTTCAATTCCTGCCTGCTGGCCATATTCCACGAACTTCCCGTTGATATAGTCGATCTCCGTTCGCCGCTTATTTTCGATATCCATCAGCATGGAAGGTTTGTGATTGCCTGCATTGCGCATGTAGTTGATTGCAAAGGGGTAAAAATCCCATCCAAGATTGATTTCATTGGCTCTGGCGACTTTGATGCATTCCTTGACCAGGTTGTCGACGATGTTGAAAACAATGGGATCGCCCATGGCCTGTGCCATGGTGAGCCCTGTGACGGCACACACCGGGTTCATGCAGGCGTTCATGACAGCCTTGCGCCACACCATGGAAATAATCTGATCGGTATGTTTTGTTTCGAGACCGCTTTGGGTCAGGGCTTCGGCGATGACAACGGCAGCATTCTGCGATTCAGGATTGAGTTCCTGAATAAAGTGGGGAGGATGGTGAAACGGCATGAGAACGTGACAGGGTGATTTTAGACCGCAGCCGTAATTTACCACGGCACGCATGGATGGTTTGTCACCCAGTGTCTTGGAAATCTCAAGTTCTGTATCGATCCCGTTTTGCCAGCTGACAACAAACATACCATCCTGATAAAAGCCTTCGATGGCCGAAACGATCAAAGGAAGCGCATTGGCTTTGACGGTGATGAAAATGACATCCGGCTGGTGGTCTGCCAGTTCGTCAACCGCCAGACAGGTGCGGGTGACCGGTTGCAGGAGATTTTCAGCACCTTCAAGGGTGATGCCGGGGTCCAGGGCCGGTGCCAGCAATTCAGGCATGATGTCGCAAAGGGTGACATCATAGCCGTTTTTTGCAAGAAAAGCAGCCACAATGCAACCCACAGGACCCGCACCGATGACGGCATATTTCCGGGGATCAAATGACGATTTTTCTTTCATATAAATACCCCCTTTAAATCCGAAGCATAAAATTCGAAATCCTAAACAATATCCAATGTCATAAATTCGAATGATTTAAACAAGATCTTAAGAAATTATTCCCATAGGCAATGTTTGGGTTATTCAAGCATTCTATATTTGGATTTGTTTCGTATTTCGATATTCGGATTTAGAATTAAATTCAACCGAGAATCTGCAAAAATCCATATAATCTTTGATCAGTATCTCTTACTTTAGCCCGGGTGTATTTTATCTTAATTGTTTGGGTCGTTCATCCACAACCCGCAGGGCTTTTCCTTCGCTTCTGGCAATAAACTTAGGCTCTACAAGGTTGACTTCGACTCCGATGCCCATATTTCCCTTGATGTGCCCCCTGATTTTACCCTCGATTTCGGCACGCTTGTCTGCACCCGCATCGTAAACTTCTTTTTTCCCTTCAACCTGAACCACGAGCTGGTCGAGGTAGCCTTTTTTGCGAACGATCATGCGATACTGTGGTTCGACTTCATCGATATCCAGGAGCAGGGATTCTATCTGGGATGGAAACACGTTTACACCGCTGATAATCAGCATATCGTCTGTTCGTCCAAACACCTTCTTCATTTTGATCAGGGTCCTGCCGCAGGCACATTTTTCACGACTGAGACTGGTAATATCTTTTGTACGATAGCGGATCATGGGCATGGCCCTGCGCTGCAGCGATGTGAAAATCAGTTCACCTTTCTCACCAAGAGGCATCGGTTCCATCGTGGCCGGGTCGACAATTTCTGCCAGATAGTGGTCTTCGTTGATATGCAAGCCATCCTGTGCCTCGCAGTCAAAAGAGACCCCGGGCCCGCCGAGTTCTGTCAAACCATAAGCTTCATGGGCCTTGATCCCCATACGTTCTTCAATTTCTTTGCGCATCTGCGTTGTCCAGGGCTCGGCTCCGAACAGACCAACCCTTAAGGGCAATTTGCGGATATCGACTTTCAACTCTTCAGCGCGCTCGGCAATAGTCAGCGCATAAGATGGGGTGCAGCAGAGGACATCGGCGCCGAAGTCCTTCATCAAGGTGATCTGGCGTTCGGTCAGACCGGCGCTTGTGGGAACCGTTGTGCATTTCAGGGCTGTGGATCCCTGATGAAAACCAAGACCGCCGGTAAAAAGTCCGTGACCGTAAGCATTTTGAACCACATCCTCGGGCCGAACACCGGCAGCCCAGAAGTTCCGGACCATACATTCTGTCCACTGATCAAGGTCTTCCTGGGTATAAGGTCCGGTAATGGGCTTTCCCGTGGTTCCCGAGGAGGCATGCACTCTGACAACCTCTTTTAGCGGTACGGCACACAAGCCAAAGGGATAATTGTCACGCAAATCTTCTTTAACGGTAACAGGGAATTTGGCAATATCTTCCAGACGTTTAATATCGCCCGGTTTAATCCCCATTTCTTTGAATTTTTTTTGGTAGAAAGGAACTTTTTTAGATACCCACGCAACGGTTTCTTTCAGCTTTTCCAATTGCAGTTCTTTGAGTTTTGCGGCCGACATGCACTCGAATTCTTTATTCCAGGGCATTTGTTACCTCCTTGACGTTGTGCACATAAATAAGGTGTTAGGTGTTAGGTGTTAGGTTTTAGGTAACTGAAAGCGTTTAATGCACCTTGTCATAAAACCTAAAACTTAACACTTAAAACGAGTTGATTTTAAATTATTGCGAATTTATCAACTTTAGTTATCTGCTACTTTCTGCTGCTGAAAAACCCAACTCAAAGGCTTTGATATTGGTTTCCACAAAAGCCTGTTTTGTGGTGGTGCGTATGGCATGCTTGATCGTTTCTGCCGATAAGGGCAAATAACCAACCTGAATAAGCGCACCCAGCAAGACGATATTCAGCGACATGGGGTTGCCGGCCTGGTTTGCCAGATCAGAAGCGTCAAAGGCGATCAATCGCTTGGTTTTCTCCGTAATCAGGCGCTTGAGTTCCTCCATGTCAGGATATGTGCCGATACCGATGCCGACGGTAAAGGGGGGTAGTGGTGTTGTGTTGGTAATGACCACCGTTTCTTTGCTGCATTTGTTCAGGGCGCGCAGGGTCTCAGAGGGCTCAAATCCAAGCAGGATGTCAGCCTCACCATCAGAAATGATCGTACTTTTGGCATCTCCGAAAACGATGGCCGATTCCACAACCCCACCTCGCTGAGCCATACCGTGAATTTCACTCATCTTGACAGGTATGCCGGAAATCAATGCAGCCTCGCCGAGGACTTTAGACGCCAGAAGATTTCCCTGGCCACCCACTGCCACGATTATCAGTCTTTTTGTTTCCATGAGTTATCCAATCTTTAAAAATTAGGTTCCTCTAATTCTTTATAATTTGTAGGCATTGAGCGCTAATGCCTAACTTCGTGTCACTCGAATTCTAGAACCCTTGAATCCTGGAATCCTTCATGTTGTTAGGATTTCAGGGGTAATATCGCATTTTCCGGGCATATCTGCGCACAGACAGCACATCCCACACATATCTCCGGATCAATTTTGACACGGTTCTCCTCGATATAAAACGCAGGGCACCCCAAACTGGTTATGCAATCTTTATGATCCTTACATTTGTCCGTTACATAAAAGGGACGTGCCTTGAGCTGTTTCAAACCTTTTGCATATAAGGTACAGATTTCTTCTGCTATAATTACCGAGACACCCTCATAGTTAACGGCTTCTTTTATCGCTTCTATACTTTTCTTTAATCTGAACGGCTTGATTTTCGAGATATGCTTTACACCGATTCCTTTGACTAGTTCTTCAATGGATATGCGGCCATAATCGGTCAGATTCAGATTGGCCATATCAACGCCGGGATTTGGCTGGTGGCCTGTCATGGCTGTCGTACCGTTATCGAGAATGATCAGTGTAAAGTTATGGTTGTTGAACACGGCATTCACAAGACCTGTGATACCGGAGTGAAAGAATGTGGAGTCCCCGATAAAGGATATGACCTTTTTGTCGGTTGCCTTGGAAAATCCGCAAGATGAGCTTACGGAGGAACCCATGCAAATAAGAAAATCACCTTTGGACAGGGGCGGCAGGAAGCCGAGCGTGTAACAGCCGATGTCGGTTGGGTAAATGGTTTCCTGTCCCTCAAGCGCTTTGTCCACGGCATAAAATGTGGCGCGGTGGGAACACCCGGCACAAAGGTTGGGTGGTCGCTGGGGAATTTCCGGTAGATCAGCTAAATCTGGAATCTCTGCCATGGTAACGGGAACCCCAAAGAACGTTGCAACGACCTTTCTGACCAGGGAGGGATCGAATTCATAAAGCCGGCTAAAGAGTTTATCTCCCTTGCCTTGAATGGGAATCGTAATCCTGGCTTCCTGGGCAAACGATCGAATGGCCTCTTCCAGATAGGGTTCGCCTTCTTCCACCACAAGAATCTTTTCACAGTCAGCGGCAAATTCCTTGATAAGGTTTTCGGGCAAGGGGTGTGAAAAACCAATCCTGAGAATTGTGACCTTGTCTTCGATATCCAGGTCTTTTACAGCATCGCATACATAATTGTAGCTGACGCCGTTGCAGACAATGCCCCAGGGGCCGTTGCCGGAAGAAAAATTGTATTCCGATGTTTCGGATATCTTTTGGGCTTTCTGAATGTTTTCCAGAAGCTTGACATGTAGTTTTCTTGATACCGCAGGTACCGTGACCAGATTGAACGGATCTTTGGTGAAGTCGCCCTTGGTGATGCGTTCCGCAATGGAACCAAGGGTGACGATGCCTGTGGAGTGGTTGATACGCGTCGTGGTACGAAAGAGAACGGGTTCCTGTAGCTTTTCGGAAAGGTCAAAGGCATACGGGATCATTTCCTTGGCTTCTTCCACAGAAGAAGGTTCAATAATCGACAACCCTGAAAGTTTCCCGTAGTAGCGGTTGTCCTGCTCGTTCTGGCTTGAGAACATAAAAGGGTCATCCGCTGTCAAGATGACAAGTCCTGCTTTTACACCCACGTATGCGAGAGTCATGAGCGGATCGGCGGCAACATTCAATCCCACATGCTTCATCATACACATGGTTTTGACACCGGAGTTTGCAGCGCCGGCGGCAACTTCGAGGGCAACTTTTTCATTGGTGCTGTATTCGAAATAAAGGTCACACTGCTGGGACATCTGGAAAAGGGAAAGGGAGATTTCAGAGGACGGCGTGCCAGGATACGTTGTGGCAAAGGCAACACCTGCCTCGATTGCGCCTCTGGCGATGGCTTCATTTCCAAGCAGAAGCATTTTCTTGCCGGGCTCATCAATGAGTAGTTTGTGCATGGTCATTTCCTTAGATTGATGGGGAATAAAATCGCTACACGAAACGCTATAGGGTAACGATTTGGTTACAGGACAGGTATGAATTTTGTTTTATTTTTTAAAGCTACATTACAGCTACAAAACGGTTAAGTCAAGATAAAATCACTTGGCGATTTTATCTATGGCGGCTTCGCCGCATTTACTATTTTCTTGGTAAGTTGGCGGTAATTGCAGAAGTAGTTTCGGAACGCCATTCTGGGTTTAATTCATTCATCAGTTCAGTGGACGTCATGATGCGGAAGAGGGGATAGAGGGGGTTCCGGCGGTAAATACCCAGGGTTTGCTGGTGCAGGTCATCTGAGAATGCCGCAGCGCAGTTTTCGAGGATGACAGCTTTGAAGTCATGACACAGGGCATCCATGGCCGTTGTCAGCACACAAAAAGGTGTGGCGATACCGGCGACGGCACAAAGGGTAATTTCCTGATTATGTAGCATCTTTTCGAGGCCGGTTTTGAAAAATGCTGAAAACCGCGGTTTGGGAAGCCAAGTATCTGTTTCCTGAAAATCCAGCGCATCCACCACTTCCGCGCCTTCGGTGCCGGCCAGGGAATGGGGCGGCATTCTACCGGTAAAGATAAAGTCGTTTTTGTTGAAAGCATCTGTTGAAAAAACGATTGGCCATCCATGGGAACGAAAAAAACGGATGGTTTGATTCAAAGGCTCGATGGTTTTTAAAGCCAGCGGTGTGATGGGTAGATTTCTTTCTTCCTTGAAGTTGTCTTTAACCATGTCGATGATGAGAAGGGCGGGGGATTCGGTTACTGGGTTTGTTGTGTTTCTTGTGTTTGTTGGGTTCATTGGGTTGCTCCCATACTGAAAGGTGTAAGGCTCTAAGCAGTAAGCTGTAAGCGGTTATCAAGCTTATCGCTTACTGCTTAGAACCTTACAGCTTCACGTGTATAAATCGTCTTATACTTCCGGGTGTCTCCCCGCATACATTCCGTGCACCCGGATTCTTCGTCCGGGTTATAGGGCTCGAGAAGAACTTCCAGCCCGATCTCCTCGTACATTTCCACAATATCGGACAGGCGGGGTTCGTCGTGGGTGGATTGCTTTGTCCATCCTTCTTTGCTGAGTTCTTGTTCGCGAGTCATCATTGATCCAAGGGATCAAGCTGTAAGCGATAAGCTATAAGCAGCTTACGGCTTAGCTTATCGCTTATGGCTATTCGTTATTTATTCTTCCAATCCGGTCTTCTCTTTTCGTAGAAGCTGGCAATGCCTTCTAGGGTGTCCTCTGTTTTCATGAGGGTGTTGAGAAACAGGTTGCCAACGCTTTCAAGTGCATCGGGTGTGCTCATGCCGAGATGTTGCGTTACTGCCTGTTTGTTCAACCGAAGAATCAACGGACTGCTTGCCTGAATCTCTTTTATCCAGCCGTCAACGGCCGCATCAAATTGATCATCCGGGACCGTGAGACTGACAAAGCCCATGGATTTGGCGGCATCGGCACTGTAGACTTTGCCGGAGCAGCAGATTTCAATGGCTTTTGCCGGACCCACCAGTTTTGGAAGACGTATGGCTGCGTAGGGCGGCAGGAAGCCGAGCTTTACCTCAGGCTGTCCGAATTTTGCGCTTTCTCCGGCGATAATCATGTCGCATGCAATGGCATATTCCATGCCGCCGCCGAGACAGGCACCGTGTACGGCCGCCACGGTGGGCATTTTGAGAGATTCCAGAATCATTAGGGAACGGTTGAACGTCGCAATCATCTGATCGGCCATATCCGGTTTGTGGTCGCCTACATCGACCCCGGCACACCAGCTCGCACCCTGTCCTTTTATTACCAGGCATTTCATGTCAGAATCTTTGGACAGGTCTTCCAGGGTGTCGCAGAAGAGATTCATCATGTCGATGTTGAATACGTTGTGCTTGGGTCTCGCAAAATAAAGGGTTGCGATGTTGTCCGACTTTTCAAGAATAATGGTTTTATCGTCTGTCATATCTTATATCCTTAAATAAAGGGTTCAAAAGTTTGAATATGTTCATAGCTCATAGCTGATAGGTCATAGGAAATGTAGGGACTCTGCCGGATGTTATACGCTATTGACAGCTTCTATGGATCCCAGCATATTATTATACAAGGATCTTCTCCCAATTAGTTGGGAGAAAGGGTTCAAGGAGTCGAGGATTCAAGGATTCAAGTGTTTGTTTTCCAGTGATTTGATCATCGCTTTTAGCATTCTCTCTACATCCCCGAGCCCCTCTCTTAATTTGTGAGGTCAAACCGTATATTTCTTTTTTTGGGAAACACTTCGTCACGGTATATATATCCAAAAAAAGCTTATACGCTTTTTCCAGACTTTTAACGCTTTATAATTCTTAAGCATTTAGCTGGTGCCTCACTTCATCTCACTTGAACCCTGGACCCCTGGAATCCTTGAATCCTTAATATGGATCAACTCTTTTGGAGATGATCCTTATACAATAAACCATAAGCTTAGGCGGCTCAGCTACCTAATTCCTATGAGCTATGACCGATCAGCTAAAAGCTTAGGCTTTGTCGAAGACGTAATTCAACTGGTCGTTTGAAAGTGTATTGGCGCATGTTTTCATGTCCATACCGATCTGTATTTCTTCATCCGGTATCCCGGATGCGATTCTACCAAAAACTTTAAATGCGCCATAATCCAGAAGTGCGATGCAGTAGGGCACGTCATCTTCGAAACCGATGGGCGCAAATGTCAGTTTGCTGTAGGTAACCAGCTTGCCGGTACCGGTTACCTCAAACCACTCCATGTCACTGCTCAAACAATGGTGGCAATCTGCTCTGGGAGGGAAAAATACAAGACCGCAACCCATGCAGCGGGACCCCATGACCTTCCCCTTCTCCAGAAAATCGATAAAGTCATTGGTTTTGGTGGTGGCCGTAAAACTGACTGTTCCAAATTTATTAAAACGATCGTCTATCGCAGGTTTTTTACCCATGTTACCTCCAAATGAAAAAAAGGGTTCAAGGATTCAAGGATTCGAGGGGTCGAGTGCAGTTCTTCAGAGAAAAGATAGGTCCTGATGAAAAGCGGTATAGGATATCGTGCTATGGCTGTTCTGAAACCTTTAACATCAGCACTTGAATCCTGGACCCCTTGAATCCTTGAATCCTTTTAAAATTTGCTATTCAATACCAGTCAATGATCGGAATACTCTTGTGTTTAGAATTATCGACCAAGTATGGTTACATTCCCATAGAGCCCGACGCCGCCGATATTGTGGATCAGACCGATTTCGGGATTCTTTACCTGAATATCACCGGCCTCATCCCTGAGCTGCAAAACAATGGTTCGCACCTGGGATCCGCCGGTTGCTCCGATGGGATGACCTTTGGATAGAAGACCGCCATCCACGTTTACAGGAATACTGCCCTCCTTGTAAGTTTCCTTACCTTGAATGAGGTCTTTGCCTTCTCCGGGCTCGGCAAAGCCGAGATTTTCATAGGCCATCATTTCTGCGATAGTAAAACAGTCGTGCACTTCAGCAACATCCACATGCTTGGGGGTAATCCCTGCCATGTTGTATGCCTGACTCGCTGCAAGTTGTGCTACGGAAAGTCCCGAAAAAAGATCTCTGCCGGCCAGGTTTACACTGGTGGTGGCTGAGCCCAAGCCCAGGATCCAGACCGGTTTGTCGCATAAAGATTTGGCTCTTTCTTCACTGGCCACGATGATGCACGAACTGCCGTCTGCATTTGCACAGCAATCGCCGACCCGCAGAGGGGTGGACACGGGTCTTCCCATGATGTGTTCAGGGTCCTGGAACATTTCGAAGGTGACCGGTTTACGATACACAGCCTTTTCATTGATCTGACCATAGGTTGCGGCTTTAACGCGTATCAGGGAAAGGTCATCCAGACTCGCACCGTATCGCTCCAGGTAAGCCCGAGCGTACATGGCATAGTAGGCCGGCATCATGGTGCCGAAGGGACTTTCCCACTGAATATCCGCTCCACGTCCCATTCTTTCCTGGGATTCCGAAGAAGAAATCTCGGACATTTTCTGAAAGCCGAGAACGGCCACAACGTCGTGGAGTCCTGATTTTACCAGGGAATATGCCAGTTTCAAGCCGGTTGTGCTGGAAGAGCAGAGACTTTCGACATAAAATGTCGGTTGAGGATTCAGACCCAGATATTCTGCAAAAACACCCGCAGGTGACCGCTGCTTGTCATATTCGGGAGCTGAGCAGACAATCGACGCATCAATGTCACTGGCAGCAATCTGGGCATCCTGCATACAGTCTTTAAATCCTTCAAAAACAAGCTCCCGAATGGATCCAGGATACGAGCGAACAAAGGTACTCTGGCCGACGCCGATGATGGCTACTTTACTCATATGTAGATTCTCCTAATTTAAATAATAAACACTAAATTCGAATATCGAAATTCTAAACAATTTTAACGATGGAACTTCATAGTATCTTTAATGCTGGGAGGCCAGGAGGCTTGGAGGCTGGGATGCTGCTATCCGCTGATAGCTGTTGGCCACCCTCGAACCCTTGTATCACCCTCGGACCCTTGAATCCTTCTCTTAACTCCCTTGAACCCTCCATTATATCTAAACTGAACGATATTCAAGATTGCCGTAGCTACAAGGAAAATGTCGTTTCGCTATAGTGAACTATGCGAAACGGCGTTTGACGCAGTAGATGCGGTGATATTGGATATCCCGTAGGGTTGCAGAATATTTGAAAAATCAATTCGATAGAATTCCTTAAAAGGTATTTAAATCTTTTCAATATTTATAACGTTCAGCTTAGATCATTCCGTAGCCACCGTCTACACACACCAGTTGCCCGGTGATGTAGCTACTTTCATCAGAAGCAAAAAACACAAAAGCGGGCGATATGTCTTCAGGTTCTGCAAAGCGTTTGAGCAGGATACGGTTCATATAGATTTCTTTGAGCTTTTCATCGGTCCTGATCTTTTCCGTCATGTCTGTTGCAACGATTCCCAATGAAATGACATTTGCACAGACATTGTATCTGGCCATCTCCCGGGCGATGGATTTGGTCATGCTGATAATTCCGCCCTTGGCAGCACTGTAATTGATCTGCCCTACGGTTCCCACGATTCCGGCCACCGAGGTCACGTTGATAATTTTGCCGCTGTTTTGCTCCTTCATCAGTCTTCCGGCAGCCTGGGAACACATGAAGGCGCCTTTCAGATGGATGTCCACCACCTGATCCCACTGATCTTCGCTCATTTTTATCATCATAGCGGGCCGGGTAAATCCGGCATTGTTGACAAGCACATCGAGTTTCCCATATGTTTCGGCAGCGGTGTTCACAAGACGTTCCACATCCGTCTTGACGGCAACATCGGCTTTTACAGCCACCGCAGAGCGACCCATGGATTGAATTTCGGAGACCACGTTATCGGCGGCGCTCTGATTGGATGTGTAATTGATGACCACATCCGCCCCGCTCGCGGCAAAACCGAGCGCTACCGCTTTGCCGACACCGCGGCTGCTTCCGGTTACCAATGCAACTTTTCCCTCTAATTTCATGCGAACTCCTTTTAGGTAACAGTATGTAATAAAATGGATCCCACAGCTATATATTAGCTACAAAAATAGTCAAGAAAAAAACGGATTATTGTTCAAGGTAATTCACCATTGGACAACGTTATTCGCTCAATCTATAATAAAACATGAAAAATGGGTAGTTTCCTCGTAACCCAATTTTCGGGATTGAGCGAACGCGAAATGAATAATCCCCTGGCGCTTTGCGAACTCGCCGCAAGGGCTCCTAACATCAGCGCTATCAATAAAGTTAAATATGCATGGCTGCTAAATGACCGTGTTTTCACATTGGATTATCATTGACATGCGCTGATGTAAGGTGCCCTAATTGGCTCAAACAGCGCAAATCGCCATTGGATCACCCATTTCGCTCGATCTGTGGTGAAAACCGAAAGTTGAGCTCGTAACCCATAAAAGCGACAACGTCGCGCCATATAAAATCACGAAGTGATTTTATTATTGACTTTAAAGGTCTCCAAAAGTTACATTATAGCTAATTTATAACTTTAATCCATTGTTCAAGTGTTACGGCTGCGCACACAAATTCGCGAAACGAATTTTTTATCAAACAAGGAGGTAGATCATGGGAAATGTGCCCGACACGATTCAAACCTGGCAAATGGTACAACCGACAACCCGGAACAAAGAGACAAATGAAATCATTCCGGGAAAGATAGAAAAAAAAGAACTTCCGGTTCCCGAACTTATGCCCCAGGATGTTCTGGTGGAAGTTGCCGGTTGTGGTGTCTGCCACACGGATTTAGGCTATTTTTATGATGGTGTTCCAACGGTCTCAAAACCCCCGTTAACACTTGGGCACGAAATATCCGGTACCGTGGTGAGCGGCGATGAAGCCTGGATAGGGAAAGAGGTCCTGATACCAGCCGTCATGCCCTGTCGCCGTTGCTATTTGTGTAAGACCGGTCGGGGAAACCGTTGTTTGAATCAGAAAATGCCAGGCAACAGTATCGGTATTTATGGCGGTTTTTCGAGCCACATACCCGTACCGAGTATCGATCTATGTGAAATCAAGACCGGGGAGATATCCCCCTGGCCCATCTGGCCGTGGTGGCGGATGCCGCAACAACCCCATTTCAAGCAGCCAAAAGAGCCGACCTCCAAATCGGTGACAACGTTATTGTCATCGGTATCGGTGGCGTCGGGCAGTATATGGTTCAGATTGCAAAGGCGCTCGGTGCCGGATGTGTGATCGCCGTGGATATTGATGAAAAACGCCTGGAACAAATTCAAAATTATGGCGCTGATGCAGCTATCAATGCAACCGGCAAGGGACCCAGGGATATCTCGGGTGAAGTCAAAGCCCTGAGAAAGCAAAAAGGCCTCCCCGGTTATGGATGGAAAATATTTGAAGTGACCGGCAGCAAGCCTGGCCAGGAAACCGCTCTGGGGCTCCTCAGCTTTACCGGCAAATTGATCGTTGTGGGATTTGGCATGCAAAAACTCGAGTACTCCATCAGCCGACTCATGGCTTTTGATGCAGAAATCATCGGCACCTGGGGCTGCCTGCCGGAATACTACCCCCAGGTTCTCGGGATGGTTCTTTCCGGAAAGATCGATATGGCTCCTTTTGTTCAGACCCGTCCCATGAGCACGATTGCAGCCGCCTTTGAAGAAGCCCATAGCCAATCACCGGATAGGAGAATCGTGCTGGTACCGGATTTTTAGATGGCGATAGTGTTTGGTGTTTGGTATTTGGTGTTTCGTAATTAGTACTTGGTGTGTTGTCATACCGTCAAATAAAACTGTCTAATACATCTCCAAATCCAAAACACCAAACCACACCAAACACCAAAACACCAAACACAAAACACGAAACAACACCAAACCAAAACACCAAACACAATTTTAAAAAAGGAGAATATCATGGCTTTAGAGTGGATGCCTCGGGACAATGAAAAAAAAGATCATTCTTTGCACACGGAAGGGCACTGGGGGAGCGAAGCGCCCTGTGTTGTCGTTGAAAAAAAACCGTTGCAGGATCCTTCGGGAAAAGTGTCGATGGTCTGCATACCCTATGGATCCGTCTGAACAATCCCAGACAGTACAATTCGTACACGACGGAAATGGTCAAGGGCGTGATCGCCGGATTTGAAAATGCTTCTCTTGATCGCAGTGTTGTGGCGGTTGTTTTTACCGGCACCGGGCCCTATGCATTCTGCACCGGTGGAAATACAAAAGAGTACAGTGAATATTACAGTCGCCGCCCGGATGAATACGGTCAGTATATTGATCTGTTCAATCATATGGTGGATGCCATACTGGCCTGCAAAAAACCGGTTATCTGCCGTGTCAACGGGATGCGTGTCGCCGGTGGTCAGGAAATCGGCATGGCCTGCGATCTTGCCATATCATCGGATCTGGCCATTTATGGACAGGCCGGACCCAAACACGGATCTGCTCCGGTGGGTGGATCATCCGATTTTTTGCCGTGGTTTCTGAGCATGGAAGACGCCATGTGGAACTGTGTTTCCTGCGAAATGTGGTCAGCCTATAAAATGAAAGCCAAAAATCTGATCAGTAAAGTGGTTCCAGTTCTGAATGTCGATGGCGAATGGGTACGTAATCCCATGATTACCATTGATAAATATGTGGAGGACGGGGAGATTGTCTTTGGAGAATATAAAACCGGTGAAGCCTTGAAAGAAGCCCGTGCTTTTGTCAAAGAACATCAACCCAATGCAAACTTTGAACGCCTGGACAAGGAAGTCGACAAGATTGTCTGGACATTTGCCAACCTTTTCCCGGGTTGTCTGATGCAGTCCATCGACAGTATCCGGCAGAAGAAAAAATTTTTCTGGGATACCATGAAAAACTCCCACAGACATTGGCTCGCAGCCAACATGGGCGGTGAAGCGTTTCTCGGTTTTGGAGCCTTCAACACCAAGAAGATCACGGGACAGGATACGATTGACTTTATCAAATTTCGACAGAACATTGCTGAATGCCGAGGCTGGGACATGGATATGTTTGCAGAAGTCATGGGGAAACCCAAATAATATCGGGTCAAAACGGATATTCACCTACAAGGCTAATATTCTAACATTCAGCGTGTGATAAATTCTAAACTGAATATCGAAATACGAAACAAATCCAAAATCAAATGCTCAAAGACTCAAACAAGTGCTTGAGCTATATGCAAAGTCTTGTTTTGATCTTCGAATTTTGATCATTCTATTGTTTAGAATTTCGAATTCTGTCGGATTTAAGCAATCGCATCGTATGTTCTGATGGCCGAACCATTTAATAGAAAAAAGGGAGGTTGCCAAGCGGTGAGATATCCCAAAGAATGTATCCTCAAGGATTGTGAAGAAGCAGTGATTCGTCCGCTGAAATCGGAGGACGAATCACTGCTGAATCGGTTTTATGAAAATATACCCGAAAACGATCGGTGGTGCATGCGCTATGACACCACCAAACCGGAAACTGTCCGCAAGTGGATTACAAACATGGATAGCGGTGCCGTGTTCTCCATCATAGCACTCTGTAACAATGAAATGATCGGGCACGGCAGTTTACATTTCAGGGAATTCGGGGCCACCAAGCATGTTGGGCGTTTCCGTATCGTCGTTATGCCGGAATTCCGCAACAAGCGATTGGGAACCTGGATTTTGCTGGACTTGATTCAAGCCGCTATGGACAAAGGACTGAAAACATTACGAACGGATCTGGTCAGAGGTATGGAAGATGCGGCCATCGAGGCCGTTAAAAAATTTGATTTTTTTCAACGCGCAGAGCTCAAAAACTATGCCATCGGCCCGGATGGCAGCAGCCATGACATGGTGATTATGGTCAAACGCTTGCATGCCAACTGGACAGATTATTAAAACAGGGTTCGAGGGTTGCAGGATTGAGGTTTGGAGGGTAGCTGTAAGCTATAAGCTTTAAGCCGATAAGCTGTTTGATAGCATTCAGCATAGCCTAAGCCGTAAGCCTAAGCGATGCTAGCAGCATCAGTCTATCAAGACTAACAGCCTTCAATCAAAATAATAGCTATTGGAATAACATATTAAACCATGATCATTCTACGGAAGACAAACCCTTGACCCCTCGGACCCTCGAACCCTCGGACCCTGCTCTAACCTCCACCCCTCCAACCCCTCCAACCCTGACCCCTACCCGCAATCCACATCCGCTCTTTCTGCAAACCTGAAGAGATACGACGCTATACCTTTGACGGGCAGTTCGGTATGCATGCGCAATACAAGTCCCTCTATACAAAAAAGGAGAGTCTGGAAAACAATACGGCACAAGTAAATGCGAATGTTACACTGGCATTGGAAGGTGACAACATTATCGGCTTTGGCGTTCTCAATCACCCCGATGAAGGTGATCGCTGGCAGGAGATGGCGCCGGGGTTGATGATGGAGGTAAAAGCCATCGAAATCTGCAGACGATTTCGATCCTCTGGAATTGCTGCGAGATATTCTGGAATCTGCTGATGCAGTCCTCCTGTTGTTGAGAATATGATCGTCTATATGGTTGGATATTCCTGGACATGGGATCTGGATGGTACGGGCAAGTCAGCCCTGGCATATCGGACAATGCTCATCCGGTTGTTTGAGCCTTTTGGTTTTCAGGAACTCCAGACAAATGAGCCGAATATCTGTTTGAAACCGGAAAATCTTTTTATGGCACGAATCGGGCAGAGCGTGTCGGAAGAAAATCAGAAGAAGTTTAAATGGCTGAGGTTTGGGATAATATAGCTGATAGCTCATAGCTGATAGCGTACACTCTTGGTGTTCCGCTCAGGTATGCTTGGAACCCATAATAGAACAACCCTCGGCTATAAAACGAGGGTTTTCCCATTTCCAATTTCCTATGAGCTATCACCAATGAGCTATCAGCTCATTAGTTGTCCGGAAACACCTCCTTTGGGCTTGGTGGTATTGCCGGTGGCATTCGGAAAGTCCTTTGCCACATAGGCTTTCTGGTTGTGTATCGATCAGGTGGCTGGCTTCTTCCATGTAATTGCTGTATCGTTTTTTGCATTCATAAAATCCATGCCACCAGGCATAATCCGGGGCCATCATGGCCGTACCCATTCGGGCTCGTCGGCCTTCATGATGCCAGAGTTCATAGTATTCGACTTCCAGCGTTCATCGAAGAATTTGGTTTTGTCCAGCAGACCTTTTTCATAAAGCTGGTCCAGCATGCCTTGGCCGGCTTGAAATAGACCTCGTTGTATTCTTCCACCACCTTGTCCAGCTTGACATAATGATCATCCACCCAGGTCTTGCCATGGCACTGGGTGCAGACCTCTTTCATTTTCTCCCGTTCCGTCTGCCAGTTGTTCTTGGCAGGAAAGGGCTTGAAATCTGACGGCCGGATGGTCAGCGGCGCCTGGATTTCCCAGGACAGGCGTTCGGTTACATCGTGACTCGTCAGGGTCGTTCCGGCGCCGGACATGTGACAGGACGCACAGGTGGGCCCACGGAAATCGACCCCCGGTGTCCAGGTGCCGGGGGCGGCATTCCAGTTGTATTCATCGCCATGGGCCGTGTAGATATCGCCATGTTTGGATTCCATGTAAATTTCAATCTGGGGATGATCCGGCCCCAGGTGGCACTGGCCGCAGGCTTCGGGTTTGCGGGCTTCCATGACCGAAAACATGTGGCGGGTGTGGCAACTGGTGCAGCTACCCTTGCTGCCGTCCAGGTTGATTCGGCCCACACCCACATTGGGCCAGGTTTCCGGATCGAGTTTGCCATCTTTGATCTTCAGAACGGTCCGTGGCAGTGATAGCATCCGGTGGCCCGTTCAAAGTCACTGTTCATGCCCTTGTTGAGCCATGGATCGATCTTCCAGATGATTTCCATGGTGTTGGCATGTTTGCTGATGCTGTACTGTTTGGCCTCATCCGGATGGCAGCGGGAGCAGTCTTTGGGGGTGACCACTGCAGTGATAGGAACCTTGTATTCTTTGGTGCCGTAGGCCTGGTCGGATCGCTCATACTGTTTGTAATGCTCCTGGCTCACATCCGGATCGGACTCTTCGGCCTGGTGGCAGTCAAGCAGGTGATGTTGGCGCTGGCATGGCGGCTGTGAGCCCAGTCGGCAAAAAGTCCGGGGTGTTCCCGTTTGTGGCATTCGATGCAGGCCACCGCCTCCTTTGGCATGCTCCGTTCGATTCGAAACTCTTTGTCTTTTGGAATGTTCTGTGCCATGGCGATGGACAAGCAGAACATCACCGTGACACAGGCCAGGATCAGCATCATCAGAAATGCGTCTCATGATCTCCTCATAATCGGCATCACCTCCTTTCATTGCGTACATCGAAATTATGCTGGGTTTTATAGTCACCCAATCCTCGTAAATGTTTTGATATTGCTTGTATTCATAAACAGGTTTCTGGATTGTGAACCAGATTTCTATGGCAATCCACGCATTTTTTTTCATAGCCCGGTCGGGCATAAACGACGGACCGGTGCGCCAGCATGGCCCCTCGTTTGTCGGGAATATAGAGAATGTTGCGGTGGCATTTCTGGCACTGTTCATTTTTAAAAGAAGCATAGGCCTTTCTCTTTCTGCAGTTCATGATCATATTGGCTCATGTCTTGGGTAAAATGAACATAAATATCTTTTATGCCGTGTACGGTTTTGGCATAAAAAAAATCAAATGTGTCATGGGGGGCCGGCAGATGGCAGTCCATGCAGTCCGCCACAAATCCCTGGGCATTGTTGACATGGGTGGAGGTTTTCCAGGTATTGTAAGCAAATTGGATTTCATGGCAGGATGCACAGAATTGAGGTGTGGAGGTTCGGACCATGGTGTAATAGCTGAGGCTGAAAAGGGGAAACGCAACGAATACACCGAAACCCACAAGGGCAGCAGCGACAATAAATTTTTTCATTTCACTCCTTTATGTCTTGTGACAAGGCTGGGTGAATGGATCAATATTGATTGTTGATTATGCGTATCAGTATTGTGGAATGGATCATACAAAGTGGTATTTAAGAGGGACTAAAAAATCATACACGAAGCTGGAGATTTCGTCAAGCCCTAAATTAATTGGGCAAGAACGATATCCCGGATTGGCCGACTTTCCTGTGTGGCAGGGAGAAGTTCAATCTGCTCAACGGAAGTCACACCGATGCCTATTTCAGCAGCTCTGGCGATCTGTTCGTGATCGAAAATCCTGGTTTGCATTATCTTCTGGTTGCTGCCAAGTGTTTTTAATGCGGCAACACCTACGGCATCCATGGCCACACGGTCCGTGCCGGCCAATAAAAGGTTTCCTTTGGCACGTTTTCCCGTGGCAGGACCGCCATCCACAAAGGCATCGATGCCGTCGATAAGAACCAAATCGGGTTGAAAGGGCTGGTTGATTTCTGCAATCAGTTTGTTCTGATGGGGGGATGTGTGAAGTTCTGTCATGTAATCAAATCCATGACGGGTTGTGGGAACGACTCCCACGTGGAGTTTCAGAGACAGGGTAAACACACCACCAAACTGGTGTGTTTTCAGACAACCGGTGGAAATCAGGCATTCCGCATCCAGAACAGGTCGGGCCACCCGGAACCCATCCCGCCAGTGCGTATCATCCGGGTTTATTTTCACCCAATCTTTATTGTCCAGCGTATCAAAATCCACAACCTCGACATCCAGGTCTTTAAGAAGCGCTAGGATACCTTTCTGTTCCATGACGCGAGAAGTCAGGGGATAGCTGCGTTCTCCGATTCTGATGGATTTTGCTCCCATGTCCCATACTTTTCCTGACAAGGGATACGAGGGTGTCGTTGTGGGTGGATCCCGGAGCAGGATCCGCGGTGTTGAAATTGGGTTTGATGAGCACGTTCTTGTTTGTTACAGGATTGACTCCCAGAGCGTCGATACAGAGTGCCGATGCCGGTTGCCCTGTTTTCAGTAGCAAAAGCGATACAATGGTTTTTTTTGCATCCATGATATGTCTCCTTGTCGTTCCATTTACTGTTTACGGGTATATGTATCGTATACGAGATTATAGGGGTTGTTATAAATATATTCCGTTTGCGTTATACAGCTTCAGGGATTTCCATATTTTTTTTAAACGGACATATCAAATCGAAAGAATCTGGCTTACAATCAAAGCACGCTGGTTCAATCATCATGTTTGTAAAAACGAAGAGCAATTTTTATTATTCGGTCATACTACTCATTACAAAGCAGGTTGCATAGAAATTCCAGTTGGTATCATCCTTGTCTTTCTCATCGTCCTCATCAGGCGGATCGGTGTTGATGCCGATAAAGGCGTTGCTACCGGCCGGATTCATCGCCTCAAGTGTTGTGGGGCGGTCGATGTCACCCTGATCCGTTTCAAAGAGTGTCAGTAAATTGTCGTGAACATGGTAGCGGTAACGAATTGTTTTGCCGACGTCTGCATCATTGGACCCATCCTGGATATAAAGGTCTACTTGTCCGGGAACCGAATCGGGTTGTATGATATATGACCCTTGAATCCAGGATGTCTCATCCTCTATAAAAAAGTCATCCTCAGACCCAAAAAAAAACAAGACGACCCCGGTGTCTGTCTGATCTGCAGACTGCCAGTTTCCAGCAATATCTGTTGCAAGAGACAATGTCCCCGAAAGTATAACCATGGCGAATGTCCATGGAATCAAAAAAAGCATGATTCGGTTTTTATGCAGTGTCATGATATCCACTTGGTGTCTTGCAACAAAAGCTATTTGCGAAAAGACGTTTAGTCGTCCTGGCCGATTCTGTGTATCTTTATCACATTGGTGGAGCCTTTTTTAAATCCAAGCCCGATAACAATCACGATGAGGTCATTGGTTTTTGTCAATTTCTTATGAATCAGTATGCGCACACTGGCTTCTATGAGTTGTTTGGCATCCTTGATATTGGGTAGATAGAGTGGCGTGATACCCCAGACAAGGGTCAGTTGATTGCAGGTCGACATACTGGGTGAAAAAGCAAAAACAGGTTCGGAAGGGCGGTTTTTGGAAATCAGCCTGGCTGTGCTGCCGGACACGGAAAAGGCCAGAATGCCTTTTGCACTGAGTTCGTGAAGGATTTTGACGGCAGACCGTGCAACGGCATGTGCTACCGGGTCATCCGGGATACATGTGTGCTTGAGATTGTATTTCATGAATACCGAACGTTCGGTTCTGGATGCAATCCTTGCCATCATACCCACTGCTTCCACCGGATACTTTCCGGTAGCGGTTTCAGCAGAAAGCATGACCGCGTCCGTGCCATCATAAATGGCATTGGCCACATCGGATGCTTCAGCTCGGGTGGGGATCGGGTTGACAGCCATGGTTTCCAGCATCTGCGTCGCTGTAATAACCGGTTTGTCTGCCAGAATAGCGGCCTTGATGATTGTTTTTTGAATCGTGGGCACTTTCTCGGGCTTCATCTCGACGCCGAGATCGCCCCTGGCAACCATGATGCCATCGGCGACTTTCAATATGGCGTTCAGGTTGTCGATCGCTTCCGGTTTTTCGATTTTAGCGATAACCGGTGTGTCTTGTCCTTGCTTACGGATGTGCTTCTTGATCTGTTTCACGTCATCGGCACTTCGAACAAAGGAAAGGGCGAAATAATCGACGCCCATCTTGATACCGAAATTCAAATCCCTGATATCCTTTGGTGTCAGGGATGGCGCACTGACCGAGACCCCGGGCAGATTGATTCCTTTGTTCTCTTTCAGCCAGCCGCCATTGATAATCTTGCAGGTGATGATGTCTTTTCTTTTGTACATGACAACAAGCTCAAGCAGGCCATCGTCTAAAAGAATGGTGTCTCCTTTTTTAACGTCGCTGGTCAGATTCTTGTAGGTTGCCGATATTTTTTTGGCCGTACCATCGATAAGCTGGGTTGTTATACGAATCGTCTCGCCGGTTTCCAGATAAACCGGTTTACCGTCTTTGAGTTTCCCGGTTCTGATTTTGGGCCCCTGCAGATCGAGAAGAATGCCCACATGCCGGTTCATGGTACGTGAAAGCGAGCGAATCAGTTTGATGGACTCCGTATGGGTTTCATAATTCCCATGGGAAAAATTGAGGCGGGCAACATTCATGCCGGCCTCAATCATTTTTTGAATGATTGCCCGGGTGTTGGATGCAGGACCCAGCGTGGCGACTATTTTGGTTTTATTGATCATTTATTTCCTCAACACCTTCTTGTCGATTTTGCCAACCGCCGTCAGGGGTATTTCATCCATGAATTCGATGATCTTGGGAACTTCATAGGGTGAACACTTATCCCTGGCAAAAGTGATGATGTCTTCTTTCAGCGCGTTCTCGCCAGTATCCTGTAAGGCCTCAGGTGTCAACTGAATATACGCTTTCACTATTTCCGAGCCGGGGCGATCGGGGTTTTCTACACCAATCAGGGCCAGTACGGAAATAGCAGGATGTTGGGCCAGTATATCTTCCACTTTGCTGGAGAAAACTTTGAACCCTCCCACAATAATCATGTCCTTTGTCCTGTCAACAATCTTGATGTAACCCTCTTGGTCCATAATGCCCACGTCGCCGGTGTGCATGTATCCATTTTCATCGATGGCCTGAGCCGTGGCTTCGGGTTTGTTGAAATATCCCTTCATGACCAAGGGACCCTTGACACATACCTCTCCCGGTTCACCCAGAGGAACGCTTTCGCCTGAAGCGGGGTCCACAAGTTTGACATGCGTATTCAAAAACGGCATACCCACTGTGCCAAGTTTCTTTTTCCCTCTGGAAGGGTTCATGGTCGACACAGGCGATGTCTCTGTCATGCCGTAAAGTTCCAGCAATTTTCCTTTTCCGATAATATTTTCCAGAACAATCTGAGACTCCTTGGGAAAGGGTGCCGCAGCGGAAATACACGTTCCGAGATGGGTGTGGTCCATCTCCTTGAATTTTGGGTTCTCGATCAGCATCTGATAAAGGGAGGGGACATTGGCCATATTGGTGGGGTGATATTTGAGCATTTCACTGCAAATGTGGTCGGTGTCCCGCGGATTGGGAATCAAAACCTGTGTCCAGCCCATATAGATGGCGCTTTCGCAGACAGTCAGCCCGGCAATATGGAAAAAAGGGAAACCCGACAGCAGAACCCCTTCATTGCGGGTCCAGCCGAGCCAAACGGCGATGCTCATAATGTTATGACACCCGTTTCTATGGGTCAACATGGCGCCTTTGGGGTCACCGGTTGTGCCACCCGTGTATTGAATCCATCCCAGATCATCCGGTGTTAAATCGACGGATACAGTCTTGGTTCCATATCGAACAAATACATCCTTGTGGTAGTCCAAAACAGTGATTCCGGGCAAAGGGGTTACTTTTCCGCTGGGGATTTTTTTTAGAAGTTTTCCCATAAATTGTTTTATCTTTGGGAGGAAACTGGCAACACTCGTGGCAACCACCAACTTCAACTGGGGTATGTCCGATGCAATTTTTACAAGATGACCGGCAAAGATCGCATCGAGGGTGACCAGGGCAACCTTTTTACCTGTGCTTCCCAGGTTGTTGAGCTGGTATTTGATCTGCTCGGCAGAAAGAAGGGGTGAAACACCCGATACGACACAACCCGCCCGCAAGGTTCCGATAACGCTGATGACATATTGGGGTATATTGGGCAGGTTGATCCCCACCACATCCCCTTTCTTGAAACCATTTTCCACGAGCATATTGGCAAAGCGATTGGCATAGTCGCTCAATTCGCCAAACGTTACATCGATGCCGAGAAAACCCAGGGCTGTTTTATCCGGGACATCTTGAAAGGCCTTTTCGATAATATTGACAAACGTTGTTTCAAAAAGGTTCGGATCCAGGTCATCAACGCCTTCATCCCAGTTTTTTTTCCAGAATCTATCTTCATACATGGGTACCGCCCTCCTTCTTCAATAGGTTAGAAAATTATATAGCGAACACCAGTGATCTTAAAATGACGGATTGGAAATCGTGGCACATATGTCCCGGAATGGTGACCATGGGGTAAGTGTTTCAAAACACAAAAATTGAAACCCTCACCTTAGGTTGCAGATAAGCTGTCGGATGTCAAGCCGGAATGGCTATAACTCAACCTTCGGGATTCATCGAACGCGAAATGACTGAGCCTCCACCCGCGGAGCGGGTGGGCTCAAGAAGCCCCGTCGAAGGGGGCTGGAATATCCAATATCGAATATCGAAACCATGAATTTCGAAGTGATGCTTCCCAGTTTTTAGAATAAAGGAAGATAGAGCGCAGCGATACAACACTTCATTATTCTACATTCCTTGTTCGATATTCGATATTTTCCTTTTTAATTTTTACCGGATCGGTAGAACCTTTCCGGGTCCTCCACCAGCGTTGGAGGTTTTAGATCAGAATAATCCCTTGGCGCTTTGCGAACTTGCCGCAATTGAGCTATAAGCTGTAAGCTCAAAGCAAGCTTAACGCTTACGGCTTACAGCTTGACTTGTTTTTTACGTTTGGGATACAGTACATATTTAAGGATTCAAGGATTCCAGGGGTCCAGGGTTCAAGACCGTAACGAAGCGTTTTCCAAACAAAGAAATATACAGTTTGACCTCAGGGATTAAGAGAAAAGCTCGGGGATGTGGAGAGAATGCTCAAAGCGATGATCAAACCCCTGGAAAACAAACACTTGAATCCTGGACTCCTTGAACCCTTTCTCCCAACTAATTGGGAGAAGATCCTCATATTTTAACAATATTATGAAGCCTAGGGGATACCTATGAAGATCAACAAGATTGACCACATTTGTATTGCTGTCAGAAATTTGGAAGCGGCCAGAAAAACCTGGGAACCGGTGTTGGGCAAGGAAAAACCGGATGATGCCTACGTGGATGAGCCTGAGAAAATACGCGTTGCCCGTTATTGGCTCGGCAATGTCGGGTTTGAGCTGATGGAGTCAACATCTCCCGATGGAGAGGTGGCCAAGTTTATTGAAAAACGAGGGGAAGGCATTATGCTGATCAGTCTGAATGTCGACAATACCCGTGAGGCCATTGACGAACTTGAACCCAAATCATATCCATTTATTGGTGGTGCCCGCTCCTTTCGTGACTGTGAATTCGCCTTTATCCACCCCGATAAAATGAATGGGGTATTACTCGAACTGATCGATGACAAGTGGGAAGGGTTTGAAGAAAAATAGTGTTTCGTATTTAGTGTTTCGTGTTTTGTAAACAGAAAGATACGCTACAGCAAACACTAAACACCAAACCCAAAACACCAAAACCCAAAACACCAAATACAAAACACCAAACACAAAACACAAATATGATCAAATCGATGAACATTGCCTTCTGGGTGCAACGATGGCGGGAACTGCATCCGGAAAAACCGGCTGTTATTTTTAATGACCATGTCATTACCTATCGTGAACTGCATACCCGCTCCAACCGAACCGCTTCCTGGCTGCAGTCTCTGGGGATAGAAAAAGGAGACAGGGTTGCGGTGATGCTGATGAACTCGCTGGAGTTCATTGAGGTGTTTCTGGCATGCGCCAGGCTGGGTGCGATCTTTGTTCCCATCAACTATCGTATCACCGGCAGGGAACTGAACCATCCTATTGCCAATGCCAGGCCCAGGGTGTTTATTTTTGACCCATCCTACATGGACATGATTGAAAGCATTGGACTGGAAAACCAGCTTCCACCCATGCTTCTGGCCGTTGTGGGGGATGTTTCACCACCGGGAAATATCCGCTGCTACAATGGCGAAACAGCCGAATTTGACGGTGCGCAGCCCTTTGTTTCAAGATCCCTGGGACCATCTGACCCGGAAGAACCCCAGGTGATTATGTACACGTCCGGAACAACCGGGGCACCCAAGGGTGCCGTGCTTTCCCACCGGAAGACCTTTTTTAACTGTTTGAATGCAGAAATATTTTTCAAACTCAATTTTGATGATATCATGTTGATCGTGCTGCCCCTTTTCCACTCCGGCGGCCTGTTTATCCAGGCGGCACCGACTCTTTACAAGGGTGCAACCATTCTGCTCCACTCAAAGTTTGATCCTGTTTCGGTCTACAGGGACATCGATAAATATCGGGTAAGCAAATTTTTGGGCGTTCCCACGGTCTTTCGATCACTTCTCAGTGTCCCGCCTGATCAACGCAGGGATGTGTCGTCGTTGAAAACAATTGCCGGCGGTGGCGAAAAAACATCCCAGGAACTGTTTCAAGCCTGCAAGGCTGGTGGGTTTGGGTTCCGCCAGATCATGGGTCAAACGGAAACATCCATCCTTTTGTGGGCGTCGGAAGATGTTTCCTTGAACAGACCTGGAACGGTTGGAAGACCCGTATTTCATGCCGAGGTCAGCATTCTGGACAGAAGCGGCCGTCGGGTAAAACCGGGGGAGATCGGTGAGATTGTGGTTCGGGGCTCCATTATGATGAAGGAATACTGGCAGGACCCTGAACAGACCGATGCAACCATCAAGAATGGATACCTCCACACCGGAGACCTGGCATATGTGGATCAAGACGGCTATTACTACCTGGTGGACAGGGTCGACGACATGTACATTTCTGGAGGTGAAAACGTATACCCTGCCGAAGTGGAGGCGGTACTGCGGGAAATGGAAGGTGTCGATGACATCGCCGTTGTCGGCGTGCCGGATGAGACTTGGGGGTATGCGGGTCATGCCTTTATTGTACCACAAAAAGGATGTGTTTTTGAATTGGCAGATGTTCAGAAACACTGCCATGGGCGACTGGCCCGCTACAAACTCCCAAAGCAGATAACTTTTGTAGAAGATTTTCCCAGGACCGCTCTTGGGAAAGTGAGAAAAACCGAATTGCGTCAGCAAATGATGTCTATTCACTGAGCCTCCACCCGCGGAGCGGGTGGGCTCAAGAAGCCCCCTCGAAGGGGGCTGGAATATCCAATATCGAAACCATGAATTTCGAAGTGATGCTTCCCAGTTTTTAGAATAAAGGAAGATAGAGCGCAGCGATACAACAATTCATTATTCTACATTCCTTGTTCGATATTCGATATTTTCCTTATTTTCCTTTTTAATCGTCGTTATTATGTCCGAGTCACACGTCCTGATGAAAGCCCTTTTTCAAACACCTGCAAATTGATATCCTTGAATTGTTCCGGACTGATGTTCACGATGGTCTCTCGAAAATCATCCGCCGCAAAGGGTCCCTCCTGAAATGCGGCAAAAAAACCAATCATGGCCAGATTCGAGGAGACAGGTGCGCCAAGTTCCAAGGCAATTTTTCCGGCCGGCAGGGCGTCATATTTTATAGCCATCTTATCAAGATAGGATTTGACGCTGGCCCTTGGAAAATTTTCCAAGACCGTGTCGCTGTAGAGGTGACCTTTTTTAGCAAGAAAGGGGAGATTGCGGTAGGCTTCATTTTCTTCTAGAGACAACAGGAACTGCGCAGATCCAGGTTTGACGAGGCTGCTGCTGACATCGCCCAATCTGAGATGGGAAATGACCGATCCTCCTCGCTGCGCCATACCATGTGTTTCCGCCCCCATGATACTGTAGCCTTTTCGCAATGCCGTTTTGGCGATTATTTTGGTCATAAACAGGATGCCCTGGCCGCCCAGACCGCTGAGTACGAAATTGATGGTAGGCATATAGCCTCCTTAGGGTTTGAATGAATCAGTTTATAACAGGTGGATCATAGCTCATAGATCATAGCTCATAGGAAGCGTTGGGCTGGGATTCTGGGACACCAAGATGTTTGGACGATTGGATGCTGTCACCCGATAATAGCAAAGAACCAATATCGCGGCTTCACAGCTTCCCAGCATCATAGCCTCCCAGCTTTATATTCTCGATCCCATGGACCTCTCTTTTGATAGTCTTTTTGCCACTTACACTCCAACCCTCTTCTTTACTCTGCCACAATCGCCCCTTTTGGACACACTTCCACACAGACGGCACATCCAATGCACAGGGCCGGATTGATGGCTGTTTTATCTCTTTGAACGTCATGATAAAGGGCCGGGCACTCGAAACGGTCTATACAGTGATTGCACGCAATACACTCATCGCTGATGGACATCTCTTTTCTGTTTTTGTTTGCCAGATCCCTGTAGGCAATGATGCAGGGATGACGGGCAATGAGCACTGCAATGCCGCCGTCCGGATCTTTCACATGGGCAAAGGCTTTTTTGAGTGTTTTGCGCAGAGCCTTCAGCCCATAAGGATCGATAACCTCTAAGAAATCGATACCACACCCGGTTATGAGTCGTTCGAGTGGAATCTGTTTACCTTTGCTGCCGTCGGCCCGTATTCCTAGTGATGGCGTCGGTTGCATACCCGTCATGGCGGTTGTCATATTGTCCAGGATTACCAGGACAAACCGGGCATCATTATAAACGGCATTCAGCAAACCGGCAGGTCCTGAATGGTAAAATGTTGAGTCGCCGATGGTTGCGACAATCGGTTGTTCCGTGCCATCCTGTGCATAGGCGTGGTAAAATCCTGAAGCCATGGTAATGGAGGCGCCCATATCCAGAACCGTGTCCACGCTTCCAAGGTTAAGACCCAATGTATAACATCCGATATCCGAAGTGAAAATTGCCTTGGGCCGAGACTTGCGGATGCTGTAAAACACGGCCCGGTGCATACACCCGGGACAGAGAGTCGGTTTTCTTATGGGCAGTTCGAGGCTGTTTACAAGTGTCTGGACATTCTCCTGGGAATCGATGTTTAAGGATGGCAGACCAAGCTCACTCAGAACTGTTTGGAGAATGCCTTCGATCTTCTGGGGCACCAGTTCACCTTCAGATGGGACATGGCTGGAAAAACGACCCAAAACTTTGTCGCGATTCCGCAGGCAATATTCGATCAGCGTATCGGTTTCTTCGATCACCAGGATCTTGTCGCATGCGTGCAAAAATGTCATGGCAAGGCTGTCTGGAAAGGGGTAGGGTGCTCCGATTTTCAGTAAAGGGATATCGTTACGTCCATGGTCATCAAGAATGTCTTGAATGACGGCGCTTGGAATACCGCCGGCAATAATCCCCAGAGGAAAATGCATCCCGGGTTTCAGGTTGTGTGTGTTGTAGGGACGCAGGCTGTTGAATTCTTCTGAAATTTCTTTCAACTTGTTGTTGAGATCCTTATGAAGCAGGAATCGAAATTTTGGTGTGGCAGCCCAGCGCCGGGGATCCTTTTTGAACGCAGCCGGGTTGTGATTGGTCTGAAGCTTGTCCCAGGTCAGGTTTTGCCTGGCATGACACACCCGAATAGCCGGTCTCAGGATGACCGGTATGCTGTATTTTTCGGAAAGTTCAAAGGCCGTTTTAACCATCTCCCGGGCTTCCTGCGGACTTGACGGGTCCAGTACCGGGACTTTCGCCAAGTCGGGCCATCAGGCGTGTATCCTGTTCCGTCTGGGATGAATGCGGGCCGGGGTCGTCACAGGAAACAATGACCAGTCCCGCCAATGGTTCCAAGATAGGCTGCACTCATCAGAGAATCTGCTGCAACGTTCAAGCCTACCTGCTTCATGCAGCACGCAGCTCGTTTGCCGCTAATGGCAGCAGCGTAGGCATTGTCCAGGGCTACTTTTTCATTGGTAGACCACTCCACGTAGGTGTTGAGTTTTTCAGATTTTATAAGACGGACCGCCTCGGGCAGTATCTCTGAACTGGGGGTTCCTGGATAAGATGTGAGCACCTGGCATCCGGCTTCCAGAAGGCCCAGCGCGATAGCTCCGTTTCCGAGAAAAAAATCTTCTTTCATTGTTACCCCTAATTATTCTGTTATTTAAAAACTGATTCTTTGGGCCAGGCCAGAAAAAAAATGGCTATGCCCGTGGTACTCTGCGAAGGCGGATAAAAGTTCAAGCACCATGTTGAACCGCTATAGCGAGCGCATTCCCCGTGGTTTGTTGCGAGGTTCTTCAATCATTTGAGCATTCGATATTTGGATTTGTTTCGCATTTCGATATTCGGATTTATACCGCTTGTCATAATAATGTTCCGAAAATATGATGGCGGTATAAGGGTTTGTAGCAGAAAAACGGTCCTCAATCGGAACGTTTTTCTGACAACCCCTATAATATTTATCACACGTTGAATGTGCATAATATTGATCCCTTATAGGGTCTCATCAGTGCCAGGCCATTTGGAATCGGGCATCTATGAGAAATTGGGTTTTCGTTTTTCAAGAAATGCGGATATCCCTTCTTTGGCGGCAGCGGAGCAGGCAATGTCGCCGAACCCTGCATACCCTATCTCCAAGGCTGTTTCCAGGTCACCGGCAGCCGAGGCTCTTCGAACGGTATCGGCAGTAATGCCAACTGCCTCTTTGCTCAGGGGTTGTTTTCCGGCCACGGGCATTTCTGGAATCGATATCCCAGGAATGTCAACGGGGGCGTTGCTGATTCTCGGTATGTTGTCTTGGAGATGCTGGACTTCCTTAACAGCGGCATCGATCAGGTCTGCCGGATGCTTGACCAGAAAATTGATGATTCCCATCTCAGCGGCTGTTGTCGCCGGAACCGGTTTTCCGAATAAAATCATTTCGTGAAAGAGGGCTGCCCCCTGGGGCCACTTGCGATAAGGCACCACACAACCACCAATGCCAGGCAGGATACCCAGGGTGATCTCCGGAAATTGCAGGACTGCCTTTTCAAGCGAAACAATACCATGACAACGAATGGCCACCTCCAGTCCACCCCCCATGGCCAGACCATTGAGGGCAGCGACTACGGGCTTGTTCATTTGATCCATGTAGCGCTGAACTTTAGCACAATCCCTGGCATACTGCATGGATGCATCCTTATCACCCAGCATGGTGGGAAACCTGCCGATATCGGCACCGGCTGAAAAAGCCATGTTACCGAACCCTGTAATGACGAACCCTTTTACCGCAGGATCGTTTTCGCTGGATTCCAAGACCTGACAGATTTCATCCGTAACATCGTCATTGAGCGCATTCATGGCCTGGGGACGACGGATGGTGATAATCTTCACCCCATCCACATCGTCCGTCAGAATATAACGATGAAACGCCTGATAGGTCTCAAATGGCTGGGTGGCCACAGGAAAACCGGGGCGGTCTTCTTGAAACCGTGTCATGATGCGCTGGACTTCGGTCTGGCCCAGCCGTTTCATAATATCAAGAGGTCCTTCCTTAAATCCCAGGGCAATCTGGCAACCGAAATTGAGATCCGCCATGGTGCCGATACCCCTGTCTATAATGTCAAATGACTGGGAAAAGAGAATACCAAGCAGTCGATCACGAATGGCATCGTGAAGATCTTCAGGGATATCCGGCCCGGCTCCGGGGTGATGGGTTGCCCATCGGTCGACGGAATGAAGAATCGGTGCTGGTTTGTAATGTTTGCCTTCCTCCATTTGCAGGGTATTTGTCTCAATGATAATGGGATTGCCGTTGGCCATATTCAGAACGAAAAAGGGACCGGCAAAAACGAATTCTTCGGCCACCTTGTCAATTTGACTGGCTGTAGCCTGGCTCAGGAGAAATGCGGATTCATTGCACCAATTGTCGAAAATACGATCAAGGACAAAACAGATGGCATTGTCTGTCACGATGGGCGCCTTGCCGGTTTTTGCCAGAAACCAGAACAGGTAATCGATGGTTTTTTGAGAGGCACCGGGCCATGAGATGACTTCCACGGGAAGACTCCGCCAGGCAGGAGCAAAAAAATGGGTGACCGAGGTTCGTTCCGGGTGTTTCATTTTCATGAACAAACGGTCAGCCGGAATGGAGCTGGTGTTGGATGTAATGATGGTGTCTTGACTGACAATAGATTCAATCTGAGCAAAGATTTTCTGTTTCAGGGGTATATTTTCCGTTGCAGCTTCGATGACCAGGTCACAATTTTTCAACTGATCGTAATCCGTGGTGTAGCGAATGTTTTTAAGAACATTTTCTGCCTGTTCCGGTTTCATTTTTCTGCGCGCAACAGCCTTTGATGCATAAGCTGCCAATCGTTTTTCTGCCGCCTTTAGCGGTTTGTCGTCAACATCCACGAGGGTCAATGTCATGTCCGGCAGTGCACTTTTGAGGTAATACCCGATATCGGGGCCAATGGTACCGGCCCCAATAATGGCAGCGGAACCGGGCAAGCCGCGATGGGGTTTGATCAAAAGAGGATTGAAGGCGGTGGGGTAGAGTTCAATAGCTTGATTTCATGGGGATTTCCTTCTTTATTTATGTTAAAAAATAAGGTAAGACTCATTATTCTCTTGACTAAAAACTGTATACTGTATACACAATTGAAGTCAAGTTAAAAAATGAATCTTTTTCAGCGTGTTACACCAAGTCTCACCCTGTACGCAATCCATCAAATCGTTTAAATTCATATCAGGAAGGAGGAGTCAATGGAAACAAAAAAAATACTGCTATCAGAAGATGAGATGCCGCGACAGTGGTACAACATTCTTGCGGATATTAAAATGAATCCACCCTTGGGGCCGGACGGTCCGGTAACACCGGATATGCTTGCCCCGGTTTTTCCTATGAATCTCATTGAGCAGGAGGTCAGTACGGAACGTTGGATCGATATCCCTGAAGAAGTTTTAAGGGTTCTGCGAATCTGGCGTCCATCTCCGCTGATCCGAGCATTTGAATTGGAAAAAGCCCTCGATACACCGGCACGCATTTACTACAAATATGAAGGTGTCAGTCCCCCGGGCAGCCACAAACCAAACACGGCTGTTGCCCAGGCGTATTACAACAAAGAGTTCGGGATCAAGCGTTTGACCACGGAAACCGGCGCCGGTCAGTGGGGGAGCGCCCTGGCATTTGCCTGCTCCCAGTTCGGGCTAGAGTGCAAGGTCTTCATGGTCCGGATCAGCTTTGACCAAAAACCGTATCGCAAGGCCATGATGTCCACCTGGGGCGCCAATTGCATCGCCAGCCCCAGCACGGAAACAGAGGCCGGAAGAGGCGTTCTCGCCATGGACCCGGACACACCCGGCAGTCTGGGAATCGCCATCAGTGAAGCTGTCGAGGCAGCCGTCACGGATCCAACCGGTGAGACACGGTATTCATTGGGCAGTGTCTTGAACCACGTGATGCTGCACCAGACCATCATCGGGCTCGAGGCCAAGAAACAATTGGAAAAAGTCAACGAATATCCGGATATTGTCATAGGATGCGCTGGCGGCGGGAGCAATTTTGCCGGTCTTGCATTTCCATTTGCCCATGACAAAATCAACGGCAAGGACATCGCCATATACCCGGTGGAACCCGAGGCCTGCCCCACCCTGACCAGGGCGCCCTTTGCCTATGATCATGGTGATTATGCTAAAATGACCCCCCTGCTTCCCATGCACAGCCTTGGGCATACCTTTGTGCCCCCACCGCTGCATGCAGGCGGGTTAAGGTATCACGGCATGGCGCCGACTGTCAGTCAGATGGTTTCCGAGGGGATCATGGAAGCCAAGGCTGTGGGCCAGCTCGCTACCTATAAAGCCGGCATCCTTTTAGCACGTACGGAAGGTGTCATCCCTGCACCTGAAACCAACCATGCCCTGGCATGCGTGATTGATGAAGCCAAAAAGGCCAAAGAAGAAGGCAAAGAGAAGGTGATCCTTTTTAATTATAGCGGACATGGTTTGATCGATCTTGCCGCTTATGAAAAGTACCTGTCCGGACAATTGGAGGATATCGCCCTCGATGAAGATGCCATCGCGGAATCTCAAAAAGTACTGGCGGAATATCCAAAGCCGGAACTCTTGAAAAGCCGCTAACAATAAATTTACGCGGCATCATTATGAAACGCGACAATAGTGAAAAAAGCGCCCTCGTATTTACATGGGGGCGCTTTTTTTCTCCGTCATTAAAAACCTGGCCTGTTTGGGCTAGGTCAGAGATATTTGGCTATGCCGATGGCGGCAGTTCCTTAAATCCGAAGCACGAAATTCGAAATCCTGAACAATACCGAATGATCCAAATGTTGTATCGCTGCGCTCTATCTTCCTTTTTTCTATGAGCTGGGAACCATCACTTCGAAATTCATGGTTTCGATATTCGATATTGGATATTTCAGTCCCCTTCGAGGAGGCTTCTTGAGCTCACCCGCCCTGTGGGTAGAGAATCAGTTAACCCAAAAACAGGCACGTTCAGATTGTATTGATATCTCGTTCCAAATGTACTATTGCACGCCGAGTTATCATTTAAATTTCCGGCTGCATACAGCGTGGGTTAGATCAAAATCGTAAATTTGTACAACGAATCTATCAGGGGGGTTGCAGATGAAAGTTCTGGTGAGTGATCAGTTGGGTGAAATCGGGATCAGGATGTTCGAAGAAGAAGAGGGCATAACGGTTGATGTAAAGACGGGCCTGCCGCCGGAAGAGCTCAAAAAGATCATCGGCGAATATCATGCCCTTGTTATTCGAAGTGCCACCAAGGTCACTGGGGATCTTATGGCTGAGGCTAAAAAGCTCAAAGTTGTAGGCAGAGCCGGCATCGGTTTGGATAATGTGGATATTCCCGTTGCCACCAAGCACGGCATCGTCGTCATGAACACCCCCACGGGCAATGTGATCACCACAGCCGAGCATGCCATTTCCATGATGATGTCTTTGACACGGAACATACCCAGGGGAACGAGCTCCTTGAAAGCCGGAAAATGGGACAAAAAACGACTCCAGGGCAGGGAAGTCTTTAACAAGGTCCTGGGCGTGGTGGGATACGGAAAAATAGGATCCATTGTTGCAGATCGGGCGCGGGGTCTTAAAATGCAGGTCATCGTCTATGACCCCTTTGTTTCACCAGAACAGATCCAGAAAGACGGTTTTAAAAGCACCTCTTTGGAAGATCTTTACAGAAGGGCTGACTACATCACCGTTCATGTCCCCAAATTAAAAGAGACCACCGGATTGCTCAATCAAAAGGCCTTTGAACAAATGAAGAATGGGGTCATGATTATCAACTGTGCCAGGGGTGGCATTGTCAATGAAAAGGATCTCAATGATGCCATTGCTTCGGGTAAAGTTGCCGGTGCGGCGTTGGATGTCTTTGAATCCGAACCCCCCGGAACCTGTTCTCTGGTTGAGCATGAAAATGTCATTTGCACACCCCATTTGGGTGCTTCCACAAAAGAAGCCCAGACAAATGTGGCGGTGGCGGTGGCCAGGCAGATTATAGATTACCTGAAGACAGGAACCATTACCAATGCCGTCAATGCACCATCGGTTACAGGAGAGCTTTTAAACAAGATAGGACCGTATCTGAATCTTGGCGATCGTATGGGGTGTCTGGTACCACAGTTGTGCAAAGGTGCCGTCAAAGAAGTGGGAGTCGAATACGCCGGTGATTTTCAGGGGATGGATCTTGCGCCGATTACCACCAGTGTTTTAAAAGGCCTGCTGACCCCCATGGTCAAAGACGATGTCAATTACGTGAATGCAAATGTACTTGCACAGGAAAGAGGCATCAAAATATCTGAAACCACCACATCGGACCCGGATGAGTATATCAATCTGATATCGCTTAAAGTGGTGACCACCGACGGTACCTGCGATATTTCAGGGACGATATTCGGCAGGAAACGGGCCGCCATCGTCAAAATTGACGACTTCCATCTCACCATGGAACCCAAAGGCCATTTTGCCTATATCCGTAACATCAACAAACCCGGTGCCTTTGGCAGTATAACGCTATTGCTTGGTGAAAGGGGTATCAACATCAGCCGCATGAATGTAGGGGAGAGTTCTGAAGGAAGCGCCAATATTGTGTTTCTGGCCACCGACACCCCAATCACAGAGGATGTAATGTTAGAAATAGAGGCTTTGCCGTTGGTGGAGAGTATTAAACTGGTTGAGCTCTGATTTTGATTCGCTATCTAACCCCACGGCATTCGAAGCACTGCCGCACGGCAAACCCACGGGAAATTCTTTGGCTCTTGCGGTTTATTGGTTTATGGATTGACGCAGTTGTGCTTCGGTTTCGAAGAACCTATTTACGCGTTCGAGATACCGCTCCGGTTTACGCGTTTTGGTGATTTTTTTGACACTCTTTTTGCAGTCTTTAAAAGATAGTGAAAAATAGCGCCAAAGTCCTTTCATCTTATTCATCACGTGGGACGGACCTTCGAAAACGTGACTGTAGGCCTCAAACAGGGCTTCGTGAAACTGCTGCATACGATAGAGTGTGTCAGGAATATCCTCAGAACTGCCTGTGATGCAACCCGGAAGAAACGGATCGGCTATGCACCAGCGTCCGATCATCCATGCATGTACCCTGTCAAAACGTTGGAAAAGCCGCCAAAAATCATCCACTGTTCGAATATCACCATTGTAAACCACCGGGTGATGGGTCATGGTCAGACAGGTTTTAAAAGCATCCAGGTCCACAAGCCCTTCGTAACGCTGCAGACCGGTTCGGGGATGAATGATAATCTCTGATAGCGGGTATGGTTCAATTGTTGGCAGCAGTTTGAAAATATCTGTTTTATCTTTCCACCCAAGTCTCATTTTGATGGAAAGTGTCCCGCGAAGTTCGGGAATGACTTTGTCTAGGAAGGTCTGAATCCGATCGGTGTACGGCAGCATGCCGGAGCCCCGTTGCTTGTTGGCCACCATGGGATAGGGACAGCCCAGGTTCCAGTTGACGGTGTTATACCCAAGATCATAAAGGTAGTTGGCCAGAACGATAAAGTCCCCGGCTGTCTTGCTCAGAATCTGAGGGATAACCGGAAGGCAGGTGTTGTTTTCCGGAAGGACGTCTTTAACGTATTTTCTCCTGATGCGGTAACCTTGCTTGGTGGTGATGAAAGGCGCCACGGCCAGATCGAAGCCACCAAAGTGCTCGGCGAATGCTCGTCTGAACAGGTGATCGGTAAACCCCTTCATGGGGGCCATATATAGTCTGATTTGTGACAATTTATCACCCTGGCGTCTAAATAACAAACCCCTTTATGCCTTAGTGGATATACGCGAAGATTCCATCCTGCTTCTGAACCACTGCGCCACAAACGTGTCCATGATCATCTGGGTCAGGTGATAGGCGATGCCTGGGATGAGCGCCATGGGGTATGCAGTGGCAAAATAGCCGGCCCACACCAGATATGAAATGGTCAGGGTCTTTTGAGAGGTATGAATGGTAAACGCTGCGGTGGAGGGCAAATCCAGGCCGATAAGACCCGCGGTTGTTTTATTGACAAAGATGATAAAAACATGCAGCCCGATCATAAAAAGGAAAACAAGAAAAAGGGCAGGACCGGCCTCAACAATTCGATGGGTCGAACTCGATACGGCATTGAGGATAATCATGAGCACGATGCTCTGGTTGAAGATCGAAATGGCTTTGGAAAACGATATTATCTTGGATTTCAACCATGGCCGTAAAAGTTGACCGATCACTATCGGTACCAGCACCTTGAGTGTCAGCCCCAACAGCATTTGCACGGCTGGCAGTTCAATGGACACATTGCCCATTTGCAGTATCAGACTGACCATAATGGGAATGGTTAAGATGGAAAAAAAGTTTCCCAGAACACAGATGAACAGACTCAGGGGAATATTACCCAGGGCGATGGCTGTCATGACCGTTCCGGATGCAACCGTCACCGGTGCGACACCAATGATCAAGGTTCCTATGGCAAAATCCGGCCAGTTGCTAAAAACGTACTGCCCCAGGTAGTAGGCCACTACCGGAAAAAAAATTAGCGATGAAATAAGGGCTGCCAGCAGTACCTTGATGTTTTTCAATTGTTCAAAAAAGCTGGACGTCTCCAAGGAGAGGCCCGTCAACAAGAAGGCGATAAAAATACCGATGTTGAGAATTTTATACGTTCGTACAAAACGCCCCACATCGGGCAGCGTAAAGGCGATGCCGATCACACAGGCAATGCCGATAAAAAACCAGTATTTCTTTATCATGGGTATTCATCCTATGGCCTCAGTTGCGTCGGAGCGCATCAACATCCTCGGCAGATGGGCGAAATTTTTCATCCCCTTTACTTTTTAATGGGCAAGATGGCAAGGCTTATCTTATTTGTTCTTCCTTTCGCATCTTGCCACGAAAGAAAAAAATCACGATCCTCATTTCTCCATAGTGTGTTCGTCTGACATCATAGGCAAACGTTAATTTCACTTGTTGACATATCGATATTACAACTTAATAGATTGATATATCATAATAATAAAAAACAGGCGCCTATGAATTATGTGTTTCAACAAGGACGATTTGTTTAAAATAAAACAACAAAAAATGAAGGTTTCCTACGGCAAGCCTAAAGAATTGTTTTGCCGTGGGGCAATGTTTTGCAGCGACGGTAAGAACGTCTGCCTGTCTCATCGTCGTTTGCTGTCGTTTTCAGGGCAACAACAGATTGATAAATGCCAAAATCAACCACCGGAAAAAACGGATGACAGGATCCAGGACGCCTAAATATAGAAAGGCAATGATAATAAAAAGGCCGTAACCCTCAAGACGGAAAAGGAAATTCTGGACACTTGGTGGTGCGAAGCCCATTAGAATTTTAGATCCATCCAGGGGCGGCAGGGGAATCAGATTAAAGGCGGCTAAAATAATGTTGATATGTGCAAAATAGAAGAGAAGGACTGCCAGCGTACTTGAAGGCGAAGGAGAAAGTAAACGGCTCAAGAAAAGAGCACTGAAGGCCAAGGCCATGTTGGTGATGATTCCTGCAGAGGAGACCCATATCATCCCCATGTGTCTGTCACGCAGTCGGTTGAAATTCACCGGTACCGGCTTTGCCCAGCCAAAACCGAAAATAAAGAGCATGAGGGTCCCCATGGGGTCGAGGTGTCTGAGTGGATTGAGGCTTAAACGGCCGAGGTTTTTGGCGGTTGGGTCGCCCATTTGATACGCAACCCAGCCATGCGCCAACTCATGCAGGATAATTGAATACAAGAGCGGTATTGCGATGAGGATGAATTCAAGCGGATCTCTAAGCAGTAGATTGATCAGGCCCATGGATTATTCATTTCGCGTTCACTGAATCCCAAAAAATGAATTACAGCTTTCCCAAAATCTCCCGGGAAATGATGATTTTTTCGACCTCTTTGGTACCTTCGTATATTTCCAGCACTTTTGCAGCCCGGTAGAACCGTTCGATGTCATAATCGTTGAAATACCCGTATCCGCCGTGGAGTTGAAGGGCTTCATCCACCACTGTCACGGCCACATGGCAGGCATACAACTTTGCCATGGCTGTGAGTTTGGTGTCTGCCATGCCCTTGTCCAGGAGCCAGGCAGACTTGTAGACCATGTTCCGGGCGGCTTCAATCTTGGTTGCCATCTCGGCAATCTTGAACTGGGTGGCCTGGAAAGCACCCAGGGGACGCCCGAACTGTTTTCTGCCTCTCACATGCTTGACAGCCTGATCCAAAGCGCCTTGCGCCAGACCCACACCGTGGGCTGCCACGTAGGCTCTGGAGCGATCAAAAAAGTGCATGAGTTGAATAAACCCATGGCCTTCCTTGCCCAGTAGGTTTTCTTTGGGGACCCGGACATTGTTAAAGTAGACAGCGGCCGTATCAGAACATCTCAGTCCCATCTTGCCGTCCATTTTATCGGCTTTATAACCCTCCCGATCGGTTTCAACGATGATGACACTGTGCCGCGCGATTTTTGATTTTTCATCCGGATTGGTCAGACAAAAGACAAGCAGGAATGTACCCACCGTGCCATTGCCGATCATGACCTTGCTGCCGTTGATAATATAGTCATCGCCATCTCTTACAGCGGTTGTGGCAACGGCTGCCGTGTCGCTTCCGGCATCCGGTTCGGTAATAGCAAACCCCATAATGGCCTTGCCGGTGAATATAGGGGTGAGATAATTTATTTTCTGTTCCTCGGTGCCGAACAGGAGCAATTCTTCCGCACCGAAGGAAACTGAACAGAGCTGCTGGCCTATACCGGGGTCAATTTTCCAGAATTCCTCCAGAACCAGTGCGTGCTCCAGGAAACCCAGACCCGGTCCGCCGTAGGCTTCCGGAATGAATAGACCCACAAGATCCAGCTTGCGGGCCTTGTCCAGGATCTTTTGTGGAAAGGTTTCATTTAAATCGAATTCACGCGCCACCTGGGCAAACTCACCCACGGCAAATTCCCTGGCTGCCTTCTGGATATCTTTGTGTTCCTTGGAGAGGGTAAAATCCATGAGTTTCTCCCTATTTCGATTGGTTATTTCATAGGCATACGAGTAGAATCTGTATCTTGACCCTTGTATGCTGGGTGGCGAGGATGCTTGGAGGCTGGGATGCTGCTGTCAGCCGACCGCCCTCAGCCACCCTCGAACCCTGGACCCCTTAATATTGATCTGCGCCAAAGGAGCCGATCAATATTATAGTGGTATATTCCCATGTCGCCTGAAAGGTTTGGGTCGTTTTTTTGTCTTGAGCATTCCCAGGGTTTTAATCAGCGCCGGTCTTGTCTGACTGGGTTCGATGATGGAATCCACCAGCATGTTGGAGGCCGCATGGAAAGGATTTGAAAATTTCTGATCATAGGCTTTGATCATATGCTCTCTGAATTCGTCAGGATTTTCAGCTGCCTGGATTTCCTTGCGAAAGATCAGGTTTACGGCTGTGGTGGTGTCCAGGACAACCAGTTTGGCAATGGGCCAGGCCAACATTTGGTCCACACCCATGCCCACACAGCACATGGCCATGACGGCGCCGCCGTATTCCTTTCTCAGTGCCAGGGTAATCTTGGGAACGGTCGCTTCTGCATAGGCATACAGCATTTTGGCACCATGCCGGATGATACCGGCATATTCCTGTTTGACGCCTGGAAAATAGCCGGGCACATCCACGAAATTTATCAGGGGAATATTGAAAGCGTCGCAAAATCGAATGAACCTGGCGGCTTTGTCCGAGCTGTTGACATCCAGGCATCCTGCCAGAAAAATGGGCTGGTTGCCGACGATGCCTACGGTCTGGCCATCCATGCGTGCAAAACCGATGATGATGTTCTTTGCATATCTGGGAAGCAGCTCGTGAAAGGTCTCTTGGTCCACCACGCGGGTAATGACTTTGCGCATATCGTATGCTTTTCTGAAGTCTGCAGGCACGATTTCTTCAAGGGATGAATCCGTGCGGAAAGGGTCGTCACGCGATTGAACGACAGGTGGGGAGGCTTCGTTGTTGGAAGGGAGATAAGCGAGAAGGTTCCGGATGGACTGAATGCAGTCTTCATCGCTCTTGGCAACCATATGCGCCTGACCGGTAATTTCGCTGTGAATCTTTGCACCACCGAGTTCTTCCAGGGTCACATCTTCACCGGTAACGGATTTTATAACACCCGGACCGGTAATGGCCATCTGGCTTGTCCCCTCAACCATGACAATGAAGTCCGTCAGGGCAGGGGAGTAGACGGATACGCCGGCACAGGGCCCCATCATGGCAGATATCTGAGGGATGATGCCGGATGCAGCTGTGTTGCGGTAAAACATACCGGCCACACCCTTGGATGCAAAGAAGCCCTCATGAATCCTGCCGCCGCCGGAATCGAAAAGACCTACGATAGGCGCTTTGACCTTCAAGGCCTCATCCATGATACGGCAGATTTTCCGGCCATGCACGGTTCCCACTGAGCCCCCCAGCACGGTGGCGTCCTGGGCGTAGGCAAAAACAAGCCGTTTGTCAATGGACCCATAACCGATGATCACACCGTCTCCGGGAACCTTTTTTTTCTGCATGCCGAAATCGACAGCCTGGCTCTCGGCGAGCTGGTTCATCTCTACAAAGGTATGGGGATCGAATAAGCGACTCAGGCGTTCTCTGGCCGTCAGCTTTCCTATGGCGTGGCGTTTCCCGATAGCGTGCGTGCCACCCCCCATTTCAGCCCTCTCTTTAAGGGCTGCAAGGCGGTTCAGCTCACTTTTATGCGTGGTCTGGTCGGACATGCTGGCCCTCCTTTCTATGGAAATCACAAAACTTCAAATCACAAATTGCGAACAAATCAAAATGTTCAATCGATAACGATAAGTATATCGCCCCCCTGGACCGCATCACCTGTGGCACAGTTGACGGATTTAATCGTACCGGCGGCCGTTGCGACAATCGGCATTTCCATTTTCATTGCCTCGAGAACCAAAACCTCCTGATCTTCTATCACGGTATCTCCAGGACTGACTTTTACTTCACAGATTTTCCCGGGCATGGGTGCATTAACATCAGCCATTACTAGAACCTCCTTGTGTCTGAGATGATAAATATAAATAAAATCGTATACTGTACACTTAAATCGAAAGTCAACACCCGTTCCATGTATCACCCCAAACAATTCTTGACAACAGTTTCTTGTATACAGTATACAAAACAGATTGAGCAGCGAACACCCACCGATGACAGGCAACCTCGAATTTCACGATACGCTAGTCCCAGATCAAGGAGAGACATATGGACTTTTTAAAAACCATTACGGTGTTATCCTTGGAACAGGCAACCGTGGTTCCGTATCTCACGTATCGACTCGCCCAGGACGGGATGGAAGTTATTCGACTGGAACATCCCGTTTATGGTGACCCCAACAGGATGATAGGGGAGAATGTGCTGGGGGAGAAACGGATGAATGCCTATTACCTTTGTATCAATGCCGGTAAGAAAGCCTTGACACTGAACCTTGCGGAGCAGGATGGCCAACATCTTTTCGACCAGTTGATCCAGGACTTGAATGTCGATATCTTCATCACCAATCAATTGCCAAAAAACTATCAAAAACTGGGTATCGATTTTGATCGGCTCAAAAAAATCAAAAAAGACATCATCTGGCTAGGTGTCACCGGATTCGGTCCTGACAGCAATGAAGGCGCCTATGACCCGATCTTACAGGCGCGATCAGGGTTGATGGACCTTACCGGACAGGCCGACGGTGATCCGCAGGTGCTGGGTATTCCCCTGCCGGACATGGGCACCAGCGAGCATGCCTACGGGCTGCTCATGAAAGCGCTACTCAAAAGGCAGTATACTGGGGAGGGAAGCCGCATTGATTTGTCCATGTTTGAATCTTCTGTTTCATGGTTGACGGTCCCCATTACCCTGACGTCCAACTTTGGAAAAAAGATTACCCGAAGAGGCAACACACATGAGTTTTTTTGCCCCGTTTCGGTGTATCAAACCCAAAACGGTTTTATTTACATGGCCGTTGGAAACGATCGACAGTGGAAGGCGCTGGTTTCCCAGCCTGTGTTCATGTCGCTTGACAAAACGGAATATGAGAAAAATGCCGGTCGAATAACAGATGTTAAAAACGTAAACAAGGCCATGAATGCCATCACCATGCAGATGACATCCGAGGATCTCATTGAACTGCTGCAGTCCATAACGGTCCCGGTCAGCAAGATCAAATCTATCGAGGATGTTATTCAGGACCCCCTGGTCAAAAAACGATTGATCTTTGCCAAAGACCCCATCACATCCCGGAAAATTACACTGTCCCCACCTCCCATCATGAATTCGTTTATTAAAGAAAGTAAGGGGGAGCTTACGTTTCCGCCCCGCTTTGGCGAACACAATGATGCGATATACGGTCAGAAACTGGGTTATGATCATGCGGCACGTGAAGACCTGAAAAACAGAGGAATTATATAGCGTTCTTCATAATGTAAGATACAGCATTGATAATAGACGGTGGGGATAAATGAACTACCCCGCAGCAAGCTACGGGGTAGTTATTGTCATGCCGGACGGCAGAACCCGCGGGGAATTGGGCCCGAAGGCGATTAAGAGCAGCAGGAATAGCGCATGAGTCCTCATAAAAACATGGACAGAGGATTGGAAGAACTCGGTAAAATCGGCGAGCGAAAATCACTCGGTCAGCATGTGTTCGAAAATCTTAAAAACGCCATTGTCAAAGGTGATATGCCGCCAGGGGGAAGACTCATCGAAAGTCGTCTGGCAGAAACTTTAGGTATCAGTCGGACTCCGGTGAGAGAGGCCATTCACAAATTGGAAAGAGAAGGGTACTTGCGAAAGCTTTCCCGGGGTGGTTTCAGTGTTTTGGGGCTCAGCCGGGAGGATGTGGAAGAAACATTTGGTATTCGAAGTGTTCTTGAAAGCTATGCGGCGCGATTGGCTGCCCAAAAACATCGCAAGGCAGATTTGAAACCCCTGGAGAAAAAAATCAAACGTTTCCAGAAACACCTGGATTGTAAGGACCTCGACGCCCTTCCAGACATCAACACGGAATTCCATGATTTATTGTATGCGCTGAGTAGAAGCCCGAAATTGATTCATATGATCAATAACTTGAGAGATCAGATCTATCGATATCGACAACTAATTTTGAAGAACGAGAAACTGGCAAACATGAGCAACAATGATCATAAGGATATGCTCGAACGAATCAGGCAGCGGGATGAAGACGGTGTTGAACGTCTTGTCCGAGAGCATTTAAGCCGTGGGAAAAAAGCGGTAATGGAATCATATGACGACCTTGAATAAGTAGGCTATTAGACTGTTAGGCGTTTAGGCTGTAGACGCTAACAGTCTTATAGCCTAACAGTCTAAACAACCTGAACTTATAAGGAACACCCTATGCGTGAAAGAAAAATAAAAATACTCATTGCAAAACCAGGATTGGATGGTCATGACAGAGGTGCAAAAATCGTTGCGCTGGCACTTCGCGATGCCGGTATGGAGGTGGTGTACACCGGCCTTCATCAACAGGTTGAACAGATCGTAAGAACGGCTCTTCAGGAAGCGGTTGACATCATTGGACTCAGCATCATGTCGGGTGCCCACCTTAGCATCTGTGAAAAACTACTCGAGGAGATGAAACAGGAAGGTATTCAATCCACAGGGGTTGTGGTGGGCGGTGTCATACCTGCACGCGACATCCCAAAACTGGAGCAATTGGGTATCAAGGGCGTGTATCCGGGTGGAACGTCTTTTGATGAAATGATTGAGGGGATTAAAGAAATTGCCATACGGCATAAGTTTTAGGAATTAAGTTTTAGGTTTTAGGTTGTATCTGGGGGCTATCCGCCAGTAGTAGTTAAAAATTTACCGAAGTTAGATAGTATCACAAAGACAGGATCTGCTTAAAACCTAACACCTAAAACTTAAAACAGAAACGCAAGGTGAATATATGGGCGTTGCCAAGTATCTCAAAGATGAAAAAGGGGCCATAACAGAAGTTGTATATCAATCGGGTATTAAGGTCAAGCCGGTGTATACGCCGGATGATCTTACGGCGGTTGGTTTCGAGTATGAGAAGGACCTGGGAGATCCCGGTGAATACCCCTTCACCCGGAGCCTGCATCCCCAGGGTTATCGCAGCCGGGCCTGGACCACACGTCAGTACACCGGTTTCGGCACACCGGAAGAGACCAACAAACGATTTAAATACATGATCTCCCAGGGCCAGACCGGATTGAACGTCGCCTTCGATCTTCCGACACAGATGGGCTTGGACTCTGACAGTCAAAGCGCTGCAGGAGAAGTGGGACGCGTTGGCATGGCTGTCGATTCCCTGCGGGATTTTGAAATCGCTTTTGAAGGTATTCCCCTCGATCGTATTGGTACCGGACTTACCATCAACGCCATCGCATGTATCATGCTTGCCATGTATCAGGCGCTTGCAGAAAAAACTGGTTACCCCAAAGATCGTATCAGCGCCACACCCCAGAATGATATTTTGAAAGAGATGATCGGTCGTGGCGCCTGGATATTTCCTGTTGACCATGCGGTCCGTTTGGTGGGCGACAGTATTGAATACAGCATGAAGGCACTGCCCAGATGCAACCCTGTCAGTATCTGCGGCTATCATATAAGGGAATCAGGCGCAACGCCTTCACAGGAAATTGCCTGCGCTTTTGAAATTGCGAAATCCTATATCGAAAATGTAACGGCCAGAGGCATCGATACCGGAGACTTTGTGGGACGTTTTTCCTTCAACCTGAATGTCTTTGGAAACCTGTGGGAGCAGATAAGTAAATTCAGAGCCGCCAGAAAGCTTTGGGCCCGCATGCTAAGGGAGGATTACGGAATTCAGGATAAGAAAACGCTTTTTCTACGGGGTCTTTTTGGTGGCGGCGGCAGTGGCCTCACAAAAGAGCAGCCTGAAAACAATATCATGAGAAGTGCTTTTTATGCCCTCGGTGCCGCACTCAGTGGCGCACAGACCACGGCACTTTGTTCTTTTGATGAAGCTTACACCATTCCGACACCCAGAGCGGCTTTGCTTTCACTCAGAACCCTTGAAATCATCATGGATGAAGTCGGGTTGCGGGATACGGTAGATCCCTTGGCAGGATCTTATTTTATCGAAACCCTTACCAAACAGATGGAAGACAAGATTAAGGAGGAAATGACAGCCATTCAGCAGGCGGGGGGAATGATTCATTCGGTGTCATCGGGTTATATCCAGCGAAAAGTGGCTCAACAGGCCTATGAATATGAAAAGGGTTTGCAAAGCGGAGCGTATGTCAAGATCGGTTTAAACAAATACACCGATGATGACGCAGGTGGACCGGATGTGGAACTTCATGAGCATAATGAAGCCTGGGTTGAAAAACAGATCAAACATTTGCGGGAATTGAAGAACGCCCGCAACAACCAGGCCGTTAAGCGCACATTGAAAGAGCTCGAAAAAGGCACCCGGCAGGGAGACAATGTCATGCCCTTGCTGGTGGACTGTTGCCGGGAATACGCAACCGTCGGTGAGATGACTGCCGTGCTTCGTGATGTTTTTGGGGAGTGGCAGGAGCCGGGAATATTCTAGAGAGGGTTTAAGGGTCTGAGGGTGATACAAGGGTTTGAGGGTAGCAAAAAGCGTATAGCTGATTGCAGCATGATAGCCTCCCAGCTTCCTGGCTTACCGGCCTACAAGGGTCTGAAGGGATTAGGGTTCATTGAGTTTATTGAGTTTCTTGGGTTCATTGGGTTGATGATACGGAAACAAATTGAATCTTTTATCACGAAATCACGAAAGAACGAAACCACGAAAAAGACTATGAAAAGCTGGAGATTGTCGTGAAGAAAAATGCCTATCGTTTGGGCTGTGATATTGGCGGCACATTTACGGATTTTGTGCTTGTGAACGACCAGACCGGTGAATTCCAGACGCACAAGTGCCTGACGACCCCTTCGGATCCGTCCACAGCCGTTGCAGAAGGGGTGCGCCGACTAGAATTGGACACCCCCGGATTCATGGCGTTTACGGATGAATTCATCCATGGAACTACCCTGGTGATCAATGCCATCATCGAAAGAAAGGGGGCCAGAACCGGTCTTATCACGACCCAGGGTTTCAGGGATGTGCTGGAACTGGGGAGAGAACTTCGCTATGATGCCTATGATATTTTTGCGGAATATCCTGAACCTTTGGTTCCCCGGTTTCTCAGAAAAGAACTCGCGGAACGTGTGGCCAGCGATGGCAGGGTTCTGCTGCCAATCCAGACAGAAGAGATTACGGTGGTACTCTCACAGCTTCGTGAGATGCAAATCGAGTCTTTGGCAGTGTGTCTTCTCAATTCCTATGAAAATCCGATTCACGAAAAAATAATTAAAGACGAGATAGAGAGGCTTGCCCCGGAACTCTCGCTATCCACTTCGTTTGAAGTACTGCCACAGATCCGTGAGTATGAAAGAACCTGTACCACAGTTACCAACGCATATGTTAAACCCATAACATCCAAATATCTTGAAAAATTGTCTTCAAGACTCGTTGCCCTTGGGTTCAAGGGGAAGCTGTTTATCATGCTCTCCAGCGGCGGTATTACATCCATTGAAACCGCCCGTAAATTTCCGGTGCGCATTATCGAATCGGGGCCTACGGCAGCCGTGATTGCATCCCAGCATTATGGCAGTCTGTTTCAGATCAAGGACATGTTCTGTTTTGACATGGGAGGTACCACAGCGAAATCGTGTCTGATACAGAAAGGACAGGCCGGCATGGTCTCCACTTTCGAGGTGGGGAGGGTTCAGCGATTCAAAAAGGGCAGCGGTCTGCCCATCCAGGTACCGGTTGTGGATCTGATGGAGATCGGTGCCGGCGGTGGCAGTATGGCAAAGATAAACAACATGGGCTTGCTTCAGGTGGGGCCTGAGAGCGCCGGCGCAGATCCCGGTCCTGTCTGCTATGGCAAGGGTGGTGTAAATCCCACCGTCACCGACGCCGATCTGGTGCTGGGATACCTGGATCCCAAATATTTTCTGGGGGGCACCATGCCACTGGATAAATCGGCCGCTGAAAATGCTATCCGGGAAACTATCGCAAAACCGTTGAATACCAAACTTGTGGAAGCCGCATTCGGTATCCACGATCTTATCAATGAAACCATGGCTGCCGCGGCAAAAACACACATTGCAGAAAAAGGCGGCAATCCGAACATCGTCACCATATCGGCCTTTGGCGGCGCCGGACCGGTGCATGCCTATGGTCTTGCAAAAAAGATCAATGCACCCCGAATACTGGTCCCCCCACTGGCAGGTGTGGGATCCGCTCTGGGGTTTTTTACGGCTCCGGTGGCATTCGATCTCACCAGGAGTCACCGGGTCAGACTGGACGAAGCCGACTTTAATGAAATCGAAGCACTTTTCCAGAACCTGGAAACCGAGGGCGCTGCGATTTTACAAAGGACCGTCTATGACGCTTCCTTGCGTATTGAGAGAACCCTTATGATGCGCTTTGTGGGCCAGGGTGCCGAGACCGATCTCACCTTGGAAAATAGGCCCTTCCATGAGTGGAAAATACCGGAAATCCGTCATCTTTTCGACCAGGTCTATGAAAAGCTCTATGGCCGGACTTATCCGGAAACGCAGATCGAGTTTGTAACATTCAAGGTCCGTGTCAGCGAGCCGGAAAGACCTTTTCAACTGCCCAGATTTGAAGGTCAGAATGGGGAGCTGACAGATGCCATGAAAGGGTCGCGACCGGCATTTTCATTGGCACGAAAGATCTTTTTACCCCATGATGTGTATGACCGCATGAAGCTCTTTCCGGGAGCAGCTATTCAAGGACCGGCCATCATCGAAGAAAGGGAATCCACCATCATCATCGGCGAGGATGCCTCCTGTACGGTGGATTCGTACGGGTTTGTGTGGATAGAAGTATAGAGCGGTTTTAGGTTTTAAGTGTTAAGTGTTAGGTTAGCTGACAGGTAACTCGGAACCTAAAACCTAAAACTTTTCATTAAATCATTCGTAATATTAGTGAAAGAAGAACGCCATGTCTTCTAAATCAAATCAAGGACTAAAATCGAAATTCGATCCCATTCGTCTCGAGATTCTCTGGCGCCGTCTGATATCCATTGTGGACGAGGCAGATGCATCGGTTGCTAGAACAGCCTTTTCGAGCCTGCTGCGGGATGCCCATGATTACACCTGCATGTTTACGGATCACAGGGGGCAGGAACTGGTTCAGGGCACGTTTTGTACACCGGGGCAGGCCGGCGCCATGGCCCTGGGTGTCAAAAAGGTGATTCAATCGGTGCCCCTGGATGAATATCGCTCCGGTGATGTGATTATCGTAAATGACCCGTGGCTGCTGGCGGGGCATTTGAACGATGTCTGCGTCCTGAGCCCCATTTTTTACAAGGATCGACCGGTGGCTTTTACGGCTTGTGTGTTTCATCACTCGGATATCGGCGGTCGTGTTTCATCGGATAATCGTGAGGTGTTTGAAGAAGGTCTATTTATTCCCCGTGTCAAATTATACGATGCGGGTGTTCTCAATGAAGACGTTCTCGAAATGATTCGCTGGAATGTTCGAACACCCGAGGAGGTGACGGGTGACATCCGTTCACAGGTCGCTGCAAATCATGTCTGCGGTCAAAAAATTATTGAAATGATGGCGGATGAGAATCTTGACAGTCTCGAAGATCTTGCCGATGAAATCATTTACAGAACCGAACAGAGTATGCGGCAGGCGATTGCCAGTATCCCCGATGGTGTTTATCCCTATGAAGGCATCATCGAAGGAGCAGGGGAGCGGGATGATATCAACATCTGCCTGACGGTTACGGTAAAAGGCAGTGACATTCTTGTAGATTTTTCAAACACGTCTCCCCAGGTCACCTGGGGCGTCAATGTGGTCTATAACTTTACCTACGCGTATGTTTTCATGGCAATCAAAAGTGTTTTTGATCCGGATCTACCAATCAATGAAGGTGCCATCCGCCCGGTAACCATGACGGCACCCGAGGGCAGTGTTGTAAATTGCAGTTTCCCGGCTGCCGTTGCCGCCCGCATGCAGGTCGGTCATTTCATGACCGAAATGGTTTTCAGGGCGCTTTCCACGGCTGTTCCGGACAGGATCATTTCGGACAGCGGTGGAACGCCGGCCCAGACCAATATATTTTATGGGAAACGACATGATGGAAAACCATTCCATACCATGATTATTCGAGGCGGCGGTCTGGGAGCAAGCCGGGCGAAAGATGGGCACCAGTGTGCCATTTTCCCCGCCAACGGTGCCAACACGCCAATTGAAATATTGGAAAGCGACACACCCCTGAGGGTACTTGCACGGGAGCTCATCTGTGACTCAGGCGGTGCCGGAAAAAAACGGGGTGGCCTGGGAAGACGCATGCGTATTCGTGTCCCGGATGATGCCCTTGCCCCTGAGCCGCCTGTCGCCATTGCCGTTCAGGCCGGCCGTTTTCGATACCCGCCCCAGGGGATATTTGGCGGGAAGCACGGCACCAGGGCCCGCTATCTGAAAAACGATCTTCCCGGAGATCCCAGCAGCCTGACCTTTTGTAATCCGGGTGATACTATCGATTTTGAAAGTGCCGGCGGGGGTGGTTTCGGTTCTCCCCTGGAAAGAGACATTTCAGCGGTAGAAAGAGATGTTGCTTATGGATATGTGAGTATTGAAAAGGCAAAAAGTGATTACGGTGTGGTCTTGGACACCACATCCCGCAAAGCCGATCGAAATGCCACCCAGAGATTGCGAGCTTCCATTGTAAGTTCAAGGAGGTGAAAAATGAGTAAAACGTTTATGCCGGTCTTTCAATCACTGGATGAGCTGAAAGCACACCAGCTAAAGGGTTTGCAATGGACAATATCCCATGCGTATAAGGGTTCCGGATTTTACAAAAATCTGTTGGATGGTTCAGGAGTAAGCCCGGAAGATATCAGCTCACTGGACGACATCCAAAGGCTGCCGTTTACCAGCGCGGAGGATTTACGAAACGGGTATCCATTTCCCCTTTTGTCTGTTCCGGAGTCAGACGTCGTTCGGATTCATGCGTCCTCGGGAACCACTGGAAAACGAAAAGTGTTGTCCTACACCCGCAAAGATGTCGACGATTGGGGTCATTTTTTTGCACGCTGCTATGAAATGGCAGCGCTTACCCAGGAAGATCGTGTCCAGATTGCCGTTGGCTACGGTGTCTGGACAGCAGGGGTTGGGTTTCAGTTGGGTTGTGAACGTTTTGGCGCCATGGCGTTGCCTATCGGCCCTGGAAATATCGACATGCAGTGTCAGTTTCTGGTGGATATGCAGTCGACGGTCATGTGTTGTACCGCCAGCATGGCCTTGCTCATGGCGGAAGAGATTGAAAGAAGAAACCTGAAAGATAAAATTGCTTTGAAGAAAATGATTTTTGGATCTGAGAGAAGCAGTCATTCTATGCGGCAGCGTATCAAGAGCCTGTTAGGGCTGGAAGACATGTTTGATATACCCGGCATGACCGAACTGTATGGGCCCGGAACCGGTCTTGAATGTTCCCGGCACGAGGGCATTCACTATTGGGCGGATTATTATCTGCTGGAGATACTCGATCCAGACTCCTTGCAACCGGTTCCGGAGGGTGAGGTGGGTGAAATGGTTGTTACCACCTTGTGCAAGGAGGCGGCACCACTCATACGGTATCGCACTCGCGATCTGACACGCTTAATGCCAGAACCCTGTTCTTGTGGCAATCTACTCCCCATGCATGACAGCATTTTGGGACGTTCAGACGATATGATCATTTTCCGGGCAGTCAATATATATCCTGGTCAGATCGATGAAGTTCTTTCCTCCATCCCAGAAATCTCCTGTGAGTACCAGGTCGTGCTTGAACGGGAGTCCGATGGTAGGGACACCATGACCCTGCGGGTAGAATGTGGATCGGAAGCCGATGCCCAAAAAGCCAAAGAACTCGAGGATACCATCTGTCGAAAAATTAAGAACAGCATCATGGTAAGCTGTGATGTTGAATTGCTCGATACCTGTTCTTTGCCTAGATCGGAAAGAAAATCGAAACGGGTTTTTGACAATCGATAAAACCGCAGCTTATGAAGCTAAAGACCATTAGACTCAAGGTTACGAAAACTCTGATAGGCCTGAGCCTGAACACCTTAGCAAATTATAAATTGATTCAAAAAGGGAAGTCAAATGATCGATTATGCTTATTTTAAACCGAAAGATCTGGGAGAAGCATTCAGCCTTTTGGCGGAACACGGTAACAACGCAGAGTTGATAGCCGGGGGAACCGATGTCATGGTGCTTGCAAAATTAAGCAACCGATCGCCTGAAGTTTTTATATCCCTCAGGGGCCTTGATGAACTTCGGTATATTCAAAAAAAGGATGACTATCACATCGGTGCATTGACCACCCACCGAATGATTGAAACCTCCCCTCTCATGCAAGATGAGTTGGCAGCCCTGTATCAAGGCGCAGCTCAGGTAGGTTCCGTCCAGGTGAGGAATGTGGCCACTATCGGGGGTAATATATGCAATGCCGCCCCTTCGGCGGACACTGCCGGCCCTCTATTTATCCTGGACGCAGTCCTGGTTCTCAAGCGCAACAACCAGGAACGGAAGGTTCCCATTCATGAGTTTTTCGTGGGACCGTCAGAGACCGTAAAAGAAAAAGATGAAATTCTTACTGAAATCATTATACCCGGACACATGGGCCACTATGGTAGCGCATACTATAAACATGCACGCCGAAAAGCCATGAATCTCCCCATCATCGGTGTGGCCGTTGGCTTGTCTTTAAAAGAAGAGGGGAGAATTGATGACGCCCGGATTGCTTTGACCGTTGCGGCTCCCACACCCATTCGTGTTTTTGAAGCGGAAGATTTTTTACGTGACAAGCCCTTGACAGATGACACCTTAAAAGAAGCTGGTTTGATTGCTTCTTCACCGGAGTGCTGCTCCCCCAGAGACAGTCTGAGGTGTGAAGGGTGGTACCGGGAAGATATGATCAGGGTCCTTATTCCAAGGGTGGCAAAAGAGGCCGCCAATGATGCCAAGAAGAAAACTGGGTCATAAGCAATTACCCAGCTTATAAAAAGGAGTTATCCATGAACAACATATCTGTTTCATTCAACCTGAATGGGGACTCAGTGACAACAACCGTACCCATGGCCTGGACACTGTTGAAAACACTTCGGGAAAAATTCGAACTCACCGGTGCAAAGGAAGGTTGTGGTGTAGGCGAATGTGGTGCCTGTACCGTGATCATCGATGGTGATGCCGTCAATGCTTGTCTGTACCCCATCCCGGAGATTGAGGGGAAAAATGTATTGACCATCGAGGGGGTGGCAAAACCAGACGGTTCATTACACCCCATCCAGCAGGCTTTTATCGACAATAACGGGGTTCAATGCGGATTCTGCACATCGGGCATGATCATGTCTGCAAAGGCCCTGTTAGAGGAAAACCCAGAGCCTTCGGAAGCTGATATTCGAACGGCTATATCCGGCAATATCTGTCGCTGCACCGGTTATGTACAAATTGTTGAGTCCATTGAAATGGCTAGCAAAAGCGAATAGTGATGTAAGAATAGATGTTCGGGGGACAAAATGGCAAATTTCCGATATGTAGGCAAAAATGTACCAAGAACGCTTGAGACAGACAAAGTGACCGGGCGAGCGATCTATATCGATGATCTAAAACTGCCTGGCATGCTGTATGGCAAGATTCTTTACAGCAGTTATGCCAACGCTCGGATAAAAAGAATCGATACCTCCCGGGCAAAAAAGCTTTCCGGTGTTCGGGCTGTCATTACGGGTCAGGACATTCCAGAGGTGCGTGTGGGATTTATAAAGGATCAGACGGTTCTCAAGAAAGACCGTGTACGTCAGTTTCGGGATGAAATAGCAGCCGTTGCGGCTGTCAGTCCGGAGATCGCACAGGAAGCGTTGGACCTCATCGAAGTGGAATATGAAGAACTGCCGGGTCTCTTTGATCCTTTCGAGGCCATGAAGAAAGACGCAGCCCTGGTCCACGAGATGGACGCCCGGGGAAAACCGATCCGCAGCAATATCTTGCCCCTGCCGTGGAAATTCAGTGCCGGAGACACGGAACAGGGCCGAAAGGATTCGGCTTTTATCGTCAAAGATCGTGTGTCCACGACCTGGGTCAATCAGTGTTGCATGGGTACCAGCGGGTGTGTAGCAGAATTCGATGCCAACAACAATCTGACCCTTTACAACCAGACCAATGTCATTTTTGGGGCCAAACAACGCATTGCAGAGTATTTTTCAAAAATTGGTTTGCGGGAGAAAAAGATTCGGGTTCGAAATATGGTGGTGGGAGGGAGTTTCGGCACCAAACTGGATACCGATATCTACGAATTTATCTGTATTCAGCTGGCCCTGAAAACACGCAAACCCGTAAAGATACTGTTTACCCGGGAGGAGGAATTCAAGGCGCTGCCACCGAGACAACCGGCTGTCTTTGATATCGAGCAGGGTTGCGACAAGGAGGGAAAGCTGACCTTCAGACATGTGGAAGCGGTACTTGACAATGGCGCCTACACGTCCTGGGGGGCAACGACACCCTCGGTCATGATGACACCCATCTCGTCCCTTTATCGGGTAGCCAATGTTTTTTTTAAGGCAAGCTGTGTTTATACAAACAATATCTATTGCCAGGCCATGCGGGGCTACGGCACCCCCCAGGCAACCTTTGCGGTGGAAACATCCATGGATCGACTGGCAGAAGCCGCGGGGATCGATCCGGCCGAATTCAGACATTTGAACCGGAACCGAAGCGGTGAACTGACACCCATGAAACTCAAGATTACCACCTGTGGGCTGGAAGAATGTATCCGCTCGGTGAAGGATAAAATATCCTGGGACGAGAAACACGGAAAGAGAAACGGCCGGGGTGTTGGCATGGCTTCCCTGATACACGTGGCTGGTGGCGCCCGGGTATATAAATCAGACGGCCACGGCATGCGCATCAAGATCGATGATGAAGGGCATGTGGATGTCATCAGTGGCGGCACCGATCAGGGGCAGGGGTCTTGTACCGTGCTGTCCCAGATTATCGCCGAAGAGCTCGGTTTTCGACCCGAGGATATATCGTTCACCATCGGCGATACCGCCCTGGCGCTGTGGGATGCAGGCACCCATGCCAGCAGGCATACCTTCATCGCCGGCAACGCTGCCATCAAAGCCTGCCAGAAAGTAAGACAACAGATTCTTGAAATGGCGGCAGTACAGATGCCCGGGATTGTTCAATCATTTTTAAAAAGAAAGCAACGCATGAATCCGGATTTTGAACGGCCGAATATCGATTTCAGCCTGTTTGCCGACCCGGATAACCTCGACATTCAGGAACGAAAAATATTCTTGAAGACGGACCCTGAAAATCCCTATTGCAGTGTGGACGCAAGCCAGATATTGAAAAAGGGACTGCATGTGGGTACCGGCGAAAGTCAAACCATTATGGCGGAGGTCTTTTATGACCCCCCGACCCAGATGCTGGACAGGGAATTCAAAGGCAACTATTCCATGACCTATGCATTTGGAACCACGGGCGTGGAAGTCGAAGTCGACAAAAAAACCGGTCAAGTAAAAATTTTGAAAATGATTGCTGCCCATGATGTGGGGAGAGCCATCAACCCCACCTTGATCAAGGGGCAGATATACGGGGCGGTCTACACGGGAACCGGTTACGCCCTGACAGAAGAAATAAAAACGCTGAAAGGCAAGGTGATGAACCCCAATTTTCGCGATTACAATATTCTGACAGCCAAGGATACCATTCCGGTGGAGGCGGTTGTTGTGGAACTGGGGGATGCGGATGGACCCTATGGCGCCAAAGGGATTGGCGAGCCGGGACTCGTTCCCACGGCGCCCGCAATAGCCAATGCCATATACGATGCCATCGGCGTCAGGATCACCGAACTGCCCATTACGCCGGAAAGAATTCTCGATGCCATCAAGATAAAAGAAGGGGATGCGTGGTGTGAATAAAATCGTTACACGATTTTATTATAAGCGACCGTGTCGCTGATCAAAAAGATAGAGATACAAACTGAACCTCATCCAACAAGGAGGATCTATCATGAAGAAAAAACTTTTTCTCTTATGCGCTATTTGCTTTGTTGTAGCCGTTGTCGGCGCTTTTTTTATGCCGGCCACGACGGTGGCCGGACCCATTAAACTCAGCTATGCCAATTTCCCGCCGGCCCCGACATTTCCCTGTGTTCAAATGGAACGGTGGAAAACGGAAGTCGAGAAAAGAACTGCTGGCAAGGTCGCCATCAACACCTATCCGGGTGGAACCCTCCTGGGTGCCATGGACATGATAGACGGTGTCATCGCAGGGACGGCAGACATCGGGTGTCTCTGTATGGCCTATCAGCCCGGCCGTTTTGTCACCACCAACGCCACGAGTCTCCCCTTGGGGTTACCCGATGCAAAAACCGGTAGTCTGGTGCTCTGGGATCTCTACCAGAAGTACCTGCCCACCTCCTTTGCCAAGGTCCGCGTCCTGACCATGTTCACCACGGCACCCGCCAATATCATGTCCAAGGTCCCCGTAAGAAATCTGGATGATATCAAAGGGCTGGATTTGAGAGCGTCCGGTGGGGCTGCCCAGATTCTTAAGGCCTGGGGAGCCAATCAGGTGGGCATGCCCATGTCCGCTACACCCGAAGCCCTGCAAAAAGGGGTTGTTCAGGGTCTGTTTACATCGACGGAGGTCATGAAGGATTTCAAGTTTGCTGAAATCTGCAAGTATGTCACCCAGACCGATACGGTCATCTACCCCTTTGCCGTGGTCATGAATATGGAAAAATGGAATGCATTGCCCGAGGATGTAAAAGAGGTGGTTGAAAATCTGCGTGTGGAGCAGGCCCTCTGGACAGGCACGTACATGGACAATCATGTGAAAGACGCCAATGCTTGGTCGGAAAAAGAACAGGGCGTTGAATTCATCCGCCTGTCTGCAGCGGAAAAAGCCAAATGGGATGCCAAGCTGACCTTTATGACTGAAAACTGGATCAAAAGTGCAACGGAAAAGGGTTATCCCGGTGCAGCCATTGTGAACGACATCAGGGCGTTTACAAAAAAACATAGCGTCCCAACCAGCCCTTCAAATCTTTCTGCTCAATAAGAGTGAAGAACCTCTTAGCTCTTGCTACGAGGTTCTTCAAACTGTATCGGTGGAAATTGTTTCGTATTTCGACTCTCGTGCTTTGTTTTTACAGTAAATGAGTAACAGAACGCATGCTGTATTTGACGAAAATTACAATGTACCTCAACAGGATATTGACTTTTCTGGCGGGTCTTATTCTGGTTGTCATGGTCTTGTTGACATGTGCCAATATCGTATGTCGCATGTTCTGGGTGCCCGTCAGCGGCACATACGAACTCATGGGCTTTGCAGGCGCCCTGCTGACAGCCTTTGCTTTGGCCTACACGCAGGTCAAAAAAGGCCACATTGCCGTGGATGTGCTGGTAAATGTTTTTCCCCAAAAAACCCGCTGGATTATTGCAGCAGTCAACAACGGCATGTGCTTCATATTTTTCATGTTGGCCGGATGGCAGCTGGTAATAAAGGCCAACACCCTCAGAACCACCGGAGAGGTTACGGAAACCCTCAGAATCATCTACTACCCATTCACTTATGCGGTCGCCCTTGGGTGCGTTGTGCTGGCTCTGATTCTTCTTACGGATTTCTTAAGACAACTCATACCTCCGAAAGAGGCGAAATCATGACCCCGGCTGTTATCGGTATCCTCGGTATCGTGATTCTTTTGTTGATGCTCTTCCTACTCGGTACCCCGGTGGGATTTGCCATGGGCATCGTGGGGTTCTGCGGTTTCTGCTATCTTATCTCCTTCAAAGCAGGCTTGAACATGCTGGGCTCTGTTTTGTGGGAGACCTTTTCCAAATATGGTTTGACCGTCATCCCTTTGTTCATTTTCATGGGTCAGATTGCATTTTATTCGGGTGTCAACGAAAAACTGTACAAAGCAGCCTATCAATGGGTCGGCCAGATTCGTGGTGGCGTGGCCATGGCGACCATCATGGCCTGCTCGGCATTTTCGGCCATCTGCGGCTCCAATGCCGCAACTGCAGCCACCATGACGACCGTAGCACTCCCCCAGATGAAAAAATATCGTTACGATTCAAGATTGAGTACGGGGGCTATTGCATGCGGTTCGACACTGGGCGTGGTGATCCCGCCGAGCGTGGTGTTGATCGTTATCGGCCTTTCCACGGAACAGTCCATTGCCCGTCTATTTTACGGCGGAATCGGTGCCGGTATTATTCTGGCAATTTTGCTGATGTTGAGTGTCTATATTGTATGTACAATGCATCCGAGCTGGGGACCCATGGGCCCCAGAACCACCTTCCTTGAAAAGATAAAGGGGCTCTCGGGCGCCTTTGAAATGGCCATTCTGTTTATGCTGGTGATGATCGGTCTCTATTTTGGCTTTTTTACGCCCACGGAAGCCGGTGCTGTTGGTTCACTCTTTGCGGTTCTGCTCAGCGTCATTCAACAAAAGCTTGACTGGAAGGGGTTTCTGGCAGCCATCACCGATACTATCCGGGTTTCCTGTATGGTGATCGTCATCGTGGCCGGTGCCATGGTATTTGGTCGCTTTCTGGCGGTAACCCGAATACCGTATGACATCGCGTCATGGGTGGTGGGCTTGCCGGTTCCAGACATGGTTATTATGGCGATCATCTTTGTCATATATATTGTGGGTGGTGCGGTGATGGATGCCCTGGCATTACTCCTGATTACGATCCCTATTTTTTTTCCTGTTGCCATGGAACTGGGCTATGACCCCATCTGGTTTGGGGTCACCATTACCGTGGTGACCACCCTGGGCGCTGTCACGCCGCCTGTGGGTGCCACCACCTATGTGGTTGGTGGCATGGCAAAGGATGTGCCCTTGGAAGATGTATTCAGGGGTGTGGCCTATTTTTTGCCAGCCTATATTCTCTGTATCTTTATTCTCATGGTGTTTCCAAAACTGGTCCTGTTTCTGCCGGGTTTGATACACTGATATTTAATAAGGTAGATAGGCTGATGGCTGTTAGGCTGTAGGCGGCTAAATGCCTAAAAGTCTATAGCCTAATCAACCTAATTTTTTAAAAAGAACTTCGATGAAAAAAAATATCTACCTCGATAATGCATCAACATCCTTTCCCAAACCGCCCCAGGTTCAGGATGCCATGATGCATTATCTCAGTCACGTCGGGGCCAATCCGGGACGTTCCGGGCACCAGCTTGCCATTGAAGCCTTAAGGATCGTACAGGGCACCCGGGAGAATATCGCTCGATTGTTTCATATAGACAATTTGTCGCGAATTGTATTCACCCTCAACGTAACGGAATCTATCAACACCATTATCAACGGTTTTCTGGACCAGGGTGACCATGTTGTCACCACAGCCATGGAACACAACTCGGTCATGCGGCCTCTGAAGTATCTGGAAAATAAGGGCAGGGTACGCTTATCCGTGATCCCTTGTGACCAAAAAGGTTTTCTGGACATGCATGCCCTTGGCAAAGCTGTTGATATAAAAACAGCCCTGGTGATAATCAACCACGCCTCCAATGTATGCGGAACAATTCAGGATATATCTGCTATCCGGTCCGTCATCGGAGACATACCATTGCTCGTGGATGCTGCCCAGACGGCCGGGTGTTATCCCATCGATGTGATGGCGGATTCCATTGATTTTCTGGCTTTTACCGGGCACAAAGGGCTTCTGGGACCCCAGGGAACCGGCGGGTTTTACATGCGGGAAGGACTGTCCATCCGCCCTTTGAAGCGGGGTGGCACGGGATCGGTTTCTGAAAACATGGAGCAGCCCAAGTTTCTACCGGATGCACTGGAAAGTGGTACACAAAACAATGTCGGTCTGGCCGGTCTTGGCGCAAGTGTTGCCTTCTTGTTGGGTAAGGGGGTCGAAAAGATCCGAGAACACGAAAAGGTCTTGTTGGCGGCGTTTTTAGACAAGCTCTATGATGTTCAAGGAGTAACGATTTATGGACCCCTGGATGCAGAGCGTCAGACCGCCACCGTTTCATTTACATTCGACAGCATCCTGCCCGGTCAGGACGACCCGGGGTTCACCGGGTGTGGCTCCATCAATCTGGCCTGGCTGGAAGATGGAATCTCCACGCATGAAGCCGGCGATCTTTTGGACGCCGAGCATGACATCCTGGTGAGATCCGGTCTACATTGTGCCCCCCTGGCCCATCAGACTCTGGGCACATACCCCGAAGGCACCATCCGAGTCAGTTTCGGGTATTTCAATACCCTGGAAGAGGTGGCCTATACCACAGACGTGATCCGCAAGATAGCGATAAGCGATAAGCTGTAAGCGATAAGCAGCTTATTGCTTACAGCTTATCGCTTACAGCTTCAGTATCGATACGACCGCTTTTCCCCCTTCCTGATGACCCTGCCCATGAGAAAACCCAAAAGCAGGACACCACTGCCGATGAGAAACCATTTCATGTTTCCCGGCAGCATGGAGGTTGAGTCAACAGGCGGCGGCATGGACGCTATCTTGTCTTTGAGGGCCTGGTTTTCTTTTTTTAGTGAGGCGAGTTCTTTGATGGTGGCAGCGGTGTTTTTATTCTTGCTCACAAGGGTCTGATGCCTGGCATCGAGCTCTTGCAGATTCTTCTGCAATGCCGATGTCGCTTTTTTTTCATTTTCCAAAGATGTTGTCAGTGCCGCGATCTGTTGTTTGTATTCTTGTATCGTATTCATCAAGCTCTGTGAGTCGGATCCTTGCTGAAGGGTTTTGACATTCTCCTCGAGCAAGGCGATTTCCGCTTCAAGTTCCATGATAATGACAGCTTTGGGTTTGTCTTTCACAATGAATTTTTTTCTGACCCATCCCTGGACGCCGTCTTCGGTCTGGACTCGCATCAACTCCTGGGTTTCTTCCAGAACTTCAAGCGTTGTCGCAGACGGCAGATACCCCAGCACAGGGGCGTCAGGATCCGGGCCTTCTCTAAGGGAAATGATCAGCAAATCCGATACATATTGGGTATCAGCCAGGGCGGGGGGCACACCAACAAATCCATAGAAGCTGCAAAAAAAAACAAAAACAGATATAGCAGATTTTAGCCGGAGAGTGTGCATAGCGAAGATTCCTTTTTCATAAGAGCATCATAGGATTTTATCGACGTTATAAAACATATGGAATTGTGTCAATACTTTAAGGTGGGCCAATACGGGGGTTGTTCGGATCTGCCGCAAATAAAAAAGAGCTGAACGGGTGTGTGTTCGTTTTAGTTCTGATTGACAGGTTCAATATGAGATGGATTGCCCATGACTGCGTGGCTTTATTCCCAGATGACAAGGTGTTTGCCTGGTTGAATGCCGGGCTTGTATATTCATTACCATATAATATGTATTCGTTATTTAGCATTTTTAAAATACGTTTTATGTCCAGTAAATTACTAAAGCGCGGTTAACTTGCTGCCCTGATAATATGTTCATTAATATTATGAAACTATCACTTGACATCAGAATCAAACATAATATAAGGACGAAAATCACATTTATAATAATTTGTTTCCTATCACAAAATATGATGAAAACCAGCCATTCACGACTGCCCGCCGAACGACAGCAGCGATACTCGAAATCATTAGAGAAAAATTTGCCATTACCCATTTAAAAGGAGGAAAAATATGAATCGTGCCATTTGCAGCGGTAAATTTCAAATTAAAGGTATTGATTTCAAAGTTTTGTCCGACGATGAGATTGCCGACATTCACTATGCTAGCCTTGAAATACTTGAAAAAACAGGTGTTTATGTGGAAGACGATGATGCTATCGATCTCTTCCATTCCATCGGATGCCGGGTAGATATAGACAAAAAAATAGTCAAAATCCCTCATTACCTTGTGGAAAAAGCCATAAGGACGGCACCGTCCAGAATTGTACTGGGAGCACGTAATCACGATAAAAGCTTCATCATGGAGGGTAAAAGGGTGACCTTCACATCTTTTGGCGAAGGTGTCAGTGTTGTTGATATCAATACCGGAGAAATCAGGGATTCGACCAAAAAAGATTTGGCTGCCGGAACAAGATTAATGGATGCACTGGATGCCTATGGTGTTTGTCATCGACCGGTTTCATCACTGGATGTCGACCCAGGCGCCTATACACTCCACAATTATGAAGCGCTCGTACATAACACGGACAAGCCAGTCAGCTTGGGACCTGGTGACGGCAAGGGTTTGGAGAAAATCTATCAAATGTCGGCCATCATTGCCGGTGGAGAAGACAGCTTGGTGGATAATCCCCTGATATGCGCTTCTACCTGTCCGGTAACCCCGTTACGCCTGGTCAAACATTGCTGCGAAATTGGCATGAAAGCCGCCGAGCTCAGCATTCCTGTTCGCTTTACAACCATGGCCTTGGCAGGTGCGACCAGTCCCATTACCCTGGCAGGTACCCAGGCTGTTCAAAATGCCGAATTTCTCGCTTGTGTCGTGATGCACCAGGCTGTTCGGCCCGGAGCTCCGGTTATTTGCAGCAGTTCAACGACTTCGATGGATCTAAAAAGCGCCGAAGCTTCAGTGGGTTCCCCGGAAATGGCGTTATTTGCTGCCATGAACGCCCAAATGGCTCAATTTTACAAAGTACCCTCCTGGAGCGGTGGGACATAGACGGATAGCAATATCGGCGGAAGTGCACAAGCCGGCCACGAAAAAACGCTAACAGCTCTCATTGCGGCAATGTCAGGGAACAATGTCCTATACGGAGCAGGAATGTTAGAATGTGGCATGGTTGTGGATTTTCCTCAGTTGTTATTGGATAGCGACATCATTGAGATGGTAAAATTTTTTCTTGGAGGGGTCGAAATCAGCGATGCGACATTATGTGTGGATGAAGTCAAGCAAGGCGGATGCGATTCCAATTTTCTCTTGTCACCTGTGACCCTGCAATATATGCGAACACAAAGCAGACCGCAATTTTTTCAACGCATGAATCGAAGTGCGTGGATAAGTGCTGGAAAACCAGACCCCTATGATATGGCCAATGAAAAAGTGAAAGACATACTGGTCAACCATCAACCCACACCTCTTTCGGATTCTGTGGCCGGTGATTTAAGAAGGTTTGTGACTGAAGTGGAGAAAGAATGGGGCGTTGAACCCTCAAACCCCGACTTTGATCCGGCGAGCCTGGTACTTAAAATATAAGGAAAAATGCACTGAAAAATAAGCAAACATATCATCCGTATCTGCCCGCAGAGCGGCAGCAACGTATAATCGGAATCCTGAAAAAGGATTTCAGTACACGAAGTTCAACGTTGAGCGAGCTTCTTGGTGTCTCCGAAATGACGATTCGCCGGGATCTGGATGTCCTCGAGCAATCGGGTCTTGTGGAAAGAACCCATGGTGGCGCCGTATTCCGGCAGGAGAGGGTAGCCAGCAGCTTTCATTACCGTAACAGTATAAAAGAAAACCCAGAGCAAAAAAAAAGAATTGCCCAAAAAGCTGCATTCATGATCGCACCCCATGACACGGTTTTCATTGGGGAAGGAACAACGGCATCGATGTTGGTTCGTTTCGTGAACCCCGCCCTGCCGTTTACGCTGTTTACCAACAATCTCGGCGTGATATCGGAACTGGAAACGGTGAATATAGCAGCCGATCTGGTGTTATTGCCCGGTACGTACAACCCCACAACGCATGCGCTTGCCGGGCCATTGACCATGGAGATGATTCGACAGGTAAACGCCACCAAGGTTTTTATCGGGGCCGACGGTCTCAGTCTCAGCGCCGGTGTGAGTACTCCAGACTTTGAAATAGCAGCCATCGAAAGAAGTATGATTCAGCAGACACGGGGTCAGGTGATCGTCATGGCGGATCATCCCAAATTCGGTCTGGTCGCTGAAATATCGATTGCGCCCCTTAAACACATTGATGTTCTTATCACCAACCGGAAAATACCTTCTGATTTTCAGAAGAATCTCGACAAGATGGGTGTTCATGTCGTAATTGCATCTTAACTCACAATGGAGGATCAATGGGTACCTACACCATAATTAAATCTTTCATAATGGCAGCCTTTCTCATCACCGCATTCAGTCTGTTTTTTGTCAGAGTGAGACATCTTGTCAGACTTATGATGGCGGTAAAAGGCGAACCGACCCTGCAAATCGATCGTTTTCCTGAGCGGGTCAACGTGCTTCTTACAGACGTGATCGGCCAGTCGAATGTCAGGAGAAAGTTCCTTCCGGGCCTGGCGCATACGTTGATATTTTTCGGCTTTCTTGCTGTCCAACCTCACTCTCTGGAGTTGATGATTCAAGGCGTATTCCCAGGTTTTCACGTGTATCATTTATCACCCGGTATTTATGGTGCGTATCTCCTTGTGGCAGACACCCTGGCAATTTTTGTTTTGATCGGACTTGGATATGCGCTTTACAGACGTTTGTTGGAAAAACCGGAATATTTAACCAACGGCCTGGATGCTAAACTCATCATTCTTTTTACGGCTGTCATCATCGTGTCGTTTCACTTTGTCAATGCCTTTCAGATGTTTCAAATCGCAGATGGCGGTTTTGACTATACAGCCTGCTTTACCGTGTCGGCAGGTTTGGCGAATCTATTCGGTCTTTCGTCTCTGACTGCAGGGCAGGTAGCACTTGGATATGAAATATCCTACTGGATCCACATCCTGACGATTCTTGGGTTTCTCATTTATATTCCCGGTTCCAAGCATCTGCACCTGCTGGCAGCCGTGCCCAATGTTTTTTTAAAACCCTTGGAACGGGAAAAAGCGATCATCAAAACGGATATCGAAGACGAGGATGCAGAAAGCTTTGGGCTTGGCCGTGTTTCGGATTTAAATTGGAAATCAGTACTTGATCTGTATGCCTGCACGGAGTGTGGCCGGTGCCAGGAACAATGTCCGGCAGACAACACCGGCAAGCCCCTTTCCCCCAAAATGGTGGTGTCGGACATCAAACACGATCTCTTTGATCAGGCCCAACTGCTTCTGGCAGGCGATATCGACAGTGTCGAGCCTTTGGTTCGAGAAGGGTCTCCCGTAACTGAAGACGTCCTCTGGTCGTGCACTAGCTGCCGGGCCTGTGAGGACATTTGTCCTGTCAATATCCAGCACCTGGATATTATCCTGGAAGCCAGAAAATACCAGGTTCTTATGGAGGCGGCATTCCCGCCGGAACTGCAGGAAACATTTACGAATCTGGAAAACCAGTCGAATCCGTGGGGGTTTTCCAACGACACCCGGGCTGACTGGTGCAAAGGTCTGGATGTACCCCTCATGTCGGATCGACCTGAATCCGACGTTCTCTATTTTGTCGGATGCGCCGGATCCTTCGACGATCGTGGAAAGAAAATCTCTCGAGCGCTTGTGCGGGTATTGAAAAAGAGCCGGAGTCAAATTCGCCATACTCGGCCAGGAGGAACGGTGTAACGGTGATATGGCCCGCAGGGCTGGAAACGAATACCTGGCCCAGACGATGATTCAGGAAAACGTCGAAACCCTTAACCAATACAAACCCAAAAAAATTCTAACGGGTTGCCCCCACTGTTACAACATCGTTAAAAACGAATACCCTCAATTTGGCGCAAAATTTGAAGTGGTTCACCACACCGAGTATATACTGGATCTGCTTCAACAAGGCCGTTTAAAGCCCAGCGGCGCTTCTTTGGGGGACATTGCCTTTCATGATTCCTGCTATCTGGGAAGATGGAACGGCATTATTGATGCGCCGCGGGAACTCCTGCGCAGGATGAACACAGGCGGCAAACTGGTATTGCCAGCACGCCACGGGGACAAAGGCTTTTGCTGTGGCGCCGGCGGCGCCAGGATGTTCATGGAGGAAAGCATTGGAAAACGCATCAACATGGAACGTTCATCAGAGTTGCTGGCAACCGGTTCAAAAACGGTTGCCGCGGCCTGCCCATTCTGTGTGACCATGCTCGGAGACGGCATTTCGGACTGCCAGGGAGATGCGGCTGTCAAAGATATTGCCGAAATCGTCGATGAGGCAACGGGGTAAAAGAAGGGTTGGAGGGTTGGAGGGGGATACAAGGGTTGGAGGGTAGCCATAAGCTTTAAGCAATAAGCTGTTAATAGCCTACAGTTTAATTGCCGATAAGAATTTGGCCTGATTCTAATCACAAAACACAAAACACAAAACACAAAACCCAAACACCAAACACAAAATACAAAACACCAAACACCAAACACAAAACACAAACACCAAACACAAAACACAAAATACAATCATTTCAATGTTTACTAATTTCAAAAAAGCGGCAAGACCGCGTCACATTGGATCGTGAAGCGATCCCATAAGGAGAGAACTCATGCAAGATCGTGCACAGGTGGTAATTATCGGTGGTGGCATCATTGGTTGCAGCACGGCTTATCATCTAACAAAAATGGGCTGGAAAGATGTGTTGATACTTGAAAAGGGAGAGCTTACCAGTGGCTCTACCTGGCATGCCGCCGGACTGGTGGGCCAACTGCGCAGTGAGCGCAACATTACCCGAATGCTGCAGTACAGTGTCAGTCTTTACGAACAGCTCGAAGCCGAAACCGGATTGACAACAGGTTGGAAGAAAAGTGGCTGTCTTCACCTCGCCAGCACAAAGGAACGCATGTACGAACTGAAAAAAGGCGCCACCACGGCACGCAGTTTCGGTCTGGAGATGAACATCATCTCACCCCAGGAGGCTTACGACCTTTGCCCGATCATCACCATCGATGATATCATCGGTGCAGCGTTTATGCCCACAGATGGCCAGGCAGATCCCGCAGGTATTACCCAGGCGATGGCCAAGGGCGCCAGAAATCGAGGCGCAACGATATATGAGCACACCCTGGTGACCGGTTTTGACTTCGATAAGAGACGAATTGTAGCGGTAAACACAGACAAAGGCGATATTCAATGCGATATTGTCGTCAACTGTACGGGTATGTGGGGATATCAGGTGGGGGAAATGCTTGGCGTAAACATACCCCTGGTTCCATTCCAGCACCAGTTTCTGGTCACTGACGAGATCCAGGGAATGCCGCCGAACCTGCCGACCATACGCGATAAGGACAGTCTTCTTTATTATAAAGACGAAGTAGGCGGCCTGGTCATGGGGGGGTATGAGCGTAATGGGATCCCGTGGGGTGTAAATGGGGTAGACAATGATTTCATATCCCAGCTTCTGGAACCCGATTTCGATCATTTTCAATCGCTGTCAGATCCGGCCATGCGTCGCACACCATGCCTCGAGGAAGCCGGTATCGCCCGTCTGGTCAATGGACCCGAGGCCTTTACCCCGGACGGTGATGCCATCATGGGGCCGGCTCCGGAGCTGGACAATTGTTTTGTGGCCGTGGGGTTCAACGCCTTTGGCATAGCCGCCGGTGGTGGTGCCGGAAAGATGATGGCCGAGTGGATTGTCGAAGGGGAACCGAGTCTCGATATCTGGCCGTTGGACATTCGAAGATTTGGACCCTATCATCATAGCCGGCAATACAATGTGGAGCGAACAAGGGAACTCTACGGCAAACACTATACCATTCACTGGCCTCACGAAGAGCATGACGCTGCACGAGGGGTGAGACGTAGTCCGCTCTATCACCAGCTCAAGGAAAAAGGCGCTGTTTACGGTGCTAAATACGGATGGGAACGGGCTAACTGGTTTGCACCGGAAGGTGTTGAACCCCAAGACCATGTTACCTTTGAAACCCCGAACTGGTTTGAACACGTGGCTGCCGAGCATCAAAACGCTCGTGAAAATGTGGTGCTCATCGACCAGTCTTCTTTCTGTAAATTCGAGGTGGCGGGCCCGGGGGCCGTTTCGTTTTTGAACAGACTCTGTGCCAATCAAATCGATCAACCTGTCGGGAAGGTGGTCTATACACAGATGTGCAATGGGCGCGGTACCATCGAGTGTGACATGACCGTCGGCCGTTTGAGCACGGACAAATTTTTAATTGTCGTTGGCACTGCCTTTGGTCTTCGAACATCGTGGTGGATCGAGAACCACATGCCGGATGACGGCACGGTTTCATTCAAGGAAGTAACGTCGGCATATGCGGTTATCAATGTCATCGGACCCAAATCGAGAGCACTGTTGGAAAAAACAACCCAGGAAGATCTGAGCAACAAGCGTTTTCCGTTCGGGACGTGTAAATCTTTTGCCGTGGGATATGCACCGGTCATTTCTTTTCGTGTGACCTATGTTGGAGAACTTGGGTATGAATTGTATATCCCCACAGAATTTGCAGGTCACGTATACGATACACTCTGGGAAGCCGGACAGGAACTTGGCGTTAAAAACGCCGGATACCGAACCATCGCCTCCACACATCTGGAAAAAGGATACGCCGACTGGGGTTCCGAACTTACGCCTGAATACACGCCCTTTGATGTCGGGCTGGGTTTTTGTGTCGCCCTTGACAAGGATGATTTTATCGGCAGGGAAGCCCTGGCAAGAATCAAGTCCGAAGGTGCCGCTTGGAAGTTGTGCACCTTCACCATCGATGCGGGAAAGCCGCTCATGCTCCAGGGAAGTGCGCCGATTCTGCACCACGGCAACGTGGTCGGGGTGACAACCAGTTCCGGATACGGACACACCATCGGAAAGAACATCTGTTATGGATATCTTCCCACAGACATGAGTGGGACTGCGGATGGATATGAAATCGAATCTTATAAAACAGTCTACCCGGCGCAACTGGAAGCCAACCGTCAATTGTACGACCCCGAGCGCAAGAAGATATTCATATAACATGGGAAAAGAATCATGATCGATATCGATGCAGCTATAGAGAAGGCCCCCAAGGCATATCAAGAAGCCCTATTGATAGAGAAACAGTCTTATGAAAGAATTCATGACACCACAAAGGCTGTCTTGACCGAAGTTGGAATAGAGACGAAAAATTCAGAGCTTATTTCTATTTTAGAAGGCACCGGGCTTGCGGGCTACGATGCTTCTGTCGGTCGTATCTATCTGCTTCCTGAACTGGTGGAACAGAGTTTGTCCTCGGCCGCAAAAACGTATGCGGGGGATGAGGGCCAAAACATCCTCGGAATCGGTGGCATACCGCCTTTTTTATATCGGGAAGCGGATCCATACCCCATGCCGGCAAGCTACAGTGAACTGGAACATCTCATAGGGATCGTAGAGGAAAACCTCGATGTGGTTCGATTTCTCAGCCAGCCGGTCAAGGTTCATAAGGGCGATCCCCTGAGGTGCAACCAGATGATGGACAAGCTGGGCAACTGCATCAAGGTCACCTGCAGCGCCTACATGGAAGATGATACGGCTGTCAAGTGGTTTGCCGGGCGGGATGACTGGCATGACTCCATATGCGGTGTGAAGTCCCCGCTTATCTGCATGGACAACATGATGGACGCGCTTATCAAAAGCGCCCGGGCAGGAAATAACCTGCGATTGACAACCATGCCCCTTGCCGGACGGACTGCGCCACAAACCCCTGAAGCCTGCATCGTTATAACCCATGCCGAAATTATGTTCATGCTGGCCGTGGCACAGACAGTCAATCCTGGCATGTTGTGCATGTTCGGTGGCATGCCTTGTACCACGAGGCCTGACGGCGATCTGGAGTATTCTCACGATGCCATGAATCTGTTGAATGTTGCGGTGGCACGGCTTAACTTGTGGGTGACCGGGCTTCCCTCTGTCCAGTCCGGTGGCAGCACGAGTGAAAAGGACCCGAACGACCAGGCACGTTATGATGGAGAACGCGGGCGGAAAATATTGTGTGATTTCGGGGTTCATAACGCCCGGCACTGCTTCGGCGTACTGGACAACCTCAATTTTTTCAGTGAAGACGCTTTCCAGAACGACTGCCAGAGCCAACGCGATTACCTTGCTTCAAACACGGAGACACCCGGATTGATGCCGCTGCATCTCCCTGAGGACAGCCAGGCCTTTGATGTCATTCAGCGGGTCGCCAGCTGTGACTATCATATGGATTCGCATACCACGGCCAATTTGAGTTCGTTCGACGACTGGGCCAGGATGGTAATAGAGAAAGGACTCGTGCCGGAAAAGAAGCGTAGGCTGAAGACAATTCTAATAGTCTATCGGGCTTTGAGAACCTCCGTCAATGCCGGAACGACTTCAAAAAGATCCCCTACGATGCCATAGTCGCACTTGCCGAAAATTGGCGCATCTTTGTCCGTGTTGATACCGACGATCACCCTGGATGTTTTCATACCGGCAAAATGCTGAACAGAACCGGAAAGCCCGCAGCCAATGTAGAGTTTTGGCGAAACCGTTTTGCCTGTTTGACCCACCTGCATGCTGTGAGGTGCAAAACCGGCATCCACGGCAGCCCGGGATGCGCCGACGGCGCCCGGCAGGACTTCGGCACACGCATGCAGTATTTTGAAGTTTTCAGCCGAGTCCATGGGACGTCCACCGGTAATAATAATTTCCGCTTCTGTCAGGTCAATGGCCCCGGCACCACCTTTTTTGACCTCCAGAATGTTAAAACCATCGCTGTTACCTGTTTCTGCAGTAAAGGGGATACGTTCGCAGGAGACCGGGTTTTCCACAGCTTCGATCACATTGGGGCGCAGTCCCATCAGCACCGTGCCGCCGGTGAGCTTTATGCGTGCGGTGGTTTTTCCTGAAAAATGGCTTTTTACTACCGTTCCGTCAGACAGGTCTACCTGTATGGCATCAAGGGCCAGTGGCGCATCGAGTATGCAGGCACAACGGGCCAGAAGATCTCGACCACGCGCACTGGAAAGCCCCAGCAGCGCGCTCAGACTAAATTCCTTGACGGCGGCTGCCATGAGCTCTGCTTTTTGAACAGGGTTTACGGCGGACATTGTCACGATTTTTCCGGCGCCGAAACGCGCCAAATCGCTTTTGATGGCTTCGCCGTTTTCGGAAAAAACCAGCGCCACGACATTTCCGCCTGTACAGGCTGCTGTCAGCACACCGTAATTGGAGGCCTTTATTTCTTGCCCATCCATTTCTATGAGTACACCGATATTGGACATGGTCATTCACTCCCTAAATATTTTGAATTAAAATAGCGACAACGTCGCGTCATATAAATTCGTGCAACGAATTTATTTAGAGAACCTTGTCATCGTTTTCAAGCCGATTGACCAGGTCTTCCACCATCTCTTTGATGCTACCCGTCATCATGGTTGCAGCGCCACGTTCTTTTACCTGTGTCAGTGACGTCATGACGGCAGACACGGGCGATGTGGAAAGACCCAGATCAGCCAGATCCATCTCCACAAGGGGCTTTTTCTTGGCTTTGAGAATGTCCGGCAATTTGGGGTAGCGAGGTTCGTTTAATCCCTTGGTGGCACCGACAACACAGGGCATGGACATCTCGACCACTTCCCGGTCACCCCCGCCCATTTCACATTCCACAACAGCATTTCCATTCGCCATGGAAAAGACCACGACATCCGTTGCAACCGGCAGACCCATATTTGCGGCCAAGCGGTAATGCGTCTGCATTCCCTCACTGTCCACGGACTGTTTGCCGGTGAAAATAAGGTCCGGCATGCCATCCTGATCGATAACGGCTTTAAGGGCCTGGGCGGTGGTGGTGGTGTCAAGAAACTGGGCATCGGTCTTGACAAGGATGCCCCTGTCTGCACCCACCGCCAATGCGCTTCGAACGGTGTTTATTGCGTTTTGCTTTCCAACCGAGACGACGACCACTTCGCCGCCGTTCTTCTGAACAATTCTGACAGCCTCTTCCACCGCATATTCATCATAGGGGTTCATGACGAATTTGACTGACTCGTCAAACCCGTTATCTCCCGAAACTTTGATGTTTGCCGCCGTATCCGGCACATGTTTGACGCATACAAAAATTTTCATATCTTTCACCCTTTTTACGCATTTCTGTGGATTGAGTCAGCAGATCCATCGAAGGATCCAATCGTCAACAATCGCAGGAAGCCTTATCACATCAAAAGCCTCAATTAAAGTAATATATTGTAGCGTTTGAAGGCAGAATCAACAATTTTGTTCAACAGGAGACGATAATCCTCCATAGGACCTTCTGGTGATTTATTGTAGAGTGTAAACATCTGGGGGCTCCAGCTTTTGATGGGTTTGAGCCCCGGAATACCGTTGACCTCGATGATCTTTAACGTCCCATGGGCATCGAAACGCATATCCACACGAACATGGTCTAAACAGTTCAAGGCTGCAACCGCTTCTATGCACAATGCAACGGCCGCTTCAGCACTGTGTTCGGGGATGCCAATTTTGGTAATACCGACCCCTCGCATGTCACTTCGAAGGATGGGAAATTTCCCGTTGTTGCCGCCTTTGACCGTCACGACGCCGGGGATAAATATCTGATCTTCTCCATTGCCGATCATCAAGACGGTATATTCTTCTCCCGGAAGGTAGTCCTCGATCAGGGCTGGTTGCTCGAACTGCCTGTGGATGAATGCAATACGGTTTTGAAGTTCTGTCTTGTTCTGGACGACACTTTCATCACTGATTCCAACCGATCGCGATTCGCAACTGGGCTTGACAAAGGCCGGAAATCGAATGTCAGGGATGGCGTCTCCCATATCCACCTGATGGTGTTTGGGAACGGAAATGTTTTTTGAACGGAGAATGCGGTGAGTGGCGGTTTTATTGATGAGGTCTTTCATGGTCTGGGCACTGGGGCCGATATACGGTATCTGGCGTCGATCAAGTTTGTCCGCGAGCCAGGCATCATCATCTATGTTCAATCCGATGATATCTTCCTTTTCGGAAATATAATAAAGAGCGCTCCAGACAATATCATAGGTATGCGTGTCAATGGCCTTTAAAAAGTCATCCATGGTATTGACATATGCGATTTCAGACGATTTGCCGTTTGAATTGAGAGCCTCGTTGAGTGTTCGGGTTACCTCAAGATTTCCCCAACCCTGGGCATCGCCACCCGGGCCGGTAATGATTAAAACTCTTTTCATTGTCACTTCCTCCAATAGTGATTGTGTTGATACCTATAGGGGTTGTCAGAAAAACGTTCCGATTGAGGACCGTTTTTCTGCTACAAACCCTTATACCGCCATCATATTTTCGGAACATTATTATGACAAGCGGTATAAAATGCAAATTGGATCTGCAAACAGATCTGTTTCAGTTAAAAAGGTCTGGGATATGCGCATAGTTCATTAAAGCATTTGCCGTTTCAGCGGATGTTGATTGAATGAGATTCGAAATGGATATGATTTTCCTTTCTTCCCAGATGATTTTGGAAACCACCCGTATTTCCATCGTGGCGTTGGAAAAGCGAGTCTCCCTGCATTTGGCCAGCAGATAGGCGGCCATTTGACGGTTTGGGTTGAGAATCGTCACCGGTTTTTTTGTGAAAGTTGCCAGGGCGGCTTGAATCAACTCCTGGCAATAACCAAAATGCGTACAGCAAAGGGCAGCGTAAATATTGCCGGCATCCGGATCGATGTTTCGGGCCGCCTGGCGCATAAACGTTTTAATCATTTCCGATACAATGGGGCCAGCGGGTTCTTTTTCGATTTCCGTTGCGAGTTGATCGCATGGTTGCAAAACGATCTGACCAGGTTGAATTCCGCTTTGGATCAAATGGTCCTGGTGCACATGACTCTCAATGGTGGTTACTGTTCCCAGGATAACTGCCTGGTCCTGCGATGATGCCTCAAGCGCATTGACCATCATCTCGACGCCGAAGCCGACGATGTCAATGACCGGGATTCGGATATGTTGACTGAATTGTGTGTGATGGTAGAGAACAGAGAGGGTATTGCAGGCGATCAATATGAAATCCGGTTTGAATTGCATCGTCCCTTTCAGGGCACTGTCAAACACGTGGATTCGTTCTGCTGTATCACTGAGCCGGTTATATCCCCGATTTTGCTCCGGCCAGGCATTGAAATAGATCAGTGAAACTTTTTCGAACATATGGCGTCGCATCAATTCACCGGCGATTTCCGCACAGATTGAGATTCCTCCCAGGCCTGAGTCCGTTATAAGGATGGTGACCTGTTTTTTTTTATAAAACTGGCTGAATGTTTCTGATTCGGAAAGAGGCATTGTTAGTCAATTCTCCTTCCGGTGGTCTGATATCTGTCGTGTCAGCCATTCCGCCACAGTGTCGACAGCCCAGGCTGGCGCTTGATCGATGGTCCCGTCCATGATGCGGGTCATGGTGTCCATCAGGTGCTGGTTGTGCTGCATGGTCGTGAGTCGGTTGCGGAACATGGCTGCCCCCTTGCCTGGTTCCTTGTCAAGGGTCTCCATAATGTTGGCAACTTCATCCTTGAAACCGTTGACACCATAATATTTGATAAATCCGTTCCAGGCCTGGATGATCCGGGAAAAATCGTTCAAAGGCTCTGATATGGCCTTGAGTTTCTTCATTACCCATCGATACTTTTTCTCTTTCAACAATTGAAGTCGGGTGGGCAGTATTTCGTAGGGTACGATACGGATATGAGACAGACCGTTTGCAGCAATCCCGGCCTTGACAAAATATCCGATTTTTCTAAGTTGTAGCTGGGTGTGCTGAAAGAAGACAAAGTTGCCAAGGCTGTAGCAAATAGGTACATGGGTTTGAATTTGGATGCCCTGGGGTACGTGGGGGTGGTGACCGATGATCAGGTCTGCACCCATGCCGGCAATCCGTTGAAAGGCTTCAGCCAGATAGGGTGGCGGGTAGGGAATATATTCGACACCCCCATGGCAGACAACGATCGTTGCATTGACACGGCCATTCAGTTCCTGAACCTGAGCGACTACCCGATCGACCTCCCAGCCGAAAACACCGGGTTTTTCTCCTGCAGCCGTCAAATCCTCACCTTCGCTGAAGTTGACAATACCGATGGTGGTTCCCCCGGCTGACACAATCAAAGGGGCTGCGGCTTCTTCAATGGACACCCCTGCACCAACGGTCTTGATGTTGTTTTGATGGAGCAGATCCCTGGTTTGGATAAAGGCTTCGATTCCATAGTCGAAGACGTGATTGTTGCCCAGGGTTGCCACCTCGAAAGGAATGCTAGTGAGTCCTGAAATATGCGCTGACATTCCCTTCAGGACAGCCCCGCTCTTGGATACCGGTGCCCCCTGGTCCACCAGGGGGCATTCCAGGTTGACGATGCGCAGATCACCCCTTCGCAACTCCGGAAGCAGGTCTCCATAGACAGCCTCTGGATCCCGGAGAATAATATCTTTGAATCCACGAATGGGCGCCCAGTCGGAGCATATGACAACTTCCGCCTGAGCATCTCCGGCTTGGGGGTTGTGGTACGTGCCGGTTTGCCAATCGATTGTATTTTCAGGTGGGTGATTCATAGGTCTTGTGGCTCATACTATTTTAAAGATGAACGTCCAACATCGAACATCGAACGTCGAATGAAAAAAAATATTGAAGAACCTCGCAGCAAGCTACGAGGAATGTTCTGTCGTGCGACAGTGCTTCGCAGCGACCGTAAGGAATTCTTTCAAATTTATACCGCTTGTCATAATAATGTTCCGAAAATATGATGGCGGCATAAGGGTTTGTAGCAGAAAAACGGTCCTCAATCGGAACGTTTTTCTGACAACCCCTATAGATTCGCTCGCAACCCCGTTTCTATCCACGGAAATGCGCCCGTTGTTGCGGTCCAATACCGAGTCATTCTCCTGTTTCTTCATCTTTCAAATTCAAAATTCGATGTTGGACGTTCGATGTTCGATGTTCGTTCGTTTACCAGCGTTAAAACAAATTTTAAGGGAAACCCAAAGAACGCAACGAACTCAACGAACATATATCTTCGGCACCCTTGAGGTCAACGACGACACGATTTCGTAATTGATGGTGCCCACCCGTTTGGCAATCTCTTCGGCCGAAATGGTTTCGTGGCCCTGTGATCCCAGTATAACGACTTCATCTTCGAGACGCACATCCGGGACATGCCCCACATCGATCATGGTCAAATCCATACAAACCCTGCCGATGATGGGAGCCCGAACACCCTTCACCAGCATATGTCCCTTGGAGGAGAGGATGCGGTCATACCCGTCGGCGTAACCCATGGGGATGGTGGCGATACGGGTGGGACGGGGGGTGACATGGGTGCTGCCGTAACTCACGGCAAAATCGGCGCCAACATCCTTTACATGGATTATCCTCGACTTTATGGACATGACCGGTTTGAGATCAATCCGTTGCCTGTCTATCTCATCCGACGGCCAGAGTCCGTATTGGGCGATCCCGGGTCTCACCAGATCCAGGTGAGATTCTGGCATTTCAATGATGGCCGCACTGTTGGCGGCATGACGGTATCTGACCCGGAAAGAATGTTTTTTCAGGATTTCCAGCATCTTGTTGAAACGGAACAGCTGGGTTTTTGCATGCGTCTTGTCGTGACTGTCTGCATTGGCAAAGTGGGTGAAAATACCCTCCACTTCAATGCCAGGAAGGTCCGAAATAGCCAAAACATCACTGATGGCGCTCTTGAGCTCTTCGCCGGTGTCTGTCTGGATTGCAATGTCATCTGCCAGGAGACCCAGACGCCCCATACCCGTGTCAATCTTGATGTGGGCCTTGATGCTTGTTTTGCAGCGTACGGCTTCCGCTGAAAGAATACGGGCACCCTCCAGTGAGTTCAGGGCTGCCCGGATGTCCATGGAGGCCAGGTTTTCCACATAAGCAGGCAGACTGTGACCAAAAAGCAGTATGGGTGCCGATATGCCGGCTTCTCGAAGTCGGACAGCCTCACCCATGCGTGCCACCGCGAGCAGTTCGGCACCGTTTTCAAGTGCCACCCGGGCCACCTGAGGTGCACCGTGACCATATCCATCCGCTTTTACGACAGCCATCATGACAGCGGATTTGTCGGTGACACGTCGTAATTCACGGCAATTATGTGCCAGCGCGTCAAGATCGATTTCAGCCCAGGTCAGGGACGGCATGTCACTATTTGGATGGTGCGCTGCTGCCATGTCACACCTTTTCCTGTCCATACGCAGTGGTGTAGTCTCTGAAAAGCTGCATCACTTTTCGTGTTCGTGGGCCGGGTTGCCCATCACCGATAACGATATCGTCCACTTGGATAATCGGTACAATCTCCTTGTTGGAAGCGGAAATAAAAACTTCTTCCATCGAAGACAGTTCGTCCTTTTGGATCTCCCTGACATCCAGATCAAAGTGGCCTTTAACAAGGTTTACCAGGACGCTGCGTGTAATCCCCGGTAAAATATTTAGTTTCGGTGTCACGAGTTTGTTTTCTTTGAAACAGAAAAAGTTCGTGGTGGTACCTTCAAGAAGTCGATTGTTGCGGTCCACATAGATGGACTCTATGGCATCCATGGCATGCGCTCGTCCCAGGGCCCATACCGCTGTCAGGTAGTTGGTGCTCTTAGCGCCGGGAATAAATCGTTCGATCTCCGCGGTAACCAGTTTTGCGCCGTCGGAATACCACCAGTCAGGCAGTTGGAGCTTGGGGGTTACCATGACGATCAGATACCCGTTTCCCTCTGGGGTGACGCCATCCGAGCTGACACCGCCGGTGTAAACGATACGGATGTTGGATTCATCATGATGGGTGTTGCGACGGATGGTTTCTTCCACGATAGCGCAAATCTCTTCGTTGGAGTGTCTTAGCTTGAGTCCGATTTTTTGGGCCGACGTTTCCAGACGTTGGACATGCGCCTTCAAATAAAAGGGACGTTTGTTGTAGGTAATCAAAAAATCAAATACGCCAAAACCCCGCAGAACGATAATGTCTTTTACGGACAGCACGCATTTGTCTTCATCGACGTACTGCCCGTCAATATAATACGTATCCATTCAGGTCTCCTTGTGTCGATTGTCTATCCGGTAAAAAATCGGATCATCCCATGAAAAAATGGTAACAAAAAAAATCTCATGGGATGTCCGATCATGTGTCAGGCAATGTCCGTCTTGTTACAGCCTTTATGCAAAATAAGCCCGGATAAATTTTATGAATTTCTCATTTTCTGCATCCGTTCCAGGGGTTACCCTGAAATATCCGGTCTTCCCATGGATTTCGCCGATTTTCTTGAGATAGATTTTTTCGTCAAGGGCGGCCTTGAGAATTTCTTCGGTACTTTTACCGGTCATGGTACCGTCGATAAGCATGTAATTGCCATTGGCAGGATAGGGCTTGAGACCCAGTTTTTTAAGCTCTTCGGTAAAGATAGCCATCCACTTGTTGTTGTGTGCGACCTTTTCCTTGACCTCATCCGGGTTGTCGATGATGGCTTCCGCAGCGGCAGCAGACATGAGGCTCACATTCCAGGGCAGGAACATGCGGTTGAAGGCAGCGATCATCTCTTCGGTTCCCAGGACAAACCCGAATCGAATGCCTGCAAAACCATAAGCCTTGGAAAAAGTTACCGACAGAAACACCTGGGGGTATTTATTGATGAGATCTGCTTTCGAGGGTCTGTCAGGGTTGTAGTCCAGGTATGCTTCATCCACACAGAGGGGAACACCGGTTTCACAGAATCGTTCCAGATCGGCATCTTCGATAAAGACACCAGTGGGGTTGTTGGGGTTGATAATCAGGATCAGTTTTGTTCTGTCGTTGATGGCGGCAAGCATAGCATCGACATCATACTGCAGATCTTCTTCCCGGACAGGGATCTGAACAACCTTGGCGTTGCACAACTCTGCACGCGGCGGAAAGAGTTCAAAGGTCGGGGTGGACAGTATGAACTCATCCCCGGGTTGCAGGAATACACGCATCATGGCATCGATGGTCTCTGACGAGCCATTGCAAAGGGCCACGTTATCCGGTCCCAGACCATACATTTTTCCAATTTTGGTTCGCAGTCGCAGGAAACTGTCAGGGTAACGGTTTCCGTCGCGAATTGCCTGTGCAACGGCCTCCACGATCTTCTCTGAGGGCTGAATGGGGTTTTCGTTGAGCATGAGGCGGGCGTGATCGGGGTTGGCCCATGCCTTGTCCAGTATGCCGACATTGTACTCTCTAGATGTATAAAGCCAGGGAACGATCCAGTCTTTGAGTTCTTTTTTCATTTTAGTGTCCTTTCATAGGATTTTGTATGGTTATTTTAAAATAACGGTTCTATAACACCGATTCAAATGGTTCATAGGTCAGATCAAATGCATCAGCCACACCTTTGTATGTCACCTTGCCTTCAACCACGTTGAGACCTTTGGCTATTTCCGGATTTTCCAGGGCCGCGATCTTATACCCTTTGTTTGCCAGCTGAATGGCATAGGGCAGGGTGGCATTTGTCAGAGCGACGGTTGAGGTCATGGAAACCGCTCCAGGCATGTTGGCCACACAATAATGAATGATGCCGTCCACTTCATAGATGGGATCGTCATGGGTGGTGGGTTTTGACGTTTCAAAACAACCGCCCTGATCGATGGCCACATCCACAATGACGGATCCTTTTTTCATGTACCCCAACATCTCACGGGTAATCAGTTTGGGGGCCACAGCACCGGGAATCAAGACCGCACCCACAACCAGATCGGCCTCCTTGAGCAATTTCCGCAGGATAGCCGGATTGGACATGAGTGGAAAACAATTCTTTGGCATGACATCTGAAAGATACCGGAGCCGTTCCAGGTTGGTGTCCAGAAGATACACCTTGGCTCCCATGCCGCATGCCATTTTAGCTGCATTGGTGCCAACGATTCCACCGCCGATAACAATGACGGTTCCCGGTTCTGTTCCGGGAACCCCGCCCAGCAGGATGCCCTTGCCGTTGTAGGTTTTTTCCAGATACTTGGCGCCTTCATGGATCGCCATCCGACCAGCCACTTCACTCATGGGTGTCAGCAGGGGCAGGGACCCATTGGCCTTTTCTACGGTTTCATAAGCAACGGCTATGGATCCGGTGTCGATGATGGCACGGGTGAGTTCCTCTGAGGCAGCGAAATGAAAATAGGTGAAACAGCAACTGGCCCTTGCGGATCATGGGATACTCAATCGGCAAGGGTTCTTTGACCTTCATGACCATTTCGCTTTTCTCGTAAACCGCCTGGGCCGAGGGTTCGATCTGAGCACCGGCATTCACATAATTTTCGTCTGAGAAACCGGAACCTTCACCGGCTGTGGTTTCCACCATGACTGTATGCCCATGGGCAATCATTTGTTCGACACCCGCCGGTGTCATGGCAACACGGTTTTCCTTGATTTTGATTTCTCTTAGAACACCTACTTTCATAGCGTCCTCCTTTGATTAACGGAACAACGGTTAAGCGTTGTTCAGACATTTGTCTGCAAATGAAACCATTTCCTCGGTGGCTTTGGAAAATTGTGCTGCGGTCCGTTGCAGTGCGGGGTGGGAATTGTACTCATCCCGGGTGTAGCCGTCCACTGCGTATGCCTTTTCAAAATAGGGCACCTGCATCAGTTTATCCATGACATCCTTGGGAATGTCTTTGAGGATACGGTCTTTCTCAAAGATGATTTTGTCCTGCTCTTCAAAGTTGATGATCTGATCGATAAAGGTCGGCGGGCAGGTCACGACCGTTGCACAGCCAGCCTTTTCTTCCAGATGCGGAATCCGTGTGACGCCATCCACCACGGGACCGATCCGCAGGGAACAGGAAAGCATCTTGCTCGACAGTTTGTTGTCCAGCAAATACTTATAAGCTTTTTTGAAAATAGCCAGTTCCGCCCATCTGACATCCATGTCGGAAAGTTCGATGCCTTTTTCAGATGCAAAATCTCTCAGCCCGCCAAGGTCACCATATCGCGACTCCATGTGCGTAATCACCGATCGCCATTTTGAAAGATCCACATTGTTCTTTTTCGCTGTTTCAAGACCGCGTTTAACGGATTCGGCACAATCAACCAGCTGGGGGAGTACAAAGGTCAGGGTGTTGTTGGTGGCGATTCCCTTGGATGTCAGGAATTCGATGACTTCATACCCTTCTTTGGAGCCCGGCACCTTGATCATGACATTCGGATTGATTGCTGCAATTTCCAGCGCTTGTTTGATCATGGCATCTTTATCAAAAGCACTGCGGGGGTCTGTCTGCCCGGAAAGAAAGCCCTCGGTGCAGCCGGATTTTTCAAACAGGGGCAGATAGAGATCCGAACCCAGTTTGACAACGGAAAGGTAGAGTTTCCAGAAAAGTGATTCCGTATCGATGTCTGGATTGTCGGCGATGATTTCCTGGGCCTTTTTTTCCCACAAGGGAATATCGTCCTGGATGGCCTGGAGAGAGAGGGGTGGATTGGTGGTTACTCCTCTGAAAAGCTGGGTCTCAGGACTGGAAGGATCATACATCCGGTCAAACTGGGCCTGCAAAAGCTCTCGATCGGCAACATCGGCCTTGTCGAGCAATTTCTTGCACCAGTTGTTAAATATAATGGGGGATGAATCCCACCAGATCTCCATACCTGGACTGACATCGACTAATTTTTCCAACAGGTTTCTTTCTTTCATTGTTGCCTCCTTGGCTTTTTTTAGTGAAACTGCTTTAATCTTCTAATTTATTTTGATGTTTCGTAACAACTTAGGTAATCAGGTTGCTTTACAAGCGACAAGGTCGCGTTAGATAAAATCGCGTAGCGAGTTTATTGTTCTGTTAAATGATAGCGCCCGAGTTCGACGGCGAAAGCGTATTTGTCACCCCTGAAATAGCCGCACAGAAATTCAATTGGCATATTATGATCATTATAGGTTACGCTTTCCATGTACAAAGCAGCCGCACCCTTCTTTAATTTCAGGGAGCGTGCAATCTCGCCGGTTAAACTGACGGCCGTGATGGTCTGTTCGCACCGGGCCAGTACGGTGTTGAAGACATTGGTGAAAATCTCATACAAAGACCCGGTCAGGTCCATTTTCAGAATACCGTCGTACAAATCAACCGGCAGATAGGTTTCCTCATAAATAAGAGGCAGCTCGTCCCCGGTCCGCAAGCGCCGAATGGCGATTACCTCACTATCAGGCCCAAGGGTAAGTGCCTTGGCAGTGCGTTCGGATGGTTTTTCAATGCCTTTGCTCAACAGGCAGGTATTCTCCTGAATCCCTGCTGCAGACAACTCCTTACTGAAACTGGAAATACGATTGAGCTGATGCTTGAGCGCAGTGGGTTCCGATGACGTTACAAAGGTTCCCTTGCCCTTTTTTTTGGTTAAAAGGCCATTCTTCGATAACTCGGCAATCGCCTGTCGCAGGGTGTTGCGGTTGACCTGGCACATACGTGCAAGTTCGACTTCAGAAGGAATTTTCTCTCCTAAAGGGTATCTACCGATCTGGATTGCTTCTTTGAGCCACGTACTGATCTGCAGATACTTGGGTATCGGGTTGTTGGGGTCGACTATTTGCATACGTGATCCATCTCAATGTCCGGGTGGTTGTCACACATCCCATGACATGGTTTTGTTCGTTCCATTCTTCGTTTATGTGTTGCGCTGAATCATCGTCCGTATCTTGTTCAGGATGTTGTCGGGATCAAGGCCTTGAAAGCCTATCTGTTCAACAATGCCGCCTTGGCCTTCACGTGTGACACCCATGTGCGCATATGGGGTTGAATAGCCTCTTTCCAGAAGCCATGTGCCGAATCGGGCGCCTAAACCCGATTTGACACTCTGAGTTTCCACCAGCAGAACAAATCCCCCGGAACCCAATCGTGTCATCATTTCCTCATCCACCACATTCAGGGTCGGTTTGTTGATCAGCCCGACCCCTAAGCCTTCTTCCCGCAGACGATCCACAGCGTCCAGGCATCGGTAGAGCATTTCACCGTAGGAAACCACATACCCAATGTCACCTTCACGAATGATCTCGTCCTTTCCAGGTGTGAATTGGTATGGCGTGGCAAAAAAGGGTTGCCCTGTTTCATTATGGATAAAAGGAACGGCTGATCGTGTTGAAAACACAAAGCGCAATCCCTCCTCATTAAATATTTTGTTGAGAAGTGCCTTCAATTGATGGGAGTCTGCAGGGTAATAGAGGCGGGTTGTGTCGTTGTCCTGCAAGCCGTTGTCGGCAAAAAAATTGTTGATGCCAAAATGGCAGGTATTGTCGGCCATGTCGTCCACGCCGGCATGGGAAAAGTGGGCCAGAAGGTTGGCATTGTTCAAACGAGCCATGGTGATTTCGGAAACAACCATTTCAAGAAAAGCTGAAAAGGTACCGAAAATGCCCTGTTTTCCCGGCGCAGCACCAAACCCGGCCGCAACTGAAAAATTGTTTCTTTCCATGATGCCACCGTGCACATAGACCTCGGGAAAGCTTTTGCGAATATGATGAAGCCCACATGACCCCTCCAGATCCGAGTCCACCACCAGCACATTCGATTTTCTGTCGGGCATTTCCTTGAGAATATCGCAGACAATTTTACCAAAATTATCCCTGTTTTTGGCTTTGTCCGTAGAACTGCCGAGGTATGTTCTGGCTGTGGACGCTTTGGTGGCATTGTTTAAGATACTGACGGCTGCGGTGTGTCCTTTTTCCTCGAGGTAGTCGATAGCAAGGTCTACTGCTATGACATCATGCCCTTTGGGTGTTCCTTCAATCCCTTTGATACCAACACCCATCTTCCGGTAATTGATCAGTGCCATGGGACCATCTGTGGACAATAGTTTCTGGATGTTATGGTAAAGGGCGGCCAGATCTTCGCCGTCGCAGGTATTTACAGACATGCCGTGTCCTTTGAGGGTGGTGGCAACGTTGAATCCCTTCAGATATTCGCTGGGATGCCCGGCTATGGTCACATCGTTGTCGTCGATGAGCAGTTTTACGTTCAGGTTTTGTGCCACGGCATATCTTGCCGCTTCCGCGTCCCCGCCTTCCTGCTGGGAACCGTCGCTGCCGAACATGACCACGGTCTTGTCCGGGTTGGCGGTGGCAATGCCATTGACGTAGCTCCAGAGATGTCCCAGCCGACCCGAGCTGAAAAAGATCCCCTTGGCGTCGTCTCTTTCAGGGTGACCATAGAGTCCGCTTTCAAATTCACGATAGTGGAACAGCGCTTCGATGGGCATGGTTCCATTCAATACCGCCATCTGATATTGGGCGGCAACACGGTGACCGGCCTCATCAAACAAAACAGGGTATATGGACGCATGGTTTTTCATAAAACCGTCAGTGATCAGTATCTCCGGAACGATATCATAAGCGCCGCCTGTGTGGCCGCCGAGACCTTTGGTATTGGCGTAGGCCGTAAAAAATACGATGCTGTCCCGAATCAATTGTATATTCGCACTGAGCTGCTCTGTTTGATCGCCTGTCAATTCTTTCTGAGAAAGATCGAATTTGACAGGGGTGTAAGCCTCTAAATTAAACGGAAACTGCATGGGCATCCTCCTTTTTATCCGGCAAATTCGATCATTACCGGACCGAACATAAACGTATAGAGTTATAAATGTATATACAACTGAACCTCTATGGAAGATTGAACCCTTTGTCAAGTTAAAATTGTGTTAGGTTTGTGTGATGTTTTAACCTGAACCGAGTGATTTTTCCCGAAGAGGTGTGCCCAGATCTTGATCGAGGAGGGTTCGCAAAAAACGTAGGCATACCCGTGGATCTGTCGAGACTTCTTGCGAACCTCGATCCGCAAGAGATTGGTGCAGATCGAGATAAAAATCGATCAGTTAAGGTTCAATTTAATGCGGAGGGGCATCCTAATGGTCAGCGCAGATTTTACCCTACGGGAAAGCCGGAGAACGTCAGATTCTGCGTTAGCGAGTTCGCATGGCGGGAGGGGATTTTTTGAAGCGTACCGTGCAGCAAATTGCAGGATACGCTTCTCAGTTTAAAAAAACCTTGTCAATGACAATGCAACGCTTATTCTTTGGCTGTGAAACTGAATTTTTGACCGCCAATACTGGCTTCGTACATCAGACCGCCTTTTGTATGAATAAATACCGCCATGCCTTTATGATAGCTTGTTTTAGCCTGTGTTCCCGTGGCGGGGCCTGCACTTGCGCCGGCACTGGCCCCTTCGGTTCCGGCTTTTGCCTGCGCACCGGCGGTGATGGCAACGGCAGAAGCCGTCGCATCAAACTCAAAGTTCCCGCTGGTATAATCGTTGTAGGCACGTTCGTCTTCAAAAAATATTATCTCGCTGAATGCCTGTCCGCCAAGTTGGAACCCGATGGTCGCCTTCATCAGAGAGGTTTCACCCGTAATCTTGCCCCCACGGTATACCTGGCCTTTGCCGTATGCCCCACCGATGCCGATACCGGCCTTCCCGATGGTCGGGAACACAGCAAAACCATAGGCGTTTTTGAAAAAGGGCTGTGTTGCTTCAGCCTTTTTAAAGGTATCGATTGTGTTGGTGTACGTGTCAGCCATGACCGGAGTAGATAACGCCAGTGAAAATAGAATCGCCATCAGTATCATAGGGAAGAAATCGATTTTTTTCATTGTTGCTCCTTTCTTGATGTATGGGTGAGCGCTCAGCAACGTCAATCTGTCATACCCATCCGTTCAAAAACGTTGTCATCCTAATTAAATCTGTTTATGGAAAATTGCAATAGAAACCGTGGTAACATATGGGAGTTTCATGACTAACAGAACATATGAAAACCTGTCAAACATGATTGAAAAGCCCTTGCACCAAACGCTGGGGTTAGCGCTCGCTGTTTCGGTTCAGACATAAAAAAAGCAGGGTCGTTTTGACCCTGCTGATGTGTTTTGATAATTATTGGTTTCTAAAATGCTCTCTGGAAGAGATCAATTTTTGAGGAAGTATGCTTTAAATATCTTCTTTCGCTATAGTCTCTACGATCGAAGATGCTCCTTCTTTCAGGGCCGTTATATACATTCCGGCTGTTACCCAATCGTCTATCTCTATCTATTCTGCGATCCGCATCGATACGTCTGTCCTGACCCATTTTTGTCTCCAATTTTATTTGGTTGGATATTCAAAATATAAAATTCATAACGCGTGTGCAAGAAGATTATTCAATACGGCCAAGAAATGGGTAATATCCATGCTGAAATATGAAATAAGGGCAATTAGGGGAGACTGCCCCGCGCATATTAATCAAATACGATGCCTTCTTCTTTGAAACGAGTCTTTAGCATCTGGCCGAGGGATGGAAAGATATCCTGAGCCCATTCCTGACCTGCTTTCATGGATTCTTGTGTAATGATCGGCGTCACAGAAACGAGTTTGCGTCCGATGGGAGATTTATAAAACCCAATGAGATCATTCAGATCCGCCATTGTATAGTATTTATGAAATATGGGATAAACAAAAGGGTAAAAAGATTCCTTTACGATAAATTCTTCATGAAATACGCCTTTGATTTCTTCGGCCATGATCTCAAAGGCTCTCGGATCCATATCCGGTTTGGTTTTTTTATAGAACTGGATCATTTGCTGCGCCGTGGCATTACCAATAAGCTCGCCCATTTGTGCGCTCCCGGATGCCTGTAACATTTCCTTTATGGCAGCTTTCTTTTCCGGTGTCAATTCATCACAATGACCAGGGCTCGGAAAAAATAAACAGCATAAAGTGATTGCAATGGCGACGTATCTCATTGTGACTCCTCTTTTTAAATGACTCGTTCTATTTTGCTGTTCTTTGGCATGACGACCTTGAGGTAATAAGCATATTTAGAAAACGATGTTGACAACTCGTACCCAAATACAATAAAATATATACAATATATAGATCGAAAGGGCAAATCCGTTGAAAGGCGGGGACGCAAAGCCACGGGTCTAAAGCCGAGTTTGCTATGACAGCCGGGCCGCCGAAACTAGGTGTTCCAACCTTTGGGTGCGTATGCCCAAAGGTTTTTTTGTTTTTAAAGGCTCTTTCCATCTATTCGTTGCATAGAAGTCAATTATCAGATGGAAGGAGGTGAATAATAACGCATGATTCCACTCGTGGAATGGTTCGTCAATATAGCAAAATAACATTCAAAAATAAACAGAGAGAGAGGAAAATATGCTGAAAAGAATATGGATCATCATCGGCCTATTGAATCTGGAACAGGAGAAAAAAACTGGGCAAAAAACAGAAGGGCTCATTTTGTGGTTGAATAGGAGTGGCGTAGACATCTTTGCCGACCTGCAACCCTTTTCAGTTGAGAGTTTATAAATCAAAGCTTGCTCAGTTATAGCCATATAGGCTACCCTCCACCAGATATATAGGGGTTGTCAGAAAAACGTTCCGATTGAGGACCTTTTTTCTGCGACAACCCCTTATGCCGCCATCCTATTTTCGGAACATTATTATGACAAGCGGTATAATCATATTATTTCAAGGAATGTTATGAATAAAAAATTGCTTTTTATCGGTATCGGAATTGTTTGTGTTCTATTGCTGTGGATAGGAACTTCAATTTATCCGGACTGGTTGTGGTTTGAAAATATGGGTTTTTCGCCTGTTTTCTGGACCATGCTGTTGGGGAAATTCGGGTTTGGATTGATGGTCTGGCTGCTTTTGATCCTGATTATCGGTGTGAACATTTTCGTAGCCAATCGTTTATGCCCGCGCGTCGGGACAGGGGGGGCATTTAAAATTGCCGACAATTATGTTTCCCAATTTGGTCTTTCCCCTGCAATGTTAAAAACGCTGGTGAGCGCATTTGTTCTGTTTCTTCCCTTTTATATTGCTTCAAAAGGTTCCGCTCAATGGGATTTGCTCCTGCGTTATCTGTATCAGCAGCCTTTTGGCAGCACCGATCCTGTATTTAACCGGGACATCAGCTTTTACTTGTTTTCGATGCCGTTTTACATTTTCATCCAAAACGGGTTGCTGATTCTTTTTATCGTGGCTGTGCCAGCCACGATGGCTTGGTATCTGAAAAACGGCGCCTTGAAAATAGAGGGTGACCTCGATCAAACCCCGGGAACCCAAACGGCTTTACCTAAAATCACTCTTGCGGAAAATGTTAAAAAACATCTTGTTTTTCTGGGTGGAATCGTTGTGCTGCTTTTAGCCTGGACCTATCGTCTGAGAATGTTCGGGCTCTTATATTCCGACCAGGGCCCCGCATTTGGCGCCAGTTATACCGACGTTCACATCAAGATTCTGGTTTATAAGATAATTATCCTGGTATCGATAGGATTTGCCGTAATCCTTTTTATCAATGCCTTTAAACTTAGGGCAAAAATAATCTGGATTGGTGCGGGGATATGGATAGGCGTTGTGCTGGGGCTGGGAACGGGGCTGCCTCTCCTGGTCCAAAAGCTTATTGTCAAGCCCAATGAACTAGCCAAAGAATCCGCCTACATTGCCCACAATATCGATTTTACCCGTAAGGCCTACAACCTGAATAAAATCAAAGTAGTTAATTTCGAAGTGAACGATCACCTCAGTGCCCAGGATTTAAAGGAGCATGACGTAACGATACAAAATATCCGGATCTGGGACGAGCGCCCACTGCTTCAGACCTACAGGCAGATTCAAGCCATACGGTTATATTACGATTTTCACAATGTCGACGTAGATCGGTACATCATTAACAATCAATATCGACAGGTCATGATTGCCGCCCGAGAGATGGTGGTCAACAAGCTGCCTCCCCAGGCCAACACCTGGGTCAACAAACACCTCACCTATACGCATGGCTACGGACTGGCCGCAAGCTCGGTCAATGAAGTGACCAGTGAAGGGCTGCCTCGCCTGTATATCAAAGACCTGCCGCCTTCCTTTGAACCGGACTTAAAGGTTGAGCGTCCCGAGATTTATTATGGAGAAAAAACGGATGCGTATGTGCTGGTAAAGACCAAGGCCCGGGAATTTGATTATCCCAAGGGGGATAAAAACGTATTTACCACCTACGAAGGCAAGGGCGGTATCCATATAAATTCTTTTTTTAAAAGGCTTTTGTTTGCCATTGAGTTTAGGGATCCCCAGATATTGTTTACAACGTATTTAAACCCCGAGAGCCGCATCATGTTTAAACGGCGGCTTAACCGGCGTACGAATGCGATTGCTCCCTTTCTCGATTATGACGGTGATCCCTATTTGGTTGTTTCCAGTGGGAAACTTTACTGGATTCAAGATGCCTACACGACCTCTGATATGTATCCTTATTCCCAAAGGTCTCCCAGCAATTTTAAAAAAAGACGGCTTAACTACATCCGCAATTCAGTCAAGGTCACCATTGATGCCTATAACGGGGATGTGGTTTTCTACATGATTGACGAAGAAGATCCCATCGTTAAAACCTATGCGCGGATCTTCCCGGATCTGTTTAAGCCCTTCGAGGAAATGCCCGCGGAACTGAAAGCGCATATTCGCTACCCCAAGGATCTCTTTAAAATTCAAATGGAGACGTACACGAAATATCATATGGAAGATGTCCAGGTCTTCTACAACCAGGAAGACCTATGGCAAATTCCAGATGAGGTTTATGGAGAACGTCGTCAAAAAATGGAACCTTACTATATTATTATCAACCTGCCGGAAGAAGAAAAGGAAGAATTTTTTCTGATGACTCCTTTCACTCCCTCCAAGAAAGATAATATGATCGGCTGGTTGGCGGCCCGATGCGACCTGCCAGATTATGGCAACCTGCTGGTCTACAAACTGCCCAAGGAAAAACTGGTCTATGGACCGATGCAGATTGAAGCCAGGGTAGATCAGCAAACGGAAATTTCCCGGGAATTAAGCCTATGGGGGCAGAGAGGTTCCCGGGTCATCCGGGGCAATCTGTTGGCTATTCCAGTCGGTGAGACCTTTATCTATGTAGAGCCGGTTTACCTGGAAGCCATCCAGGAAGAACGCCAAATGCACGCAACCGGCACGCCCCAGCCCGGGGGTGGAACCAGGCCTCAGCAGGAAGAGTCGAGAGCCGCTTCTCTACCGGAACTCAAAAGAGTCATTGTCGCTTTTGGCAATCGCCTGATTATGGAGGAAAACCTGGACAAGGCCTTGAATAGTATCCTGGACGTTGAAATATCCTCGAAACAGCCAGCTTCCCATGGTCTTCCGCAAGTAAAAGGTGAAGGATACTCTCAATTGGGTGCGACCGCGCTGGAGCACTATAATAAAGCCAAAATATATCTGCGCAACGACGATTGGACCGGTTACGGGAGGGAACTGGAAAAGCTGGAAAAGATCCTTAAAGAACTTTCTGGAACGAAGAAGGGAAAAGAATAACAAATTATGGATTTATTCAGGGATTTCAGTTCGTGGTGCTTCATTTGTTTGAAAAAGATGCACATCCCTTTGGGGGAACGCGATGACGATATTTCTCTCCTTGAATAGACGATCAATATCAAATCGGATTGCCGTTTCTACCTTGAACATATTATCGATATCAGTCCAGACTCTCAGCCGGAATATAAGTGCGCTGTCGCCAAAATCCCGGAAGATAACATCTGAATGTGGATTTTTAAAAACTTTGTGTGTTTGGTTGGCAATTTCGAGCAGCGTCTCACGAACAAGCTCGATATCCGATCCATAGGCTACACCGATGTCGATTTTCACTCTCAACCGTTTGTCTTTGAAGCTCCAGTTTTTCACCTGCTGGCTGACAAATTCGGAATTGGGTATGATGAGGGTCGCGTTGTCATAGGTCTGTACGACGGTTGAACGCACATTGATTTTCTTAACCAGAGCCCATGTTCCATTTACTTCTACATCATCACCGACCATTATGGGACGTTCGATAAGCAAGATAATACCGCTGATAAAATTGTTGAATATATTCTGCAGTCCAAATCCCAACCCTATTCCAAGAGCACCGAAGCCAACCGCCAAAGATGTCGTCCCGAATCCAAAGACATGCAAAGAAAAGAGAATGCCAAATGCCCACAGTGAATATACAGAAATCATGGTGATAGAATTCTGAAGTCCTATATTCATTCCGCTTCCCGATAGAATTTTATCCTTTAAAAAAAACCGCCAAAACCGGGCGATGGCTTGTGTAACTATCAGAATGAGCAAGGCATACAACAGGTTCATCAGGCTGATATTGATACTGCCAACCTTCACCTCTTTTGTTAGCGCATTGAGAAAATTCAGAATGATGACGCGTTTCCCTCCCCATGCGGTTACCAATAAAACTGCACTGGTAATCAGCCAAATGATCCAACCAAACTGCAACATAGTCCAAGGAAACAAAAATGCCGGTTTTGTGTATGGATCGTCTTGATCACTTATCTGTGTTTTGAATGCCAGCCGCCACTCCCGTAGAACCAGGAAAATCAGGCTGGACCAAAGAATGACGATAAGACTATTCCCCCATGAGGCATACCAGAAGGCAGATAACCCTCCGTAGCCTAAAAACTCCACCACAATACCGCAAAGGATAATTCCATAGCTCATGAAGGATAGAAAAGGGGTCAGGTTATTGGGCTTGCTTTCTATATTGTGGACATTTGTATTGACTGCTTTCCAGAACATGAAAAGCCAGATGAGCAAATAAGATTCAAGCAGGAGTCGTGCAAGTAGCAGTAACAAGGCGTTACTTTCCAGGATCCAGGCAATCCATAGGTACGCAATAGAAAAGTAACGGATAAAACCAATGAGGTTGTGTAATAAACGTACCGGCCTTTCCTTCAACCACGGACGGGCCCCCAGCCACAATTTTAGAAAACCGTGTCCCCATTGTGTAAAAAGAAAAACCATCAGGATGAAAATGGACAGCCTGATAACGGGAATATCGTTATATAAACCGCTCAGACTTGAATAGATATAAGCAAATGCGGTTATACCTGAAAGATACAAAGACTGCCGAATCAGCAATAAAATGATTTGTTGATAGCTGGTTTTATTCATTCCTTCCTGATCAACAAATCCCTTTAAATATCGATTCAACTTTATTAGCAGAAACTGTACAATAAGGTAGATAAGAACAAGACTCAACAACAGTGACTGTCCGGATTCCCAATCGGTACGCAGCTCCTTTAGCCAGGTTTCTTTTATTGACAACTGTTTTATGCGTATTTGAAAGGTTTGGAGTTCGTTAAGGATCTCGCCTTTATTGAAAAGTACCAATGGGGAATGTGTTTTCGATAAAAGAAATTGTTTTTTTTGTAGTGCAATTTTCTGCTCGAATTTTGTCGACAGCTCTTCCAATGCGATTAAAATATCTTTAAACTGGTTTATTGCCTGTTGGTAAATATGTTGCACCTCGTTCAGCGAATCCTGTTTGGCGGTTAACATTTTTAACAATTTCGTAATATCGCTAATGACATCTCGCGTTTTTTGGCTGTCCCCTTTGAGTGATTCCAACTGAACGTTGTTGAGAAGGGTTTGGGCTTCGGTCTGTTCCTGTTCAGTCCGAATAGACGCTAATTCCTGTGTTAATGTTTTTATGCGTGCCGCTACATTTTTCAATGCGATGTGATTATCGCTGCGAACGCTTTCCAGGTATTTAATATCGGTATTTGGTAAAAGGAGCAGGTTGCCATAAGTGGAAATTTGTACCCTGTAGGCATTGATTTCTGTACTGATGGCCTGACTCGTATTCTGCAATTGTTTAAGCCGGGTCTTTAGTTTGTTCAGATTTTCTGTCTCCAACTGGATTGTATCCTCAATGGATATTTCCAAACGCTTGTAACCGGGCCCTGAGGTGTCATTCGTATCCTGAGCAACTGCTGAGTCGGCCAAGATATTCATAATGAATAACAGAATGAGCATTATTGGTGTCAGTAATGTCGATACGCTATTTCGATTTATTACCATATTCAATGACATGTTATTCCTTTAATCTATCAAAACATTTTGGAACATTACGGCAAAACCGAGAAAAGCCAGAAACCCTAAAACATCTGTTACAGTGGTCAGTATAATACTGGAACTCTGGGCCGGGTCAATACCGATCTTTTTCATGATCAGCGGAATGGCGGCGCCTGAAAGACCTGCAACGATTAAATTCACCAGCATTCCAAGACCGATCACCAGACCGAGGAAAGGGTTGCCATACCATAGCCAGGCCACCAGCGCGGTCACTGTGCCAATAACAACACCGTTAATGGTCCCGATCTTACCTTCCTTTAGAACCAGATCTAACATTTTGTCTTTGGGAATTTCACGCATGACGATACCACGCATAACCACTGCCAGCGACTGGGCACCGGCGTTTCCGCCCTGTCCGGCTACGACAGGCAGAAAAACTGCCAGAATAGTCAATTTGGAAATGATACCTTCAAACATGGCCACAACACCAGCGGCCAGAAAGGCCGTCGCTAAATTGATGTGAAGCCAGGGCAAGCGTTTCTTCAAAGAAAATAGTATGCTTGAAGAAACACGTTCATCCCCGCCGGCGCCAAACATTCGTTGAATGTCCTTGGTGGCTTCGTCCTGGACGCCATGAATCATACGTTCGGCCTTGATGATGCCAAGAACGCGGTTGTCACTATCCACAACCGGCGCGGCAAAGAACTTGCGCTTGGCAAGCTCATTAGCGGCTTCTTGTTGGTCTGTGAAACAATGCAAGGCAAAAATGTCTTTGCGGCTGATCTCTTCCAGGGTTTTATCGGGTGCTGCGAGCATTAAATCACGCATATTCAACACACCCATGAGACGGCTTTCATCGTCAACAACGTAGACATATGAGGATGGAAATCGTTTTTTTGCCAATAAGCGTATTTTATCAATTGCTTCTTCGGCTCGGTCATGCTTTCGAGAATATGAACTGCGTTCTCCAGATCATGTTCAAAAAATTTATTTACCATGGGTTGCAATGCGTTGTTTTCAGCCATGCTGATATACCTCGTGCCTTATCATATTATGCTTAGGATTCTATGGACTGACCGTGATCACCACCTCGACATCCGGCCAGCGCTTTTCCACCGGTTGTATGGAGGGCGGGGCAATAATTTTACAGAAAACACTGGTGTCGCTGTAAATGCTCTCCAGATAAATTGGTGTGGTGATTAGGCTGACGATCTGGTCCTTGTTCTTTTCCGCCGGTGAAGACACTTTCACTTTTGGTGGAATTACTTTCATGGACTGGATTTTCTTGTTGGCTGGAAGCTTACCCAACAGTTGTGGTTTGATAAAGACATCATGCGCCACGATTTCTGCCAGGGTCAAATCGATATCGGAAGGAACCACATCCAGCAAACTGATTTTTCGTGGCAGGCGTATATTTTCAGCCGTGATGACAAACGCCTGTTTTCCGGAAACAGCTTTAGACAGGTCAATTTTTACGCGCAATTCTGATGGATTTATTGCATCCAATTCTGATTTTGGACCTGAAAGGTGCAGTTGAACATCTTTATCTTTATCGCCCACCAATACTAAATTTAATGGCGAAGCTGTGAACTCCACGGGAACAGTGACGACCTTTTCCAGCATTTCTCCCTGGGCGATTATCAGGGTGGACCAGAAAAATAAGGCCAAACCTAAGCTGGCAGACATTTGGACAATGGTGCGCCAACCTAAGTTTTCCCGCGTAAATTCAAGGGAATATGTGTCTGTTTTTCGCCAGTGATCCGTAATCGAGGAAACGAGCTGTTCTTGATTACCCATAGGGTGCATCTGTCCTTCCTTGAACACAGAAACTGTGCCGCGCTCCTCGGATACAACAACAACCAGCGCATCGGACTGTTCAGCAAGTCCCATGCCTGCATGATGACGGGTGCCATACACCTCGGATAGTCTTGCACTCTGTGATACTGGCAGCCGAACACCAAATTGGGACAGTCTTCCGCCGGTCACAATGACGGCACCATCGTGACCAGCGGAGTGTGGATCGAAGATACTCATGATGAGGGGTGTGCTTGGCAAGGCATCCATCTGATAACCCCCAGAAATCCATTCCTGGATAGGTTCTTTACCCGGCAGAACCAGGATAGCACCCTGGCGTTTCTCCGCCAGGTCCCAGAGCGCATCAACGAGCAACCCTATCAGCGTGTCGCCGGAATCGACTCTCTTCGATCTCCTGACTGAGGCAGCTCGCTCAAATATTTTGCGTAATTCAGGTTGAAAAATAATGATCAGCGCAATCACCGCGACCTGGCTGAGATTGCCCAAAATCCACTCGATGCCTTTAAGGTCGAGTATGCTGGCCAGAAAATATACCACCATGGCAACCAGGATTCCCGCTGCAATACCCCAGGTACCGAGACGTTGTAAGGTGCGGTATAGAAAAAACAATCCAGCCGACATTAATAGAATGTCCACCAGTGCTCGCCAGTCAAAAAAATGTTGAATCAGGAAGATAAATTCCATTTAACATACCTTTTTTGTGTTCATGTTCAGAATAATCACAGCAAGTTTTGTGCCATGATAGGTTTAGAAGACCGCTACTAAAATTGATAAAAGCTTTTACCCGCCTTCGCAGAATACCACGGGCATGCCCGTGGGGATCCATTTGGATATATCAATAATGGATCAACGGTTTTTAAGCTATGCCGTCTTGCTTTGCGTAAAATGAAGCACTTTCATTATATATTTGGTCGTGGTAATGATAATGTATTCACAAGCGCTAAAAAATGTAAAGGAATCAACAATAACCTAAAAATAAAAAAAGGGCTGATAATTGCAAGGAGATGTAAAATGAAAACGATAAACAAAATTATGGTTGCCATTGATTTCTCCGAAGATTCCCTTGCGGCAGCAACATATGCCACCAGACTGGCAAAGGATGTGGGTGCAAAGCTTGTGTTCACCCATATATACAACAAAGGAAATATTGAAATACTGAATATGGATGCGGTTCGGGTTCCAGAATTTTCAATAAAAAAATACGTGGACGAACTTCTGGATGAGCGGAGAGGCAAGCTTGAGGAACTGGCGAAAAGCCTGAAGTGCGGCCGCCTTTCGGTTGAGTTCCATGTGAGCATCGGTATTCCCTATGAAGCCCTTTTGCATGAAATAAAAGAAAATATGTCGGACCTGCTGGTCATGGGCGCTAAAGGCAGGTCAAACGTAATGGATATCATCCTCGGATCATGTGCGCAAAAGATGTTTAAAGACAGCCCGATTCCATTATTGAGTATTCGGGAAGATCAAATCAAATGATAGCAAGAATGAGAAGTGCTTCCCGGGCCGAAAAAATTCGGTAAAAGGCTGGATAACAATGAATGCATGGATAGTCGATTTATTAAAAATTACAGCGGCCCTCATACTGGTGCTCATCAACGGATTCTTTGTAGCAGTTGAATTTGCCCTGGTAAAACTCAGAGAAGGGCAGCTTAACGACCTCATATTAAAACAGCGGCCGTTCGCCAAAACAGCATTATGGCTTCAGCGCAGGCTGGACGCTTCATTGTCCGCCTGTCAATTGGGCATTACCATGGCTTCACTGGGGCTTGGGTGGATCGGTGAACCTGCCATCGCCCACCTCCTAAGACCGCTGTTGGTAATGATTGGAATTGAATCGGACATCTGGCTCCACGGGATCGCTTTTTTCATCGCATTTACCATTATAACGGCCGCTCATCTGGTTATTGGTGAACAGACGCCCAAGATCTACGCCCTCAGACGACCGGAAACCGTAGCTTTAGTGTGCGCCATGCCCTTAAAAGCTTTTTACTACTTATCTTACCCGCTGATGGCCGCATTGAATGCCAGCACATCCTTTTTGCTCACCTTGGCAGGTATCGACCCTAAAACCTCGCACCAGGAGATCCCCACAGAAGGGGAACTCCGGACACTTCTTCAGCAGGCAAGAACACACGGGCATCTCAGCCGGTCGGAACATCGCCTGATCAGCGCGGTACTCGAATTCGACGACATCGTATGCCGGAAAGTCATGCAACCACGCATCGACGTCGCATTTCTTGATATTGACCACACCATTCAGGAGAATCTGGCCTTTGTATTAAAAGATACGCATTCACGCTACCCGGTATGTCAGGGCTCGTTGGACAATCTGCTGGGTATTGTTCACATTAAGGATTTAATCAGTTTGGCAGGTGATGATACGCTTGATCTGCGATCGATTCTCAGGCCGTCCCAGTTTGTGCCTGAAACCATACCTATCAGTCGATTGCTACGCCAGTTCCAAGCGTCTCATCAGCACATGGCTTTTGTGGTCGATGAATATGGTATCACTGTCGGTGTGGTTACATTGGAGGATGTCATAGAACAGATTGTTGGTCCGGTTGAGGATGAATTCGACGAAATCGTGCCGCAAATTACGCCTGAATCGGAGAAAAGCTTTATTGTTCTTGGCAATACACCCATTGAAACGGTCAACCGGGCATTGAATCTCAACCTGGATGATAATCTGGCAGATACTTTTTCCGGCTATCTGATGTCCTCAAGCGAGAAAGTGCTTGCCATTGGCGACAGCATTATGCTGCCAGGCGCCAAAGCTGAGGTTCAGGAAGTTGAAGGTCGACGTGCTAAGGCTATTCGTGTGATTATCGATGCTCCCAACCAGGAGGTTGAGACAAAAGACACCGGAACCCAACGGAAATCCTAACCCGGAAATTTCACAAACCTGATCGGTTCTGGCGCAAGGCATTTCAGCCTGAAGCCGTGGTAATTTACTGCGAAAGCTGAACCGCGACAGCTCGCATATTCCCGTGGCTTGTCACGGGACATGCGAGCGAATCAGAAATAGACAAATTACATTTGCGGTCTTAAAGCCGGCGTGACAATCACGTCGATGCGCCGGTTGGCAGCGCGACCCTCTGGGTTTGAATTGGAAGCCACGGGTTTGCTGGACCCATAACCCATGGCAACTACTTTGTTTTTGGTAAGCGTGTTGTTGGCTATCAAGTAATCCATGACAGCATCGGCTCTCTGTTGTGACAAAACGAGATTGATTTCGTCGGACCCGGTACTGTCCGAGTGGCCCTCGATGAAAACCGAGGGGTCCTCAAATAGTTTGATAGCCCGCTGAACCTTACTCAGGAGTTGATAGTTCTCGGGCATGATCACCGCCGTTCCTACTGGAAACTGAATCCCTTTCAGGCGCACAATCAATTGATTGCCTCTTTTATATACCTCGGCTTCATCGGTACTGAAGGACTTTTGTATTTCTATATACTTCTGATTGAATCGTCTTTCATCCTCCAGTGTCTGTGCCATTGCCTTCTGTTCCGCTAAAATACGTTCCTTGTCTTTTATCAACGTCGATTCTTTTACTTTTTGATCCGCCAAAAGCATCTCTTTGGCCTTCTGTTTCTGATTCAGGCTGTCAATTCTTGCCTCATAGGATGTCCTTGTTTCCGCTAGTTCCTTGTGCGTCGATGTCAGTTGATCGGAAATATTTTTGTTATCATCCTTTAAGGTTGTTATGGATTGCTGAATGTTCCCCAACTGACTCTCCAAGTCTTGATCCCGTGAGTCTTTGGCCGATAACCAGGTCGTGATTTTACTTAAAACATCCTCAACCCAGAGGGATGTATCCTCCGGTGTCATCATTTCAAATTTTTTGCTTTGGTCTGTCAAAACACGCACCCGGTTGGCCGAAAACATAGCTGCTTGGGCCTTATTCTTTATTTCGTCGGTGGCATACCTGTCTTTTGTTATAAAGTCATCAGCTTCTGAAAGACGGCGTTGGGCAAGCTCAAGCGCTTGCGGCGCATACTTCTCAGCTTTATCCTTTTCAGATAGGGTGACAATTTCCCTGGCATTTCCAATGGCATTGTTTTTGATGGCAAGCAGTTCCAGGTCTTTGTAGGCCTGTTCAACATTTAAGGCATTTTTTTGCGTGTATTTAATGTTGTTTTTTTCGATGGCTTTGGTGAGTTTCAGGAACTGATCCTCTACATCAGCGTATTCCTTGGTAAGTTTGGCAGCCCCGGCAAGGTGAGCTTTGCGTCGGCTCTCCAGTACCTGTGGCAACATGGTCCTGGCAACCTTTGCGGTCTCTTCAGCATTTTTCAGATACTCACGCGTATCCGCGATGTATTCACGTATCTTTGCCAATACCGATCCTTTTTCTGCACCGCTTTTGGCCTTATTCATCGAGGTTTCTGCCTTAGCGAACCAGTCAGGGGATAAAACATCCAGCTGGTCCTGCCTGGCTTTTTCAATTTCAATCTCCAATGCGCTGATTTCATTGATTGTATCATTTATGGCGGCAGCCTGTTCTGTTTGCGACGGAAGTGTCTCGGCTGCATCTGCGCTTACTAGCGTGAAAAAGGCCAGTAATAAGACAAGCATCGTGGTTGTTGATGTTTTCAGCATGGTTTGTTCTCCTTTAAAATAGGTTCTGTTTAATGTTGTCCTGAAAAAGTTGTTTCGTAGATCTGTCTTTGTTTCCAATCCCCAATAGAAACTAAAAACAGAGCAACATTGATGCCAGCTTTGTGAAATTCGTACAATGAAAGCATTTTTTTTTCTTGGAATCATCTCTGATATTTTCTATGATTCACCCAAAGAATGTGAGCAACTCTCATGAAAAGAAAACAAAGGACAAGAATGCCCATGAAAATTGAATACCAAAACGGTCTCAGTAATAAGAAACTACAAGAATTCGTTATCAAATTCAATGCATTAAGTGCCGTTTTTGAAAGCATGCCCACGGGTGTTTTTGCAATCCTTGACCAAAATCTCAATATCGCTACCATCAATAAAACAGCCAATGAGATATTAGGAACCGATGCAGCGTCCATCATGGGCAAGAACGCCAAAGAAATTCTTGAAAACAAGTTTCCCGGCATCCAAAAAATTATTATAGAAACCATTATAAATAAAAGCCCTGTCAAGAATTTTAATCTTGAAATCGAGGATGCATACGGCGAGACCAATACCTATCTGGTCAGCACGGCTATCACCGAGGAGTCATCGAGCAAAGACTTTGGTGTTGTGCTGGTATTGCATGACATTTCCGAGGTTACCCGTTTGCGCAAGGTCTTCATTGGGGAGCGGAGTTTCGGCCTCCTGATAGGTGCAAGTCCTGAAATGAAAACGCTTTACGGAACCATTGAAACGATTGCAGAATTCGACACCACCGTATTGGTTTGTGGTGAGACCGGTACCGGCAAAGAATTGGTTGCCCGCACGATTCATAATATGGGTTATCGAAAAAAAGGTCCCTTTATTCCCATCAACTGCTCGGCCTTAGGCAGCTCTGTTTTAGAAAGTGAGCTTTTCGGGCATGTCAAGGGGGCATTTACCGGTGCAATACAAGACCGCAGAGGAAGATTCGAAATGGCTCAAGGCGGCACGATTTTTTTGGATGAAATCGGCAGCTTGTCTCTTGATTTGCAGGTAAAACTGCTGCGGACAATTCAGGAAAGAATCATTGAGCGTGTGGGAAGTTCAAAGCAGCGTCCCATAAATGTTCGGATTATCTCGGCAACCAATCAAGATTTGACGGAGATGGTCGCAAAAAAAAAATTCAGGGAAGATCTTTACTACCGGCTTAAAGTCTTCCAGATAAATGTACCGCCCCTGCGTTCCCGTCGTCTCGACATACCGATTCTTGGCGACCATTTCATTGAAAAAATCAACCGGGTTCATGGGAATAGGATTCTCGGTCTCTCGAAGGCAAGCAAGGAATCTTTAATGAGATATTCCTGGCCTGGGAACGTTAGGGAACTGGAAAATGCAATTGAACATGCCATGATATTATCACCGGGGAAAATTGTCGAACCGCAATATTTCCCTCCCGAAATTCGCCATATGCAACTGGACGGTTCGCCACCGGTGCCATCCAGTCTTAAAGATCCCGGTAAAGAAGAGGAAAATATTCGCCGGGTACTTGCCGCTTTGAGCGGTAATGTGTCCAAGGCGGCAATACGTTTGGGGATGCATCGGTCAACCTTATGGCGCAAGATGCGTGAGTTTGGTATCAGACGTCAGAAAGAGTAAACTAAATTAGCGTGTTATGTTGATATTGCCCCTTCCCAACGACCCGTTGTGTTGCGACACTATTGTTGCGACAGTTGTGTTGCACCATACCAGTAACGAATCTTTCAAGGTTCCCACCCCAGGTCAATAAATTAGCTTGACTGTAAACGCTCCTGCCGTCTCAACAATGCGTACAACCAGCCAGGCACACAGAACACGTCAGGTTTTCAAGCAGTTAGCCACACATCGATGGTGTGTTTCCCATTCAAAATAATGTGCCCGCATGGTGAAGGCAGAAAATCGAGGATGCCAGATGGCATGTTGCTTGCTCAATAAGCCATAATATCTGCAAACAGGATCTTCCCGATATGATTTCAAAAACAAGTCAATTCTATGCTGTGCGTCGAATTGAAGATGAAAATGAACTGCAAGAGCATCTGGTTGACACAAAGGGCATGCTGCTGGTAAATTTTTGGGCTGAATGGAGTATCCAATGTCACAATATGTCCTATGTGATGCGTAACATAAACCCTCTGCTGCATGACAAGGATGCCATTGTTTACATTGATTGGCTTCGTCATAAGGAATGGGCGAAAAAACTGGGGATTTTTGGTGTGCCAACCCTTATCGTATATTTTATCAGCCAGGAAATTGCCCGGTTTTCCGGCACGCTGAGTGAGACGGCGTTGATGGGGCACATTAATACTATTGTGCCGCAGGTCTATGAATGATGAAAAACCTTTTTTAGCGAAGAAACGAGTTTTGACATTATTTTAGAACCATACATATCTTTTTCGATCTAAACATGATTTCAGCGGAGATGTGTGATATGAAACTTATATTTGCAACAGCAGGACCTGTACTTGTCATGCCAAATGAGGGCTCTCCGGAGTAATGATAATGATGAAAGCACCTTTTCCCAAATCAATATCTTTTCCCAAGAAATACAATCGGCTTCTGGAATCTGTGAACGCTACAGATACCCTGGGTATTCTGATCAATGCAGATCCCGACAGTATGGCCAGCGCCATGGTATTGAAGAGACTCTTTTGGAACAAGGTTAGACGCATATTGATATATCGAATCAATTTCATCAAGAGGGCTGATAATTTAGCTTTTGTAAAATTTCTTGCCGTTGACTTAAAACACATCCGTACCCTTAAACGTTCGATAATCAGTAAATGGGCACTGGTGGAGTCCCAACCACAACACCATAACCTGTTTATGGATCACAAATTCAATATCATCATCGATCATCATCCTCTCACAAATCCAATACAGGCTGATTTTCTGGAAATCCGGGATGACTACGGAGCAAACGCATCGATCATGACCGAGTAGCTCAAGACCGGAAAACTCAGGCCTTCGCCAAAACTTGCAACCGGCCTTTTCTACGGGATTAAAACAGATACACAGAATTTTGCCAGATTAGCCAAACCCAATGATATCAATCGCCTTTAAATATCTTTACCGATTTACCAGTATGAGCATTTTGAGAAAATCGAATCTTCCGAGATGACGCGAGACATGTTCCCCAAATATCAACTGGCAATGGAGCGAGTTGTTTTTATAAAAGATATCGCTTTTGTTCACATGGAAAGGGTGGACAATCCTGATCTTTTAGTCCTGGTGGCAGACTTTTTTATGAAAATCGCTGAAATTCAATGGAGTGTCGTATCTGGAATATATCAAAAAAGCTTGTCATTTTGAGAAATGCCAGCTTTAAGGAAGATGCTGGCAAAACAGCCCGTAAGATTTTAGGCCCTGGAGCGACGCTGCCGGAGGACACCGAAACGCTGCCAGAGCGGAGATCCCGTTGGAAAACATATTGGGTGATCTCGAAAGACGAATCCGAATTGGGTGGTTTTTTAAAAAACCTTTTTGAGAATATCTAACAGGAATTACGGCATCAAATCCCTGGAAAACAAACACTTGAAAACCCTCCTGGACCCCTGAACCCTTTCTCCCAACTAATTGGGAGAAGATCCATTCATGATTACCCGAACGCATAGGAT
>CAVUUM010000005.1:0-105520 GCA_963744665.1 uncultured delta proteobacterium | reverse complement strand
GTTTAGTCCGATATTAAATATGACAAGAATGTCTTTGTTCTGAGTTATTCCCCCATGTCCAGTAGTTGCCTTTATGTCTTCAAAATTTTGCTAAAATCTCGATCATCTACAAAGGCTTCTTTGAGTGGTGACATTTTTCCATCAGTCTTAATTAGCGGGTTCAGAGTTTAACTCTATCCTCAGGCTTTTCATACAATGGGTTCCGGTGCATAGCTCATTCAAGTTTTTTGCCACAATTATTACACTTCTTAGCGATATTATTTTTATAATTTAAGGAAAAACCTCCGGTGAGTAATGAAATTATTAAAGATTTCTCACAGTCTGGACATTTAATCTTTACTACTAAAAATATTTGGTAAACATAATATGTACAACATATTAGTAATGCTAAAGCCATGTATTTTTCAGAAACATTATAATATGTTATAATCATAGAAAAGCAAAAAATTATTGCGCTACATATAATAAAAGATATCAATACATTTTTAACCCAATGTTCAATCATTGATTTTATGCTTACTTTATTAGTCATTTCAGGATAAATTTTTTCTTAAGTTTTTTAACTATGTAAATTTATTTACATGGGGTATCGTGAAAATAATCATAAAGATTATCTCCAAATATGGGATTTATTGGTTCCCATGTACCATCTCTAATAGGAACTGTGTCCGAAACAGGGAGGGCTATTCCAAGACCAAAATTTAATTCTACTTTTGAAAAATCAGGCGCAACAGAGATTCCCAAATATCTTCCAAGGCCGATATTGATAGAATCTTGACCAAGTAGATCATGTGTAATATCATCAAAAAATCCTTTGCCAAAATCATACCCTATGGATAAGCTGCCACCAACAATAACCCCACTACCAGCAGTCAGAGATGCTCGACTTAGGTTTTGTGTACTTGTACTATAATTAATCCCAGCAAATCCAGCGTTAGCTGCCCCATAAATTTCCAATCCAAGTAAATCAACTGCATTTATTGGATCGTTTAGGCAATATCCGTAGAGATCAATGTTGCCGCCTCTGAAGAGAATTGGGTCTTTGGCTGTCCATCTTCCGATATCGGGGTCGTAATCCCGATAACCGAATCGGACAAGACCGGTATCTTTGTCGTAAAAGCCACCCCCAAACCCAAAGGGGATATCAAAGAGCGGATTGGTATCGAGTACGACATTGCCGAAAGTGTCGTACATTATTGTCTTTACCACGTTTCCTGTTTCATCTGCAACCAGCCTCAATGAGCCGACAGGATCATATGATAGATAATAAGTCATATCACCCTGTCTCATTGCCAGGGGCATTCTCCCATGGGCATACTCAAACCGTACAAGAAGATTATCGTTGCCGTCATATACTGCCAGCAGCTTTGTCATGTCCTGCCAGAGATATTTTTCAGTAATAGTGCCATTGATTTTTTTGGCGATCCTTCTGGCTGAGGGATCATGGATATATTCAATATGCCTGTCGTCGGGCAGTGTTACGCTCAAGAGCTCACCACGGGTGGAATAGTCATATTGTGTTACATCTGCACCGTCGGTTTTACTGGTAGAAATCCATCCAGGTCGTATTGATAGGAAACATCCCCGGCGGTCAGAAGATGGTCTTCATCTGAATAGGTAAAGCTTCTGCCGGAGATATCCCTCAAGCTGTTCATCTCGTAGGTGCGGGTGCCATTGATGTTGTACTGGTATTCTTCCACCAGTGTACTGTCTCTGGTTACGGTCAGGAGCCTTCCCATGGCATCATACGTGTAGGCATAGTCCGATGACATACCAGCAATCGTTTCGGTCTTTTGGGTGATTCTGCCGTTATTGTCTCGGGTGAGGTTCCATGAACCGACAGCCAATGTATTAATCGTCGAACTCTCTGTCTCGACTTCACCATATCCATTGAAGATTCGATTGAGATTCAGCGAGACACTACTCACCGATTCAGGCAGACCATTGTCCACATTCCGGGCGATGGTGAAAATTCCGGCGGCTGTCATTAATCCATCATTGTCGTATGCGTAGTCGGTTGTATCTCCGGCATATGTAAAGGCCGTTACATGGAAATCATCGTTATACGCGTAAACCAGGGACTGGCTCAGCGTGCCGCTCAAGATCTCAGATGTTAAGAACCTACCGTCATATCCATAGGTGATACTGTTGCTCGCATCAGTTATGGATTCCACCTTGTCTCCGCAAAGATAGGTGTAATCGATATTTCCTTCAGGTGTTTGAACCTGAATGCGTCTGGTTGCATCATAGATATTGTTGATCTGCTTTCCTGAAGGAAAATTGATTTGGGTCAGCTGCCTGTCCCTGTCAAAATTAAAGCTGTAGCTGCCGCTCATGGGTGTCTGGTAGGAATCATTCAGATTGACTTTGTTGTATCCGAATCCATGCTCTATGATATTTGGATTTGTAAGCACCGTCATATTGCCGTTGCCGTCGTAGGAAAACCAGACCGATGAACTGTCCGGCCAGTCAATGCGTGTGACATGCCCGATTTCATCGTAGGCATAATTTGTGGTCTGGTTTTCCGCATCTGTAATGGATTCAATAAAACCCTGGGTATTATAACCGTAGGTGGTTTCTCTGATTCCTGTTACGACTGAACCCAATCGCCCCCTTTCATCATAGCCATACGTTGTTTCAAAAAGACCGGGGATAGAGATGCTGTCTGTCTGCAAGGTGTCAGGGTTGTAAATCATCGTGGCCGTTCTTCCCTCTGGAGATGTAACTGTTTTTTGAGATTCCAGATTGTCTTCGGTGGTCGTTGTTTTACCGTTCACGGTGATCGTCTCTGTAATTGAATCAATCTTTCCGGTGCTATAATCCTGTGTATATATTAAATCTCTGACAGTTGTTTTTTCCAGCCCGGCCGGGGTTGTCTCCATCATTTCCCTGACAAACTCATATTGGTACTCGGAATCGATAATATTCTGAAAAGAAAATGCCATACCACATGACAACGACTTGGTCACACGCAGGCCGTCGTCCGAGCGACTGTACAAAGTTTCCGCGCCGGTCGGCCCGGTAATAGTGGACGTATAGGCACCGGTTGATTCAGTAACATCTCGATATGATGTGCTATTGCCTTCAGCAGAGGTGACCTGGACAAGCGTGTCTCCATTGACGTATCGATCCTTGCTGTAGATCCAAGAGCCTCCTTCTTCGTCGACTACAAGGGCAAGTCTTCCGTTCGTATCGAACTGATGCCCGAACTGGTTTCCCTCAGGCTCGATTTTATTTGTCATCAACCCTTCAGGGTCATATTCAAAATCATAGGTGGTTCCATCCGCATAGGTGATTCGATTCAGAAGATTGTTTTCGTCTATGTCTAAGATCGTCGTAATGCCATCAGGAGATGTCAAGGATACAGGAACACCATTTTCGGTTCTTGAAATAGCTGTTTCATTACCAAAACGGTCAACGATGGAAACCAGATGGCCGCTATCATCATATTCAAAGGAACGGAGGGCAATACCTGTATGCAAGTCAACGGTCTTTGCGTGCAAACCTGAAGCGGAGATGACATGGCCCTGAAGGTTTTCTTCAGAAAAAACATTTTCACCAGCCATAATTGTATCTGTGAATAAAGAAGGCGTTGAGACTTTTTTCACCAGATGATTGGTATTGTCGGCAATGAAAATATTTCCATCGTCGTCCACTGCAATGCCCAGTGGATGTCTGAGCTTGGCTAAGGTTGCGGGGCCTGTTTTTACATCATACGCATATACCCCTGATCCGGCAATCGTTGTGATGATTCCGCTGGTATTGACCATCCTGATCCGTGAATTGCTATCATCTGCTATATATATATTTCCGACATTATCTACCGCTACATCCCGCGGAAAAAAAAGTTGCGCTTCGGCAGCTGGTCCGCCGTCGCCACTAAATCCTCGACTGTTTGTTCCGGCAAAGGTGGTGATAATACCGCTTGTGTCAATTCGCCTGATGACATGGGGTCCATATGAAGTGACATCGGTAGTGTAAATATTGCCGGCTTGATCAACTGCAACACCTTCAGGCTGGTAAATCTGTGCGTTTATGGCCAACCCACCGTCACCACTATGCCCTGCTTCATTACCACCGACAATGGTTGTAATAATACCATTGGCATCAACCTTTCGGACACAGTTATTGTAGCTATCTGCAATGTACAGGTTCCCGATGTCATCAACTGCTATACCTTTTGGTAAATTGAGCTGTGCCTGGGTTGCCGGTCCATTATCACCACTGTAGCCGGATGACCCGGGTATACCTGCAATGGTATTGATGATGCCATTGGCATCAATCTTTCGAATACAGGCATTGCCAATATCTGAAAAATAAATATTCTTGTTACTGTCGACGGCAATTCCCCCACAGCCTTCAATTCGTGCTTCGACTGCCGGCCCGCCATCACCGCTAAATCCCCATCCCTGGTAGATACCGACAAGGTTATTAATGATACCGTTTGTATCTATTTTATAAATAACACCGTAGAAATCTAGCGCTACGTACACATTTCCTTCAGTGTCCACCGCCACTTTATTTGGATAACCTAATGGATAAAGGTTACCGGTGCCTGCAAATCTTTCAATCATACGAACATTGTTGGAAACTGTCGTACCATCTCCTTTATGTAGCGTGGAAAGATCCTGTAAATTCATATGATGGTGATTTGAAAGGGTCCATCCTTCGGCGAAACCTTTTGTGCCTTTACTTCGGGAGGGGTGAATCATGAGGCTGTTGCTTTTGGTTAATATCACTTCCTGTCGGGTAGGGATTTCTGTGGTTTCAACACCTGGCTGGCCGAAAGCCTGGTCAAAACCACCCGGCGAATAATATACAAGATCATATACAAACCCAACACTCACATGTGCTGGAATCGGTGTTTGAAGAGGTCTACCCAGATAGTCCAAACCATCCCAAAAGAACTCCGCCATTTGATCAGGTTCCGGTGGCAGTTCCTGTTTCTGAACTGTACCGGCGATGTTAACGGTGACTTCGATTCTTTTCAGAACATCCGGAACCGTTTCACCGCTTGCAGGAACCGTTATCACGGTGTTATACCCTTCAGCCCGGTTGCTGGTGTAATGCAGTGTAATATCCGTTCCAGGGATGGGCATGTCCTCGTGAACAATCCGCCCCCGCTCTTCTACAAGGGAAGCCGTATAGTTACCATAACAACCTTCATTACCGGCTGGATTCTGATCGGATTTCGGTGTGAACGTTGAATTTGGTCGTATTGCAGCCTGGGACGTTCCGGATGGAAGATTCCAGTCACCAGGTGTAAAATGTGTTGTTTCTACACGCCAATACGTTGTTTCCGGTATGTATTGCTGAGAATCCTCGAGTCCCATGACCTCATCTGTGAATGATCCATTGTTATTAAGATCATCCGGCTGATCATCACCATTCGCATCCAGAGCATCTACAATTGTATCTGCATTGGTATCCAGGAGTTTAACCACAACGCCATTCTCTGAAGGTTCCCATAAGCCCCGGTCCCTGTTGTAAAATCCAGCGGGAATAACTTCACCGACATCAAATCCTAAGAAGTTATCCACCCAAATAGCAATGGGATCTGAAAAACGCACATTTTTTACACCATCCACAGAAAGCTCTACACAATATGTATAGGCTGACCGAGGCGGCAGTTCTGCAGGCATTGATTTAGGTGTGGTATACTCGGTGGAGCGCGTGGTGATGGTGGTAAGTTCTCTTAATATATTTCCGTTTGGATCCACTTCATAGGCCTTGTTGTTGCCTCTGAATACCGTAGAACAAGACCTGCTCCCAAATGTATCGGTTACCTGGGTGCTTTTATGCGTAATGACCGTGGACGGGTTATCATCAAATGAAAACGTCGTAGCGATAGTGTCGGGTTCGATCAGCGCAATGGTTTCAGCAACGACAATGTCGTTATGACCCGTTTTCACCTTTCTCTGGCTCGAAAGAAAATCTTCTTTTTGATAGACAATTGTCAGTGTATCGCCGCCTTCGGCAGGAATGGAAAAACGCCCGGTTTCATCTGTTGCGGCCGTACCATACTCTGGATGATCGAGGATCTTCGTTGTTACACCTGCCAAGGGTATGCCGGCGATATCGGTTACAAGCCCGGTTATGACGATCATTCTTTCTACGTTATAAGACGGCAAGCTGGCATCTATCGGGATAAGATCCTCATATTGTTTTCCGAACGAACCCTCAGGCTGAGGTTCGGGGAGATGCCCGAGAACGTTGACGGCTGCCGTAAGAAAGATCGGCCCATCAGCATTTGTTGCTGACAGGGAATAGGTTGTTGTATAATCTGGCGTGACAACACGGCTTCCGACAGGCAATTCTTCGCTTACAATAGAACCGTCTTTAATGAAAACTGTATCGTAACCTTCTGCAGACCAACTCAAGGTTGCAGACTCACCATAATCTATTTCAGTATCGGATATAGTTAAGCCGACGCGGGGTGTTGTAACCACCGAAACGGTTTCCTGCACAGAGACACTTCCGCCGGAGCCTGCGGCGGTAAGGATATAGGTGGTCGTTTCGGTGGGTGAAATCGTCATCGAGCCATTATCGACCACCATTCCGATTCCCTGGTCTATTTCAATACTATTCGCATTTGTCGTCTCCCACACAAGCACGGCCGATTCACCCCGAAAAATTGAATCAGGATATGCGCTAAAATCGATTGCAGGTGGTGGCATCGGAGTGCCTGCATTTTCAATCTTGACATTAATCGAGGCTCCAGGGATACCCCCAAGAAATACGGTTAAATGATTTGAGGCCGCTAAGCCTATCTCTTCAGAAAAATGAATGTCATTGCCGGACAAAAACGGCTTTAGGTTAATGAAGGTACCATTAAAAAATAGAAACCCTGTGCTGATTGCCAGTTCAGGTGTATTTTTTGTAATGGACAATAGACCATCCCCTGGACTTTGCACTGAAAATGAATACCGGGACAGATGTAGATGAAAACTACCTATTTCCAAATCCTTTGGCCCAAACAGGGTTGGTTCATTTGCGTATGTTATGGGTGAAATGATTGAAAACAACAGAAAGATGATAAGCGGGAAAAAAATAGATTTGTTGGTCATGACAGCCCTCCTCAACACGCCATTGAGCGTCTCACCCTAGTGGTGGGACAGCTTCAATTTTCATAAAATCCTATACGCTTCTGTTGGGTGTATGATGTCAAAGGGCTAACTAAAATCAATCCTGGTAAAACACCTTTTTAATACGGTATAAATCTAAGTAGCGAGGGTTGCGGCATTATTTTATGGAAAGAGATGTGAAATTGATTTATGTATATCAAGTGTAACGTTGCTGTCAGACGTTCTGTCAAATCCTTTGCGATACCAACACCTGTCTTGAGAAAATGTGTTGTCTGCTGGAGACGATGTGATTGATTTGTTTGCCTTTGGTTCCATGGTCATCGATGGTAAAAGATATACCTCCGATCTGATCATCTATCCGGACGGACGCGTTCGGGATGGATGGCGCCGCAGCCGGGGCCATGTCTTGACCCGAGCAGATGTTCAGACAATGGTGGAAGCCGGGCCTGAAATGATCATCGCCGGCATGGGTATCCACGGGCGGATGCAGCCCGAACCCGGTCTGGAGAAAACGCTGGAGAAGATGGGAATTCAATTCATGGCGGGTCCCAACGATCAGGCCGTGGTCTGGTACAATGACAGGTCAGCGACGCTAAACGTGGGGGCCTGTTTTCATTTATCGTGTTGACGCAAATTTAGAGACAAGCTCTGACCCGGAAATTTTACAAACCTGATCGGTTCTGTCGTAGGAAAGCATGCAAGGTAACTGACGAAAGGACAACCATCCCTCCCAGCAGTGCCCAGGGTCCCGGGGTTTCACCAACCGCTAGAAATACCCAAATTGGATTAAAAACAGGTTCGATGGTCTGGGTGATGATGGCCTCGATTGCTTTCAGACGCTTTATGACAACCGTTTTCGTAACCGGCATGACACCGCCAGCGGTACTGGTGACAAACACTTCTTCGGCGTTACGGGCTTTGTCAGCGGAAAGATTGTGCTGTATGATTTCATAGCCATACGCGGTTGCCAGCTCAATCACTGTTCTGCGTGTGATACCTTCCAGCACACCACGCGCTGGCGTTGTGATTTTGCCGCCATTTACCGCGAAAATATTAAAGCCGGGACCCTCGACAAGGTTTCCTTGTGCATCAACGACAACAGCTGTTTCACCCCCACGATCATAGGCTTCCCGCAGTCCACTCGCCTTTACGCAGTCAATCAGGATAGAGCGCAAATCACTGCGGCTGTAGGGAATCGACATGTGCAGTTTGTCTATTCCTGACAAAAAGCGATCGAGGTGATCATCGAGTCGGAAAAACTGTCCCTTCCATACATGGGCGACATCATAGGTCGCATCCGAATGGAGGAAGCCCCAGTCAAGGATCGATATTTTTGCCTCAGCAATGGGCACAAATTGTTCATCGACATAAGCAGCACCATTTAAAAAGTCAAGCATATGGGTTCTCCTTTATTTCATTTGTGCAATTGTCGGCAGAATGTCTCCTTGGCAAATGTAATAAGGAACGTTCCGAGAATGGATAAGCCAATTATGATAGCAAAGGCCGCATGATATGCATTGAGATCATAGATTCGGATGCCATTTTCCAATAATCCATCCCATTTATGATCAAGGACCAGGCCTATTGCAGGTTGCAGAATCATGGGCCCCATTTCCATGCCCATATTGCTGATGCCCGAAACGGTTCCCACCAGAGCCAAGGGCACGGATTCCTTTACAAAAGCCATACCGATAACAATGGCGCCTGTGGCAAATCCCACAATGCTAAATAGTACGATGAGAAGCCACAAAGGTATGTCTTGCAGGAAAAGGATGGGTATCCAGCCAAGCAGGGAAAGACAAAGGGCATAAAAATAGATGGGTTTTCTACGTCCTGTCTTTTCAGATAGCGCGCCCAGGATCGGTGCGCCGAGCGCACAGGCAATTAACAGTGAGGATATCAGGGTAGCGCTTTTTACCGGGCTTAGATCATAATGCGTTGTGAGGTAGGGGACTCCCCACAAACCAGCGAATGCCAGCGCGGGTCCAATCAAGCTGGCCGGAACGATGGTGAGAATCCATGTGTTTTTATATCGAAATACATTTGACAGATCATTTAGAATAGACGTTTTGGAACCATGTGTTGAAGAAGTGGTAATGTCTGTGGCGTAGCTGTCATAGCCTTTTTGAACGGGATCGTCGCGCACGAAAATCCATATAGCCAGGGATATAATAAGTGTTATCGTTCCAGCACCAAAAATAATCCAACGCCACCCAAATAAGTTCATTAAAAGTCTTAGAGGAACGCCGGCAGATAAAGCTCCCAAGATTCCCAGACAGAGTGCCAAGCCGGTCACAACCGCAAATTGGTTTGGCTTGAACCATCGGGTCGATAATTTTAAGATAGAAACCCAGGCGACCCCCATGGATGCGCCAATAATAAGCCTCCCCATATTAGCCGTGTAAATCGAGGATGCAGAGGCAAAAATGAAAGCTCCTGCGCTTGATAAAAGAGCTCCAGCTGTGAGCAATTTACGGGGTCCCCAATAATCGGCAAGAATTCCTGTGGGAATTTGAACCGCCACGTAGCTGTAGTAATAAAAAGAGGAAAAGTTGCCAAGGGAGGCCGCTCCTATATTAAAGTCCGCCATAAGCTGATCTGCCATAACTGCCGTGACCATTCTATGGAAAAAACCCGAAAAATAGAAAGCGATCCCCAAACACAGGATCAGCCAGGATTGATATCCAGGGGGATGATTGTGGTGATGTATAAAATCATTCTTCAAATATCTTTTATAATTAGATGGTTATATGCGGTTAATCTGCCCTCTGAGTTTGGGCTTGTCAAGTAGAAACAAACCCGTTTGCCAAAATAAACCCAAACCCACTGTAGTGTTTGTTCAACAGACTGAACCGGCAATAGCAAGAACATTCTCCGTTGTTTGTCAAAGATCCCTTATTATAGGTCTGTAAAGAATCTCTTCAACGCATAGGAATAGATCCGTTGGCTTACCCATGGGAATCAAAAATAGGACATTGCAATATTTGCATCGTGGTTCAACCTATGTTAGGGGTAGCCTGTTTGATTTTGCAGTAATGTTCAATAGAAAGGCTTACGATGATCACTGACCCCTATCTCATCCTGCTGCCATTGATTGTACTTGCCCTGGGTGGTTATATCTGTGCGTGGGTGTTCACACTCTCGGAAGACACCCTCGTAAGGGTTGTTACCGATTTTTTTATGCCCATGCTGGTCTTTTACTCTCTTTATACATCCACAATCAACCTGAACGATACGATGAAACTCGGCGGGGCGGTAGGTTTTGTACTTTTGTTTTTATTCATCGCGTCGCTGATTTACTGCCATGTCTTCAAGCTCGATAAACGCGCCTTTCTGCCACCGATTATTTTTATGAACTCCGGCTTTCTCGGAATTCCTTTGATGGAATTGTGGGGAGGTGCCGGGGCAGTGAACCAGATTATACTCTATGATCAGATCCAGACATTTTTCATTTTTACACTCGGTATATTCCTCGTGGCCGGCGGGTTCGCATTGTCGGGTCTGGTGGAGATTTTTAAATCACCGCTGTTGTGGTCCATCATTTTGGGTTTCTGGTTTCGCTATGCAGGCATTGAAATCCCACAGCCACTGATGGATGCATGTAAGTTTAGTGGTGCCGGTGCTCCGGCTTTGGCCACATTCGCCCTCGGGTGTTCATTGAAAAAGCGCAGAATGCGTGCGGATCCTCACTTGATATCGGGGTTATTGATGCGCTTTGGTTTTGGTTTTATGGCCGGTGTGTTGGCGGTGAACATATTTGGTATTACCGGTTCGGCCAGAATTGTTGTGGTTTCCGCATCCGCCCTGCCGTCGGCGGTTTTTTCGGTTGTCCTGCCACTTCGCTATGGGGTGGATTCCCGTTTTGCCGGTGCGATGGTCCTGTTGTCCACCCTATTGAGTATTTTCACGATTCCGGTCGTGTTCTATTTGAGCAACAAATTTTAAATATGATTAGCATTTCCATGATATCTTGTGGATGATTAAAGGGTCTTGATAACATTGGATGCAATAAAAACCGATCCACCAACCGGGAAAGGTTGACAGCAATGAGAACATCAAAGGTCATTCATGTGGTTAGCTGCCACTCAGAAGGCGAAGTTGGAGATGTGATTATCGGGGGCGTGACGCCTCCGCCTGGCGACACGATTTGGGCGCAGCGTTGTTTCATCGAAAACGATAAATGTCTGCGACGCTTCGTTCTGAACGAACCGCGCGGAGGAGTGTTTCGGCATGTAAATCTGTTGGTTCCACCCAAAGATCCACGCGCACAGATCGGGTGGATCATCATGGAGCCAGCAGATACGCCGCCTATGTCGGGTTCGAACTCGATCTGCGTGGCGACGGTGGTGCTTGACACAGGACTTGTTCCCATGACTGAGCCGGAAACTGAGCTTATGCTCGAAGCACCAGGTGGTTTGGTGAAGGCGCGTGCACTATGTTGCAATGGCAAAGCGGAACGAATCACAATCACCAACGTACCCTCGTTTGCTGACAAATTGGAGTGCTCGCTGGAAGTGGAAGGTGTCGGCACACTCACCGTCGATACGGCCTATGGTGGTGACAGTTTCGTGATTGTCGATGCGACCGCATTAGGATTTGAAATCGTTCCGGAAGAGGCATGTGATCTTGTCGAGACGGGTATGAAAATCACAAAAGCGGCCAACGAACAGTTGGGATTTCAGCACCCATTGAATGTCGAGTGGAATCACTTGTCGTTCTGCCAGTTTGCCGGCCCGCTGGTCAAAGACAACGGTGATTTGGTCGGACCGAACGCGGTGGTCGTCAAGCCTGGCAAGATTGATCGGTCGCCCACGGGCACGGGATGTTCAGCACGAATGGCAGTCCTGCATGCGCAGGGACGAATGCAAGTCGGGGATCGGTATCGAGCGCGGTCGATCATTGGATCCGAGTTTGAGTGTGGGATTGACTCGGTGACCTCAGTTGGAGAGATTAAAGCGATCGTGCCGACCGTCTCAGGTCGTGCATGGATTACGGGAACGCATCAGTTAATGCTTGATCCAGACGATCCCTGGCCCGAAGGTTATCGGATTGCCGATACGTGGCCGGTTCTATAAGGAGGCATCCCTTAACTTCGAACATAGAGACCAACGCGCTAAGTGCTCGACAATGTTGAATTTTAGTTCTCAAACCCCTGTGTTCTTTAAGATTATCCGCCTATCATCAAACATTGGAAAGATCAATTTGCTGCTGAGGGCGGTCGAGCATCATTTATGGAGTTCATCTTCATTAGAGGATATTGCATGGCGGATTGATTCCGCTATCTTTGGCACCCTGGTCATCGACGGCCACAGACACATCTCGAACGGACATGTCGTGGCTTGTTGATCAAAAAACAAGGATGTTAAATTTTATATTTGGAAAGGAGATGACATCATGGCAGTTCAACCCATCGAGACCAATCAGGCACCGGCCGCCATCGGCCCCTATTCCCAGGGCATCAGTGCCGGCCCATGGCATTTTGTGAGCGGACAACTGGGACTGAACCCTGCTACCGGAGAACTGGTAAGCGAGGATGTGGCCGGCCAGGCACAGCAGGCCCTGGAGAATCTGAAGCATATTGTCGAGGCCGCCGGTTGCAGTTTGAACCAGGTAGTGGCCGTGGATGTGTTTCTGACCGACATGGGGAATTTTCTGGAATTCAACGGTATTTACGAGGCTTTTTTTGCCGGCCACAAACCGGCCCGGGCCGTGGTGGAGGTCAGCGCCCTGCCCAAAGGGGGCTGTGTGGAGATTAAGTGTATAGTGAACGGATAATCTGAAAATTTCATCCTGAAATTTTCAGATGATAGGTTTTTACAGGATGGGTGATATAAGGAAAGTAGCTATGAGCTGTAAACGCCTAAATGCCTACAACCTAAACGCCTTCCCGCTTACCGTTCCGGCACTTGGATAAGCTTCATGTTATGACCGGTGACTTCCAGAAAGCGCGTCAGGTTTTCCCGGGTGATTTCCAGCGTGGCGGTGTTCACCAGAGGGTGACATTGGAAGGAATCTGATGTCCACAGTTCCTGGTCCATGAATAATTCCACAGCATGGACCTTGTCATTGTAGAGCGCCAGGATAGAGACCGCCCCCGGCTCGATACCCAGATGCTTTATCATTCGTTCCGGTGACCCGAAGCTGATGCGTTTGATCCCCATCCGATCTTTCAATTGTTTCAAATCCACCTGTTTGTGACCGGGTACGACCACCAGAAAATGACGCTTGCCCTTGTCGTCTCTCAGGAACAGATTTTTTGTTTTTGCAGCCGCCAGCTTTGGCACGAGGCGGTCGGCCTCTTCCACCGTATAGACCGCCGGATGATCGTGGCGTGTGTAGGCGATCTGATTGTCTTCCAGAAATTGAAAAAAAGTTTCCATGAAATTTTCCTTTTATTCTTCAATAATAAATTGTTGGATGCTTATACGTTTCTGAGCGCAATATTTCAAGTCTTACCCTCAGGAAAATTTATTCTGGGAACGATTACTCGGAAACCATTTGCATTTTTATACAGCCTCCATTAGAAACAAATTTCGTGATCACCAATCCCAAGAGCTTAAAAATTTAAACGGTAAACTTAGGTTGAGCGGCAATCGTGAGCGTATTCACATAGCTTGCTGCGAGCTGTTCTTCGATCATCAAGGAGGTCTCATGTCTTCAAACCGTCTGCTCTATCTTTCCCGGCAGGATGTGGCCGCAACCGGTGTTACCATGGCGGAAGTTATCGATCTGCTGGAAATCGCTTTTAAGGAAAAGGGGAACCATCGCACAGAAATGCCACCCAAGCCGGGGATTCACCCAGGCGGCGGTGACAACTTTATCCATGCCATGCCGGCCTGTATACCATCCATGAAGGCTGCTGGCATCAAGTGGGTCAGTGGTTTTCCGGACAACCTCAAATTGGGCGTACCCTACATCAACGGCCTGCTCATTTTAAATGATACCGAAACGGGTCTACCAATTTCCGTCATGGATTGTGTCTGGCTTACCGGGATGAGAACCGGTGCCGCAACCGCCCTGTCGGCCCGTTACCTGGCACGGTCCGATGCATCCATGGTCGGCATACTGGGATGTGGTGTCCAGGGCAGAACCAATTTTGAAGCCTTGAACGTGCTGTTTCCCATTCAGGGTGTGAAAGCCTTTGATGTCAACAAGGAAGCAGCACAGGCCTATGCCAAAGAGATTCAGACCCGTTTTGATGTTCCTGTGGAGCTTGTCTCGACACCCGCGGCAGCGGTGACGGGCAGCGATATCATTGTGACGGCCGGTCCGATTCTGAAAAAGCCCCACGCCACCATCCAGGCCGGATGGATGTCCGAAGGCGCCTTTGCCTCCCTGGTGGATTTTGATTCTTACTGGCATGCCCATGCCATGCAGGAAGCAATCAAATTCTGTACGGATGATACCCCTCAGATGCTGCATTACAAAACACTGGGTTATTTTCAGGAAATTCCGCCCATTCATGCCGATCTGGGAGAACTGGTGACGGGGGAAAAGCCTGGACGCGAAACAAGGGAGGAAAAAACCATGACCGCAAACCTGGGTCTTGCCATAGAGGACATGGCTGTGGCTCCCTTGATTTTCAAAAAGGCCAGGGAAAAAGGGATCGGAACCTGGTTGGACTTATGATACCGATACCGACAAGCACCAAATTCCAAATTACAATAACCAGATTTCAAAAAGTTCAAAGTAAGTTTGGAATTTCAAATTTTGGTGATTGAGATTTGTTTCTGATTTGTGATTGGGATATTGATATTTAAAATTGCCTGGCTCTCCATCGAAAAGTGCCATAATCTCAGTGAAAGAAAGGACGCCAATATTTATGACGGAAAAAATAGACATACTCATCATCGGCGGTGGTATCATGGGGAGTGCCACGGCCTATTCACTGCTGCGGGCAGACAAACGTCTGAAGGTGGTGGTGATGGAAAAGGATTTCTCCTACACCCGTGCATCCACCACCTTATCCATGTCCAATGCCCGGATTCAATTCAGCCTGAAAGAAAACGTCCAGATATCCCAATACGCTTTTGAAACCCTGGAACGATTCGAGGAGGAGATGGGGGTGGGGGAGAGACACCCCCGTATCGGATTCAAGCGGGAAGGGAATCTGTTTGTGGTGGGTGAAAAGGAACTCGAATCTGCAACATCGGCCTTTCAAATGCAAAAAGACCTGGGCTGTGACATCCAATGGCAAAATTCAGAAGAGATAGCAGCACAATACCCCTTGTACAATATGAAAGGATATGTCGGGGGGTCTTTTGGCCCTCAGGATGGTTATTTTGATGCCTACGCCACCCTCATGGGATACAGGGCAAAAGCCATTGCCATGGGAGCACACTATGTGGAGGACGAGGTGATTAAAATCCAGACCTCAAACAATCGGGTTACCGGTGTAGAGCTGGCATCCGGCAACACCCTTGGGGCCGGTGTCGTTGTCAACTGTGCCGGGGCATGGGCAGCCCAGATAGCCAAGACAGCCCATGTCGACCTGCCCATAGATCCGGTCAAACGTCAGGTCTTTGTCCTGGACACGACCGTGAAACCCGAACAGGCCCTGCCATTGACGGTGCTTCCATCGGGTCTTTATTTTAGAACGGAAACAGGGGGTCACATTCTGCTAGGAAAATCCATGCATGAGGATCCCGTGGGTTTTGATTTTTCCTGGGATGAAAAACGGTTCTATGAAACGTTGTGGCCGGAGTTGGCTGAGTTTGTGCCGGCTTTCGATACCCTGAAGCTCATCCGGGGATGGGCCGGTCTATATGCGGTCAACCGGATGGACAGCAATGCCATACTCGGAGAATGGCCCGAGATAAAAGGTCTGTTTCTGGCCAATGGGTTTTCCGGTCATGGCCTGCAGCAGGCACCGGCGGTGGGCCGCTATCTGTCTGAGGTGGTTACTGGAAAGAAGCCTGTTTTGGACCTGTCCATCTTCTCTCCACGGCGCATTCTTGAGAAAAACCCACTGACGGAGATGGGGCTGGTATAACAATCTGAATTTGTACTATAATAGAATGATTTGTTTCCTTGACACCCGTATGGCTATTATATATACAGGTGTCTGCTGTAATTCAATTTCCGAAAATTACTCATCTCGAATTGAAGCGCAATAGCGAGCGATAACCTTGTGGCAAGCCACAGGATTCGTGAGCAAATCTGAATTTTATTGAACAACTGTCATGCCAAGACTCGATATTAAACACATTACCGTCAAGTTTGGCGGTCTTACGGCTTTGTCAGACCTGAGCTTTGCAGTCAATGCAGGTGAGATTGTCGGTCTCATCGGTCCGAACGGTGCGGGTAAAACCACTATATTCAATGTTTTGACAGGTGTTTACCATGCATCCGAAGGGGATGTGATTTTTGAAGATAAAAGCCTGCTGGGCAAGCGACCCTACCAGATTTTCTCACGCGGTGTCGCGAGAACCTTTCAAAACATCCGCCTGTTTTCCAATATGACGGCTATCGAAAACGCCATGGTCGCCAGACACTGCCGATCAAAACAGGGGGTTTTTGGTGCTATCATCAGGAGCCGGTCTCAAAAAAAAGAAGAAACCAATATTCGAAATAGTGCGCGTAAAGCTCTCGAATTCATGGGTGTGGGTGCCTATGCGGATACCGTGGCACAAAATCTCGCTTATGGGCTCCAGCGAAGACTCGAAATCGCCAGGGCCCTGGCTTCCAAGCCCAAACTACTGCTTCTGGACGAACCAGCGGCAGGGATGAATCCGGCCGAGACCTCAAAACTCATGAAGGATATTTCACGAATATCGGAACTGGGCGTGGACGTGCTGTTGGTTGAGCACGACATGAAAGTTGTCATGGGTGTCTGTAATCGTATTGTTTGCGTTGACCACGGTGTCAAGATCGCTGAAGGAAATCCAACAGAGATTCAAAAGAATCCAAAAGTGATTGAAGCTTATCTGGGTCAACCGGCTGCATAAATAATTGTTTTATTTCATTAACCACAAGCAGGAGGCATAAAATGAAGAAAACTGTATTAAAAGTATTGGTGTTCGGATTGATTCTGGTTCCATTTCTTTTTGCCGGAGCATCTGCCAAAACGTTGAAAATCGGATCTATGGGGCCACTCACGGGACCCTATGCGGCGGATGGCAATGATATCAAAAATGGTGTGCTCACGGCCATCGAAGTCATAGAAGAAGCCGGTGGCATCCCAGGTTATGACAAGATTGAACTGTATCCCCAGGATACGGCATGCGATCCCAAGCAGGCTGTGGCAGCGGCCAACAAACTCATCAACATCGACGTGGCTGGTGTTGTGGGCGCCTATTGTTCTTCATCCACGATCCCGGCGTCCGAGACCCTGAATGAAGAAGATATCATCATGCTGACACCGGCTTCCACCAATGAAAAGGTCACGGACCGGGGTCTTCCTTATATGTTCCGTGTTTGTGGAAGGGACGATGATCAGGCTCCCGCGGCTGTCAAGTTCATGAAAGAGGCCCTTAAGGTGAAAACGATTTTTATCGTAGACGATAAAACCACCTATTCCCAGGGGCTGGCCGAAGGTGTAAACAAAAATTGTGTGAAGTCCGGTATCAAAGTTCTGGGGCATGACCATGTAAACCAGGGTGATAAAGATTTTTCAGCGATCCTGACCATGGCAAAAAGGGAAAAAGCGGATGTTTTCTACATGAGTCTGCAGAACCATGCTACAGGAAGTCTGATGGCGATTCAGGCCAAACGTATGGGTTTGAAAGCCATCATCGTATCCCAGGATGCCAATTATCACCCCAATTTCATCACCGTGGCCAAGGATGCAGCCGAAGGTGTTTATGTGACCTACGGATATACCGATAAAACCACCGATGCATACAAGGAATATGAAAAACGGTTTACCGCAAAATATGGTGAAGTTGGTGCATACGGAACCTATGCCTATGATGCCGCCACCGCACTTTTGATGGCCATCAAGAATGCCGGCTCCACCGATTCTAAAAAAGTCAAAGCGGAGTTGATGAAACTGGATTTCCAGGGCGCATCGAAACATATTAAATTCAAAGCCAATGGCGATTCCGGATCCGCTTATATTGCCTACAAGATCGAGAACGGCGATTACCATCCGTACTGGGCACCTGACAGAGGATTCTGGAAATAAGATTATAGGCACGATTTTAAGAAGCCAAAAATATTAATGCTCAGGTCAGGGTAAAGATTACCCGGAATTATTGCCGGGTAATCTTTACCCCATGGAAACGGTGGCCGAGACAAATATGGAATATTTTCTTCAGCAGCTGATAAACGGTTTGACGCTGGGCGGTCTGTATGCCCTGATTGCTCTCGGTTACACCATGGTCTACGGGGTGATTCAGCTCATTAATTTTGCCCATGGGGAATTTTTTGCGGCCGGCGGGTATGTGGGGGTCATTCTCCTGGCGTATCTTACGGGATTGGGTTACATGGAGACCCATCCGATCCTTTGTCTGGGCGGTGCTTTTATCCTGACCATGGCCTATTGTGCATTTCTTGCCGTGGGGGTGGAAAAGATTGCCTATAAACCACTGCGCAAGCAGTCTCGTTTGGCGGCCCTGCTGTCGGCCCTGGGTATGTCGATTTTTCTTTCCAACGGATTGATGTTGACCCAGGGTGTCTTCGACAAACCCTATCCCGGAGAATACTTTGAAGGCGGAATCGAGTATGGTGCCATCACCGTAAGCTACCTTCAGATCATGATCGTTGCCATGACGATTGTATTGCTCGTGGTCCTGAATATTCTGGTGTTCAAAACCCGTATGGGTATGGCCATGCGGGCAACCGCCCAGGACAAGACCATGTCGGCCCTTGTGGCCATCGGCAGTAATAAAATCATTTCCTATACTTTCGCCATCGGTGCGGGCCTTGCCGCGGCAGCCGGCATTATGGTGGGTCTTTATTACGGCTCCGTACGGTATGACATGGGGTTCGTGCCGGGAATAAAGGCTTTTGCCGCAGCTGTTTTGGGCGGTATCGGGAACATTACCGGCGCCATGCTCGGGGGGCTGATTATCGGGATGGTGGAAATTTTTGGGGCGGGGTATATATCGGGACAGTACAAAGATGTGTTTGCGTTTATCATTTTAATTGCTGTCTTGTACTTTAAACCGACAGGAATCATGGGTCAGAATATCGATGATACAAGAGTTTAAAAAACTATGGAAAGGATACACACTGGGGATGCTCTGGCTGATGGGGCTTCTCTGGCCGCTTCTGGGAATACATCCGGATGGTACGCTTTCCTTTGAAAAAACCTTGACGGTGTGGCTCTATATTTTTGTGGGTACGGCCATCTGTCTCTTTCTTTATCTCCTGAATAAGAGTGGCACCCTGAAGGCAGTGACCGGTCCCATAGCCACGGTCAGGGAAAATGTTCTGGGTTATTCCAAACAGATGCCTGTATGGATATGGCTGGCTGTGGTCCTGATGCTTGCCCTTTTGTTCCCGGTGTTCACGACCCGGTATGCCCAGGATGTGGCGGTCAATGTTCTAATCTATGTCTGTCTCGGTCTTGGGTTGAATATCGTGGTGGGTCTGGCAGGCATGCTGGACCTGGGGTATATCGCCTTTTACGGGATTGGCGCTTACTCCTATGCCCTGCTGAACATCCATTATGGTCTTTCCTTCTGGGTGTGCCTTCCCCTGGCAGCTTTCCTGTCTTGTATTGCCGGCTGCATCATCGGTTATCCGACATTAAGGATGCGGGGAGATTATCTGGCCATCGTTACCCTCGCATTTGGTGAGATCGTACGCTTAATTCTCAATAACTGGATGTCACTCACCAACGGGCCCAACGGAATCCTGGGTGTCAAGGTTCCGGGTATTTTTTATCCGAACTTTTTTAATGGCTTCAGTATTGAGCACCTGTGGCTCAAAAAACTGCATTATCTCTATTATGTCGCCCTGGCCCTGGCCATTGTTACCATCATAGCTGTCTACCGATTGAATTTTTCGAGAATCGGGCGAGCGTGGGAATCCATACGAGAAGATGAAACCGCTGCAGAACTGATGGGGGTCAATACCTTCCTTTTAAAACTGCTGGCCTATGCTATGGGTGCTGTTTTTGCCGGTCTGGCCGGTGCGTTTTTTGCGTCCAGGATGCGGTTCGTCAGCCCGGAAAGCTTTACCTTTCTTGAATCGGCCATGGTGCTGTGTATGGTGGTGCTGGGCGGGATGGGATCGATTCCCGGTATCATTCTGGGGGCTGCCGCTCTGATTGTGCTGCCGGAACTGTTTCGAGGATTCGAGTTGTACCGGATGCTGGCCTTTGGTGCCGCCATGGTCATTATGATGCTGTTCAGACCGGCCGGTCTGATTCCGGCCAAGCGTGTGGGCACACGTTCTGAAGAAAGGGAGAATTAGATGCCCGGAGACCCGATTCTGGAACTGAAAAATGTCCATGCCGGTTATGGCAGCATCAAGGCCTTGAAGGGCATCTCTCTGAAAGTGTTTCCAGGTGAAATTGTGGCCATGATCGGTGCCAACGGCGCCGGGAAATCGACGACCCTCATGGTTGTCTGTGGTATCGTTCCCGTGGAGACAGGCGAGGTTGTTTATAAAGGAAACCTGATCAACGGTATTGCTGCAGAAAAACTACCCACCATGGGGCTATGCCAGATTCCCGAAGGCCGAAGAATATTTCCCAGACTGACCGTCAGTGAAAATCTCGAACTGGGTGCGTTTTACCGCAAAGACCGGGCGGGTATTGATAAAGACCTGGACCGTGTCTTGACTCTGTTTCCTATTTTGTCGGAAAGGAAAAAACAGCAGGGGGGTACCCTGTCCGGCGGCGAACAGCAGATGCTGGCCATCGCAAGGGCGTTGATGAGCCGGCCAAAGGTACTTCTCATGGATGAGCCGTCTCTGGGTCTTGCACCGATTTTTGTTCAGAAAATATTTGATATCATTTCCGAGATCAACAAGAAGGACGGTGTTACGATTCTGCTAGTGGAGCAGAACGCCAACCTGGCCCTTCAGGCTGCAGAAAGAGGGTATGTCCTCGAAACAGGTCAGATTAGCCTGGAAGACCAGGCCGAAACCCTGCTCCACAATCCTGAAATTCGAAAAGCCTATTTAGGTGAATAACGGGCTGAACTTCTCGGAATTGAACGTGTGATGATCAAAAAATCCAAGCATGTCATCATCATTGGCGGTGGCGTCATTGGTGGGTTTGCGGCGTATTACCTGATGGAAAACGGCTGGTCGGTTACCGTCGTCGATAAAGACCGTTTCGGCCAGGGGGCCTCCAGCGGCAACTGCGGTCTGATCGTCCCCAATCACATCCTGCCTCTCAACTCCCTGGGTACCCTCACCAAAGCCCTCAAGTGGATGCTGTCTGAAGATTCGCCGCTTTATATCAAGCCGCGATTGGACGCCGGTCTGATCAAATGGTTTTGCCGGTTTGCTCGTCATGCCCATCCAAAAGCGGTTTTAAATTCTGCGAGGGGTCGTCATGCATTGATGAAGAGCAGTTTTGAGCTTTATCCGGCGTTCATGGAAGCCGAAAAAGTGGCCTGCGACTGGGACGTGGTCGGGTCTCTTCATATTCATCGATCTTTCAGGGGCTGGAACGATTATCGCGGGACAGATGCTTTTTTAAAACCCTTCGGTATTGAGGCCCAGGCCCTGGACAGGGAAGCCGTGCTCCGGCTGGTGCCAGCCCTTGGAAACGGCATCAGCGGTGGCTGGCTCTACAGACAGACCGCCCATCTCCGCCCCGAACGGCTCATGTCTGAACTGCAGCGGATTCTTCTCGGTCGTGGTGCCCAGATCCTGGAAAATTGTCCTGTCCAATCGTTCCAGCAGAAAAATGGTCAGGCTGCTGCCATTGTGACCAGGGATACGATACTTGAGGCCGATGCGTTTGTGTTGGCTACCGGGGCCCGGGCACCTGAATTCGAAAAAATGCTGGGTTGCAGCCTGCCGATTCAACCGGGGAAGGGATATTCCATCACCATGGATCGACCACAGACATTTCCTGAAATCCCCTGCTTTTTTGAAGCGCTGAGCATTGTCTCCACACCCTGGCCGTATGCGTGCCGTCTGGGTGGTACCATGGAGTTCTCAGGGTTTGATACCCATCTAAATCTCCGGCGGACAGGGGCATTGACACGCGGTTTCAATAGCTATTTCCGTCAAAGGCAAGACCATGAAATCAAAGAGGAATGGTGCGGTTTCCGACCCATGACCGTGGACGGGCTGCCTTTTATCGATCGATCGCCCCGGTTGAAAAATGTCATGATCGCAGCCGGACATAACATGATCGGTCTGAGTGCGGCGCCGGGGACAGGAAAACTCGTGGCTGACATGATGACAGGCGCCTTGCCCCATATCGATCCACGTCCCTACCGTGTTGCTAGGCAATAATAACATCCCTGGGCGATGTTATCTGACGCGGCGTTGCCGCTGTGGTGAGTATTTTTCTTTTGGTGATCAGAAAACCCCCAGAGGTAATCCTTATATAGGCTCTAATCATCTTGATGACAGGCTTATATTCTGCTATCAATTTCTAATCACTGTCTTCAGAGGGGAGAGCAACCCAATGCATTTGTTTTATCGGTTTTTTATCCGCACACTGATGTGTTTATCCCTGATAATGCTTGCAGGGGCAAATGTCACTTCCTTTTCCTTTGCCCAGGAACAGAAAAAAGCACCCCCGGCCGTTCCGGTCAAGGCAGCACCTGTTGTTAAAAAAACCGTCAGAGACCAGATTTCTCTGATCGGCACGACAAAACCCATCCGGGAGAGTGTTGTCGCCTCCGAGGTGTCGGGTCTGGTGGAGGCATTTTATGTCAAAGCCGGTGATTTTGTCACCAGGGGAACACCGTTGGCAATGCTGGGGTCTACCGGTGCGCTGCTGCGTTTGAAAGGCGCCATGGCTGCCCGGGGTGGAATCCGGGCAAGACGCGTTCTTGCTGAAAAAGAGCTGCAGCGTGTCAGTAATCTCAAGAGCACCAACAGCGTGGCGGAAAGACAGTATGACGAGGCTTTCTACAACCACAGTGCGCTTGAAAATGAACTTTTAAAGAATGCGGCCGATATCGAGCAGCTGGAATACGAAATTTCCAAAAAGAATGTTCAGGCACCTTTTTCAGGTTTTGTCGCGCAAGAGCATATTCAGGTAGGGGAATGGGTGGCGGCGGGCGGTCCGGTTGTAACGCTCGTGGACATGAACCGCATCCTCATTACGGTGGATGTCCCGGAAACATATATGGTGGGGATCAAAAGCAAAAGCAACGTTCGTGTGGCCATCAAAAGTCTGGGTAAGTCACCCATATCCGCAAATGTTTCCGCGATATTACCAAAGGGGGAGCCAAACGCGAGAACATTTCCTGTGCATATTGAACTACCAAACAGTGATTTCAAGATCAAAAGTGGGATGGCGGTGGCCGTGACATTCAGTGTGGGAGAAAAACGAACGGTCAAACTGCTACCGAAGGATGCAATTGTAACCTCTGGAAATCAGCGTATGGTCTTTGCCATCAACGATGGGAAGGTGGTCCCTGTTCCTGTCAAAGTGACCGGCTACTATGACAGCGATGCTGCCATCGAAGGGGATTTGGAACCTGACACACAAGTGGTTGTCCGGGGAAACGAACGGTTGAGACCCGGCCAAACGGTTAACGTGGTAGCACAATGAAATTAGTCGATACAGCCATCAAACGACCCGTTACGGTCAGTGTAGGGGCCATTCTGTTGATCCTTTTTGGTGCTATTTCACTTTTCAGAATTCCCATTCAGTTGACACCGAATGTAGACCTGCCGGAGATATCCATAGAAACCCGTTGGTCCGGAGCAAGCCCGCAGGAGGTGGAAAGAGAGATTGTCGACGTCCAGGAAGAGGAGCTGAAGAATCTTGAAGGCCTCGAGACGCTGGAAAGCGAAAGCCGGGACGGCTATGCCTACATCCATCTCATGTTCGAAATTGGAACCGATCCGGATGACGCCCTCCTGAGAGTCTCCAAACAGATGGACCAGGTCAAGGCCTACCCTGTCGATGCAGAAAAGCCGGTGATCAAAACCGGGGGCCGATTCGAATCGGCTATCGCCTGGATGATCCTGGAAAGCAGAGAAGGGTACGAGGGGGCCCTGAACCAGGAATACGATTTTATTGAAGATAACGTCAAACCTTACCTGGAGCGAATCTCGGGCGTCGCTTCCGTTAATGTTTACGGCGGCAGAGAACGGGAGTTGCAGGTGATCGTGGACCTACAAGCGTTGGCCTCTCGCAGGTTGACAGTACCCGAAATTATGCGGGCGCTGGCTGTCGAAAACCGGAATATCAGCGCAGGTAACTTTGATGAGGGGAAGCGTCGTTACATCACCCGAACAGTGGGCGAATTTAAAAGTGTGGAAGACGTGGAAAAGGTGATCATCAAGCGGGTGAACGGTGTCCCGGTGCCCGTGGGCGACGTGGCATCGGTTCGACTGGGTTATGAGGACCAGAATGTGGCGGTCCGACACGAAGGAAAGACCACCATCGTCATGAACGCGGTCCGCGAGCCAGGCGCCAATGTCCTGGTGATCATGAAACATATCAAGTCCGTTCTGAAAGACCTCAATGAGAGTGTGCTAAAAGAAAGAGGGCTGAAAATCAGACAAGCCTACGATGAAACCAAATATATTGAAAGCGCCATCGATCTTGTAAAAAACAATATCGTTCTGGCTGCCCTTTTAGCGTTTACCGTGCTGATTATCTTTTTGAGAAACTTCGCCAGCACAATCATCATATCGGTCGCCATTCCCATAAGCATCATTGCCACCTTCCTGGTCATGACACTGATGGGCCGAAATATCAACGTGGTCAGCCTGGCGGGACTCAGCTTTGCCATCGGCATGGTGGTGGATAATTCCATCGTGGTGTTCGAGAATATCTTCAGACACCGTGAAATGGGAAAAGGGCGGATACAGGCAGCCTATGACGGAACCGTTGAAGTCTGGGGAGCCGTTCTTGCCAGTACCTTGACGACCGTAGCGGTTTTCCTGCCCATTGTCTTCGTGGCGGAAGAAGCGGGTCAGCTGTTCCGGGACATTGCGATCGCTATCAGCAGCGCGGTTTTTTTAAGCCTGATCGTTTCCATTACCGGCATACCGACCCTTTCGGCTAAGATTCTGGGCCGCGTGGCCAAATCTAAATCGAAGAAGACGCGTCTCCTGTCCCTGAACGGTCTTGCCGGCGGCATCGTGAGCGGAATCGCCAGCTTTGTATATTGGATGTGCGGACGGGTAACGACCCGCATTGCCATCGTCATTCTACTGACAACCATGTCTGTCGGATTTGCCATCGGTTTCATGCCCAAAACCGAATACCTGCCCCAAGGTAACCGGGAGATGCTCTTTGGTATCCTCATTCCGCCTCCCGGGTACAACCTGAAGGAAATGGAGAGCATCGCTGGTGAACTGGACAAGGATATTCTACCCCTGATCAGTCACAATGGTGAGAGCGCCACTGCAAAGGAGCTCAATCTGCCGTCCATTGACAGTTTTTTCTTTGTCGCTTTCGGGCAGCAGGCATTCATGGGCATCATGTCGAAGGTTCAGGAGCGAACCCGTGAACTCCTGCCCTATATTTACGGCACGCTAAAAAAGATACCGGGCATGATTGCCGTGGTTCAGCAGCCCGGTCTTTTTGCACGCGGAATCGGCAAGGGGCGGTCCATCGAAGTGGAGATAACCGGACCGGATCTATCCAGGCTGATCAATTTCGGGCGGCAGGTTTTCGGTGGCGCCATGCAGGTAGTTCCGGGTTCCCAGATCCGCCCCATACCAGGTCTCGACCTGGGGAACCCGGAGATGAGGATCGTGCCGGATCGAGATCGGCTTACCCGTCTGGGTATGACGACTACCGATCTCGGACAGACACTGAATGTAATGGTGGATGGCGCTCGTGCCAGTGGATACCGGTTTCTGGGTGATGAGATCGATCTGGTCGTGAAGACCCGAAAAGACAGGATAACGAAGTTTCAAGACCTATCGGATCTCCCCATTATCGCTCCCTCAGGAGAAAGAGTGACTCTCGGATCCCTGGCCGATGTCCGTCTGGAAGAGGGTCCGAGCCAGATCAACCACCTCAATTCGGAAAGGGCCATCACCATTCAGATCATACCACCGGCAAACGTGCCCCTGGAAACCGCCATGGAGGATATTTCCGAAAAAATACTGAAACCGATTCGTGGGAACGGCGCCCTTGGGAAGGTCTATCATATCCGCATGGGTGGAACGGCCGACGATTTAACGCGCACACGGCAAGCCTTGATTTGGAATTTCATTCTGGCCGTCGTCATCAGCTATCTGCTCATGTCAGCCTTGTTTGAAAATTTTTTGTATCCCTTCATCATCATGTTTAGTGTGCCCCTGGCAGCCGCCGGTGGCTTCGTGGGTCTTTTTCTGCTCAACCAGTTCCTGATTTATCAGCCCCTGGATATCATTACCATGCTCGGTTTTGTCATACTGGTGGGCATCGTGGTGAACAATGCGATTCTGATCGTTCACCAGACACTCAACAACATACGCAATGCCGCCATGGCATCCCGGGAGGCGATCGCCGAATCGGTCCGGTCACGAATACGACCCATCTATATGAGCAGCATCACCACGGTATGTGCCATGACACCCCTGGTGCTTTCACCCGGGGCCGGTTCCGAATTTTATCGCGGGCTCGGCAGTGTTGTCATCGGGGGCATCCTGGTTTCAACAATCTTCACCATTTTTCTGATTCCTGCATTGCTGAGTTTGACATTGGACACCGTATCTGGTCTCAAGAGAATATTAAACATAAAAACCAAAGAAACCTAAAGGAAGGAATATATGAACGCGTTTAATTTGAAAGACATCAAGTCGTTGACCTATCAACGGCCGGAAATTCAAAATGGATATGCAAATCAAACCCTTTGTGTGGATATTACAGATGCGGACATTACCATTAAACCGGTTTCCGACGAAATGAAGCAGATTTTTGTGGGGGGCAAAGGCTTTGATCTGTGGCTGCTGTGGCATGCGGTCAGCGGGACCACCCAGTGGACGGATCCGGAGAACGCCATCTGTATGGCCTCGGGTCCCATGGGCGGGACCCCGTCCTACCCAGGATCCGGGAAAAGTATTGTGACCGCCCTGTCACCTCTGACAGGCTCGGTTATCGATTCCAACGTGGGAGGGTATTTTGGCCCCTATCTCAAATTTTCAGGATTCGATGCCCTGGAGATACAAGGCCAGGCTTCCCGGGACGTGGTTATCTATATTGACGGCATCAGCGAGACCGTGACCATTTTCGAGGCAGAGGGCCTGCCGGAGGATGCCTATGAAATTTCATCTGTGTTGACCCGGCATTTTGGAAATGAAAAACCAAGAGGAATTTCTGTGGTATCCACGGGCCCGGGTGCGAAAAACAGCCTGATGGGCTGTCTGAACGTCACCTGGTACGACCCAAAACGGAAACGAGCCAGATATAAACAGGCGGGTCGTGGTGGACTGGGTACGGTGTTTGCCCACAAAGGCATCAAGGCGGTTGTTGTCCGGTGGAGCAACGTTTCCATGGATGCCAACAACCCGGCCGACAAGGAAACATTGAAGGCTGTTGCCAAAAGCTACTCCAGAGAGATCGTGGAACTGGACCCGAAACAGAACGAGATGGCAAAGATCGGTACGACCCACCTGGTCCCTATTATGAACGATTTTGATCTGCTGCCGACGCATAATTTCAAATTCGGACAGCACAAGATGGCGGGTCTGATTGGAAAGGAGGTTTACAAAGATCTTTTTGATCCAGGATTTGACGGATGCTGGATGGGCTGCACCGTGGCCTGCTCTCATGGTGTAAAAGATTTTGTGCCCCTGACAGGTCCTTACAAAGGCATCAAGGTTTTTGTGGACGGACCCGAGTATGAAACTATTGCCGGCTGCGGTTCCAACCTGGGTATCTTTGATCCCTTTACCATTGTCGAAATCAATTTCTACTGTGATGCCTACGGGCTCGACACCATCTCCGTGGGGACTTCCATGGCTTTTGCCATGGAGTGCTTTGAAATGGGTCTTATCAACGAAAGCCATACGGGCGGGCTAGACCTCCATTTTGGTAATCGGGACGCAGCCCTGGAACTGCTTCACCAGATGGCCAGGGGCGAAGGGTTTGGAACGGTGCTCGGCCAGGGTGTCCGGCGGATGAAAAAACTGTTTGCCTCGGAATTTGGTGTGGATGCGCAAATCCTTCAAGATATCGGCATGGAGTCAAAAGGTCTGGAATTTTCCGAGTACATGACCAAGGAATCCCTGGCCCAGCAGGGTGGTTATGGCATGGCCCTCAAAGGACCGCAGCACGACGAAGCCTGGCTGATCTTTCTGGACATGGTACACAATTACATGCCCACATTCGAACAGAAGGCAGAGGCTCTGCACTGGTTTCCCATGTTCCGCACATGGTTCGGGCTTTGTGGTCTGTGCAAGCTTCCCTGGAATGATATTGTTCCGGAAGACAACAAGGACACAGAAGAACCCGCCAAGGTGATCAAGCATATGACGTGGTACGCCCAGTATTTTGGTGCGGTAACCGGGCGTAACGTCGTTCCAGAGGATCTTATCACCATCAGCGAGGCGGTTTACAATTTCCAGCGGATATTCAACCTGAAAATGGGATTTGGCACAAGAGCCCAGGACATTCTGCCGTATCGTGCCGTGGGCCCGGTGACCGAAGAAGAATATGAATCCCGCCGGGAACGCTACGATGGCCAGCTGATAGAGAAGCATGGCATCGATATCGAGGACAAGTCGACAGCGGAAAAGGTGGCGATTCTACGCAAACTGCGGGAAGAACAGTATGAACAATTAAAAGATGCGGTGTATGAGAGAAGAGGATGGACAAAGAATGGCATCCCGACAGTAAAAACCGTCAAGCGTCTGGGTATTGATTTCCCCGTTGTTCTTGAGGTTCTCAAGGAGAACGGAGTGACATCGTGATTACCCTGGATGGTGAGCAGATGCCCTGGAAAAAGGGTATGACCATATCGCATTTGCTGCAGGAAATCGCTGATAAACATCCATACGCCGTGATCAAGCTCAATGGCCGGTATGTATCCCGACCCAGCTTTGATACGCATGTTATCCCGGATAATGCTGAAATACATTTAATACCGATGATTGCAGGAGGGTGAACAGCGTTGTGCTGAAACTGGAGGGCAGTTGCATCAACTGCTCTGATTTCCCACTGAACTGGATAGGACCCTGTACCTGTAATACCTGAGTTGAGTGATCCCAAAAACGATAACGCTCAACATAGGTAAGCATATCGATGCATTCCATAAACTCATTATTTTAAAAGGAGGCGTCATGCTTAAGAAGAATTACACAAAAACAGGCCAGTCTTGCAGGGTGACATTTAAGGTGCCACCGGATGTCGATAGCAAGAAGGTTATGCTTTGCGGGGATTTTAATGATTGGGATAAAAAAGCAACCGTCATGAAGCCGCTTAAGGATGGGAGCTTTTCGGTTACGATCACATTGCCTGCAAACAATTCGTATCGGTTCAAGTATTACCTTGGTACCCACCGATGGGAGAACGACTGGGATGCCGATGGCTATGTCCGAAACGATTTCGGGAGTGAAGACTCCCTGATCAAGGTTTGATGTGGACTATTACATTCAGTTCACAGCCTTTGCGTAATTTGGGTTCGAATTGCAGACCGTTGGATGCAGATTTCCCTATATTTTCTATTATTTTATTACCGAGATACTATATGTTGAACTTGCATGATTTTTGCATCTTAGGAATTCAGTCAATCCGCAGTGGGCTGATATCATCCCAATTGCCAGAACGGTGTGTAAGGGTATGAAAGATTATTCGGTTCTCAAATCAAGCAGGGAGGCGCTCCTGAGAAAGGCTGGTTTCCAGGAAGGCCACAACATTTTTAAAAGCGGCTCTCTAAATCAGACACTCAAATTTCAAGTTGAGGGGGATGGAAACGAATCGAATCCCCCGGGTGATCAGAATTGATATGCGCCGACCACAATCAGGGATGTGTTGCATATCTGTCCAAGTGTCTGAGAATCATTTTTGGGTACTGGGTGTGATCTTCCTTTGCATAACAAAATGGTGACCTTAACCATTTGTTCGCATATCCCACGATCAGACCGGCAAATGTATTCTTTTTAGAGCATCTCCTTTTATCCTCCCTAATTAATTCATCAGCAACGATAACTCAGACCTGTGTTTGAACAACAAACCGGTAAAGGAGGTCAAGAGCATGAAGTATTCGATGTTAAAATGTACCGCTATATTGATGCTGTTCTGGATGATGATCACATGGGCCGGCTGCGGTGGTATGCAACACCCCGGGAGAGATGGAGATTCCAATGCCCTGGAGACGGTATCCTGGCCCCGGCCGGCGCTTTTGACGGCAACGGAGCAACAAACAGAACCAGGTCTTTCGGTCGTGTACGCCGCTTGTAAAATCAGGCATATCGACAAGATGCCGGGCAGAAAATGGATGACAGAAAAGGGTGTGCCTGGGGAACCGATCCGGATAATCGCCAACAAATTCGGAAATGGTGAAGTGTTCGGCAGTGGAAAAAGTCAGTTGGTTTGTGTACAGATGCAGGGCTACCTGAATTTTGAAGAAACCGGGAACTACCTGATCAAAGCCAACAGCAACGACGGTATTCGTGTTTTTCTGGACAACAAAATAATTCTCGACGATCCGGTCGATCATGCGGATCGATTTACATCGGACGGCAGAGATCGAGATCAAACAAGCGGGCCGATATCTCATCCTGGTGCGGTATTTTCAGAGAAAGGGAACGGCAACCCTGGAAATGTACTGGAAAACACCCGGAGCCGACAGGTTTGACATCATACCGGCCATGGCGTATTCACATGACAACAGTCCATCCTGATCAATCTATTACTTCCAGTATAAGGGGATAGCGATGTTCCGACCTATCTCGATTCGTGTCAATATTCTGACCAATTTTATGATTGTTATCGGTTTGATCGCTGTTTCGCTGCTGGGAATGCAGTACTTTTTCAGCAAACAGCTGGCCATGTCGGCAACACATAAAAACTTTGTTCAAACTGCCCGGCAGGTGACACAGCATATTCAAGCCCGTGATGCCCTGGCCAAAAACATGCTCTATCTCACGGAATTCTATCCGGAGCTGACGCTCTTGCCGACGGACTCGCGTCATAGAGACACCATCAAACGCTTTGCCGTCAATATGCAACGCTCGGTCCATATCTATGCCATGTATATCGGGCATCCCAACGGCGACTTTTTTGAAGTGGTCAATATGAAAAGCGCCGCTGTGCTGCATGCTCGTTTTAAAGCACCACTGGAAACACGCTGGACGATCATCAAAATATTTGATTCTCCCCAGGGCAGAGTGCGACAATTTGATTTTATGAACAGCGCGTTGCAACTGATATCAACCCGTTCAGAGTCATCTGAATATCGGGCCAATCAACGACCATGGTTCCAGCAGGCGTATCAAAGTGACCAAGTGGTACGGACGGATCCCTATTTATTTTCAAACCTCCAGCAAAAAGGGATTACCTATGCCAAAGTGATCGATGGTTCCCAGGCTGTTTTGGCCATTGACCTTACCCTTCAAAGACTCAATGATCTTTTATATGAGCAGAAATTTGATCCAAGCAGCCAAGTCGTGATGTTTGGCAGGGACGGTGGTATTATTGCGTCGTCTGACCCTCAGACACCAGATGAAAAGATCAATGCCTTTCTGACCCAGGCCCTCGAGAAAGACCAGAAAGACCATCTTCTCCGCTACAAAGAGCATGGTGAGGATGTGTTTGCCATGGTCACGACCCTTTCGAATGAAATAAGTGCCGATACCCACCTGGGCTTTGCCATCGATGCAGATGTCATGCTCAAGCCTTATTTCGAGAAAATATTTTATTCTCTGGCCATAGCCCTCATCTTCTTGCTCCTGACAATGCCGTTGGTCTTCTATACAACTGCACGTATCGTCAGACCCATCAAGGTGCTCATGCTCCAGAATGATAAAATCAAAGCACGCCACTTTGATGAAGTTACACCCATCAAAACCCATATCGCAGAACTGATGGATCTCTCCGATTCGCTGGTTTCCATGACGAAAAGCATCCAGGCATACCAGGCATCACAAGCAGAGTTGATGGATTCCTTTATCAAGTTGATCGCAGATGCCATTGATGCCAAGTCACCTTATACCGGTGGACACTGCCAACGGGTACCGGAAGTCGCCATGATGTTGGCCAAAGCCGCCAATACTGTAGGCGACGGTCCTTTCAAGGATTTTCGATTTGACGATGATGAGGCTTGGAGAGAGTTTGAGATCGGTGCCTGGCTGCATGACTGTGGTAAAGTAACGACACCCGAGTACGTTGTGGACAAGGCAACCAAACTCGAAACCATCCACAACCGGATTCATGGCATCCGGACCCGTTTTGAAGTGATCTGGCGCGATATGGAGATAGAAGCGTATGAACGGCGTATTAGCGGTGAAGATGAAGCGCAGATCAGTGCCTGGAAACAGGAAGCCCAACAAACCCTTCTGGATGATTTTGCTTTTATTGCCGAGTGCAATATTGGCGGAGAGTTCATGAGTCAGGAGAAGCAGGAACGGATCAAAAACATTGCCGGCCGTACCTGGATACGCCACTTTAGTGATCGACTCGGACTTTCAGATGCTGAGATGTTGCAGGTTAAGGGAATTGAAGAGATTCCAGCGCCGGCTGTCGAGCAACTTTTGAGCGACAAACCCGAGCACCTGGTTAAACGACCCAATTTTGACGAGGAAGCCTACCGCAAACAGGGTTTTAAATTAGACGTGCCAGAATTTCTGTATAACCACGGTGAAATCTATAACCTCTGTATTGAAAAAGGGACCCTCACGCCTGAAGAGCGCTTTAAGATCAACGAGCATGTCATCATGAGCATAAAAATGTTAGAGCGGCTGCCCTATCCTGAAAACATGGAACAGATACCGGAATATGCCGGTACCCACCATGAAACCATGATCGGCACAGGATACCCGCGACGGCTTTGCAAAGAGGATCTTTCCATACCTGCGCGAATCATGGTCATTGCCGATGTTTTCGAGGCCCTGACCGCTTCAGACCGGCCGTATAAAAAGGGTAAAACACTCTCCCAGGCAATCACGATCATGCATTTTATGAAAAAGGATGAGCATATCGATGCAGAGCTTTTTGATCTCTTTCTAACTTCGGGAGTCCATCTTGAGTATGCGAAACGCTATTTGAAACCTGAACAGCTTGATGAGGTGAAGATAGAAGCGTATCAATAAACAGATATGCCGTCGGGGCGGTTTCAATTGCTTTGGGCGGGTGGGTAATCGGTGACTTCAGCGTGCGAACGCAGGCATAAGACATCCCAAAGGAGGAACCATATGGATCCCAAAGGTAAAGAATACGATGCGCTTATTGCCGGCAGTGGCCCCGGTGGCGCAACAGTTGCCCGGGAGTTGTCCCAAAAAGGGAAAAAAGTTTTGATCCTGGAGTGGGGTGGCAACGATCCAGTGAAGGGAACGTTTGTACAGGCGTTCCCACAGAGTTTCATGCCCGGAAAATCCCTTTTGATCACCGGGCAGTTTCTGGGCATGGTTCGCGGTATCACCACAGGGGGAAGCTCCCTCTTCTATTGTGCCACAGCGTTTGATCCGCCGGTCGAAATGCTGAAATCTTACGGCGTGAACATTACCGAGGAGGTGAAAGAAGTTCGGGCCGACCTGCCGATCAACCCTCTTTCCGACGAACTCATGAGCCCTGCTGGAACGCGTTTTATGGAAAGCGCCCTCGACCTGGGCTACGATGCAAGGAAACTGAACAAGTTCATCTACCAGGAAAAGTGTAAAAAGGATTGTGATCGTTGCAGCTACGGGTGTCCTGAAGGAGCAAAGTGGACCGCTCGTAAATTTGTCGAAGAAGCCATGGCAAGCGGCGCAGAGATGATCAACCACGCCAGGGTGGACAAGGTTCTCGTGGAAAACAACAAGGCCGTGGGTTTACAGTACCGCCATAAAGGAACGCATCACAAAGTCTATGCGCCCCGGGTGATTGTGGCTGCCGGGGGGATTGGATCTCCACAGATCCTTAGAAATACGGGCATCGACGGCGTAGGCAGGAATTTTTTCTTCGATCCCCTGTGCTTCGTGTACGGGACGGTCAAGAACGGCGGCAGTGGGAAAGGCATCCAGATGTGTGCCGGTATTCATTTTGCCGAGGAAGGTATCGTCATGACCGACTTCAACATGACGCGAATGCTAAAAGCGCTTTTCGATCTCGAAGTGTTTCGATTCGGACAGGTATTCAATTACACCAATGTCGTACCGATTATGATCAAAGTTCGTGACGGGCTGGGGGGACATATCACCGATGCTGGATGGGTATGGAAACCGTTGAAGACTTTGGATAAACACAAGCTTCGAACAGGAAGAAAACACGCGAAAAAAATCCTGAAAAACATGGGTGCGACGGATATTTACAACAGCTGGCTTCTGGCTGCACACCCCGGAGGCACCGTCAAAATCGGCGAACATCTGGACCCGCAACTGCAAACCAGAATCGAGAATCTATATGTCTGTGACTGTTCGGTGATACCCGAGGAGCTGGGACTGCCGCCAACGTTTACGATCCTGTCCCTGGGAAAAAGGCTGGCCAAACACCTGATGACCATGGATGAGGGTTACACAGCAGAACCTGTCACGAACATCCAGGCGGTATGATATAGAGATGCCGTCATTTTCGATAAGGAAAAGAGGGGTGCCCGCATGAACGACCAGCGAGATCAACCCGCGGAGACGTCACCTGTGGGGCAAGCGCATGGGACGGACCCAGATTTCAATGTCTTGTTGAACAAAATTCTGGAAAGAGTTCTGAAAACCCGCGAGGCGCGTTCGTTGCTGGCCGAAGTCGTCCCGGTTGTCTTGAAGATCTGGGAGGGAGGAAGTAACTGGCGGAGGATCGTTTCAAAGGTGGCTGCCGGCACCTTGAAAAAGGGATTTGTCGGGTCGTCCGAAAGCGGAGAAGAACCCATTGAGAAGCTTTTCGAAGATCCTGATTTTCTCGATGCCCTGGTTGAATTGATAACAGGGCTTTTCACCGGCGTCGAAGATGTGCTGATTACCGGGGCACAGACGCTGGCGCAAATGCCTCCCGATGACAAGAAAAAAATTGTCACGGAAAAGATCTCACGTTTGGTACACGGAAAAACCGGCGACATGGTGACCAACTGCGCCCGGGTGATCAACGACATCCAGCAAAACGACCCCGAGTTTTTATCCCGGGTGCTGGCGCCGGGTATCGGGAAATGGGTGGCTTCGGTTGATTTCGGGGAACTCAAGGAGGCTGTGGATGGTTCCGCCCAAGGGGTGGTTTCTCTGGTTGAAACAGCCAACCAGGCCATGTGGCAATATCCCGCCAAGGTTATTTTATGCCTGTCTTTGTTACCGTCCCTGGCCAATATCATCGGCCGGTCTGCCCTCGTATCCATAAATCAACTGGAAGAAATACCCCCTGACCTGTTGACCGATATTGTCATTTCCATGGCAAGAGAAATCGACGTGTCCATGGTTGTTGGGTTGACGAACGCATTGGCCGAAATCGGAAGAAAATTACACACGGGCAGTGCCTTGCTTGGCGATGCCGGCTCCCCTCAGTTACCGAAACTTTTTTCCGAAAAACTGGAAGAAATCATCGCTGGTACGGATCCGGTTCTTTTCTGGAAAGCCAGGATTGTCATTGCTGAAATCAAGGCCTCTTTTGACCAGGCCATGGCGGATGCGATTCATCAGGACCCGAAACACTTTAAACAGGCCATGTTGAAACATCCGGAACGGATCAATATCCGTCGACAGCATATGAATCGTAAACTGTTGCAGTTTGAAACGATGGATGACGGGGAATTCAGCGAACTATGGACGGAAAGCCTCGCTGCTTACGACGCCCAGGAAACCGCGGAAATTTTAAACAATTACCTGAAAATAATCAACCGGCTGTGGGATCAAAACCCCGAAGCCTTGATGAACATGGTTTCCCGATTTTCGAGCGCCTTGGACGATGATGCGTTGGCCGATACGGCTCAGCACTTTTTTAATGATGCCGGTGGGTCTTTTCGACCAGTGGCCAGGAGCGTGGTTCCCGGCCTAGTGACCTGGGTATGTCATGTTCTGAAGCCCGAAGATGACGCGTATGAAGAAGATGCCGCCCGTGCCCGGAAGGCTTTGCGCTCTCTGCTGATGTCCGAGGAGGTTTAATCCATGCGTTTTTTTCATGAGGCGGCCACCCATATCGAAAACCATGCCATCACCCGTTGGAAGCAAAGCGGGAAAAAGGTCGTGGGATACACCTGCTCCTATGTTCCCCCGGAAATATTTCATGCGGCCGGCATTCTCCCGGTACGTCTGCGCGGCATCGAGACCGACGGGATGGAAATCGGCGACGCGTATTTCGGACCCTTTATCTGCAGTTTTCCAAAGTGTTTACTCCAACTGGCCGGTAAAGGTGTATTTTCTTTCCTGGACGGGGTCTTGATTATTCCCGGGTGCGATGCCATGAGGCGTCTTGACGAATGTTGGCGAAAGGCGGGTGAAGATCACCAGGGGATCGTGCCGGTGTGGTTTGAATATTTCGATGTCCCCCACAAGTCGGAAGTGCACGGGATGAATTGGTTTGTACAAGAGATACGAAACCTCATTGAGCGTATCGAGCAGCAGTTTGGGGTTTCCGTTAGTGAAACCGCCTTGCGTGAATCGATTCGGGAATACAACCGGGGACGGCGTTTACTCAAGGCCGTGGAGGCGCTCAGGGCTGAAAAAAATCTCAGGGTTTCAGGAACCGATGTCTTTAGCGCCACCATTGCCGGAACGGTTCTGCCCAGAGAAGAATACACCCGGCAACTGGAAAAATGGCTGGCGGATCTTAGCGGAAGAGAGCCCCTGGAGAGTGGGAAAAAAAGATTGATGGTCATCGGGAGCATCAGTGATGAAATCGACCTGTTTCAGTTGATTGAAAACGGAACCGATGCCGTGGTTGTGGCGGAAAATCTCTGCTTTGGCGTCCGGTATGAGGGAAATGAAATTCCTGAAGACGGGGACCCGATCCTGGCGCTGGCAAGACACTATCTCGAGACATCAGTCTGCCCGAGAATGTTCGGAAAATACAAGCAGCGCCTGGCATTGCTGAGGGAAAAAATCGAACGGGCCGGGGTCGAGGGTGTCATCATGCAGAACATCCGTTTTTGTGATCTTCACGGTTCGGAAAACGGGTTGTTTCAACGAGACCTGGAAGCCGAAGGTATCCCCTGTCTGAGAATTGAGAGAGAGTACGGCCCCCTTAAGGAAACAGGCAGGATTAAACTGAGGATCGACGCCTTTCTGGAGCAGATTGCATGACAGGGTTAAAATCTAAACACATTCTATCAACAAGGTAGGGAGATCGTTCATGAGGCCGGAGCTAAAGGAATACAATTACGACTGGATGATGGGCAAAACCCTAAAGGCGGCAGCCAGGGTTCCGGGGGGAACACAGAAAGAAACAGATCTTGCTTTGACATACCTGCCCTACTACCAGGGGATTGCCGATGCCTTTTTCAATGCCGGGGATCCCGGTATCCAACTGTTGAAAATGCTGGCCCACTATTATGAGAATATCCTGACCGCCCGGGAAAAGGGAAAGAAGATTGCGGCGACGACCTTTTGTCAGACCCCGGCAATATTTTATGCAATGGATGTGGTTCCCGTAACCTTCGAAATACTTACAGCCCTGGGCGGACTGGTCTGGAAAAGGGGACTTTTCGACTACATGGACTACTGTTGTGAGGTCGGCATGACCGAGACCGCGTGCTCATCACAACGCGGGGCCATGGGTGCATATCTGGCAAGACTCGGTGAGGAAATCGATTTTGTGGTCTGTGACACGCCGGGGGTCTGCGACACCAACGCCAATGCGTTCTCTTTTGCAGCCACCTATCTTGACAAGCCCTTTTACCAACTCAATTATCCCAGTACGCTGGGTGATGACCGCAGCGAAAAATATCACCTGGACGACTACAAGGAAATGATCCGTTTTCTCGAAAAAAATACCGGAAAAAAGATGGACTACGATCGTCTTGCCGCCCTTATCAAGGTGATTGACCAGCAGGATGAATTGATCGGAGAACTCGAAGACATGTTTATGCTGGTTCCGGTTCCCATGCCCCCGTTGTTCAATTTGGCCATGTATACAGGGCGGTTTGCCTTTTGTGGGCACGAGGCGTTCACCCGTCTCTTGACCAGCATGCTGGAATGGTCCAGAACCCGGGCAAAACAAGGATTTTCAGGGTTGAAGTCCGGAAAAGAAAAACTGCGGGCCTACATGTGCTACATCGACCATTATACTGTGGACATGAATTTCTGGCATTACCTGGATGAACGGGGTATTGCTACCGTGGGTTCCATCCTTTCCCGCAATTTCAGGGATTTCAACCCATACACCCAGGTCTTAGAGGGCTCTGGGTACAGTGTCGATGTGTCGTCACCCGAGGCCATGATCGACACTATCGCACAGATGAATGCGCGTCTGCCCATGGTGCGTTCGATCCGGGGGCCTTATGACAAGCGGAACATGTGGCTGGAAGAAACCCTTGCCATAGCAAAACTCTGCCATGCCCAGTGCATCATTTACAACGGGACGCCGGGCTGTCGCAACACCTGGGGTATGGTCAAGCCATTTTCCCGGGATCTGGAAAACCAGGGATATCCGGTGCACATCATGAATGACGATGCCTTTGATGATCGCGTAGAGTCATGGGAATCCACCAGAGAACGCCTGGACGAATTTTTCCAAGTAAGGGGGTTGTTATGACCTTTATTGCAGGGTGTGATGTCGGCTCTCTGACATCGAAAGTCGTCATCATGAAGCATGGACGGATTATGGGAAGCGCGATTATCAAATCCCGACCCAAACCCAAAGAATCTGCCGAAGTGGTGATGCAGAGAGCCCTTGATGCGGCGAAAATGGACCTGGAAGACATCGCATACTGCACGGGTACGGGATATGGTCGGGAGAAAATATCCTTTGTCCGGGATATAAAATCGGAAATTTCCTGTCACGGTAAGGGGGCGCGGTGGCTATTGCCTTCGGTGAAAACAATTATCGACATCGGTGGTCAGGACTGCAAGGCCATGAAAGTCGATGGAGATGGACGGGTAATCCATTTTGCCGCAAACGACAAATGTGCTTCCGGAACCGGACGGTTTCTCGAAGTGATGGCCGGGGTTCTGGGCGTTTCCATTGAAGAACTGGGAAAGTTTTCCACCCGCTCGAACGCTCCGGTCACACTTGCCTCAACATGCACCGTTTGGGCCCAGGCAGATGTGATCAAGTTTATCAACTCCGGTGTTCCCATTGCGGACATCGGTTCCGGGATCAATGGCGCCATGGCCAAAAGAGTGGCCATTCTGGCCAATACCGTAAAACCCGAGGGAGACATTCTGATGACCGGTGGTGTGGCAAAGAATACTGGTGTTGTCAATACGCTTGAAAAACTCCTCGGCCGCAAAATAAAAAAAACGCGCAAGGCTGATCCCCAGATGGCCGGGGCCATCGGTGCCGCTCTGTTTTCGATGGAAAAATTGTAAACCTTGCAGGCCGCTGCGGGGCATGTTCTGCTGTGTGGCAGTGCTTCGCAGCGAGTACTGTTGCAGTTCGACCCAGACAAAGGAAAATAACATGATTGTCGCTGGATGCGATATCGGTTCCCTGACAGCAAAGGCGGTTCTTATGGAAAGCGGGAAGCTTATTTCCAGTGCTGTTATCCGGGTGAAAAGCAGGCCTTCGGTGTCTGCCGAACAGGTGATGCAGATGGCGCAGGAAAGAGCGAATCTTCAGCAGGACAGCATTGAATACATTGTCGGTACGGGGTATGGCCGCTCACAGATTCCTTTTGTAGACAGTGTTGAATCCGAAATTTCCTGCCATGCCAGGGGTGCGCGACATCTGATGCCTTCGGCCCGGATGGTGATTGACATCGGAGGGCAAGACGCCAAGGCCACACGGATGGATGACGATGGAAAGGTGACCCGTTATCTATACAACGACAAGTGCGCATCAGGAACAGGGCGATTTCTTGAAATCATGGCGGAAGCACTCGAACTTACCCTTGACGAGATGGGCAATATTTCGGCCGGTGCCAAGGAGAAACTTACCATTTCCAACCAGTGCGTGATTTTTGCCGAAACCGAGGTCATCTCCCTGCTCAATGATGGAAAGGAAATCCCGGACATCGTCAATGCCCTGCACCATGCCATGGCCAAGCGGGTGGCCGCCCTGGCGCGCAGCATCGGCATTGAAGAGGATGTTGTCATGACCGGCGGGGTGGCCAAGAACAGCGGTGTTTTTCAGGCCCTTTCCCATTCTTTGAACATTCAGCTGAAAGCACTCAACGGGGCAGATCCGCAAATCATCGGTGCGTTGGGCGCGGCCCTGTATGCTCAGGAACAGGTAACAAGCTGACGGCCATGGATTTTTTTGGCAGACACTTCGATGATATTCTTTTCCGTCTTCAAAAGATGCGGAAAAAGGGAAAAATCAGCGACACCATCCACCGGGGGGGTCTTGATTGGCCTTTGGCCGACAAAGGTGATCTCGTCATGGGGGTGGACACGGCCGTGGAACTGGGACACCCAAAGGAAGGATCGACGGCATTTCTCATCTGGACCAGCGAACCAATGCGGCTGGCAAACAAAAGGATATCCGTTATAGGTCCTGATTTGCAAAAACTCGTTGGAAAGCGGATACCCTTTGGGAAAATCATTCTTCTTGGCGTTGAGGGTTTTAGCGAGGACAATAGCTATAAACGCTATCGGCAATTGGAGAATGTACGCTACGATATTCGTATGAAAGGGTACATGATGCGCGGCGTTTCTCAGTACGGGAGAGAATGGAGCCGCGTGAGCCGGAAGGCCATTGATGAAGGATTTTCCTTCCCGATTTTAGGTGGTGCACTGGTGGACAGGTACCTTGAATTTGAATTTGTTCGAACCGTGGAAGTCATTTTTTTCACATCCGGCCGCCAGGACATGAAGCCTTTTCTGCCCATTGCCGAAAATGCACTCAAGATCATCGGCGCTATGAACAAGATGATCAAGGAGGTTTCCTATGACTGCGACACATGCGAATACAACGAGGTTTGCGGGGAAGTGGAAGACTTGAGAGCTCTGCGAAGGTCGCTTCAGAAGAGAGGAAAAACAACGGATGCCTGATCACGCAGGAAAGCCGGCGACAATGATCGCCGTGTGCGGCAAAGGCGGTGTCGGCAAGACCTCCATCAGTGCGGCCATGGTGAAAATCCTCGCCCGGGACAGGCAGAAAAGAGTCCTGGCCATCGATGCGGATCCGGCCGTGGGATTGGCTTCCGCGTTGGGAATTACCGCTGAAAAAACCGTCGATGACATCCGGAACAGCCTGATTCAAAGACTCGGGCAGGGAGAGGCCGGGGACAGACGGACGGTTGTTTCCCGGCTCGATTACGAAGTGTTCGAGGCCCTGATAGAACATGAAAACCTGGCATTTCTCGCCATCGGCCGTCCTGAAAAGGAAGGCTGCTATTGTCAGGTCAACCACATCCTCAAGGACATCATTGCTTCCGTGGCCGGTCATTTTGATTACGTGGTGATCGACGGTGAGGCCGGTATCGAACAGGTTAACCGACGGGTCATGGAAAAAGTCAGCCACCTGGTGCTGGTGGCGGACCCTTCTGCCAAGGCACTTCGTGTTGCCCAAACGATCCAACAGGTGGCACGGGAAGCGGTTGACTACAGGAAATCGGGTCTGATTGTCAATCGCTGCCAGAACGGCAAAGAAATAGAGGACATTGCCATCCCGCAAACCCTCCAGTACCTGGGCTGGGTCCCCGAGGATGACGTGATCCGGATTTGTGATATCGAAGGCCGGAATATTTTGGACATCCCCGATTGTGCCGCCCTGGGTGCCGTCGAGAACTGTCTTCTGACCCTTATGGCCTGATCCCGACGCGCTATGGAAACCATAAGCAAATCAATCAGGCTCTCAAACGCTTGACGGCATCTGCTACGACCTTTATGGCAATGTCGATCTGTTCCGGTGTTGTCATGCGGCCAGTGGAAAATCGCACTGTCCCTTTGGCCCATTCCAGGGGAATCTGCATGGCTTTCAGAACGTGGGACAGGGTCACGGTACCCGAATGACAGGCGGCTCCGGCAGAAGCCGCCACCTCCAGAGCGATCTCCTCCAGTATTCGGTTGGCTTCCAAGCCTTTGAAAGAGAGGCTCAGGGTGTTGGGCAGGCGCTCATCAGGATGACCATTGAGGCGTATGTTCTTCAGCTGCGCTGTCAGGCCGTTGTGCAGCCGGTCACGCATGGCTGTTAAATGCCTTCCGGCATGATCGAGACTGTGATCGGCCATCTCACAGGCTTTGCCCAGACCCACGATCGCCATTACGTTTTCGGTGCCGGCACGCCATCCCATTTCCTGGCCCGCACCGTGGCAGAATTTTTCCGGTAACAAGTTCTTTTTGACGTATAATGCCCCGATTCCTTTGGGTGCGTATATTTTATGACCGGCAATGGAAAGCAGACCTACGTTCAGTTCCTGAACATCCGTGGTGACTTTTCCCGTGCTTTGGGCCGCATCGGTGTGGATACAGACGCCTTTTTGTCTGGCCAGCAGGGCAATCTCACGTATGGGCTGAAGGGTTCCCACCTCGTTGTTGGCATGCATGATGGTAATCAATATGGTATCCGGTCGGATGGCGGCTGCAATATTCTCCACACAGACCATGCCGGTATCATCCACATCCACACGGGTGGTCTGGAAACCTTCACCTTGGAGATATTCACAGACATCCAGTACCGCAGGATGCTCAATGGTGCTGGTGATGATATGGCGGCCTTTTTGCTTTAGGGCCCTGGCCATCCCTTTGATGGCATGGTTGTTGGATTCGGTGCCGCCTGAGGTAAAAAAGATTTCTTCTGCTGAGCAGTTGAGCATGGCCGCCACCTGCTGACGGGCTTTGTCCACGGCTCTTTTGGGGCGGGTACCGTACCAATGGGAACTGGATGGGTTGCCAAATTCGGTTTCCAGGAAGGGCCGCATGGCAGCGATTACTTCCGGATCATGGGGTGTGGTGCCGTTGTAGTCGAGATAGATGGGTTGAACCATACAGTCACTCCTTTATTTCGGCACCTTGAAGCCCAAGTCAAAGGTGCGGTGGCAGGCAGGGCATATGAAGAGCCATTGTATGTCATCACCATTTTTTTGAAAAATGGAATGAAATCCGTCACTATAGTTACAGACTGGACAATCCTTGAAGGACTGCTGCATATCGATCTTCATGACGTCATGATCCATTTTAAACCTCCCTGGTTTTCGGGTGTGTTCGTTTGGGATTGTAGCAGTGCCGTTTGCTGTCCCGGGTGCTTTTCTTGTTTAAGTTTCTTTCGATAGCCTCTGTCAGGTCAATGCCCACATGAGGACTTCCTTGAAAATTGCTTAGGGAAAAAGATAGCGGAAAACTGTTTCCATCGCAATCATAAGTTTGCTCGGTCTGAATTCTGATTGGCCATAAGCAAAAAAGGCAGAGCCTGTTGCCAGGCTCTGCTCGTATATTTACACCCTCTGCTGGTGGGTGATGTCTCTATTAACGGAATTTTTTGAAACTCTGTTTTGTTTTTACAGCTTGCAAGCCGCCAAAGATTTCATCGTACAGTTGTTAACAAAATAGGCTATTGCTAAAAGCGTCATGAGGGTTCCTATCATGATGGGCCTCCTTTCATCTTATCCTGCGACGTCGATGCCCATGTCACAACCTAGATGTTTGTCAGGGTTGTCGCATTTAAAATTCTGTTCACGGGTATCCACATGTCCTTCGTCTCTGTCATCCCAGTAGTCTCTTGTGTTATTTTCGCTCATAATATAACCTCCATAGTTACAGTGTTGTTTTTCTAACCAATAATATAGAACAACTCGGCAACATTACAATATTGGTGGAATGAGGTTTTTGTAGTAGGTTAAACCTATTGTTTAATGTAGCATTGATCTTCTACTCAGGGGAAAGTCATATTTTCAAGTAAACAGTGAGCACAACCGAGTACTGGGTCTTTCTATAGGGGTTGTCAGAAAAACGTTCCGATTGAGGACCGTTTTTCTGCTACAAACCCTTATACCGCCATCATATTTTCGGAACATTATTATGACAAGCGGTATAAACCCTTTGGTCAAGCCAAAAGCAGGGATGCCATTTATCATATGGACAGCGTGCTGAATGTGGATTTCTGAAAGGAGGAAATGATGCCAATTGAAACAGTAGCCCAGGCAGCAAAAAAATGCGGCGTTACCATTGAACCTGTCGCACCCTTTCGGTTGCAGTGCCTGAGTGATGAAGATTGCCGAAAAATCCACAATGCCACATTGGAAATTCTGGATCAAACCGGTATTTTTGTTCCCAGCGCTCGGGCAACCGAAATTTTTGCGGGTCATGGTGCCCGGGTGAACAAACAGGATCACCGGGTGTTTTTGTCGCCGGGCATGGTCGAAAAAGCCATGTCCACCATCCCTGAACAGATTTGCATCCCGGGGCGGGAGCGATCACGGGATTACATCATGGGGGGGGATTCACTGGGCTTTATCAATTTTGGAACGACGGTATTTATAAACGATTTAGCCACGGGTGAACGTCGTAAATCCACCAAGAAAGATGTGGGCCAGGCAACACGTGTTTTGGATGCTTTAAACAGTATAGAAATATTAATCACCGTTTTAAGCTGTACAGACAAATCTCCCCTAACTGAAACCATGCACGCCACGGCGGCCATGCTGGCAAATACCACCAAACCGGTAGAAGCCGTACCCCCAACGGCCAATTTAATTCCTAAAATGGCATTGATGGGGGAGGCGGCTGTGGGCAGAGATGTCTTTCGCCAGAATCCATTCTTTTTTACCGGGGTCTGTGTCGTGAGCCCTTTACAACTGGTGGACGAGTGCAGTGAAGTGCTGATGGCGTCCGTTGAGCACAATTTTGTTACCAGTGTGCTTTCCATGTGTCTGTCCGGGGGGACGTCGCCAATTCATCTTGCTGGAACAGTGGTACAGCACAATGCCGAAGTGTTAAGCGGGTTGATTTTAGGACAGCTTCTCAAACCTGGTGCGCCCATGATATACAGCAGTTCAACCACATCCATGGATATGCTTTTTGGTACGGCTGCAGTCGGGTCATCCGAGGGAGCCATTCTCAATTCAGCCCTGGTGCGGATGGGCCGCTACTACCATATACCTGTAAGGGTATCGGGTGGTTAGGTGGACAGCAAACTGTGCGACGCCCAAACCGGGTACGAATCCTTGCTTACGGCTCTTCTTCCCTCATTGGCAGGTGCCAATCTGGTTTATGGATCCGGAATGCTGGATAGCGGAATGGTTTTAGATTACGGCAAAATGATTCTTGATGATGAAATCAATCATAACATCAAGCGCATCGTTAAAGGGGTGCAGGTTACGGAAGAATCACTTTCGGTGGATCTTATCAAGGAGGTAGGACACACCGGAAATTATTTGACGCATCCAAGTACGCTGCATCATTTTTCAGGGTTGGTGCAACCCAGGCTTATGAACCGGGAAAGTTATGAAAGCTGGTCCTCAAAAGGTCGAACCGATTTGCACGAAAGCGCTTTGGAAAGGGCCAGGGAGCTGGTGGAGAACCATCAACCCGAGCCCATCAGTGAACAGGCGCAAATAGAAATTGATGAAATAATCCGCGAGACTGAAAAGGAGCTCAAGGTGGTATATTATTGATATGTCTATTACATATCCATTTTGTAAGCAAACAACTCTAAGGAGGTCAAATCCATGTCAACTCTTTATTCAAAAGCCACACTCGGTCTTATGACGTTGCAAAATCATCTGGTCATGGCACCCATGACACGCAGTCGTGCCACCGACAATATTCCCAATACACTCATGCTGGAATACTATGTCCAGCGTGCCACGGCGGGACTCATTATTACAGAGGGCACGTCGCCATCACCAAACGGCCTGGGTTACCCGCGTATACCTGGAATATTCTCCCCGACTCAGGTCGAAGGATGGAAACGCATTACCGATGCGGTGCGCGTCAAAGGCGCAAAGATGTTCGTTCAGCTCATGCACTGTGGACGAATTTCCCATCCGCTGAACCTGCCTGAGGGGGCACGCATACTGGCGCCTTCTGCCGTGACAGCTGCTGGTGAGATGTATACGGATGCCGAGGGCATGAAACCTCATCCCCTACCCCAGGCCATGAAGGAGGAGGACATTAACACCGCCATTTCGGAGTTTGCACAGGCCGCTAAAAATGCTGTTACAGCCGGTTTTGACGGCATTGAACTACACAGCGCGAACGGCTATCTGCTTGAACAGTTCATCCGTCCAAACACGAACCAGCGTACGGATAGTTATGGTGGGTCCATCGAGAACCGCGCACGCTTTGTATTGCAAGTAACCGAAGCGGTGATTGATGCCATTGGCAAGGACAAGGTGGGCATCCGACTTTCTCCATTCGGTGTGTTCAACGATATGCCGTTATACGACAGCATGGAAACGGATTACACTTATCTGGCGGAGCAACTCAACGTCCGCGAATTGGCATATATCCACCTTGTGGATCACTCCCTTATGGGTATGCCGCCGGTGCCCGACGCAATAAAAGAGACCTTTCGCAAGTTATTCAAGGGTACCTTGATCCTTTCCGGTGGTTACGATGCAGCGCGTTCAGAAAAGGACCTGGCCGCGGGAAAGTGCGATCTCATTGCCGTGGGACGACCTTTCCTTGCGAATCCCGATCTGGTGAATAGGTGGAAAACCGGCGCAGCTGTGAACGATCCAGACATGGAGACATTCTACACACCTGGACCCAAAGGCTATACAGACTACCCCGCATTGGAGAAATAGGCGTTTGAGAATCCCAAGCTTAAAAACTGTTTTAAATATTGTGAAAGTTGAAGATTAGCATGGGCATTCCCTTGCTACATGTTCTCGCTGACATCCCATTTCTGAACAGCGGGTGATATACGCGTATGATCGTTAGAGGCTGGTCTGGCAAAAATGATGGCCATCATGGCTACGAAGCTGGTGCATGCAAAAAAGATGAAGGCTGTCTGGTAGCTCTGGCTTGCGTCGAATATGACACCGGCAATCATCGGACCAAGCGCTGCTCCAGGCATTGAAAAAAAACCGATGGTGCCGGAAACCGTTGCAAAAGAAAGGATTCCGAAACACTCCCCGATGATCAACGACTGCAGCATGATGATGGACCCCATGGTCAAGCCAAAGGCAAAGGTACACAGATAAAGCAATACAACATGGTGATAAAAGGCAAGCACCAGAACGGCCAGACCCTGAATAAAAAAGCAACCCATGGCCACATATCGCTTTTCACAACGATCCACAAACGTCCCCAACACCAGGCGTCCCGTGATACTGGCAGCAGCAGTTATGCTGACCGCCATGGCAGCTTTCTGTGGGCCCAGATACTGACCTATAAAGGAGACCTGGTGAATCAGGTAGGCGATCTGCCCTCCCAAAGCGAGCATGAACGCCACCGCAATTGCCCAGAAGGCCATGGTTTTCATTGCCTGTGTGCGGGTCCACACCTGCATCTGGCCTGTGGCAGCCCACCTCCGATCTTGTTTTTCAATCGCCCTGTCCGGATGGTCTCCGTCTGGATATTGACCCAGGTCCGATGGCCTCTGCTTGATAAAAAAGACAGCCATGGGAATAATGACCATACTATAGAGACATCCCAATACAGGCAGGGTGATACCCAGTCCTTTCTCAATGATGAGATAGCTGGTCAAAGGCACCAGAATGACACCACCCACGCTGAGACCGGTATTGGCAATACTCATGGCCAGACCCCGTTTGCGAATAAACCAATTGGTAATCACGGTGTTGACCGGAGCGAGTGACGTGCAGCAGAAACCGACTGACATAAACAGATAGGCAATAAAGAGCTGGGGAATCGAATTACACCAGTTCAGGGCGCTGATACTCAAACCGAAAACAACAGATCCATACACAAGAAACCATTTTGGACCATAGCGATCCATCCAGCGTCCGATGAGGAGACCAACGATACCGTTAGAAAAGAAAAATAGGGTGATTGCCGAAGAAACAGTTCCCTTTGACCAGCCATGAACGGTGCGCAATGGGTCCAGGATGACACCATGGCCGTAAAACCCGATTCCTGAAGACACAAACAATATGGTCGCGCCGGCAGCAACAATCCACCAGCCGTAAAAACCGCTTGAAGAGCGAGAGCTTGACACTAGCGGTTTGGGTTTATTACCATTTGGCATATTACATCACAATACGGGTTCATGGGGGCATATTTCAACTATTACAAAAAAACAAATCACACGATATTTTATACAAAGATGTTACATATGACGGGGCAAAGCTGCTCAGCCGGCGATGCCCCCACCGTCCACGACCAGTGCCGTGCCGGTCACGAAGGAGGAATCGTCGGAGGCCAGATACAGCACCGCTTCGGCAATCTCCTCGGCGGTGCCGATGCGACCGAGGGGTCGGTCGGCAGCTTCGGCAGCGTACGTTTCCCAGGACATGCCACGCTTGGCCGCATCGTCTGGAAGCATGGGGGTTTGCACATCGCCAGGGCATACGCAGTTCACACGAATCCCGTCGGGACCGTGATCGATGGCCATGGCTTTGGCCATCACCACCAGCCCACCCTTGGCGGCGCAGTATGCCGCCGCCTTTTGGCCTCCCTGGATTCCCCATCCGGAGCTGGTGTGGATAATCGAGCCGCTGCCGCGCTCGATCATTGACGGCAGGACATATTTCGACATCAAGAAGGCACCCTTGAGGCTGGCATCGATGGTTTCGTCCCATTCTTCCAGGGTGCATTCCGGGACGGTCCTCGGATGGAACACCCCGGCGTTGTTGAACAGCACGTCGATCTTGCCGAAGCGCTCGAGGGTCTGTTCGACTGCCCGGCGACACGCGTCAGCAAAGCGCACATCGGAACGGATGAACAGGGATTGGACGCCATGCGCCGCAATGGCCTGGGCAACCTGCTCTCCACGCTCGGTATTACGCCCGGTGATAGCGACCGCCGCCCCCTCGTGTGCGAAACGCACGGCGGTGGCCCTGCCGATTCCCGAAGTCCCTCCGGTTATGAGGGCTACCTTTCCTTCTAATTTCATGTCGTTATCCTTTTCATATTGGTTCAGGGAATCAATAAACTGCGGTCCACACGCGGAAAGCTATCCCGAACATTTCATGAAATTTCCGGGCTAGTCGTGTACCCACTGGCTGCAGAGACCCCCGGTGGTTTCTGCACCGTCCATGACATAGACCTGGCCGGTGGCAAACGCGGCGTCCTCTGAGGCCAGATACGCAAACAGCGCGGCGATCTCCTCGGGTTTCGCGTGTCGGCCAAGCGGGATCTTCCGGTTCACCGCGTCCAGCATCGAGTCCGTGTACTCGGCGCGCTGCATGGGGGTGAGCACGTACCCGGGAGAGATGGCGTTCACACGGATGACGGGAGCCAGCTCCAGCGCCATGGCCAGGGTCAAGGCGATCACGCCTCCCTTGCTGGCGCTGTAGTCGGCGTAGTGCGGGTACCCGGTGGAACCGGCCGTGGAGGCGGTGTTGAGAATTACGCCGGAGCCCTTGCCCATCATGTGCCGTGCGGCGGTCTGTGCCACGTAGAAGACCCCCTTGAGGTTGACGCCCAGAACCTTGTCCCACTCATCCGGCGTGATATCGAGGAAGTCGTGGCGGATGCTGATGCCGGCGTTGTTGACTAACACGTCGACTGATCCCATGCGACGAATCGCCTCGGCGAAGGCCGCCTGTACCTGTTCCAGGTTCGATACATCGGCGTCGATCACCCCGGTCAACGCCGGCAGCTCCCGGGTGACCCGAGCGCGTGCCTCGGCGCTGCTATCGAGGATGCAAACGGCACAGCCTTCCTCCAGAAAGCGTGTCGCGGCGGCCTGGCCTATGCCACTGCCGCCACCGGTTACCAGCACGTTCTTACCGTTCAAGCCACGCATGGGTCACCTCCCGTCACTCGAATTTTTTTTTGTTTTCATTTCGTATCTCTCCGGTTTATCGTCGCACCTAAGTGCACAGTGCAATGACTCGCCCCTGACAAGCCTCTCGAAGCACTTGTTGCAGGATATACAATCGGCCCTGACCCGGCTTCCGCTTTTCCATGCATTGATAATATGGGGTTCTTTTATCAATGGGCGGCACAGGGAAATGAAATCTGTCTCGCCTTTTTCGACGAGCACCTCCATGAGTTCAATGGATCTCAAGCCGCCCACAATCATCACGGGTATGTTCACCATATCTTTTACCGTCTTGCTCCAGTCACGAAAATAGGCTTCTTTTTCGACCCGGTTTATTTTGGTACGAAATTCCGTCTCTTCATACCAGTTGCCCCTCAAACCCTGGCTGATTTCCAATGCATCAAATCCCCATTGGGAAAAGCGTTTGGCCGCCTCTCTGCCCTCGCGAAACGTGAGCCCTCCTGCAAACCCGTCCTGGACCCCTGTTTTGATGAGCACCGGATAGGCATCTCCTACCTGTTCCCTGACGTTCAGGTATATCTCCCGGTGGAATCGTAAACGGTTTTCAAAGGACCCGCCATATTCATCTTCACGGCGATTGGTGTAGGGAGAGAGAAACTGGCTGAGCAGGTATGCATGGGCACCATGGAGCTGAACTGCATCGAAACCGGCTTCTTTTGCTCTTCTTGCCGCATCGCCGAATGCCAGGGTGATCGCCCTGATGTCTTCCACGGTGGCCGCGCGGTATTCTCTTTGGAAAAAAGGGTCGTCTGGTACGATGGACGGTCCAATCGCGCGCTCTTTTTTTGGCTCAAGAAACCGGGCCGATTCTCTGCCTGCATGAAACAACTGGACGGCGATCTTTGCGCCGCGGTCGTGGACAGCCCGGGTCAGTCGTTTGAGACCGGGTATGAGCGAGTCATGGGCAAGGCTGTTCTGAAATGGTGAAATCTGACCGGATGGATGAACATAAGCGATACCCGTTACAATGAGACCGACGCCGCCGCTCGCAAGATCCGTAAAGAGTTTGATCTGCTTTTCGGTCACGCCGCCATTTCTGTCGCTGCATCCGTCGTATGTGGCAGATCTGACAAAGCGGTTGGGCACTTCCAGATTTTTTATGTTTATGGGTTCAAAAAGGATACTCATCAGTCTGTTGAAATTCCGGCTTTGGTCATCAGCGCCTTTAAATCACCGTTTCCGCCGATGGCCGTTCGGATTTCGGCATTCAGCTGCAGGCGCTGCATCACGGTCTTGAGGGCGGCCTTGCATTTGTGCAGGCGGCTGCGCGGGGATGTGGTTTCCAGGAAGAACTGCCGCTCTTCGGGGGTGAAGCCATCCAGTGCGGGAATGATGAAAGACAGCAAGGCCATGCTTAGTTCGGCCATGGCCTGGTAGTCGCGACGGGTCCCTGACAATCGGTCCAGAGCCTTCAGCAGGTGCAAGGTGTCTGCCACCAGGACCGTGTCATCGGCCGAGGCGCTTTCGGCTTCATCCCCAAAAAACATAACCCTGGCCTGTGTAAAGGGGCGGCTTTCGTCCGTCTTCCTGATGACAAAGCGCTCTTTGCCCCGTGTGAGTATATCCATGCGACCATCTTCGTATTGCCGGGTGACCGATTGGATTTCGGCGGTACAACCGATTTTTTGAATAACGGTACCGTTGAAATACACGATACCGAAGGCCTGGCTTGATTCCAGACACGCGTTGATCATGATCTTGTAGCGTTCCTCGAAAATGTGCAACGGCAGATCCATGTGCGGCAACAGGACCAGGCCCAGGGGAAAAAGTGGGATCAGGGGATACACGTTGTCTTCTTGTGATATCGTATTCATAGGGTCAAGCTTTGACCGTGCTGGACAATGTAAAAAGCCATGACGTCCATCCTTCCATTATCCGTTCTCCCAAGATTCCCGGATGGTTGGTTCAAAACAACAAAACCCTGCTTCTTGATTGTTCTACAAACCGCGTGCTCGGCACGCGGTTCCGAACCTGAACTTGCGGAGACGTGCCGTCTCCTTTGTCTTTCCCCCATTTTGGGGGAAATCCAAGCCACCCGTTTCACGGGTGGTAGTTGACTCAGGAAGCTGGGTTTGTATTCATAGCATATCGCTCTCCATGTTGATGGGTATGGCTTAGAGCTGTCACAAAAGTATCTGCATGTATCGCACAGACCTAACGATAAAGCAAGCGCTTCCAGCATGTGCCAAAAACAAACTTTCCAACTATAGGTAGAGATGTCAAGCAGTTAGTTATGTCCACTTGACATTGCGGCCTGTCTTTGACATTCTTTGGGACATTTTTCATTTATTCCACAATATTCATTGGACGATTTACGCATTAACCCACTTAAGGGTGTTCTGGGATTTTTCGGGAGGTAACTATGGCAACCAATGATCTTACTGGTTTTATGGGAAATCACATACGACTCACACTGGACAAGCCCGACCTTGACCTGGCATCGGCCAAGGATTTCGCCAAGCAGAAGGCAAAGGAACTGACGGACGATCCCATGCTTTTGGCATGGTCCTGCGGCATCACCGGTGAATTTTATCCAACCGCCGATTGTGGAAGCGCAGGCAAACCCCCATGGCTCGTTTTTGCCGAATCAAGGGGTGCCGACATCGCCATTAACATCAATGACGGGGATTATATATTTTTGTATCTCTCTTTTTGATGACGGTGGACTGAAGAAAGGGGCAATCGGTACCAGGAAGATTCCCTGCAGCTTGCTGCAGGGAAGTCTTCAACAGGGGAGAAGACGCATGTCCGAAAAAAAGGGAATTTTATCAAGGAGAGATTTTCTCAAAGCAGCAGGGGCCGTCAGTTTAGGATCGTCACTCATACCCTTAAGTGCTATGGCACAAGCACCTTCAAGCGCTTCCGCCATGACTTCTGAAAAAATGAGGGTGCCCACACGGCCATTTGGGAAAACCGGTGTGAATGTATCTATTCTTTCACTTGGTGGTGTATTGGGATTGTCAGACCAGCTCATGTTCAGACAAGCGATTAAAATGGGTGTAACTTATTGGGACACGGCTGATTCATATGGTTGGGGAAAAAACGAAAAGGCCATCGGCAAATACTTTTCAAGATTTCCGGACGACCGAAAAAAAATCTTTTTGGTTACGAAATCAAGCGCTTCAGATTCAAACATACTATCGGTAACATTAAATGAATCACTTCAAAGGATGAACACATCCTATATCGATTTGTATTTTATTCATCATGTCGGTGATGCAAAAAAGAAACTGACCAATGATGTCAGGGTCTGGGCTGAGAAGGCCAAAATGCAAGGAAAAATTCGCTTTTTTGGATTCAGCACCCATAAAGACATGGAAACCAACATGCTATCCGCAGCGAAGCTTGGGTGGATCGACGGCATCATGATGAGTTATAACTACAGGCTGATGGCAAAAAGTGACATGAAAAGAGCGGTGGATGCCTGTGCCAAGGCGGGAATAGGCTTGACAGCCATGAAAACACAGGCCGCTTTCTCGGCCAATTCTTATGCTTCCATCGGGTCTGAAACAGACGATGCCTTAAAAATGACCAAAAGATTGTTAGCAAAAGGGTATACGGCTGAACAGGCGAACCTCAAAGTGGTGTGGGAAAATCCGAATATTGCCAGCATCTGCTCGGCCATGCCGAATATGACCATCCTGCAGGCCAATGTAGCCGCAGCTTTGAACAAGGAAAACCTCACTTCAGGTGACAGGCAGCGTCTTGAACGATATGCCCGGCAGACAGCCCCCGGTTACTGTGCCGGCTGCGCGGATATTTGTGAATCCTGCTCAGGTAAGGATGTCCCCATCAGCGATATCATGCGCCAGCTCATGTACGACCACGCCTATGGAAAACCGGAACTATCCGTTGGATACTTAAAAAAAATTGAGCCAACCATGCGCAGACGGCTCCTTTCGACGGATTTTTCAAAGGCCGAGCATCGATGCCCCCAGAACATGCCCATAGCAAAACTCATGCGGAAAGCATCTGAAAAATTAGCATAGCACCGGATAACGTACGGATATTTTATCTCATGATTAAAAAGAGTGAACCTGCAGACGATGGTAGGATCCCTTATCGGGTGTTGAGGATGTTTGGTTTTGCCGTCATCATTGTCGGTCTCGTATTTGTTTCTGCTGCTGTGCCGGGGCGGGCTGAGCCGCAATCTCCCGGGATGATTCCTCCTCCTGGTCTCAGCGTTTCAGGACCTCCGGAGATATTCAGTGCGGACACCCTCTGGGAAAAAATTAATGGCCAGGCGGACTTTTATCTTTCAGCCGGCTTTGTCTCGCTCACAAGCCAGCTGTATGAAGGACTTGAAGGTGTCGAGTCCATGATAGAGGTCAATGCCTATCACATGGGCAGCATACTGAACGCGTTTTCTGTTTTCAGTTTGCAGCGACGCGATAATGCACAAGCTATCGATGTCACACGGTTTGCATATCAAACTGAAAACACAGTTTATCTGGTGCATGGCCCCTTTTACGTGGAAATATTATGGATTTTACCGTTGGACGGGGAAATATCCGTTCTGAAATTACTGGCTGAACAATTTGTCCGGGAGACACCCATCAAAGGGGAAGATCTTCCTCAACTAGCACTCTTTCCACTGGGAAACCTCGTCAAGGGCAGCGCCTCGATGATTCCCAGGCATGCGTTCGGTTTTGATCCCCTTGACAGGGTATTCACAGCCGAATACAGGATCGGAGAAGACCGTTCAACAGCCTACTTCTCAAAGCGAAAATCGCCTGAAGAGGCCAGGGAGCTGGCAAGGGAACTTCACACCTACTTTAAAAACTTCGGCGGCAGAAATGTCGAACCGAACACTACCATTCAGGATGCCCGAATGATAGAAATCATGGGGACCTTTGATCTCATGTTTCCCATGGGGGAATATTTAGCCGGTGTTCACGAGGCGCCTAGCCAAAGGCAGGCCGAAAAAATAGCTGAAATGCTGGCTGCATCACTGAACCAGAAACGTGCAAAAACAGCTGATTAAGTTTTCTACCCCGGTGTTAATGGGCAAAGGGTGGGGGTACTTGCCGAGTTTCATAAAAAGAGTTGCCAACCGAAGCTCTCGTGAAACGATTTGCCTATACGGGAACTTTTTCAATGACACGGATGGTCTTCCACTTACCCTGTCGATAGCGGAGAAAGGAAACGAGACACAGGGAAAGGACATACAGGGTCAGGATGATCCAACAGGCATAGATTCCCCATCCCAGAAACCCGACACCGATGGCGATGGGTAAAATCATGACCACCAGGGTGGCAATTCCGATGCTCCACATAATAAAGCGGGTATCGCCGGCTCCCTTTAATACGCCGATAAAGATAAAATACAAGGCATCAAAAGAGATAAAGATAGCCATAATCCGTATGAGGACGATTCCCTGATCCATTATCTGCCTGTAGGATGCCCCTGTGCTTTCGGCTGTGGCAAATAGTTGAATCACCCAATGGGGTGCCAGGAAAAACAGCAGGTCTATCAGCAGTATATAGGACAAGAGGATACAGATGGTTTGTCTGGTGAATCGAATGGCTCCTTCCACATTGTTGCGACCCAGGGACTGGCCTACGAGGGTGGACAACCCAATCGAGAAACCAAATGCCGGCATAAAGGCAATGGACTCTATGGAAAAGGCAATGTTGCTGGCCGCAAGGGGCACCTTGCCAAGCCTGCCCACCATGAAGATGAAAAAGGTAAAGGCAAAAATGTCCATGACGAACTGCAGCGCGGCCGGAACACCGGTCCTGAGGATACGCAAGATCAATTCCGCATCGAAAGCCCGGTTGGAAAAAACGCCATAAAGTCGATTGTTTTTGCGGTTGAATATAAGCACGCAATAGAGCATCGTTATGAGTGTCCAGGAACAGACCGTAGCGATACCGGCCCCTTTGATACCCATCTCGGGAAAGATCCACATCCCGTTGATCAAGGCATAATCCAAAGGAATATTGAAGACCATACCGATAAGGCTGATCACCATTACGGGTCGTGTCTTTCCCCTGCCCGAAAAGAAACAGGATAGACCGGTGCCCAGCACGTTTATACCGGCTCCCATGCAGAGGATCCTGAAGTAGTCACTTTCTAAACGTTGTATCTCCGGTGTGTGCCCGACTAGGTGAAAAAGCGGGTCTGCCACAAATGACAAGCCAATCAGGATGACGGTTGCCAGCAGGGAAAAGTAAATCCCCTGCCAAATACAGGCACCGATACGGGACAGAGAACGAGCGCCCGTGTACTGGGCGATAAAGACGTTGAGATAACTGGTGACCCCCGTAAAAAAAGTTAAGAACAGATAGGCTGTAATCCCTCCCGGCAGGGCTGCAGCAATGGCCTCGATGGAATAATTGGCCAGAAACACCCGGTCTGTGAATTCCATGACAGTGGTGGCCGCCATGGAGAGGACCAGGGGCAGACTGACGGAGAATACCGCCCTGTAGCTGTTTGTTTTTTTGTGCATAGGGCCCAGATCAGGGGACGTCCTTGACTTTGTTGACTAATTTTGAACGCGTCGATGCATACGCAACCGCATGGCGGACACCCCGCAAGGCCCTCTCGACGTTGTGAAACACTGGAATGCCGCGGGACTGATAGGCCTTGCGCAGGATGCGGGATGTTTTTTCCACATCCACATCTTCAACGGTCACGGCATGGTTTTCAAAAACGGCAATGATTTCCCTGCCGGATGCCTTTTTCAGACGTTCGAGTACCGGCAGCATGTCTTCCAGATACGCCCCGGGCGGTCCTGCGGGCACACCGGCCATTTCCATAAAAGAGCGGGCTTCCACCTCAAGGGGTCTTAACAGGAATACCATAATCAGGATATCAATGGGTTCCGAGTCAAGGATAATTTCCAGTGAGCTTTTGATAACGTCCGCCGGCACAATGGGCGATCCGGTATCCAAGGGGTTTTGCATGCTGTTGCCGGGTGTGGGATAGAACTGACGAAGTCGCTTTTGTGTTGCGGCACTGAAATGGTCCAGGGTTAACCCTGATCGATGGGAAACATCGCAGCTAAAGACACCGATGGCACCGCCGCCCCCTACCAGAGCTATTCGAGGTCCCGGTTTTTTGAGGTATTTCAGGGCCACGAGGGCATCCATGAGTTCGTCCAGGCCCTGAACAGAAATGGCATTCCCTTGTCTGAGAACGCCCTGCCATATGTTGGCGTCTCCCGCCAGGGAAGCGGTATGGCTTTGTGCCGCCCGGTTTCCCGGGGGTGTCAGGCCGGCCTTCCAGACCACGGTTGGTTTTTGACGTGTTACACGACCCAAGGTCTCCAGGAATTGTTGCCCATCCGTGATACCTTCCAGGTAGGCGGCAATCACGTCTGTTTCAGGATCAGTGGAGAGGTAGTCGAGAAGCGTGATGGCGTCCAGATCACACCCATTGCCGAAAGACACCATTTTGCTGAGATGGATACCTGCCAGGCGGGCTTCATACCCGAAATCAGTGGCAACACCGCCGCTTTGCGATAACAAGGCAACCGAGCCGGGTGTTTTGGAGAAATCAGCTCCGGGTAACAGGGTGATACCGCCCCGGGGTGAATGAATACCAAAGCAATTGGGTCCCACGACCCGGATTCCCTCGCGAGCGATGGCCGCAACTTCTTTTTGCAGGGCAATACCTTCAGATGAGCCCATCTCGGCAAACCCGGATGAATGAATTTGGGCACCTGCCACGCCCTGCTGCAGGCAGGATCTTAAAATATCGGGGACAAATTTGGCGGGAACCGATATGGATGCCAGGTCAACGGGACCATCCACCGCTTCGATGGATTTGTAAATGGCGTGTCCGTTCAATTCACCACCCTTGGATGAAATAGGGTATAGCTTTCCAGGATACCCATATCGGATTAGGCTCAAGGCGATGAGGTTGCCAAAGGCGCCGGGTCTGCTGATCCCGCCAAAAACCGCAATTCCTCTGGGAGAAAATAGTCTGTCCAACAGATTGTTTTTCTTTTGGGTCATGTGCTTCACATTGCCTTTATCTTTTTCGGATATCAATGACTTGGGTTTAGGCGTCTTGTATGTTAACTGCAAGTCATGGGGAATGTTAGCGGGATCCCGGGTAAATAGCAATTCCTTACTTGAAGTGAACCCATTGAATTATTATGCTATGAGTATTTCCAAAAGACCTGATCAATGGAATTGACGTGACGACCACAAGACCTATAACAACGGAGCAGGAACCATGACAACCAGCCATCGCATCGGTCCGCTTTTTACGGATTTGTATGAATTGACCATGGCGGCCGCTTATTATCAAAAAAAAATAGTGGGGCATGCAACCTTCTCCCTTTTTGTGCGGGAGTCTGCTGCACGAAATTTTTTTGTGGCGGCAGGGCTTGAGACGGTTTTAAACGAACTGGCATGTTTCGGGTTTTCTGAAAGGGAGATCGCCTATTTAAAGACAACAGGCCTTTTTTCAGATTCGTTTCTTTCTTTTCTGAAAACATTGCGTTTTAAGGGAAGTGTTTTTGCCATGCCTGAAGGCTCGATCTTCTTCCCGGAGGAACCCGTGCTTGAGGTGACCGCTCCCATTATCGAAGCACAGATCGTTGAAACCTTTCTGCTCAATACCATCGGTTCCCAGAGCCTGTTTGCATCCAAAGGAGCACGCTGCATGCATGCAGCCGGCGGACGACCCGTGGTCGACTTTTCCTTGAGAAGGACACAGGGCCAGGATGCCGGGCTGAATGTCGCCAGAAGTGCCTATATCGCCGGATTTGCCGGGACAAGCAATCTGTTGGCCGGACAACGCTACGGTATCCCTGTTTCCGGTACCATGGCGCATTCCTATATATCGGCCTTTGAACGCGAGATCGATGCCTTTCGGGCCTATGCAGCCATCTTTCCGGAAGATTCTGTTTTCCTCATCGATACCTACGACACCATCGAGGGCGCCCGGCAGGCGGTGCGTGTGGGCCTGGAAATGAGAAAAAAAGGGCACTCACTCAAAGGGATTCGTCTTGACAGTGGCGACATGATCGACCTGAGTTGCCGGGTACGGAAAATTCTCGACAATGCCGGACTTTCGGATGTCAAAATCTATGCCAGCAACGGGTTTGACGAGTTTACGATTCACGAACTGCTGGAAAATGGCGCCCGCATCGATGCTTTCGGGGTTGGGACAAAGATGGGCACTTCCGCAGATGCGCCCTATCTGGATGTTGTATACAAGCTGGTTAAAATGAATGACAGACTTGTGAGGAAACTGAGCCCGGGTAAAAAAACACTGGCCGGTGTAAAACAGGTGTTTCGGAAAGTAGATGCCCGGGGACATTTTATTGAAGATGTCATCGGCCTGAGAGATGAAACCATTGAGGGCGCAACACCGCTGCTGTCGGCCGTGATGCGCCAGGGAGAACCGGTGGGCATCCACCCGAATCTTAGGGACATTCAGGCCAGTTTTAAATCGAACTTCAGGGCATTGCCCAATAAGTACAAATCGATCCATAAAAGATGTCGATATCCTGTGAAACTGAGCGAGCAGCTTGTTTTAGCACAGAAAAACATTTAACCCGAACTTTTCATGAAACGTGACGAAGAATTCTTAGTTGACTTTATATGTCAGAAACTTGCCATGATATAGCATGTTAATTAGAATGGTACTGTTTGCCATAAAGGTTTGTGAAATTTCCGGGATAGAAATCATCAAACAAAGGTTATCAGGAGGCACCATGATGGCGAATGACTTGCCCATCCCATCTTTTTTTAACCCCGACCGGGTTGGAGATGTCTGGCGGGTTCCTTATCAGGAAAGAGCTGGTGAAGCGGTAAAATGGCGAACACAGCATGGCATCAGAACCAGTGCCCAGGATGCATTCAGGGTATGTCTGATGCTCATCGATATTCAAAACACGTTCTGCATCCCCGGTTTTGAACTCTATGTGGGCGGAACAACCGGAAGCGGCGCTGTAGATGACAACCAACGATTGGGAACTTTTATCTATCGAAACATACCAGCCATCACCCAAATCTGTCCCACCATGGACACACACCAGATAATGCAGATTTTCCACAGTATTTTTCTTGTCAACGATAATGGAGACCACCCGGATCCCTATACGCTCGTATCCCTGGACGATATCGAGAAAGGTGCCTGGCGTTTTAACACAGAACTTGTTGAAAGCCTTAAGATCGATGCACATTTCGGGCAGGCCCATCTGGTACATTATGCCCGCCGGTTGAAAGCTGGGGGGAAGTATGACCTCACCATCTGGCCCTACCATGCCATGCTTGGCGGTATCGGGCACGCACTGGTTTCCGCGGTGGAAGAAGCGATCTTTTTTCATGCCATGTGCCGGTTCAGCCAGCCTGATTTTCAACTTAAGGGGGGTCATCCCCTTACGGAAAACTACTCTGTGGTGCGCCCTGAAATCATAGAGGGCCTGGATAACAGGAAACTTGCCGGGATAAATCAGCAGCTCATGGACACGCTTCTGGCATTTGACGCCGTCGTTATTGCCGGCCAGGCAAAAAGCCATTGTGTGGCATGGACTGTAGCGGATCTGTTATCTGAAATTGAAAACAAAAACCCGGCCCTGGCAACCAAAGTATACCTGCTGGAAGATTGTACATCACCGGTGGTAATTCCGGATGTGATTGACTATACCGAACCGGCCAATAAGGCATTTGAGCAATTCGAAAAAGCGGGGATGCATATCGTCAGGTCTACGGATGCTTTGTCTGATTGGCCTGGTTTCCCGTCCTGATCAGCTCCGCCACGGTGTTATTCAACCTTCGCAGTAGCATAAGCTACGGCTTCAGGTTGAAATGCCTTGTGGCAGAACTGATCAGGACGGGAAACGATGGAATTCTTCATGATGCTGCAATACAATCTTTCCAAGTTGCAGAAAGTTTTTCCGCTTACTTACCAAGAACCAACTATAGACGGGTCATAACGGAATGAATTTCTATAGGGGTTGTCAGAAAAACGGTCCTCAATCGGAACGTTTTTCTGACAACCCCTATAACCGGATGAATACATAGGGTATTTTGAGGATTGAACACAACGGTTCAACGCAGAGATTGGACACGAGGGGGAGCTTCTGGAGCCTCGTCTGAAGCCACGTCTTAGATGCCCAGATAGGCCTTCTTCACATCCTCATTGGCGAGCAGATTCTGGCTGCTGTCGGACAGGGTGATACGTCCGTTTTCCATGACATATCCCCTGTGAGCGACCTGCAGAGCAAGGTTGGCATTCTGTTCCACTAGAAATATCGTGGTATTGTTTTCTTTGTTGATCTTTCGAATAATTGTAAAAATCTGTTTCACAATAAGGGGCGCCAGACCCAGAGAAGGTTCATCCAGGAGAAGGAGTCTGGGTCTTGCCATCAGGGCCCTTGCAACTGCCAGCATCTGCTGCTCACCACCGCTGAGGGTGCCGCCTGACTGGTGACGCCGTTCAGCCAGGATAGGGAAAAGATCAAAGATATATTCCAGGTCTTTTTGGATTTCATCGGTATCGTTTCGTAAAAAAGCGCCCATATCAAGATTTTCCATCACGGTAAGATAGGGGAAAATCCGACGCCCTTCGGGTACCTGGCTGATGCCAAGAGCCACAATCTGGTTGGGAGACAGTTCCTGGAGCGGTTCTCCCATAAAGAGGATATCACCGGATTTGGGGGGCACGATACCGGATATGGACATGAGGGTCGTGGTTTTCCCGGCACCATTTGCACCGATCAGGGTTATAATCTCGCCTTCCGAGATTTCCAGACTGATCCCTTTTATGGCCTGAATATTGCCATAATAGGTCTGAATGTTCCTAACCTCAAGCATCCAATTCTTCTCCCAGATACGCTTTTATAACGGCTGGATTGGCCTTGATTTCCATGGGGGTTCCTTCGGCAATTTTTTTGCCGTAGTCCACCACATAGATGCGATCGGACAGGCTCATCACCAGTTTCATGTCGTGCTCGATAAGCAGGATGGAAATACGCTCCTGATTGCGTATGCGAACAATCAAATCATCGAGCTCATTGGTTTCCCTGGCATTCATTCCTGCGGCAGGTTCATCGAGAAGCAGAATAGAAGGCTCCGTTGCCATGGCGCGGGCAATTTCCAGACGTCGCTGGGCTCCGTAGGGAAGGTTTTTGGCGTAATCGTTAACAAATTGTTCCAGGCCGATTTTTTCGAGTACCCTGTAGCTGTCTTCGACAACTTTCTTTTCTTCTCTCACCGTCGCAGGGTTTCTGAAGATGGCGCCGGGTATGCCGGCAGACATGCGACAATGGCGGCCGATCATGACATTTTCCAGAACCGTCATGTTTTGAAAAAGACGGATGTTCTGAAATGTACGGGCCATACCTTGTTGGGTAACATGGTTGGGCTTCAGACCCTTGATAAGTATCCTTTTCCCGCCGGGTGGAATGATGGCAACATCCCCTTTTGTGGGTGGATAAATACCGGTGATGCAGTTAAAGAAGGTGGTCTTTCCGGCACCATTGGGGCCAATCAGCGCAACAATTTCACCTTGACCGACAGTCAGGCTGATGTCGTCGAGGGCTCTGAGGCCGCCGAAATCTTTGGTCAGGTTTGTTACTTCGAGAATCGGTTTCATATACCTAAACAGTCGGTTGCTTGTCTTTTAAGCCTTTGAACTTGTATGTTTTTCGAACATCCGTAATAATTCCACCGGGACGAAAGACCATCATGATGACCAGGGTTGCCCCAAAAATGAGCATCCGGTATTCGGAAAATGCCCGCAAATATTCCGGAAGAAGAATCAGAACCAGGGCGCCGAAAATAACACCCAACACTGACCCCATGCCACCCAGGACCACGATACATAAAATAATGATGGATTCCCAGATGGTAAAACTGGCAGGGTTGATGAAGGTGGTTTTTGCTGCAAAGACCACGCCGCCGATACCGGCCCAGGTCGCACCCAGGGCAAATGCGCTCAGCTTGGTCCGGGTCTTGTCAATACCCATGGCCTGGCAAGCCACCTCATCCTCCCTGAGGGCAATCCAGGCTCTCCCCAGACGAGAGTCCTCGAGGCGCTTGACCACAAAGATGGTAAAAATGGCCAGACCGATCATCAGGAAATAGACATAGGTGATGGATTGAGACAGGGACATGTCCATACCGAAAAAACCGGGTCTGGGTATGTTGGCAATACCGCTGGGTCCAAAAGAAAAGGCATTCCAGTTTTCCAGAATCAGGCGAATGATCTCACCAAATCCCAGGGTGACAATGGCCAGGTAGTCTCCCCGAAGACGGAGAACCGGAAAGCCCAGTATGACACCGAAAAGGAAGGCGAATGTGGCCCCGATGGGAAGAGCTGCCCAGAACCCCAGCCCGAAATGATGATTGAGCAGGGCATAGCTGTAAGCACCTACAGCATAAAAGGCCACATATCCCAGATCCAGCAGCCCGGCGAGACCCACAACGATGTTCAGCCCCAACCCGACAACCACATAAATAAGCGCGGTGGTCATGATGTTGGTTTGATACATGGAGAAGACAAAAGGAAAGGCGATGATGAAAATACCAAGCGCGATGGCGGCGGGAACACTGAATTGCCTGTTCTTGATGAGTCTCTGTGCCAGGGGCAGGGTTCCGGCTTCCTCGGCTTTCTTTTCACCGGCTTCTTTTCTTTTGTGGAGGTATCGCCAGAGAAATGACAGAAAAAACGCGCCGATACCCACCAGGAACATCCGTTCCCAGCGCCATTCTATGGTCTTGTAGATGGTGTTCACACGAATCACCATGATGGGAAAGGTCAGGAACATCAGCCACAATGCCACCAGGAATGATTTTTTTATTTCACTGAAACGAAACATAATTCAACAATGATGGTTTTAGGTTTTAAGTTTTAGGTTTTAGGCTGGGTTTTTAGCGTGTATGAATAACAGGTCAGCCATACTTAACACTTAAAACCTAACACCTAAAACATGATGGATTGAAGACGCCTCACAGCAAACTGTGAGGCGTCTTCAATTCATCAGACCTTATCCGTATCTGCTCTACCCAAAATACCCGATGGCCTGAAGATCAGGGTGAATACCAGAAAGAGAAAGGCAAATACATCTTCATAATCACTGGAGATATAGCCTGTGAAAAAACTTTCCGACATTCCCAGGACCAGGCTTCCCAGTACAGCCCCCGGCATGCTGCCGATACCGCCGAGTACAGCCGCTACAAAGGCTTTGATACCGGCGATAAATCCTATGTAGTAATTGATCTGTCCCGTGTGGGAGGCGATAAGGACTCCTCCCAGTGCAGCGGTGGCAGACCCGACAATAAATGTCATTGAGATGACCTTGTTGACATCGACCCCCACCAGCATGGCCATATTTCGGTCCTGGGCGGTGGCCCGCATGGCTTTCCCGATTTTGGTGAACTTGATGAGAACGGTCAAGAGAACCATGACAATGGCCGTGGTGGCATAAATTACGATTTCGGAAGAGCGGACAATATGTTCAACAGGTTCCAGGAATTTAAAATCCGGAATCAGGTTGGGGAACGGCATATAATTGGACGTCTGGGCCAGAAGCACGTAGTATTGCAGAAACATGGACATGCCGATGGCGCTGATGAGTGCCGAGAGCCTGGGTGCCTGGCGCAAGGGTTTATAGGCTATCTTTTCGATGGTGAAGCCGTAAGCGGCTGAGTAAACAACCGCTACGATGGAAGCGATAACGAGAATGGCGATCTGGTTCCACCCCAGCATGGATAGAATACCGGCCACGATAAGGGCGGTAAAGGCACCGATCATGTAAATTTCACCATGGGCGAAATTGATGAGCTGGATGATCCCGTACACCATGGTGTATCCAAGCGCGATCAGGGCATAGATACTTCCCCGTGTGAGGCCACCCAGAAAAAGCTCTATAAAATAGTCCATCTGTTAATTCTTAAACCAGTATCGTCTCGAATAAAAAAGTCAGGGGTCGGACTCTCATAGCCTGACCCCCGAGATGTTGGTATCAGGATGGGTTATTTAACTTCGTAGTAAGCGCCGTTTTTAACACGATACATGGAAAAGCCGACGCCGGTGGCATCGCCTTTTTCATCAAAGCTGATGCTTCCCAGGGGTGTGTCGACATATTCTTTTTTCAATGCCATGGAAATGGCATCGTAATCCGTAGAGCCTGATTTTTCGATGGCATTCAAAAGTGCCAGGGCGGCAGCATAGGCATTCAGAAAAAATGCGCCTGGATCTTCACCGTAAGCTGCTTTGTGGGCATCATTGGCTATGGAGGTCATTTCATTTTTTGATACATCTTTAGGTCCGGTGGCATAAACACCTTCCGCATAAACACCGGCCACCTTGATAAAGGTATCATCCTTTACACCGTCATCGGAGATGAAAAAGGTTTTCATTTTCTTCTTGCGCATTTCCATGACAATCTTGGATGCTTCCGGGTGATAGCCGCCAAAAATTACGGCTTCCGCACCGGACCGCTTGATTTTTTGAACCACAGCGGCGTAACTGACGGCACCAGGGGTAACGCCTTCGTATAACACCACCTCCGCTTCAGGTATGGCTTCCAAAAACTGTTTGGCAAATTCGGCCAATCCTTTGCCGTAATCGCCCTTGTCGTGGAGAACGGCAATTTTTTTGACCTTCAGAATATTTAGAGCAAAATCAACTTCCAGTTGTGCCTGGGCATCGTCTGATGCGATGGTCCGGTAGAAGTTCGGGTAGTCACCACTTTGTGTTAATCCGGGATTGGTTGCCGAAGGGGACATGACAACGATTTTGGAGTCCTTATAAATACCGAGGGCTGCCTTGGTGGCACCACTGCATATATGGCCTAAGACGACGTTTACGCCTTCCCCGACCAGCTTGGTGGCGGTGTTTGTCGCAACCTCGGGCTTACAGACATCATCTTCGACAATAAGCTCAACCGGCTTTCCCAAAACGCCGCCCTTGGCATTGATTTCCTTGACAACGAGTTCGGCGGCTTTGATCGTCGGGATACCGTAAGAGGCGAGGTCGCCACTGTGGGGCCCAGCGACACCCAGCTTGATTGTGTCTGCCGCGAGTGACAAGCCTGACAGGGTGAGGCAGATAAACGTGGTCGTAAATGCGAGAGCAAATATTTTCCGAACATGGTTTTTCATCATTGCATTTCCTCCTTATATGTTAATGAAATAGAATATCCTTACAAAGTTAAAATTTATAAACCCAAGTAGGGGTTGAGTCAAGCTAAAAGACGTATAACCTGCCTGACTCAATCATGTTTCAGGGTAAATATCAAGAATATGATAAAAAATATTGCTGTTTGACGTGCTTCCCGGTAAGAAAAACCATGGTATGGGACATTTCTCGATCTTAAATGTTTGTCTGGAGTCTTAAACGCCTTGAAGAAGATAGGATTAATCGTCAAAGAAGATATGGAAGCCATGAACCAGGCCGATAAATTTGAATCCTGGCTGGTTTCCAAAGGGGTGTCCATCATTCGCAGAGACATTGAATGGCCGGATCGCGCCAACCCTGAAAGCGGCCTTGCCTTTGCTCCACCGGATTTGTATTGTGTCTTTGCCCTGGGGGGAGATGGAACCTTTTTGAGTGCCGTCCGCTGGATCGGTGATCAGAAAATTCCCATTCTAGGGGTGAAGTTCGGTGAACTGGGGTTTCTTGCGGAGACAGATGAAAACAGCCTCCTGCGTGTGGGGGAAGCGGTTTTGAAAGGTGCCTTTAAAACAAGGCCGCGGATGCGTCTGCAGGCCAGGATAGACCGTCATGGCAAGGAAATTTCCAAAGAAACCGTGCTCAATGATGTTGTAATCAATCGCGGCGCATCGGCGCACCTGGCGCACATTCAAACCTATATCAACGAGCATTTTTTAACGGAGTACCGAGCAGACGGACTTATTGTATCAACGCCCACCGGATCCACCGCGTACTCACTGGCTGCCGGCGGCCCCATTGTTCACCCCGGGGTCAACAGCATTCTGTTATCCCCTATCTGCCCATTTACATTGACAAACCGGCCGCTGCTCGTTCCGGATTCTGTTCGGATCAAGATTCAGCTGGCTGAAAGGTCTTCGGATGCCATCGTTACATTTGACGGCCAGGCCGTGTGCGAAATCGATGAAGGGGATGTGATCACCATTCAGAAAGGTGATCATCCGATTCATGTGATTACACTACTGGACCATGACGATTATTTCGATCTGTTGAAGACCAAGCTCAGGTGGAGCGGGTCGCGAGTATGAAACACAGGGTTAAGGTCCAAGGGTTAAGGGGTTGAGGGTTGCTGAGAGCTTTCAGCAATAAGCACTTAACAGCTACGCCTAAACTCAGGATCTGAATTGCCGCTTCAGCCACCCTCCAACCTCACACCTTCACACCTCCAACCCTATATCACTGCCTCAACCCAGCGTCGGTGTTTTCACCCACGGCTTCAGGGGGTATATTCGATCGTATGAGAACATTTTTCTGTAGGGACTGGAAGACCTTGTCTACATTTTCGACACCATCCCTTATGTCTTGAATACCACGTATGGTGGATGTCGTAATTTCCGGAACATCCTGACTCCCCTTTTCAACATTTTCCAGGATCGCCTTAATGGTGGGCATGTTGGTTTCAATCTGAACCAGGATGTCTTTCAACATCGCCACACTTTCTGTAACCCCCCTTGTAACATCTTCAACACCGGCCAGACTGGTTTGCGCCTGATCCATCGTGCCGGGTGTTTTTGAGCTGGCTTCTGAAAGAGATGCCAGTATTTCACCAACGCTTTTGAGCCGTAGTAAAATGACGTCCAGCAGCTGGGTAGACGTTAACAGGTTTCCCAGGGTGCCGTCGCCGTCCTCGATTCTCCTCGTTATGACTTCGACATGTTGGGTTGTCTTGTTGATGTTTTCAAACGCAGATAAAAGCGGCCCATTGGGATCGTTGAGCGTCTGAGTGAATTCTGCGATATCTTGAATTGCCTGGACAAGTTTCCTGACGGTTTCTTCCACCTCAAACTCGGCCATGACATCGGCAATCGATTTTTTAGCCTTTGATGGAATCTCATCTCCCTGGGGTAGCAACGGGGCATCGGCGGAACCCGGAATGATGGATATGTACTCGGACCCGATTAAGGTGGGGCTCTCGACGGTGGCCAGGGTGTCTGTACGGATTCTTGTTTCGTATTTTTCTAAAATGACGAGTTTGACCTTGACCTTGTTTTCGACGGTAATGGCCTTGACCTTGCCGATGTTGGTTTTGAACAGTTTCACATCGGCACCGACCTTCAGGTTGTAGCTTTCATTGAAGGTCGTATAATATGTATTGTATTTCTCAAACCAGTTTTTGCCGCGCCCTATGACAATGATGACTGACAATAGCAGTAACGCGATGGAGATAACAAATATACCGACAATTTTTTCTTTTCTGTTATACGTGATTTCCATTTGTTAGCCTTTTAGGTGTTTAGACTTTAGGCTGTTAGGACTCTTTGCTCACCGCCGTTAGCAACCCTCGAACCCTCCAATCCTTGGACCCTGACCCTTAATTTATCTCCTGCAGTGTCCCTTTTGATATCACAAGTTTTCTCTTGGAGAAAGTTTCAATAAAATGTCGATACTCGGATAGAAACACAAAACAAACGTTTTCACCCAGCATGTCGGAAAATACTGTGTTCAATGTCTCAAGAGTGGCTATCCCTATATATTTTTCAGGATATTCCATGAGCAACATCTCTGGTATTTTGGCGAGTTCTCTGATCGTAACGGCAAAACGGTACTCATGAGCTGTAAGGGCTGCCGGTCTTAATTCGAGTTTTTCCTGGAGCGAAAACAGTTTGCAGAGCTCCTGTGTTCGCAGATCCAGTTGCCCGGAAAAAGAATTCGTAAAGTACGCATTCATGAGGAGCAAATTTTCCCGCACGGTTAGATTGCTTATCAGGGCAGAGTGGGACGTGATGAATCCGATATTTTTTTTTATATCAAGGAGGTTTCTGTAATTCGAAAAATCCAACATGCTTCCTTTGTATCGATAGTCACCTTGCAAAGGACGAATCAGCGTAGCCAGTGACATCAAAAAGTTGAGAGCGTCATCGGCAGAATCCGCCGAAATCGAAACCACATCACCCGGGGTCATGGAAAAATAAAAGGGCTGGAAGGGTTGACCTGTTTTCTTGGAATCAAAAGAATATTCAGTGAGTTCGACGAGTTTCATTTTTAAAGATAGAATAATGCGGATATGGTTGCACTGACGATCAGACAGGCTCCAAGGCACTGCACGGATGCTTTGGAAGCGGCTACGGGAATCTGGGTAATATGTTGTTTTGTCTTGAATCCATGATAGAGACAAATGACAGTAATGGTAATGCCGAACAGAATGGCCTTTATAATTCCCACGACAATATCTGCGGCGGATATGTTGTTGGCGATCTGAAAAAAATTATCCCCAAGATTGGTATAGGTGACGAGCCAGACGACGCCATAACCACCCACGATGGCAGCAATGTCAAATACGATAAAAAGAGAGAGAATAGCTGATGTGATACCCACCAGTCTTGGGACGCATATGACCCAGAGTGGATCGAGTCCCGACATTTCCAGGGCGTCCATTTCATTAAAGACCTTCATATAGCTGATTTCTACTGTAACCGCTGTTGCCGATCGGAGAATGATCAGGAGGGCCGTCAGGGTCGGCCCTAAATCTCGGATGAGAATCAGGGCGATAATATTCCCCAGTGGCGACTGCCCTGAAAATTTGGAAAATTGAAGGATAATCATACTGCCGATCAGTATCGCAAAGAGAATGATAATCGGTAGTGTCTGAACGGCGGTGAAATAGACCTGCTCCAATGTAATGCGACGGACCAGGAACATTCCCTTTTTTGGCGGAAAGATAATGGTGCGGAGAATTTGATACGCAAACGTAAGGAGTGTGGCAAAACGGTTGGACAAATGGAGCGTTCGCCTGCCTATTGCACCGATGATGGTTTGCATACATGCCTTCAGATTTGCAGATCTTGATCGATGACAGTGTAAACGTTCAGCCGTCAGCACTTTCCGGGGAACACCTATCCGCCGGACAGGTTGAGCGGGGTCGGTCTTCTTGTTGACACGAAAAATCTTACACTATATAGTCTGAAAAGGTCAACAAAATTAGATAAATATAAAAAGGATTTCGTGTTGTCATTTTATGTGATCGAACCGGAGGGGGCATGATTTATAGTACCTTACTTGTCATTTTCGTGTTTTCGTGTTTTCGTTCTTTCGTGACAAATGAGCGTTTATGTCTTGCCCGGGTCAGAAACTTGGTGCCAATCCTGCCGGTTGTCTGCCTGTTGACCCTGGTGTCATGCGGACCGGAGCCTATCCTGCTGCGACCCAGCCTGGATACGCCGTTTCAACATGTTGATAATGGATATAAATTGATGGCATATGGCAAAACCGACGATGCCATAAGGGAGTTTAATCGATCCATGGAACTCGATGCCGAGTATGCACCTGCATATGTGGGGCTTGGAATCGCGTATGGAATAAAGGGGGATCCGGATCAGGGAAGAGTTCTGATGGAGAAAGCCAAGACATTGGCAAAAAGCGACGAGCAGAAAAAAGAGGTTGAGATGGGGTTCGAGCGACTGGATTATATGGAGGGAAATAAGCCATAAGCCATAAGCTGTAAGCAATAAGCCGCTCAGTGCTTACAGCTTATGGCTTTTATCCTATGTCCCGATATTCCATGAAGAAAGGTACTGTTTCTGTTCCCGGGTGAGTCGGTCGATCTTGATACCCATGGAAACCAGCTTTTCTTTTGCTATGGCCGTGTCAATTTTTTCCGGAACCGGATGTACATCCAGGGTCAGCGATTTTGCCACCGTGACCATATGTTCGATACAAAGGGCCTGATTTGCGAAACTCATATCCATAACACTTGACGGGTGACCTTCTGCGGCAGCCAGATTGATGAGTCTGCCATCCCCCAGCACATTGATGCGTTTTCCGTCCGCCATCACGTACTCTTCCACAAACGGCCGGATCATCCTTCTGCTTTTGGCCATCTCGCCCAGAGACGTGAGGTCCAGTTCGACGTTGAAGTGACCGGAATTGGCCACCATGGCACCATCTTTCATGAGGGAGAAGTGTTCTTTACGGATAACATTGATGTTGCCGGTTACGGTACAGAAAAAGTCCCCTACCCTGGCGGCTTTCTTCATGGGCATGACGGAGAACCCATCCATGACCGCTTCCAGTGCTGTCAAGGCGTCAACTTCTGTAACGACGACATTTCCACCCATTCCTCTTGCCCGCATGGCCAAACCCCGACCACACCAGCCATATCCGCAGACAACAAATATCGATCCGGCAATCAATCGATTTGTGGCGCGAATAATGCCGTCCATGGTGCTCTGTCCGGTACCGTAACGGTTGTCAAAGAAGTGCTTTGTCTTGGCATCGTTGACGGCAATAATGGGGTATTTCAACACATGATCCGCTGCCATGCTTTTTAGCCGGATGACACCGGTAGTGGTTTCTTCTGTCCCACCCTGGACCAGATCGATGAGTTCAGATCGCTCTGAATGCAGGATGGAAACCAGGTCGGCACCGTCATCCATAGTATACTGGGGTTTTTTGTCGATAACAGCATTGATATGGTTGTAGTATGTCTTGTTATTTTCACCCTTGATGGCGAAAACAGCGATTTTGTCATTTTTTACAAGGGCGGCGGCCACATCGTCCTGGGTACTCAGGGGGTTGGACGCACAGAGAGAGACCTGCGCGCCGCCGGCTTTGAGGGTCTGCATCAGGGAGGCGGTTTCGGTTGTCACGTGAAGGCATGCGCCGATACGTTTTCCCTTCAATGGCTTTTCTTTTTTAAATCGCTTTTTGATACGATTCAGCACCGGCATATTTTGATTGGCCCACTCGATGCGTAACTGGCCGTCCTTGGCAAGTTTCAAGTCCTTTACATCATGATTCATATTCGTTGTTCTCCTGTTGGTTGCTTTCATGCATTCGTTTTAGGCATCTGCAGAAAGGGAATGTATTGGAACTCTTTCCGGTTATAAGCCTGCTTTTTTTCTTATCTCTTCCACTTTATTGGTCTGTTCCCATGAAAATTCGGGTTCGGATCGGCCGAAATGACCATATGCGGCTGTTTTGCGATAGATGGGTCGCAACAGATCGAGGTATTCGATAATGGCGGCCGGGCGTAGATCAAAAACATCCTTGACGATATCCTCCACCTGGTGCTTGGGGATAACACCGGTTCCCATGAGATCAACCATAATGGAGACCGGTTCGGCAACACCGATGGCATAGGCAATTTGAATTTCACATTTTTTTGACAGTCCGGCCGCAACGATATTTTTGGCAATATGCCGGCCCATGTAGGAAGCACTCCGATCCACTTTGGAGGGATCCTTGCCGGAAAAACATCCACCCCCATGACTCCCCTGGCCGCCATACGTGTCGACGATAATTTTTCTTCCGGTAACACCGCAGTCGCCCATGGGGCCTCCCACAACAAATTTGCCTGTGGGATTGATGAAATAACGGGTGTCACTGTCCCGCAATTCTGCCGGTATGGTCTTTTTAACGACCTCTTCGATAACGGCTTCCCTGAGTTCTTCATAGGAGACATCAGGATTGTGCTGGGTAGACACCACCACCGTATCCACCCGCAGTGGCGTGCCGTTGTCATATTCAATTGTGACCTGGGATTTGCCGTCCGGTCTCAGAAAATCAAGGGTGCCGCTCTTGCGGGTCTTGGCCAGACGCCTGCATAAGTTGTGTGCAAATATAATCGGCATGGGCATGAGTTCGGGCGTCTCGTTGGTGGCAAAACCGAACATCAGACCCTGGTCGCCGGCACCCTGCTCCTTGTAAAGCCCTTCACCGGTGTTGACACCCTGGGCGATATCGGGGGACTGTCTGTCGATGCTGGTGATGACGGAACAGGTTTGGTAATCAAACCCCATCATGGAAGAGTTGTAACCGATGTCTTGGATGGTATCGCGGACAATCTGGGGCATATCCACATAACACTGGGTAGTGATTTCGCCGGCAATAAAGGCAAGACCGGTGGTTACGAGTGTTTCACATGCCACCCGGCAGTTTTTGTCTTCCGCCATAATGGCGTCCAAAATGGCGTCGGAAATCGCGTCGGCAACCTTGTCCGGATGCCCTTCCGTTACCGATTCGGATGTAAAATAGAACTTTTCTTTTTCCATGGGTCGTCTCCTTGGGATTGGCATAGCCATATGTTTGCCAGCTATAGCAGCGGCAATTGAAACCAAAACTACTTATAATACATCAATAGATGAGAAATGTCAATATGTTGTGAGGCGGGGGTTTTGTGCTTATTCAAACAGCGAAGCGAAATATGGCATGCGTCTAACCATGGGGGTGTTTATCTGTGTGGTTCATGCGCCGATCATTTGGCAGATCAGTTTTTCCGCCATGTTAAAATCAATGCGATTCATGTTGAGGACCAGGTGATAGAGACCGGGATTGTCGTAGTCTTTTTTGTGAAGCTTGCGGTATAAATTTAAGCGGCGTTTGTCCTCATTGATAACGACCTGGTTTGCTTTTTTGGGTGAAAAACCATAGCGGTCGATCAGAAATTTCACGCGATTTTCAAATTCATCGACCAGAAGAATGTGGAAGGCATCTGGATGGTCGCCCAGGATATATTGACTACCGCGTCCGATAATAACCACATTGTCTTCATCGGCCATCTTGGCAATAATCAGGACAAGATAGTCCAGATATATCTGTTCGTCCAGATAGCCCCGTTCGTCTTTAAGGACCCGATCGATCCATTTCTGGGAAACCATGGAAGAGATGACGCGGGATAACTTGGTACCGGCTTCCTTTTCAAATGATTCGACCCATTGAGGCGAAACATTTGCTTCTTTTGCAATTTCCTGGATGATTTCTGTATCCGCAAACGTATATCCGAGTTTGTCTGCAATCATTTTTCCGAGGGTTATTCCCCCGGCGCCGAATTGTCTCGATATGGTGAGGACCGCCATCTATATTACCTCCAAAGGCTGATTATGTTACGGGTGGAATCAGTAATGTGGGGATGTCTGTTTTTTCCGCCAGAAATCGGGGGGTGCTCCCCACCAGTTTTTCTTTTAAAGACCGTTTCGAGGACGTGCCGGTAATGACCATGGTGGCATTGCATTCTTTGGCTGCCGTTACAATTTCTTTCGCTGGATTTCCAACATACACAGCAGGGGACGCGTCTATTCCTGCTGCAATGAGCAGGTCGCACAGCGCGTCAAGTTTCCCTCGAATTTTTTTTCTGGTTTTCTGGACACCCATGGCCGATGATTCTTTCAAGCTCTTTGGATCCCCCACGTGGATAATGGTTACTTTTTTAATGACCTGGCCCATGGGTTTCAAATAATCAATGACGTTTTGATTCATCTTGGAGAAGTCGGTGGCAATCAGAGGGCGTTCAAATGGTTTTTCTACGGCGATGGTGTTGTCGGGTTTATACTTGTAAACCAGAACTGGTATCTGAGACCTGTGAATGATTTCCAGAATATCCGAAGAGGAATAAAACTGTTCGATTCGACCTTTTTTCTTATAGCCGACGACAATGAGATCGATATCTTCTTTCTCAGCGGCGGTGACAACCTGTTTTACCAGACTCCCCACAACAATATAGGCCCCGACTTCGAGTCCCTTTTCAAACAGGGTTTCAGCCCAATTGATAAAACGGATATTGGCCATTTCTTTTAGGCGGACTTCTTCGACTTTCTGATATCCCTTTCCTCTTCTCAGGGCGACTTTCTCCCGTTCGATGACATTGAGAAAAACAACGTGGTTGAAGGAGGCTTTTCTTAAATCCATCAGAGATTCAACTGCATCAAACCAAAGCTCTTCAAATTTGGTAACAAATAATATTTTCCGGATATCCATAATGGTGGTTCCTTCTTTATCCCTCGTGCTTGGAGAGGTTCATGCAAGCGGTGACTTTTACAGCATGGCGAAACAGGGTTTTTGGCAGATCGCCCTACCCGATAAACTTATTGATCGCTGCTGAAAGCTCTTCGGGTTCAACCGGTTTTTCAAGGTATATTTCGGGTTCCGGTACACTCTCACCGCCAAATTCGGTCAGCGCTTTTTGCGAACGCAGGAACGTCTTTTTGGCAATGCCGGAAAGAAGAATAACAGGAATATGTTTCAGTGATTTGTCGGTTTTCAAATCTCTAAAGAGCCTGATACCGCTCTGCCTTGGCATGAGCACATCCAGAATGACCAGATCCGGTTGCTCTTCTTTCAGTAATTTGAGTCCTTCCTCGCCATTGCTTGCTTCAATGGGTGTAAAACCATTTTCCTCCACAACGGTAACATTGAACAATCTCACATCAGGGTCGTCATCTACGACAAGTACTTTTTTGCTCATGGTAAGGCCTCCCAATGCCTGAATAAGTAGTCTGTCACGACTTTCGAGTCGCCAAATTTCATGGGTTCTTCTTCAATTTGCTTGGAGAAGAACGTCCAAGAGTTCAAGGTCTATTTTATTAATCATGGTATCATCACCTTTAATCTTCCTTGGGTTTAAAGGACAACTTCATGATGAACGTCGTACCCTGGTTCAAATTGGAAACAACGTCGATACTTCCATGGTGCTCTTCAATGAGTTTGCGGGTTACGAGCAGTCCAAGTCCGGTACCTTTAGCGCCCTTTGTGCTGAAAAAGGAAGAAAAAAGCTTTGCCTTGACACTGTCGGACATACCGGAACCATTGTCCGAAACGTCAAAGCGGATGGTTGATTCTCCTTCGAGGGCTGTGAGGATGCGGACTTCATGCTTTTTATCGACATTGTCGTCGAAGGTGCATGCGTCAATGGCGTTGGATACCAGATTGAGCAGACACTGGTGGACCGTGTTCGGATCCATCCTGACTTCGCCGATAGACGTCGAGAAGTCTTTGACGATGCGAACACCATGGGTGCGTGCCATTTCCGTCACGAGTTCACAGACGTCATCGGCAATACTGTTAGGGAAGCAATTTTGGTATTCGGGCTCTCTTTCTTTTGAATAGGACAGAAGATCCATCACCAGATCGGATGTTTGATCGATGTTGCGCTTGATCATCTGCCAGCCGTTGATTAGCTTATCCGTGTTATTTTTGTCAATGCCGAGATCCACCAGATAGCGCCCCCCCTTGAAACCGGCCAGGATGTTTTTGATGCCATGGGCCATGCCTGCTACGGTCTGGCCTATGGCGCCAAGGCGTTCAGAGTTGATCAGCTCACGCTCCAGTTTTTTGATCTCCGTCAGGTCCTGAAAAAAAGTCACGCCACCCATCATCTGATTTTTTTCAAACAGCGGCGTTCCAGAATAGTTGACGGGTATCTGCTCGCCGTTTTTAGATTGGATGGTCGCCTCTTCCCACAGTGTGAGGTGACGCAACTCAGGGATGCTTATTTTTTCTTCGATGGATTGAATGACCTCTCCAGGGAGAAGATCTTTTGCATTCAAGTCTTCGGGGAGACTGGGCCGGGTGTATCCGAAAAGCCGCTCCGCTTCCGGATTGAAAAGAACGATATTCCAGTCTGCATCGGTTGCCACGATGGCATTGTTTGAACAGCTGATGAGCTTGGACTGGAAATGGGCTTTTCGACGGATTTCCTCCTGCAGAATGGAATTTTCAATGGCAACACCCATCCGGTTGCCGATAAGCTCCAGTACCTGCCGGTCTTCAGTGGTGAACTGCTTGATCTGTCTGCTGCTTGCACGAATAACACCAAAGGTCTTTTTTTCCTTGTCAACGAGTGGGATGTAGGCCAGGGATTGGAAGCCGACTTTTTTTAGTACGATGATTTCGTTATTTTCAACGCTTTGGATGTTTTCAAAAACGATGGCCTGGTTGGTTTGGGCGACCTTGAACACCATGCTCTTTTTATCAGGAAGACCATATTTCTGACAAAGATCACGATACTGGCCGTGGCTGTATTTGAGACAGAATCTGTCATCACTTTCACGGATAAAAACGCAGATGACATCAAATGAAAAAATATCGATAACTTTCTGAAGTGCGTTGTTGATCCGTTCATCCAAGGTCAGTGGCGCACTTAATGTTGAATAGATGGAGCAGAGTGTTGCAAGCTCTCGATTGTGTCTCTCCCTTTCTTCCTCGGCCCGCTTTTCATCGGTTCGATCCCAGATGGTTTCGATGGCGCCGATTATGGTACCATCCTGATCTTTGATGGGGGCAGCGGTGAAAAGAATCCATTTTTTTTCTTCTTCCGAACGGCCAAAATATTCTTCTGCTTCATATGCACCGTCTATCAATTCCGATTTTTTCCACTGTGTGCCGTAATGGCGCCAGAATTCTTCTTCACCGGACCTGTCTAAAATAAGATCGGCCATGGTGGGGCTTTTTTTATCAAAGGAAGGTTTCCAGTGCTGGTCCGTGCCGATGATCTCCTTCGCAGAATACCCGGTTAACATTTCGCAGGCTTTGTTCCAGTGGGTGACGATGTGATCTTTATTGATCACAAAGGTGGGAATGGTACTTCCCTGGATGATCTGGGTCATGGTTTTTTCGCTGGCTTTGAGGGCTTTTGCCTGTTGTGCAAGCTCCGCATTCTGTTTTTCACGTTCTGCTTCGGCTTTTTTCTCTTCGGTTTTGTCCCAGATGGTTTCAATGGCACCGATGATTTCGCCCTCCTGTGATCGGATGGGAGCGGCCGTGAAAAAACACCATTTACCCTCATTTCCCAGGTTGGGGAAAAAAACTTCAGCTTCATACGCCTCGTCAAGGAGGACAGATTTGTGCCATTTTGTCCCATACAGACGTTTGATTTCCAGTTCACTGATTTGGTCCAGAATGACATCAGCCATGGACGGGCGCTTATTGTCGTAGAAGGGTTTCCATTGATTTTTTGTGTTCACCATTTCACTGGTGGGCAGTCCTGTGAGATTTTCCAGGGCCTTGTTCCAGTGGGTGATGACATGGTTTACATCGATAACAAATGTGGGTATGGTGCTGCCCTGGATGATCTGGGACATGATCTGCTGGCTGGCGGTGATGGCCCGTGTCTTTTCCATCAGAACCATGTTGTTCTGTTTGCGCTCTTCCTGGGTTTTTTTCTCCTCTGTTTTGTCCTGGAGTGTTTCGATGGCACCGATGGTGATGCCTTGCGCGTTCTTAATGGGTGCTGCTGTAAAAAAGAGCCATTTGCCGTCGTCGCCAAGATGCTCGAAATATTCTTCGGCTTCATACGCCCCGTCGATGAGATCGGACTTTTTCCATTTTGTCCCATAGTAGCGCCAGACTTCTTCTTCTTTTACACCGTCTAAAATCAGATCGGCCATGATGGGCCGTTCTTTTGACCTGAACGGTTTCCACTGGTGGCGGGTACCAACGATCTGGTTGGCAGAATAGCCGGTCAGCTTCTCGCAGGCCTTGTTCCAGTGGGTAACGACATGGTTGTTATTGATCAGGAATGTTGCGATGGTGCTGCCCTGAATGGCCTGAAACAAGGCTTTTTCGCCGTCCACCATTTCTTTTCGACTGGTTTGTGTGAACACGTCCTGTTCTTTGGTCAACTGAATGATTGACTGGTAAAACTGTTCAAAAAGCGCTTCAATTTTCGTACTGTCCTTTGAGACGTTGCGGATACTTTCTAACATCTCTGTTTTTTTAGCATTGATGGACAGGTGCTGCAGGATTGAGCGTGCTTCGAAAAAATCGATAAACCGAACCCCGGGAGGTTTGTTCACTATGATGTCTTCCCCCAGACTGATGTTTTTGGTGAGCTCGAAAATGATATCCAGGGGTTTTATCTTTAAAAGTTCTTTGTAGTCTGTGGTGGTGAAAATCCCCTGGTCGTGGGCATGGACAAGACCAACGGCTTCAGGGTTCAGATCGGCCACTCCGAGGATCTTGGGTTTTTTTGGGCCGAAATCTTCACTGAAAAAAGACTTGAGAAGGGCCAGGCAGAATCGACCCCCACCGACGATGACAATCCGGGCGTTATCTAATCCATCACTCATGTATTGCTATCCAACCTTTTTATGGAATCAGCAGAACCGGGAGTTCAGACAGCTCTGCTATTTGATGGGAAACACCTCCCAGCCAGTATTCGTGAAACCAGTCTTTCCCTGTTTTTCCCATCACAATCATGGAGGCTTTATGATCCCTTGAAAGCCTCACAAGTTCCTGTACGGTTTTTCCGGCTGAAAGATGGTACTCGGCGCGCATGCCGGACTGTTCGATTTTTCGACAGTAGTTCTGAAGCCGTGATTTACTTTCTTTTTCAATACGGCTGAGTCTGTCGCGCTCCATTCCTTTGGATAACTTGGCATCGATGACATGCACCACGAGGATGTTTTTTGCAAGACCTTTAAGCGCTGACATGCTTTGCAGTGCGTTCTCTGATGGTTGCGACCAGTCCGTTGCGAGCATGGGGCGATCAAAAATGTGGTCGTTGGTTCGTGTGAGCTGCTCATTTTCCCATTCAAACTGAACCATATATTTGCTCATGAGTACCGGCACGGTGCTCCGTCGCAGGATGTCCATGATGTGTGAACCCACGTACACCTTTTCCATCAGGGTTCTTTTTTTTCTGCCGATGACAATCAAGTCAACAGCCTCTTCTTCGGCAATGGAAAGAATTTCCGCATTCGGGGCGCCCACTTCGATCCTGATGTGGCTCTTTATGCCGTGTTCGGCAATGAATTTCTGCCAGTCCTCAAACCGCATCCGCGCTTCCGCTTTCAACTGCTCTTCTGTTTCCTTAAGATAGCCGCCATAGGGAACAAAGGAGACCTCATCCCTGGGAATGATATGGGTCAGGATGATCGATTCCAGACCTGCTTTTTTCAATTCCAGAATGGTCTTTAAGGAATTGAGTGCCAGCTCTCTGAAATGGGTATGAAATAAAACCTTTTTAAAAATCATGGATCAACTCCTTTTTAAAAGAAAACAAGAGAGACAATGGCAAATGTGGGCACGAGATAAATTAGGGAATATTTAATAATGTAACCAAAGAAGCTTGGCATGGGTGTACCGGTTTCTTCGGCAATCGAACGGACCATGAAGTTGGGAGCGTTGCCTATGTAGCTGCAGGCACCAAAGAATACCGCCCCTGCTGAAATAGCTTTTAAATAAATCGCGTTTTCAGTCATCAGCAGGGGTACGGCCTGCGCTTCGGTGAGGCCGGAATAAAAACTTCCCAGCGCCGTGTTGAAAAAGGTAAGATAGGTGGGGGCGTTGTCCAGAAAACTGGACAGCGCGCCGGTAACCCAGAAGTAATGATAGGGTTTTTCCACTATATTGATCAGGAACGCTAAGTCGCCATGGGTTCCGGCTTTCAGTATCAGCAGGCAGGGTATCATGGTAATAAAAATTCCGATAAAGAGATAGGCTACTTCAATAATGGGAAACCAGGTAAACTCATTGTCCTCTCTAAGTTTAATGGGGGTTGTAATGAGGGAGGCGACACCCAGCAGCACCAGAAGGCCATCCCGGAGCCAGTCCTGAATGGCCCGGTGGATCCCCAGGATGTTGATTTCTCCCAGATCAACCATGCCGCTCATCAGAACAGAGCCCACCACACCGCCAAGAAACAAAAAGTTGTAAGTTCCTTCGATTTTGAGGGCTTCTTTGGCTTCTTCCTTGGGGACGGAGGCAGATTCTTTGCGGTAATGGTAGGTATCCAAAAAGAAATATATGATCAGAAGCAGAACAGACACCATCAGCATGTGGGGCATGATTTTAAATGTCCAGAAGAACGTAACACCATGAAGATAGCCAAGAAACAAGGGGGGGTCCCCCAGGGGTGTGAGAGAACCACCGATATTTGCGACCAGGAATATGAAAAAAACCACCATAAAGGTTCTGTTTTTCCGATAGTTGTTGGCCCTCAGGAACGGACGTATCAAGAGCATGGCTGCCCCGGTGGTTCCCATCCAGGAAGCCAGGAGGGCCCCGAGAATCAGTATGATAGTATTTACGACCGGTGTCCCCCGCAGGGAACCCCGTAACAAGATGCCGCCCGAAACCGTATAAAGCGACCAGAGAAGGATGATAAAGGGCACATAATCAACCAGGATGATGTGCAGGATTTCGTAAACGGCGCCACCTTTGAAAACCCATAAAAAAGGGATGCCCAGAGCGGCTGCCCAAAAAGCGGAGACCTTGCCGAAATGATGATGCCAGAAGTTTGGCAAAAGCAGGGGCATCAGGGCTATGGAAAGCAGCATGCAAGCAAAAGGGATACAGCTCCACAGGGGCAGAACTTCTCCAAGGTTGGCATGCCCGCTCCCATGGGCCGATGTTTCGGCTGAAACATGCGCCGCCTGGTTTTCCGGAGCATGCCCGGTATTCGCGGTGTCGGATGCGTGGGTTGCGGCAATCATCGGTGCCGGCCAGAACAAGAAACACAACAGGAACAAAAGGACTGCCATCGTTTTTGGGAAACGCATTTACAAGCACCTTTCCTTATAGTAACAGAGACAGGATATTGAAAGCACATCCTATACAAAGTTTCAATATAATTCAACGGATGATCCAAAATCTGAAAAAAATAATCGTTGCAATTTCAGATGTGTATGCTATCGAAAAAAACTTGCTTTTTTATTTCGGAGACATATGTTTCTTTACGTAACGGGGGAACATGTGACGCTTGACTATAAAAAGCACCGTGCATGGGCGGAGAACCTTTCCATTGTCATGCAGATAGGGCTGACCATGGCGGGGTGTGTTGGTTTGTGTTTTTTTGTCGGTCTTACCCTTGACCGGTGGCTGGGCATTCGAGGACTGTTTACGGTACTATTTATTTTACTGGGGATTGCCGGCGGAGCAAATGTTGTCTATCGTCAGATTATGGACATCATGGAGCCGAAAAAATAAACCCAACGACAGGGTATGCGTTATTTCAGGAAATATGGAATCTGTTCATCAGATACAAAAAAAAATCGGATCCAGGGCAATGGTCATGGCCGTTATCGCCGGGATGGTTTTTATCCTGGTGGGTCAGAAATCGATTGCCAAAGGTCTGGTGCTCGGTTCTATTTTCAGTGTCATCAATTTTATTCTGATCGGTGAAATTCTGCCGCTGATCATCACGGCATCCCGTAAAAGATCTGTGCTGTTCTCATTTGTTTCGATGCTGTTTCGGTTTTTGTTGCTGTCGACACCCCTCATCCTGTCGTTGAAAATGGAGAGCTTGAATTTTGCTGCTGCCGCTGTCGGTATTTTTATGGTACAGATCATGATCATGGGAGACCATCTTTTCAGATTGGTTCATCCCGGGGGAATACAAGGGACCTAGCATAGGACAGTTATGGGAGAACTGGGTAGAATACATCAGCTGATCATACCGTTTTTCGGGCATGACATCACGTTGAATCTGGAAGTCATCCTCATGACATGGATTGTCTTTTTTCTGTTGATCCTGGTGGGTTTCTTGTCCACGCGCAAGCGGGGCATCTACCCGAAGGCCATGCAGGTCTTTGGAGAAATTTTCATCACCCAGTTTTATCAGATCACCGAGGATGCGCTGGACAAGAAGATGGCAAAAACGTATGGTCCTATGATCTGTGCGCTTTTCATGTTTCTTGTGCTGGCAAACTGGCTCGGTATCATTCCCTACCTGGAGGAACCCACAAAAGATCTGAACACACCCCTCAGTCTCGGCATCATGGGGTTTGTTATTGCCCATGCGGCCGGCATAAAATCGAAAGGTTTTAAGGCATACGCCAAAGAATATTTCGAACCCATGTTTTTTATGATGCCGCTGAATGTCATTGGTGAGCTGGCCAAAATTGTTTCCATCTCCTTTCGGCTTTTTGGAAACATCATGGGGGGATCGATCATTATCCTGGTGGTCTCTTACCTCACCTACAGTGTACTCCTTCCGCCCCTGCTCAACGCATTTTTCGGTCTTTTTGTGGGGACGATACAAGCGTTTGTTTTTACCATGCTGACAGTTGTCTATATTTCGGTCCAGGTAAAGTAGAACATGATTATAGATGTCCACACGATGATTACACTTTCCGCATTCACCGGCGCCGGTGTTGCCATGGGGCTGGGTGCAATCGGTGCCGCTATTGGAGAGGGATATACGGCCGGTGAAGCGAATACCGCCATTTCCAGGAACCCTGACATTTCCGGCGATATTTTCAAAAATATGTTGGTGGGTCAGGCGGTTGCAGAGTCCGCATCCATCTTTGCGCTGGTGGTTGCGATCTTGATGCTTTTTCTGGATGTCCCAACCGACAACCTGCTGAAGGGAGCGGCCCTGTTTGGCGCAGGACTTTGTATGGGGTTTGGCGCGGTGGGTTCGGGTGTGGGTTCTGGCTTTCCCGGCGGGCAGGCGTGTTTGGGGATTTCGCGTCAGCCGGCGGCTGCATCCCGCCTGACCACCGGCATGCTGATCGGATCTGCCGTCTGCCAGACACCCGCCATTTTTTCCATGGTTATCGCATTGATGCTGATATTTATGGATTTCAGTCATCTGCCGCTGGCTCCCACGTGGGCGGCTATTCTGGGCGCGGGATTGAGTACCGGTCTTGCAGCGATAGGTTCCGGTTACGGTGGTGGACTGGCAGCCGGTGCCAGCTGCGAAGGGATTTCCAGACAACCCGAGTCAGTGGGTAATGTAACCACTGTCATGCTGGTGGGACAAGCCGTGGCTCAAACACCATCCATTTTCGGTTTGCTGGTCAGTTTTATTCTCATTTTCAAATCGTTTCCGGAATCTTACACGCTGCAGGCATCCATGGCCCTGCTGTCTGCGGGTGTCTGTATGGGATTCGGTGGTATCGGACCGGGTATCGGCAACGGCATGGCTGCCGAAGGAGCGGTCAGATGGGTGTCTCGCAATGTGGAGAAAGCCGGCGAACTCATGCGGATCATGCTGGTGGGGCAGGCGGTCTCTCAATCGACGGCTATTTATGCCATGGTGGTGGCGTTGGTGTTGATATTTGTTGTGTAGCTTTGATGGCTTCGTTAAAGATCCAATTTCTGCGTTGCGCTTCAATTCGCTGTCGCTTCGACGTACTCACAGTACGCCTCAGCGACACGAACATCGCGGCGCCTTGAACTTGAACCTTTTACGAAGCCATGGATTAAGACTTTTTTTAAGGGTAATTTACAAATTTAATAGCGGCGAAGCCGCGACACATAAAATCGTAGTAACGATTTTATCAAGGAGGTAGGACAATGGCTATTGAAGGTGTTGATATTGTAAAAGCTGCGGCTTTTTTAGGTGCAGGCCTCTCCATGGGGCTCGGTGCCATCGGCCCGGGTGTGGGTGAGGGCATGGTGGCTGCCAAAGCGTGTGAAGCCATCGGCAAGAATCCACGTGAGGCAGGTTTGTTGACCCGGACCATGCTGGTGGGACAGGCCGTATCTGAATCCACCGGTATCTATTCCCTGGTCATAGCGTTGCTGCTGCTGTTTGTGGTTTAGTCATCCTATGCAGATTATAAGTAACATAGCGCTCATCAGCATCAACGAGACCCTGGTGGTCCAGCTGATCTCTTTTTTAATTTTTCTTTTTATTATCAACCGGATCATGATTCGCCCGTTACGGGCCACCATGGAGGAAAGGGATAGCTACACCCAAATGGTCCGGGAGGATATTCTCGATTCAAAAAGGGAATTCGAGGAGATCTTGGATGAATCACACCAGGAGGAAAAAGAGATACGGCAGGCAGCCCTCCAGATAGTCGCCGATATGGAAAATCTTGGGAATCATGAAGCCCAGGACATCATGGGCGCGGCAAGAGAAGAAATTGCTGCCATGAGAAAACAAACACAGAATGAAATTGAGCGCCTGCTTGCCGAGGCCATGACATCTGTACAAAAAGAAGCTGAAGCCCTTTCGGTTTCCATCATGGAAAAGATTCTGGAGAGGAAGGTGTCACCATGACACCCGTGGCGTTTAAAAACTGGAAACGTATTCTCAAGTGGATGTTTTTTATGGTCATGCTGGCGACAGCCACGGAGGCCCTGGGCGCAGAAGCTTCGGTTGGCTGGCGCCCGACCTATGACATTGTGATGCGTTGGCTCAATTTTGGGATATTGATCGTACTCTTTTTCAAATATGCCCGTAAACCCCTGGCAGCTTTTTTAAACGGGAAATCCAGGCAGATCCAAGAGAACATCAAAGCGGTCGAGACGGAAAAAGAGGCGATCAAGAAACGTATCAATGAACTGCAAAAGGAACGGAAAGCGGGCCGCGAACACCTGCAGCAGATCAGGGACAGAGTCATTTCCCATGGTAAGCTGAAAAAACAGAAAATCATCGATGACGCCAAAAAGGAGAGTCATCTGTTATTGGAAGGTGCCAAACAGAAAATTGGGCATGAGATAACGTCTGCACGTGAAAAGCTGCGGGCTGAAATGGTTGACCGGTCCATTGAACTGGCCATGCAGAAACTCCCCCAACTGATGACCGATCAGGATACGCAACATAGCCTGAAAGTGTATCTTGACGGGATTCATTCCCTGTCCAAATCCTGATCTCCCGCCCCGCCGGATAGGTTAAATGAGATACCAGATACGAGTATGCAGTATCTTCACAGATTACCTTCTATGATCCGTTTGGTATTGAACTGTCCGAGACAGTGTGTGACGCTCACCAAACCGGCGCATTTTGATAGATTCGGAGGAGAGCTATGATAAAAGCAGATCTGCAGAAATCAAAAAGAGAAATTATCAAAGCGTTACAGTCACTGGGGATACGATCCACAGAATTGGAATCTTTGCAGAAACATCTGGAGGATGTTGAGACGTCATACCTTGAACTGCAGAACCGCTTTGAGGAACTTTCCAGGACTCATGATAAAGAGTGCTATGAAAAAGATCGCACACAAGAGACCCTCAGTATCGCGCAGGTGATCATTAACAACAGTCCGGCCATCCTTTTTCGACGCATTGCCGGTACCGAACCTCGACTGGTTTATGTTTCCGACAACATCCGCCAGATGGGCTACACCGCCGAAGAATTTCTAAACGGAGATGTTACATTTCGGGATATCGTACACCCGGATGATAAAGAACGCGTGGGAGATGAAATTATAGGCTATACGGACAAAGATGTTGAAGAATACACACAGGTGTATCGCTTTTTAACAAAGACGGGCGATATCCGCTGGGTTGAAGATCAAACATCTGTCGTTAGAGATGCAGATGGGAACAAAATCTATAATCAGGGTATACTGGTGGATATAACCAAAACAAGGCTTGCCGAAGAGCAATTACGTAAAAGCGAGGAAAAATTTCGACGGATTGTGGAAACAGCCGTGGAAGGGTTTATCCTGATGAGTGAAGACCTGGTAATCAAGGATGTCAATGACGCTTATTGCAGAATGTTGGGATATTCAAGGGAGGAGTTGATCGGCAAAACACCCCTCGATCTTGCCACAGAAGAGTTCAAACAGTTTATGATAACAAACAGGGAGACGATTCTTTCGAAGAAACGCCGTGTGATCGAGGGGAGTTGTATTGCCAAAGATGGACACCATGTACCGATTCTGATTCATGGCAATACCCTCAGGGATGATCAGGAAAATGTTATCGGCAACATGGCCTTTGTGACGGATATGACCGAACAAAAAAAAACGCTGGCACTTGCAAGTGAAGTTCAAAAAAGCTTGCTGCCTACGGAAAAACCGCTTGTCAAAGGGCTTGACATCGCAGGAAGAAATGTTTCCTGCGATGAGATTGGTGGTGACTATTTTGACTTTCTCTGGCGGCGTGACATCCAAAAAGGCCCTTTCAACGTTGTGGTGGGGGACATTTCCGGTCACGGGGTAGACTCAGCCTTACTCATGACGACGGCACGGGCCTTTTTACGAATGCGTGCCTCCCAGCCCGGGACCATTTCTGATATTATTACAGCCATGAACCGTCATCTTACCCGGGATGTTCTTGAATCCGGTATGTTTATGACCTTGTTTTACCTGGCGATTGATCCCGTCAAAAGAACTCTCGAATGGGTCCGTGCCGGACATGATCCTGCCATTGTCTATGACCCGGTGAAGGACCAGTTTGAGGAGCTCAAGGGCCAGGGTGTTGCCCTGGGTATCAATGATATGTCGGTCTACAAGGAAAATGGTTGGAGCGGTTTATCAAACGGACAAATCATCGCCATCGGAACCGACGGCATCTGGGAAGCGGTCAACAAAGAAGGGCAGATGTTCGGAAAGGATCGCTTCCGCAGTATTATTCGCGACAACGCCAAGACAAGCGCCAACGATATTTTAACTACTGTTTATGACGAATTGAGTCGATATACCCGTGGACAACGATCCGAGGACGATATCACCCTGGTGATCATTAAAGTCGATGGATTGGATTAATGGGGTTGCCTGCTCATATTTGTTTGTATTTTCATATGATACCATACCCTCATAAAACCGGTTTTTTCTTCTAAAACTCAACGATGGAGCAACTGTTAATGCGGTTCTCCATAAAGCTTAAGTTGCGTAGTATTCAGAAATGGGGTTAATATCCCAGCTGATGTCTTTATAGGTAACTTTGGCAGATTTAACCACTTGCTGAACCATACGTATTAACTTTTTGCCGATGATCTTTGATTTTTTGCGATTGAAGCGGAACACATATTCATCGAGATAATTTTGAAAATACTTCGGTTCAAATCGTCCTTGATAGGTTCCACTTATGAGCCTTTTTACCAGGGACGTGACCAAGTGAACGCCATATAAGTTTTCATAATTTTTGGTACCGCTTTGGTTTGTTTTCTCATGACCATATGGCCCGTTATCAATAAAACTTTAGCTTTGCATAGAATCCGTGGCGATGGTGCTACCAGGTTCAATATTTTGAAGCACGAATGTATCTAAAGAATATGCTGTGCAATCCTATGTTACATGAAGGCGAATGCGACTCATTCCCTCTTTTTTCATGTTTCATCTTTCAACAGCCACAGCGACAATAGTTTTGCCATCAACACCGCGACCTCTTTTGTCGAATTCAATCTCATTGTTTGGAAAATCTTCGGTGATCGTAAAATCTGTTATATTAGCCTCCATATTTTTGGATTTTGAAGCCTTTATTAAATGATCATTTGACAGGTCCGGTCACACCGAACTTGGCGGTGGAGCTTGTATAGAGAGCCTGAATATACTCTGTTTCGATCTTTTAAGACCTTGTATGTCAATACATGAGAAAGAGATTTCACATTCATATGGAATTAATTTATGGTTTTTCTTGAATTAAGATACAGAATAGGAAGGCTGTAAGTTTTTAACCATCTGTAATTTTTCAGTTATATTAAATCAATCGCTTTGTCATGGATTTTGCATATATTATAACAAAAAAGTCTGATATCACTCCTGAATTTGAAAGAGAAATTACTTATATATTACTTTTTTGGAGGCGTGCGGCACAATCATTATTAGAAATTCCTTATTATTAACTAGCTATTAACAGGTTTTTCATAAAAGATAACCGCCCTATTTTATTCACAAGGATATGAGAAGATATGGTAGCAAACGAAATTAAAAAAGATATTTTGGTAATTATTGTAATTTTTATATTAGCACATACGGGGGTCGCGATCAAAAATGGTGGTTTTTCAGGTGTTTTACAGGACACAGATGCATACATGTGGCTTAACCGAGTTACTTATCTTCACGAAAATGGTGCCTGGTTCGATCACAACTACCCAAGGATTAACCCTCCGCTTGGACATGAACAGCATTGGACAAGACCTTTTGATATTTTCTTGTTAGCAGGAGCTTCCATCTTGGGTCCTCTTTTAGGTTTTGAAAAGGCTTTGCTGGTATGTTCGTTATTTATCAGTCCAATCTTAAGCATTGCAGCTCTGTTATCATTCTTTTGGGCTTTATACCCTCTTTTTAGATTTGAAGACAGCCCTAAAGGAATGGTGGCTATTTTGGGCCTTTTGTTTATATCACAAGTAGCAATTTTCTCTTCATTTATGTGGGGGCGCTCCGATCATCAAAGTCTTATTTTTTTACTTTTTATACTTACTATAGGTTTTACTATCAGACTTCTATTGAAGCCTTACATGTTTTTGCTGAGTCTTGGTGCCGGTTTTGTCTCAGGTATCACACTTTGGGTTAGCATGGAGACGTCTCTTATTATCGCCATTATTTTAATTTCTTTATCAATTTATTGGATTTTAGGAAATGACGAAATTGTAAAAAAGCTTCTAATCTACTCTACATCCCTTTTTGTTACCGTAGTAGTTGCTCTCTTGATAGAAAAGGGCTTTTATGCCTTTTCAGAAGTGTATTATGATCAAATTTCAATAGTATACGCTTTCGCAATAGGCTTAAATTTATTTTTGTGGGCCACAATTTACATTTGGCAAAATTTGACAAATATTTCCGTTAGTAAATTGTACCGTTTTTCGCTTTTAATTTTCATGGGCTTTTTATCCGGAATTATTATCAATATATTCTTTCCGGAATTTTTTTTAGGTCCACTTCATGGAGTCGATGAACTTTATCGTAGAAATCGACTTGACTTATATACTTGAGCTTCAACCCATATTTTCTCTTTCAGGTTTTTTATCAGATTCATGGCTGAAAGAATTAAGTAGGCTTTTAAGTTGGGTTGGCTTAATTATTCCCGCGCTTCCAATGCTTTTTATATTTCTTTTACGACGTGAAAACCCCAATAAACCTTTTTGGGTATTTATTACTTTGGGGTCACTCGTATTCTGCCCTTTATCTATTGGGCAAATTCGATGGGCACCTTATCTGGTTATCTTCATACTTCCTGCTTATGCATGGCTTGTAGCCTTGACAATCGACAATATTCAATGGAAAGCACCCGGACGACTTCATTGCATTCTACGACTAGCGTGCTTGGAGTTCTCATATTTTGGTTTTATATTCCAACAAGTATATTAGCCACTATGGAAAACGAGGATAGCATCTCATTTACAAGTTCGACACTTAAGCCGATGTGTGATTATCTTGAAAACCCAAATGTGTGGGGAAACCAACCCAAAAACGTACTGGCAAATCCGGATTTTGGCCCCGAAATCCTATATAGAACCAAGCACAACGTTTTTTCGATACCAAACCACCGAATTCAAACAGGGTTTATTGATACATATCAAGTTTTTAGTGCTTCTGATTCTTACTCGGCTTTTGAAATCGTTAAAGAAAGAGATATTGACTTGATATTAATCTGCCGGACTTTTCCTGAACATAAATTTTACCAAAATGAAAATAGCGAGGCATATTTCTATGATCAATTGTATACTCAGAGAATACCAGATTGGTTAAGAACTGTATCCTTGCCTTCAGAGTTGTCTAAAAACTTTTCATTATTTGAAGTGGTTCTTTGAAAAAAATATGGCCTTTATATTGTTTCAGCCAAAACTAAACATGAAACTGTCTTTTGTAGAATACAACTAATTAATTTAATATAATTAAAATAGGGAGTTGATATGAAGCTAATTATCCAAATCCCATGCTATAATGAAGCCGACACACTTGCAATAACCTTAGCGGCCTTGCCAAGAGAAGTGAAGGGCTTTGAAAAGGTCGAATGGCTTATTATCGACGATGGAAGTATTGACGCAACGATAAATGTAGCAATTAAAAACGGAGTTGATCATATTGTTCGTCAACCACATAATCAAGGCCTATCTCAGGCTTTTATGAGCGGACTTGATGCTTGTTTACGCTACGGTGCAGATGTGATAGTCAACACCGACGCAGATAACCAGTACAGCGCTTACGATATACCAGCATTGACGACTCCGATTTTGAATGGCGAGGCAGAAATTGTAGTTGGTGAAAGACCAATTAAAACAATCAAACACTTCAGACCTTTAAAAAAGTTGCTGCAAAAACTTGGCAGCTGGGTAGTACGGATTGCCAGCAATACGAATGTAGCTGATGCGCCAAGCGGGTTCAGGGCCATTTCACGTAAAGCCGCACAGAAACTGATGGTCTTTAACGACTATACCTATACGCTCGAAACCATTATTCAAGCTGGCCAGAAAAATATGGCGATTATTTCGATACCGATTCGTGTGAACAAAGATTTGCGACCCTCGCGATTGGTCAAAAGTATTCCTTTCTATATAAAACGCAATATCTCCACAATAATTCGAATAGTTATTGTTTACCGTCCATTTCGGTTCTTTGCCTATATTGGCTCAATTCTATTTATCCTAGGTTTTCTTTTGGGCTTGCGATTTGTTTATTACTATTTGATCGGTGAAGGAGACGGTCATGTTCAGTCTGTAATCTTATCTGGAGTTTTTCTTGTTATTGGCTTTCAAACTTTTCTAGTTGCATTTTTAGCAGATTTGTTGGCAGCTAACAGAAAATTGATTGAGGACGTTCGGTATCGCCTTCAATCGTTTAGAGATACTCATTCAATTATGTCAGATTCGTTTGAAAATTTTTAACTTTTTGGTATTATCAGTGAAAATTTCAGGTGGTTTAGAAGATAACGGCGTTGTTGTCGGTAATACATTCAATAAATACGATTCAAAAAATCCGTTTGTTCAATGGATCATGAAAGGCTTTCATGACTCACTTACCGATTTTGTTATAAAAATTTCACCAAATTCCATCCACGAAATTGGATGCGGTGAAGGCTATTGGGTGATTCGGTGGAATCGCGAATCTTATGTTTCAAGAGGCAGTGACTTTTCAGGAAAAGTCATTGAAATTGCTCGACAAAATGCAGTTAAAAATGGACTTTCCCCAGAAATTTTTAGGATGCGTAATATTTACGATTTGAATTATAAAGACGATAGCGCGGAGCTTATCGTATGTTGCGAAGTATTAGAGCACCTACAAAATCCTCAATAAAGCATTTAAGTCTCTTCAGCGTATCGTAAAAAAAAACTTGATTTTAAGCGTTCCAAGAGAACCAATTTGGCGCCTACTTAATTTTATGAGAGGAAAGTATCCGTCTGAATTTGGAAATACACCGGGTCACATTCAGCATTGGTCTCGGTATAGTTTTATAAAGACAGTATCACGTTATTTCGATATCATTGAAGTAAAATCACCATTGCCATGGACAATGCTTCTTTGCCAAAACAAAAATACTATAGAATCCAAAATCTGCCAATTTTGAAACGGTTTTTATATTTTTTTGGGCTCTTCCTATCACTCGGAGGGATAGTCTTCACTATCTTTAAAATTCATGATCATAGCTCACAACTCAACCTACACAATTTAGATGGATCGGTTTGGCTTTTAATAACAGGATTATCGTTCACCTATGGGATGGCTAATATCTGTTTGGCAATAGCTTGGTGGAACCTTCTTATACATTTTGGAGCCTCTACTCATCGCTTATGGGCGGTTAAAACTTATGGATTAACAAATTTAGCCAAATACATTCCAGGTAATCTTTTTCATTATGCCAGCAGGCAAGCGATGGGGATAGCTGATGGGGTTGGTGGGTGGCTTTTGGCGAAGTCTTCAATCTGGGAACTTGGACTTATGGCCGTTACGGCTACCTTTTTCGTTTTATTGGCATTACCATGGTTTTTTTCTGAAATATCCGTTTCGATGATAACAATAGCTTTTACGGGTTTTTTGATTATTCTGACAATTGAATTAAATCGATATATGGGGTTTGCTATTGCACGAGCTGTCGGATTATATGCAATTTTTTTGAGCGGTTCAGGCTTGATATTTTCAGGATTAATTGCTTTCTTAGTTTCAGAAACAGTGATTGAGCTGCCACAAGTAATCATATTATGTGGAGCTTTTGTAGTAGCATGGCTCGCTGGTTTAGCAACACCGGGCGCCCCAGCAGGTGCGGGTGTGCGTGAAGTCGTGCTAATGGTTTTACTGAAAGGATCTATTCCTGAAGCGGAGTTACTACTGGCGGTGATACTTTCAAGAATGGTGACAGTCATAGGTGATGTGTTGTTTTTCCTTTTCGCTACCCTAATCACATTCAAACAGAAATATTGAGCTAAGAATTTTTTCATAAAAAAATATAACGAAACGACAAACAATAAAAAGTGAAATATTGCGGCCGTTGGAACATCCTTGTCTGGCTGAGAAAAACTCGTTCTAAAATAGCTGTAATGCCGAACAGGTCACAATTTAAAGACAATTTATTATTTATACACCTATGTTTCAGTCAATAAATTCGACAATAACACTATGTTCTAACTTAATATTATGAACAAGATGATCAAAATGCCTCATTCTAAATGTCGAGCGAACAATCAGGAAAGCATCCAATAAAATTAATGTTCTATTGGAAGTTCGTGCAGAACATGCTTCAGTAACGGTTGAAGTGGTTACTTTTGAAACACTAATTATGAGTTTTTGGCGCCGATTACGCAACCAGTGCACCGGAAGGGACTAAAGAAAGGGCGGCGTTTCAGATGGTATTGAGCCAGCGTCCTCATATGTTGCGAAGAGCCTCCATGAGCGTTTAAAACATACGTCAATTCTTGGCGGTTTTTGGCTTTCTGGTTATCCGAGTTGCAGTTCGAATTCCACTTCTAAAGCCCTCGAAAACGTTCATGCCAGGATCAGGCGAGGTCGAAGCGGTCAAGGTTCATCACCTTGTTCCACACCGCTACAAAGTCATGCACGAACTTCTCCTGGAAGTTCTCACTTCCGTAGACTTCCGCCAGTGTCCGGAGCTGGGAGTTCGAACCGAAGATGAGGTCGACACGGGTGCCGGTCCACTTGAGTTCGTCCGTTGCGCGATCCCGGCCCTCGAACACGTCTTCGTCTTTGGCGGTCGCCTTCCACGTCGTGCTCATGTCGAGTAGATTCACGAAGAAGTCATTTGTGAGCGTCTCCGGCCGCTGGTTGAAGACACCGTGTTGGGACTGTCCGTTGTTGGCATTTAAGACGCGCATGCCGCCAACAAGAACCGTCATCTAAGGAGCGGTCAGGGTCAGCAGTTGTGCCCGATCAACCAGCAGTTCTTCTGCCGATAATGCATATTTGGCTTTGAGATAGTTGCGGAACCCATCTGACTTCGGTTCGAGTGCGGCAAATGATGGTGCGTCGGTCTGCTTCTGTGACGCATCCGCTCGTATAGGTGTGAAAGGCACAGCCACTTTGTGACCGGCATTCTTGGCTGCCCGCCCGACACCGGCCCACCCAGCCAGAACAGTCAAGTCGGCCGGTGAAACCTTCTTCCCGCCGGACCGGTCGTCGTTTAAGGCTTTCCGGATCTTCTATCGATTAATCATTATTACAATCATGACGTTTCTCCTTGTACTTTTTTCATAGCTTCAAATGGGCCTTCTGACGGTTTTTGTCACTTTTCTACCGTTTTTTGTCACTTTTGGCTGTTTTGGACCAGGGCCTCACTTTCGGCCCTTCATATCTTCTCAGTGCTTTTCAACTCAAGCTAATCTGCGACATCGATTCCCTTGTCGCATCCCAGATTCTTGTCTTTGTTGTCACATTCGAAGTTTTTCTCGCGGGCGTCCACGTGTCATTCGTTACTCGCATCTGTGTAATCTTCTACTCTGTTTTCTGTCATGATGCACCTTCTATGTTTTTTTGACGTTTAACTGGTTTGACGTATCGTATGTTTGATTTGCTGTTTGAATATAAGATAAGTCATACGGCAACAAATTAATGTGGGTATACAAAGGGTTATATAATAGTATTAAAACTATTAAATAGGTGGCTATGAGGCCGATAGCAGATCACTTCGACAGCTATTGTGAAAAAAATTACCACAAAAGTAAGAATTTAAATTCCTATTTACCCATTTTTCTTTTTCTCTATCTTGAGATCTTTTAGCCACCTCCAATTTCGCTCTCTGTTTATTATTTGAATTATTTTTTTATCATGGATGTGTATCCTGATGGTAAGCCATTAAATTCTCATGGGAGGACAACTATATAATTTTATTTGTAATATTTCCTATAGTTGCCTGTTGCAATTGAAATTCAGCAGAGATGGTTGACCTGATGGATATATGGGCATAGAGGAGGAAAAATAGTCAATCACCTTTAGTTTGGCACACCTTCTGCATTATGCCATGTTGAGGCAACAACTTGCCGATCAAAAATAAACGACAACGCGGAAAGGAGGTGGTCTGGAATATATTTTGGCATAACAACGAATCGTATTTCTTTGGTGGTACTAAACAAAAAATTAAGAGGAGGAAAAAAAGAAAATGGAAAAAATCGTAAAATTTTTCAAAGATGAAGATGGATTGGAGCTTAGTGAGTATGCAGTCGTGGGTGGTCTTCATTATCCTGGGGCTTGTTGCAGTCATTAGGTTTCTCGGTACGAGATTAGCGATATTTTTAACGTGTACACTTCGAGGCAAATTAGCAACTGCTGTTACTGCCACTAAATGGATTAATTATTATGGATTTATTCCTCTCATTTTGTTGATAAGCGCCATCACTGTTTCGGTGGTGGAGGATTTGCGGCGTCAGAAGATTCCTAACCTCGTGACCTTCCCGACCATGGTCCTGGCGCTTGTCTTTCATTCCATTTCAAGCGGGATGAATGGCTTTATTTTCAGCGCAGGCGGTCTGGCTTTGGGTATGGGATTGTTCATGATCCCTTATATGATGGGCGGCATGGGCGCCGGGGATGTCAAGCTCATGGGCGCCAGCGGCGCTGTTTTCGGCCCCAAGGGCATTATCATTGCATCGATCCTGGTCTTTTTGGCCGGCGGTCTTTACGGCTTGATCATTTCGCCTTTCATCCCAATATGTGCTCTCTTTATGAAAAGGTTGTGGATGACCATCCATATCTTTATGACGACATTTCAATTCATCCGACTCCCGGAAGAAAGATGTTAAACTACCTGTATTGAAATTTGCAATCCCGATAGCAGTAGGTGCTTTCGGATTATGTGGCCATGAATATAACAGGAAACGATCTTTTTCCGGCACTGCTGGGAGATAATTTTAAGATTTTTACTATCGCTCTTTTCAAAGGAGGGACAGGATAATGGGACGCTGGAAAGCATTTATTCCGATCATTTTAGCCCTGGTCATCGCGGCAGGGGGCAGCGGGTTTCTTTACAATTGGCTACAGGCCAAGAGTGCGCCGGCAGCTGTGGTCAAAGTGGAGGCCGAGTCCGAAGCGGTGCCGGTAGTGGTGGCGATTACGGATATAACCTGGGGACAGCAACTGACCAAGGAGATGATCAAAACTGTTCCCTTCATGAAGGAGAGCCTGCCGGTGGGGTATGCTTCCGACCCTGATGCCCTGGTCGGCAGAGTGGTCATTTCTGCCCTCAAAGAACGAGAACCCGTGCTTGAATCCAGGCTCGCATCAAAGGATGTAACTGCGGGGGGTGTTTCAGCGCTGATCAAACCGGGTATGCGCGCCGTTGCCGTAAAGGGAGATAAAGTCATAGGAATCTCAGGCTTTATCCAGCCCGGCAACCGGGTGGACATTCTGGTTACGTTAAAACACCCGGTTTCAAAAAGAGAAATCACCAAAATGGTGCTGAGCAATGTGCTCGTGCTGGCCGCAGGAACCGAAATCGAGGAAAAAAGAGACGGCCAGCCCAGACCGGTGGACGTCTATACCCTGGAGGTGGACCCCGAGCAGGCCGAAAGACTGGGATTGGCGGCCGCCGAGGGGAAATTGCAATTCGCCCTGAGAAATAGCATGGACCAGGAGACCGTGCTCACCAGGGGTGCCACCATTTCGAAAACCCTTTCATCCTTGCGAGGTGTCGATCCGGTCCCACCGCCCCCCAAACGCAAAAACAAGCCCAAAGTAAAAAACTGGGCACCGAAAAGCACGAGCTTTACAGTCGAAACCATCAAGGGCGGCAAACGGTCAAAGGAAAGATTTAAACAATAGTCGTGCTGGAGGTAAGATCCCCATGGTCTCAAAAAAAAGAAGTAAAAATTTTATCAAGACACTGTTTATTATCACCATTCTTCTGGTGCTGTATGTAACCGGAGCGGCAATCCCCTCTCCTGCACAGGCCCGGGAAATGGGAAAACTCGATATCGTATCGGGCAAATCCATCGTTGTTCCAACCTACCGAAAGGTGAAACGTGTTTCCATCTCGGACCCGGCCATAGCTGATTTTATCCTTATCTCACCCACCGAGATTTATATCACGGCCAGGGGCGTGGGCGTCACAAACATGCTTTTGTGGTACGACAAAGGTGGCCACGACGTTTACGACGTGGAGGTGCAGTATGACATCCTGCGGCTCAAACAACAGCTCCAGGAAGCCCTGCCCGATGAAAAAGACCTCCGCGTCACGGCCATGCAGGGCACCCTTACCCTGTCCGGGCGTGTTTCCAGCGCCACCAGCCTTTCGCATGCCCTGGCACTGGCTGGCGCCTACGCACCTGAGGGAAAGGTGCAAAACCTGGTGGAAGTGGGCGGCGTCCAGCAGGTCATGCTCGAAGTGCGCGTGGCGGAGATGCAGAAAAGCCTGATGAAAAGGCTGGGGGTGAATTTCAACGCCGTTAACGGGTCCGGTGAATTCGGCATCAGTAAACTGGGCGGCCTCACGGAGTTGGTAAGCCCGGGTGATGGCAACCTCGGCGGCCCCGGCCCTTTCAGCACATTTGTATCTCCCGCCGTCAATGCCCTGTTCCGGTTTGACATCGGCAACACGACCTGGACGGGTTTTATCGATGCCTTAAAGTCCGACGGTCTGGTAAAGGTGCTGGCAGAGCCCACCTTAATCTCCCTGAGCGGAGAGAAAGCGTCTTTCAATGCGGGCGGGGAATATCCCATACCGGTGCCGCAGGGGCTGGGCACGGTGGCCATAGAATACAAGGAATATGGCGTGGGCCTGGATTTTACACCCACCGTGCTTGCAGGCGACAAGATTCATATCAAGGTGGCACCGACGGTCTCCGAGCTTGACTTCTCCTCGGCCGTCCAGTTCAGTGGTTTTACCGTTCCGGGCTTAAACACGAGACGGGCGGAGACGGTGGTGGAACTGGACGACGGCCAGAGTTTTGCCATTGCCGGCCTGATGCGGGAGACATCCAGGGACGTCTTACAGAAGTACCCGCTCCTGGGGGACCTTCCCATTCTGGGTGTGCTTTTCCGCAGCAGGGAGTTTCAAAAAAACGAGACCGAGCTCGTCATCATCGCCACCCCCCGGTTGGTCAAGCCCCTTGACCCCGTGGTTCAGAGCCTGCCGACTGACTTTTACATCGAGCCCAGTGATATGGATTTTTATCTGTTGGGACGGATGGAGGGAAGCAAAAAGAACGCGGGGATCCAGGGCAGAATGGATGGCGAATTCGGCCATGCCGTTCCACAGGAATAATCGTGCCTGCCAAGCGCAGTGCAACGCGCTTCAAAGGCATGGGCTTTAATACGAAATGCATTCCAAGGGGGAGAAAGATGGAATTTAAAACAACCGTTATCGCAGGGGCCGCCCTGCTGGCAATCATGATTTCCGGGTGTGCCGGCACCCCCGAATTGGACGAAAACTGGGGCAGATCTTATGAGGAGGCCAAGGTCAACCCAAACCATGAACCCGGATGGGTCCTACAATCTCGAACCGGTGGAAGGACATACAAGGCCCTATCGTGGAAAAGATTTTGAATGACCGATTGCAGGGCAATACAAACAATAAATGAATAAATACATTGAGGATATTGATTTTAGCAACACCCGGAAAGGGAGGCTATACCATGTTTGCAAAAGATGAAAACGGCGGTACCCTGAGCGAATTCGCTATCATAGCGCCTTTTCTTTTCCTGCTCCTCTTCGGGATCATCGAATTCGGAGTTCTTTTACACGACAGGGCGATTATCATTAATGCAAGCCGGGAAGGCGCCCGCGCCGGTATTGTCTTTTCCTATCCCAACCCGGTTAGCGAAGCCGAAATCAGACAGGTTGTCACTAACTACTGCGGTACATATCTTATTTCATTCGGATCGGGGTCAACACCGCCTACCATAGATGTAGACCCAGACACGGTACTGCGTCCGGTGATCCGCTAACGGTAACGGTTAACTATACCTATCGATTCCTTGTTTTTTCAAATTTGCTGGCGCTAGTAGGTGGCGGTTCCAACGGCCTGATCAACCTCGACAGGTGAAACGGTCATGCGCATGGAATAGTGGAGGATGGATTGTGAAGATGTCATTCAAAGATCCTGAGCTGAACAATCAGAGGGGAGTGGCCCTAATCTGGGTCGCCCTGATGTTGTTCGTTTTAATGGGTGTTGCAGCCTTTGCCGTGGATCTGGCCAATATATACGGTGTGAACAATGAACTCCACAACGCGGCGGATGCCGGAGCTCTGGCTGGGGCTCGATTTCTGTACAACTCGGATGGCACGCAGGTGAATCCCGGTGCTAACCAGATTGCCTATAATGCCGCCACGGAAAACAATGCCCAATCAGTCAATGGGATCATTGCAGTGGATGTCAATTGGTCATCGGGTCAAAACACAGGGGCCAATGTCGATGTCCAAAGGGGCCACTGGTCTTTTGCGACAAAAACTTTCACGGCCAAACGATACGCTGGCGCCGCCTGATTTATGGAACAGGACACCGAAGAGCTTGACGCAGACCCCAATTTCATCAACGCCGTAAAGGTGACGGCTAGAAGAGAAGCAACACCGGTAGCGTCCTTTTTTGCCAGAATATTCGGATTTAACAGTTTTGAGCTTTCAAAGGAAGCCGTGGCGTATCTGGGTTTTGCAGGTTCCCTGGGCCCCGGCGAGGCGGATCAGCCCATTGCCATTTGCAGTCAGAGCCTTCTCAATGAAAACGACGAGTACACCTGCATTGCCGGCCGGATGATCAACAGTGGCAGCGGCACCACCCACAACAGCGGAGCCTGGACCAACTTCTCACAACCCTGTGAAACGGCTTCGGTTCCAACGGTCAGACCGTTGGTGTGCGGCAGTGGGAACCCGGGCATACTCGACTTTGGGCGAGGGCATGGGCACCACGGGCGGCATGCAGGACAATGTTTATAGAGACCTTAGAGATTGCTGGTTGAACAACCCAGACCCTGCGCATGATCCACGCGAGCTATCCCATACAACCATGGAGCATGACCCTGCCGGTCATTGACTGCCCTTCCAACAATCCCGGGCCTTGCTCGGACGGTTACCGGAGCCGTGGTTGTGGATGTCGTCTGGATCAAACAATCGGGCACCGATCCCCATTGGAACGACATCCCGGTAGAAATGAATGTTGAGGGAGAAACTTGGGTTTGCGAGGAATGTGCCAATGACTGTGACAACTCGATGATATTAATGCGCTGACAGAGGCGCAGCGGCATAACGTGCTGGCAGGATTTCCTAGACGAATTCAATTTGTTAGACGCAGTTGGCACCTCTGCGAGCGACCTGACGTGCCAGCGATGTCCAGAAGACCATTTTCTTTCTGCCAAGCTGCGAACCCACATGAACCGCAGGTACAACAGGAGGCGAAAATTACGGCGTGCTGGCCAAGATACCAGTACTCGTTAAGTGAGTTTCAGACTTTATAGATAGATTACCTTATTCCAAGGATCGAGACAGGAGACAAAGTCATTGTCAAAAGATCAGAACATTGCCGTGATTATCCGAACCAACAGCCAGGAGACTGGAAAAGGAATTGGAGCGTCTGGTTCTATCCGAGAGTGGATTTCGCCTGGGAGAGTTAAAGGGAGCCAAGCGCCCCGATCTGCTGATATACGAATTGGGCGCGAACATCGATAAAGAGTTCGGCCAAATTCAATCCCTCCTCGAAACCAATGCTGTGCGTGAAGTATTCGTCATTTCGGCGATCAAGGAATCGGACCTGATTCTCAAGGCCATGCGCGCCGGGGTCAAGGAATTCATCTCTCTGCCGATAGATGAAGCAGAGCTGAAAAACGCCCTTCTGGCAGCTTAAAAAGCGGATGAAGCTGAAGCCCCCGGTCAAAGAGCAAAAGCAGGAACAGCACGGGCCGGATCATCAATGTGATGGGCGCCAAAGGCGGCGTAGGGACCACCACCCTGGCGGTCAACCTGGCCATGACCCTGGCAGGAAAAAAGGAGGCCGGTTCTGTTGCGCTCGTGGACCTGAATATGGTTTTCGGTGAGATTCCCCTTTTTTTGTCTCTTACCCCTGCGTATCACTGGGGTCAGCTTGTGGAAAATATAAACCGCCTGGACAATACCTTTCTGTTGAATGTGATGACCCCTCACAAATCCGGTGTGCACATCCTGCCGTCAACGAGCCACCTGAACGGCCATCCGCCGCTGACGCCCCAAATTTTGGACCGTATCTTCTGCAACCATGAAAAAAACCTTTGATTTTATTATCGTGGACGCCGGCCAATCCCTGGACAGCCCGACACTGAAGACGATCCAAATGGCGGAAAAGAATTTTCTTGGTGACCCTTTTAAATCTGCCCTGCCTGCACAACACCAACAACCTGCTCAAATCGCTGTCCAGTACAGGCGTAACCCAGAAAGATCGGGTGAACCTGGTGGTCAATCGATATCTGAATAAATCCGACATTACCATCAAAGAGGCTGAGGAAAATATCAATAGCGAAATTTTCTGGACCATCCCCAATGATTATCGAGACCACTATGTCGGCCATCAATCGGGGCAAACCCTTATATGAGATTTCGCCTAAGTCCGAGATAACCAAAAAGATCGACGGGCTGGCGGACACCATCCTTTATGGAGAGAAAAAGGTAGAAAAGAAAGGGTGGTTTTTCAGAAAGAAATGATCGGATAAAGCGACCATGAAAGCATATTAAATTATATTATGGCATAGGAAGCAAAGGAAACAACCATGGAACCAGAAATTCAACACGAAATTTTGTCACAGGACGAAGATGCAGGCTTTCTGTCTGATGAGTATTTCGATCTAAAAAGCAGGATCCACGACCGCCTGCTCGATATGGTGGATCTGAGCAAAATGGATCGCGTGGATCCGCTTTTCCTGAAACCCGAAATGCACAAGGTCGTGGACAAAATTCTTCAGGAGGATTCCCACTCGCTGCCTCTCAATGCCTTTGAACGCGAGAAACTTTATGCCGAAATCCTCCATGAAGTGCTGGGTTTCGGTCCTTTGGAACCGCTGCTCCAGGACCCCACGGTTTCGGACATCCTGGTCAACACGTACAAGCAGGTCTATGTCGAACGTTTCGGCAAGCTGGAAACCACCGATGTGCGCTTCAAAGATGACGACCACCTGAGAAGAATCATCGACAAGATCGTGACCGCCGTGGGAAGACATATCGACGAATCATCACCCATGGTGGATGCCAGGCTGCTGGATGGTTCCCGGGTCAACGCCATCATCCCGCCACTGGCCCTGGACGGCCCCATCGCTCTCCATCCGGCGCTTTTCCGTGGACCCCCTGGAACTGGACGATTTGATTCAATTCAGAACACTGATTCCTCAGATCGGCGAACTGCTGCAGGGTATCGTCAAATCACGGCTCAACGTTCTGATCTCCGGCGGCACGGGCAGCGGGAAAACCACTGTCTTGAATGTGCTTTCGCGATTTATTCCCGCCGGGGAGCGGGTTGTCACCATCGAAGACTCGGCGGAGCTGCAGCTCAAGCAGCGGCACGTGGTCCGGCTCGAGACCCGGCCCGCGAACATCGAAGGCAAGGGGGAGGTCACCCAACGGGACCTGGTGATCAACAGCCTGAGAATGCGGCCCGACCGGATCATCGTGGGCGAGGTGCGCGGCAAGGAGGCCTTTGACATGCTTCAGGCCATGAACACCGGCCACGACGGTTCCTTGACCACCATCCATGCCAACTCTCCCCGGGACGCCCTCATGCGACTGGAGACCATGGTGGCCATGGCCAACTTCGATATTCCCAGTGAATTTTTAAGGCGCTACATCAGTTCGGCCATTGACGTGGTCCTGCACCTGGCCCGCCTGACGGACGGCTCGCGCAAAGTGATGAGCCTTCAGGAGATCACAGGCATGGAGGGTAACACCATCACCACACAGGAAATTTTTTCCTTCCAGCAAAAGGGTATCGATACGGAAGGCAAGGTCCGTGGACGCTTTATTTTTGGGGGTGTTCGGCCGAAGTTCATGGAACGTTTCAAAGCGGCGGGTGTCAGGTTATCGCCGGACCAGTTTGATCCGTCACAGACGTTAGAGGTATGAACCTGAAAGGAGCTTGGGATGTTTATTATACTGCTGGGTTCGGTCATATTTATCCAAATTCTCCTTGTCTACGAATTGGCATCCTACGCCTATCGCCTCATCAAATACCCGGACCGTGCAGAGATTCGCAAAAGAATGAAGCAAAGCATGGCCCTGGCTTTAGAAGACGAAAGCCAGGATATCATCAAGAAGAAAATATACAGCGACATCCCGCTGCTCGATAAAATCCTCTCGGCGGTTCCATGGGTATCCCGCCTGGATCGGTTGATGCATCAGGCCAATGTGAAGTATACGATGGGATTTTTCATTCTTTTAAGCGCAGCTCTCGGCTTTACGGGATACCTGATTTCTTTCATCCTGATCAAAAACCCGCTCTTTGCTTTATTGCCTGCCTTTGTTGCGGCGAGCATTCCGCTGATCACCTTGCGAATCAAAAAGAAAAAAAGGGCCGCACGATTTGAAAAACAGCTGCCCGAAGGCCTGGAATTGATTGCCAGGGCGCTGAGGGCTGGCCAGGCCTTTTCGAACGGCCTAAAACTGACTGCGGAAGAATTTCCAGATCCCCTGGGGCCCGAGCTTGACGAAACGCTCGATGAAATCAACTTCGGGATAAGTGTTCCGGAGGCATTGAAAAACCTTGCCCGACGTGTAGATTGTCCTGATTTGAGCTACTTCGTTGTGGCTGTGATCCTGCAACGGGAAACGGGCGGCAACCTGGCCGAGATCATTGACAACCTGGCGCATCTTATCCGCGAACGGTTCCGATTTCGCGGCAAGGTCAGGGTTCTCACCGCTGAGGGGCGGCTGACAGGGAAAATCCTACTGGTCGTTCCAGTGGTTGTCTTTTTGGGTTATGTATTGGCTGAATGCCGAAGCATGTTAGTGCTTTCATCCATGACCCCATTGGACAGGCGATGCTCGGCACATCGGTTATATTGGTGATCATCGGGGCCATGGTGATCAACCGGATTCTTAAATTGGACGTATAGGGTCGATGGGAGAAGAGCATGTTAATTGCAGATGAATATGTCCCCTTTATAATTGCCTCCACTGCTTTTATAGTGATCTGTCTGCTTTTTTTAGGTTTCACTATATTTTTCAGGCGGAGACAAAATCAGCGTGAAATGCTCATAAAAATCCGCTCTAAAGAAGATGATTGGAACATGACCGATGATGAATCGACCTCCATAGAATTTACGGGTGATTCAGCCAATGTCTTCACTCGGTTCCTCCACACTATCGGCTCGAAGATCAATACCGGCCGGTCTGGGGATGATACGGAAATAAAGCTTAAGTTCCTTCGGGCGGGCCTGCGAGGAAAAAATGTGCCTACTATATTCTTGGGAATAAAGCTGTTTCTGGCCGTCGCGCTGCCTGCGGCTTTTTTATTGATGGTAGTTACATTTTTCACATCCATGCAAACTAGTCACATATTCATCGGTATGGGCTTTCTGGTCATGACCGGCTTGAGTGGCACCAAATATCTGGCTTGGCAGAAAAACCCGAAAAAGGAAAGAGAAGCTGGTTCACGCCTTTCCAGACGCACTTGATTTGCTGGTTGTCTGCGTGGAGGCCGGCATGGGGCTGGATGCGGCCTTCAGACGAGTCGGAGAGGAAATCAAGCTGAGCTATCCGGAATTGAGCCATGAACTACATTGGTTGAATTTAGAATTGAGGGCCGGAAAATCTCGGCAGACCGCTCTGAAAAATCTGGCGGCAAGGACGGATATCGATGATGTAAGCAGCCTGAGTGACAGTGCTTATCCAGACAGACCGGTTCGGCACCAGTGTGGCAAAAGCCCTGAAGGTATATGCAGACAGTTTCAGAACAGCACGTTTCCAAAAGGCCGAAGAGTTGGCAGCCACATTGGGCACCAAAATGATTTTCCCTTTGGCGCTCTGTCTCTTTCCGGTCTTTTTTGTCGCGGTGCTCGGCCCGATTGTTGTTCAGGTGTATCGATGTTTTATGAAGAATTAACAATAAACCAAAAGGAGCTATACTTTCGATGAAAACACGACATAATACAATCTTTATAATGACCTGCGCTGTCCTTTTATCGCTGTTGATTGGCGGCATGTTTACCGGCTGCGCCACAATCGGCAACGCTAAACAAGACAAAGCAAGCTTCGACGGGATGAAACAGCTGAACGATCAGAAGCAAAAGGAACGTGCCGAAGATCCGGCCCTGAATGTTAAGCTTCCGGAGATGACCGCAGAAGAGCACGAGGCCCTGGGAGACCGTTACCAGAACAAAAAAGACTATGCCAAGGCTTTTGTGCAGTATGAAAAGTCCCTGGCTCTCGATCCGGACAATCAGCGGGTTCAATACAAACAGGGCATGCTTTTTCTACAAACCGGTAAGTACACGGAGGCGGTAGCATCCTTTAAAACGGTTTTGAAAAAAGA